>NZ_CADIJL010000003.1 GCF_902859695.1 Achromobacter ruhlandii
CCGCCTGACAAGTATCGTCTGACTGCCTTGAGTTTGAATTGCTCATCGTACTTCGTCATGAAAAACACCCCAAAGATTGGATTGATGTCCAACTTTTGGGGTGCAGTTCACAAGGCAGCCCCTTTTTCATGCATGCCGCGAAGCCCGGTAGGGCTTGCGGGCAACCCTGCGCGATCAAACGTCGATATTCCCCGCCGACAGCGCATGCGCCTCGATGAAGTTGCGGCGCGGCTCCACGTCGTCGCCCATCAGCGTGGTGAAGACCTCGTCGGCCGCGATGGCGTCCTCGATCTGCACGCGCAGCAGGCGGCGCACCTTCGGGTCCATGGTGGTTTCCCACAACTGATCGGGGTTCATTTCGCCCAGGCCCTTGTAGCGCTGCTTGGAGATGCCGCGTTCGGCTTCGCCGCGCAGCCACTGCATGGCCTCGCGGAAGTCGGAGACGCTTTGCTCCTTGCGCTTGTCGCCTTCGCCCCGGGCGACCAGCGACTGCGGGCCGACCTTGCCGGAGAAACTCTTGGCGGCCTTGGACAGGATGGCGTAATCCGAACCGCCAATGAAGTCGGCGTCGATGATGCTGACGCGCACGTTGCCGTGATGCATGCGCTGGATCGACAGGCGATGGCGTTCGGTGGCCGCATCGAATTCGGGCACGACTTCGACGCCATTGCCGCTGATCGGATCGCGCATGGCATCGGCCAGGCGCTTGGCCGAATCGGCGGCGGCCTCGGCCGTGTCCAGATTGATCTCGACGCCCTCGGCCATGGCCGACAGCGCGGCCACGTCGAACACGCGCGACAGGCGCGCGATGACGCCGTCGGCGGCCACGTACTGGCGCGCCAGTTCGTTGAGCTCATCGCCGCGGATGATGTTGCCGCCCGCGATGATCTCGGCATCCTTCAGGGCCAGCTGCAGCATGAACTGCGCTTCTTCCTGGTCATCCTTCAGGTAGCGCTCTTCGCGGCCGACCTTGACCTTGTAGAGCGGCGGCTGGGCGATGTACACATAGCCGCGCTGCACCAGCTCGGGCATCTGGCGGTACAGCAGCGTCAGCAGCAGCGTGCGGATGTGCGCGCCGTCCACGTCCGCGTCGGTCATGATGATCAGGCGGTGGTAGCGCAGCTTGTCGACGTTGAAGTCCGGGCCGATGCTGGTGCCCAGCGCGGTGATCAGCGTGGCGATCTGCTCGCTGGCGATCAAGCGGTCAAAGCGCGCCTTCTCGACGTTCAGCACCTTGCCGCGCAGCGGCAGGATGGCCTGGAACTTGCGGTCGCGGCCCTGCTTGGCCGAGCCGCCTGCCGAGTCGCCCTCGACGATGTACAGCTCGCACAGCGCCGGATCCTTTTCCTGGCAGTCGGCCAGCTTGCCGGGCAGGCCGGCGCCTTCCAGCACGCTCTTGCGGCGCGTCATTTCGCGCGCCTTGCGGGCCGCTTCGCGCGCGCGGGCGGCTTCGACGATCTTGCCGCACAGGGCCTTGGCGTCGTTCGGATGCTCCAGCAGCCAGGTTTCCAGCGTGCGGGCCACGGCCTCTTCGACCGCCGGACGCACTTCGCTCGAGACCAGCTTGTCCTTGGTCTGGCTGCTGAACTTGGGCTCGGGCACCTTCACCGACAGCACGCAGGCCAGGCCTTCGCGCATGTCGTCGCCGGAGGTCTCGACCTTGGCCTTCTTGGCCAGTTCGTTGTCGGTGATGTACTTGTTGATGATGCGGGTCATCGCCGCGCGCAGGCCGGTCAGGTGCGAGCCGCCGTCGCGCTGCGGGATGTTGTTGGTGAAGCACAGCACGCTTTCGCTGTAGCTGTCGTTCCACTGCATCGCCACTTCCACGCCCACTGGCACGCCGCCCGCCGACGACTCGGTGGTGACCGAGAACACGTTCGGGTGCAGCACCGTCTTGGCGCGGTTGATGTATTCGACAAAGCCCTTCACGCCGCCGGAGAAGGCGAAGTTCTCTTCCTTGCCCTGGCGCTGGTCGATCAGGCGGATCTTGACGCCGTTGTTCAGGAACGAGAGCTCGCGCAGGCGCTTGGAGAGGATCTCGTAGTGGTATTCGACGTTGGTGAAGATGATCGGGTCGGCCAGGAAGCGCACTTCGGTGCCGCGCTTGTCGGTCGTGCCGGTCACGGCCAGGGGCGCGACGCGCTCGCCCTGGCGGAATTCCATCTGGTGCACTTCGCCGTTGCGGCGGATGGTCAGGCGCAGCCACTCGGACAGCGCGTTCACGCACGACACGCCCACGCCGTGCAGGCCGCCGGACACCTTGTACGAGTTCTGGTCGAACTTGCCGCCGGCGTGCAGTTCGGTCATGACGATTTCCGCCGCGCTGCGGTGGAATTCGTCGTCCTTGTGGATATCCGTGGGAATGCCGCGGCCGTTGTCGGTGACCGAGATCGAGTTGTCGGTGTGGATGGTGACGACGATGTCGTCGCAATAGCCAGCCAGCGCTTCGTCAATGGCGTTGTCGACGACTTCGAACACCATGTGGTGCAGACCGGTGCCGTCCGATGTGTCGCCGATGTACATGCCGGGGCGCTTGCGCACGGCCTCCAGCCCCTTGAGCATTTTGATCGAGTCGGCGCCGTAGCCGCCGTTCTCGGGAGTGGTGTTCTGCTGATCTGACATGTCTGTATCGATAACGCTTTAAAGAACGGCCTGGCGGCCGGACCGCCGGCGGACCATCGGGCCCGCGGGCGGCACAAACCCACAGCTGCGCGGACTCAGATCCGCATGGGCATGACGACGTACTTGAACTGGTCGTCTTCGGGCAGGGTGATGAGCGCCGACGCGTTCGCATCGGGCATGACCGACCACTGGATGTTGTCCACCTTGACGTTGGACAGCACGTCGAGCAGATAGCCGACGTTGAAGCCCACGTCCAGCGGCTCGTGGCCGTAGTCGATGTCGATTTCTTCCTGCGCCTCTTCCTGCTCGGCGTTGGAAGAAGAAATCTTCATCTGGTTCTGCGCCAGTTGCAGGCGCACGCCCTTGAACTTGTCGGTGGTCAGGATGGCGGCGCGCTGCAGGCTGCCCTGCAGGGCTTCGCGGTTCACCAGGAAGTGGCGCGTGTAGTTGGTCGGGATGACGCGGGTGAAGTCGGGGAACTTGCCTTCGACCAGCTTGGACACCAGCTCGACGTCGCCGAAGCGGAAACGGATCTGGCCCGGCGCCACGTCGATCGAGACGGGTTCGTCGGAGTCTTCCAGCAGGCGCTGCATTTCCAGCACGGTCTTGCGCGGCACGATCACTTCGTGGCGCTCGCTGATGCCGTCGGCTTCGGTGGAGCAGTGCGCCAGGCGGTGGCCGTCGGTGGCGACCGCGCGCACGCGGCCCGGTTCGAACACCAGCAGCATGCCGTTCAGGTAGTAGCGGATGTCCTGTTGCGCCATGGCGAAGTGCACCATGTTGAACAGGTGGCGCAGCGTGCGTTGCGGCATGGTCAGCGACACGTCCCACTGCTCGGGCTGGGCCACGGTGGGGAATTCGCTGGCGGCCAGCGTCTGCAGCGCGAAGCGGCTCTTGGCCGACTGCACCGACAGCTTGTTGCTGGCCAGCGCCAGGCGCACGTCGCCGGTGTCCGGCAGGGCTTTCAGGATGTCCAGCAGCTTGCGCGCCGCCACCGTGGTGGACTCGTTGTCGTGACCCACGCCGAAGTCGGCGTGCGTGGTGATCTGCACTTCCAGGTCGGTCGCAATGAAGGCAACCTTGTTGCCTTCCTTGCGCATCAGGATGTTCGCCAGGATGGGCAGGGTATGGCGTCTTTCGACGATGCCCGCCACGGTCGACAGCGGTTTCAGCAATGCATCGCGTGTGGTTTGTACGAGTTGCATGGTCATCCTTTTAGAGTTTGTTCCAACACGTGCAGGGTATGGTTGAGCTCCGCTTGCTTGGCGCGGGCGTCGGAAATCTTGCGTACGGCGTGCAGCACGGTGGTGTGGTCACGGCCACCGAACAGATCGCCGATTTCCGGCAGGCTTTTCTGGGTCAGCTCCTTGGCCAGGTACATGGCGACCTGGCGCGGCAAAGCGATATTGGCCGGCCGGCGTTTCGAATACATGTCGGCCACCTTGATCTTGTAGAAATCCGCCACCGTCTTCTGGATGTTCTCGACGGTGATCTGGCCGTTGGACACGGACAGCAGATCCTTCAAGGCTTCCTTGCAGACGTCCACGGTGAGCACGTCGCGGCCGTGGAATCGGGCATAGGCCAGCACCTTGCGCAACGCGCCTTCGAGCTCGCGCACGTTGCTGCGCAGGTGCTTGGCGATGAAGAACGCCACTTCCTCGGGCATGGGCACGCCCTCGGACTCGGCCTTGCGCAGCAGGATCGCCACGCGCATTTCGAGTTCGGGCGGCTCGATCGCGACCGTCAGGCCGGAATCGAAGCGCGAGATCAGGCGGCTGTCGATGCCCGACAGTTCCTTCGGATACGTATCGCTGGTGATGATGATCTGCTTGCGCTGCGCCACCATCGCTTCGAACGCATAGAAGAATTCTTCCTGCGTGCGGTTCTTGCCGGAGAAGAACTGGATATCGTCGATCAGCAGCAGATCGAGCGAATGGTAGTAGCGCTTGAAGTCATCGAATGCCTTGCGCTGGTACGCCTTGACCACGTCGGACACGTACTGGTCGGCATGCACGTAGCGCACGCGCACCCCGGTGCCCGCCGCCACCATGGCGTTGCCGATGGCGTGGATCAGGTGGGTCTTGCCCAGGCCCACGCCGCCGTACAGGAACAGCGGGTTGTACGACGTGCCCGGGTTCTCGGCCACCTGCAGCGCGGCGGCGCGCGCCAGCTGGTTGGCCTTACCCGTCACGAAGTTCTCGAACGTCAGGTCGGTGTTCAGGCGCGAGCGCTCGTACACGATGTTGGCGGCGTCCGCGTTCACGGCCGCGGCCGCCGCGGTGGTCGCGACGGGGGCGGGCGCGGCGGGCTGCGCCGGCATGCCTGGCGGTGGCGCGCCGCCCAGGGGCGCGGCGGCCGAAGGCGCGGTCTGCACGGGCGGCTGCGCGCGCACCGGCGCCACCGGCATGCGCGGGGTGGCGCCTTGCGTGGGCAATTCGAACAGGACCTGTACCGGACGCTCGAACCACTCCGCGGCCAACGCTTCGATCTGGTGGGAGAAGTTCTTGCGCACCCAGTCCAGCTTGAACCGGTTGGGGGCGGCAACGCGCAGCACCGCCTGCGTTTCGTCATACGCAAGCGGGACCAGCGGTCGTATCCACGCGCTGATTTGTTGGGGGGGGAGTTCCTGCTCAAGACGACTGACGCAGGTCTGCCAGAATTCTTTCATGTCGCTCTTATTCAAACCTCGATTCTACCTTGCCTGGGCACGGGTTATCCACAGGGTAGGGCATGGGCTTGCACAATCTGCCCCCTTAACTGTTTGACAAGACAGGGAAAACTTGCTGAAATGGTGGGCTTTTCCGAATTCTGTCTGTCAGAAGGTTTCGCAGAAGGCCCAGGTTCACACGGGTAATAGGGTAATGGTTACACTTACCCCGCCCCCGGAACTGTGCCTTGCTGAATAGGTCGCCCGGGTATTGCCCGGACCAGAGCCCCGTCTACAAGCCTGTCTTTGCCAGCGAATCCGCATGTGCATGTCAATGTCACATACGGATTCGCAGCGAAACGCTTACTAGATACCCGCTACCGGATTTGCGACCAGGAACCCTCCGGGCAGGTCCCTTCTGACTTTTGTTCTTTTTGTGGATCGTCCATGAAACGCACCTACCAACCTTCCGTTACCCGCCGCAAGCGCACCCATGGTTTCCGCGTGCGCATGAAGACCCGCGCTGGCCGCGCCATCCTGAACGCCCGCCGCGCCAAGGGCCGCAAGCGTCTGGCCGTCTAAGTCTCGCTGTCGCGCAGACACTTGACCCACGCCTGACCCGCAGTCCATGCCGCGCGCCACGCTTCCGCCGGAGGCGCGGCTGCATCGCCCCTCCGAGTTCGCCGCCGCCCTCAAAGGCCGGCGTCTGGCCCGAGGGGCGTTTTTCGTTGTGAGCGCCGCTTCCAACGATCTGCCCCCCGGCCAGGCTCCCTGTGCCCGGCTGGGCCTGGTGATCGCCAAGCGCTTCGCCGCCCACGCCACCACGCGCAACGCCCTCAAGCGGGTCATCCGCGAGGCGTTCCGCCACCGGCGGCTGGGGTTGCCGGCGAAAGACTACGTCGTCCGGCTGCACAGCAAGGTAACGCCCGCCACGCTCACCGCGCTGAAACAGGCGGCCCGGGCCGAAGCGGACGCTCACTTCGAGCGGATCGCGCGATGAACGGCCCATCCCCCCGGCAGGCAGGCCGCGCGCAGCGCGGGCGTTCCGTGGGGGCCGCAATCCTCATTGCCCCGATCCGGTTCTACAGGTTTTTCCTGAGTCCCTGGATCGGCCGGCAATGCCGCTTCACCCCGACCTGCTCGGCGTACGCGATCGAGGCGATCGAGCGCCACGGACCCTGGCGCGGCTTCTGGCTGATGCTGCGACGCATTGGCCGCTGCCACCCCTGGTCGCCCGGCGGCTGGGACCCGGTTCCCGCCGACAAGGGAACCAAGCGCGGGGCCTGCTGCTCCCATGGCCACCGCACTGAGCATGATTGACGCTAAACTGGCGGGCTTTGCTGGCCCGTATTCACTTCAGTAGGCACCATGGATATCCGACGAACCGTCCTCTGGATGATTTTCTCCTTCTCGCTGTTGCTCCTTTGGAACAACTGGCAGATCCATAACGGCAAACCGTCGTTGTTCGGGGCGCCCACGCCCACGGCCAGCACGACCGCCAACGGCACGCCGGCCGCCGCGAACAACGCGACGCCCTCGGTGCCCAATGCGCCGCCCGCGACCGCCGCCGCCGCGCCTTCGGCCGTGCCTGGCGCCGCCGCGCCGGTGCCGACGCGCTCGGAAGAAGTGGTCGTCACCACCGACGTGCTGCGCCTGACCTTCGACACGCTGGGCGCCCAACTGGTGCGCGCCGAGCTGCTGAAGTACCCGGCCACCGGCCAGCCCGACAAGCCCACCGTGCTGCTGGACCGCTCCGCGGGCCTGAACTACGTTGCCCAGACCGGCGTGGTCGGCGCCGCCAACGGCCAGAATTTCCCCACCCACCAGACGCCGTTCCGCGTGGTCTCGACCGACCGCCAGCTGACCGGCGACAGCCTGGTGGTGGCGTTCGAAGCCGAATCGGGTGGCGTCAAGGTCACCAAGACCTTCACGCTGCATCGCGGCCGCTATGACATCGACGTGCGCCACGACCTGGCCAACGTCGGCGCCGCCCCCGTGACGCCGGCGCTGTACCTGCAGCTCGAGCGCGACGGCAACGATCCGGCCGATACCTCCAGCTTCTATCACACGTTCACCGGCATTGCCGTCTACTCGGAACAGGACAAGTTCCAGAAGATGACCTTCGCCGACATCGAGAAGAAGAAGGCCAACTACATCAAGCAGGCGGACAACGGCTGGATCGCCGTGGTGCAGCACTACTTCGCCACCGCCTGGGTGCCGCCGCAAGGCAAGCCGCGCAACAACGAAGTGCTGGAAGTGCAGAAGAACCTGTACGCCGCCCGCACCATCGAAGCCGTCGGCGAGATCGCCCCGGGCGCCGCCGCCCGCGTCGATTCGCACCTGTGGGTCGGCCCGCAGGACCAGAAGGCCATGGCGGCGCTCGCCCCCGGCCTGGAACTGGTGGTCGACTACGGCTGGCTGACCATCATCGCCAAGCCGCTGTTCACGCTGATGACCTGGCTGCACTCCATCCTGGGCAACTGGGGCTGGACCATCGTCGCCCTGACCGTGCTGATCAAGGCGCTGTTCTACCCCCTGGCCGCCGCCAGCTACCGCTCCATGGCCCGCATGAAGCAGGTCGCCCCGCGCCTGCAGGCCCTGAAGGAAAAGTACGGCGACGACAAGCAGAAGCTCAACGCGGCCATGATGGAGATGTACCGCACCGAGAAGATCAATCCGCTGGGCGGCTGCCTGCCGATGGTGGTGCAGATCCCGGTGTTCATCTCGCTGTACTGGGTGCTGCTGGCCAGCGTGGAAATGCGCGGCGCGCCGTGGATCCTGTGGGTGCACGACCTGTCGATCCGCGACCCGTACTTCATTCTGCCCGCCATCATGATGGCCACCATGTTCCTGCAGATCAAGCTGAACCCGACGCCCCCGGACCCCGTCCAGGCCAAGGTCATGATGATCATGCCGCTGGTGTTCGGCGGGATGATGTTCTTCTTCCCGGCCGGCCTGGTGCTCTACTGGTGCGTCAACAACACCTTGTCGATCGCGCAGCAGTGGTCCATCACCCGCGCCATGCAGCGCAAGACGGAAGCCGCGGCCAACCGCTGATTCCCGTTCGCGCCATGAAAAGCCGGCCCCCAGGGGCCGGTTTTTTTTCGTCCCCGTTGCAAGGGGTTTGGCGCCGATGCGCCTGAAGTCGCGCGTGTGATAGTTATTTTCAATCAAATTTTATAGATCAATCAACTTCACACTGCAAACATTGACCCCTATGATGTGTCGGAGATATCCCCCGGCCGGCAATGTCCCGGGCGGTATCCGATCACGCTGCGCGGCCCCGGCGCCGCGCATTCCAGGAATTACGTAGGGAGTGTGTCCATGACCGACAAGAAGCATCTGACCACCGCCTCGGGCGCCCCGGTGGCCGACAACACCAACACCCTGACCGCCGGTCCGCGCGGCCCGGCGCTGTTGCAGGACTTCTGGCTGATAGAAAAGCTCGCCCATTTCGACCGTGAACGCATCCCCGAACGCGTGGTGCACGCCAAGGGCTCGGGCGCCTACGGCACCTTCACCGTCACCCACGACATCACCAAGTACACCCGCGCCAGCATCTTCTCCAAGGTCGGCAAGCAGACTCCGTTGTTCCTGCGTTTTTCGACCGTGGCCGGCGAACGCGGCGCCGCCGACGCCGAGCGCGACGTGCGCGGCTTCGCCATCAAGTTCTACACCGACGAAGGCAACTGGGACCTGGTCGGCAACAACACCCCGGTGTTCTTCATCCGCGACCCGCTCAAGTTCCCCGACTTCATCCACACCCAGAAGCGCGATCCCAAGACCAACCTGCGCAGCGCCACGGCGGCCTGGGATTTCTGGTCGCTCAGCCCCGAATCGCTGCACCAGGTCACCATCCTGATGAGCGACCGCGGCATTCCGGCCAACCTGCGCCAGCAGCATGGCTTCGGCTCGCACACCTTCAGCTTCGTCAATGCCGAAGGGGAACGCTTCTACGTGAAATTCCACTTCAAGTCGCAGCAGGGCATCGCCTGTCTGACTGACGAGGAAGCCGCGCAGGTCGTGGCCCACGATCGCGAGAGCTCGCAGCGCGACCTGTTCGACAACATCGAGCAGGGCAACTTCCCGAAGTGGACGCTGAAGGTGCAGATCATGCCCGCGGCCGAAGCCGAGACCTATCACATCAATCCGTTCGATCTGACCAAGGTGTGGCCGCACGGCGATTACCCGCTGATCGAAGTGGGCGTGCTGGAACTGAACAAGAACCCGGAGAACTACTTCGCCGAGGTCGAGCAGGCCGCCTTCACGCCCGCCAACGTGGTGCCCGGCATCGACTTCTCGCCGGACAAGATGCTGCAGGGCCGCCTGTTCTCCTACGGTGACACGCACCGCTACCGCCTGGGCATCAACCATCACCAGATCCCGGTGAACGCCCCGCGCTGCCCGTTCCACAGCTATCACCGCGACGGCGCGGGCCGGGTCGACGGCAATGCCGGCGGCACGCTCAACTACGAACCCAACAGCGCCGGTGAATGGAAGGAAACCCCGTCGGCCGGCGAACCGCCGCTGCCGCTGGACGGCCAGGCCGCCGCGCGCTGGAACCACCGCGTCGATGACGACTACTACTCGCAGCCGGGCGCGCTGTTCCGCCTGATGACGCCGGCGCAGCAGGAACTGCTGTTCGGCAACATCGGCCGCCACATGGCCGGCGTGCCCGAGGAAATCCAGCGCCGCCAGCTGGAACACTTCCGCAAGGCCGATCCGGCCTACGCGGCGGGCGTGGCCAAGGCGCTGGGGCTGAAGCTGTAAGGCGGTAAGGGCCGCGTCCACGCGCGGCCGACACGCCGTGCAATACACATCGGGCGGCCCGCGGGTCGCCCGTTTTCTTTGTCTGTCGAGCGCTTTTCGCCGGCCTTCACGGCTTGTTCCCGTGGCCGCGTCCGCATTCTTCGCCTGCGCTTTGCTCCGGAAACCGCCGCAAGCGACTTTTCCACAGCAGGGCCGAAAAAAGTTATCCCCATTTGTCCACAGCCAATTCACAGGCAATCCACAGGATTTTCACAGGCGCTGTGGATAGTCTTGCCCGGGCATGCTGTGGAAAACCCGCTTGCTAGTATTTCAGGCCCGTATCGCACAGCACCGTGGCCACCGTCGCGTCCGCACGCAGCCGGCCCGAGCGCAACAGCCTGGCGGCCGCGCATACATTGGCGGCGGCGGAATAACCCACGTACAGGCCCTCGCGCACGGCCAGCAGGCGCCGCCATTCCTGCGCCTCGTCGTCGGTGACCGCAATGCTCAGGTCCATCAGGGACGGATCCCAGTGCGGCGGCACCGCGCCATAGCTGGTGCCCTGGATCAAGTGGCGCGCCTTGGTCACCGGCGCGCCGGCCAGCACTTCGCAGCCCAGCGGCTCGACCGCCGCGCAAACGGTGGCGGCGCTGGCCGCCTTGAGCGCGCGCGCCACGCCCATGAAGGTGCAGCCGGTGCCGACGGCCGCGACCCAGCCATCCACGGGCGCGCCAAGCTGTTGCAGGATTTCGCGGCCGGTGCCGCTTTCGTGCGCGGCCATGCATTCGACGGCGTTGAACTGGTCGACGTAGAAGCCGCCGCGTTCGCGCGCCAAAGCCGCCGCCACCTCGGCCGCCGCCTGGACGTCGGCGCCGGTGACCTGCCCGGGGGCGCCATCGACCTGCGGCACCAGCACCACCTCGGCGCCCAGTCCTTCCAGCATGCGGGCGCGGGCCGGGCTGTTGCCCGCCGACATGGTGACCACCAGCGGATGCCCCAGCGCGGCGCAGGCCACGGCCAGGCCCGCCCCCATGTTGCCGCTGGTCATCTCCACCACCGGCATGCCGGGCGCCAGGCGGCCGTCGGCGCGCGCGGCCAGCAGGATGGCCTTGGCGGCGCGATCCTTGACGCTGCCGCCCGGTTGCAGGAATTCGGCCTTGGCCACGATTCGGCCGGGACCGTCGTGCGCCCGGCTCAACGTGATCAGGGGGGTGTTGCCGATGAGTTCAATGGAAGAGGTTGCCAGCATGTCGAGTCCGATAGGCGCAACCGCGCGCATCCGTGGGATGCCGAAGGCGCGGTCGATGCGTACCGGACTATTTTAGGGATGCTGGGATATCCACAGGTCCGCGCGGACGCTGTCGATGGACGGGGCGGCCAGCGCGGGCGTGGGCGAGGCCAGGGCCACCACGGCCAGTGCCAATGCCACGCCCGCCGCCGTGACGGTGCGGATCAATCGTTCGCGCAGTTGAGAAGACAGACGCATGGCGTTCCTTGTGGATAAGTCGCGGGCCGGCCTAGAACGGCACGTCGCCTTCGATGGTCGTGCGGTACAGCTTGCGGCGCAGATGATCCGGCGTACCGCCGGCCAGGTGGATCAGCGAGCGGTTGTCCCAGAACACCAGATCGTGCGGCTGCCAGCGGTGACGGTAGATGTGTTCGGGCCGCACGCTGTGCGCGAACAGTTCGTCCAGCAATTGCCGGCTCTCGTCTTCCGGCAGGCCTTCGATGTGGGTGGTGAAGCCTTCGCTCACGAACAGGGCGCGGCGGCCATTCTCGGGATGGGTGCGCACCACCGGATGCGATACCGCCTGCACCTGCGCCACCTGTTGCGCGCTCAGGTTGGGCCGCCAGTTGCCTTCCTTCTGCAGCTGGCCGTACTTGGCCAGGTACGAATGCACCGCGCGCTTGCCCTCGACGGCGTTGCGCAATGCGGCGGGCAGGGTGTCATAGGCCAGGTGCATGTTGGCGAACAGCGTGTCGCCGCCTTGCGCCGGCAATTCCTGCGCGTGCAGCAGCGAGCCCAGGCTGGGCAGTTCCTTGTACGAGATGTCCGAATGCCAGTACTTGCCCGCATCGCCCAGGCCGACCGGCTGGCCGTTCTCGACGATGTTGGAGACGATCAGGATCTCGGGATGATTGGCCAGGTGGAACTGGTGCAGCACGTGGATCATCAGCGGCCCGAAGCGGCGGCTGAAGTCGATGTGCTGCCGCGGCGTGATGCGCTGGTCGCGGAACACCAGCAGATGGTGGTCCAGGTGCGCCTGGTGCACGCGCTTGAAGTCGGCAGGCGACAGCTCGCGGCCCAGGTCCAGGCCGATCAGTTCGGCGCCCACCGGGCCCGGCAGCGGCCGCAGCTCGAACGCCTGCGCGGCCGGGGGCGGCGGGACAGGGGCGGCCTCTTCGCGCTGCACGGCGTTGCTCTGGGACATCGGTCACTCCGGTTGGCGTGGCGGCGTTGCCGCCGGCGCTGCGGTCCATCCGCGGATGGATCAGGAATGACCGATTATGGAAAGCGCGCCTTGTATCTCAAACGAAGTTATCGGCGTTTGAACAAAGCCTGGCGTCATATAGAAAAACCGCCCGGAGAACCGGGCGGCTTGGGGTGGCATCGCGCATAAGCAAATAACCGCAATGCCTGAAGCGCGGCGGCGCCCTTAATTGTGCTTGGGCAGATAGGCCTCGACCAGCTTGACCCAATACGTCGCCCCCACCGGCAGCAGCGCGTCGTTGAAGTCGTAGTTCGGATTGTGCAGCTGGCACGGCCCCATGCCGTGATAGCTCTCCATGCGATGGTCGCCGTCGCCGTTGCCCAGGAACAGATAGGTGCCGGGCAGGGCTTCCAGGAAGAACGAGAAGTCCTCTGCGCCCATGAAGGGCGGCATGTCGCGCACCACGTTCTCGGCGCCGAAGGTGTCCTCGGCCACCTGCGCGGCAAACGCGGTTTCCTTGTCCCAGTTCACCAGCGGCGGGTAGGCGCGCACGAAGTCCAGCGTGCCGGTGCCGCCATACACCTGCGGCAGCGTGGTGGCGATGCGGCGCATGTCTTCCTCGATCTTGTCGAGCACTTCGACCGAATAGGTGCGCACCGTGCCCCGCAGCACCGCTTCGCCGGGAATCACGTTGTAGGCGTCGCCGGCGTGGATCTGCGTGATCGACAGCACCGCCTGCTCCAGCGGATTCTTGCTGCGCGAGATGACCGTCTGCAGCGCGTGCACCATGTCGGCCGCGACAATGATCGGGTCGACCGACGCATGCGGCTGCGCGGCGTGGCCGCCCACGCCCTTGATGACGATGTCCCAGCGGTTGCTCGACGCCATGGTGGGACCGGCGCGAAAGCCGAACTGGTTGACCGGCATGCCGGGCATGTTGTGAATGCCGAACACCGCGTCACAGGGGAATTTGTCGAACAGGCCGTCCTGCATCATGGCGCGCGCGCCGGCGTTGCCGCCTTCCTCGGCCGGCTGGAAGATGAACACCACGGTGCCGTCGAAATCGCGATGCGTGGACAGGTATTGCGCCGCACCCAGCAGCATCGTGGTGTGGCCATCGTGGCCACAGCCGTGCATGCGGCCGCTGATGGTGGACTTGTGCGCGAAGCGGTTGTGCTCGGGCATGGGCAGCGCGTCCATGTCGGCGCGCAGGCCGATGGTCTTGCCGCCGCTGCCGCCGCGCAGGACGCCGACCACGCCGGTTTTCCCCAGCCCGGTGTGGACTTCCAGCCCCCATTGCCGCAGGCGCTCGGCCACCAGGTTGGAGGTGCGCGTTTCCTGGAAGGCCAGTTCGGGATGGGCGTGGATGTCACGGCGCAGTTCGGTCAGTTCACCGTGGGCGCGTTCGATTTCGGCTAAGGTTTTCATGGCGGTGGATAGGCGGAAGAGAATAGGGCGGAAAGGACAGGACGCAAACGAGAGAAAGGATGTCGTATGACAGCGTATCGGAAAATTCTCGCGCCCGTCGCCGACCGCGTCCAGCGTTGTTACGGATTGGCGTCAGGCCGCGTCGTTCAGGTGACAGGCGCTGAACTGCATCGGCGCCACCTCGCGCAGCAGCGGCCGTTCGGTCTTGCAGCGCGGCATCGCCTGGGGACAACGCGGATGGAAGGCGCAGCCGCCCGGCGGATCCAGCGGCGACGGCAGCTCGCCCTTGATCGGCTGGTAGCTGCGGCGCCCCGGCGTGAGCGTCGGCAACTCCTTGAGCAGCGCCTGCGTGTACGGATGGTTGGCACGCTGGAACACGGTGTCGGTCGGCGCCAGCTCGACCACGCGGCCCAGGTACATGATGGCCACGCGATCCGAGATGTGGCTGACCACGCTCAGGTTGTGGCTGATGAACAGATACGTCAGATCCAGCTCGTCGCGCAGTTGCTCGAACAGGTTCAGCACCTGCGCCTGGATCGACACGTCCAGCGCCGCCACGGCCTCGTCGCACACGATCACCGAGGGTTTCAGCGCCAGGGCCCGCGCGATGCCGATGCGCTGGCGCTGGCCGCCCGAGAACTGGTGCGGATAGCGCTGCGCGAAGGCCGGGTCGAGCCCCACCTGGCGCATCAGGCCGGCGACATACTCGGCCTTGTCGCGCGCGCGGATCAGGCCGTGCGCCACCGGCGCCTCGCCGATGATCTCGCGCACCCGCATGCGCGGATTTAGTGAGGCGTAAGGGTCCTGGAAGATCATCTGCACGCCCAGCTCGTAGGCGCGCCGCTGCGGGCCCGCCATGGCCTTCACCGCCTGGCCCTGGTAGTGCACCTCACCGGAAGAGGGCGGCAGGATGCCCGAGACGATGCGACCCAGCGTCGATTTGCCGCAGCCGGATTCGCCGACAATGCCGATGACCTCGCCCGGCTGCACGTCCAGGTCCACGCCGGCCACGGCGTGCACCACCTGCGTCTTCAAACCCGCGCCCAGCAGGTTGGCGATGCGGCCGGCCAGGTCCACGTGTTGCGTGAAGCGCAGCTCCACGCCGCGCAGCGACAGGATGGGGGCGGCGTTGCGATCGGCGGCGTTCATTGGACCTCCGGCGCGCCGGCATGCCAGCAACGCACCCATTGCGACGGGCGCACTTCCACGGGCTGCGGTTCGGTCAGACAGGCCTCGCTGGCACGCGGGCAACGCCCGCGGAACGCACAGCCCTGCGGCAGGTTCAGCAACGACGGCGTCATGCCGGGAATCGGCACCAGCGGCCGGCCGCGCGATTCCGGCGTCGGAATCGAGGCGATCAGGCCGTGCGTGTAGGGATGCATCGGATGGCTGATGACGTCGCGCGTGCTGCCGGTCTCGACCACGCGGCCGGCGTACATCACCGACACGCGGTCGGCCAGGCCCGCCACCACCGCCAGGTCGTGCGTGATCCACACCAGGCCGGTGCCGGTCTCGCGGCACAGCTTCTGCACTTCGAACAGGATCTGCCCCTGGATGGTCACGTCCAGCGCCGTGGTGGGCTCGTCGGCAATGATGACGCGCGGTGAATTCAGCAGCGCGATCGCGATCGCCACGCGTTGCCGCATGCCGCCGGACAACTGGTGCGGATAGGTGCGCAGGCGTTCCTGCGGCGACGGAATGCCGACCATCGTCAGCGTCTGCAGGGCGCGCTCACGCGCCTGTTCGCGCGATACCTTGTGGTGCGCCTGCACCGCTTCGATCATCTGCGTATCGACGCGCAGCACCGGGTTCAGCGTCATCATCGGGTCCTGGAAGATCATAGCGATCTCCTGGCCCCGCAGTTGCCGCCAGCGCGCCGGCGACGCGCCGCGCAGGTCCTCGCCGTTCAGGCGCAGTTCGCCCTCGACGATGCGGCCGGGCTCGTCCAGCAGGCCCATCAGCGAGAAGCCGGTGATGCTCTTGCCCGACCCGGATTCACCCACCAGCCCCAGGATCTCGCCCTCGGCCAGCGTCAGGTCGACGCCATCGACCGCCTTGACCACGCCGTTACGGGTGAAGAAATGCGTCTTCAGTCCGCGCACATCGAGGACCGGCGACTTTTCCACAGCTTGTATCTGCATCGCGTCCGCCCTCAATTCGCGTGGCGCGGGTTGAGCACATCGCGCAGGTGGTCGCCCACCAGGTTGATGGCGATGATGGCCAGCGCCAGCGCGATGCCGGGGAAGAACGAGATCCAGTACTGGCCCGACAGCAGGTACTCGAAGCCGTTGTAGATCAGCATGCCCAGCGACGGCTCGGTCACCGGCACGCCCACGCCCAGGAACGACAGCGTGGCTTCCAGCGCGATGGCGTGTGCCAGGTCGATGGTGGCGATCACGATCAGCGGCGGCATGCAGTTGGGCAGCACGTGGCGGAACAGTACCCGCCCCCACGACAGCGACATGCAGCGCGCCGCCTCGACGTATTCCTTGCCGCGTTCGACCAATGCGGCGCCGCGCGCGGCGCGGGCGAAATAGGCCCACTGCACCACGATCAGCGCGATGATCACCTTATCCACACCCTTGCCCAGGATCGCCAGCAGCATCAACGCCACCAGGATCGCCGGGAACGACAACTGGATATCCACAATGCGCATCAGCAGCGCGTCGATGCGCCCGCCGAAGTACGCCGCGATCAGCCCCACCGTGGCGCCGATGCCGAAGGCGGCCAGCACCGACACGGTGGCCACCAGCAGGCTGGTGCGCATGCCGTACAGGATCGCCGACAACAGGTCGCGCGCCTGGCCATCGGTGCCCAGCCAGTAATGCATGCTGCCGTCGCCGCTTTCGCTGCCGGGCTTGAGCTTGGAATCCATGATGTCCAGCGTCGCCAGGTCATACGGATTCTGCGGCGCGATCCACGGCGCCAGCAAGGCGGCGCCCACGATCAGCACCAGCATCACCAGGCCCAGCGTGGCCAGCTTGCTGGCGAAGAAATCGCCCACGAAACGGCGCCACGGCGTCTGTTCCCTGGCGGCGGCGGGTACGGCAGCAGTCACGGGGGCGGTCATCGGCGGCTATCCAGGCGTACGCGGGGATCCAGCACCGTATAGATGATGTCCACCACGAGGTTCAGCATCACAAGGAAGAACACGATCAGCAGCAGGTACGCCACCACCACCGGCCGGTCCAGGTTGATGATGGAGTCGATCAGCAGCTTGCCCATGCCGGGCCACGAGAACACCGTCTCGGTCACCACCGCGAAGGCCATCACCTGGCCGAACTCCAGGCCCGCCACGGTGACCACCGGGATCAGGATGTTCTTGAGCAGGTGCACGCCCAGCACGCGCTTTTCCGAAAGCCCCTTGGCGCGCGCGAACTTGATGTAGTCCATCGGCAGCGCCTCGCGCGTGGCGGCGCGCGTCACGCGGATGATCATGGCGCACTTGGCGAAGGCGATGGTGGCGGCCGGCAGCGCCAGGCTCAGCCAGCCATCCAGCGTCAGCACGCTCAGCTGCAGCGAACCGATGCTGACGGTCTGGCCGCGGCCGCCGGCCGGCACCCAGCCCAGCATCACCGCGAACACCATGATGAGCATCAGGCCCACCCAGAAATTGGGCAGCGAGAAGCCCAGCACCGATCCGGTCATGATGGCGCGCGAGCCGGCCGCCTTGGGCTTGAGGCCCGCGATGATGCCCAGCGGCACCCCGATCAGCACCGACAGCAGCATGGCCACACAGGCCAGCTCGACGGTGGCCGGCATGCGCTCCAGGATCAGGCGCATGGCCGGCTCGCCGGTCAGGAAGCTGTTGCCGAAATCGCCGCGCACCGCCTGGCCCATGAAGATCAGGTACTGCCGCCACAGCGGCAGGTCCAGGCCAAGCGAGGCGCGGATGGCGGCGCGCTGCGCCTCGGTGGCCTCCGGACTGGCCAGCATCGATACCGGATCGCCGACCATGTAGATGCCGGCGAAGACCAGCGCCGACATGACCAGCATGACGACGATGGTTTGCAGCAGTCTTCGTACGATTGTCGCTAGCACGTCATACCGCCCGCTGCGCGCATTACTTCTTCAGCGTTGCGAACTGCGCCAGCGTGACCTGGTCGGGACGGCCCTGGTAGCGGATGTCGTTCTTCATCGCCCACACCGACAGCTCGAAGTGCACCGGCAGCATCGCGAAGTCGTCCATGGCGATGTTGCTGGCCTTGGACAGCAGCTCGGCGCGCTTGGCGTCATCCATGGTGGACGAGGCTTCCTTGACCAACTCGTCCATCTTGGGATTCGAGTAGCGGCTGCGGTTGGTGGTGCCCAGGCCGGCTTCCGGATTGCGCGTCACCAGGAGCGAAGTCAGCGCGTTCGACATCTCGCCGCTGGTCACCGACCAGCCGGCCAGATAGGCCGAGAATGCATAGCTGTCGCGGTTCTTGAAGAACACCGGCGGCGCCATGGCGTCGACGCTGGTCTTCACGCCCACGCGGGTCCACATCGAGGCGATCGCCTGCGCCACCTTGGAGTCGTTGACGTAGCGGCCCGAGGGCGAGCCCAGCGTGATCGAGAAACCGTTGGGATAGCCGGCTTCCTTCAGCAGCGCCTTGGCCTTTTCGACATCGGCCTTGGGCGCCTTGGAATGTTCCTTGCTGGAACCGAACATGGGGTAGGGCAGCAGATTGCCGGCGGGCAGCGCCACGCCCCCCATCACGCGCTCGACCAGCGCATCGCGGTTGATCGCCAGCGACAGCGCTTCGCGCACGCGCTTGTCTTTCAACGGATTCTTGTCGGTGCCCTGGATGCCGGGCGAGGGCTCGGCGTACTGGTCCAGCGCCACGTACACCACGCGCACCGACGGCGTCTCTTCGACGTACAGCTTCTTGTCGCCCTTGAGCTTGGGCAGGTCATCGGTCGGGGGATCCTCGATCATGTCGACATCGCCGGCCAGCAGGGCGGCCACACGCGCCGCGGCATTGCTGATCGGGCGATAGATCACCTTGTCCCACACGGGCTTCTTGCCCCAGTAGTTTTCATTGCGCGCCAGCACGAATTCGGCGCCGCGCTTCCACGAGACGAACTTGTAGGGACCGGTGCCGATGAGGCCGTCGCCGCTGTTCAATTCGGTGGTGGTCTTGCCTTCGGCCGCGGGGCCGGAGGCGGCCTTCTTCGACATGATGGGCAGTTGCGCCAGGTTCACCAGCAGGTTCGGCGCCACTTCCTTGGTGGTGATGCGCAGGGTCATCGGATCCACCGCTTCGGCCTTGGCCACCGAACCCAGGTAGAGCGTGAACGGCGACGGGCTGTTCGGCACCTTGGGCACGCGGTCATAGGTGAAGACCACGTCTTCGGCGGTGAACGGCGACCCATCGGAGAATTTGACGCCTGGCCGCAGCTTGAAGGTCCACACCTTGCCGTCGACGGTCCAGGATTCGGCCAGCGCGGGCACCGGCTTGAGCTGCGCGTCGGTGGCCACCAGCGTGTCGAAGATGGTCTGGGATATCTGGGTGTTCGGCGTCAGCGCGTGATACTGCGGATCCATCGACGATGGCTCGGTCTTCAGCCCGATCACCAGATCGCGCGCCAGCGCCGAATTGAGGGTGCCGAAGGCCAATAGAACCGCTACCGAACCACAGGCCAACGCACGCGAAAACCGAGATGCCATCATGATCTCCCAGGGATGTTTCGGGTTTTAAACCTCTGGCGCACCTTAACCAGCAAACAAGGCCCCGCGCAACAGTTATATTCCCCTATTGTCCTTGCCTCGCGTTGTCCCCGATATGTCCGTCCATGCCCCTATTGCCGCCATTGCCACCGCCCCCGGAAGAGGCGGCATCGGCGTCGTGCGCGTTTCTGGTGCGGACCTGTCCGAATTGGTGCGTCGCCTGTTCCAGCGCGAACTCACGCCCCGCCATGCGCACTATCTGCCGTTCAAGGCGGTCGATGGCGAGCTGCTCGACGAAGGCATCGCGCTGTACTTCAAGGGACCGCATTCCTACACCGGCGAAGACGTGCTCGAACTGCAAGGCCACGGCGGCCCCGCGGTGCTGCGACGCGTGCTCGACAGCTGCCTGGCGGCGGGCCGCGACCTCGGGCTGCGGCTGGCCGAGCCGGGTGAGTTCACCCGCCGCGCGTTCCTCAATGACCGCATGGATCTGGCGCAGGCCGAAGCGGTCGCCGACCTGATCGAGGCCTCTTCGGTGGCGGCCGCGCGCGGCGCCATGGCCTCGCTGTCGGGCGACTTCTCGGCGCGCGTCAACGACCTGTCCGACCGCATCATTCACCTGCGCATGCTGGTCGAGGCCACGCTCGATTTTCCCGAAGAGGAAATCGACTTCCTTGAGAAATACCAGGCGCGCCCCACGCTGGAAAAGCTGGCCGGCGACCTCGGTCATCTCATCGCCCAGGCGCGCCAGGGCGTGATCCTGCGCGAAGGTCTGCATGTGGTGCTGGCGGGCCAGCCCAACGTCGGCAAATCCAGCCTGCTGAACGCGCTGGCCGGCGACGACGTCGCCATCGTCACGCCGATCGCCGGCACCACGCGCGACAAAGTGGTGCAGCAGATCCATATCGACGGCGTGCCGCTGCACATCGTCGACACCGCCGGCCTGCGCGAAACCGAA
This sequence comes from Achromobacter ruhlandii, assembly GCF_902859695.1. Lineage (GTDB taxonomy): Bacteria > Pseudomonadota > Gammaproteobacteria > Burkholderiales > Burkholderiaceae_B > Achromobacter > Achromobacter ruhlandii. The sequence goes on from NZ_CADIJL010000003.1 coordinate 20,487, forward strand.
GACACGGTGGAGAGCATCGGCATCGCCCGCAGCTGGCAGGAAATCGAACGCGCCGACGTCATCCTGCACCTGCAAGACGCCACCCAGCCGGGCGACGAACTGGACGCGCAGATCACCGCGCGCCTGCCGCCGCGCACGCCGGTATTGAAGGTTTTCAACAAGGTGGACCTGTTATCCACAGCGTTTGTCGCCGGTCCCGACGAACTGGGCATTTCCGCCAAGCGCGGCGCCGGCCTGGACGCGTTGCGGGCCGAACTGCTGCGCATCGCCGGCTGGAATCCCGGCGCCGAGTCGCCCTGGCTGGCGCGCGAGCGCCATCTGCACGCGCTACAGGAGGCCGCCGACCACCTGGCGCTGGCGGCCGAGCACGCCGAACAGGACGACCGCGTGCTGGACCTGTTCGCCGAGGAACTACGGCTGGCGCATGACAGCCTGTCGAGCATCACCGGAAAGTTCACCAGCGACGATTTGCTGGGCGAGATCTTCTCAAGCTTCTGCATCGGGAAATAGCGCTCATGGCCGCCTCAGCCAGTACGCCTCACCGGATCCGCCCGGCGACGGTCGATGACCTGGCGGCGGTCGAACGCATCGTCCACGACGCCTACCGTCATTACGTGGCGCGCATCGGCGCCACGCCGGGACCGATGCGCGACGATTACCGCATGCGCATCGCGCAGGGTCAGACGCAGGTGCTGGAAGACGAGACCGGCATCCAGGCCGTGCTGGTCCTGGTGCGCGAAGCGGATTGCCTGTTGCTCGACAATGTGGCGGTGTCGCCTGGCGCGCAAGGGCGCGGCTATGGCCGCGCGTTGATGCAATGGGCGGAAATCGCGGCGCGGCAGGCCGGGTATCGCCGCATCCGGCTCTATACCCAGGAAGCGATGAGCGAGAACATCGCCATCTATCAGCGCTATGGCTATGTCGAAACGCATCGCGCCGAAGAGATCGGCCTGAAGCGCGTATTCATGGCCAAGCGCCTGGATTGATCAGCTCGAAATAAATGAGCAATAGCTCACTTATTTAAAAAACCCCACGCCGCTGGCGACTGCAAATCCATCCACGGCCGTTTCGCCACGACAGGTTGACGTCGCTCGTCAAGGCCACCGATTTCGACGTCAATGACGACCGGCAGAACGAAGGAATCCAGCGCCCATCTCCCTCCGCTCTCATTCATCAACATCCATTCCAAAAAATATATGAGCTTTTGCTCACACCTATTTTCATGGGACTTTTCATAAAAAACACGCGAATCAGGCATCACTCGGCTTCTTTCCTGGCAGCACCGGCGCCGCCTTCAAGGTCTCGCGCGCAATGCGATTGCTGGCCAGCGATTTCGCATACACCGAATCCGGCCGGATGCGTTGCGCGATCACGAAGCCGGTGATGCACGCCAGCATCAGCGGCAACATCACCTCATAGCTCAACGTCATCTCGAAGATCATCAAGATCGACATCAGCGGCGCATAGGTCGTGGCCGCCAGCAGCGCCCCCATGCCGACCACCGCGTAGCTCGACACCGCAGACAGGTCGCCAGCGGGAAACAACGCATGCAGGCCGGAGCCGTACAGCGCCCCGACCGCCGCGCCCACGAACAGGGTTGGCGTGAACACGCCGCCGATCGCGCCGGAGCCGACGCTGGCGCCGGTGGCCACGATCTTGAACAGCAGGATCGCCGCCACTGCCTGCCAGGCCCATTCCGTGTGCAACATGCTGTTGACCACGCTGTAGCCGTTGCCCCAGACCTCGGGTTTGAACACCGACAGGGCGCCGACCACCAGTCCGCCCAGCGCCATCTTGGCCCACAACGGCAGGGTCAGGCGGCGAAAAAGCGCCTTCGACCCATCGAGAAACCGCAGGAATTGCGGCGCCACCATCCCGGCGATCAGGCCCAGCCCCAGGTAATTGACGACTTCCCAACCCGACACGAATTCGAACGGCGGCATGTGAAAGACCGCGTCGTAGTGCAGGATCTGGCGCGTCACGATATTGGCGACCACCGATGACACCACCAGGGGCACCAGCGTGGCCGACGAGATGGCGCCGTAGACGATCTCGGAAATGAACAGCGCGCCCGCGATCGGCGCGTTGTAGGCAGCGGTGATCCCGGCGGTGGCGCCGCAGGCCACCAGCAGCCGCAGATGCCGGGGCGGCAAGACCAGGTAGCGGCCCGACAGCGACGAGAACATCGCCGCCAGCTGCACCATCGGCCCTTCACGGCCGATCGACGCCCCCGAACCGATTGAAAACAAAGAAGAAATGCTGCGCGCCACGGTCTGGCGAAAGCCGATCACGCCGCGGCCGATGGCAATGGCTTCCATGTAGTCGGCGGCGCCCCGGGGCGGCAGGCGCCTGGCGGCGGCCTGCAGGATCAGCCCGGCGATCGCGCCTCCGGCCGCCGGCAGCAGGAAACGCTCCCAGGACGCCAGCCCGCGCGCCAGCGACACCATGCCGTGCGGCGAATCGACCCCGCCCAGCAACATCTGTATCCAGCCCAACAGCTCCCGAAAGATCACGGTCGCCAGCGCGCCGGCCAATCCCATCAGCGCGGCCGCGCACAAGGTCGCGGGCAGATTGTCGGCCAGCAAACGGCCTCTCAGCCAGGTCGCCCAGGCCGGTTTCTTGATTCTGAGTTGTCGTGCCATGGGCGGATTCTACGGCGGAAATCTGCTCACTTTTTGTTCAGCCCAACGTCAACCGCGTCGGGACGCCACCCCTCACATAGCCGCTTCCAGCAGCGCCTCCAGGGGCCTTTACGGGCCTGGAAAGGGGCGAAAACCTGGGTAGGCAAGGGGTGTTTTTTCGGGGTAAAAGTGCCGCTTCCCGACCCGGTTCGGCAGAACAGGGCTGTGGATAACTCCTAAGGCGGCGGGTTGTGCACATTGTGTGGAGGCGAGTTGAACAAGCGGGGGTTTTCGGTCGGGTCCGAAATCTTGTCCAACTTCGGCTCTTTTCCCACACAGAGTTCTTGCACAGCCAAAAACGCTCGCAACCTGATGAAAAAAAACAGGTTTCCAAGGTTAAGGTAGTTATCCACAGGCCTTATTAATCATTAGTCTTTATATAAAGAGAAATACAGGGAAAAGACAAACATGCTTTCTCCTACCTCCCAGCCACGCCCCCCCGGACTCCGTCCATGCGCATCCTCCTGATAGAAGACGAAGCCGAACTTGCTCGCTGGCTCTCAAGAAGCCTGGCCCGGCATGCGGGCTTCGTTGTCGAATGGGCTGATGACGGATTGATCGCCGAAAGAAGGTTGGCGGTCGAAGAGTTCGATGCGGTCATCCTCGACCTGGGACTGCCGGGCATGGATGGCCATACCTTGCTGGCGAAGATCCGCGCGCGGGACGACCGTACGCCGGTGCTGGTCCTGACCGCGCGCGATTCACTGGCCGAAAAAATCGGGACACTTCATGAAGGCGCGGACGATTTCCTGCCGAAACCGTTTGTTGTGGAAGAGTTGGAAGCGCGATTGATCGCGCTGGTACGCCGCAGCCGCGGTCGCGAACATCCGCGGCTCGCCCTGGGAAACCTGGTTTTCGAGACTTCCGCGCAAAAATTCTCGGTCTCCGGACAGACTTTGCAGTTATCCCCACGTGAACACGCGGTCCTGCGAGTGCTGATCCAGAAAAGCGGCGAACCGATCAACAAGCAGCAGATCCTGGATCGCATCGTGACCGACGATGCCGACATCAACCTCGAAGCCATCGAGGTGCTGGTGCACCGGCTGCGCAAAAAATTGACGGATACCGGCGTGCAGATCACCACCATGCGGGGCATGGGGTACTGCCTGGAGAACGCTGTTGACAACTAGTTTTCCGGAAAAAACCCCGGTTTCCAGGAAAAAAAGCCGCAATCGCACCTTGAAGACGCAGTTGCTCTGGTGGCTGATTCCGACACTGGTGCTGGTGATGATGGGCGCCCTGTGGCTGTCCAACCACCAGCTGCGCAACCAGGTCGACATCGCCTATGACCGATCGCTCGCCGGCGCGCTGCGCGCGATCGACCACAACATATCCACAGCCAGCGGTGGATTAGCCATGGAGCAGCCGTACCTGATGCTGGAATTCTTCGAGCTGACGGCCAATGGCAGCGTGTTCTACCGCGTGGCCACCGAGGACGGGCTGGCCGAAATCGGCCATCCCGGCCTGCCCATGCCAAGCCAGCCGCTGGTATCCGGCGAACCGCAGTTTTTCTATGCCACCTACCTGGGCGCGCCGGTCCGCGTCGCGGCCCTGGCCCGGGCCATGGACCCGCCGCTGTATGCCAACAAAGGGGGACGGGTTATCGTCCAGGTTGCCGAGGGCCTGGAAAGCCGCCAGGCCTTCCTGCACCAGGTGCTGGTACGCTCGGTCGAACGCGACCTGGCGGTGATCCTGATCAGCGTCCTGGTCATCGTCCTGGGGGTTTTCATGGCCCTGCGCCCCCTGGAGCGCCTGCGCCAGGAAGTGGAAGGGCGTTCCGCGGACGATTTAAGCCCCGTCAGCGCGTCGGAGATGCCAGGTGAGGTCCTACCCCTGGTGGCGGCCGTAAACCTCCACATGGCCCGCTACGCGGCCCAGGCGAGGGTCCAGAGCCAGTTCCTGGACGACGCCTCGCACCAGTTGCGCACGCCTTTGTCGGTTTTGCGCACCCAGACAGCATATGCCTTGCGCGAAACATGCCCCCAGGAGGTCCGTACAGCCCTTCTGGCGATGCAAGAGGGGTTGGACAGGGCCGTACGCACCACCAACCAGATGCTGGCCCTGGCGCGCGCTAAAGACGCCTCGCTGGCCGAAGGCGGCCTGGCGGCCGAGCCGGTCGACCTGGTCGGGCTGGCCCACGGCGTCATCCGGGCCCTGTTGCCGACCGCCCGTGCGCGGCAGATCGACATCGGCCTGGACGCCGGCGACGACCCGGTGCGGGTCCAGGGCGTGGACTGGCTGCTGCGCGAGGCGGTCAGCAACCTGGTCGACAATGCCATCCGCTACACCGCCCCAGGCGGCGTGGTCACGGTGGTGGTGCGCGGCGAGTCGGGCCAGGCCAGCCTGGCCGTGGAAGACAGCGGTCCCGGCATGTCGGCCGAAGACATCGCCCGGGCCGGCATCCGCTTTCGCCGCGGCGCGGCCGGCAAGAACAAGCCCGGCGCCGGCCTCGGACTGGCCATCGTCGACACCATTGCCGGGCTGCTGGGAGCGAGCCTGGTGCTGGAGAACCGGGCGCCCCTGCCAGGCCTGCGCGCCGCTTTGGTGTTTTCCCTCGAAACGGCGTCCGATGTTGCGCCGCATCAGGAAAATGGCGATTTTTGAAAGGTGTTGGAAAGCTTCGATTTTGTACGGTTGCATCCGCTGGAGCCCGACCCGGCGGCAGACCGCCCCGATCGCCAGCCATGCCTAGACCTATAAATTCGGAGACGCAAGAATGCAGACCAGCCTCAAGCTGCGCCTGGCCGCCGTCGCGGCGCTCGGCGCGATCACCCTTTCCCTGGGCGCCGCCCATGCCGCTGACGAGCCGCGCCGCCCCGAGTGCATTGCGCCGGCCCAGCCCGGCGGCGGCTTCGACCTGACCTGCCGCCTGGCCACCGAGGGCCTGAAGCAGAGCGGGGCGCTCAAGAGCGCCATGCGCATCGTGTACATGCCTGGCGGCATCGGCGCCGTGGCCTACAACAACATCGTGGCGCAGCATCCCAACGAGCCCGGCACCATCGTCGCATTCTCGGGCGGTTCGCTGCTGAACCTGGCGCAAGGCAAGTTCGGCAAGTACAACGTCAACGACGTGCGCTGGCTGGCGGCCATCGGCACCGATTACGGCGTGGCCGTGGTGCGCAACGATTCGCCGTACACCGACCTGAAAGGGCTGATGGAAGCCTTCAGGCAGGATCCGACCAAGATCGTGCTGGGCGCGGGCGGCACCGTCGGCAGCCAGGACTGGATGAAAGCCGCGCTGACCGCCAAGGCGGCCGGTGTCGATTTCAAGAAGATGCGCTTCGTGGCCTTTGAAGGCGGCGGCGAGGCCGTGACGGCGCTGCGTGGCGGCCATATCCAGGCCTACATGGGCGATGCCGCCGAGGCCTTCACGATGCTGGAAGGCGGCGCCCCCATCCGCGTGCTCGCGGTGTTCAATGACCAGCGCCTGCCAGGCAAGCTGGGCACGGTGCCGACCGCGAAAGAACAGGGCTACGACATCGTCTGGCCCATCATCCGTGGTTTCTATGTCGGCCCCAAGGTCTCGGATGCCGACTACCAGTTCTGGGTCAATGCCTTCAATCGCGTTGCCGACGCGCCCGAGTTCGCCAAGCTGCGCGAACAGCAGGGCCTGTTCCCCTTCAACAAAACCGGCGCCGACCTCGATGCTTACGTCAAGCAGCAGGTTAAGCAATACGCCGAACTGGCCGATTCCTTCGGCCTGATCAAGAAATAAGCCACAAGGCTTGCCCTCCGACCGCGCGCGGGTGAACGCGCACCTTGTGCCGCCGGCCCGCAACCGGCGGCCGGGGCGGGCTTGCGCCGCGCGGTCCTTCTACTAACGGAAAGCTGATCATGAACGATCGAATACTGGGCATCGCGGCGTTGGCGCTGGCGGCCTTCATGACCTGGGCGGGGTGGGGCATCGAGGCACCGTTCGCCTATGAACCGGTGGGCCCGCGCGCCTTCCCGCTGCTGCTGGCGTTGATCATCGGCCTGTGCGGGTTGCGCCTGGCCTACAAGGGCGGCAACGCGGTCGAGCCCAATCCCGCCGGCGCCAATGGCCGCATCGCGCTGATGGTGGTGTTCGCCGCGGCGTATGCGTTCCTGTTCCAGTGGCTCGGCTTCATCATCGCCACCGCGCTGATGACGGTCTTCGTCGGCCGCCTGTTCGGCGGCGGCTGGGCCAAGTGCGCGATCGGCGGCATCGTCATGAGCGCTTTCTTCTTTGTCCTGTTCGACAAGGTGCTGGACGTGGTCCTGCCCGGCGGACTGCTGGAGAACCTGATATGAGCGGAATCCTCGATCACCTGTCGATCGGCTTTGGCGTGGCGCTGTCGTGGACCAACATCCTGGTGGCCGCGATCGGTTCATTCTTCGGCACCATGGTCGGCGTGCTGCCCGGCCTGGGCCCGATCAACGGCGTGGCGATGCTGATCCCGATCGCGTTCGCCATGAACCTGCCGCCCGAGACCGCGCTGATCCTGCTGGCGGCCGTGTACGTTGGCGCGGAATACGGCGGCCGCATCACCTCGATCCTGCTGAACGTGCCGGGCGAGGCCAGCGCCATCATGACCACGCTCGACGGTTATCCGCTGGCACGCCAGGGGCTGGCCAACGTCGCCCTGTCGCTGTCGGCGTGGTCGGCGTTCTTCGGCGCCATCGTGTCGGTGGTGGGCATCATCCTGCTGGCGCCGCTGTTGGCCAAATGGGCGCTGGCCTTCGGTCCGGCCGAATACTTCGTGCTGATGATCTTCGCCTTCTGCTGCCTGACCAGTCTGCTCGGCAAGCAGCCCATCAAAGGCGTGCTGGCGGCGATGATCGGCTTGTCGATCTCGGTGATTGGCGTGGATGCGAATTCGGGCGTATACCGCTACACCTTCGACTCGGTGCACCTGGCCGACGGCATCGATTTCGTGGTGGTGGTGATCGCGCTGTTCGCGGTCAGCGAGATGCTGGAGATGCTCGAGAAGGTGATGGCGGGGCACAGTGTCGAGGTCAAGCCCAGCGGCCGCAAGCTGTTCAACCTGAAAGAGCTGGCCTTCACCTGGTGGAGCGTGGTGCGCAGCGCCTTCGTCGGCTTCGGCGTGGGCGTGCTGCCGGGCGCGGGCGCCAGCGTGGCCGCCGCCGTGGCCTATTCGCAGGAAAAGCGCATCATCGAAGCCAAGGATCCCGATGCCAAGTTTGGCAAGGGAGACATGCGCGGCCTGGTCGCGCCCGAAGCCGCCGCCACTTCCTCGGCCATCGGTTCTTTCGTGCCGATGCTGACGCTGGGCGTGCCGGGTTCGGGCACCACCGCCGTGATGATGGGCGCGCTGACGCTCTACAACATCACGCCGGGGCCGGTGCTGTTCGATTCCAAGCCGGAATTGGTGTGGGGCCTGATCGCCTCGTTGTTCGTGGCCAACGTGCTGCTGTTCGTCATGAATGTGCCCATGGTGCGCCTGTTCTCGAAGGTGCTGTCGGTGCCGGGCTGGCTGATGGTGCCGGGCATCCTGTGCATCAGCTACATCGGCGTGTACGCGATCAACGCGGGCACGTTCGATCTGCTGCTGGTGGCCGGCATCGGCACGCTGGGCTACTTCCTGCGCAAGTTCGGCGTGCCAATGGCGCCGCTGGTGCTGGGCGTGGTGCTGGGGGACATGATGGAACAGAACCTGCGCCGCGCCCTGTCGATGACCGACGGCAATGTGTCGGTGCTGTTCGCCAGCCCGGTCGCCATCGCGCTGTGGACGGCCGCCATCGCCGTCGTGGTGGTGCCGCAGATACTGCGCCGCGCGCGCCGGGCCAGGAAGGTTGCCGCCGAACCGATGTGACGTGTTCCGCGCCGCGGCCCCGCCGGCACGGGGCCGCGCGACGTCGGAGCCTGTCACGCCGGAAGTCGTTCAGAAGCGCCGCGGCGCTCTTTTTTTCATCGCCGCGTTTTGTGTCGAGACAAAATAAAAGCGCCCGGACAGGGCGCTTTGTCTTGATCCGAGACGTTCTCAGACCTGCGCCAGGCGTTCCAGCGCCGCATCGAGCGTGGCGTCCTTCTTGGCGAAGCAGAAGCGCACGATGCGATGGTTCGATTCGGCCGCGTCGGGCTTCTGGTAGAAGGCGGAAACCGGAATCACCGTAACGCCGTGGCGCACCGTCAGGTCGCGCGCGAAGTCCGCTTCGTTCTGCTTGGAGATTTCGCTGTAGTCCGCCAGCAGGAAGAAGGTGCCGGGGCTGGGCAGCGGCTTGAAGCGTGTCTTGGCCAGGCCTTGCGACAGGCGGTCGCGCTTGGCCTGGTAGAAGGCCGGCAGCGCCAGGTAAGGCTTGGGGTCGCGCATGAATTCAGCCAGTGCGAACTGCATCGGCGACGGGACCGTGAACACCATGAACTGGTGCACCTTGCGCAGCTCGGCGCTGAGCTGGCGCGGCGCGCAGCAATAGCCGATCTTCCAGCCGGTGGTGTGATAGGTCTTGCCGAACGACGAGATCACGAATGCGTGCTCGGCCAGCAACGGGCGGCGCGCCACGCTGGCGTGCGGTTTGCCGTCGAACACGATGTGTTCGTAGACCTCGTCCGACACCAGCAGCACGCCGGTATCGCGCACGATGGCTTCGAGCGCATCCAGGTCGCTATCGTCCAGCACCGCCCCGGTCGGGTTGTGTGGAAAGTTCAGCATCAGCAGGCGGGTCTTCGACGTGATGGCGTCGCGCACACGCTGCCAGTCGATGCGGTAGTAGGGATCGTCCGCGGTCGGCGCGCGCAGCGGCACCGGCACGGCCGTGCCGCCGGCCAGGCGGATGGCGGGCAGGTAGGAGTCGTAGCACGGCTCGATGACCACGACCTCGTCGCCGCTGTTGACCGCGGCCAGCACGGTGGCCATCAGCGCTTCGGTGGCGCCGCTGGTGACGGTGATCTCGGTTTCCGGATCGTAGGCGCGGCCGTACAGGGCCTGCGTCTTGGCGGCGATGGCCTCGCGCAACGGCGCCACGCCGGGCATGTAGGGATACTGGTTGTGGCCGTCGGCCATGGCCTTGCTGACCAGCGCGCATAGCGCGGGATCGGGATCGAAGTCCGGAAAGCCCTGGCCCAGGTTGATGGCCTTGTGCTCGATGGCCAGGCGGCTCATGACGGTGAAGATGGTGGTGCCGACGTCGGGAAGTTTGGATCGGATCATGGTGGACGCGAAAAGGAACGCTGGGTGTGCGCAAGAGTTTTCGTAAGTATCCCACTAACTCATAATTCGGGATTCTCATGAGCTTATGGCGTGGGCGGTATCGTGCTTCGGAACATGTGGTGGAGGGTCGTTGGCGGTTTGGCGATCGCGCTGGCCGGCGCGTTGCTGGCGGTATGGGCGCATCTGCCCTTGCCATGGATGCTGGGCGCGCTGCTGTTGACCGCGGCGGTGCGCATCGCGGGCGGCGGCACGGTGTGTCCACGGCCGGCGCGCAACGCCGGCCAATGGGTCATCGGCACCTCGCTGGGCCTGTATTTCACGCCACAGGTCATCGGTCATATCGGCAGCAATGCCGGCCCCATCATTGCGGGCATGCTGTTCGCACTGGGGTTGGCATTCATCGGCACGGCGCTGCTGCGGCGCTACACCGATGCGGATTTCAAGACCGCCTGGTTTGCATCGGCGATCGGCGGCGCCAGCGAAATGGCGAGCCTGGCCGAGCGCCATGGCGCCCGTATCGATCGCGTGGCGACTGCGCACAGCGTGCGGGTGCTGCTGGTGGTGGTGACGGTGCCGTTCATCTTCCAGTGGTGGGGCGTGGCAGGCCTGGATCCCACCGTGCCGGGGCCGCGTACCGTGCATGGCGCGGGCCTGGCGGAGCTGGTGGCGCTGACCTGTGTCGGCGGCCTGCTTTTCATGAAGTTGCGTTGGCCCAATCCCTGGGTATTGGGGCCGATGCTGGTGGCGATGACGTTGACCGCGTTCGGCATCGAACTGTCGGCGTTGCCGGACTACGTGCCGAAGATCGGCCAACTGCTGATCGGCTGGTCCTTGGGCGATCGGTATCGGCCGGACTTCTTTCGCGCCGCGCCGCGCTTCATCGCGGTGGTGGCGGCGTTCACGGTGGTCGCGCTGGCGCTGGCATTCGGCCTGGGCGCGTTGCTGTCGCTATGGTCTGCGGCGCCGATTCCGACGTTGATCCTGGGCACCACGCCGGGCGGCATCGCCGAGATGGCGATCACGGCCAAGGTGCTGCAGCTGGGCGTGCCGGTGGTTACCGCATTCCACGTGACCCGCATGGTATTCGTCGTGCTCGTCACGGGTCCGATGTATGCGTGGCTGGCGCGGCGGCAGGCAAATTCCGCGTAGCGGTATTGGGTTTCCAGTCAGAAAAATACGACATTGGGGAAAACAACTATATGACTCTGTAATGTGGGGTGAGTATGCTGGTTTCCGCAGTTGATTCAAGCAGCGCGCGGACTTGTCTGCCGCTTTTGCGGCAAGCGAGAACGCAGCAGCAACGCAGGTATCCCTACCGGTCGTTCAGTTCTCACGGCGTCCTTGATTCATTGCATCTCGTTAATTACAGGACGCTAGGAAAATGGCTCAGAAGGGCAAAGTTAAGTGGTTCAACGCTGACAAGGGTTACGGTTTCATCACGCCGGACGCCGGCGGTACCGATGTTTTCGCACACTTTTCCGCCATCCAGGGCCGCGGCTATCGCAGCCTGAACGAAGGCCAGGAAGTCGAATTCGAAGTCAAGGATGGTCCGAAAGGACCTCAAGCGGCCGAAATTCGCCCGCTCTAAATCGGGAAATCCCAATTTCCCGTCCGCCAGGCCAGGCCTGGCTACAACGCCCCAGAACCTCACGGTCTGGGGCGTTGTTTCATTTGGCGTGGGGCGGCTGTGTGGGCGTTCCACAGCGATTGTTAGTGTTCACTAACATATTTTCTACCCTTGGATAAGTTTGTGGATAATTATTTTGGGACATGAGCAATTCGTTGCGCAGTAATGAAGCAACAGCGATTTGCGGATGACGGTTTTGCACATTTTTGTGATGAGTCCGACGCGTTGTCCAGAAGACGTGCAACACGCCCTGCCAATACTGGCGAGCCTATGCGAACCGAGCCAGAAGAGTGCTTTTCCCTATGAAAACCAGGCGCTTACGGCCGATTTTCGGTGTCGGGACGGCCATAGCCGCTGCTCGCCAGAGGGCCCTTTGCCGGGCCGCTAAGCTGATGTTGCACGCTTCCAGCGGTGGTTGTTCACAAAGATATCCCCATGCTGGTTATGCACAGAATGACACCCGGGATAGCCAAAAGAGGGGTGCTCAACCTGTGGATAGAAATGGGGATAGCGGTGCTGGAACAGGGTAAGTCGATTCCCGCGCGGTGCAATTGTCGCGGCGGATTGCCGCTCTGGGACGCGGGGTTATTTCATGTGGAAGAGATTTTGACCCGCGCGACGGCCCGATGACTTTTCCACAGCGCGAGCAATTAAGCTCGGCACCTGTTCGCGGGTCTCAGCCGAAAGGATGATGGCGCGAAGGAGGGGAGAGAGGCAAGATAGTTGTCCCCTCAAGCGTCGCCTGTCCATAGTTATGCACAGCGCGGCGATGGTGGCTCGGCCCGGGGGATCGGCATGTGGAAAACACCAGGAAGAGATCCGGGCGGCGATTGGACCCTTGGCCGATGTTGAAGTTCCCGCGGCGGCCGCCCCGAACTCGCAGCTCATATTCGAGATCCGGAGTCACTGACTGCCGGGCTCAGCCGCGTCCCTCCAGGCTATCTTTATCGAGCCGATAGTCCAGGCTTATCCACATCTTTTTCCACCGGTTTGTGGGCCTTCGTCGACGCCCGGAATTCCTGGTTCATGGCCGCGTCGGTTACGGGTTCTCGGGATGTGAGTCGGGGCGAATTTTCCAACCTCTTTGGGGTTTTGTGTGTTTTCCTGAATCTGGGTATTTGCCGTGACGAGAAGAATACCGTTGCGCCTTTTGCCCAGCGCGGCAGATTCTAGTCCGGGCCGGACGAGTAACTTATCCCCAGAGTTGTTCCACGTGAAACCGGGTCTTGAATGTGACGCCGGGTGTTGATAAGTCGCCGATGGGGTTCGCCAAGGGGTGGGGCCCTCGATCCGGCAGAAATAGCCCATAGCCGACTTGGCTGTGCGCTGCCAAGGGTGGCGTTACTGGCGAATCAATTCTCCGGGGACGCCAAGAATAGACCAACGCCCGTATGGCGGGTTTCCCATACGCTTTGTCGATTCCTGGCGGCGTTTAGGTATTGCCTCTGCGAAGGTGCGACAAGTTTGTCCTAGGGGTGCAATGTTTCACGGGAATGACGGATGATATTCAAAGTGCGCGGGCCAAATAAGCGCATGTGTGTTGAGGATGGGCGCCTCGGTGGTTGATGTCTGGCAGCGCGCTGTTTCACGTGAAACGGCGAAAAATTCGACATTTCAGGGGTGGGGTAGAGGTAGGGGTGGAAAAATCGCTTTTTTCTCGACATTGGTTTCACGTGGAACATCGATATAGCCGTACTCAGGCGCTGAATTTGAAGATGCCCTTTACGTGCCAAACCGGGATGTCACCGATACTGTCTACCGCCTGGTAGGCGTGTCACAGAGGCGCTCAGGCTCTTATCTGTGTTGTTTCACGTGGAACATTGAACAGCAGCGGGAGGATTTGTGAAGATTGATCCGGGGCTGGCTGATCCGGCTACGTGCTTATTGGCGGAAGCACGCAGGGTGTCAGATGCTGACTGGAGGTCAGGGCGATTTGAAACGCTACCCCACCGACGACGCAACCTTACGGTGGAAGAAAGCAATGTTCCACGTGAAACATAAGCACAGTCCGTCGGTGAGGTTAACTGGCGGCAAGAGGTAAGGGCAGCGTAACGTACTTTAAGTCCGGTCACGGCAACCCGAAGTCGGCGATGTTTCACGTGAAACATCGCTGGCCGAGTGCGCGCCCCACTTTTTTTGCGGAACGATGCTTGCGCTCAGCCCCAGGCACTTTCCCCTTTCCCTAGATGATGACCGGTATTGGACAAGCCCAGGCGTAACTACGCAGTCGATGTTTCACGTGAAACATCCCGGCAGAGCATTGTTCCACTTGCTGTTTCACGTGGAACACCCCTGAACACCGGCAATTGCCGACATATTCAAACGCCGTGCGACCCATGCCCCGTTGCCAATTTGCACACGCTCGGCGCATCTCCACCAGCTTTTCCCTGCTTGGCCATGTTTCACGTGAAACATGCCCCCCCTGCCTCTATAATGAGCACCGAACGCTCTCTTATCTCCCCATCATGGATTATCCCCGCGAATTCGATGTCATCGTCGTCGGAGGCGGCCACGCCGGTACCGAAGCGGCGCTGGCTGCGGCACGCACTGGTGCCCAGACGCTGCTGCTGACCCACAACATCGAGACCCTAGGCCAAATGTCCTGCAATCCCTCCATTGGCGGGATCGGCAAGGGCCACCTCGTCAAAGAAGTCGACGCCCTTGGCGGTGCGATGGCGCTGGCGACGGACGAAGCAGGGATTCAATTCCGTATTCTGAACGGTTCAAAGGGCCCGGCCGTGCGCGCCACCCGAGCCCAAGCCGACAGGGTGTTGTACCGCAAGGCCATCCGTGGCCGCCTGGAGAACCAGCCGAACCTCTGGCTGTTCCAGCAAGCGGTGGAAGACCTGATGGTGGAGGGCGACCGAGTGGTGGGCGCCGTGACCCAGGTTGGCCTGAAGTTCCGCGCCAAGACAGTGGTGCTGACCGCCGGCACGTTCCTGAATGGCTTGATCCACGTGGGACTGCAGAACTATTCCGGTGGCCGTGCGGGCGATCCGCCCGCGATCTCACTGGGGCAGCGCCTGAAGGAATTGCAGTTGCCCCAAGGGCGCCTGAAGACGGGCACGCCGCCGCGCATCGATGGCCGCAGCATCAACTACGGCATTCTGGAAGAGCAGCCCGGCGACCTGGATCCGATCCCGGTGTTCTCTTACATGGGCAACGTGGCCATGCACCCGCGGCAACTGCCGTGCTGGATCACGCACACCAACGCCCGTACCCATGACATCATCCGCGGCGGCCTGGACCGCTCGCCGATGTACAGCGGCGTCATCGAAGGCGTTGGCCCGCGTTACTGTCCGTCGATCGAAGACAAGATTCACCGCTTCGCCGACAAGGAATCGCACCAGGTCTTCCTGGAACCCGAAGGGCTGGACACGCATGAGGTCTATCCCAATGGCGTTTCCACCAGCCTGCCGTTCGACGTGCAACTGGCGCTGATCCATTCCCTGCCGGGCCTGGAGAACGCACATATCCTGCGCCCGGGCTACGCCATCGAATACGACTACTTCGATCCACGTGGATTGAAGAGCACACTGGAAACCAAGGCGATCGCCGGCCTGTACTTTGCCGGCCAGATCAACGGCACCACCGGCTATGAAGAAGCCGCGGCCCAGGGCCTGCTGGCCGGCGTCAACGCCGCCCTGTCCGCGCTGGACCGCGAGCAGTGGACGCCGCGCCGCGACGAAGCTTACCTGGGCGTGCTGGTGGACGACCTGGTCACGCGCGGCGTGACCGAACCGTACCGCATGTTCACCTCGCGCGCGGAATATCGCCTCAGCCTGCGCGAAGACAATGCCGATCTGCGCCTGACCGAAATCGGCCGCCAGCTCGGTATCGTCGATGATGCCCGCTGGGATGCCTTCAACCGCAAGCGGGATGCTGTCGCGGCCGAGGTTGAACGCCTGAAGTCGTCGTGGGTCAATCCCCGTGTGCTGCCGCAGGAAGTGGCCGAACCGCTATTGGGCAAGGCGATTGAACGTGAGTACTCACTTGCAGACCTTCTGAAACGGCCCAATGTTTCCTATGAAGCGCTGATGGCCGCCCGCAACGTCGACGGCACGCTGCTGGCCGGTCCGGGCGTGTCCGCCGACGAGGTGCTGGCCGAGCAGGTCGAAATCCAGGTGAAGTACGCGGGCTACATCGCCCGCCAGCAGGACGAAGTCCAGAAGCAGATTGCGCACGAGCAGCAGCCGATTCCGGCGGACGTCGATTACGACGCCGTCACCAGCCTGTCGTTCGAGGTGCGCCAGAAGCTCAAGACCCACCGGCCCGAGACCATCGGCCAGGCCGGCCGCATCTCGGGTGTGACGCCGGCGGCGATCTCGCTGTTGCTCATCCACCTGAAGCGCCTGCACTACGGCTCGCGCAAGCAAGCCGCATGAGCGCCCAGCCCAACCCGGCCGGCGCGGACATGGCCGGCCGCCTCTCGCATGCCTTCGAGCAGCTCGGACTGCAGGCGGACGCCGCGGCGTCCGCCAAGCTGCTCGACTACCTGGCGCAGATGCAGCGCTGGAACCGGACCTACAACCTGACCGCGATTCGCGATCCACGGCAGATGCTGGTGCAGCACCTGTTCGACAGCCTGGCCGCCGTGGGGCCTTTCAGCCAGGCGCTGGGCGCGCCCGGCACGCCGGCGAAGATCTACGACGTTGGATCCGGCGGCGGCCTGCCGGGCGTGGTCCTGGCCGTCATGCGGCCCGAATGGTCGGTGACCTGCATCGACGCCGTTGAAAAGAAAACCGCATTCGTCCGGCAGATGAGCGGCGCGCTGGCATTGCCGAATCTGCAGGCGCGCCATGCGCGCATCGAAACGCTGGAACCGGCCGGTTGCAATATTGTGACGTCGCGGGCATTCGCCTCCTTGGAGGATTTTGCGATGCTCGCAGGCAGACATGTGGGCAACGATGGTACCCTCGTCGCCATGAAGGGCAAGGTCCCGGATGATGAAATCCAGGCGCTGCACGCGCGTGGTGAATGGCAGGTCGACCACATACAGCCGCTCCAGGTGCCGGAGCTGCAAGCGGAACGCTGCCTGATCTGGATGCGCCGCAGTCAAGGAACCCTATGAAGAACTTACCCCCCAGCTCGACCGCCCGCGTTTTCTGCATCGCCAACCAGAAGGGCGGCGTCGGCAAGACGACCACCGCCATCAACCTGGCGGCCGGGCTGGCCACGCACAAGCAACGCGTGCTGCTGGTGGACCTGGATCCGCAGGGCAACGCCACCATGGGCAGCGGCATCGACAAGAATTCGCTCGAGTCGAACCTGTACCAGGTGCTCATCGGTGAAGCCACCATCGAACAGGCGCGCGTGCGCTCGGAGTCGGGTGGCTACGACGTGCTGCCCGCCAACCGCGAACTGTCCGGCGCCGAGATCGACCTGGTGCAGATGGACGAACGCGAGCGTCAGCTCAAGGCCGCCATCGACACCGTCGGCAGCCAGTACGACTTCGTGCTCATCGATTGCCCGCCCACGCTGTCGCTGTTGACGCTGAACGGCCTGGCCGCGGCGCACGGCGTCATCATCCCGATGCAGTGCGAGTACTTCGCGCTCGAAGGCCTGTCCGACCTGGTCAACACCATCAAGCGCGTGCATCGCAACATCAACGACGACCTGCGCGTCATCGGCTTGTTGCGCGTGATGTTCGATCCGCGCATGACCCTGCAACAGCAGGTGTCGGCCCAGCTCGAATCGCACTTCGGCGACAAGGTCTTCAAGACCGTCGTGCCGCGCAACGTGCGCCTGGCGGAAGCGCCCAGCTACGGCATGCCCGGGGTGGTGTACGACCGTGCCTCGCGTGGCGCGCAGGCGTACATCTCTTTTGGCGCCGAGATGATCGAGCGCGTCCGTGAACTCAACAAATAAGCTGTCCGCATCATGTCCGCCGTCATCCGCCTGTCCCCGGACGCCACCCACACGCCGCCTGCCGACGTGCGGGACGGGCTGCGCGTGCGGCTGGAAGAGGCCGCGCTCAACGCCACGGCGGTGCGCGCGCAGGTGCTCTACGATGGCTGGCTGGTTCGTTACGCGCCGTCTTCGGCCAAACGGGTACGCAGCATCAATGTGCTGGGGTTATCCACACGTCCGCTCGATGAGCGGCTGGCGTATTGTTCAACGTTGTACGCGCGCCATGGCTTGCCCATGGTGTTGCGCCTGACCTCCATCGGCCCCGATTTCTCCCTGGACGCCCAACTGGCTTCCCGGGGTTACCTCCTTACCGAAGAGACCCGAGTCATGAGCATGCCGCTCGCCCCCAGGCTGGCCGCCCGGGGCGATCTGCTTTTCAGGACGGTGGACGCCGCCCGCTTTGCGGCGGCGGTCGGACGCATGCGCGAATCCCGCCCCGAGCACATCGCCGAGCACCAGGCGCGCCTGGAAGGCCTGGCTGTGGATATCCTGCCGGTGCTGGCATTCGACGCCGCTGGCGCCTGCGTGGCCGGCGGCATGGCCGTGCGCGACGGTGATCTGGCAGGCCTGTTCGACGTGGTGACGGACCCGGCGCAGCGGCGCAAGGGATACGCCGCGATGCTGGTCGACCATCTGCTGGCGCTGTGCGTCGAAGACGGCGCCAGCACGGCCTACCTGCAGGTGGAGCCGCAAAACACCGCCGCGCGCGCTTTGTATGGCCGCTACGGTTTCAAAGACTGTTACGCGTATTGGTACCGCCTGCCCGCCGAGCAGGCGGCCGCCTGAGCCCCGGCTCGGGATACCAAAAACAGAAGGAAAGAGGATTTAACTATGGCCACCAAGAAACCCAAGGGATTGGGTCGCGGACTCGACGCCTTGCTGGGCGCCGACGCGCCTGCCATCGACAATATCGGCAAGGCCCCGGCCAAGCCCGAGGGTCTGCCGTCCACCTTGCCTGTTTCGAAGATGCGGGCCGGCAAATACCAGCCGCGCACCCGCATGGACGAGGGCGCGTTGGGCGAGCTGGCCGAGTCGATTCGCACACAAGGCATCATGCAACCCATTCTTGTGCGCGCGCTGAGCGATGCGCCCGGCCACTACGAGATCATCGCGGGCGAACGCCGGTTCCGCGCCGCGCAACTGGCCGGCCTGAAGGAAGTGCCGGTGCTGGTGCGCGAAGTCGCCGACGAGAACGCGGCCGTCATGGCGCTGATCGAGAACATCCAGCGCGAAGACCTCAATCCGCTCGAAGAGGCGCATGGCGTGCGCCGCCTGCTGGACGAATTCGGCCTGACCCACGAGCAGGCCGCCCAGGCCATCGGCCGCTCGCGTTCGGCCACCAGCAACCTGCTGCGCCTGTTGAACCTGGCTTCCGCGGTGCAGACCATGCTGCTGGCCGGCGATGTCGACATGGGCCATGCGCGCGCGCTGCTGGCGGTGGACGCGGCCACGCAGATTCAACTGGCCAACCAGATCATCGCGCGTCGCCTGTCGGTGCGCGAAGCCGAAAAGCTGGTCGCCAAGACCGCCAAGGAAGCCGAGAGCGCCGCCTCGCCCAAGAAAAAGGCCAACGGCGTGTCGCGCGACCTGACGCGCCTGGAAGAAGCGCTGTCCGATCACCTGGGCACGCGCGTGGCGCTCAAGGTCGGCGCCAAGGAAAAGGGCCAGATCGTCATCGACTTCCACGGCTGGGAACATCTGAATTCGCTGCTCGAGCGCCAAGGCCTGTCCGGGGTGGTCGATGCCTGAGCAGGCGCTGCCCGTTATCGCGGTGCTGGCCACCGGCGGCACGATCGCCGGCGCCCAGGCCGATGCCACGTCCGCCGGCTACAAGGCCGGTTCGTTCTCGGTGGGCGATCTGCTGGCGGCGGTGCCGCAATTGTCGAACCTGGCCGAGATCCGCGCCGAGCAGGTTGCCAACGTCGGCAGCCAGAACATGACGCACGACGTGTGGCGCGCGCTGGCGCAGCGTGTCGAGGCCTTGTGCGCGGATCCGTCCGTTGCCGGCATCGTCATCACGCACGGCACCGACACGCTCGAGGAAACCGCCTACTTCCTGAGCCTGGTGATTCAGCACGACAAGCCGGTGGTGCTGGTGGGCGCGATGCGTCCGGCCACCGCGCTGGGGGCGGAAGGTCCCGCCAACCTGTACAACGCGGTGGCGCTGGCGCGCCATCCCGACGCTCGCGGCCGCGGTCCGTTGGTCGTCATGAATGAAGACGTGCACTATGCCCGCGAGATCCAGAAGATCGCCAGCGCCGGCATCAACGCTTTCGCGTCGCCCAATCGCGGTCGAGCCGGCGTGATGCATGGCGGCACGCCGTGCTTCTATTCGCGCAACACCACCACCCACACGACACAAAGCGAGTTTTCACTCGCATTACTGGAACAGGCCGGCTGGCCCCGGGTGGACGTCGTCTATGCGCACGCCAATCTGCAGTCGGACGTCATCGACTTCATCGCCCGCCACGCCGACGGTATCGTGCTGGCCGGCGTGGGCGATGGCAACGCCACCGACCTGGCCATCGACGGTCTGACGCGCGCCGCGGCCGCCGGCGTCGCGGTGGCGCGGTCCAGCCGTACCGGCAGCGGCTTCGTCGCGCGGGATGTCGAACTGGACGACGCGGCCCTCGGCTTCATCGCCGCCGGCGATCTCAATCCGCAGAAGGCCAGGATCCTGCTGATGCTGGCACTATGCGTCACGCGCGACACCGCGGCGCTGCAGCGCTGCTTCGATCGTTATTGAGATACGCAGGGCATTCAAGGGGCAGCCTTTGAATGCCCGCGCCGGCGTCATGGACCGACCGGCGCATCCGCGCCATGCGCCAGCCCCAGGCTGGTCCGCAACATGTCATAGACCTGCCGCGTCAGCGGATTGATCAGGTCGCGCCTTATCCACAGGAAGTAGGTCACGTCCGGCAAGGGCGGCAGCCCCTCCTTTTCTCCCAGCACCCGCATTTCCGGCGCCAGCAGCTCGACGCTGCGCGCCGTCACGCCCAAGCCTGCCCGCAGCGCGGCCTTGATGCCGACCAGGTTGGGCGCGACGTAATTGGTGTGCCAGCGTACCTGCGCCTGTTCCAGGGCCGTCAATGCCAGCCGGCGGAAGATACTGGGCTCGTCAGCAAGCACCAGTGGCACGGGCGCGGTCACATCGTGGACATAGTCGGCCGAAGCCAGCCACACCGTGGGCGAAGTGCGCAATGCCACCCCTTCGAAGTCCTGGTCGAAACGCGTCGAGATCGTCAGGTCCAGTTCGCCCGCGCGTAGCGCGTCCATCAGGAACGGGCTGCGGTCGGTGCGGATCTCCAGTTTCACGCGCGGCGCCGAGCGCGCGATATGAGTCAGCAGCGTCGGCAGGATGGTGTCCGCCACATCCAGCGGCGCGCCCAGGCGCAGGTCGCCCTCCAGCGGGCCGTCCTGCAGCGCGCGCAACGCCTCGTCGTTGATGGCAAGCATATGGCGCGCGTATTCCACCAGCCGCCTGCCATGCGAGGACAGGATCTTGTTGCGGCCCTGCTTTTCGAACAAGGGCAGGCCAAGCGTCGCTTCCAGCCGCTGCATCTGCTGCGTCACCGCCGATTGCGTCTTGTGCAGCCGGTTGGCGGCCTCGGAGAACGTTTCGTGGCGCGCGATCGCGGTCAGCGTACGCAGCAGGTCGAGGTCGAGATGGCGCATGGCGGGTGCAGCAAAGGGCAGGGGAAGTATTAGAAACGCTTATGGAATATTAAGGCAATTTAAATTGTTGGACCTCGCTTGCGGCGATACAGTGGCTGAAATAACTCATGGAACACGAGGGAAAATCACTGTGAGCACCACGCACCCCCACCAGCAGGGCATCGACACTGCCATCGGAAATATTAAAAATACTTTAGGAAATAAGGGCCTGAACCGCAACAGCCTGAAGGCCGTGCTGGATGAGCTGATCGGCCTGGCCAGCCACACCGACTGGTGGGGCCAGGACCGCTACCCGGCGCCGGAAGAGGGCGAGCGCCAGGCGCGCTACCTGATCGGCGAAGACGCCGACAAGCGCTACGCGCTCTACCTGAACGTGATGCGCCCCGGCAAGCAGATCGTGCCGCACAACCACACCACCTGGGCCTGTATCGCCGCCGTGGAAGGGGTGGAATACAACTACGTCTACGACCGCACCGACGACGGTTCGGTGCCGGGCGTGGGCCGCCTGGAAAAGACCGGCACCGTGGTGGTGGGACCCGGCACCGGCATCGCGCTGATGCCCGACGACATCCATGCCGTCGAGATCCAGGGCGACAGCGTCATCCGCCACCTGCACATGTATGGCCGCGCCCTGGAGACGCTGACCGAACGACTCGCTTTCGACCTGGCGGCAGGCACCTGCAAGGTCATGCCGATCGGCGTGCAGACGCGTCGCTGAGCATCATGAACAAGCCCCTGCGGCCCGCGACGCGCCTGCTGCGCGCCGGGCGTCCCCATGCCGGCTGGGTCAATACCCCGGTCACGCGCGCCAGCACCTATGTGTTCGACAGCGTCGCGGCCTGGCGTGACACCCGCGCCCGCCGCGAACAGGAACGCCTGCCGTCATACGGCGCGCGCGGCACCGACAGCACGCACGCGCTGGAAGACGCGCTGGTCGAGCTGGAGCAGGGCCATCGCGCCCAGCTGTATCCCACGGGTCAGGCCGCCATCGCCGTCGTGCTGCTGGCCTATCTGCGCGCCGGCGATCACGTGCTGGTGACCGACGCGGTCTATGAACCGGTGCGCCGCTTCTGCGCCGAGCACCTGGCGCGGCTGGGCATCGAATTCACCTTCTATCGGCCGGACGGCGCCGGCCTGGCGCAGCTGCTGCGTCCCAACACGCGCATGATCTATGCCGAGTCGCCCGGCTCGCTGACCTACGAGATGCCGGACCTGCGGCAGCTGGCCGAGTTGGCGCGGCGCCACGATTGCTGGCTGGCTGTGGATAACACCTGGGCGTCGGGATTGCTATGCCAGCCGCTGGCGCTGGGCGCGGATATCTCGATCCTCGCCGCCACCAAATACCTGGGCGGCCATGCCGACGTGATGATGGGCGCGGTGGTGACCAATGCCCGCGCCTGGCGCGCGCTGGAACGCGCCAGCATCGACTTCGGCCAGACCGTCGGCGCCGACGACGCCTTCCTGGTGCTGCGCGGCATGCGTTCGCTGCCGCTGCGCATGGCGCAGCACGCCCGCAGCGCCCTGCGCGTGGCCCAGTGGCTGCAGGGCAGGGCGGAAGTGGCGCGCGTGCTGTGCCCGGCCTTGCCCGACGATCCCGCGCATGCGGTCTGGCGGCGCGAATGCTCCGGCGCGAACGGCCTGCTGACGCTTGAGTTCGCCGCCGGCATCGCCGACGCCGACATGGAACGCGCCATCGACGCGCTGCGCCTGTTCGGCATCGGCGCCTCCTGGGGCGGCTTCGAAAGCCTGGTGATTCCCGTCAATCTGGCCAAGGCGCGTTCCCTGCCCGTCGCCGCGCACGGCGCCATGTTGCGCCTGCATATCGGCCTGGAGGACCCGGACGACCTGATCGCCGACCTCGAACAGGCATTCGGCCAATTGCGGCCGAGCCTGCAGGCCCCGAACTCCCATTCTCCCGATTCCCTGCGGATTTAACGATGCATTCCCATTCCGACCTGAAACTGGCCGATATCGACTCGCACACCCTCAAGGGCTGGCTGCACGACGGCGGCGAGATTGCGCTGCTGGACGTGCGCGAACACGGCCAGTATGGCGAGTCCCATCTGTTCTATGCGGCGCCCGTG
The DNA here is from genome assembly GCF_902859695.1 of Achromobacter ruhlandii. Lineage (GTDB taxonomy): Bacteria > Pseudomonadota > Gammaproteobacteria > Burkholderiales > Burkholderiaceae_B > Achromobacter > Achromobacter ruhlandii. The sequence continues at coordinate 43,594 of NZ_CADIJL010000003.1, forward strand.
CCGTTCAGCCGGCTCGAGGCCGACATCGCGCGCCTGGCGCCGCGCCGCGACGTGCGCATGGTGGTCTATGACGAAGGTGGCGAGGACGACGTCGCCGCGCGTTCGGCGACAGCGTTGCGCGCCCTGGGCTACACGCGGGTCTATCGCCTCGCCGGCGGCATCGCGCAATGGCAGCGCGACGGCTATGCGGCCTTCGCCGGGGTCAACGTGCCGAGCAAGACCTTTGGCGAACTGGCCGAAGAGGTTTTCCACACCCCGCGCATCAGCGCCGCCGAGCTGGCCGAGCGCCAGCGCCGTGGCGACAACCTGGTCGTGCTGGACGGCCGGCCCTACAGCGAGTACCAGAAGATGAGCATTCCCGGCGGCATCTGCTGCCCCAACGGCGAGCTGGCGCTGCGCGCCCACACGCTGGCGCGCGACCCGAACACCACCATCGTGGTCAATTGCGCCGGCCGCACGCGCAGCATCATCGGCGCGCAGACGCTCATCAACCTGGGCGTGCCCAACCCCGTCTATGCGCTGGAGAACGGCACGCAGGGTTGGTATCTGGCGGACTTCAAGCTGGACCACGGCGCCAGCCGCCGCTACGACGACACGGTGGCCGCCGCGGACCTGCCCGACCTGGCGCAGCGCTCGGCCGGCCTGGCGCGTCGTCATGGCGTGCCGGAAGTGAATGCCGCGCAGGTACGCGCATGGCTCGACGACGCCAGCCGCAGCACCTTCCTGTGCGACGTGCGCAGCGCCGAGGAATTCGCGCGCGGCTCGCTGCCAGGCGCCCAGCACACGCCTGGCGGCCAGTTGATCCAGGCCACCGACCAATACCTGGCGGTGCGCGGCGCACGCATCGTGGTGTTCGATGGCGAAGGCGTGCGCGCGCCGGTGGTGGCCAGTTGGCTGCGCCAGATGGGCTGGGACGCGAGCGTGTTGCGGGAAGGCGTGGCCGCCGACCTGCAAGCGCCGCTCGCCCCGGCGGCGGAGCCCGCGTTGACGCTGCTCGACGACGCGGCCCTGGTCGACGCGCAGGCGCAAGGCGCCCAGTTGCTCGACATCCGTCCCAGCATGCGCTATCGCGCGCAGCACATCGATGGGGCGCGCTGGTCGGTGCGGCCGCGTTTTGCCGACCTGGCGCTGGATCCCTCGCGTCCGCTGGTGCTGCTGGCCGAAGAGCGCGCGGTGGCCGCCTGGGCCGCGGCGGACCTGCGCGCGCTCGGCGTGCGCGACGTCAAGGCCAACCTGGGCACGCCCGCGGGCTGGTCGGCTGCCGGCCTGGCGCTGGTGTCCACGCCGGCCGAACCGGCCGACGCCGATTGCATCGACTACCTGTTCTTCGTGCACGACCGCCACGACGGCAACAAGGCCGCCGCGCGCCAGTACCTCGCCTGGGAGACCAACCTGGTCAAGCAGATCGACGCGCGCGAACGCGCCGCCTACCGCTTCCCGGCCGGGTGACCGCCGCGACTGCATGACCCTCGCGGCCGCCATGGCGGCCGCGCGCAACGCTTCATCCGATCAGCACGCCCCGACGCTTTCGACGGCGGGGCGCGGACGGTTCATGGCGAACCGAAATGCAATGGACGGCCGAGCATCCGGCCGCCAACCACAAGGGGAAATACCGATGAACAAGCTCAACCTGCAGCATGCCTGCAAGACCGCCGCGGCCCTGGCCTGCCTGGCCTGGGGGATGAACGCCCACGCCCAGGCGCCGGCGCCATTGGCCGACTATCCCAAGCAGGCGATCACCGTGGTGTCGCCGTTCCCGCCCGGGGGCGGCAATGATGGCGTGGCGCGTCTCATCGCGCAGGAACTGGGCGCCCTTATCGGCCAGAGCGTGGTGGTGGAAAACCGCTCCGGCGCGGGCGGCAACGTTGGCACCTCGCAGGTGTCGCGCGCCAAGCCCGATGGCTACACGCTGGTGATGTCGCAGACCAGCGTCATGGCGGTCAACCCGCGCCTCTACAAGAACGTGGGCTTCGATCCGCTCAAGGATTTCGTGCCGATCTCGCAGATCACCTCGGCACCGCTAGTGCTGGTGGCGCGCAGCGAAAGCGCCTACAAATCGCTGGGCGATTATCTGGACGCCGCGCGCAAGCAGCCGGGCGTCATCACCTACGCCACGCCTGGCAACGGCACCATGAGCCACCTGATGGGGGCGCTGCTGTCGCAGAAGGCCAACGTCAAGCTGGTGCACGTGCCGTACCGTGGCGCCGCGCCCGCCATCACCGACCTGATGGGCGGCACGGTCGACATGCTGATCACCTCGCCGGCCTCGGCCGAGCCGATGGTGGCGGCCGGCAAGCTGCGCATCCTTGCGCTGAGCCATGAGAACGGCATCGGCATCTTCAAGGGCGCGCCGACGCTTGGCCAATCCGGCATGGACGGCATCACGGCCGACGACTGGTACGGCCTGTTCGCGCCGGCCGGCACGCCGCCCGAACGCGTCGCCTACCTGGCGCAGGCGGTGGCGCAGGCCATGAAGTCGCCTAACGTCATCGCCAAGATCCAGGCCGGCGGCAGCCAGCCCGTCGGCAGCGCGCCCGATGCGTTCGGCAAGCGCCTGCAGCAGGACACCGCGTACTGGGCAGACATGGTGAAGGTTGCGGGCGTGTCGGTGGATTGAGGCGGCGCTACACCACCAGCATCTTGCCGACCGCGTTCTTCAGGGCCGCGAAGGCCGGCTGCTTCTGCGCATTGGTGTTGGTGACGAGGTGATCGATGCGGTTCACCTCGCAGTACGACACCCGGCTGCACAGGCCGATCTTGCTGAAGTCGGCCAGCAGGATGCGCTGTTTGGCGTTGGCCGCCATGGCGCGCGCCACCTCGGCTTCGCGCAGGTCGTAGCTGGTGGCGCCGCATTCGGCATCCACGCCCACCGGCGACAGCAACGCCACGTCGGCGCGGTAGCGGTGGATTTCGGCGATGGTGATGTCGCCGGCGGTGGCGCACACTGGCCCGCCCACCGATCCGCCCAGCATGATGAGTTCATTGGCGCCGCTACCGGCGGCGCCGACCTTGAGCGCCACGTCGAACGAATTGGTGATGAGGGTCAGGCCGCTCAGCTTGGCCAGTTCGTCCGCCAGCATGCTGGTGGTGCTGCCGGCGTCCAGGAACAGCGTCTGGCCGCTCGTCACCAGGCCGGCGGCGGCGCGCGCGATGGCGCGCTTGTACTTGACGCGGGTGTGCACGCGCTCGGTGATCGGCGGCTCGCTGTGCACCGGCACCGCGCCGCCATGCACGCGGCGCAATTCGCCCATCGCCTCCAGTTCCAGCAGATCGCGCCGGACGGTCTCCCGCGATACCCCCAATTCGCCGACGATACGGTCGGTCGATACCTGCTGCAGCGAAGACAGCAGGGCGCGGATTCTCTGATACCGCTCTTCTTGCCACATATCGGATGCTTCCTAATCTATTTGCGGCGTCGCGTCGGCAGCGCGATCAACGCGCGCATCGCCAGCAGCGAACCGCCCACGACCAGCATGATAAGCGTCGAATAGGCCGCCGCCTGCGAGACGAACCCCGCTTCGTCCAGCCGCAGTACGGAAACCGGCGCGACGCTGACCGACGGCGTGACCAGGAAGATCACCGCCGACAGCGTCACCATGGAACGCATGAACAGGAAAAAGAACACGCCCAGCACCGTTGGGGCGATCTGCGGCAGCACCGCGTCGCGCAGCACCTGCAGGGTGCCGCCGCCCAGGCAGTTCACCGCCTCCTCCAGCGCCTGCGGCACCGCGCGCATGCCGGTCATCATCGTCAGGAAGCCCTGCGTGTGATAGTGGTAGAAGTTGCACAGCGCGATCAGCGCGGCGCTGCCGTACAGCGCGTAGAGCGGATTGGCGGGCGAGTTGAAGGCGAAGATGTACGACAGCCCCAGCACCAGCCCCGGCACGCCCACCGGCAGCACCGACACCAGGTACACCAGCTTGGCCCAGGCGCGCGGGATGCGGCACACGCCGAAGGTCAGGAAGAACAGCAGCAGCACCCCGCCGGCCGCGGCCGCCAGCGACAGGTATAGCGAGGTCCACAACGGCGCATAACCGCCGCTGACGGTGATGTCGTAGTGCTTCAAAGTCCACTCCATGCGGTAGGGCCACAGCCGCATGAAGCTGGCGAACACCACCGTGCCCACCGTCACCACGATGGCGCTGGCGCACAGCAATACGCCGGCCGTGAACGCCAGGTCGCGGCCGCGCGCCGGCTGCGGCGTGACGCGCAGCCCGCTGGGCGAGGCGGCGCCGAACTGGCGCTGCGACGCCACCCGTTCGATCTGCACCGAGATCAGCGACGGCAGCAGCAGCAGGATGCCGACCACCGAGCCCATGCCGAAATTCATCTGCCCCGACACCTGGCTGTAGATCTCGGTGGCCAGCACACGATAGTTGCCGCCGATCACCGCGGCGTTGCCGAAGTCGGTGATGGTGATGACGAACACGACGAACGCCGCGCTCAGCAGCCCGAACTTGCAGTTGGGCAGCGTGATGTCGAAGAACTGCCGCGCGCTCGACGCGCCCATCACCTCGGCCGCGTCGTAATAACGCGCATCGGTGTTGCGCAGCGCCGCCTGCAGGATCAGCACGGCCTGGGGCAGGGCGTAGAACACGTTCGAGATCAGCAGGCCCCAGAAGCCGTAGATATCGAATTCCCACCCGGTCCAGCGATGCACCAAGCCGTTACGGCCGAGCAGGAAGATCAGCCCCAGCCCCTGCACCAGCGACGGCGCCAGCAGCGGCAGCACCAGCGCCAGTTTCGCCAGCGCCTTGCCGCGCATGCGGCTGCGGTCCAGCCCGAAAGCGATGGCAAAGCCCAGCAGCAGGCTGACGACGGTGGTGGCCGCGCTCATCGTCAGGCTGTTGGCGGTGGCGGTCAGGATGCCGCGGGTGGCGAACACCTCGGCGTAATTGCCCAGGCCGATAGCGCCGTCCTTTTCCACCAGGCTGCGCCAGCCGACCGTGGCCAATGGATACAGGAAGAACAACGCCAGCCCGGCCATCGGAATGCCAACGCAGGTCCAGAGCAACACCCGGTCCAGCGACACGGACGCGCGGCCGGCGCGGGACGACGCGGCGGCGCCGATACGAACCGTATTCATACTCGGACTCCCGCGCGTGCCGGCGTGGCGGACGCAGTCATACGCGAACCCAGGCGCATTGCTCCGGCGCCATGTCCAGCCGCACGGGCGCGCCCTGCGACAAGCCTGCCGCGCCCTGTTGTTCGACCAGCAACTCGCGGCCTCGCCAGTCCACCCGCACGCGCGTCAGGTTGCCCATGAAGGTCATTTCGCGCACCCGGCCCGGCCCGCGCTCGTCGGCGGCGATGCGCAGGCTTTCCGGCCGCAGGCAGGCCTCGAAACGCTCGCTGGCGCCATCGGGCCGGGTCGCCAGCAACGCCGGCATGGCCTCGCGCACCCAGTCGGTCGGCAGCAGGTTGCTCAGGCCGACGAAGTTGGCGACGAAGCGTGTGCTCGGCCGCAGATACAGATCGGAGGGCGTTCCCACCTGCTCGACGCGGCCGTCATTCATGCACACGATCTTGTCGGCCAGCGTCAGCGCTTCCTCCTGGTCGTGCGTCACCATGATGGTCGGTATCCGCAGGCGGCGCTGCACCTCGTGGATCTCGGCGCGCATGTCGGTGCGCACGCGCGCATCCAGCGCCGACAAGGGTTCGTCCAGCAGGATCAGCGCCGGGTCCACCGCCAGCGCGCGCGCCAACGCCACGCGCTGCTGCTGGCCGCCGGACAACTGGTGGGGATAACGCTGTGCATAATCCGGCAGCTTGATCAGCGCCAGCAATTCGCGCACCCGTGCGTCGATGCGCTCGCGCGTCTCGCCGCGGATGCGCAACCCGTAGCCGACGTTCTCGGCCACCGTCATGTTGGGAAACAGTGAATACGACTGGAACACGATGCCAAAGCCGCGCTTGCGCGCCGGCAGCGCCGACAGGTCGCTTCCGCCCAGGGTGATGGTGCCGCTGTCGAACGGCAGCAACCCGGCGACGATGCGCAGCAGGGTCGTCTTGCCGCAGCCGCTGGGTCCCAGCAGGCAGACGAATTCATGTTCGCCCACCGACAGGTCGATGCCTTCCAGCGCCACCGCGCCGTCGAAGGTCTTGCGGATCCCGCGCAATTCCAGGTACATGGCCGCTCCAGGCGGTGGCGTGGCGGCCGGCGGCGCCGGCCGCGCGCGCCGTCAGCGTTTGATGGTGTCCTGCCAGGTCTTGATGGTGGCGTCGCGTTCCGCCGCCGATTTCTGGAAGTCCACCGGATACAGCACGGCGGTCAGGTCCTTGGGCAAGCCCGCGGCTTCGGCCGCCTTGTTGGGGGCGGCGCCGGGAATCGTCACCAGTTCCTTGTACTTGCTGTACAGCCCGCCGGCCTGCGCCGACAGCGTCCAGTCGAGGAAGCGCTTGGCGTCCGCGGGATTCTTCGACGTCTTCATCAGGCCGGAGGCTTCGAGTTCGTAGCCCACCCATTTCGACGGGATCACCATCTTCACCGGAAAGCCTTCCTCGATCGATTGCATCGCCGGGAACGCGAACGACACGCCGATCGCATACTCGCCGGCGCGCGCCATCTTGCAGGGGCGGGAACCCGACGGCGTGTACTGCGCCACGTTCTTGTCCAGGTCCTTGAGCAGCGCCCAGCCTTTCTCGGCGCCCAGGCCCTGCAGCAGCGCCACGATCTGCAGATAACCGGTGCCGGATGCGGCCGGACTGGGGATGACGATCTCGCCCTTGTAGACCGGCTTGGTCAGGTCTTCCCATGAGGTCGGCATCGGCAGGTTCTTGGACTTGAGCCGGTCGGTGTTGACACAGAACGCGGCCACGTAGCCGGTGGCGGCGAACCACTTGTTGTCGGCGGCCTTGTATTGCGCCGGCAGGGCGTCGATGCCCTTGGCCGCATAGGGCTCCAGCAGCTTCTGCAGGCGCGGATCCAGCATGTTGCTGACGGCAAATCCCCAGATCACGTCCTGCTGCGGATTGCCGGCCTCGGCGATCAGGCGCGCGCCCAGGTCGCCGGTGGACAGCCGCAGCACGTTCACCTTCACGTCCGGCAGCGCGGCATTGGCGGCCTTCAGGTAGGCGGCGATCTCGTCTTCCTCCAGCGCGGTGTAGACGGTGATGGCGCCAGCGTGGACGGCCTGGGTCAAACCTAGGGAAATCACTGCAACCACGAGACCAAGCTTCTTCTTACATTGCATGATGGGACTCCGGAAAGGAATACACGGCAACGGCGATGAGCTGCTTTTCTGCGAACGGCGACCTGCGGGGCGGGGCGGTAGGGTTGCGCGAGGAAACGTTGCGTTTCCCGGGTTGCGTTTTTAGGTATATTTGCAAATTTGTGGCAACGTGTCTAGACTGGAAAAACCCGAATCGCATGGGTCTTTCCGCGCCGCGTTACGCCTCGGAGCTCGTCATGCAAACTTCGCCGCTGCCCACCGCGCAGCAATTGGCCGCGTTTTCCTCGTTCGCCCAGACGCTGGCGGACCAGGTCCGGCCCTTGTCGCGCCAGTGGTTCCGCCACCCCCTGATGGTCGAAACCAAAGCGGATGAAAGTCCCGTCACCCGTGCCGACCGCGAGGTCGAGCAGGCGCTGCGCGAAGCCATCGCGCGCCAGTATCCGGATCACGGCATCTTCGGCGAGGAATACGGCGCCAGCCATGCGGAGGCCGAGTGGGTGTGGTCGCTCGATCCCATCGACGGCACCCGCGCCTTCATCTCCGGCAATCCCCTGTGGGGCACGTTGCTGGGCCTGCTGCACCGCGGCCGCCCGGTGCTGGGCCTGATCGACATTCCCATGATGGCCGAACGCTGGCTGGGCGTTGCCGGTTCGCCCGCGCGCTTGAACGGCGAACCCTGCCGCGCGCGCCCCTGCACCGAACTGGACCAGGCGATTCTCTACGCCACCTCGCCCGACATCTTCGAAGGCGCCGACCTGGACGCGTTCGAGGCGCTGGCGCGCTCGGTGCGCATGCGCCGCTATGGCGGCGATTGCTACAGCTATGGCCTGCTGGCCAGCGGCCATGTCGACCTGGTGGTCGAGGCCGGCCTGCAGCCGTATGACTACCTGGCGCTGATGCCCGTGATCGAAGGCGCGGGCGGCGTCATTACCGATTGGTCGGGGCAGCCGTTAGGCCTCGCGTCGCAGGGCCGCGTGATCGCGGCCGCCACGCCGCAACTGCATCGCGAGGCGATGCGGATGCTGGGGGCGGCCGTGACCTGAAACACCGCGCCCCGCGACCCCGCACGTCAACGCAACGCTTCAGCCACGACAAGGTGAACGAGCCATGCATGCACTAGGGGTAGCAACGGTGGAAGACGCGGAGCGGCTGGTCCAGGCCAGCACGCTTTCGCATATCAAGATCGGCCTGTCCGACGTCGATGGCGTCATGCTGGGCAAGTACGTCAGGCGCGACAAATTCCTGGCCGCGCTGCGCGGCGGGCTGGCGTTCTGCGACGTGGTGTTCGGCTGGGACCTGGACGACCAGCTCTACGACAACACCAAGTACACCGGCTGGCACACGGCCTATCCCGATGCCAAGCTGCGCATCGTACCCAGCACCTGCCGCCGGTTGCCGCTGGAGCAGGGGCCCGGCGGCGAGGACATGCTGCTGTTCCTGGCCGAGTTCGAAGGCCCCGCCGCCGACATCTGCCCGCGCCGCCTGCTGCACCGCACGCTGGACCGCGCCGCCGGCATGGGCTTCGAGGTCTACGCCGCGCTCGAATACGAGTTCTTCATGTTCCGCGAGACGCCGCACTCGGTGCGCGCCAAGCACTACCGCGACATGGAGAACTGGACCCCCGGCAACTTCGGCTACTCGGTGCTGCGCAGCACGGTGCAGGGCGATTTCTACCGCAAACTGCTCGACATGTGCGAGCGCATGGACATGCCGATCGAGGGCCTGCATACCGAGACCGGTCCCGGCGTGCTGGAGGCGGCCATCGCGGTCGACCAGGCCGCCGCCGCCGGCGACAAGGCCTTCCTCTTCAAGACCTTCACCAAGGCGCTGGCGCAGCAGAATGGGCTGATGGCCACCTTCATGGCGAAGTGGTCGCACGATCATCCCGGCCAGAGCGGTCACATCCATCTGTCGCTGCGCGACCGCACCAGCGGCCGCTCGGCGTTCCACGACGAGTCGCGCCCGCACGGCATGAGCGCGACACAGGAAGCCTTCATGGCCGGCGTGCAGCGCTACCTGCCCGAATTCATGGCGCTATACGCGCAGACCATCAACAGTTATTCGCGCCTGGTGCCGGGCTACTGGGCCCCGCTGGACGCGACCTGGGGCATGGAGAACCGCACCACCGCGCTGCGTCTCATCCCGGGCAGCGACAAGTCACAGCGTGTCGAAGTGCGTATCGGCTCGGCCGACGCGAATCCGTACCTGGCGCTGTCGGCCGCGCTGGCGTCGGGCCTGCGCGGCATCGAACTGGGCCTGCAACCCGAACCGATGGTGCAGGGCAACGCCTACACGCAGCAGTTTCCCGAGCACCTGCGCCTGCCCACGACGTTGTGGGAAGCGGCGCAGCGCCTGCGCCAATCCGAAGCCGCGCGCGAGCTGTTCGGCGATGCCTTCGTCGAGCATTACGCCGCCACGCGCGAATGGGAAGAACGCCAGTTCCGCCGTCACGTCACGGACTGGGAACTGGCTCGCTATTTCGAGATCATCTGAACGCCGCCGCTTCATCTTTTCTCCACGCATGCACAGGGTCGCCATGACGCAGGAACTCATCACCATCAGTCCCATCGACGGCCGCGAAGTCGTGCGCCGTCCCTACGCCAGCGAGGCGCAGGTCGCGCAGGCGCTGGCCGACGCGCAGGCCGCGCAGGGTGCCTGGCACGCGCTCGGCATCGAGCAGCGCGGCCGCATCCTGTCCGAGGCGGTGACGCGCTTTGTCGCGGGCAAGGCCGAGATCGCGCGGGCCATCACGATCCAGATGGGCCGTCCGCTGCGCTACACGCCGGGTGAGGTCGATGGCTTCGAGGCGCGCGCGCGCCACATGATCGGCATCGCCGCCGAAGCGCTGGCGCCGATCCAGGTGCCCGAGATCGCGGGCTTCACGCGCTTCATCAGCCGCGAGCCGATCGGCGTGGCGTTGACGATCGCGCCGTGGAACTATCCGCTGCTGACGGCCGTGAACAGCATCGTGCCGGCGCTGATGGCCGGCAACACCGTCATCCTCAAGCACTCCGACCAGACCCCGCTGTGCGCCGAGCTCATCGGCCGCGCTTTCAGCGAAGCGGGCGTGCCGCATGGCGTGTTCCAGTACCTGCACGCGAACCACGACATCGCGCAACGCCTGATCCGCGCGCCCGAGATCGGCTACGTGTCCTTCACCGGTTCGGTGCGTGGCGGCCAGAGCGTGGAGCAGGCCGCCGCCGGCCGCTTCATCGGCGTGGGCCTGGAGCTGGGCGGCAACGACCCCGCCTATGTGCGCGCCGACGCCAATCTGGCGCACGCGGTCGAGACGTTGGTCGACGGCGCCTTCTTCAACTCCGGCCAATCGTGCTGTGGCATCCAGCGCATCTACGTGGCGCGCGACCGCTACCAGGATTTCATCGATCGCGCCGCGGCGCTGACCCAGGAGTACGTGCTGGGCGATCCCTTGCAGCCGGACACCACGCTCGGTCCGGTGGTGCGCACGCGCGCTGCCGACGAGGTGCGCGAGGTGATCGCCGAAGCCGAAGCGCGCGGCGCCCGCAATCTGGTCGATGCCACGCGTTTCGACGCCGCGCGCGCCGGCACGCCTTATGTGGCGCCGACGCTGCTGACGCAGGTCGACCACCGCATGCGCGTGATGAACGATGAATGCTTCGGCCCCGTGGTCGGCGTGATGCCGGTTGACAGCGACGAAGAGGCGGTCGCCTTGATGAACGACAGCCCCTATGGCCTGACCGCCGCCATCTTCACGCAGGATGAAGAGGCCGCATTGCACCTCGGTCGCCAGTTGCGCACCGGCACCGTCTTCATGAACCGCTGCGACTACCTCGATCCCGCCCTGGCGTGGACCGGCGTCAAGCAAACCGGCCGCGGCGTTTCGTTGTCGCGCGTCGGCTACGAACAGCTCACCCAAGCCAAATCCTTCCATCTGCGCCGCAACGCCTGAGCGCGCGACCAGGAGCCGATATGACCGTCCCCAGCGTCAACTGGAACTATCCCACCGCCATCAAGGCCGGCCCCGGCCGCATCAAGGAGTTGCCCGACTGGTGCCGCGAACTCGGCATGGCGCGCCCCTTGTTGGTCACCGATCCCGGCCTGGCCGCGCTGCCCATGATCGCCGATGCGGTGCGCGGCTGCCGCCAGGCCGGACTCGAATGCGGCCTGTTCCACGAAGTGAAGGGCAACCCCACCGGCAAGAACGTGGACGATGGCGTGGCGCGCTATCGCGAAGGCCGCCACGACGGCGTCATCGCGTTCGGCGGCGGCTCGGCGCTGGACGCGGCCAAGGCCATCGCGCTGATGGCCGGACAGAAACGTCCGCTGTGGGACTTCGAAGATGTGGGTGACAACTACCTGCGCGTGAACGTGGCCGGCATGGCGCCAGTCGTCGCGGTGCCGACCACCGCGGGCACGGGCTCGGAAGTGGGGCGCGCCTCTGTCATCACCGACGAGGCGGCGCAGGTCAAGCGCATCATCTTCCACGCGCGCATGCTGCCCGCCATCGTCATCCTCGATCCCGAGCTCACCGTCGGCCTGCCGCCGCGCATCACCGCGGCCACCGGCATGGATGCGCTGTCGCACAACCTCGAGGCCTACTGTTCGCCGTTCTTCCATCCGATGGCCGCCGGCATCGCGCTGGAAGGCATGCGCATGATCAAGGAATACCTGCCGCAGGCCGTGGCCGATGGCGCCGACCTGCAGGCGCGCCAGCAGATGCTGGTGGCCTCCAGCATGGGCGCCACCGCATTCCAGCGCGGGCTCGGCGCGATGCACGCGCTGGCGCATCCGCTGGGGGCGTTGTACGACGCCCACCACGGCATGCTCAACGCCATCCTCATGCCTTACGTGCTCAAGGCCAACCAGCACGCGGTCGCGCCGCGGCTGCAGGCGCTGGCGCGCTACCTGGCGTTGCCGGACGACAGTCCCGGCGCCGTGCTCGACTGGGTGCTGGCGTTGCGCGAGACCGTCGGCATCCCGCACACCCTGGCCGATATCGGCATCGACGACGCACAAGCCGAGCGGATAGGGCGCATGGCCAGCGAGGATCCGTCCGGCGGTACCAACCCGGTCACCTACACCCCGGACCAGTACGCCGAACTTTTTCGTGCAGCCGTTCGCGGAATCTTGTAAGCTTCGCCCCCTCTGCGCGGAAACGCGGCAGGCAGAACGAAAGTTTTGAATATTTTTCGTCCCAGGCGTTTGACAGCGGATTTGAAAGTGTTCATAATCTCAAGTTCTCCGCTGGAGGGGTGCCCGAGTGGTTAAAGGGGGCAGACTGTAAATCTGTTGGCCTTGCGCCTACGTTGGTTCGAATCCAACCTCCTCCACCAGAGACCCAAACCTGAATCCAGGCGATGTTTGCCTGGATTTTAAAATGTAGGCCTAGGGAACTGGGCGGCCTTCGCAACGAAGGTGGCTGGTTCTCCAAGGCCTTAGTTTTGAAAGTCTGGGATAGATAGTGAGGTGGTGAAAGGACAGCCGCGGGTGTAGCTCAATGGTAGAGCAGAAGCCTTCCAAGCTTACGACGAGGGTTCGATTCCCTTCACCCGCTCCAAGCAGTACACATGCCCATGTGGCTCAGTGGTAGAGCACTCCCTTGGTAAGGGAGAGGTCGCGCGTTCGATCCGCGCCATGGGCACCACAAATTCCAAAGTCTTTTCTTCAGTCAGCAGCTTCAGTCAAAAGCGCAATCCAGGTCAGGAGTCAGCCATGGCAAAAGGCAAGTTTGAACGTACCAAGCCGCACGTGAACGTGGGTACGATTGGTCACGTTGACCACGGCAAAACGACGTTGACGGCGGCCATCACGACCGTTCTGTCGACCAAGTTCGGTGGCGAAGCCAAGGGCTACGACCAGATCGACGCGGCACCTGAAGAAAAGGCTCGCGGCATCACGATCAACACGGCGCACGTCGAGTACGAAACGGAAACGCGTCACTACGCGCACGTTGACTGCCCGGGCCACGCTGACTACGTCAAGAACATGATCACGGGCGCGGCGCAGATGGACGGCGCGATCCTGGTCGTGTCGGCCGCTGACGGCCCGATGCCGCAAACGCGTGAACACATCCTGCTGAGCCGCCAGGTTGGCGTGCCGTACATCATCGTCTTCCTGAACAAGGCCGACATGGTTGACGACGCCGAGCTGCTCGAGCTGGTGGAAATGGAAGTTCGCGAACTGCTGAGCAAGTACGACTTCCCGGGCGACGACACCCCGATCGTGAAGGGTTCGGCCAAGCTGGCGCTGGAAGGCGACAAGGGCGAACTGGGCGAGCAAGCGATCCTGTCGCTGGCCCAAGCCCTGGACACGTACATCCCGACGCCCGAGCGTGCCGTTGACGGCGCGTTCCTGATGCCGGTCGAAGACGTGTTCTCGATCTCGGGTCGCGGCACCGTGGTGACCGGCCGTATCGAGCGCGGCGTGATCAAGGTCGGCGAAGAAATCGAAATCGTCGGTATCGTCCCGACGGTCAAGACGACCTGCACCGGCGTGGAAATGTTCCGCAAGCTGCTGGACCAAGGTCAAGCTGGCGACAACGTGGGCATCCTGCTGCGCGGCACCAAGCGTGAAGACGTCCAGCGCGGCCAGGTTCTGGCCAAGCCGGGCTCGATCACCCCGCACACGGACTTCACCTCCGAGGTGTACATCCTGTCCAAGGAAGAAGGCGGCCGCCACACCCCGTTCTTCAACGGCTACCGTCCCCAGTTCTACTTCCGCACGACGGACGTGACCGGCACGATCGACCTGCCGGCCGACAAGGAAATGGTCCTGCCGGGCGACAACGTGACGATGACCGTCAAGCTGCTGGCCCCGATCGCCATGGAAGAAGGCCTGCGTTTCGCCATCCGTGAAGGCGGTCGTACCGTCGGCGCCGGCGTCGTCGCCAAGATCCTGAAGTAAGCAATACCCGGATGGGTAGAGTGGACTCTCAAGTCCCTCTATCCATCTTTGCTGTAAAAGTAGTATGATGTTTGGTTCCGCAAGCCGCTACGCGTGGCGGCCTGGCAGGAACGGCGAAAGTGTAGTGCACGTGTAGTGATGTGTGAGTTTTAGGGGCATAGCTCAATTGGCAGAGCGTCGGTCTCCAAAACCGAAGGTTGTAGGTTCGATTCCTACTGCCCCTGCCACCGCCAGGATAAACCCGCGGGAGATCATCGCGAGTTACGCATTCAGGCGGCTCGCGTCGCAATATGTCTAATACCAGCGTAGAAACCGTAACCAGTACCGCCGACCGGGTCAAGCTCGGGCTGGCGGTTCTTGTCGTTATTGCTGGCATCGTCGGGTTTTCCGTGCTCAGCGCACAGCCGATGCCTGCCCGTATCGGCGTCTTTGTCGGCGGCCTCGTGATCGCAGCCGTGATCGCCTGGTTCAGCGAACCCGGCCGTCGCACCCTGAGCTTTGCCAGCGAGTCCTACAACGAAGTCAAGCGTGTGTCGTGGCCGACCCGCAAGGAAACGACCCAGATGACGGGCATCGTTTTCGCGTTCGTGGCGGTCATGGGCATTTTCATGTGGGTGCTCGACAAGGGCATCGAATGGATTCTCTACGGCCTGTTGTTGGGCTGGAAATAAGGACGGCGAATGAGTAAGCGTTGGTATGTCGTCCATGTGTACTCCGGCATGGAAAAAAGCGTACACAAGGCCCTGAACGAGCGCATCGAGCGCGCGGGCCTGCAAACGTCTTTCGGCCGCATTCTTGTGCCCTCCGAGGAAGTCGTCGAGGTCAAGGGTGGCCAGAAGTCGATCACCGAGCGCCGCATTTTCCCCGGTTACGTCCTGGTTGAAATGGACCTGACCGACGAAACGTGGCACCTGGTCAAGAACACTAACCGCGTCACCGGTTTTTTGGGTGGCTCGGGCAATCGTCCGACCCCGATTTCCGAAAAGGAAGTCGAAAAGATCCTCTCCCAGATGGAAGAGGGCGTCGAGAAACCCCGCCCCAAGATCCTGTTCGAAGTGGGCGAGATGGTTCGGGTCAAGGAAGGTCCGTTTGCGGACTTCAACGGCAACGTCGAAGAAGTCAACTACGAAAAGAGCAAGGTTCGCGTGTCTGTCACGATCTTCGGTCGTGCCACCCCCGTCGAACTGGATTTCAGCCAGGTCGAAAAGACCTGATTTCAACCCCCGGGGAGCCCTGGCCGCGCGCTAGGGCGATATAACCCGCAAGGAGCAAAGCATGGCGAAGAAGATCGTCGGCTTTATCAAGCTGCAAGTGCCGGCTGGTAAGGCTAACCCCTCCCCCCCGATTGGCCCGGCCCTGGGTCAGCGTGGCCTGAACATCATGGAATTCTGCAAGGCGTTCAACGCCAAGACCCAAGGCATGGAGCCTGGTCTGCCGATTCCGGTGGTGATCACCGCTTTCGCCGACAAGAGCTTCACCTTCATCATGAAGACCCCGCCCGCGACGGTCCTCATCAAGAAGGCCGCCGGCGTGCAAAAGGGTTCGTCCAAGCCGCATACCGACAAGGTCGGCACGCTGACCCGCGCGCAAGCTGAAGAAATCGCCAAGGCCAAGGGCCCCGATCTGACCGCCGCCGATCTGGACGCCGCCGTCCGTACGATCGCTGGCAGCGCCCGCAGCATGGGCATCACGGTTGAGGGGATCTAATCATGGCAAAACTGAGCAAGCGCGCCGCCGCCATTGCGCAAAAGATCGACCGCACCAAGCTGTACCCGGTCGCCGAAGCCCTGACCCTGGTCAAGGAAACCGCTGTCGCCAAGTTCAACGAATCGATTGACGTGGCCGTGCAGCTGGGCATCGACCCGAAGAAGTCGGACCAACTGGTCCGCGGCTCGGTCGTGCTGCCCGCCGGCACCGGCAAGTCGGTCCGTGTCGCCGTGTTCGCCCAAGGCGACAAGGCCGAGGCCGCCAAGGCCGCTGGCGCCGACATCGTCGGCCTGGACGACCTGGCTGACCAGATCAAGGCCGGTCAAATGGACTTCGACGTGGTCATCGCCTCGCCCGACACGATGCGTGTCGTCGGCGCCCTGGGTCAGATCCTGGGCCCGCGTGGCCTGATGCCGAACCCGAAGGTCGGCACCGTGACCCCCGACGTCGCCACCGCCGTCAAGAACGCCAAGGCCGGTCAGGTTCAGTACCGCACCGACAAGGCCGGCATCATCCACGCCACGATCGGCCGCGCGTCGTTCGGCGTGGAACAGCTGCAAACCAACCTGGCCGCGCTGGTCGACGCCCTGCAAAAGGCTCGTCCCGCCGCTGCCAAGGGCATCTACCTGCGCAAGCTGGCCGTTTCGTCCACGATGGGCGGCGGTGCGCGCGTGGAAATTGCCTCGCTGTCGGCTACCAACTAAGCCAACAGTTGTAAACGTACTTTGGGCCGCATCCGGATTCCTCCGGATGCTGCTGTCAAAGACCGCTGGAGCAGGTCAGCGCGAAGGTTCTCCTTCCGCTGGAAGCAGTACCCTCGCTGCCCCGCTTAATCCCGAAGCTCGCACAGTTCGGATCCAGCGTAGACGGCGTCCCCAGGAAGATTTCTTTACCCGAAGAACTCGACCAGGCGCCGCATTCGGTTGACGCGCAAGGCTCCGGCCCCAGGCGTCTTTTGATGGAGTGTTCAAACCGTGAGTCTCAATCGTCAAGAGAAAGCGGTGGTAATCGAGGAAGTCTCGGCCGAAGTGGCCAAGGCGCAATCGATTGTTATCGCCGAGTACCGTGGTCTGGACGTCGCCTCTGTCACCGTACTGCGCAAAACTGCGCGTGAATCGGGCGTGTATCTGCGTGTTCTGAAGAACTCGCTGGCCCGTCGTGCTGTTGCCGGCACGGCTTTCGAGCCGTTGGCCGAGCAACTGACCGGTCCGCTGATCTATGGCATCAGCGCTGACCCGGTTACGGCGGCCAAGGTCCTCGCAGGTTTCGCGAAAAGCAACGACAAGCTGGTCATCAAGGCGGGCGCTCTGCCCAACAGCCTGTTGAACCAAGAAGGCGTGAAGGCTCTGGCCACCATGCCCTCGCGCGAAGAGTTGCTGTCGAAACTGCTGGGCACCATGCAAGCCCCCATCGCGCAATTCGTGCGTACGCTCAACGAAGTTCCGACCAAGTTCGCCCGTGGCCTCGCCGCCGTGCGCGACCAGAAGGCCGCGGCTTAATCCCCGCCCTTCACGGAAATTCGCTGAACGACCGAGCGACACCCAAACCCTGGCATTACCCAATATTTGGAGTTCTTAAAAATGGCACTTAACAAAGCTGAAATCCTTGACGCCATCGCTGGCATGACCGTGCTCGAACTGTCCGAGCTGATCAAGGAAATGGAAGAGAAGTTCGGCGTGTCGGCTGCTGCCGCCGCTGTGGCCGTGGCCGCTCCGGCCGCCGGTGGCGCTGCCGCCGCTGCTGAAGAGCAGACCGAGTTCACCGTTGTCCTGGCTGAAGCCGGCGCCAACAAGGTTTCCGTCATCAAGGCCGTGCGCGAGCTGACCGGTCTGGGCCTGAAGGAAGCCAAGGACCTGGTCGACGGCGCGCCGAAGCCCGTCAAGGAAGGCGTTGCCAAGGCTGACGCCGAAGCCGCCAAGAAGAAGCTGGAAGAAGCTGGCGCCAAGGTCGAAGTCAAGTAAGACCTGCGTCAATTTGCCCGGGGACAGCGCAATTTGCCGTCCCCGGGCTTTTGCGTTTCCAGGAAACCCCTGCTGGGGTCATGCCCTTTCCAGAGGGGTTTCCTGGAGTCGTATCACCTGGGGCCGTGGTTGACGGCCCATGCAACCTCGAGTCGGAGTGCTCATGCCTTACTCGTACACCGAAAAAAAGCGCATCCGCAAAAGCTTCGCCAAGCGTGAAGACGTTCAAAACGTTCCCTTCCTTTTGGCGACTCAGCTTCAATCCTACCTAACTTTCCTGCAGGCGGATACCGCCCCGTCCGATCGCGTAGCCGACGGTTTGCAGGCGGCGTTTTCGTCGATTTTCCCGATCGTTAGTCACAACGGTATGGCGCGCTTGGAGTTCGTGAGCTATGTGCTCGGCGAACCGGTGTTCGATGTCAAGGAATGTCAGCAACGTGGCCTGACCTATGCCTCGCCCCTGCGAGCCAAGGTCCGCCTGGTGCTGCTTGACCGCGAAGTCAGCAAGCCCACCGTCAAGGAAGTGAAGGAACAGGAAGTCTACATGGGCGAAATTCCGCTCATGACGGGCACCGGTTCGTTCGTCATCAACGGCACCGAGCGTGTCATCGTCTCGCAGCTGCACCGCTCGCCCGGCGTGTTCTTCGAACACGACCGCGGCAAGACGCACAGCTCGGGCAAGCTGCTGTTCTCGGCCCGCGTGATTCCCTACCGCGGCTCGTGGCTGGACTTCGAATTCGACCCCAAGGACATCCTGTTCTTCCGCGTCGACCGTCGCCGCAAGATGCCTGTCACGATCCTGTGCAAGGCCATCGGCATGACGCCGGAATCGATCCTGGCCAACTTCTTCGACTTCGACAACTTCGAGTTGAAGAGCGAAGGCGCCATGATGGAATTCGTGCCCGAGCGCTGGAAGGGCGAAATGGCCCGCTTCGACATCGCGGACCGCTCCGGCAAGGTCATCGTCGAAAAAGACAAGCGTATCAACGCCAAGCATCTGCGCGACCTGGCTGCCGGCGGCATCCAGCGCATCTCCGTGCCGGAAGACTTCCTGTACGGCCGCGTGCTGGCCAAGAACATCGTTGACGCCGATACCGGCGAAGTCATCGCCAACGCCAACGACGAGATCACCGAAAGCGTGCTGGGCGCCCTGCGCGCCGCCAACGTGCACGACATCCAGACGCTCTACACGAACGATCTGGATCGCGGCCCGTACATCTCGCAGACGCTGCGCACCGATGAAACCGCCGACCAGATGGCCGCGCGCGTTGCCATCTACCGCATGATGCGTCCTGGCGAACCGCCCACCGAGGAAGCGGTGGAAGCGCTGTTCCAGCGCCTGTTCTACAGCGAAGAAACGTACGATCTGTCGCGCGTCGGCCGCATGAAGGTCAACAGCCGTCTGGGCCGTGGTGAAGACATCACCGGTCCGATGACGCTGACCAACGAAGACATCCTTGAAACCATCAAGGTGCTGGTCGAGCTGCGTAACGGCCGTGGCCAGATCGACGACATCGATCACCTGGGCAACCGCCGCGTGCGTTGCGTCGGCGAACTGGCCGAGAACCAGTTCCGCGCCGGCCTCGTGCGCGTCGAACGCGCCGTCAAGGAACGTCTGGGCCAGGCCGAGACCGAAAACCTGATGCCGCATGACCTGATCAACTCCAAGCCGATCTCGGCCGCCATCAAGGAGTTCTTCGGTTCGAGCCAGCTGTCGCAGTTCATGGACCAGACCAACCCGCTGTCGGAAATCACGCACAAGCGTCGTGTTTCGGCACTGGGCCCGGGCGGCCTGACCCGCGAGCGCGCCGGCTTCGAAGTCCGTGACGTGCATCCGACCCACTACGGCCGCGTCTGCCCGATCGAAACGCCGGAAGGCCCGAACATCGGCCTGATCAACTCCATGGCGCTGTACGCTCGCCTGAACGAGTACGGCTTCCTGGAAACGCCTTACCGCAAGATCGTCGACGGCCGCGTCAGCGACCAGATCGACTACCTGTCGGCCATCGAAGAAAGCCACTACGTGATCGCGCAGGCCAACGCCGCGCTCGATGACGAAGGCAAGTTCGTGGACGACCTGGTGGCTTGCCGTGAAGCCGGCGAAACCATGCTGACCGCCCCGGCCAACGTGCACTACATGGACGTGGCCCCGTCGCAGATCGTGTCGGTCGCCGCCTCGCTGATTCCGTTCCTGGAGCACGACGACGCGAACCGCGCGCTGATGGGGGCCAACATGCAACGTCAGGCCGTGCCTTGCCTGCGTCCGGAAAAGCCGGTCGTGGGCACGGGTATCGAGCGCACCGTGGCCGTTGACTCGGGCACCACCGTGCAGGCGCTGCGTGGCGGCCTGGTCGACCACGTCGACGCCGAGCGCGTGGTGATCCGCGTGAACGACGAAGAAAACGTCGCCGGCGAAGTCGGTGTCGACATCTACAACCTGATCAAGTACACGCGTTCCAACCAGAACACGAACATCAACCAGCGTCCCATCGTCAAGCGCGGCGACCGTGTCGCCAAGGGTGACGTGCTGGCCGACGGCGCATCGACGGACCTGGGCGAACTCGCCCTGGGCCAGAACATGCTGATCGCGTTCATGCCCTGGAACGGCTACAACTTCGAAGACTCGATCCTGATCTCCGAAAAGGTCGTGGCCGATGACCGCTACACCTCGGTGCACATCGAGGAACTGACGGTCGTGGCCCGTGACACCAAGCTGGGTCCGGAAGAAATCACGCGCGACATCAGCAACCTGGCCGAGACGCAACTGAACCGCCTGGACGATTCCGGCATCACCTACATCGGCGCCGAAGTCAGCGCCGACGACGTGCTGGTCGGCAAGGTCACGCCCAAGGGCGAGACCCAGCTGACGCCGGAAGAAAAGCTGCTGCGCGCCATTTTCGGTGAAAAGGCGTCCGACGTTAAGGACACCTCGCTGCGCGTGCCTTCGGGCATGACCGGCACCGTCATCGACGTGCAGGTGTTCACCCGCGAAGGCATCGTGCGCGACAAGCGCGCCCAGTCCATCATCGACGATGAACTGCGCCGCTATCGCCAGGACCTGAATGACCAGCTGCGCATCGTTGAAAACGACCAGTTCGACCGTATCGAGAAGATGCTGGTCGGCAAGACCGTCAACGGCGGCCCGCGCAAGCTGGCCAAGGGCGCGACGATCACCAAGGCCTACCTGGCCGACCTGGATCGCTGGCAGTGGTTCGACATCCGCCTGGCCGACGAGCCCCACGCCGTCGTGCTGGAGCAGGCCAAGGAATCGCTCGAGCAGAAGCGTCACCAGTTCGACCTGGCCTTCGAAGAGAAGCGCAAGAAGCTGACGCAGGGCGACGAGCTGCCCCCGGGCGTGCTGAAGATGATCAAGGTCTACCTGGCCGTGAAGCGTCGTCTGCAGCCTGGCGACAAGATGGCAGGCCGTCACGGCAACAAGGGCGTGGTCTCGCGCATCACCCCGGTGGAAGACATGCCGCACATGGCTGACGGCACGCCGGCCGACATCGTTCTGAACCCGCTGGGCGTGCCCTCGCGGATGAACGTGGGCCAGGTGCTGGAAGTGCACTTGGGCTGGGCTGCCAAGGGCGTGGGTCACCGCATCGCCGACATGCTGCGCGACGAGCGCACCGCGCAGGTCAAGAACGTCCGTGCGTACCTGGACAAGGTCTACAACACGACCGGCACCGGCGCGCGCATCGACGAGCTGACCGACGAAGAAGTCATGGAAATGGCCCAGAACCTCAAGAACGGCGTGCCGTTCGCGACGCCCGTCTTCGACGGCGCGACCGAAGAGGAAATCACCAAGATGCTGGAACTGGCCTATCCGGACGACGTCGCCAAGCGCATGGCGCTGACGCCCTCGCGCACGCAGGCGTGGCTGTACGACGGCCGCACCGGCGAGAAGTTCGAGCGTCCGGTCACCGTCGGCTACATGCACTACCTGAAGCTGCACCACTTGGTCGACGACAAGATGCACGCGCGTTCGACCGGTCCGTACTCGCTCGTGACCCAGCAGCCGCTGGGCGGCAAGGCGCAGTTCGGTGGCCAGCGTTTCGGGGAAATGGAAGTGTGGGCGCTGGAAGCCTACGGCGCCGCCTACACCCTGCAGGAAATGCTGACGGTGAAGTCCGACGACATCACCGGCCGCACCAAGGTATACGAAAACATCGTCAAGGGCGATCACGTCATCGATGCCGGCATGCCGGAATCGTTCAACGTGCTGGTCAAGGAAATCCGCTCGTTGGCCCTGGACATGGATTTGGAGCGTAACTAATGAAAGCGCTACTCGACCTCTTTAAGCAAGTCTCGCAAGACGAGCAATTCGATGCCATCAAGATCGGCATCGCCTCGCCCGAGAAGATCCGTTCGTGGTCCTACGGCGAAGTTCGCAAGCCCGAGACCATCAACTACCGCACGTTCAAGCCCGAGCGTGACGGTCTGTTCTGCTCCAAGATCTTCGGCCCGATCAAGGACTACGAGTGCCTGTGCGGCAAGTACAAGCGCCTGAAACACCGTGGCGTGATCTGCGAGAAGTGCGGCGTTGAAGTTACCGTTGCCAAGGTTCGCCGTGAACGCATGGGCCACATCGAGCTGGCCAGCCCCGTCGCGCACATCTGGTTCCTGAAGAGCCTGCCGTCGCGTCTGGGCATGGTGCTCGACATGACCCTGCGCGACATCGAACGCGTCCTGTACTTCGAAGCCTGGTGCGTGATCGAACCCGGCATGACGCCGCTCAAGCGCGGCCAGATCATGTCGGACGACGATTTCCTGGCCAAGACCGAGGAATACGGCGACGACTTCCGTGCCCTGATGGGCGCCGAAGCCGTGCGCGAACTGCTGCGCACCATCGACATCGACCGCGAAGTGGAAACGCTGCGCGGCGAACTGAAGGCCACCAGCTCGGAAGCCAAGATCAAGAAGATCTCCAAGCGCCTGAAGGTGCTGGAAGGCTTCCAGAAGTCCGGCATCAAGGCCGAGTGGATGGTCATGGAAGTGCTGCCCGTGCTGCCGCCGGACCTGCGTCCGCTGGTGCCGCTGGACGGCGGCCGCTTCGCGACCTCCGACCTGAACGACCTGTACCGCCGCGTCATCAACCGCAACAATCGTCTGAAGCGCCTGCTGGAGCTGAAGGCCCCTGAAATCATCCTGCGCAACGAAAAGCGCATGCTGCAGGAAGCCGTCGACTCGCTGCTGGACAACGGTCGTCGCGGCAAGGCCATGACCGGCGCCAACAAGCGCCAGCTCAAGTCCCTGGCCGACATGATCAAGGGCAAGAGCGGTCGTTTCCGTCAGAACCTGCTGGGCAAGCGCGTCGACTACTCGGGCCGTTCGGTCATCGTGGTGGGTCCGCAGCTCAAGCTGCACCAGTGCGGCCTGCCCAAGCTGATGGCCCTGGAACTGTTCAAGCCGTTCATCTTCAATCGCCTGGAGATGATGGGCCTGGCCACGACCATCAAGGCCGCCAAGAAGCTGGTGGAAAGCCAGGAACCGGTGGTCTGGGACATCCTGGAAGAAGTCATCCGCGAACACCCGGTCATGCTGAACCGTGCGCCCACGCTGCACCGTTTGGGCATCCAGGCGTTCGAGCCGGTCCTGATCGAAGGCAAGGCCATCCAGCTGCACCCGCTGGTCTGCGCGGCGTTCAACGCCGACTTCGACGGTGACCAGATGGCCGTCCACGTGCCGCTGTCGCTGGAAGCCCAGCTCGAAGCGCGCACGCTGATGCTGGCTTCGAACAACGTGCTGTTCCCGGCCAACGGCGAACCGTCGATCGTGCCGTCCCAGGACATCGTGCTGGGTCTGTACTACACGACGCGCGAGCGCATCAACGGCAAGGGCGAAGGCATTTTCTTCACCGACGTCGCTGAAGTGCAACGCGCCTACGACAACGGCGAAGTGGAGCTGCAAAGCCGCATCACCGTGCGCCTGAAGGAACACGAGCGTGACGAGAATGGCGAATGGCAGCCGGTGATCCGCCGCCACGAAACCACCGTCGGCCGCGCGCTGCTGTCCGAGATCCTGCCCAAGGGCCTGCCCTTCACCGTGCTGAACAAGGCGCTGAAGAAGAAGGAAATCTCGCGCCTGATCAACCAGTCGTTCCGCCGTTGCGGCCTGCGCGACACGGTGATCTTCGCCGACAAGCTGATGCAGTCGGGCTTCCGCCTGGCCACCCGCGGCGGTATCTCGATCGCCATGGGCGACATGCTGATCCCGTCGGCCAAGGAAGGCATCCTGGCCGAAGCCAGCCGTGAAGTGAAGGAAATCGACAAGCAGTACTCGTCGGGTCTGGTCACGTCCCAGGAACGCTACAACAACGTGGTGGACATCTGGGGCAAGGCCGGCGACAAGGTCGGCAAGGCGATGATGGAGCAACTGGCCACCGAACCCGTGATCAACCGTCACGGCGAGGAAGTGCGTCAGGAGTCGTTCAACTCCATCTACATGATGGCTGACTCGGGCGCCCGCGGTTCGGCCGCCCAGATCCGCCAGCTGGCCGGCATGCGCGGCCTGATGGCCAAGCCGGACGGCTCGATCATCGAGACGCCCATTACCGCGAACTTCCGTGAAGGCCTGAACGTGCTTCAGTACTTCATCTCGACTCACGGCGCGCGTAAGGGTCTGGCCGACACGGCACTGAAGACCGCGAACTCGGGTTACCTGACCCGTCGTCTGGTCGACGTGACGCAGGACCTGGTGATCACCGAGGACGATTGCGGCACCTCGCAGGGCTACAACATGAAGGCCCTGGTGGAAGGCGGTGAAGTCATCGAGCCGCTGCGCGACCGCATCCTGGGCCGCGTGGCCGCCATCGACATCGTCAACCCGGACACGCAGGAAACGGCGATCACCGCCGGCACCCTGCTGGACGAAGACATGGTCGACATGATCGACCGCATCGGCGTGGACGAAGTTAAGGTCCGCACGCCGCTGACGTGCGAAACGCGCCATGGCCTGTGCGCGCACTGCTATGGCCGTGACCTCGGCCGCGGCACGCCGGTCAACCAGGGCGAAGCGGTCGGCGTCATCGCCGCCCAGTCCATCGGTGAACCGGGCACGCAGCTGACGATGCGTACGTTCCACATCGGTGGCGCGGCGTCGCGTTCGGCCCTGGCCAGCGCGGTGGAAACCAAGTCCAGCGGCGTGGTCGGCTTTGCCAGCACCATGCGCTACGTCACCAACGCCAAGGGCGAACGCGTCGCGATTTCGCGCTCGGGCGAACTGGCGATCTTCGACGACAACGGCCGCGAACGCGAACGCCACAAGATCCCGTACGGCGCGACCGTGCTGGTGGGCGATGGCGAGGCCGTGAAGGCCGGCGCGCGCCTGGCGACGTGGGATCCGCTGACCCGTCCGATCGTGTCGGAATACGGTGGCGCCGTCCGCTTCGAGAACATCGAGGAAGGCGTGACCGTGGCCAAGCAGGTGGACGAAGTCACCGGCCTGTCGACGCTCGTCGTCATCACGCCCAAGACCCGTGGCGGCAAGATCGTCATGCGTCCGCAGATCAAGCTGGTCAACGAGAACGGCGAAGACGTCAAGATCGCTGGCACCGATCACTCGGTGAACATCTCGTTCCCGGTCGGCGCGCTGATCACGGTGCGTGACGGCCAGCAGGTTGCCGTGGGTGAAGTCCTGGCGCGTATTCCGCAGGAATCGCAAAAGACCCGCGACATTACCGGCGGTCTGCCGCGCGTGGCCGAGCTGTTCGAAGCCCGTTCGCCCAAGGATGCCGGCATGCTCGCCGACGTCACCGGCACGGTCTCGTTCGGCAAGGACACCAAGGGCAAGCAGCGCCTGGTCATCACCGACCTGGAAGGCGTCAGCCACGAGTTCCTGATTCCGAAGGAAAAGCAGGTGCTGGTGCACGACGGCCAGGTGGTGAACAAGGGCGAAATGATCGTGGACGGCCCGGCCGATCCCCACGACATCCTGCGCCTGCAGGGCATCGAGAAGCTGGCGACCTACATCGTCGACGAAGTGCAGGACGTGTACCGTCTGCAGGGCGTGAAGATCAACGACAAGCACATCGAAGTGATTGTTCGTCAGATGCTGCGCCGTGTGAACATCGTCGATGCGGGCGATACCGAGTTCATCCCGGGCGAGCAGGTCGAGCGCTCCGAGCTGTTGAACGAGAACGACCGCGTCAACGCTGAAGACAAGCGTCCGGCCACGTACGAAAACGTGCTGCTGGGTATCACCAAGGCCTCGCTGTCGACCGACTCGTTCATCTCGGCCGCCTCGTTCCAGGAAACCACGCGTGTCCTGACCGAAGCCGCCATCATGGGCAAGCGCGACGACCTGCGTGGCCTGAAGGAAAACGTCATCGTCGGCCGCCTGATCCCGGCCGGTACCGGCCTGGCGTACCACCATGCCCGCAAGGACAAGGAAGCCCTGGAGGCCGCGGAACGCGAAGCCGCCCGCCAGCTGGCCAACCCGTTCGAAGACTCGCCGGTCACGGTGGGCTCGGACGCCGATGTCCCGTCGTCCGACCTGGGCAGCGAGGACGCCGCCGAATAAGGGCGACGTCCGGAGCACCCCCCGCGCAGGTCCGGCGGGGGAGGCCAGAAGCGAAAAGGCCGCTGATGCGAATCAGCGGCCTTTTTTTGCCCGCGCGGGGCGGGGCGGCGCTATTTGGCGGCCTGGCTCTTGGCGCGCTGGAACACCGGGCCCCAGACCGGATGGCCGGCCTCGTTGGGCGCCAGTTCGAAGGCGGGGTCGATCTGCAGAATGCGGCTGAAGCTGTCCTCGCACAATTGCGTGTAGCGGCTGACGCAGTAGCTGAACGCCTGCAGCTTGTAGGCCTCGATGCGCACGGCCTTGCTGGACGCGGCCAGTTCGTCGGAGCGGGCCACGCCGCGGATCACTTCGCCGTACTGGCCGGCGCTGTACTGGTCGCGCACCCGTTGCAGCTGTTCCAGCGCCTCCGGCGTGGGCGGGTGTTCGGGCGCGCTGGCGGGCAGGCCGGCGCAGCCGGCCAATACCATCGATAATCCGAGCGAACTGCAGAGAAGGCGAATTTTCATAGGCTTTCAGTGAATTGAGGGAATTTGGCGATACGCTATCGTGCCACAGCCTGATGCGCTCGGACATTTTCGGCAATGTCCTTGCGTAACGGATTGGATAATATTCCGCCTACCAGCCGCCAACCCGTTTTCGCGTCCGTCGCCCAGCATTTTTGAATATGTCTTCATCCGTCGGCCTGCATACGCCGCGCAGCCCCTTTTCTGGCGCCGCGCCGCTCGCCTTGCGACCCTTGAGCGCCATCGCCGCCAGCGCGGCCGGGGGCGTGCCGGAGTCGCGCATCAAGCGCTTGTTGGCGGATCTGCTGCCAGCGCTGATGGGCCTGCACGCGCAGGGGGAAATATGCGGCGATATTTCCCTGGACACGGTGGGCATGGATGAAGGCGCGCGCGCCCATCTGTTGCCGGAACTGGCGGTGCCGCGTTCGCACCGGGCGGGAGTCACGCCGGTTCCGGGTTTCGCTCCATTTGAGCTTTATACGGATTCCGCGGAATGGCCGCGCGGTCCCTGGACCGACGTCTACGCGCTCTGCGCGGTGATGCACGCGCTGGTCACCGGCCTGCGCCCGCCTCCGGCGCCCGAGCGCCGCGCCGCCGACAGCTACGAACCCCTGGTCTCGCTCGGCCTGACGAAGTACAGCCCGGCTTTCCTGGGCGTGATTGACCGTGGCCTGGCGATGCTGCCGGCCGACCGGCCGCAGACGTTGGCGGAACTGGCGGCCATGCTGGAAATCTCCGCCTACGCCGAGACGCCCCCCGCGGCCCAGAAAACGTCGCAGGCGGAGGCGATATCCGCGCCTCCCGCCCCGGTGGCGGTTGCCGGCAAGCCGCGCGGCGGCGGCCGGCCCCTGTTGGCGTTGTTGCTGGTGTTGGCGTTGATCGGCGCGGGTATCTATGCCTGGGTCCGTTACGGCCTGGGAGGCAGCAATGCCGTGATCACCCGTTCGGAGCTGGTGCAGCCAAATCCGCCCGCGATTGCGCCCGCGCCCGTTGCGCCGGCTGCTCCCGCACCGTCGCCTGAACCTCCCGCACCGTCGCCTGAACCTCCCGCACCGTCGCCTGAACCTCCCGCGCCCTCTGCATCGCAGCCGGCCCCGCCCGAATCCGCCAACCCGGGTACGACGACGTCCGCTCCGGAAGCGGGGGCGCCCGTAACGCCTGGCTCGGCCGCGGTCCCGCCCGTTGCGCCGGTGCCCGTCACGCCCGCCGAACCGGGCATGTCCGCGCCAGCGCCGATCCCGCCGGCGGTCCAGGAGCCAGCCGCGCCCGCGGTCCAGGAAGAGGCGCCCAAGCCCAAGCCCGTGCCGGTCCTGGTGCGGCTGGATATCCGGCCGTGGGGCGAGGTGTGGATCAACGGTGTTGCCCGCGGCATCAGCCCGCCGGTGAAGGAGTTGCGGCTGATTCCCGGCAAGTACCAGGTGGTGCTGCGCAATGCCAACCTGCCGCCTTACCGGGCGACGCTGGAAGTGAAAGCCGGCAAGCCGGCCGTCATCTCGCACGTCTTCGAATAGGGCGCCGGCAAGGCGGACCGTCAGTCCGCGGTTTCCTCGGGCGCCATCGGCAGGCACAGCGTGAACACCGATCCCACGCCCGTTTCGCTCGTCACTTCGACCTCGCCGCCGTGGCGTTGGGCCACGGTGCGCACGAAGGCCAGCCCCAGTCCCGCTCCTCCCACATCGCCGCGCGTGGCCACGCCGACGCGCGAGAAAGGCTCGAACAGGCGCGCCAGGTCCGGCGGCGCGATGCCTTGTCCCTGGTCGCGGATGTGCACGCGCCAATAGCCGGCCGCCTCCTCGATGGCGCAGGTGATGCGGGTGTGGGGCGGACTGTACTTGATGGCGTTGTCGATCAGGTTGCTCAAGGCCCGCATCAGCAGCGTCTGGTCGCCGCGGACGTAGGCTGCCGGCAGCGGCGAGATCACTTCCAGCACGATGCCGCGCTTGTGCGCGGCCGCCCAGAACTCGTCGACGCCATCCTGCAGCAAGCCGCCCAGGTCCAGGTCGACCGCGTTGATGGCCATCGATTCGGCGCGCGTCAGGTGCACGAAGTCGTCGACCAGATGCAGCGTGCGGTTGGCCAGCGCGGCGATGCGGGTGAGCGTATCGTCGCGGCTATCCGCGGGATCTCCGTCCTGCTTCATTTCGACCAATGCCAGGATGGAGCTTTGCGGCGCGCGCATGTCGTGCGAGATGAAGCGCAGCGTCTCTTCGCGCTGGCGCTCGGCCTGGCGGATGCCGGAAATATCGGTCAACGTGGCGACGGTGCCCGCGAAATTGCCTTCGGCCGTGTGGATCGGCGCGCACTTCAGGATCAGGTCGCGGCCGGCATGGTCGCGCACCTCCAGGTCGGCGCTCCACGGCGATTGCTCGGCGACCGGCCCCTGGCCGCTCAGCACCTGCGCCACGCGTTGCCGCGTCGGCTCGTCGCCGATGGTTTTCTCCAGCAGGTGGATGGCTGGGTGGCCGACGCGCGGCGGGCGCATACCCAGCCGCTGGAAGTACATCACGGCGGCCTGGTTGCGGAATTGCATGCGGCCGTCCTGGTCGAACACCAACGTCGCATCGGGCATCCCGTCCAGCCCGTCCGCCAGGAAGCGCCGCAGGTTGCGCACGCGCGCCAGCGCGCGCCGCAATTCGCCGACACGGCTTTCGAGCGAAGCGCTGGGCCCGCCGGACTGCGCCCGAGCCTCGTTCAGCACCGGCGGATATTCGCGTTGCAGCCGTCGTAGCTCGTTGTCCATGTAGCGCAGCGCGGCCTCCTGGCTGCGCCAGCTCCATAGCGGATAGCACAGCGCCACGCCCAGCAGCGCGGCAGTCGGCGCAAACCACCGGTAGCTGTGGCCAAGGAGCAGCAGGCTGGCGAGCAGAATCAGCGCCAGCAGGGCGATGTTGACGAGCAGCGCCCGGTTGGGTGACAGGCGCCACAGCGCCAGACAGGCCAACAGCACCGGCAGCGCGGAGAACAGGGCGTTGAGCCAGGGGGCGGCGGGCTGGAAGGCGATGTCGTCATTGGCGGCCTGCAGCAGGTTGGCGATGATCTCTACGCCCGGCATGCCACTGACGTTGTGCGATACCGGCGTGGTGTAGGCGTCGCCCAGTCCGGTGGCCCAGGCGCCCACCAGGACATATTTTCCGCGCAGCTGTTCGGCCGGCACGTCGCCACGCAATACCGACAGGTACGAGACCGCGCGCGTATGCGCTACCGGTCCCGCGTACGGGATCAGGATGCTGCCGTCCGGGGCGGCGCGCCGCAGCAGCCTGTCGGCCAGCGGCTTCTGTCCGCCTACGTCGAGCATGCTCAACGCGAAATGCTGCCAGCGCTCGCCCCCGTAGCGCGTGGTCAGCACCGCCGATCGCAACACGCCGTCCGCGTCCAGGCTGGCATTGATGAAGCCGCTGCCCGCCGCGGCTTGCGCCAGCAGGGGAATGGGCGTGCTGATGGAGGAAGGGTAGGCCAGACGATCCAGCACGACCGGCAGCACGGTGCGGCCGTTGCGCCGGATGCTGTCGGCGAGGATGGCGTCGTCGCCCGGATGGGTGGTGTCGGGTTCGGCGAAGATAAGGTCCAGGCCGACCGCGCGGGCGTCTCGCAGTCGGTCCAGCAGTGCCGCGTGGACCGCCCGGCGCCAGGGCCAGCGGCCCAACGCGTCGATGCTGGCATCGTCGATCGCGACGATCACGATGTCGGGCGAGATGTCGCGTCCGGTCAGCGCGACGGCGCGGTCATACAGGATCTGGTCGACGCGTCCGAGTCCATTGACCCAGCCGAGCAGCGCCGCCAGCAGCGCCAGCGCCACCGTCAACCACAGGCCTGATCGCGAGGTCCGGTCGATGGG
The DNA here is from genome assembly GCF_902859695.1 of Achromobacter ruhlandii. Classification (GTDB taxonomy): domain Bacteria; phylum Pseudomonadota; class Gammaproteobacteria; order Burkholderiales; family Burkholderiaceae_B; genus Achromobacter; species Achromobacter ruhlandii. The sequence continues at coordinate 74,174 of NZ_CADIJL010000003.1, forward strand.
GTCGGCGGCGTCTGCCATGGGCGCCTTTCTAGTATTCGGTCAGCGTCACGAATCCGCCGCTGCCGGTGGCGACGCCCAGCCCGCTGCTGGTCATCAGCTGGCTTATGCCGATGAACGTGGCCATCGCGTCCTCGCCCCCCAGGCCCAGCTCGTCGATGGCGCGCACCGATACATAGAAGGTGCCGGCGCCGGGCGCGCTGAAGCGGATGTCGGGGCTGGGAAAGCGGGTCGAGGAGACCGGCTGGGTTCCCTCGGCATCGCGCGCCACGCGCACCAGGTAGCCCTGCGCGCCGGGCACGGGGGCGAACGTGCTGGTCCAGACCCCGCCGCCGGCGCGCACCGGTTCCGCCAGTTGCGGCGCCGCCAGCAGCGGCCGCACCCCGGCGACATTGCCATCGGCGCCGACGGCCGCGCCATAGCCCTTGGCCACCGCCACCGGCCGTGCCGGCGCCGCGCCGGGCGCGTGCGGCTGCAACCTTACGCTGCCTTCCAGCACTTCGCTGTGCACCCCATGGCTGCCGCTCTGCACCCGAAAACGCGTGCCGCGCACGCCGGTTACGGCAACAGGTGTCCGCACCTCGAAGCGGCCCACGCCCTGGCCCGCGGGGGCGACGCTGGATTCGACACTGCCGCGCTCCACATGGATGACCGAATCGGTCAGGTTGGTGCCTTCGAATTGCCGCAGGCGGGTCAGTTCCACGGAGCCGTCGGCCGGCAGCGTGAGCTTGGAACCGTCGGCCAGTTCCAGCGTCACGAAGCCGTTTGGCGCCGTGACGACCTTGCTGCCTTCGGCCACGTTGGCGCCCGGCTTGAGCGCCTGTCCGTCCAGGTTGGCCTGGCCGCTGACATGCACCACGCGCGCTTGGGCGGCGCGTTCGGGAATCATCGACAGCGGAATGCGCAGCTCCAGCCCGATCGGCAGGCGTTCAGGGGTGGTCACGTTGTTGAGCGTCTGCAGCGGGTTCCAGTTGGCCTGGTTGCGCGTGTAGGTCGAAGCGATGTCGATCAGCGTATCGCCAGGGCGCACGCGGTAGATGAAGTTCTCTCCCAGCGCGCCCGCGGGTTGGCTATGCGAGGTTGTTGCGAGCAGCAGGCCGGAAAGCAGGGCAAGCAAAGAAAGCGCGCGGCAGCGGCTCATGACTTTCAATTCTCCAGGTAAGGCCGTCAGGCGCTAGGGCGCGGAGGGCGGGCTATCTTCCGACGCGCTGATCAATTCCAGCCGGTAGCCGAGCGCGTAGGACGAGCTCAGGCGCACGCCATGCTCCGGACGCAGCTGGAGCTTCTGGCGGATGTTCGACAGATGGGTGTCGAGTGTGCGGGAGGTGGCGGGAATCTCGCGATTCCAGACGCATTCGGCCAGCACGTCGCGAGACATCAGCCGGCCCAGGTTGCGGAAAAACAGCAGCGCAAGTTCGAATTCCTTGGGCGCCAGCGCAACCGCCGCGCCATCGAGCGAGATCGTGCGCGCGGCGGGATCGACGCGGTAGTTGGCGACATCGAATGCTTCATCGGCCGGTTCGGCGATCTGGCTGCGGCGCAGTAGTGCCGCGACGCGCGCCAGCAGTTCCAGCGGCCGCAGGGGCTTGACGATGTAATCGTCGGCGCCGGCGCGCAGGCCTTCGACCAGGTCATCCTCGCTGGAACGGTTGGTCAGGAAGATGACGGGAATGCGCGGGCCGATGTTGGCGCGCAACCAGCGCACCACATCGTCGCCATCGATATCAGGCAGGTGCCAGTCCAGCAGCACCAGGTCAAACGATTCATTGCGCAAAGCGGCAAGCAGGTCGCGGCTTTGCTGATAGCTGGTGCAGGTGTATCCGGCGGCAGTCAGGACTTGCTGGATACGTTTCGCCTGGTCCAGGTCGTCTTCCAGCGACGCGATTTTCATCAGACGTGGTCTCGCGAAGGTTGGCTGCGCAAGCGCGCCCTGTGGCGCCCCAATGCAAGAAGAGGAAAGGATTGTGTAATGGAATGATAACTCGCGTCGCGTCACCGTTGGCTACGTTGTGCCAAGAACTGTCAAACATTGCAAACTTGACGAATCTTGACTGGAGTTGTTGCACAACAACCGGTCAAACTGTCCTCAACCTTCCCGCGAACCGGCGCGGTCTGCCGGCACCGGGGGGGCAGAAGGGATGGAAAGAACCTATGAATCAATTGCGCGTACTGATGATGTCGCCGGACGAGGCTGCACGTAACACCGCTGTGTCCGCACTGCTTCAAGCGGGAATTTCGGCCCGCGGCTGTTCGACTTCTCTGGAATTATTTGGCCTGCTCAGCAATGGCACCTACGACGCCGTCGTGCTCAATGTGGGCACGCTCGGCGAAATCGGCTATGCCCTGGTGGCTCGCCTGCATGGCTCCTCGCCCCTGGGCATCGTGGTGATGGGCACCAACCTGTCCCTGGAAACCCGCCTGCGCTGTCTGCAGAGCGGCGCGGACGCCTGTCTGCCGCCGCCGCACGATCCGCGCGAACTGGCCTGCATCCTGCTGGCGCTGGCCCGACGCCTGCCTGCCGGCCAGGACGCCGCCGCGGTCGAGGAGCCCGTGCCAGGTCAATGGGAACTGCGCGACCAGGGCTGGACCCTGGCGGCGCCCTCCGGCACCACGATCTCGCTGTCCGCCAACGAGCGTTTGATCGTGCGGTCGCTGCTGGAAGTGGCGGGCCGGGCAGTCGGTCGCAACGAGTTGGGAGATGAACTTCGGGTGGAGGGGGGCGGGGCGCGCTCCAGCGGCACGCGCAGCATCGACGTCATCGTCAGCCGTCTGCGCCGCAAGGCCGAGCTGGCCGGGGTGATGTTGCCGATCCGCACCGTCTACGGAAGCGGCTACCTGTTCGCCGACCAATAAACTATCCACGCCCATCGTCACCGGCTACACTGCCGGCTGGCTTGCGGACTCCCGTCCGCCGCCCGGCGCCATGGCGGGCTTGTCGACTCCGGACCCTCCGGATCGCCATCATTGGGTCGGTCGGTAATTTGGCCCCATTTTTATCGACCTGCGTTCGACCTGCGCGTATCTGGCCGTCTTTTGCCGGCAACGCGCCCGCGCGTTTCGCGCACAAAAGTTTTTGACAGTGCGCCAAGTTCTAAGCTATGCTAAAGGGCTTACTGCTTTATTCGCGCGCAAAGTTTGATGCCAGGAATGGCGATCACGTGTGATCAAGGCGCCAGGAAAGACAGGTCCGGCCAGTCGTTTTCCGGTGAAACGTTCGAATGAACTTCGAACGCAATCATCCGGCGGCCCAAGGCCAAAGGGGTGCGTCACGAGCCCCCGTCATCCGACGCTGCCATCTCCGAAGCATCCGGTTTGTGCGTTTGTCATGGTTTGTTGGCAGGCCCGCTCTTTTACGTATTTGAACGTTTGAGGCGGTCTTGCGCGAGCCGCCTTCTCCAAGAGTCATCGCTTGAGGAGACGAGTACGTAAGTACTTACCAGTGGTACGTAAAAGGGATTTCAAAGGTCATGCCTACCATTAGCCAACTCGTGCGCAAGCCGCGCGAAGTCAGCATCATCAAAAGCAAGAGCCCCGCGCTCGAAAACTGCCCGCAACGCCGCGGCGTGTGCACTCGCGTGTACACCACCACCCCCAAGAAGCCGAACTCCGCTCTGCGTAAGGTTGCCAAAGTGCGTCTGACCAACGGTTACGAAGTCATTTCGTACATCGGCGGTGAAGGCCACAACCTGCAAGAGCACTCGGTGGTTCTGGTGCGTGGCGGTCGTGTGAAGGACTTGCCCGGTGTGCGTTATCACATCGTGCGCGGTTCCCTCGACCTGCAAGGCGTCAAGGATCGCAAGCAAGCCCGCTCGAAGTACGGCGCCAAGCGCCCGAAGAAGGCCTAAGGGTTCGCAACGCGAATCAGCAGTACCCCCGCGTGGCGGCCATCCGTCATCAGGGAAGTGCAACCGCGCCGTCCGCAATACAGGAAGGTGCGCGGCACGTAAGGGGTCGTCTTATTGGACGGCCATGGCCGTGTAATGAAACACGGTTCAACTGAACAGACACAAGGAAGCAACAATGCCCCGTCGTCGCGAAGTACCCAAGCGCGAGATTCTGCCCGATCCCAAGTTCGGCAGCGTCGAACTCGCCAAGTTCATGAACGTCGTCATGCTGGACGGCAAGAAGGCCGTCGCCGAGCGCATCGTCTACGGTGCCCTCGAGCAAGTCGCCACCAAGACCGGCAAGGAGCCGATCGAGGTGTTCAGCCTGGCGATCAACAACATCAAGCCGATCGTCGAAGTGAAGAGCCGCCGCGTTGGCGGTGCCAACTACCAAGTGCCGGTTGAAGTGCGCCCCGTGCGCCGCCTGGCCCTGGCTATGCGTTGGCTCCGTGAAGCCGCCAAGAAGCGTGGCGAGAAGTCGATGGATCTGCGTCTTGCTGGCGAACTGATCGACGCCTCCGAAGGTCGTGGCGCCGCGATGAAGAAGCGCGAAGACACGCACAAGATGGCCGAGGCCAACAAGGCCTTCAGCCATTTCCGCTGGTAATTTAAGGACTAACCCACCATGGCCCGCAAAACCCCGATCGAGCGCTATCGCAACATTGGCATCTCTGCGCACATCGATGCAGGGAAAACCACCACGACCGAACGTATCCTGTTCTACACCGGCGTCAATCACAAGATTGGCGAAGTGCATGATGGCGCCGCCACCATGGACTGGATGGAACAAGAGCAAGAGCGTGGCATCACCATTACGTCGGCTGCTACGACGGCGTTTTGGCGTGGCATGGCCGGCAACTACCCCGAGCACCGCATCAACATCATCGACACCCCGGGGCACGTGGACTTCACCATCGAGGTGGAACGTTCCATGCGCGTCCTGGACGGTGCCTGCATGGTCTACTGCGCGGTGGGTGGTGTTCAGCCCCAGTCCGAAACCGTGTGGCGCCAAGCCAACAAGTACGGCGTGCCGCGTCTGGCGTTCGTCAACAAGATGGACCGTACCGGCGCGAACTTCTTCAAGGTCTATGACCAGCTGAAGACGCGTCTGCGCGCGAACCCCGTGCCCATCGTGATCCCCATCGGCGCCGAAGACACGTTCCAAGGCGTGATCGACCTGGTCAAGATGAAGGCGATCATCTGGGACGAAGCCAGCCAAGGCACCAAGTTCGACTACAAGGACATTCCGGCCGAGCTGGAAGGCGCCGCCGCCGAATGGCGCGAAAAGCTGGTTGAAGCCGCCGCCGAATCGTCGGAAGAGCTGATGAACAAGTACCTGGAAACGGGTTCCTTGGACGAAGCCGAAATCAACCTGGCCATCCGTCAACGCACCATCGCTGGCGAAATCCAGCCGATGCTGTGCGGCACCGCCTTCAAGAACAAGGGCGTGCAGCGCATGCTGGACGCGGTCATCGACTACCTGCCTTCGCCCGTGGACATTCCCCCGGTTGACGGCCAGGACGACGATGGCAACGCCATCAACCGCAAGGCTGACGACAACGAGAAGTTCTCGGCGCTGGCGTTCAAGCTGATGAGCGATCCGTTCGTGGGTCAGCTGACCTTCGTGCGCGTCTACTCGGGCGTCCTGAAGTCGGGCGACACGGTCTACAACCCCATCAAGGGCAAGAAGGAACGTATCGGCCGCATCCTGCAGATGCACGCGAACAACCGCGAGGAAATCAAGGAAGTTCTGGCCGGCGACATCGCCGCCGTGGTGGGCCTGAAGGACGTGACGACCGGCGAAACGCTGTGCGACGTCGATTCGCACATCCTGCTGGAGCGCATGGAGTTCCCCGAGCCCGTGATTTCGCAGGCCGTCGAACCCAAGTCGAAGGCTGACCAGGAAAAGATGGGCCTGGCGCTGTCGCGCCTGGCGCAGGAAGATCCGTCGTTCCGCGTGCGCAGCGACGAAGAATCCGGCCAGACCATCATTTCCGGCATGGGCGAGCTGCACCTGGAAATTCTGGTCGACCGCATGAAGCGCGAATTCGGCGTGGAAGCGAACGTCGGCAAGCCCCAGGTGGCCTACCGCGAAACGATCCGCAAGACCTGCGAAGAAGTCGAAGGCAAGTTCGTCAAGCAGTCGGGCGGTCGTGGTCAGTACGGTCACGTGGTCCTGAAGGTCGAGCCGCTCGAGCCGGGCGGTGGCTACGAATTCGTCGACGCCATCAAGGGCGGTGTGGTTCCTCGCGAATTCATCCCCGCGGTGGACAAGGGCATCCAGGAAACGCTGCCTGCCGGCATCCTGGCCGGTTACCCGGTCGTGGACGTCAAGGTCACGCTGTTCTTCGGTTCGTACCACGATGTGGACTCGAACGAAAACGCGTTCAAGATGGCCGGCTCGATGGCGTTCAAGGAAGGCATGCGCAAGGCTAGCCCCGTGCTGCTGGAACCGATGATGGCCGTTGAAGTCGAAACGCCTGAAGACTACGCCGGTACCGTGATGGGCGATCTGTCCTCGCGTCGCGGCATGGTCCAGGGCATGGACGACATGGTCGGTGGTGGCAAGACCATCAAGGCCGAAGTCCCGCTGGCCGAGATGTTCGGTTACGCCACGAACCTGCGTTCGCTGACGCAAGGTCGTGCCACGTACACGATGGAATTCAAGCATTACTCCGAGGCCCCCAAGAACGTCGCTGACGAAGTCATCGCCGCTCGGGCCAAGTAAATAACCCTCGCCGCGACCGCCCACAAGGCGGCGCGGCAAATATCGAAATTTCCTTGAAAGTCAAAGGATAGAGATCATGGCAAAAGGCAAGTTTGAACGCACCAAGCCGCACGTGAACGTCGGCACCATCGGTCACGTCGACCACGGCAAGACCACCCTGACGGCGGCCATCACGACCGTTCTGTCGACCAAGTTCGGTGGCGAAGCCAAGGGCTACGACCAGATCGACGCGGCACCTGAAGAAAAGGCTCGCGGCATCACGATCAACACGGCGCACGTCGAGTACGAAACGGAAACGCGTCACTACGCGCACGTTGACTGCCCGGGCCACGCTGACTACGTCAAGAACATGATCACGGGCGCGGCGCAGATGGACGGCGCGATCCTGGTCGTGTCGGCCGCTGACGGCCCGATGCCGCAAACGCGTGAACACATCCTGCTGAGCCGCCAGGTTGGCGTGCCGTACATCATCGTCTTCCTGAACAAGGCCGACATGGTTGACGACGCCGAGCTGCTCGAGCTGGTGGAAATGGAAGTTCGCGAACTGCTGAGCAAGTACGACTTCCCGGGCGACGACACCCCGATCGTGAAGGGTTCGGCCAAGCTGGCGCTGGAAGGCGACAAGGGCGAACTGGGCGAGCAAGCGATCCTGTCGCTGGCCCAAGCCCTGGACACGTACATCCCGACGCCCGAGCGTGCCGTTGACGGCGCGTTCCTGATGCCGGTCGAAGACGTGTTCTCGATCTCGGGTCGCGGCACCGTGGTGACCGGCCGTATCGAGCGCGGCGTGATCAAGGTCGGCGAAGAAATCGAAATCGTCGGTATCGTCCCGACGGTCAAGACGACCTGCACCGGCGTGGAAATGTTCCGCAAGCTGCTGGACCAAGGTCAAGCTGGCGACAACGTGGGCATCCTGCTGCGCGGCACCAAGCGTGAAGACGTCCAGCGCGGCCAGGTTCTGGCCAAGCCGGGCTCGATCACCCCGCACACGGACTTCACCTCCGAGGTGTACATCCTGTCCAAGGAAGAAGGCGGCCGCCACACCCCGTTCTTCAACGGCTACCGTCCCCAGTTCTACTTCCGCACGACGGACGTGACCGGCACGATCGACCTGCCGGCCGACAAGGAAATGGTCCTGCCGGGCGACAACGTGACGATGACCGTCAAGCTGCTGGCCCCGATCGCCATGGAAGAAGGCCTGCGTTTCGCCATCCGTGAAGGCGGTCGTACCGTCGGCGCCGGCGTCGTCGCCAAGATCCTGAAGTAAGCCGGATCACTTAAGCAGCACACAACCAGCGAGGGCCTATCAAAGCCCTCGCCTCTCGTTCTTTAGGAAACGCCATGAAAAACCAAAAGATCCGTATCCGCTTGAAGGCTTTCGATTACAAGCTGATCGATCAATCGGCCGCTGAAATCGTCGACACCGCCAAGCGCACGGGCGCCGTTGTCCGCGGCCCGGTGCCGCTGCCCACGCGTATCCGTCGTTACGACGTGCTGCGTTCGCCGCACGTCAACAAGACGTCGCGTGACCAGTTCGAAATCCGCACCCATCAGCGCCTGATGGACATCGTTGACCCCACCGACAAGACCGTTGACGCCCTGATGCGTCTGGACCTGCCGGCCGGCGTCGACGTCGAAATCGCGCTGCAATAAGGCGCTCCCGGGTCCGCCACCTTCGCCGGTGGGCTCGTGAAGAATGGCCGCAATCCCTCGGGACTGCGGCCATTTTGTTTTTGCGCCACAACCCTGGCGTGCTGGCAGCGGGCATAGGTCCTTTTACGCTAAGTGCTTGTGCTGCCTGAAAAAAACGTGCTAATATGCCAAGCTTGCCATTTTGTGGCAGGTCTAACTATGGTGAGGCGCGAGCAAGTCCGGGATTTTCCGGGCCGGCAACCCCAAGCCAGGTTGAACATAGTCGTAGGGCAAAGGCCGTTACCTTTTGCCTGATTAGCCCCGACCAATCGCAGTCGGGAATGGAGAAAACGATGTCGAATTCGACACCCACGCCCGCCGCTCACCGGCTGGGGCTGGTGGGTCGCAAGGTCGGCATGACCCGCATTTTTACCGAGGAAGGTGAATCCATCCCGGTGACCGTGCTGGACGTGTCGAACAACCGCGTGACCCAAGTTAAGTCGCTGGAAACCGACGGCTACGCCGCGATCCAGGTGGCTTATGGCGCTCGTCGCGCCTCGCGCGTGCCGCAAGCACAAACGGGCCACTACGCCAAGGCCGGCGTTGAAGCCGGTAGCATCCTCAAAGAATTCCGCCTTGATCCCGCTCGCGCCGCTGAATTTGCGGCCGGTTCCGTGATCGCCGTGGAATCGGTGTTCGAAGCCGGCCAACAGGTCGACGTCACGGGCACCACCATTGGTAAGGGCTTTGCCGGTACCATCAAGCGCCACAACTTCGGCTCGCAACGCGCCTCGCACGGTAACTCCCGTTCGCACCGCGTTCCCGGCTCGATCGGCCAAGCTCAAGATCCGGGCCGCATTTTCCCGGGTAAGCGCATGGCGGGTCACCTGGGTGATGTCACCCGCACCGTTCAAAACCTCGACGTCGTTCGCGTTGACGTGGAGCGCGGCCTGCTGCTGGTCAAGGGCGCTGTCCCCGGCCACGCTGGCGCCGATATCGTCGTGCGTCCGGCCATCAAGGCCCCGGCCAAGAAGGGAGCGTAAGTAAATGGATCTCAAGCTCCTGAACGACCAAGGTCAGGCCGCGACTTTCAGCGCGCCCGACACGATCTTCGGCCGTGACTTCAACGAAGCGCTGATTCATCAGATCGTGGTGGCTTTCCAAGCCAACGCCCGTGCCGGCAACCGCGCTCAGAAGGATCGCTCGGAAGTCAAGCACTCGACCAAGAAGCCCTGGCGCCAGAAGGGTACCGGCCGCGCTCGCGCCGGTATGACCTCGTCGCCGCTGTGGCGTGGCGGTGGTCGGATTTTCCCGAACTCGCCGGAAGAGAACTTCAGCCAGAAGGTCAACAAGAAGATGTACCGCGCCGGGATCCGCTCGATCCTGTCGCAGCTGGCTCGCGAAGACCGCATCGCCGTCGTCGAATCGTTCGATCTGGAATCGCCCAAGACCAAGGCTGCCGCTGCAAAGCTGAAGAGCCTGGGCCTGGACTCGGTCCTGATCATCACCGACAACGTCGATGAAAATGTTTACCTCGCCACCCGCAACCTGCCGCACGTTGCCGTTGTCGAGCCCCGTTATGCCGATCCGTTGTCGCTGGTCCACTACAAGAAAGTGCTGATCACCAAGCCGGCCATCGCTCAACTCGAGGAGATGCTGGGATGAACGCTGAACGCTTGATGCAAGTCATTCTGGCTCCGATCGTGACCGAAAAGGCCACGTTCGTCGCTGAGAAGAATCAGCAAGTCGCTTTCCGTGTCGTGGCTGACGCTACCAAGCCGGAAATCAAGGCTGCCGTCGAACTGCTCTTCAAGGTGCAGGTCGAGTCCGTGCAGGTCCTCAACCGTAAGGGCAAAGTCAAGCGCTTTGGCCGATTCGTTGGCCGTCGTCGCGACGAGCGCAAGGCCTACGTTTCGCTCAAGGACGGCCAGGAAATCGACTTTGCGGAGGTGAAGTAAATGGCCCTCGTAAAAGTTAAGCCGACTTCGGCTGGCCGCCGTGGCATGGTGAAGGTTGTCAGCCCGAACCTGCACAAGGGTGAGCCCTACGCGCCGCTGCTGGAAAAGAAGACCCGTGGTTCGGGCCGTAACAACAACGGTCACATCACGATCCGCCACCGTGGCGGCGGTCACAAGCAACACTACCGTGTCGTCGACTTCCGTCGCGACAAGGACGGCATCCCCGCGAAGGTCGAGCGTCTGGAATACGACCCGAACCGTACGGCGCACATCGCTCTGCTGTGCTACGCCGACGGCGAGCGTCGCTACATCATCGCTCCGCGCGGCCTGGAAGTGGGCGCCACGCTGATCTCGGGCATCGAAGCCCCGATCCGCGCCGGCAACACGCTGCCGATCCGCAACATCCCGGTGGGTACGACGATTCACTGCGTCGAAATGCTGCCTGGCAAGGGTGCCCAGATGGTCCGTTCGGCCGGCGCTTCCGCCGTCCTGCTGGCCCGCGAAGGTACCTACGCTCAAGTGCGTCTGCGCTCGGGTGAAGTTCGCCGTGTGCACATCGAATGCCGTGCCACCATCGGTGAAGTCGGTAACGAAGAACACAGCCTGCGCCAAATCGGCAAGGCCGGTGCAATGCGTTGGCGCGGTGTCCGCCCGACGGTTCGTGGCGTGGCCATGAACCCGGTCGACCACCCGCACGGTGGCGGTGAAGGCCGTACCGGTGAAGCACGCGAACCGGTCAGCCCGTGGGGCACTCCGGCGAAGGGTTACAAGACCCGTCGCAACAAGCGGACGAACAATATGATCGTCCAACGGCGCAAGCGCAAGTAAGAGGCGAACACTATGTCACGTTCGATCAAGAAAGGCCCGTTTGTCGATGCTCACCTGATCAAAAAGGTGGACACGGCCGTCGCGGGCAAAGACAAGAAGCCGATCAAGACCTGGTCGCGTCGCTCGACGATCCTGCCCGAGTTCATCGGTCTGACGATCGCTGTGCACAACGGCAAGCAGCATGTTCCCGTTTACATCAACGAGAACATGGTCGGTCACAAGCTGGGCGAGTTCGCGCTGACCCGTACGTTCAAGGGTCACGCCGCGGACAAGAAGGCGAAGAGGTAAGCGATGGAAACTACTGCCATTATCCGTGGGGTTCACATCTCCGCTCAAAAGACGCGTCTGGTTGCGGATCTGATCCGCGGCCAGAAGGTCGGCCGTGCGCTCGAGATCCTCACCTTCTCGCCGAAGAAGGCCGCCGCCATCCTGAAGAAGGCTGTCGAGTCCGCCATCGCCAACGCCGAGCACAACGACGGCGCCGATATCGACGAACTGAAAGTCACCACGATCTTCGTGGACAAGGCTCAGTCGATGAAGCGCTTCTCCGCTCGCGCCAAGGGCCGCGGCAACCGTATCGAGAAGCAGACCTGCCACATCACGGTCAAGGTCGGAGCTTAAGGAGTCACGATGGGTCAGAAAATTCACCCCACTGGGTTCCGTCTCGCGGTCACCCGTAATTGGTCCTCGCGTTGGTTCGCCGACGACAAGGCCTTCGGCAGCATGCTGGCCGAAGACATCCGCGTCCGCGAGTACCTGAAGAAGAAGCTCAAGAGCGCCTCCGTCGGTCGCGTGATCATCGAGCGTCCCGCCAAGAATGCCCGCATCACCGTCTACTCGGCTCGTCCGGGCGTGGTGATCGGCAAGCGCGGCGAAGACATCGAAAGCCTGAAGGCTGATCTGCAGCGCCTGATGGGCGTGCCCGTGCACGTCAACATCGAAGAAATCCGCAAGCCGGAAACCGATGCTCAACTGATCGCCGACTCGATCTCGCAACAGCTCGAGAAGCGCATCATGTTCCGCCGCGCCATGAAGCGCGCGATGCAGAACGCCATGCGTCTGGGTGCCCAAGGCATCAAGATCATGAGCTCGGGCCGTCTGAACGGTATCGAAATTGCTCGCACCGAGTGGTATCGCGAAGGCCGTGTGCCGCTGCACACCCTCAAGGCCAACATCGACTACGGCACCTCCGAAGCCCACACCACGTACGGCGTGATCGGCATCAAGGTCTGGGTCTACAAGGGCGACATGCTGGCCAACGGCGAACTGCCGCCGGAAACCGCCGCCCCGCGTGAAGAAGAACGTCGTCCGCGCCGCGCTCCGCGTGGTGATCGTCCGGACGGTGCTCGCACCGGTCGTCCGGGTGGTCGTGGCCGTGGTCCCCGCAAGGCGGACGCTGCTCCGGCGCCTGAAGGAGAATAACCATGCTGCAACCCTCTCGCAGAAAGTATCGCAAAGAGCAGAAGGGCCGCAACACCGGTCTGGCGACCCGTGGCACCCACGTGTCGTTCGGCGAATTCGGTCTGAAGGCCACCGGCCGTGGCCGTCTGACCGCTCGCCAGATCGAAGCCGCTCGTCGTGCCATCAACCGTCACATCAAGCGCGGCGGCCGCATCTGGATTCGCATTTTCCCGGATAAGCCCATCTCGCAAAAGCCTGCCGAAGTCCGTATGGGTAACGGTAAGGGCAACCCGGAGTACTGGGTCGCCGAGATTCAGCCCGGCAAGGTGCTCTACGAAATGGAAGGGGTTAGCGAAGAGCTCGCGCGTGAAGCTTTCCGCCTGGCCGCTGCCAAGCTGCCGATTTCGACCACGTTCGTCGCGCGTCATATCGGTGCTTAAGGAGTACTAAGACATGAAAGCCAGCGAACTCCGTTCGAAAGACGCCGCCGAGCTCGGCAAAGAGCTCGAAAGCCTGCTGAAGGCACAATTCGGTCTGCGTATGCAGAAGGCCACGCAGCAGCTTGCCAACACCAGCCAGCTGCGTAACGTGCGCCGCGACATCGCGCGCGTGCGTACCTTGCTGACCGAGAAGGCAGGGAAATAAAGATGAGCGAAACTCAAAACACCCAAGTGGCCAAGCGCCAGCGTACGCTGGTCGGCAAGGTCGTCAGCAACAAGATGGACAAGACTGTCGTCGTTCTGGTTGAGCGCCGCGTCAAGCACCCCATCTTCGGCAAGATCATCATGCGTTCCGCGAAGTACAAGGCGCACGATGAGTCGAACCAGTACAACGAAGGCGATACGGTTGAAATCGCTGAAGGCCGTCCCATCTCGCGCTCGAAGTCGTGGCGTGTGGTGCGTCTGGTTGAAGCCGCGCGTATCATCTAAGTGAAGATTTCGGAACGGTTCGCCGTTCTGAGGTAAAACGGCAAGGGTTCAGGCCCTTGCCGTTTTTTTTCGTCTCGCGGCTTCGTTTTGGAATGGGTTGTCCAAGGACATCATGCGCGGTTTCAGGAAAGCGATTGTGCACGGCGGGTGGGTCGCCATGGGTGCGCTGGCGGCAGGTACGGGTGCCCAGGCCGCGGATGCGGAACGCGGGCCGGCGGCGCCGGTGGCTACCGCCCCCGCCGACGCCCAGGCAAGGCCGCCAGGTGTCGTGACGCCCAGCGCCGATCCCGCCGCGATCGGCCGCAACGCGCTCAATGCGGGCCCGGATCCGCGCGTGCGGCTGGATGGCCTGTCGCTCGATCACGCGGCCATCTTCGGCACGCAGGATGAGGATGAACAGGCGTTGCTGGACAACGAACGCGCGCTACAGGCGCAGCAAGAGCAACTGCGTGTCCTGGAACGGCTGCTGACGCGGAAGCCGGCGGCGGCGGACCCGTTTCCACCGGCCATGATCCCGCTGACCACCGGCACGCCTATGAATATGGCGCCGCTCGCGCCCGCGCCCTCCGGCTCGCAATTGGGCGGTGGCGAGGCGCAACGCAGCGTGGACCAGATGCAAAGGCGGGTCAACGAAATGCGGCGTGGCGGCGAGGCGCTGAGGCAGGGATCGCGCTGAGCGCGGCTGTTTCCTCAGGCAATTCCGGCGGGCAAGGGCACGGACGGCTTAGCGCGGCCGGGCCAGCTCCCGCAGGCGTCCGGCGACCCCGGTGGGAAAGTAATACACGGACAGCACGAACAGGATGCCCAGCCACAGCAGCCAGCGGTCGGGTTCGAACAACAGGGCCAACGGTGCCACGCTGCCTACGGCATCGTGGATGACGTGCAGACCGTCCTGCAGGTAGCTTTGCGCGAACACAAACAGGCTGGCGCCGATCACTGCGCCGTACATCGTGCCCATGCCGCCGATCACCACCATCAGCAGGATGTTGAGCATGATCTCGAACGACAGCGAGGTGTCCGGCCCGTTGTAGCGCAGCCAGAGCGCATACAGCGCGCCGGCCAGCGTGGCGAACGCCGCCGCCAGCAGGTTCGACAGGCTGCGGTACAGCACCGTGCGGTAGCCGATCGCTTCGGCGCGGAACGGATTCTCGCGGATCGCCTGCAGCACGCGGCCGAACGGCGAATTGACGATGCGCAGCAGCATCAGGAACAGCGCCACGCAAACCGCGGCGATCAGATAGTAGGTGATGATGCGGCCATCGATGTTCACGCCGAACAGCGGTTCGGACAGGGGCCGGAAGGCCGGGCGCAGGGCCTGGGGCACCTTGAAGTTCAGTCCGTCCTCGCCGCCGGTCAGGTCGGACAGCTGTGACACCAGGGTCTGGAATGCCGCCGCCACTGCCAGCGTGATCATGGCGTAGAAGATGGCGCGAACACGCAGGCTGGCCAGGCCGATGATGAGGGCGAACACCAGCGACAAGGCCAGGCCCGCGGCCGTGCCCGTCAGCACCGCCAGCCAACCGGCCTCCATGCGGACGCTGGCGATTGCCACGCCGTAGGCGCCGATGCCGAAGAACATGGTGTGGGCGAAGCTGACGATGCCGGTATAACCCAGCAGCAGATCGTAGCTGGCGACCAGGATCACAAATACCAGGATCTTGGCCGCCACGGCCAGCGACTTGGGGCCGGGAAACAGGAAGGGCGCCGCGGCCAGCGCGACGACGATGACGATCAGCATGACCGCCAGCAGCGTGCTGCGCGGAGGATCGCCGGATAGCAGGCGGAAGGACATGGGGCGATTCCTAGCGATTCGTGACCGGGTACACGCCTTGCGGGCGCCACAGCAGGATGGCGACCATCAGCGCGATGTTCGAGAACAGCGCGGCCTTGGGCATCAGGAAGCCGGTGTAGTTGGCCATCAAGCCGACCAGCAGCGCGCCGATCAGGCAGCCCACGGTCGAGCCCAGCCCGCCGATCATGATGACGATGAAGATCAGCACGTTCACCTGCGCGCCCAGCTGCGGCACGATAGATTGCTGGTACAGGCCCCACAGCACGCCGCCCAGGCCGGCGAGCATCGAGCCGGCCACGAATACGCCGACGAACAGATGGCGTATGCGGTAGCCCAGGCTCTCGACCATCTCGCGGTCCTCGACCCCGGCGCGGATCAGCAGGCCGAGCTTGGTGCGGTTGAGCAGCCACAGCATGCCGCCCAGCACCGCCAGGCCCACCACCAGGGCGACGATGCGGAATTTCTCGATGGCGGCGTCGCCGACCAGCAGCGCGCCGCGCAACGCCTCGGGCAAGGGCAGCGACAGCGTCTGCGGACCCCACAGCATCTTGATGATCTCTTCGCCGATGATCATGCCGCCCATGGTGATGAGGATCTGCTTGAGGTGCTGGCCATAGACCGGCCGCACGATCACGCGCTCGAACGCCACGCCCACCGCGCCTGCCACCAGCATGCCGACGATCATGGCGGGCAGCACCGCGGCCAGGTTCAGCCACAGGCTGCCGGTCTGGGTCCAGTCGGACATCGCGCCAAGCACCGTGGCCGCCATGTAGGCGCCGATCGCAATGAACAGGCCATGGCCGAAGTTCAGCACATCCATCAGGCCGAACACCAGCGTCATGCCGGAGGCCACGATGAAGATGATCATGCCCATCGCCAGGCCGGCGAAGGTCAGCGTCACCCAGGTCGAGAACGAGCCGACCAGCGGCAGCGCGATGGCGGCCAGCGCCAGCACCAGCAGCACCGGGCGCAGGTCCGCGCGGGTTTGCGGCAGCGGCGTATCGATATCGGCGGCGCTCATTGGTGCGCTCCCAGCGACAGGCCCAGCAGGCGGGTCTGCAGCGCGTCGTCTTGCGCCAGCTCGGCCATGCCGCCGGCGTGCACCACCCGGCCGTTGTCCATGACCGCGACGTGGTCGCCCACCTGGCGCGCGAAATTGAAGTTCTGCTCCACCAGCAGGATGGTGGTGGAGGCCTGCTTGAGTTCGATGAAGGCGTCGATCATGTTCTGGATGATGGCGGGCGCCAGGCCCTTGCTGGGCTCGTCGACCAGCAGCAGGCGGCGTGGCTCGATGATGGCGCGCGCGACCGCCAGCATCTGCTTCTGGCCGCCCGACAGCTTGCCGGCGGGGTACAGCCAGAATTTGCGCAGCGCGGGGAAGAAGCCGAAGATCCATTCCAGCCGCGCGGTGTCCAGCTGCGCGGCGCTTCGCGCCTGGCGCGCGGCCAGCAGGATGTTCTCTTTCACCGACAGGTCGGCGAAGATGCCCATGTTCTCCGGCACGTAGGCGATGCCCTGGCGCGCCATGTCGGGCGGCGAGGTGCGCACGCCCGGGCCGCCGACCGCGGCGCCGTCAAAGCCGATGTGGCCCTGTGTCGCCTTCCACAGGCCCATGATGGTGCGCAGCGTGGTGGTCTTGCCCGCGCCATTGCGGCCCAGCAGCATGGTGACGCCCGCGGCGGGAACCGCCAGGTCCACGCCGTGCAGGATGTGATACGCGCCGATGTGCGTGTGCACGTCCTTCAGTTCCAGCAAGGTGGCCGCGCTCATGTCGTCTTCTCCGGCAGGGCGGCGCCCAGGTAGGCCTGCTGCACGATCGGCGAGGCGATCACCTCGGCGGGCTCGCCGTCGGCCATCAATTCGCCGTTGTGCAGCACCACGATGCGGTCCGCCAGTTCGCGCACCACGTCCATCTTGTGTTCCACCAGCAGGATCGTCTTGGACGCGTCGGCCTTGATCTCGCGGATCAGGTCCAGCACCACGGGCACGTCGTCCACGCTCATGCCAGCGGTGGGTTCGTCGAACATGAACACCTGCGGCTCCAGCGCGATCAGCATGGCGATCTCGAGCTTGCGCTGGTCGCCGTGCGGCAGGTCGGCCGCGGCCTGGTCGCGGCGGGCCGTCAGGCGGGTGCGTTCGAGCAGCGCGTCGGCGCGCGCCAGCAGCGCCCGGTCATCGTCCCAGGTGCGCCAGAAGCGGATCTGGCGCCAGCCCAGGCCCTGCTGGCGCGATTGCAGCGCCAGCCGCACGTTCTCGCGCACCGACAGGCGCGGGAACAGCTGCGTCAGCTGGAAGGCGCGCCCCAGGCCGGCATGCATGCGCGCCGGCGCCGACAGCCCGGTCAGGTCGCGGCCGTTCAGGTGCACCGAACCGGCGCTGGCGCGCAGTTGCCCCGAGATCAGGTTGAAATAGGTGGTCTTGCCCGCGCCGTTGGGCCCGACGATGGCCGTCAGGCTGCCCGGCGCGAAGCGGCAGCTCACCGCGTTGACGGCCACGTGGCCGCCGAAGCGGATCGTGAGCGATTGGGTTTCCAGCATGAAGGGCAGGGCTCAGCGTTTGTTCTGGATCGGCACCGCCATCTGGTCGGGCGTGATTTCCTTGACCAGATCCTGCACCGCCCACGGCACCGAGGCGTCGTTCTTGATGCGGAAGTGGTACATCGACTGCATGGCCTGGTGGTCTTCCGGGCGGAAGGTCATCTTGCCCTTGGGCGTGTCGAAGCTCATGCCTTCCATCGTCTTGATGAGCGTGTCGGTGTCGCTCTTGCCGGCGCTCTTGTTCAGCGCCGTCACAATGGCGATGGCGGCCGACATGCCGCCGGCGGTGAAGAAGTCCGGCGGCTGGCCGTAGCGCTTCTGGTGCTCGGCCACCAGCCAGTCGTTGATCGGGTTCTTGGGGATGCCGTAGTAGTAATAGGTCGCGCCTTCCATGCCGGCCAGCGATTTGAGCGGCGTCATCGCGGCCAACGTGTTGCCGCCGGTGGCGATCTCGATGCCGAAGCGCTTGGGGTCGAGATCGGCGATCTTGAACGGATTGCCGGCGCCGGCCCACAGGATGAAGATGATCTTGCGGCCCGGCTTGTCCTTGAGCGCGTCGAACAGGCGTTGCGCGCCGGCGGTGAAGTCGGTGGCGTTGGCCGGCAGGTATTCCTCGTGCACGATCCTGGCCTGCTTGAGCGCGCCCTTGAAGGCCTTGACGCCGTCGCGGCCGAACGCGTAGTCCTGCGCCAGCATGGCGATGGACGTATCCGGCTGGTCGAAGGCGACAGCGTTGGCGATGGCGTCCTGCGACGAATTGCGGCCGGTGCGGAAGATGTACTTGTTCCACTTGTCGCCGGTGATCGAGTCGGCCACCGCGGGTTCCACCAGCAGGATCTTCTCGTATTCCTCGGCGATCGGCAGCATGGCCAGCGCCACGCCCGACGAGGTCGGGCCCACCGCGATGTCGGCGTTGTCATCGGCGTAGGCCGAGGCGAGCTGGGCGCGAGCAACGTCGGGCTTGCCCTGGTTGTCCTTCTCGATCACGCGGATCTTGCGCCCGGCCACCGTCATGGTGCCTTGCGTGGCGTATTCCAGGCCCAGCATCAGGCCGTTGTGGGTCTGCTTGGCGTAGGCCTCCAGCGGCCCGGTCTTGTCGTAGACGTGTGCCACCACGAAGTCCTTGGCCATGGCGGCCGAACTCAGGCACAGGCCGGCCAGCGCGGCGAGCAGGATGCGTTTCATGGGAGTCTCCTTGGTTCTAGTAGGCGCCGGCGGCTGCGGCGGCGGCCGGCGTGGCGAGAAATTGGCGGACGGCCTCGATCTGCGGCTCGACGTTCAAGGCCGGCGCATGACCGCAGTCAGGGAAGTCGATGCGCCGGGCGCGCGGGCCGCGGCGGGTCATGGCCTCGGCGACCTCGGGCAGCAGCAGGTCGGAATCGGCGCCGCGCAGCAGCAACAGCGGCACGCGCAGGCTGTCGTATTCGGCCCAGCGTTCATAGTCCGCCGGGTGGTGGTGGAACTGGCCGACGATGGCCGGATCGTAATGCGCCGTGACGCGGCCGTCGGGCAGGCGGCGCACCGAGGTCTCGGCCATGCGGCGCCATTGCTCGTCGCTCTGCCAGCCATAGGGCTTGTAGGCGGCGCGCAGCCAGGTTTCCAGCTCGGTGACGGTGTCGAAGGCCGGCGGGTTGCCGGCATAGGCCAGAATGCGGTCGATGGCCGGCTGCGGCAGCGACGGCCCGATGTCGTTGACCACCAGGTGCGAAATGCGGTCCTTGAGCGTGGTGGCGGCGGCGTACATGCCGGTGGCGCCGCCCATCGAGGTGCCGACCCAGCGCACCCGGTCCAGCCCCAGGCCGTCGAGCAGGGCGCGCGCCAGCCGGGCGTAGAAGTCCAGCCGGTACTCGGCCACCGGATCGGGGCTCCATTGCGACAGTCCGCGCCCGATCGTGTCGGGGCAGAGGATGCGGTAGTCGCCGGCCAGCGCCTGCGCCAGCTCGTCGAAGTCGCGGCCGGTCCGGGCCAGGCCGTGCCACATGATGAGCGCGGGGGCGTCCGGGCGGCCCCATTCGGTGTAATGCAGCTCGCGGCCTTCGCAGCGCAGATAGCGCGAAGCCGGCGTGTGGCGAGCGGCCTGTGCGGGCGCGTTGGCCATGCGTCTCCTCCCGGGTTGTCCAGGTTGTATGCTTGTGGCGCTGACTATAGACTTGCGCCAGGCGCGGCCACAATGCGCCGGACCACCCGCGGCAGGGTGAGTCAAGAATATGTAGACGCAGGGTCACGAGCCCCCGCCGACCCTCGCGAACCAGGAGACCGCGCCATGCCCGACACGGAATTCGCCACTTCGGCCATCGCTGGCGTCGAGCGGTACGAGCAATGGCGCGCGGCCCTGTCGGATGCCTTCGGGCCGTTCGAGGTGCACCACGGCCAGGCCGGCCAGTTCGCCGGCCACGTGCGCTATGTGCGGCGCGCCAGCCTGCAGTTCAACGACCTGCACTATCAGGGACAGAAGATCGAGCGCACCGCCGGCAATGCCTCGCGGCTGGACCAGGAGTTCTACACCTTCGGCCTGCCGCTGGCCGGGCCGCTGGCCGTGGTGCAGCAGGGCCGCGAGTTCCAGGTCGAGCCCGGCTGCGTCTACCTGATGAACCAGAGCCTGCCTTACCAGGCCACCGCGCTCGGCGCCGACGGCTACCGCAGCCTGAGCGTGTCGTTCCCGCGCAGCGCGCTGTCGCAGCGCGATTCGCGCATCGGCCCCTTCTACAAGCTGCGCGTCGATGACGGGTCGCCGCGCGGCGCGATGCTGGCCAGCTACATGGACCACCTTTTCAAGGGGCTGGACGGCTGGTCGCCGGCGGAGGCGGCCGAACTGGGCGAACGGCTGATCGACCTGATCGTGCTGTTCCTGGTGCAGCCGGGGCAGGGCCACGCCTCGGAAGCCGACAGCAGCGTGACCATGGCGCATCGCCAGCGCGCCATGGCCTACATCCGCCAGCACCTGGCTGACCCGGCGCTGTCGCCGCAGCGGGTGGCGCAGGGCTGCGGCCTGTCGGTGGCCTACCTGCACCGCATCTTCCAGGCGGGCGACCTGTCGGTGGAAAGCTTCGTCTTCGACCAGCGCCTGGAGCGCTGCCGCGAATTGCTGCTGAACCCGGCGCAACGCCACCGCGGCATCGCCGAGCTGGCGTACCAGGCCGGCTTCGCCCATCCCTCGCATTTCAGTCGGCTGTTCAAGCGCCGCTTCGGCGTGTCGCCGCGCGAATGGCGCGCACGCGGCTAGGTTCGCGCCGCGCAATGAAAAGGCCCGCTCGCGCGGGCCTTGTCGCATCGGGCTAGCGCCCCGTGTTCGATCAGAACGGTGACGGCGTGGCCGACAGGTTGACCAGGCTGTTGGTCTTCAGGTCCAGGCGGATGTGCTCGGACGGCAGGCCATCGGCCAGCTTCAGCATGATCGCCATCAGCGGCTTGAAGCGCGCCTTGAACATGTCGGCCGGGGTGTTGGCGTCGCTGACCCGGTCGCCGTTCATCTGCATGCTGGCGTTGGTCTGGCTCAGGGCCTGGGCCAGCAGCTTGTACTGGCTGGCGCGCTGCGCCGGGATGTCGGCGTAGGCCAGGTCGCCGGCGTTGGCCAGGCGCACGAAGTCGCCCGCCATGTCCAGCGCCTTCCACTTGGCGAAGTCGGCCAGCTGCATGCCGTTGGCCTGCGCCAGCGCCTGGGCGCGGGTGGTGGCGTCGGCCATGTCGCCGGCGAAGGCCGGGTTGCTGGCGGTCGGGCCGCCCGCGACGTACAGGCAGTTGAAGAACTCGGGCGTCAGCTGGGCGCGGTCGCCGGTGTTCTGCAGTTCGCCCAGCGTCACCGAAGTGCGCAGCTGCGACAGCACCAGCAGGTCGGCGCCGGTCAAAGGGCTCTTGACCAGCTCGCGCATTTCGCAGCGCCAGTCATCGTTCAGCAGGCGCAGGCGCACCAGTTCGCTCATGTAGCGGTAGTTGAAGTCGCCGTAGTCCTTGGCATCCAGGATCGACACGTCCCAGCGCGGCGGCACGGTGTAGGCGTGCTCGGCGCGGTAAAGGTCGAACAGTTCGTCAAAGCGCGGCACCTTGTCCAGGCGGATGGTCTGCAGCTCGATCTGGTCGGGGCCTTGCATCGTCATTAGCTTATAGGCCGGCACGTAGGCCGCCATCGACGGTGCCTGGATGTTGAACAGCGCCTTGTCGCCGCCGTAGTTGCGCGACGCGGTGTCGTTGAAGTGCATGTGGCCGCCCACGTGCACCTTCAGGCCGGTGTCGGCCAGCGCGCGCGTGGTGTTCTCGGCCGGGCGGCGCACCATCTGCATCTTGTTGGCGCCCAGCAGCGCCTCGATATCGTCCGAGGCGCCGTTGAAGAACTCGGTCATCGGGAAATGGCTGAACGCCACTACCTGCTTGCCCTGCGCCTTGCCGCGCGCCACCACGTCGGCCAGCCACTTGATGACGTGCGCCTTGTGCGTGAGCATCTTGTTGTAGCCCTGGTCGCCCGAGCCGGTGAAATCGTTGGCGCCGTTGCCGGTCGGCACGTAGACGTTCGCGTCGATGCCGACCAGCCACACGCCCTTGACCGGCTCGACCACGTACGAGGTGTCCGGCACCATCTTGCAGAAGGTGTAGTTGGCCGGCTTGTTCGGGCCGCCGGTGCCTTGCGCGCAGATCTCGTACTGGCGGTTGATCCAGCTGGCCTGCGACAACGCGGTGTTGTAGTTGTAGTCCTCGTACTTGTAGCTGCTGTACGGGGTCTCGTAGTACAGGTATTCGGGCTTGGGCATGAAGCCGTGCTGGGTCAGGGCCTCGGTGATGCCCGCGTAGCCCATGTGCAGCACCTCCTCGGTGCAGTAGGTATCGCCCACGCGCGCCCAGTCGCCGGCATAGGGCGTGCTGCAGGCGGCGTTGCCGCCGCGGCTGTAGATCGGCTGCGAGAAGCCGATCGCGCCCGTCGTCGGATCGAGGCCCAGGTAGTCGCTTTTGCCGTTGGCCTGGTTGAACGGCCGCACCGGGTCATGGTTGCCGGGGGCGGCGAAGAACTGGATGCCATGCTTGCGCGTGTAATCGTCCATGATCTTGACCAGGCCGCGCATGTGCACCGGCTGGCCGTCGTCGGAGAAGTCGCCGGGAAGGGCGATGTACTTCACGCCGCGCGCCACCGCGTCGTCCAGCGCGGCCAGGAAGGCGAAGTAGTTCTCGTTGAACAGGCGCGTCGAGGTCAGCTGCGCGTACATCGTGCGGATGGTGGCGTTGTCGCCGCGCTTGGGGTTCGGGATGCCCGGGAACGAGCCGTCCTTGAAGTCCGCGTAGACATCGTGGAAATGGATGTCCGGCATGAAGGCGACCTGCACCGCGGCGGGTTGCGCCACCGGCGGCGTCTCGGCAACCGGGGAGGTGTCGTTGTCGTCGTCCTTGTCGCCGCCACAGGCGGCCACCAGGCTGATGAGCGCGGCCGCGCCCAGCGCGCGCGCGCTTTGCTGATATCGGTGCATTGTGCTTCTCGGGTTGGAACAAGTTTTTCTTCAGGCGTGGCTTCCCTGTTCCTGGGAGATGCCGCCCGCGAGTGAGGCGCAATCCTCGCCGGCCAGGGTTACAGCAACATGAAAGAATGGCGCCAAAATGAATGGGGTTGCTTGCGCGCGGGCGAAAAAAAAGCCCCGTAAGGGGCTTTTCTGGGGGCGAAGCGCCGAGGTCAGATGTGCGTGATGTACTTCGTGACCAGGTAGCCGTCGAACGTTTCCAGGCCGCCTTCGCTGCCGATGCCGCTGTCCTTGATGCCGCCGAACGGCGTCTCGGCCAGCGCGCTGCCGAAATGGTTGATGTTGACCATGCCGGCTTCCAGGCCGTTGGAGACCTTGGTGGCGGTCTGCAACGAGTTGGTGAAGACGTAGGAAGACAGGCCGAACGGCAGGCTGTTGGCGCGCGCCAGCACTTCATCGGTGTCCGTGAAGCGAACCACCGGCGCGACCGGACCGAAGGGTTCCTCGGTCATCAGCATGGAGTTGTCGGGCAGGTCGGTCACGACCGTGGGGGCGAAGAAGAAGCCCTTGCGGTCCAGCGGGCCGCCGCCGACCACTACCTTGCCGCCATGCTTCTTGGCGTCGTCGATGAAGGCGCTCATGGCGGGCACGCGGCGCTCGTGCGCCAGCGGGCCCATGTCGGTGCCGGCTTCCAGGCCGTCGCCAACCTTGACGTTCTTGAGCACGTCGGAGAAGCGCGCCAGGAATTGCTCGTAGGCGCCGT
Source organism: Achromobacter ruhlandii (assembly GCF_902859695.1). Lineage (GTDB taxonomy): Bacteria > Pseudomonadota > Gammaproteobacteria > Burkholderiales > Burkholderiaceae_B > Achromobacter > Achromobacter ruhlandii. The sequence goes on from NZ_CADIJL010000003.1 coordinate 98,061, forward strand.
TCTGGACGTAGAAACGGGTCGGCGAGACACACACCTGGCCGGCGTTGCGGATCTTGAACTTGGCCAGCATGGTGGCGGCGCGGTCGATGTCGGCGTCGTCGAACACCAGCACCGGCGAGTGGCCGCCCAGTTCCATCGTGACGCGCTTCATGTGCGCGCCGGCCAGCGCGGCCAGCTGCTTGCCCACCGGCACGGAACCGGTGAACGACACTTTGCGCACGATCGGCGAACGGATCAGGTAGTCGGAAATCTTGGCCGGCTCGCCCCAGACGATGTTCAGGCAGCCCTTGGGAAGCCCGGCGTCATGGAACATGCGCGCGATCGCCATGACGGCGCTGGGCGAATCTTCCGGGCCCTTGAGCACGACCGTGCAGCCGGCGCCGAGCGCGGCGGCGATCTTGCGGATGGCCTGGTTGTAAGGGAAGTTCCAGGGCGTGAAGGCGGCGCAGACGCCGATCGGCTCGCGCACCACGATCTGGCGCACGTCGGGGTTGCGCGGCGGGATCACGCGGCCGTAGATGCGGCGGCATTCCTCGGCGTGCCAGTCGGCGTGTTCGGCGCAGGAGGTGACTTCGCCGATGGCCTCGGCCAGCGGCTTGCCCTGGTCCAGCGTCATGTTGCGGCCGATTTCCTTGGCGCGCTCGCGCGACAGGGTGGCGACCTTGCGCAGGATGGCCGAACGATCCATGGGAGACGATTTCTTCCAGGATTCGAACGCGCGCTGGGCGGCGGCTAGCGCACGGTCCAGATCCGCTTCGGTGGCGTGAGGCAGCTGGCCGAGCACTTCCAGCGTGGCCGGGTTGATGACGTCCTGGGTGCGCCTGCCCTCGCCGGCGACGAATTCGCCGTCGATATACAGCGCCAACTGTTCATACATGCCTGTCTTTCCTTGCGAAATAGGAGTGGGTAGCGATCGCAATCGCCCATGCCAGTCTAAACCAGCTTGTCCGCCGCGGGGAGGGCCAATCCCTGTCGCCGCCTTGGAGCCAATGGACGCCTCTTGCGTCGCGGGGGCGGCATGGACAAAATGGTGCATCTTTGGCTGTCTATACAGATACTTATTGTGCAACCTGTCGATACGCGTCCGCCCAGCCAGCCCAGTGCCTATTCCCGTGTCTTTTTCCGTTTCATCGATTGGCTGCGCCACCGTATCGCGCAGGCGTCCCTGGTGGGCGACCGCCCGATCTTCCACAACAGTCAGTTCCCCTGGGTCGCGCGCCTGGAGGCCCAGGCGCCCGCCATCCGCGCCGAGTTGATGGCGTTGCTGGCCGAGCGCGAGCGGCTGCCGTCTTTCCATGAACTGTCCCCGGATGTCGGCATGATCACCTCCGATGATCAGTGGAAGACCTTCGTCTTCATGGGCTATGGCCTGCGTTCCGACCGCAACCTGGCCCGCTGCCCGGCCACGGCGCAGGCGCTGCGCGAAATCCCCGGCCTGCGCACGGCCTTCTATTCGATCCTCGAACCCGGCAAACGCATTCCCCTGCATACCGGTCCCTATAACGGGGTGCTGCGCCTGCACCTGGGACTGCTGGTGCCCGAGCCGGCGGAGCGCTGCTGGATCGAGGTGGGGGGCGAGCGCTACCACTGGAAGGAGGGCGAGGCCGTGGTGTTCGACGACCTGTATCCGCACCAGGTGCACAACGACACGGACGGCACCCGCGCCGTGTTGTTCGTCGACTTCGAGCGTCCCTGTCGTGCCCCGATCCGTTGGCTGAACCGGCTGGTGCTGATGGCGGCGCCCTTCACCGACGAGATCCGGCGTGGCAAGGCCAACCACGACGCCTGGGAGCGGAACTACTATCGAAATAAAACGGGGGCGGATTAAAGCGGCATCCTCGGCGGGGGCAACGCGACAGTTGTCCACAGGCACTGTCGTGTATTTGCTCTCTCTTTCACAAAGGGCTTGCGCTCAAAATCTAACCAGGCTAGAATGGTCAGCTTTCCCAGATTGTCGATTGGCCTGGAACTAGCCGGGCCAACGTGTTGGGGGAATACCCGCAGGATTTCAACCCAGGGTCGTTGCGTTGCCACCAGCTGATGGTTTCAGGGCGAAAGCTCAAGACCAGCCAGCAACAAAGCAGGGCGGCTGACCTGACGGGACCAAAACTGGCAGGAATTGCAGTGTTCCCTTTTTTGGGGAAAACCGTATTTCCAGTTAAGTTGGAACAGGAAAAATCATGATCCAAATGCAGACCACGCTGGACGTGGCCGATAACACTGGTGCGCGTCATGTCATGTGCATTAAGGTGCTCGGTGGCTCCAAGCGCCGTTATGCCGGTATCGGCGACATCATCAAGGTGAGCGTCAAAGATGCGGCTCCGCGCGGACGCGTCAAGAAAGGCGAAATTTACAATGCCGTGGTGGTTCGTACCGCCAAGGGCGTGCGCCGTAAGGACGGTTCGCTGATTCGTTTCGGTGGCAATGCCGCCGTGTTGCTCAATGCCAAGCTGGAGCCCATCGGCACCCGCATCTTCGGACCCGTTACGCGTGAACTGCGTACCGAGAAGTTCATGAAGATCGTGTCGCTGGCCCCGGAAGTGCTGTAAGGAGCCCTACGATGAACAACATTCGTAAAGGCGACGAAGTCATCGTCCTGACCGGCCGCGACAAGAAGCGTCGCGGTACCGTGCTGGCGCGCGTCGATGCCGACCACGTCCTGGTCGAAGGCGTCAACGTCGTCAAGAAGCACGTGAAAGCCAACCCGATGGCCAACAACCCGGGTGGCATCGTCGAAAAGACCATGCCGATCCACATCTCGAATGTGGCGCTCTTCAACCCCGCCACCGGTCGTGGCGACCGCGTCGGCGTGCAAGAAGTCGAAGGCCGCAAGGTTCGCGTGTTCCGTTCCAATGGTGCCGTTGTCGGCGCCAAGGCGTAAGGGGCGATAGACATGTCTCGTTTGCAAGATTTCTACAAGAGCAAGGTCGCTGGCGACCTGCAGGCCAAGTTCGGCTACAAGAGCGCCATGGAAGTGCCGCGCATCACCAAGATCACCCTGAACATGGGTGTCTCGGAAGCCGTCGCCGACAAGAAGGTCATCGAGCACGCTGTCTCGGACCTGACCAAGATCGCTGGCCAAAAGCCTGTCGTGACCAAGACCAAGAAGGCTATCGCCGGTTTCAAGATCCGCGAAAACTACCCGATCGGTTGCATGGTCACGCTGCGTGGTCAACGCATGTACGAATTCCTGGATCGCCTGGTGGCGGTTGCGCTGCCTCGCGTGCGCGACTTCCGCGGCATCTCGGGTCGTGCTTTCGACGGCCGTGGCAACTACAACATCGGGGTGAAAGAGCAGATCATTTTCCCCGAAATCGAGTACGACAAGATCGACGCGCTGCGTGGGCTGAACATCAGCATCACCACCACCGCGAAGACCGACGAAGAAGCCAAGGCGCTGTTGACGGCCTTCAGCTTCCCGTTCCGTAACTAAGGGGCTGATGACGTGGCTAAACTTTCCCTCATCAATCGCGACATCAAGCGCGCCAAGCTGGCTGACAAGTTCGCCGCCAAGCGCGCTGAGTTGAAGTCGATCATCGACGACCAGTCGAAGACCGACGAAGAACGTTACCAAGCTCGGCTCAAGCTGCAACAGCTGCCGCGCAATGCCAACCCGACGCGTCAACGTAACCGTTGCGTGGTCACCGGTCGTCCGCGCGGTGTGTTCCGCAAGTTCGGCCTGACGCGCCACAAACTGCGTGAAATGGCGATGAAGGGTGAAATCCCCGGCATCACCAAGGCCAGCTGGTAGGAGAAAGAATATGAGCATGAGCGATCCCATCGCCGATATGCTGACCCGCATTCGCAATGCGCAGCAAGTGGACAAAGTTACGGTGAGCATGCCCTCCTCGAAGCTGAAGGCGGCCATTGCCGCCGTGCTGAAGGACGAAGGCTACATCGACAGCTTTGAAATCAAGGGCACCCAGGCCAAGCCTGAGCTCGAGATCACCCTGAAGTACTACGCTGGCCGTCCGGTCATCGAGCGCATCGAACGCGTTTCGCGCCCTGGTCTGCGTATCTACAAGGGCCGTACCAGCATTCCTCAGGTCATGAACGGCCTGGGCGTGGCTATCGTGTCGACCTCGCGCGGCGTCATGACCGACCGTAAGGCTCGCGCCAACGGCGTCGGCGGCGAAGTGCTGTGCTACGTGGCCTAAGGAGAAATTCGAATGTCACGTATCGCTAAGTATCCGGTCGACCTGCCCAAGGGTGTCGAAGCCGACATCAAGCAGGATCAGATCACCGTCAAGGGCCCGCTGGGTTCCCTGACCCAAGCCCTGACTGGCGACGTTACGGTTCAGTTGGACAACGGCAAGCTGACGTTTGTCGCCGCCAACGAAACCCGTCACGCCAACGCCATGTCGGGTACCGTGCGCGCGCTGGTGGCCAACATGGTCAACGGCGTGAGCAAGGGATTCGAGCGCAAGCTGAATCTGGTTGGCGTGGGTTACCGCGCCTCGATTCAAGGCGACGCCGTTAAGCTGCAGCTCGGTTTCTCGCACGACGTTTTGCACAAGTTGCCGGCCGGTATCAAGGCCGAATGCCCCACCCAGACGGAAATCGTCATCAAGGGCTCCAACAAGCAAGTCGTCGGTCAGGTGGCCGCTGAAATCCGCGCGTACCGCGAACCCGAACCCTACAAGGGCAAGGGCGTGCGTTACTCGGACGAACGCGTCGTCATCAAAGAAACCAAGAAGAAATAACGGCGCACGCAAGGACGAATCATGGACAAAAAAGTTTCCCGTTTGCGTCGTGCGGTTCCGACCCGCCGGAAGATCAACGAGCTGCGCGTTCATCGCCTCTCGGTTTTCCGCTCGAACCAGCACATCTACGCCAATATCATTTCGCCGGAAGGCGATCGCGTTCTGGTCAGCGCCTCGACGGTGGAAGCCGAAGTGCGCGCCCAGCTGGCTGGCCAGACCGGCCAAGGTGGCAACAAGGCCGCCGCTTCGCTGGTTGGCAAGCGCGTGGCTGAAAAGGCCAAGGCTGCCGGTATCGAACTGGTCGCTTTCGATCGCTCGGGCTTTCGTTACCATGGCCGCGTGAAAGCGCTGGCCGATGCCGCGCGTGAAGCCGGCCTGAAGTTCTAAGCGAGGATCTGTCAAATGGCTAAAGTACAAGGCAAGAACGCCGCGGAAAAAGAGAACGATGACGGCCTCCGCGAAAAGATGATCGCGGTCAACCGCGTGAGCAAAGTGGTCAAGGGTGGTCGCACCATGAGCTTTGCCGCGCTGACCGTGGTTGGCGATGGCGATGGCCGCGTCGGCATGGGCAAGGGCAAGGCGCGTGAAGTGCCGGTGTCGGTTCAGAAGGCTATGGAACAGGCCCGTCGCGGCATGTTCAAGGTGGCCCTGAAGAACGGCACGCTGCACCACACCGTGGTCGGCAAGCATGGCGCCGCCACCGTGCTGATTTCGCCCGCTGCTGAAGGTACCGGTGTCATCGCCGGCGGCCCGATGCGCGCTATTTTCGAAGTGATGGGTGTGCGTAACGTGGTTGCCAAGAGCCTGGGCTCGAGCAACCCCTACAACATGGTTCGCGCCACGTTGAATGGCCTGCGCGCTTCCCTGACCCCGGCGGATGTTGCTGCCAAGCGCGGCAAGACCGTCGAAGAGATCCTGGGGTAAATCATGGCTCAGAAGCAGATCAAAGTGACCCTCGTGCGCTCCGTGATCGGTACCAAGCAATCGCACCGTGACACGGTTCGCGGTCTGGGCTTGGGCCGTATCAACAGCAGCCGCGTGCTGGTCGATACGCCCGAGGTGCGTGGGATGATCCGTAAGGTGGATTATCTCGTTTCCGTCTCGGAAGCCTAAGGAATCACCATGTCGGATATGCAACTTAATACGCTGAAGCCCGCCGAGGGCAGCAAGCACGCCAAGCGCCGCGTCGGCCGTGGCATCGGTTCGGGTCTGGGTAAGACCGCCGGCCGTGGTCACAAGGGTCAGAAGTCGCGCTCGGGCGGTTTCCATAAGGTTGGCTTCGAAGGCGGTCAAATGCCGCTGCAGCGTCGCCTGCCCAAGCGTGGTTTCACCCCGCTGGGTCAGCACCTGTACGCCGAAGTCCGTCTGTCGGACCTGCAAGCCGTGCCCGTCGACGAAATCGACGTGCAAGTGCTGAAGGCGGCTGGCGTGATTGGCCAGGCGGTTCGTTACGCCAAGGTCATCAAGTCGGGTGAACTCTCGCGCAAGGTCGTGCTCAAGGGCATTACCGCGACGGCTGGCGCTCGCGCCGCCATCGAAGCCGCGGGCGGCTCGCTTGCTTGATCACGAGGTGACGAGTGGCTAACGCGCAGGCATTGGGTAAAACCGGAACGCGGTACGGCGACCTCAAGCGCCGCCTCGTGTTCCTGGTGCTCGCCCTGGTGGTTTACCGTTTGGGTACACACATCCCCGTTCCGGGTATCAACCCGGACGCGCTGGCGGACTTGTTCCGTCAGAACCAGGGCGGGATCCTGGGCCTGTTCAACATGTTCTCGGGCGGGGCGCTCTCGCGCTTCTCGATTTTTGCCCTGGGGATCATGCCGTACATTTCGGCATCCATCATCATGCAGTTGATGTCGGTGGTGGTGCCGTCGCTGGAAGCGCTCAAGAAAGAGGGCGAGGCCGGCCGTCGGAAGATTACCCAATACACCCGCTACGGCACGGTCGTGCTGGCGCTGGTGCAGGCAGTGGGCATTTCGGTTGCGCTTGAGTCCCAGCAGGGACTTGTGATCGATCCGGGCATGCTGTTTCGCTTCACGACCGTCGTGACCCTGGTCACCGGCACCATGTTCGTCATGTGGCTGGGTGAGCAGATCACGGAACGCGGTCTCGGCAACGGGATTTCCATCCTGATCTTCGCAGGTATCGTTGCGGGCCTGCCCGCGGCGCTGGCTGCACTGTTGGACCTGGTCCGCACCAACGCGATGTCCGTGCTGTCGGCACTGTTCATCGTGGCCCTGGTGGTGCTGGTTACCGCTTTTGTGGTGTTCGTGGAACGCGGACAGCGCAAGATCACGGTGAACTACGCCAAGCGTCAGGTCGGCAACAAGGTCTACGGTGGTCAAAGCTCGCACCTGCCGCTGAAGCTGAACATGGCCGGGGTGATTCCGCCGATCTTCGCGTCGTCGATCATCCTGTTCCCGGCCACGATCACGAGCTGGTTCTCCAGCAGTGAGAACATGCGCTGGCTTAGCGACCTGGCTGCGGCCCTGTCGCCTCGTCAACCGCTCTACATCACGCTGTATTCGGTCGCGATTATTTTCTTCTGCTTTTTCTACACGGCTCTGGTGTTCAACAGCCGCGAAACGGCGGACAACCTGAAGAAGAGTGGTGCGTTTGTTCCGGGCATCCGTCCGGGCGAACAGACGGCCCGCTACATCGACAAGATCCTGATGCGTCTGACGCTCGCAGGTGCCATCTACATCACGTTGGTGTGCCTGTTGCCGGAATTCCTGGTGATGCGGTGGAACGTCCCCTTCTACTTCGGTGGTACGTCTCTGTTGATTATTGTGGTGGTGACGATGGATTTCATGGCGCAGGTCCAGGCCTACATGATGTCTCACCAGTACGACTCGTTGCTCAAGAAGGCTAACTTCAAGGGCGCGGGTTTGCCGATGCGGTAAGCAAAAGATGTCCAAGGACGACGTCATTCAGATGCAAGGCGAGGTTCTTGAGAACCTCCCGAACGCGACATTTCGCGTCAAGCTCGAAAACGGCCACGTGGTGTTGGGCCATATTTCCGGCAAGATGCGTATGCATTACATCCGGATCCTGCCGGGTGACAAGGTCACAGTGGAGCTCACGCCCTATGACCTGACGCGAGCCAGGATTGTTTTCCGCTCCAAGTGAGCGAAACCGGATTACGGAAAATTAGGAGTCAACCATGAAAGTAATGGCATCGGTTAAGCGGATCTGCCGCAACTGCAAAGTTATCAAACGTCACGGCGTGGTGCGCGTTATCTGCACCGACCCGCGTCACAAGCAGCGTCAAGGCTAACTCGGGTTAGCGACTACGCAACGGATTTATTCAAGGAACAGTCATGGCCCGTATTGCTGGCATTAACATTCCGCCGCATCAGCACGCCGAGATCGGCCTGACCGCCATTTTTGGCATCGGTCGTACGCGCGCTCGCAAGATCTGCGAAGCGGCTAACGTCCCGTTTGACAAAAAGGTCAAGGATCTGAGCGACGCTGAACTGGAACGCGTCCGCGAACACGTTGGTGTGTTCACGGTCGAAGGTGACCTGCGTCGTGAAGTGCAGCTCTCGATCAAGCGTTTGATCGACCTGGGAACCTACCGCGGCATGCGCCACAAGCGCGGCCTGCCCGTGCGCGGCCAGCGCACTCGCACCAACGCCCGCACCCGCAAGGGCCCGCGTCGTGCTGCTGCGTCCCTGAAGAAATAATCGAGGAACTGGATTATGGCGAAAGCTTCCACCAGCGGCGCTTCGCGCGTGCGCAAAAAGGTCAAGAAGAACGTCTCGGACGGCATCGCGCACGTTCACGCTTCGTTCAACAACACCATCATCACCATCACCGACCGTCAGGGCAACGCTTTGTCGTGGGCCACGTCGGGCGGTGCTGGCTTCAAGGGTTCGCGTAAGTCGACCCCGTTCGCCGCGCAGGTCGCCGCTGAAACGGCCGGCCGTGTCGCGCTGGAATACGGCATCAAGACGCTGGAAGTGCGTATCAAGGGCCCCGGCCCCGGCCGTGAATCGTCGGTCCGCGCCCTGAACGCGCTGGGCATCAAGATCTCGTCCATCGCCGACATCACGCCCGTTCCGCACAACGGCTGCCGTCCGCCGAAGCGTCGTCGTATCTAAAGGGAATCCACATGGCACGTTATATTGGACCCAAATGCAAGCTCTCGCGCCGCGAGGGTACTGACCTGTTCCTGAAGAGCGCCCGCCGCTCGCTGGATTCCAAGTGCAAGCTGGATTCCAAGCCTGGCCAACACGGCCGCACTTCGGGTGCCCGCACTTCCGACTACGGCCTGCAGCTGCGCGAAAAGCAAAAGCTCAAGCGCATGTACGGCGTGCTGGAAAAGCAATTCCGCAAGTACTTCGCTGAAGCCGAGCGTCGCCGTGGCAACACCGGCGAAACGCTGATCCAGCTGCTGGAATCGCGCCTGGACAACGTCGTCTACCGCATGGGCTTCGGCTCGACCCGCGCCGAAGCTCGCCAGCTGGTGAGCCACCGCGCCATCGAACTGAACGGCCACACCGCCGACATCGCTTCGATGCTGGTCAAGGCTGGCGACGTCATCTCGATCCGCGAAAAGGCCAAGAAGCAAGGCCGTATCAAGGAATCGCTCGACCTGGCCACCAGCATCGGCATCCCCCAATGGGTGGAAGTCGACACGACCAAGCTGACCGGCACGTTCAAGTCGGCTCCCGATCGCGCTGACGTCGCTCGCGACATCAACGAATCGATGGTCGTCGAACTGTACTCGCGTTAATCACGCCTGCCGGCGCCTCCTTCGCAAGGTGCTGGCACGCTGGTTTCGCGACCGGTTTGCAAGTCTCGCAGCAGCCCGCTTTCCGCCTTTTGGCGGGGCGGGCTTTGCGGTAAGTATCGGGCGGCTTTTTGCGCTGCCCGCGTTTCACGTTTCAACCTGTCCATCAGCCTTATCGGTGTAACGAGCCGAGGGTATTGAAAAGGAACACAGTACATGTCCACTCAAGGTTTCCTGAAGCCGCGCTCCATTGAAGTCGAACCGGTCGGCACTCACCATGCCAAGATCGTGATGGAGCCGTTCGAGCGCGGCTACGGCCATACGCTGGGCAACGCCCTGCGCCGCATCCTGCTGTCTTCGATGACCGGCTACGCGCCGACCGAAGTCCAGATGACGGGCGTGGTGCACGAATACTCGACCATCCCGGGCGTTCGCGAAGATGTCGTCGACATCCTGCTGAACCTGAAGGGCGTGGTCTTCAAGCTGCACAACCGTGACGAAGTCACCCTGGTCCTGCGCAAGACCGGCGCCGGCACCGTGCTGGCCAGCGACATCGAGCTGCCGCACGACGTCGAGATCATCAACCCCGGCCACGCCATCTGCAACCTGACGGACGCGGGCAAGCTGGAAATGCAGATCAAGGTCGAGAAGGGCCGCGGCTACGTGCCGGGCAACGTGCGCGCGCTGTCGGAAGACCGCACCCACACCATCGGCCGCATCGTCCTGGACGCCTCGTTCAGCCCGGTCCGCCGCGTCAGCTACGCGGTTGAAAGCGCCCGTGTGGAACAGCGCACCGACCTGGACAAGCTGGTCCTGGACATCGAAACCAACGGCGTCATCTCGCCCGAGGAAGCGGTGCGCCAGTCGGCTCGCATCCTGATGGACCAGATCTCGGTCTTCGCCGCCCTGGAAGGCGCCGGCGATTCGTACGAAGCCCCGGTCCGCGGCACGCCGCAGATCGCCCCGGTGCTGCTGCGTCCGGTCGACGACCTGGAGCTGACGGTGCGTTCGGCCAACTGCCTGAAGGCCGAAAACATCTACTACATCGGCGACCTGATCCAGCGCACCGAGAACGAACTGCTCAAGACCCCGAACCTGGGTCGCAAGTCGCTCAACGAGATCAAGGAAGTCCTGGCCGCACGCGGCCTGACGCTGGGCATGAAGCTCGAAAACTGGCCCCCGCTGGGCCTGGAGCGTCCGTAAGTCTTGCAGGGTGGCGCCCCTCTCGCGGGGGCGTTTCCCGCGGCGCCCGGCCTCACCGCCGGGCGGTTTGCGAAACCGTCGTAAAATGCACCGTTTTCCACCGGACCGCGGCCTGATCGCAGGTTGATAGAAGAGCCGGATAACCCGATGGCGGAAACGCCTTCATTAGATTCAAAGGATACTTATCATGCGTCACGGTAATGGCTTGCGTAAGCTCAACCGCACCAGCAGTCACCGTCTTGCCATGTTCCGCAACATGGCCGTTTCGTTGATCACCCACGAAGCCATCAAGACCACGCTGCCCAAGGCGAAAGAACTGCGCCGCGTCATCGAACCCCTGATCACGCTGGGTAAAGAACCCACCCTCGCGAACAAGCGTCTGGCTTTTGCCCGTCTGCGCGATCGCGACGCCGTGGTGAAGCTGTTTGCCGAAATCGGCCCGCGCTACGCGGCCCGCAACGGCGGCTACACCCGCGTGCTGAAGATGGGTTTCCGTCAAGGCGACAACGCGCCCATGGCTTTCATGGAGCTGGTCGACCGTCCGGAAGTCGATGAGGCCGCTGAGGACAGCGCCGAATAAGTTTCGGTGTCTAGATAAGCGACAAGGGCGGGTCTTCGGACCCGCCCTTGTTTTTTTGCGCGGCGCTTGCGGGCCGTCCAGGCGGCGCAGGCGCGCCGCACGCTATGAGGCGTACAGTTCCCCTCGCAATTGCGCGGCGGTGGCCGCCAGGGCCTCCTGGGGCGCCTGCGGCGGCATGCGGAAGGTCAGGTCCTGCTGCTCGATGTACTGGGTCGAGGTGACGTCCTGTGGATGATGCATCGGGATCACGTGCGCATGGGTATGCGCGACGTGGATGCCGGTGAAGGCGAAGCCGACGCGGTCCACGCCGTACAGCCGCTTCATGTGGCGGCCGAGCTTCTGCCCCAGGTTGACGATGTGGCCGGCCAGGTCGGCGGGCATGTCCTCGTAGTAGGGATAGTGCTGCTTGGGGATGATGAGCGTGTGCCCGGGGCGCACCGGCTGGATGTCCAGGAAGGCCATCAGGCGGTCGTCTTCGTGGATGATGTGGGCCGGGATCTCGTGGCGGGCGATGCGGCAGAACAGGCAGTTATCGGACATGCTTGCCTCGGAGGGGATGGGTGCGCGGTGGCCGCGGGTCTGATTGTCGGCGGACGCGGGCGGCGATACCGATAAAATACCCCGAGTTACATCCCACACGGGTATTCCCAGGAGGCTCCATGTTGCGCGATGACGACGTCGTGCTGGTCATCAGCAATGCGCCGGACCTGTTGCTGGCCAAGCGCATCGCCCACGTGCTGGTCGAGGATGGACTGGCCGCCTGCGTGAACCTTGGGGCGCCGGGCCTGTCCATCTACCAGTGGCAAGGCGAGGTGGAAGGGGCCGAGGAAATCCCCATCCACATCAAGACCACCTACGCGCGCCACCCGGCCGTGGTCCAGGCCCTGGCGCAGATGCATCCCTACGACGTGCCCGAAATCATCGTGCTGCCGGTCATCGGCGGCGCGGCGCCCTATCTTGACTGGGTGCGCCAGCAGACGGCCATCGAGCAGAACAAGAGAGACTGATGTTGCAACCCGCGGTCCGAACCGGCGCACCGATGCGTGCCTTTTTCCCCAAGCTGCTGGCGCTGCTGGCCATGGCCATGCTGTGGCTGGCCTGGCACGCGCCGGCGCGCGCCGAGGCCGAGTTCCTCGAGCCCGAAAAGGCCTTCGTCTTCAGCGCGGCGATGGCCACGCCGGATACCGTCGAGTTGCGCTTCCGGGTGGCGCCGGGCTATTACATGTACCGCGAGCGCTTCGGCATCAGCATCAGTCCGCTGGGCGCGGCCACGCTGGGCGAGCCGGTCTACCCCAAGGGCGACGTCAAATACGACCCGACCTTCGAGAAGGACATGGAGGTCTATCACCAGGACGTGCTGATCCGCGTGCCGGTGACGCCCGGCGGCCAACCGTTCACGCTGACGCTGACCGGGCAGGGCTGCGCCGATGCCGGCCTGTGCTATCCGCCGATGGACAGCAGCGTGAAGCTGACGCCGTTGGCGGGCGGCTACGCGCTGGCGGGCAGCGGCGGCGCCTCGGCCGCGCCGGTGGCTTCGGGCGGTGGCCTGAGCGCGCTGGTGAACGCGGGCGACACCGGCCTGGCCGATGCCCTGGGCGGACTGGGCTGGATCAAGACGGCCGGCGTGTTCCTGGTGCTGGGCCTGCTGCTGGCGTTCACGCCCTGCGTGCTGCCCATGATTCCCATCCTGTCCTCGATCGTGCTGGGCGGCGCCAGCCAGGAACGTCCGACGCGCGGCCGCGGCCTGGCGCTGGCGGCGACCTACGTGCTGGGCATGTCGGTGGTCTATACCGCGCTGGGCGTGGCCGCCGGCTTGAGCGGCGCGGGCCTGGCCGCGTGGCTGCAGACGCCGTGGATCCTGACGCTGTTCGCGATCCTGCTGGCGGTGCTGGCGCTGGCGATGTTCGATGCCTTCACCTTCCAGATGCCGTCCGGCATTCAGGCGCGGCTGGCCGAGCGCTCGTCGCGCATTCCTGGCGGCCGTTACACCGGCGCGTTGCTGATGGGCGCGTTGTCGGCGCTGATCGTCGGGCCTTGCGTGGCCGCGCCGCTGGCCGGCGCGCTGCTGTACATCTCGCAGACCGGCGACGTGGTGCTGGGCGGCGCGGCCCTGTTCGCGATGGCGTGGGGCATGGGCGTGCCGCTGCTGATCGTCGGCGCCTCGTCGGGCGCGCTGCTGCCCAAGGCCGGGCCGTGGATGGACGGTGTCAAGCGGCTGTTCGGCATGCTGCTGCTGGCGACGGCTTGGTGGATGCTGATTCCGGTGGTGCCGACCTGGGTGCAGATGACGGGCTGGGCCTTCCTGGCGATCGTCGGCGCGGTGATGCTGCGCGCGTTCGACGCGTTGCCGGCGGGCGCCGGCTCGGCGCGCATGTTCGGCAAGGGCATCGGCCTGCTGCTGGCCCTGGCCGCCGCCGCGTGGCTGATTGGCGCGGCCAGCGGCGGCCGCGACGTGCTGCAGCCGCTGTCGCATTTTGCCTCCGGCGGCCCGGCGGCCTCGGGCGCCGCCGCGCATGCTGGCGAGCTGCAGTTCAAGCGCGTGCGCAATAACGCCGAGCTGGACGCGCTGCTGGCCGCGAGCACGCAGCCGGTGATGCTGGACTTCTACGCCGACTGGTGCGTGTCGTGCCGCGAGATGGAGCGCTTCACCTTCACCGATCCGGGCGTGGCGCAACGCATGGCCGGCATGTTGCTGGTGCAGGCCGACGTGACCGCCAACAATGCCGACGATCGGGCGTTGCTCAAGCGTTTCCGCCTGTTCGGCCCGCCGGGGATCATGTTCTTCGAACCCGGCGGCAAGGAATTGCCGGACGCGCGCGTGGTGGGCTTCCAGGACGCCAAGCGCTTCACCGAGTCGCTGGACCGCGTGCTATTGCGTTGAGCGGCGGCCGGCCGCTACCATGAGGGTTCGCGCCGCGTGGGCGGCGCCTCCAACCCCTCAGGCCGGCGCCCGTGACGTCTCCGACAGTCGATGCAAGCCAGGACCGCACCGGTCTGATCTATCTGCAATTGATGTTCGTGATGGCCACCTGGGGCCTGAACATCGTCTCCATCAAGTATCTGACGCAGCACATGGATATCCGCGCCCTGGCGGCCTTGCGGATCGCCGTGGCGTTCGTCGCCGTCACCCTCATCGTCAAGGCGCGGCGCGGCCGCATTCCGAAGCTGGGACGCGTGGAACTGGCCTGGGTGGCGCTGGCGGGCTTCCTGGTGGTGTATGCGCACCAGACCGCGCTGGTGTACGGGCTGCAGTTCTCGTCGGCCGCCAACGGCACGCTGCTGATGGCCACCAGCCCCTTGCTGTCGGCGCTGCTGGCGGCCCTGTTCTATCGCGAGCGGCTGACATGGCTGCGCATCGCCGGCGCCTTGCTGGGCCTGGCCGGCGTGGCGATGGTGGTGGTGGGCAGCGGCGCGCAGATTGGCCTGACCGGCTGGGGCGACGCCATCGTGTTCCTGGCAGTGGCGGTGTTCGTGTTCGGCGGGCTGGTGATCCAGCGCATCTCGCGCACGCTCGATCCGCTGGCGATGCTCTGGTACATGTACCTGGCCGGCGGCCTGATGCTGATGGTGCACGCGGCGATGACGCCATCGTCGTATGACGCGGACAACTGGAGCATGACGTGGTGGCCGTGGCTGGTGCTGCTGTTCTCGGCGGTGATCGCCTCGGGTGTCAGCAACATCCTGTGGAACGCGGGCATCGCCCGGTTGGGCATCAGCCGCGCGGCGCTGTTCGTGAACTGGCTGCCGATCTTCGGCCTGCTGTTCGCCGCGCTGTTCCTGGACGAGCACGTCACGCTGGTGCACGTGGCGGGGCTGGCCTGCATTCTCAGTGGCACCTGGCTGGGCCTGCGCCGCGGCGCGCCGGCGTCGCGTTGAAACCGCGGCGGGCCGCAAGGGCCCGCCGGTAGTTGGCGTTGCATGGGCGCGTTTCGTGTGCGCGTTTCATGCCGAGGCGCGCGGATGACGAGCGGGGCAGGGCCGAGCAGGCCCCGCCAGCCGGGATCAGCGCTGCTGCTTGAGCAGCCGCGCCGCTTCGATCGCGAAGTACGTCAGGATGCCGTCGGCGCCGGCGCGCTTGAACGCCAGCAGCGCTTCCATCATGACCTTGTCGTGGTCCAGCCAGCCATTGGCGGAAGCCGCCTTGATCATCGCGTATTCACCGCTCACCTGGTAGGCGAAGGTCGGCACGCGGAAGGTGTCCTTGACGCGGCGCAGCACGTCCAGGTACGGCATGCCGGGCTTGACCATGACCATGTCGGCGCCTTCCTGCAGGTCGGCGGCGACTTCGCGCAGCGCTTCGTCCAGGTTGCCCGGGTCCATCTGGTAGGCCATCTTGTTGGACTTGCCCAGATTGGTGGCCGAGCCCACGGCGTCGCGGAACGGGCCGTAGAAGGCGCTGGCGTACTTGGCCGAGTAGGCCATGATCTGGGTGTGGATGTAGCCGTTGGCCTCCAGCGCGCGGCGCACGGCGCCGATGCGGCCGTCCATCATGTCGCTGGGGGCGACCATGTCGACGCCGGCCGCGGCCTGCGTCAACGCCTGCTTGACGAGGATCTCGACGGTCGGCTCGTTCACGACGTAGCCGTTTTCATCAATGACGCCGTCCTGGCCGTGGCTGGTGTACGGGTCCAGCGCCACGTCGCACAGCACGCCCAGGTCGGGGAATTGCTTCTTCAGCTCGCGCACCACGCGCGGGATCAGCCCGTCGGGGTTGGTGGCTTCGATGCCGTCGGGGGTCTTGAGCGCCGGGTCGATGGCGGGAAACAGCGACAGCACCGGGATGCCCAGCGCCACGCATTCCTCGGCCACCGGCAGCAACGTATCCAGCGAATAGCGCACCACGCCCGGCAGCGACGGCACGGCCTGTTTCAGCCCGCTGCCCTCGGCCACGAAGACCGGATAGATCAGGTCGTTGACGGTGAGGGCGTTCTCGCGCACCAGGCGGCGGGTGTAGTCGTCGCGGCGCAGGCGGCGGGGGCGGGAAACCGGGAAGTCGGGGGTGATGATCTGCGGGTTCATGGTACGACCTTGGGAGAAATCCAGTTTTCTATGTGCGCGCCAGCTTCTTCCAGGCCGATGCGCTCCGGCGCCGAGAAGGGGATGGTGTGCAGGGCGCCGATGTCCGCCAGGTCTTTGCGCACCGAGAACACGGTGCGCACGCGCTGGCCGTAGGGCAGCTTGTCGGCTTTGGTGAGCAGCGCCAGCACCGGGCGTCCGGTGGGGGCGATGAAATTGGCCAGGCGGCGGTCCAGTTCGGTGACGCCGCGGCGGATGTCGATGAGCAGCACGATGCCGGCCAGCGATTCGCGGTCGCGCAAATAACCGCCCAGGATGTCGGCCCACTTTTCCTTTTCGTCGCGGGCCACGGAGGCATAGCCGTAGCCGGGCAGGTCGACCAGATAGCCGATGTGGCCTTCGGGGTTCAACGGGTCGGGCAGGCCGAACATGTTGATCAGGCGCGTGCGGCCCGGCGTCTTGCTGGAGAAGGCGAGACGGCGCTGGTTGCACAGCACGTTGATGGCCGTGGACTTGCCGGCGTTGGAGCGGCCGACGAAGCAAACCTCGGGCGCGTCAGGAGGCGGCAACTGGTCGAGGCGAGCGGCCGACGTGAGAAAAGAGGCGCGATGTAGGAGGGACACGGGTGGCTTTGGATACGGTTGGTTTCGAGCCCTATTGTATAATCCGGCGTTTGCAACAGTGGTCCCCGTGCGCGGAGCCGTCTCTTTTGCTTACCGTTGAGGGCATTTCGTACCCGCCGGTCATCCGGCTTCGCAGGTACACCCGCCTTTGACGCGCAGGCAAATGGGCAAATCAGGTTCGATACGGTTTTCCAGATGTGCGGGCAGGCGTGGGCGCCTTTTTGCGCCTTGATCGATGTGATCGTCGAGGTCTTCATGAAGCGTGTGCTGTCCCGGATGTTGGTTGCGAGCGGGCTGTTGCTCGGCGCCTCCGCCTTTTCTACTACGAGCTTCGCCGCTGACGGCGCCGCGGGCCCGGCCAAGCCGGATGCCGCCAAGGGCGGGCAGCTGTTTGACCAGGGCGATGCCTCGCGCGGCATCATCGCCTGTGCGTCCTGTCATGGCGCGGCGGGTAACAGCACCATCCCGGTGAACCCCAACCTGGCCGCGCAACCCCACGAATACCTGGTCAAGCAGTTGACCGACTTCCAGGTCAAGCAGGGTGCCAAGCTGCCGGTGCGCAATGGCCCTGGCGGCAATCCGACCCCCATGACCGCCATGGCGCAGAACCTGACGCCGGCAGACATGCAGAACATTGCGCTGTATCTGGCGCAGCAGCCGCTGAAAGAACCCGCCACGGCCGGCCAGGAGAAGTTGGTTGACCTGGGTCAAAAGATCTGGCGCGGCGGTTTGCCCGAGCGCAATGTTCCGGCCTGTGCCGCATGCCATTCTGCCAATGGCGCGGGCATTCCGGGCCAGTACCCCCGCCTGTCGGGCCAGTTCCCCTTGTACATCGAAGAGCAGCTCAAGCTGTTCCGCAGCGGCGATCGCGCCAACGACGTGATGCACGCCGTGGCCGACCGGATGTCGGATGCCGACATCAAGGCCGTGGCGGACTACGCGGCTGGCCTGCGGTAGCCGTACGCCGGCACGCGCGCGGCTGGTCCGCGTTCACGCAACCTGGCATGGCGGAACCTGATTCCGTCATGCGCTGTCTACGAGGGGGGTAGCCGATCGCGCGGCCCCCCTTTTTTCATGAATTCGACTCAGACACACTCCCGTCCCTCCCTGCGCAGCCTGCCCCGCGATCTGTTTGAATTGCTAGGCTCGATGCGTTTCGCCGTCAGCCTGCTGATGTTCATCTGCGTGGCGAGCCTGGTGGGGACGGTTCTGCAGCAAAACCGCTCGTCCAACAACTACATCGACCAGTTCGGGCCGTTCTGGTTCGAGGTGTTCGACAAGTTCTCGATCTGGCACGTCTACAACAGCTGGTGGTTCCTGCTGATCATGGCGTTCCTGGTCATCTCGACGTCCGTCTGCCTGATCCGCAACGCGCCCAAGATGCTGCGCGACGCGCGTTCGTTCCGCGAGCACGTGCGCGGCGGTAGCCTGCGGGCCTTTCCGCACCGCGTCGAGACCGAGGCGCCCACCGACGTGCCGCGCACCGCGGCCGGCCTGACGGCGCTGCTCAAGCGCATGGGCTACGCGGTGCGCGAGCGCCAGGACAGCACGGGCGTGCTGCTGGCGGCCAAGAAGGGCAGCGCCAACCGGCTGGGTTACGTGTTCGCCCACGCCGCCATGGTCATCATCTGTATCGGCGGCCTGCTCGACAGCGAGCTGCCGGTGCGCCTGCAGGTGATGTTCGGCGGCAAGAAGCCGATCGTCGAGAACATGCTGATTTCCGAGGTGCCGGAGAGCGGCAGGCTGTCGGTCAACAATCCGAGTTTCCGCGCCAGCGTGCTGGTGCCGGAGAATGGCCAGGCCAGCACGGCGGTGGTGATGGTGGGGGATGGCGCCCTGGTGCAGCCGATGCCTTTCACCCTCAAGTTGAAGAAATTCGTTGTCGACTACTACTCGACGGGCATGCCCAGCCGCTTCGCCAGCGAAGTGGAGGTGACGGATCCGGATACGGGCAAGAGTTTCGATTCCACCATCGAGGTCAATGAACCGCTGCGCTTCAAGGGCATGACGGTCTACCAGTCCAGCTTCGATGACGGCGGCAGCACGGTGGTGCTCAAGGGTTATCCGCTGGTGGGTACGGCCAACACCACGTTCACAGTCGATGGTACCGTGGGCAAGACCGCGGAAGTAAGCGCTAACACTGCGCGTGGCCCGCGCAGCATGGGCGTAGAGATCACGGCCCTGCGCCCGATCAACGTCGAGGACCTGACCCGCGGCGAACCCAAGGGGGGCAGCCAGAGCTTCGCTGAGCACGTGGCGTCGGTGGCCGGCAGCGCGGCGGGCAAGAAGAACGAAAACCTGCGCAATGTGGGCCCCAGCGTCGAATACAAGCTGATCGACGACGCCGGCCAGGCGCATGAATTCCAAAATTACATGCTGCCGGTCCAGCTGGACGGCGCCAGCGTGTTCCTGGCCGGCGTGCGCAACAACGCCTCGGAGCCGTTCCGCTACCTGCGGATCCCGGCGGACGATGAGGGTTCGGTGGCCGAATTCATGCGCTTGCGCGCCGCGCTCGCCGACCCGACGGCGCGCCAGGAGGCGGCGCGCCGCTTCGCGGAGCGCAACAGCCCGAGCGGCGCCGATCGCCAGCCGCTGCAGACGGCCGCCGAGCGCGCCCTGGAAACCTACGCCGGCGGCGGCCTGCAGGCCGTGGCGGCGTTCCTGCAGGCCAACACGCCGGCGACCGACCTGGAGCGCGCGGCGGACGTGGTGATCCGGCTGATCGGCGCCAGCATGAACGAGCTGCGCGCGGTCGAGCGCGAACGCGCCGGCCTGCCGCCCGTGGCCACCGAGGGGCCCGAGGCCGAGCGCGCGGCGCTGTGGTCGCGCCTGTCGGTCGCGGCGCTGTCCGACCTGACCGTCTACCCGGCGCCGGTATTCTTCTCCCTGGCCGATTTCAACCACGTGCAGGCCAGCGTGTTCCAGGTCAGCCGCACGCCGGGCAAGAATACGGTCTACCTGGGCAGCCTGCTGCTGGTGCTGGGCGTGTTCTCGATGTTCTATATTCGGGATCGTCGTGTCTGGATCTGGATCAAGCCGCAGGAAGGCGGCAGCGGCATCCTGGCGGCGATGACTTCGCAGAAGCGTACACTCGACTTCAACCAGGAGTTCGATCGCTTCAAGCAGGCGCTGCTGCGCCAGAAAGGGTCTTAAGGTTTCCTATGTCCACGACGACCACCACGCATTCCCCCACGCCCGACAACCTCTGGCAGGACAGCCTGTCCGAGACCGGTGACAGCCGCGCGCAGCGTGGCCGGCCGGACTGGACTGACATCGTGTTCTTCCTGCTGCTGGCGGCGGGCGCCGGTTTCGCCCTGACGCGCTTCAGCGGCGCCATGGACTACTACGAGAAGATCATCCTGTGCGGCACCGTGCCGGTGCTGGCCTGGATGGGCTGGCTGTGGCGGCCCCTGCGCCGCCTGATGGTGGCCTGTGCGATCGCGGCCGGCCTGGCGCTGATGCTCTACGGCAACGACCTGGCGCGGGCCGAGCAGGTGTTCTTCCTGAAATACCTGTTCTCGTCGCAATCGGCCATCCTGTGGATGAGCGCGCTGTTCGCGCTGGCCATGGTGTGTTACTGGATCGGCTTCTTCAGTCCGACCGCGGCCTGGCTGGGCACGGCCCTGACCTGGGGCGCGGTGTTCGCGGGCGTCACCGGCCTGCTGGTGCGCTGGCGCGAGGGCCATCTGATGGGCCCCGACCTGGGCCACATCCCGGTCAGCAACCTGTACGAAGTGTTCGTGCTGTTCGCGCTGATCACGGCGTTGTTCTATCTCTACTACGAACGCAAGTACGCCACGCGCGCGCTGGGCGGCTTCGTGCTGTTGGTGGTGACCTCGGCGGTGGTGTTCCTGCTGTGGTATTCGTTCACGCGCGATGCCGGGCAGATCCAGCCGCTGGTGCCGGCGCTCAAGAGCTGGTGGATGAAGCTGCACGTGCCGGCCAACTTCATCGGCTACGGCACCTTCTCGCTGGCGGCGATGGTCGGTTTCGCCTACCTGGTCAAGCAGCACGGGCAGACCTCGTCGTGGCTCAAGCTGGCGCCGCTGTTCGTGCTGGGCGTGCTGCTGTGCGCCGAGCCGATGGTGTTCCGCACCGACGGCCTGTCGGCCACCTGGATGCTGTATTTCGGCATCGGCGCCGTGATCGTCGGCGCCATCCTGCTGGGCCGGCGCCGCATCGCCGCCGCGCTGCCGCCGCTGGAGGTGCTGGACGACATCATGTACCGCGCCATCGCCATCGGCTTCGCCTTCTTCACCGTGGCGACCATCCTGGGCGCGCTGTGGGCCGCGGACGCCTGGGGCGCGTACTGGCAGTGGGACCCCAAGGAAACCTGGGCGCTGATCGTCTGGCTGAACTACGCGGCCTGGCTGCACATGCGTTTGATCAAGGGCCTGCGCGGCACGATGGCGGCCTATTGGGCGCTGACGGGCCTGCTGATCACCGGCTTCGCCTTCCTGGGCGTGAACATGTTCCTGTCGGGGCTGCATTCCTACGGGCAGCTGTAATTCCAGCTCGCATGGCTAAAGGCCCCGTCTCGACGGGGCCTTTTTCATGCGTGGCAGGAGAGGTTCAGGGCAGCGTCGATTCGCCGCGCAGCAGGTCGTCCAGCGTTTCGCGCTGGCGCACCACGTGATAGTGGTCGCCGTCGACCATGACCTCGGCCGCGCGCGGGCGGGTGTTGTAGTTGCCGGCCATGGTCATGCCGTAGGCGCCGGCTGATTCCAGCGCCAGCACGTCGCCTTGCTCGATGACCAGCGCCCGCTGGCGCGCGAGCCAGTCGGCGCTTTCGCAGACCGGGCCGACGATGTCATAGTCGAGCGCATCGCCGGCGCGCGGCAGCAATGGCCGCAAGCCGTGCCAGGCATCGTACAGCGCCGGCCGCAGCAGGTCGTTCATGGCGGCGTCGACGATGGCGAAATTGCGCGCCTCGCCGTGCTTGAGGTATTGGACGGTGGTCAGCAGCAGGCCGGCGTTGCCCACCAGCGAGCGGCCGGGCTCCAGCACCAGGCGCAAATGACCCTGGCCGCGGGCCTGCAGACGCTGGAACACGCCGTCCAGCAACGCCTTGGGCGAGGGCGGCGTTTCATCGCTGTAGCGGATGCCCAGGCCGCCGCCCAGGTCCAGGTGCGACAGGCGGATGCCGATGCCTTCTAGGTCGGCGACCAGATCGAGCAGTTTTTCCAGCGCATCAAAATAGGGACTGATGTCGGTCAGCTGCGATCCGATATGGCAGTCCAGGCCGGTGACTTCCAGGCCGGGTAGCAGCCGGGCGCTGCGATAGGCGTCCAGCGCCGCCCCGATGGGGATGCCGAACTTGTTTTCCTTGAGGCCGGTGGAAATGTAGGGGTGGGTCTGTGCGTCGACGTCCGGGTTGACCCGCAGCGCCACCCTGGCGCGCCGGCCGGCTTCCTGGGCTACGTCGGACAGCCGCTGCAGCTCGGCTTCCGATTCGACGTTGAAGCACATGACGCCGGCATCCAGGGCCGCGCGCATTTCCCAGGCCTGCTTGCCGACGCCGGAGAAAACGATGCGGGCGGGGTCGGCGCCGACGGCCAGGGCGCGCTTGAGTTCGCCACCAGAGACGATATCGAAGCCGGCGCCGAGGCGGGCGAATTCCTTCAGGACGGCCAGGTTGGAGTTGGCCTTCATGCCGTAGCAGACCAGCACGGGCCGCTGGCCGACAGCGCTGTGGTAGGTGTTCCAGGCGGCTCGCTGCGCCGCGCGGGAGTAGACGTAGAGCGGCGTTCCCAGTTGCCCGGCCAGATGGTCCAGCGGCACGTCTTCGGCGTACAGCACGTTGTTGCGGTACTGGAAGAACGGGTGCCCGGCCAGGTCGGGCGGAACCGGGAACGCGGCGGTCATGGCAGCGAGGGCGCGGATGGTATCTGCGGCACCTGGGGCGTGGTCTGGCCCTGCCCGGCGGGTGGCGGCTTGCCGTCGGGCGTGGGCATGTACAAAGGACCCTTGTAGCCGCAGGCCGCAACCATGCCGGTCGCCACGAGCGTGGCTACAATGCGAAGAGACATGCGGCTGAATGCCAATTGGAACACTGGGAACTCCGTAATTCTTGCAGGCTCGATTATGACCGAATCCGAATTTCTTGCGTTGATCGACCAGGTGCTGAACAGCATCGAAAGCCAGGCCGATGACTGGGCGGCTTCGCTCGACGTCGACGTCGAAACCAGCCGCAGCGGCAATGTGCTGACGATGGTGTTCGAGGACAATACCCACGTGGTGGTGAACAGCCAGGCCGCCATGCAGGAACTGTGGGTGGCCGCGCGCAGCGGCGGCTTCCACTATCGCTACGACGGCCAACACTGGAACGATACCCGAGGCGGCCCGAATCTGCCCGATGCGCTATCGCAGATCTGTTCGGCCGCGGCCGGCGTGCCCGTCACGATCCGACTGTAGCGTTCAACAAAAAAAAGCCGGCGATTTCGCCGGCTTTTTTCATTCCGTTCAGAACGGGATCTTCTGCGACCAGGGCTGGGCACTCTGCGTGCCCACGCCCGGCGCGACCTTGATGCGGTTGTCCTCGCCGCTGTCGCTGTTCAGGCCGTTCAGGAACTCGCCCAGGGTATCCGCCTGCGGCAGGCCCAGGCGCGCCACCGCCTGGCCGGGCGGGAATTCCGAGAAGTAGTACTCGCCATTCTCGACGATGATGCCGTCGGGACGGGGGCGCGGCTTTTCTTCCGGCACGCCCTTGAGCACGTCCTGCATGTAGTCGACCCAGATCGGCATGGCCACGCCGCCGCCGGTTTCGCGCGAACCCAGCGACTTGGGCTGGTCGAAGCCGAGCCAGGCGGTGGCCACCAGCGACGGCGTGTAGCCCGAGAACCAGGCGTCCACGGATTCGTTGGTGGTGCCGGTCTTGCCGGCGATGTCGTTGCGCTTGAGCAGCACGCGGGCGCGGGCGGCGGTGCCGTAGGTGGCCACGCCGCGCAGCACGTCGTCCATGATCCAGGCGGTGCGCGGGTCGATGGCGCGGGCCGCGGCGTCGCCGGCCACGGTGGGCTTGGCCTGCATCACGATCTTGCCGCTGCTGTCGGTGACGCGGTCGATCAGGTAGGGCGTGACGCGATAGCCGCCGTTGGCGAACACCGAGAACGCGCCGGCCAGTTGCAGCGGGGTCACCGACCCGGCGCCCAGCGCCAGCGGCAGCACCGCGGGCTGGCGCGCCTTGTCGAAACCGAAGCGGGTCAGGTAGTCCTGTGCATACTGCGGACCGATGGCCTGCAGGATGCGGATCGAGACCATGTTCTTGGACTTGTACAGGCCCTGGCGCAGCGTCAGCATGGGCTCGTACTGGTTGCCGTAGTTCTTCGGGTTCCAGGCCTTGGAGCCGGTCTGCGCCGCGGTCAGCTCG
Source organism: Achromobacter ruhlandii (assembly GCF_902859695.1). Taxonomy (GTDB): domain Bacteria; phylum Pseudomonadota; class Gammaproteobacteria; order Burkholderiales; family Burkholderiaceae_B; genus Achromobacter; species Achromobacter ruhlandii. The sequence goes on from NZ_CADIJL010000003.1 coordinate 122,290, forward strand.
AACGGCTGGTCGGAGATCTGCGTGGCCGGCGTCAGGCCGCGCTCGAGCGAGGCGGCGTAGATGAACGGCTTGATGTTCGAGCCGGGCTGGCGCCAGGCCTGCGTCACGCGGTTGAAGTTGCCGCGGTAGAAGTCGAAGCCGCCGACCATGGCGCGGATTGCGCCGTCCTGCGGCGACAGTGCCACGAACGCCGCCTGCACCGACGGCAGGTTGATGATTTCCCAGTTGTCGCCCAGCTTGCGGATGTAGACCACCGAGCCGCGCTTGATGCGCTGCTCGGGCTTGGCCTTGTCGTTGAGCGCGCGCGCCACCACGCCCAGCACCTTCTTGTCGGTGACGGTGATGATCTCGCGCGAGCTGCGCGCCAGCTTCACTTCGGTGGGGCTGGCCGACAGCACCAGCGCGGTCAGCAGGTCGCCGCTGTCGCTGAACTTGTCGAACACGCCGTCCAGGAATTCGTCCAGGGCCTGCGGGTTGTTTTCGGTGCCCGGGGGCAGGTCGAGCTGTTCCTCGGGGCCGGGGTAGGGCGCGCGGCGGGTGTATTCCAGCACGCCTTCGCGCACGGCGCGGTAGGCCGCTTCCTGGTCCTTGGACTGGACCGTGGTGTAGATGTTGATGCCGCGCGAATAGACGTTGTCCTGGTACACGTTGAACAGCAGTTGGCGCGCCAGTTCGGCCACGTATTCGCCATGGATGCTATAGCCGCCGGCCGGCGTGCCTTCGGCCGACTTCATGACGATCTGCTGCGCCATCGCCGTCTTGTATTCAGGCTCGGTCAGGTAGCCGAGCGACAGCATGCGGCCCAGCACGTAGCGCTGGCGCAGCTCGGCGCGGGGGCGGTTGGAGATCGGGTTGAAGCGCGACGGGGCCTTGGGGATGCCCGCCAGCATGGCGGCTTCGGCCGGGGTTACTTCGGACAGCGGCTTGCCGAAATAGGTGCGCGAGGCGGCGGCGAAGCCGTAGGCGCGGTGACCCAGGTAGATCTGGTTCATGTAGAGCTCGAGGATCTGGTCCTTGGTGAGCTCCGATTCGATCTTGAACGTCAGCAGCAGTTCGTAGAACTTGCGCGAGTACGTCTTTTCCGACGACAGGTAGAAGTTGCGCGCCACCTGCATGGTGATCGTGCTGGCCCCCTGCGTCTTGGACATGTTGATCAGGTTGGTCAGGCCGGCGCGCACCACGCCGGTCCAGTCGATCCCGCCGTGCTGGTAGAAGCGGTCGTCTTCGGCCGCCAGCACCGCGGACTTCATCACGTCCGGGATTTCATTGAAGCGCAGCACGTTGCGGCGTTCTTCGCCGAATTCGCCGATGAGCACCTTGTCCGCCGTGTAGACGCGCAGCGGCACCCGCGGGCGGTAGTCCGTCATGGCGTTCAGGTCCGGCAGGTTGGGCCAGGCCAGCGCCAGCGCCATGCCCGCCAGCAGCACGCCGCACAGGAACAGGCCGGCAAAGAAAATGCCGGTCTTGACGAAAAAACGCAATATCGGGGAACCGTTATTGGCGGGCTTGTCTTTTTTGGAGGAATTCTGCGGCTTGCTCATCGCGGCGATTTTACGGGTATCTCCGGTCCCGCCTCAGTGTGGCGGATCGGTTTCTGTAACAAGATAGTTCAGTGTGGTGCGCGGGCAACTTGGCGGCAGATGTGATAATGCCGTCATGAACTTTTCCGCTCATTCATGTCCGGAGGCTGACCCGGACCCGGCGCCCTCCGGCGAGGCGCCCGAAAACCCGCCTTGCGCCTCGGAGTGCCTGGGCAAGACCGTGTCGTTGCCGCACGACCTGCCCATCTTCCTGGTGGGGATGATGGGGGCGGGCAAGACGACCATCGGCCGTGGCCTGGCGCGTGCCCTGGGGCGCGATTTTATCGATCTGGACCATGAGCTCGAGGCGCGTTGCGGCGTACGGGTGCCGGTAATCTTTGAAATCGAGGGTGAGGCCGGTTTCCGTCGTCGGGAATCCGCCGCCCTGGAAGAGTGTACCCAACGGCGCAACATAATTCTCGCCACCGGTGGCGGCGCCATCCTGGCCGCCGAGAACCGGGTGCGCCTGCGCGAGCGGGGCATCGTGGTCTATTTGAGGGCCAGCGTGGACGAATTGTTCCGCCGCACCTGCCGCGATCGCAACCGGCCGCTGCTGGCCACCGCCGATCCGCGCGGCACGCTGCGCGACCTCATGACCCTGCGCGAGCCCCTCTACAAGGAAGTCGCCGACCTGGTGGTGGAAACCGGCTCCATGCCCATCCACACCCTGGTCAAGGCGCTCCTGCCGCAATTACAAGCCTTCGAGAAGCAGATATGAACGTTGTTGAGGTCGACACCCCGGGCGGACAGTACCCCATCCGCATCGCGCCGGGGCGCTTGGATGCCCTGGACGAAAGCATCCCCGCCGACGCCACCGCCATCGCGGTGGTGACCAACCCGACCGTGGCGGCGCTGTATGGCGAGCGCGCCGAAGCCGCCCTGGCGCGCACCGGCAAGCGGGTGCTGCGCATCGAGCTGCCCGACGGCGAGTCGTACAAGGACTGGCAGTCCCTGAACCTGATCTTCGACGCGCTGCTGGGCAATCGCCTGGACCGCCGCTGCGTGCTGGTGGCCCTGGGCGGCGGCGTGATTGGCGACATGACCGGCTTTGCCGCCGCGGTGTACATGCGCGGGGTGCGTTTCGTGCAGGTGCCCACGACCCTGCTGGCCCAGGTCGATTCGTCGGTCGGCGGCAAGACGGCCGTGAACCACCCGCTTGGCAAGAACATGATCGGCGCGTTCTACCAGCCGCTGGCGGTCGAGATCGACACCGCCGTGCTGGCCACGCTGCCGGCGCGCGAAGTGTCGGCCGGCCTGGCCGAAGTCATCAAGTACGGCCTGATCCTGGATCCGGAATTCTGGACCTGGTGCGAACAGAATGCGCGGAAATTGCGCAGCCTGGACCCGCAGGCCATTGCCTACGCCATCCGCCGCTCGTGCGAACTGAAGGCGCAGGTGGTGGGCAAGGACGAACGCGAATCCGGCCTGCGCGCCATCCTGAACCTGGGCCACACCTTCGGCCACGCCATCGAGGCGGGCCTGGGCTATGGCGCCTGGTTGCACGGCGAGGCGGTCGGCTGCGGCATGGTGCAGGCGGCGGAACTGTCGGCCGACGTGGCCGGCTTCCCCCGCGCCGACGTGGCCCGCGTGCGCGCCCTGGTCGAAGCCATCGGCTGTCCCGTGGTCGCGCCCGACCTGGGAGCCGATCGCTGGCTCGACCTGATGCAGGTCGACAAGAAGACCGAGGGCGGCGAGATCCGCTACGTGCTCATGACCCGCATCGGCGAAGCGATGATGCGGGCGGCGCCGGCCGATGCCGTGCGCGCCGTACTGGCCCGAACCACTCAATAAACATCGCTGGAGAGACGGTGTCGCAGATGAAAGAACTGGCTTCCTATGCATCCGACCCGTCCCGATCGCGCGGCCGGGCCTATGCCGAACCCGCGCCGGAAAACCGCACGGAATTCCAGCGCGATCGCGACCGCATCATCCATTCCGGCGCGTTCCGGCGGCTGGAGTACAAGACCCAGGTCTTCGTGAACCACGAAGGCGATCTGTTCCGCACGCGCCTGACGCACAGCCTGGAAGTGGCGCAGATCGCGCGGACCCTGGCGCGCAGCCTGGGGCTGTCGGAAGACCTGACCGAAGCCATTTCGCTGGCGCACGACCTGGGCCACACGCCGTTCGGGCACGCCGGCCAGGACGAACTCAATGCCTGCATGCGCGAGCTGGCGCCCGAGGCCGGCGGCTTCGAGCACAACCTGCAGAGCCTGCGGGTGGTCGATGAGCTCGAAGAGCGCTATGCCGACTTCAACGGCCTGAACCTGTGCTTCGAGACCCGCGAGGGCATCCTCAAGCATTGCTCGGCGGCCCATGCGCGGCAGCTGGGCGCCGTGGGCGAACGCTTCCTGGCCCGCACTCAGCCGTCGCTGGAGGCGCAGATCGCCAACCTGGCCGACGAAGTGGCCTACAACAACCACGACATCGATGATGGCCTGCGCTCGGGACTGATCACACTGGAGCAATTGCAGGGCGTGTCCATCTTCCAGCGTCATCATGCCGAGGTGCTGGCGCGTTACCCCGATCTGGCGTCGCGCCGCGCGGTGGCCGAGACCATCCGCCGCATGATAAATACGCTGATCGGCGACCTGACGCGTACGTCGCTGGCGCGCATCCGCGAGGCGGCGCCAGCCTGCGCCGACGACGTGCGCCGCGCGCCGCCGCTGGCTGGATTTTCGGACGACATTCGGCGCGAAGCCGACGAACTCAAGAAGTTCCTGTTCGACAATCTCTACCGACACTACCGCGTGTTGCGCATGACCACCAAGGCGCGGCGCATCGTGCGCGAACTGTTCGCGGCGTTCCTGGATGATCCGCGTCTGTTGCCGCCGGACTATCGGCGCGCCGCCTTCAACGACCAGGCCCGCGCCATCGCCGACTACATCGCCGGCATGACCGACCGCTACGCCATCCGCGAGCACCGGCGCCTGTTCGACATGAGCTAGGAGCCGGCGCCAGGCGGCGTTCAGGCTGGCGTGTCCTGGGCGGCACCCGCGCCGGGTTCTGGTGGCGAGACGCGGCCCTGCGGCGTCAACGATGCTTGCGGTAGGGTTCGTCGGCTTCGACGAAGGTGGCTTCGGCGCGCGCGTCGCGCATCCATTCCTGCATCGCCGGCAGCGCCAGCACCGCGTCCATGTAGTCGCGCACCGGGCCGGCCGCGGCGATGCCGTAGGTGACGAAGCGCGACACCACGGGGGCGAAGAACGCATCGGCGATCGAGAAGGCGCCGAACAGGAACGGGCCGCCCTGGCCGAATTCCGCGCGCGTGTCCTGCCAGATGGCGTGCATGCGCGAAATCTCCTGGCGCGCGGCCTCGGGGATGTCGATGCCGGGCAGGTGCGCCTCGATGTTCATCGGCAGCGCCTGGCGCAGCGCGCCGAAACCGCTGTGCATCTGCGCGGTCAGCGAACGGGCGCGGGCCCGGGCGCGGGCGTCCTGCGGCCACAGGCGGGCCTCGGGATGCTGTTCAGCCACGTATTCGCAGATCGCCAGCGAGTCCCAGACCGCCAGGTCGCCATCCAGCAGCACCGGCACCAGTCCGGCCGGCGTAAGCGTTTCCAGATGGCGGGCGAATGCCTCGGTGAACAGGCCCAGCTTCTGTTCGGTGAAGGCGACGCCGGTGGCGCGCAGCGCGAGCCAGGGCCGCAGCGACCACGACGAGTAGTTCTTGTTGCCGATGATCAAGGTGTACATGCCGATTCCCCTTCGTGACAGGCCCTGATTGCGCCGCGCCGTTCAGCCGCCGGGCGTGCGGCGCAGCAGTTTGCCGAGATAGTGTCCGGTGTGGCTTTCCGGCGCCGCCGCCACGTCTTCCGGCGTGCCTTGCGCCACCACCCGGCCGCCGCCGTCGCCGCCTTCCGGGCCCATGTCGACGAGCCAGTCCGCGGTCTTGATGACGTCCAGGTTGTGCTCGATGATGAGCACGGTGTTGCCGCTGTCCACCAGCTGGTTGAGCACCTGCAGCAGCAGTTCGATGTCGCGGAAATGCAGGCCGGTGGTGGGTTCGTCCAGGATGTACAGCGTGCGGCCGGTGCTGCGGCGCGACAGTTCCTGCGACAGCTTCACGCGCTGCGCTTCACCGCCCGACAGCGTGGTGGCGCTCTGGCCCAGCCGGATGTACGACAGGCCGACGTCGATCAGCGTGTGCAGCTTGCGCGCGATCGCCGGCACCGATTCAAAATACTCCAGCGCCTGCTCGACGGTCAGGTCCAGCACTTCGCTGATGTTGCGGCCGCGGTAGCGGATCTCGAGCGTTTCGCGGTTGTAGCGCTTGCCGTGGCACACGTCGCAGGGCACGTACATGTCGGGCAGGAAGTGCATCTCGACCTTGACCACGCCGTCGCCCTGGCAGGCCTCGCAGCGCCCGCCCTTGACGTTGAAGCTGAAGCGGCCGGGATCGTAGCCGCGGGTGCGGGCCTCGGGCACACCCGCGAACAGTTCGCGGATCGGCGTGAACAGGCCGGTGTAGGTGGCCGGGTTGCTGCGCGGCGTGCGGCCGATCGGGCTCTGGTCGACGCTGATGATCTTGTCGAAGTTCTCCAGGCCCTGCATCGCGACGTAGGGCGCCGGCTCGCTCTGCGCATGATGCAGTTGGCGCGACACCGCCACCGCCAGGGTGTCGTTGACCAGGGTCGATTTGCCCGAGCCGGACACGCCGGTGACGCAGATCAGGCGGCCGGCGGGCAGGCGCAAGTCGACGTTCTTGAGGTTGTTGCCGCTGGCGCCCGTGAGCGTCAACCAGGGCAGGTCCTCGGTGACCGGCCGGCGCTTGGGAATGGCGATGGCGCGCTGGCCGCTCAGGTACTGGCCAGTGAGCGAATTCGGGTCGCGCTGCACGGTCTCGGGATCGCCTTGCGAAACCACCTCGCCGCCATGCTCGCCCGCGCCCGGCCCCATGTCCACGACCCAGTCGGCCATGCGGATCATGTCTTCGTCGTGCTCGACCACGATGACGCTGTTGCCCAGGTCGCGCAGGTGCTGCAGCGTGCCGATCAGGCGGTCGTTGTCGCGTTGGTGCAGGCCGATGGAGGGTTCGTCCAGCACGTACATCACGCCGGTCAGGCCGGAGCCGATCTGGCTGGCCAGGCGGATGCGCTGGGCCTCGCCGCCGGAGATGGTGTCGGCGCTTCGGTCCAGCGACAGATAGTTCAGTCCGACGTTGTTCAGAAAGCTCAGGCGCGCCTCGATCTCGCGCACGATGCGCTGCGCGATCTCTTGCTTGGCGCCGGTCAGGGCCAGGTCGCGGAACCACGCCAGGCAGGTCGACAGCGGCATCGCTTCGACTTCATAGATGGCCTGGCCATGGCGTTCGCCGCCGCGCGGGTCCTGGCCGATCAACACGTTGCGTGCTTCCGGCCGCAGGCGCGAGCCGCCGCAGTCGGGGCAGGTCTTGATGTTGCGGTACTTGCCCAGCTCCTCGCGCACGGTGGCCGAATCGGTCTCGCGCCAACGGCGTTCGAGGTTTGGGATCACGCCTTCGAAGGTGTGGCGCTTGACGGTGCTGCGGCCCTTTTCGTTCAGGTACAGGAACGAGATTTCCTCGTCGCCCGAGCCATACAGCACTTTGTCGCGCAGCGCTTCGGGCAAGTCCTCGAAGGGCGCCTCGATATCGAATTCGTAGTGCGCCGCCAGGCTGGTCAGCAGCGAGTGGGTGAACGCGTTGCGGCGGTCCCAGCCGCGGATGGCGCCGGCCGCCAGGCTCAGTTCGGGGAAGGCGACCACGCGCTTGGGATCGAAGAAACCGACCTGGCCGATGCCGTCGCAGCTGGGGCAGGCGCCCATCGGGTTGTTGAAGCTGAACAGGCGCGGTTCCAGTTCCGGCAGGCTGTGGCTGCAGACCGGGCAGGCGTAGCGGCTGGAGAACACCTGTTCGCGGCTGCCGTCCATGTCCAGCGCCAGCGCGCGGCCGTCGGCCAGCTGCAGCGCGGTCTCGAAGCTCTCGGCCAGGCGCTGCTTGCTTTCGGGCTTGATGCGCAGGCGGTCGATGACCACGTCGATGTCGTGCTTCTCGGTTTTCTTCAGCGGCGCCATGCCGTCGATTTCCACCATCTGGCCGTCCACGCGCAGGCGCACGTAGCCCTGCGCCTGCAGGCTGGCGCATTCGTCCTCGAAGCTGCCCTTCTTGCCGCGCGCGATGGGAGCCAGCACCGCCAGGCGGGTGTCGGCCGGCCAGGACAGCACCGCGTCCACCATCTGGCTGACGCTCTGCGCCTGCAACGGCAGGCCGTGGTCCGGGCAATACGGCGTGCCGACCCGCGCGTACAAGAGGCGCAGGTAGTCGTGGATTTCGGTGATAGTGCCGACCGTGGAGCGCGGGTTGTGGCCAGCCGCCTTCTGTTCGATCGAGATGGCCGGCGACAGGCCCTCGATCAGATCGACGTCGGGCTTGTCCATCAACTGCAGGAATTGGCGGGCGTAGGCGGACAGGCTTTCGACGTAGCGCCGCTGCCCCTCCGCGTAGAGCGTATCGAATGCCAGCGAGGACTTGCCCGAGCCGGACAGGCCCGTGACCACCACCAGCTTGTGGCGCGGCAGATCCAGCGAGACGTTCTTGAGATTGTGGGTGCGGGCACCCCGAATGCGTATGGTCACGTCTATCGGGCTCTTTTAAGCGGTTGCAAAGGCCAACTTGGTACTATAGCGCGCCGAGTCCTCAGGCCATAGATCAGACCGCAAGCGCATGACATCCGCGCGCGAACGGCCCTCGTCACCGTTGAAAATTCGCATGCCGGCAGACACGAAACTGAAATTGACGCCTTCCGAGCGCCGCGCCAGCGTGGCGCTGGCCGGTTTGTTCGCCGCGCGGATGCTGGGGTTGTTCCTGTTGCTGCCGGTGTTCGCCGTGGCCGCCCGTGGCCTGCCCGGGGGCGACGACCCCGCCCGGGTCGGGCTGGCGCTGGGCATGTACGGTTTGACCCAGGCGTTCATGCAGATTCCCTTCGGGCTGGCGTCGGACCGTTGGGGGCGCCGGCCCGTGGTGCTGTTCGGCCTGCTGCTGTTCGTGGCGGGCAGCGTGGTCTGTGCGCAGGCCGATGATGTGTTCTGGATCACCATCGGCCGCGCCATCCAGGGCGCGGGCGCGATTTCGGCCGCCGTGACCGCCTGGCTGGCCGACGCCACTCGCGACGAGGTGCGCACCCGCGCCATGGCCATGGTGGGCGGCTCGATCGGCCTGTCGTTCGCCGCGTCGCTGGTGCTGTCGCCCGTGCTGGTGGGCTGGTGGGGCCTGTCGGGCCTGTTCTGGACCATTGCCTGCCTGGGCGTGATCTGCCTGGCGGTGGCGCGCTGGGTGGTGCCGGTGGTGCCGCGCACGCAGGCCCGCAGCATGCAGGCCGCCAGTCCGCGCCAGGTTCTTACCCACACCGATCTGTTGCGGCTCAATTTTGGCGTGTTCGTGCTGCACATGATCCAGGTGTCGCTGTTCGTGGTGGTGCCAGCGCTGCTGGCCAAGGCCGGCGGCCTGGACGCGCGCGAGCTCTGGAAGGTCTACCTGCCTGTGATCCTGGTGTCGTTCGTGCTGATGGTGCCAGTGGTGTTCGTGGCCGAAAAGCGCCGCGCCCACCGCGGTGCGCTGCGTGCCGCCGTGGCCGGGCTGGTGCTGGTGTGCGCGCTGCTGCCGGCGGCCAGCCATGGCTTCTACCCCCTGGCGGCGGCCTTGACCGGTTTCTTCGTGGCCTTCAACGTACTGGAGGCGCTGCAGCCCTCGCTGGTGTCGCGCGTGGCGCCGCAGGCCTACAAGGGCCTGGCGCTGGGCTTCTACAACACCGCCCAGGCCGCTGGCCTGTTCACGGGCGGCGCGCTGGGCGGCTGGGTCGCTTCGCATTCCGGCGCCGGCGCCGTGTTCATCGGCGCCGCGGTGCTGGCCGCCGTCTGGCTGGCCGTGACCTGGGCGCTCAAGCCGCTGGCCTAGGCGGCTGCCGTTGGCGAAATTCGCGGATCGCGCCGCCAACGGTGTCCAACAGCGGTGAAATCGTTTCCCCGGGTGGACGGCTTTGTCACCAATCGGGTTTGGCGCGGCGGGCGCTTTTCGTCGATAATAGAAGGCAAATTAGGGCTTCACCGGCGTCGCCGGTCATCGCTGCGATGACCGGCGAGTTTCATGAAGCCGGTCTTCAACATCGCTATTTATGTTGTTGCCGGCGCGCTCGCGGCAACGCGTGGCACAGGCTGTCAACAACAGAGGGACAACGGCATGGCATCGGTTAACAAAGTCATTCTCGTGGGCAACCTGGGTCGCGACCCGGAAGTCCGCTACAGCCCCGACGGGGCCGCAATCTGCAACATGTCCATCGCCACCACCTCCACCTGGAAGGACAAGGCCTCGGGCGAACGCCGCGAAGAAACCGAATGGCACCGCGTGGTCATGTACAACCGCCTGGCCGAAATCGCCGGCGAATACCTGAAGAAGGGCCGCTCGGTCTACATCGAAGGCCGTCTGAAGACCCGCAAGTGGCAAGACAAGGACACCGGCGCTGACCGCTACAGCACCGAAATCGTCGCCGACCAGATGCAGATGCTGGGTGGCCGCGAAGACGGCGGCGGCGGTGGCGGCAGCTACGGTGGCGGCGGCGGTTACGACGACGCCCCGGCGCGCCAGCCGCAGCAGCGCGCCCCGGCCCAGCGTCCGGCGCCGCAACAGCGTCCCGCGCCCCAGGCCGCGCCCGCGGGCGGCGGCGCCAACCTGGCCGATATGGACGACGATATTCCGTTCTGATTTCCGCCTTCCCGGCGGTCGATCGACAAAGCCCGGCAAGCCTCGCGCTTGCCGGGCTTTGTGTCGTTTGGGCGTCTCGCCGCTCCCGTGTGTCTACGGAAACCGTGGTCTTCCCCCTGAATCCCGGACAGCTGTCCACAGGCTGTGCACAGCATTTCAACAGCTTTCCCACCGATTTTCCGGCCTTTTCCACAGCTTTTGCACAAGGGGTGCAAAGGCCGGATTGGCGCTGTTATCGAGGCTTTCCAGTCTTTCCACTTGGCGGGATATCGTCCGCCAACTTCGTGATCGACGGTAGCCCGCAAGCCGCCTTGGTCCGCATCGGTGCGGGGCGGTCCCTATCCACAGGCTGCCCACAGCATTTACACAGCTTATCCAGCGCTATTCGGGGGTTTTCCACAGCTTTTCAACAGGGGGCGGGGCGGGTTGTCGGGTTCGCGCTAGGATTGTCGCTGTCTGCCATCAGCCGTCGATCATCCGTGCGCCACATGCCGTGACCGCGCCGACCGGTCCCGCGAGGAAATCCCCATGACTCAGAACATCTACGACACGCCCGAATTCTTCGAGGGCTACAGCCGCCTGGCCCGCTCGTTGCATGGCCTGGACGGCGCGCCGGAATGGCCGGCGCTGCGGGCACTGGTGGCGGACGTGAGGGGGCGCGACGTGGTCGACCTGGGTTGCGGCTTCGGCTGGTTCTGCCGCTGGGCCGATGAACAGGGAGCGGCCAGCATCCTGGGGCTGGACGTGTCCGCCAACATGCTGGCGCGGGCACGCGCCACGACCATCAGCGCCACCATCCGCTATGAACATTCAGACCTGGAGCGGTTGCAGCTGCCCGCGCAAAGCGTCGACCTTGCCTACAGCTCGCTGACCCTGCATTACCTGGAGCGCCTGCCAGCCTTGGTCGCGACCGTGCACCGGGCGCTCAGGCCCGGAGGGCGCTTCGTGTTTTCCTGCGAGCATCCTATCTACACCGCGCCGGCGCGCCCCGGGTTCATCGAGGATAGCGAAGGGCAACGAATCTGGCCGTTGAACCAATACGCCTTGCGTGGCGAACGGCGCACGGATTGGCTCGCCGAAGGCGTGATCAAGCAGCACCGCACGGTGGCGGACTATGTGAACCTGCTGATCGGCGCCGGGTTCACGCTCACGCACTTGGACGAATGGGCGCCCGACGCGGCCCAGCTGGCCGCGCAACCGGCGCTGGCGCAGGAGCGGGATCGGCCCATGATGCTGCTGGTGGCGGCAAACCGGTAGGGGAGAACGCCCTGGCGGGAGGGAATAGGAGGACGTCGAATGCAGTGAAATAATATGTTGCACAAAACCTGCTTGCGCTATCTATCTAGTAGTAGGTAAGATTCATCCATCGACGCAGCACCCAGACAGCAACGCGGCGTCGCCCAAACCAGAAATACAGTAGCACCCCTTTTTTATTTGCCGTGTTATCTACCTATAAGTAGATAGTTTAGACGAAACAACCTAGCCATCGCTATTTGGAGATCCCTCATGAAGACCCTCGTATCCGCCCTGATCCTGTCCGCTTCCTTCATCGGCGCCGCCCAAGCCGGCGAACTGGACTATCCGCCCGCCCAGGACACCCACAGCACCGTGACGCGCGCCCAAGTGCAGCAAGAACTCGCCGCGGCCCGCGCCAACGGTGAACTGGCCACGACCGAAGAAGGCTACGCCGCCACCGTGTTTGCCAGCGCTGGCGACAAGAGCCGCGCCCAGGTCAAGCAGGAACTGGCCGCCGCTCGCGCCCAAGGCCTGACCGAAAGCGGCGAACTGGACTACCCGCCCGTCCAAGGCTGATGTTTTTGACCTCGAATCTATCTATGGATAGATAGCACTTCCTGAATCGCATTGCCGATCCTTACTGGAGATCAACCATGAAGACCCTCGTATCCGCCCTGATCCTGACCGCCTCGTTCCTCGGTGCCGCCCATGCCGGCGAACTGGACTATCCGCCCGCCGTCGACACCCACAGCACGGTGACCCGCGCGCAGGTGCAGCAAGAACTGGCGGCCGCTCGCGCCAACGGTGAACTGGCCAGCGGCGAAGAAGGCTACGCAGCTACCGCTTACGCCAGCGCCGGCGACAAGAGCCGCGCCCAGGTCAAGCAGGAATTGGCCGCCGCCCGCGCCCAGGGCCTGACCGAAAGCGGTGAACTGGACTATCCGCCCGTGCAAGGCTGAGTCCGATGTCGGCCACTGCGAACCCCGGGGGGCGGGAACATTCCCGGCCGGGGTTCGCACGGTTGCATCGGAGCCCCGCATAGGGAATACCGCCGATGACGTACCGACCTATTAGTAGGTAATATTCAGCCATGGACACTCCGACCCCCAACACCACCCGCGACCAGCTGCTGGCCCACGCCGAGAAGCTGATCCGTACCCGCGGCTGCAACGGCTTCAGCTATCGAGATCTGGCCGAGCATGTGGGCGTGAAGACGTCCAGCATCCATTACTACTTTCCCGGCAAGGACGACCTGTTGTACGAGGCCGTCGAGGCCTACAGCGCCCGCGCCCTGGCGTCCGTGCGCAGCATCGACACCGCGCAGCCGGCACATGCCCAGCTCGACGCGTATCTGTCGATGATGGAGTCCAAGGCCTGTGGCCACGGTGAGTTGTGCCTGGGTGGCATGCTGGCCGCCGAAATGATGAGCCTGCCCGACCGCGTGCGCGGCGCCTTGCAGGGATTTTTCCGGGCGCACGAAGCCTGGCTGGCTCGCGTGCTGGCGCAAGGCGCTGAGGAAGGCACGCTGAAGTTCTCGGGCTCCGCCGAAGCGGCCGGCCGGGCGGTGTTCGCCACGGTGCAGGGCTGCATGCTGGTGTCGCGCCTGTTCCAGGCGCCGCCGGCCTTGTGCGAGGCGATCAGCGCCCTCTACGTCCAATGCCAGGACAAGCCCGCCGCCTGAGGCTTTCCGTCTTTCCTCCGCCACGGCCGCAACGCGCAAGCTTGCGGCCGTTGTGTTTACGGATCCGCGCCGACGCTGTCGTGTTGTGCGCCGCCAGTCGCGGACGTCGGGAAGTCCGGCCGCCCGTAGCGTCAGGCCGTCAGTGCGCGCGCCATGTCCGTGCTGCTGCGTGCCTGCATGCCCAGGTCGCGCATGCGTTGCAGGAAACCCGCCTGGGCCTCGACAAAACCCGTGACCGGGCTGATGCAGTCCGTCAGCAGGACCACGCGTGACAGATTGCCTCCCGGCAGGTATTCGGCAATGTGCTCGACGGTGGCCTTGACGCAATGGCTGCCAGCCTCGCCGGCAACGATGATGAGATCGGCGCGGTCGAGCGAATCGAGCAGCCGGCGGTTGAGCTGGCTGCGCGGGTCATCGGCGTCGGGCACTTCAGCCATCAGTGCGCTGTAGTGCTCCGTCCACGGGTTGGCGCCCTTGGGCACCTTGCGCACGATGAACTGGCGTTCGTCTTCCCAACGGGCGTAGGCCGCGCGCACATCCGCATGGACGTTGTGGCCCCAGCTGCCGATCTCGCAATGCACCGGCCATACCATCAGGGTGTAGCGGCCGCGCGCCTCCAGCTCCTCCAGGTAGGTCAACGTGCGCGGCAGGTCGTCGGCGTGGCGCGGCTGGAAGGCGCCCGAGCGTACCTGGCTGGCGGTGATGGGGGTGAAAGGGGCGACCGCGCGACCGTCGCCGGTGCGCCAGAAGGTGGGATGGGCGATATCCAGCCGGTGGTGTGAATCCAGCGTGACGGTAATGGCCGACAAGGCGGGCGCGGTGGCGTCGATGAAGCGCGCCAGCCGCTGCATATCGGCATGCGCGCCGGGGACCGGCAGCGCGGGGGCCATGGCCTGGCCGCTCAGGGGATCGACAGGCAGATGGCTGGCGGGCAGGTCACAGAAATCATTCTGCGGATCGATGATCAGGAGATGAGCGGAACGCGACATGGAGGCACAGGCGGGGAGTGAGTATGCAATATAGACCGGGAGGCGCGCTGCGCGCGAGCGTCCGCGCGTCTGCGGCCCTGGCCGGCCCCCGAGGCCAACGTGTCTCAGAACAGTACCAAGTGGCGGGGCAGATCGGGCAACTGGCGTAGCAGCGCACGCCATGAGAGCCACGCTCGCGCCATGCCCGCCACCGCTACTGCCGCCGCGCTGAGATAGAAAACCATGATCCGCTCCATGTCGCATAAATCGCACGATCGTGCGAAATTGATTGAAAACCATGCCGGCTGGCGCCGGCTTCCGGGGTAACGACTACTCGATGTACTTGAAACTGCGATACGTGGAAATCAGGCGTTCATAAGCGGCGCGGACCCGCTCGCGGGCCTTGGGGTCGCGCAGGAAGCGGGCGTCATGCATCAGCCCGATCATGAGACTGTAGACCTCGAACACCAGTTGCTCGGGATCGGTGTCCGGCCGCAAGTGGCCTTCGTCGAGCGCCTGCCGCACCGTGCGCACCATGACCCCGCGCCAGCGCCGCAGGTTGTTTTCCAGGATTTCGCGCAAGGGGGATTCGACGTCGTCGAATTCGAACGCGCCGGCGATATAGATGCAGCCGGTCAGCAGTTCGACGTTGCAGGCGCGTTCGATCCACAGGCTCATCAGCGCATTCAGGCGCGGCAACCCCCGTGGCTGCGACATGGCGGGGGTGAAGACGGCGGCCACGAAACGGCGTTCGTATTCGTCCAGCACGGCCTGCTGCAAGGCTTCGCGCGACCCTACGCGCGAAAATACGCCGCTCTTGCTGATGTCCAGTCGCTTGGCCACCTGGCCGAGCGACAGGCTTTCGAGGCCCTGGGCGGCGGCCATGTCCAGCGCCGCGTCCACGATGGCCGCGAACGTCAGTTCGCTTTTTTCAGTCTTGGCAGTCATGCGCTGCAATTTAGCACGACTGTGCGAAAAAAGGTTTGGCCATTCCTGAAGCCGGCAAAAAAAACGGACAGCCTGGGCTGTCCGGAATGTGAGGCGTGCCGCCGTAGCCGGCGGCCTCTGGCAATCAGGCCTGGGCGGCCTTGAATTCCAGGCGGAACTTGTGCAGCAGCGGTTCGGTGTAGCCATTGGGCTGGGTCAGGCCTTCGAACACCAGGGCGCAGGCGGCCTTGAACGCCAGCGAACGGTCGAAGTTGCCGGCCATCGGCAGGTAGTGGGGATCGCCGGCGTTCTGGCCGTCGACTACCTTGGCCATGCGCTTGAAGGTCTCCATGACCTGGTCGTTGTTGGTCACGCCGTGGCGCAGCCAGTTGGCGATGTGCTGGCTGGAAATGCGCAGCGTGGCGCGGTCTTCCATGAGGCCGACGTTATGGATGTCCGGCACCTTGGAGCAGCCCACGCCCTGGTCGATCCAGCGGACCACGTAGCCCAGGATGCCCTGCACGTTGTTGTCCAGCTCCTGCTGGATATCGGCGGCGGACCACTTGGAACGGTCGCCCACCGGCACCGTCAGCAGGCCGGCCAGCAGTTCGTCGCGCACGCTGTCGAGCTTGGTGCGTTCGAGTTCCTGCTGGACCGCCTGCACGTCCACCTGGTGGTAGTGCAGCGCGTGCAGCGTCGCGGCGGTGGGCGAGGGCACCCAGGCCGTATTGGCGCCGGCCTTGGGGTGCGCGATTTTCTGCTCGAGCATGGCGGCCATCAGGTCGGGCATGGCCCACATGCCCTTGCCGATCTGGGCGCGGCCGCGCAGGCCTGCGTCCAGGCCGACCAGCACGTTGTTGCGCTCGTAGGCGGTGATCCAGGCGGTGGACTTCATGTCGCCCTTGCGCAGCATCGGACCGGCCTCCATGCTGGAGTGCATTTCGTCGCCGGTGCGATCGAGAAAGCCCGTGTTGATGAACGCCACGCGCGCCGCCGCGGCCGCGATGCAGGCCTTGAGGTTGATGCTGGTGCGGCGCTCCTCGTCCATGATGCCCATTTTCAGGGTGTGGCGCGGCAGCGCCAGGAGATCTTCAACGCGGTCGAACAGCTCGCTGGCGAAGGCGGCTTCGGCGGGGCCGTGCATCTTGGGCTTGACGATGTAGACAGAGCCGGTGCGCGAATTGAGCTTGCGCTCACGGTCGTGCAGCGCCGCCAGGCTGGTGACGACGGCGTCGAGGATGCCTTCCGGGATCTCCTGGCCGTCGCGGTCGAGCACGGCCGGGTTGGTCATGAGGTGGCCAACGTTGCGCACGAACATCAGCGAGCGGCCATGCAGCGTCAGCGCCGAGCCGTCCGGACGCGTGTACTGGCGGTCGGGATTGAGCTTGCGGGTGAAGGTCTTGCCGCCCTTGGTGACGTCCTCGGTGAGGTCGCCCTTCATCAGGCCGAGCCAGTTGCGGTAGATGTGAACCTTGTCGTCCGCGTCGACCGCGGCAACCGAGTCCTCGCAATCCATGATGGTGGTCAGCGCGGCCTCAATCAACACGTCCTTGACCCCGGCGGCATCCGTGGCGCCAATGGCGTGGGCGCGATCGACCTGGATCTCGAAATGCAGGCCATTGTTCTTGAGCAGGATGGCGCTGGGTGCCGCGGCGTCGCCCTGGTAGCCAAGGAACTGGGCCGGCGTCTTGAGCGTGGTGGCGCCGTTGGCAAGCGCCACCTTGAGCTGTCCGTTCTCGACCGAGTAGCCGTGGGCGTCGGCGTGCGACCCCTGTGCCAGCGGCGCCGCGCCATCCAGGAAGGCGCGGGCGCGGGCGATGACGGCGCGGCCGCGTTCCGGGTTGTAGCCGGCGCCGTTGTCGCCGGGCGTGGCGGGAATCGCGTCGGTGCCGTACAGCGCGTCGTACAGGCTGCCCCAGCGCGCGTTGGCGGCATTCAGGGCGTAGCGGGAGTTGGACACCGGCACCACCAGTTGCGGCCCGGCCTGGTGCGAGATTTCGGTGTCGACGTTGTCGGTGGTGGCGCGCACGCTGGCCGGCTGCGGCAGCAGGTAGCCGATGCTTTCCAGGAACTGGCGATAGGCGGCCGGGTCGGCGATGGGGCCGGGGTGGGCGCGATGCCAGCGGTCGAGCTCAGCCTGCAGGCGATCGCGTTCGGCCAGCAGGGCGCGGTTCTTGGGCGCCAGGTCGTGTACCAGGGCCGCGAACCCTTTCCAGAACGCGTCGGCGTCCAGGCCGGAGCCGGGCAGCGCCTCTTGTTCGATGAACTGGCTGAGATTGGCCGCCACTTGCAGGCCGTGGTGCTGGATGCGTTGAGTCATGCGGGTCTCTGACGATTGGAGGTCTGGGCGGCGCGCGCGCCGGGCGAATCTGTCCGTACATCATCGTTCGCGTGCGCCGCAAAGTCCATATCAAAACCCGCTGGTCATACCAGTTTGTTCGCGGACTGCTGGGCAAACATCGTTTTTTTATGGTTTTATATCAGCTACTTACGAAGGTGGAATCTGGCAGGCTGCTTGGTATGCGTGCTTGGTCATACCACTGGCGCGGAGAGCCCATGCACGCGGAAACTGAAGCAAAACCCCGCCAGGTGGCGGATGAAGTAGCGGAGCGCATCGAACGCCTGATCCTGGACGGTGTCCTGAAGGCCGGCCAGGCGCTGCCGTCGGAACGGCGGCTGACCGAGAAGCTGGGCGTGTCGCGTACCGCGTTGCGCGAAGGCCTGAAGCTGCTGCGCGCCCGGGAAATCATCCACACCTCGCAAGGCAAGGGCTCGTTCGTGGCCCGTATCTCGAAGGTGGATGCCGGTCCGCTGATGCACCTGTTCAATTCGCAGCCGCGCACGCTGTACGACCTGCTGGAAGTGCGCTCGCTGCTGGAAGCGGATTCGGCGCGGCTGGCGGCCTTGCGCGGCACCGAGGCCGACTTCATCATGATCCGCCGTCGTTACGACGAGATGGTGAACGCCCAGGCCGCCGACACCGCCACGCACGCGCACCTGGATCATGCCTTCCACCTGGCCATCTGCGAGGCTTCGCACAACCCGGTGCTGGTGCACACGCTGCAGTCGCTCAATGACCTGATGCTTGGTTCCGTGTTCGCCTGTGTCAACAATCTGTACCACCGCGAACCCGAGAAGCGCCAGATCGACAAGCAGCATGCGCGGCTGTTCAACGCCGTTATTGGCCGCCAGCCGGAGCAGGCGCGCCGCGCCGCGGCCGACCATGTCGACAGCGTGCGGCAGAACCTGGCCGAGATCGAGCAGGAAGAGCAGCGCCTGGTGCGGGCGACGCTGCGCCTGGAGGGCTGGACTTAGCGTTAGCGGTCTTCGGTCATGGCGTTGGCCAGCGCCAGCGGCTTGCCGGCGTAGACGCGGCCGAAGCGGTTGCCCAGCAGGGCTTCCAGCGCGATCTGTTCCTGGCCCACGAAACCGCGCTGCGGCAACACGCCCTGTGCCACCAGATCCAGCGCCGCGCAGATGCCGGCCGCCGTCGACAACTGGATCGCGCTGAGGCGATGGCCGTCGACATCGGCGCCGAACACGCGGATGGGATACGACTCTTCTTCCAGCCGGCCGTGGCGATGGCCCGATGCCTGCGCCTGGATGACGATCACGTCCTGCTCGGTGGTGGGAATGGCGGTTTCGAAGATGTCCTTGAGCAGATCGCGGCGGTCACGCAGGCGCAGGTCATTGAGCAGCAGCTTCATGAGGTTGCAGTGGCCCGGATAGCGTACCGACTTGTAGTCGACATTGCGGGCGCGGCCCAGCAGGGTCGCGGGCAGCGTGCCCAGGCCGCCCGAGGTGTTGAAGGCCTCGTACTCGACCCCATCCAGCGCGAAGGTCTCGTAGCCTTCGAGCGCCGGCACGCTGGTCAACCGGCCGTCAACGATGGCCTCGCACGGATTGCAGTATTCGTTGATCAACCCTTCCGTGCTCCAGGTCAGGTTGTAGCGCAGGCTGTTGGAGGGGTAGCGCGGCAATGCGCCCACGCGCATGCGCAGGTCCAGCAAGGTGTCAAAGCGTCGCGCCAGCGCGTTGCCGACGATGCCGATGAAACCCGGCGCCAGGCCGCATTGCGGCATCAAGACGGCGCGGGCATCGCCGGCCAGCGCCTGGATGGCGTGCGTGCTGGCGACATCCTCGGTCAGGTCGAAATAGTGCACACCGGCCTGCGCGCACAGTTGCGCGACGGCGATGGCGCGATGAAACGGCAAGGCGTTGACGACCGCATAGCGGCCCTCGATGCAGCGGGCCAGTGACGCATCGTCACTGATCTGGCGCGTGTCGCAGCCCAGTTCCGCGACAACACTTAGGCGCGCCGGGTCCTGGTCGGCGACCAGGACCGAATAGTCGCCGCTGCGCTCAAGCATCAAGGCAATGGCGAAACCGATTTTTCCGGCGCCCAGGAGGAGGACGGGCTTGGGGGAGGGGGACATGGTGCGGCTCCTGCATAGAGGGGGGATGGGTTGGCCTCATCCTATGCGTGGGCGCTGTCGATTTGTAGATACCAAAGCGTCGTAACGGTTATATCTAACGTCGTTATGACTTAATTGAATGCCGAAACGTCAAAAAGAAAAGCCCTCCGGGTGAGGCCGGAGGGCTTTTGGGGGGCGAGTGCCAGGGCCTGGAAGCCAGGCCATGCAATCAGCTGCCCATGGGGGGGTAGTCCATGTTGCCGAAGGTGACCAGGCCTTCCGCCTTGGCTTGGGCCAGTTCGGTCTGGACCTGGCTGCGGCTCAGCGACGTGGTGCTGGCGGCGTGGGCGACGGGCGGGTAGTCCATGTTGCCGAAGGTGACTTCACCGGCGTTCTTGGCCTGGGCAAGCTGTTCTTGCACTTGCTGCGAGGTCAGGCTGGACTTCTGGGCGATGGCGGCGGGGTAGCCTTCTTCGCCGAAGGTGTACTGGCCGGAAACCTTGGCTTGTTGCAGTTCGGCCTGGACCTGGGCGCGCGTCGGGCCTTGGTCGGCTTCAGCGGCTTGGGCGCCAGCGGCGGCCAGAACGGACATGGACAGCATCAAAGCGGTAGCAAGGGTTTTCATAGCAGACCTCCATATGTCTTGAGCTTGGGATCCGATCCTCTGGCCTGATTGCCGGGGGTCGCTTGCTGTGTCCCGATGAGTTGCATTCTCGGCCCAAATAACCTTGGGATAAACCCTTATTCCCTGAAAACATCTTTCCAAAATGAATACTAATCACGATGGAACTTACCAAATGGCACCATAGGTGGCGATATTTCCATTTGATGACGCAATAGGTAGTGGTCGCAGGAGAGATCGGGCGGGGAGGGGCGAGGGCCGGACCCGCGATGGGGCGCACGCGGCAGAGCCAGGCGTGCCGGGAACAGAGGCGAGGACGGGGGAGATTCCGCAGCGCAAGCGAGGGGCAGCGCGCGCCACCCCGGGACGATGCCCCGGGGGCGGATCAAGGGGGAGGGATCAGCGGTTCAGGTCGGCCAGCGCGGCGTCGTATTCGGCACGGGCCTCATCCAGCTTGCGTTGGGCCTTGTCGATCTTTTCCTGCTTGCCCTTGGCGCGGGCGGCCTTGAGTTCGTCTTCGCGCTCGGACACCTTGTTCTGCTTGTCGCGCACATCGGCCTCGCGTTGCGATTGCAGGCGGCTGTCAGTGCAGTACGCCTTGGCCTCGGCCAGCGCCCTCTGCAAGCCGGCCACCCGGTGCGTGTTGCCGTGGGCGCGCGCGTAGGTGATTTCGTTCTCGAGACGGCAGAACTTGGCGGCGCAGCCCCGTTGCGCCGAGCAATCGGTGGTGGCCTGGGCGTGAGCCGGCAGGGCGCCGAGCAGGGCGCTGGCCGAAGCAAAGGCCAGCAGGGTTTTGGTCAGAGCGGACATCGGTGACTCCGTAAAGCATGTCGGAGCGGCCATCATCTCCCAAGCATGGCGCGTCCGCAATGCGCCGGATCAGCCGATCAGGGTGCCCGCGAGCGCCGCCGCGACCAGGATCGCACCCAGCCAGAGGTTGGCGCGGAACAGCATGAAGTTGCGATCCGGACGCTGGATATCGAACACTTTCAACTGCCACGCCAGGTGCACGGCGATCGCCGCCATGCCGACGTAATAGGCCCACGACATGCCGATGGCAAAGCCGCCCCAGGCCCACAAAATCACGGTGCCAAGATAGAAGCCGCCAATCCATAACTTGCCCTGGTCGCCGAAGCGCATGGCCGTGGAATGCAGGCCCAGGCTGCGGTCATCGCGCACATCGACGTAGGCATAGATGCTGTCGTAACCCACCTGCCACAGCACCGCGCCGAACCACATCGCGATGGCCGCCAGGGGCACATGGTTCTGCGTATCCGACCACGCCATCAGCATGCCCCAGTTGAAGCAGATGCCCAGCACCACCTGCGGCCAGTAGGTCACGCGCTTGCACAGCGGATAGATGAAAACGAACGGCAGAACGGCCACGGCGAGCCAGCGACTCATGCCATTCAGGAAGAACAAAAGCGACCCACAGACCACCAATTGGCCCAGCAAAAACCAGACCGCATTACGCATGCTGAGCTGCCCGCTGGTCAGCGGACGGAAGCGCGTGCGTTCGACGTGCTTGTCAAAGTTGCGATCGCACATGTCGTTGACGGTGCAGCCGATGCCGCGCATCAGTAGCGCGCCCAGCGAGAACACCACCAGGCGTTGCAGGTCGGGCAGGCCGCCGGCAGCCTGGACCAGCGCGGCGATACAGGGCAGCAGTGTCAGCCAGGTGCCGATGGGGCGATCGAGCCGGCACAGGCGGGCGTAGGGCCGCCACGATTTGGGCAGCCAACGTTCGACCCAGTCGGTGAAAACAATGTCGCTGAGGTCGACGGGAGAGGATTGCGGAGCGCTCACTGTCACGGCGAAAGAAAAGGGAGGAAAGCCGACAGCATAAAACAACGGCCGGGCAATGCGCCCGGCCGTGCGACCGTCAAGCCTGGTCAGGACCCGGTTTTCAGGCCGTGTATTCCTTGAGCAGCTTGCCCAGGATGGCGATGCCGGTGCGGATCTTGTCTTCCGGCACCGTGGCGAAGCTCAGGCGCAGCGTGTTGGCGCGGCCGGCGCCGCTGTAGAACGGCGCGCCCGGCACGAACGCGACGTTCTGGGCGATGGCCTTTTCCAGCAGCTTGGTGCTGTCGATGTGCTCGGGCAGCGTCACCCAGATGAACATGCCGCCTTCGGGCTTGGTCCAGCTGACGGTGGCGGGAAATTCGCGCGCGATGGCGTCCAACATGCAGCTGCCCTGGGCGCGGTAGATCTCGCGCACGTTGGGCAGGTGCTCTTCGAGGAAGCCGTCCTTGACGATTTCGTACACGGCCATCTGGGTCAGCGTGGGCGTGTGCAGGTCGGTGGCCTGCTTGGCCTGCACCAGCTTGTTGATCAGCGGACGGGCGGCGGCGATGTAGCCCAGGCGCAGGCCGGGGGCCAGCACCTTGGAGAACGTGCCCAGGCGCACGACGTTGGCGCCGTATTCGGCGGCCAGGGCGATCAGGCCCGGCTGCGGTTCGCCGGCGTAGCGCAGTTCACCGTAGGGATCGTCCTCGATGATGGTCAGGCCGAGCTCGGCGGCGCGCTTGACCAGCGCGATGCGGCGTTCCAGGCTGAGGGTGCGGCCGGTGGGGTTCTGGAAGTTGGGCAGCGCGTACAGGAAGCGGGCGCCGGCGGCCAGCTCGGGGGTGATGGCCTCGGGAATCAGGCCGCCGTCATCGGTGGGCACCGGCACGTACTTGGGCTGGTACAGGCTGAACGACTGCAGGGCGCCCAGGTAGCTGGGGTCTTCGACCAGCACCTTGCTGTCCTTGTCGACCAGCACCTTGCCCAGCAGGTCCAGCGCCTGCTGCGAGCCCGAGACGATCAGGACCTGGTCGGCGGCGACGTGGGCGCCGGCGCGGTTCAGGTCGTCGGCGACCCATTGGCGCAGCGGCGCGTAGCCTTCGGTGGGGCCGTATTGCAAGGCCGCGCGGCCGTTGGTGGACAGTACCTTGTCGAATGCCGCACGCACCACTTCCACCGGGAAGCCGCCGGGCGCCGGCAGGCCGCCTGCGAACGAAATGACTTCGGGCCGCTCGGTGACCTTGAGGATCTCGCGGATCGCGGAGCTGGTGAGTTGCAGGGCGCGTTCGGAAAAGGCGAACGTCGGTTCGAGAGGCTTGTCCATGGTTTGCTTCTTAATCAAGAAGGGAGTGACGGGGTGATGACAACGGCGCGGTAAAGACGTTACTGCGTAAACTATTGTCCCACAGCGTGGCAAGGCGGCCCCTTTATCGTGGGCAGCCCCTAAAATCACTTGCATCGATAATCGCCTGTACAGTTACATTTAGATATATGTTTGAAGCCGCCCCGATCACCGCCGACTCCAAGGCCGCGCTGTACGCCGAACTGGCCAAGCAGGCCCGCGCCCTGCTGGACGGCGAGCACGACCGCATCGCCAATGCCGCCAACCTGAGCGCGCTGGCCTACCAGGCGCTGCCCGACCTGAACTGGGTCGGGTTCTATCTGTTCGACGGCACCGAGCTGGTGCTGGGCCCGTTCCAGGGCAAGCCGGCCTGC
The DNA here is from genome assembly GCF_902859695.1 of Achromobacter ruhlandii. Lineage (GTDB taxonomy): Bacteria > Pseudomonadota > Gammaproteobacteria > Burkholderiales > Burkholderiaceae_B > Achromobacter > Achromobacter ruhlandii. The sequence continues at coordinate 145,933 of NZ_CADIJL010000003.1, forward strand.
GTGCGCATTCCGCTCAATCGCGGCGTGTGCGGCGCGGCCGCCAGCCAGCGCCAGACGCAGCTGGTGCCGGACGTGCACGCGTTCCCCGGCCACATCGCCTGCGACGCGGCCTCGCGTTCCGAGATCGTGGTGCCGCTGGTGCACCAGGGCGAGTTGATCGGCGTGTGGGACGTGGACAGCCCGGTGCCGGACCGCTTCGACGAAGACGATCGCCAGGGCATGGAAGCGCTGTGCGCGATCTTCCTGGCCAGCCTGCGTTGACAGCGTGGCGGCGGCCCGGTAGATTTGCGCATCGGTCGCCCGCGGCCGGTTTCAACCCTTTATTCCATTCATGATTCCTCAGGCCATCCAGTCCGCTTTCCTGTTCCGCGCCCTCGGCGTGGCGACGGTTTGCGCCGGCCTGAAATCCAAAAAACAGCCGCTCATCTGACCGGAGCATGCTGTTCCGTCAGATGGGCGACGGAACAGCGGCCTCACGGCGGCGCCACGGCGCCTTCGCGCGCACCCCCTGGTATCCCGAGCACTTCTGTACGGCCCAACCACGGTCCGCTTACACCGAAGGAGTGTTCATGCAAACTCATCAATCCCCGTTCCAAGGCGTCTGGATCCCCCTGGTGACGCCGTTTTCCGGCGGCGCCGTCGATGGCGGGGCCTTGCGCCGGCTGGTGCGCCATTTCAAGGCCGCGGGCGTCGACGGCCTGGTCGTCTGCGGCAGCACGGGCGAAGCCGCGGCGCTCGATGACGCCGAGCAGCTGGCGGTGCTGGACGCCGTGCTGAACGAGGCCGGCGCCATGCCGGTGGTGATGGGCCTGGCGGGCAATCACCAGGGGCACGTGCTGCAGCGGCTGGCCGCGTTCGGCACCCGGCCGCTGGCCGGCATCCTGGCGCCGGCGCCTTACTACGTGCGCCCGGGCCAGGACGGCGCGGCCGCTTATTTCCGCAGCCTGGCCGATGCCTCGCGCTTTCCCCTGGTGCTGTACGACATTCCCTATCGCACAGGTACAACGCTGGAGACCGCGACATTGCTGTCGCTGGCCGCGCATCCGAACATCGCCGCGATCAAGGACTGCGGCGGTTCGCTCGACAAGACCCTGGCGCTGATCGCCGACGGCAACATGAACGTGCTGGCGGGCGAGGACCTGCAATCGCTGTCGCTGCTGTGCCTGGGCGGCAGCGGCCTGATCGCGGCGGCGGCGCACATCCGTCCGGACCTGTTCGTGGCCATGTACCAGGCGGTGCGGGCGCAGCAGCTGGATCTGGCCCGCAGGCTGTTCCAGGCGCTGGCGCCGGTGATTCAACTGGCGTTCGCCGAACCCAATCCGGGACCGGTCAAGGCGCAACTGGGGCGCCAGGGGCTGTTGAGCGCGGAGCTGCGCGAGCCGATGCCGGCCGCGAGCGCGGCCCTGGCTCGGCGCATGGATGCGGCGGTAGCAGGCTTGAACCGGCAGTTTCCCTGCCAATAGGCGCAACTTCGGCCTGGGAGCGGCAGCTTTGTGGCGTCCGGATTCATTTGGTAATAAATGTCTCACCGCGCGGCTGACGGATTGCTTATGATGCGGCCATTCTCCGGGGTGAAACAAAACGTTCATGGCCCAAGCTTTTGTCGCGTTGTCCGCCTGGCAGGTCATGCTGGCGGGCCTGCTGTTCTTCGGCGGCATCTACCTGCTGTTCGGCGCGGCCACCTGGCTGCTGACCCAGTACATCCTGCCGGCGCTGGGCATCGGCCGGCCGCTCGATCCGCGGCCGCTGGCGCCGGGCCAGTTGCGCCGTGAATTCACGCAGTCGGGCGTGTCGATCCTGCTGTTCGGCACCGGCATGATCTTTCCGTGGGGCCTGCTGCAGCTGGGCTGGGCGCACCTGGATCCGGATGCCAGCTGGCAGAAAATCACGCTGGAGATCCTGGCCCTGGTGGCCTGGAACGACGTGCATTTCTGGATCAACCACCGCCTGCTGCACACCAAGCTGCTGCGCCGTTTCCACCTGCCGCACCACCGTTCGGTGGTGACGACGCCGTTCTCGACCTACAGCTTCCATCCGATCGAGGCGCTGATGCTGGGCAACGTCATCATGCTGCCGATGGTGCTGCATGATTTCAGCTTCTGGTCGCTGGCGTCGGTGCCGCTGTTCAGCCTGTTCTTCAACTGCATCGGCCACGCCAACTACGACTTCTTTCCCAACGTGTCGTATGCGCACTGGTTTGCGGCGAGCCGCCGGCATCACCTGCACCACGCCTGCTACAACGGCAATTTTGGTTTCCAGTTCACGTTCATGGACCGCCTGTTCCGCACCCGGCTGAAGGCCGAGGCGGCCGCGCCCCAGCTGGAAGCTTTCCGGCAGCGAGAATCGCTTGGCGGACGGGCTTAGCAAGACGCGCCGGCTGCCCGCGCTGCGCAACCGGCGCGATTGGCAGAGCCTGGCCTACCTGGCCGCGCTGCCCGCCCTGGCGGCGTGGCAGTGGCTGCATGGCTTCTGGTGGCCGCTGTACGCGCTGATGCTGTTCCTGACGCTGGGCATCGGCGTGATCCACCACAACCACACGCACATCCGCATGTGGCATGGCCGCTGGGCCAACCGCGCCACCGATTTCTGGATCACGCTGCTGCAGGGGCATCCCACTTTCGTGTTCTATCCGGCGCACGTGGCCAACCACCACCGCTACAGGCATGGCGCGCGCGACGTGGCACGCACCTACCGCTTCGGCGGCGACACCAATCACCTGTGGGGCTACCTGATCCATCCGGTGCAGGCCGTGTGGGTGCTGTATCCGCTGTTTTTCGCCTGGCTGGTACGGCTGCGCCGGCACTGGCCGGGCGCGTGGCGCTACTGCATGTGCCAGTACGGCGCCTGGCTGGGGCTGTGGGGCGGCCTGCTGGCGATCAATCCGGTCAAGGCGCTGGTGTTCGTCATCATCCCGCAACTGCACGGCCTGCACTGGCTGCTGGCCACCAACTACCTGCAACATGCGCACGCCGATGGCGGACCGCGCGCCGTCGCCGGCCTGAACTACGCCCGCAACTTCGAAGGACTGGTCAATCCGTTGCTGTTCAACATCGGCCTGCACACCGCGCACCACGAGAATCCGCGCGCGCACTGGTCCGAACTGACCCGGTTGCACCGCGACCACTACCGGGCCCGCGTGACGCCCGCGCTGAACGAGGGCGGCCTGACGCCCTACATGTTCCGCGTGTTCGTGCTGGGCACCTTCCTGCCGCGCTTTCGCAGCCGCTCGTGCATGGCACCCGAGCACGTGCGCTAGCGCCGCCACTCCATACCTGCCACTAGAGACCCGCCATGCCTATCGCGTTCAATCGTGTCTACCTGGAAAGCGCCGGCTATTTCATGCCGGGCGAACCCGTGTCCAACGAGGCCATGGACAGCTACATCGCGCCGCTGAACCGCATGTCCAGCCGCATCAAGAGCCGCATTCTGGCCGAGAACGGCATCAAGCAGCGCTACTACGCGATCGATGCCGAGGGCGGCACCGTCTTCACCAACGCGCAGCTGGCCGCCAACGCCATCCGCGATTGCCTGCGGCGCAATGACGGCGACCTGGCGGATGTGTCGTTGCTGACCAGCGGCTCGTCCGGCGGCGATGCGCTGATGCCGGGCTTTGCCAACATGATCCAGGGCGAGCTGGCCGCGCATCCGATGGAGACGCTGTCGGTACACGGCATCTGCGCGGCGGGCGTGTCGGCGATCCAGGTGGCGGCGCAGGGCGTCGAGATGGGCGGCCATGCCAGCGCGCTGGCGGTCGCGGCCGAGCTGCCGTCACGCCTGTTCAAGCGCTCGCGCTTTGCCGCGCGTGGTTATGACGCCGACTTCGACGCGCATTTCCTGCGCTGGATGCTGTCCGATGGCGCCGGCGCGTTGCTGCTGGGACGCGGCGGCCGGCCGTTGCCGGGCGCGTCCCAGGGCGTGCGGCTGCGCCTGAAGTGGGTGCACCAGCGCTCGTTCTCGGGCGACTATCCGGTGTGCATGCAGCTGGGCCTGTCGGCCGACCGGCAGAAGGGCCACCTGGACTATCCGTCGTGGAACGAGGCCGAGGCCGATGGCGCGCTGTCGCTGCGCCAGGACATCCGGCTGCTGCCGCACCTGTTCGACATCGGCATCCACGAGTACGCCAAGCTGGTGCGCGACGGTTGGCTGGATCCGGACCAGGTCGATCATTTCCTGTGCCACTACTCATCCGAGAAATTCATTCCGGTGGTCGAGGACCTGATGGAGAAGGCCGGCCTGGTGATCCCGCGAGAGCGCTGGTTCAGCAACCTGGCCTGGCGTGGCAACACCGGCGCGGCGTCGATCCTGATCATGCTGGCCGAGTTCCTGGAAACGCGCGAGATCAAGCCGGGCGAGCAGATCTTCTGCTACATCCCCGAGTCGGGCCGCTTCATGGCGGCCTACATGCTGCTGGAGGCCGAGGCCGCGCATGACGCCGCGCCGTCGGTGGCCGTGGGCGCCACGCCGGTCGCGGCCGGGCGCGAGGACGCCCACAGCGCCGATGCCGACGCCATCGCGCCGCCGCACGATCCGGACATGGCGCCGCAGGGCCTGGGCCAGTTGCTCACCGAACTGGCGGCGATCTGGCACGACTACCGCTCGCGCGTCTGGCGCACGCCGGTGGTGCGGCGCCTGCGCAACCGCCGCTTCGAGACCGCCGACTACCTGAACTGGATGGAGAACTGGATCCCGCAGGTGCGCGAGGGCAGCAAGTGGATGCGCGAAGGCGCGGCCTCGCTGACCGAGCAATATCAGCCGCTGGCTGCGCTGATCGACATGCATGCGGGCGAGGAGCAGAACGATTTCCAGATCCTGTTCCAGGACTACCGCACGGCCGGCGGCGCCATCGACAACATCGACGCGCTGCGTCGCAACCCCGGCGGCGAGGCGCTCAACGCCTATCTGCACAGCCTGGCCGCCACGCGCGACCCGATCGGCCTCCTGGGCGCCATCTACATCATCGAGGGCACCGGCCAGCGCATCGTGCCGGCCCTGCTGCCGTTGCTCAAGGCCAGCCTGAAGCTGCCGCCGGACGCCTTCCGCTTCCTGGAATACCATGGCCACAACGACGAGAACCACCTGGCGCGCTGGCTGACGGCGGTGGAACTGGCGCTGGACTGTGACGAGGACGGCCGCGCCGAGCAGCGTATCGTCGACACCGCGCGCCGCACGGCCGCGCTGTACCTGATGCAGTTTCATCACGTGATGGAGGATGATGCCGCATGAACAAGGAACCGGAATTCCTGGCCAAGGGCCACGATCCCGCCGATCCGAGTCCGTGGCTGGCGCTGTACCTGGATCGCAGCACGCCGCTGCCGGACAAGGTCAAGAAGGCCTGGCTGACCGATTCGAGCTGCGGCTCGCGCCAGTACCTGCTGCCGTTCCTGCGGCCGCTGGCGCGCGCCTGCATCATCCTGATCCAGGTCATCAAGACCTTCCTGCCGCGCCGCTGGTCGCATTCGCGGCTGCTGCATCGCATCCTGGCGTGGGGCCTGAAGCGCTTCGTCTCGCCAGAGGCCAACTGGCTGATCCTGCGGCATTTCCATCTGGGCGCGCAGATCCTGGCGTTCATCGCGGCCAACTCGCCGGTGCGCATCACCACCACGCCGCTCGAACCGATGGAGATCGACGATCTCAAGGACGAACTGTTCGTCAAGCACGACCTCAACCTGTTCAACTTCGTGATCCGGCTGAACCAGGCCTTGCGCGACGCGGGCGTGGAGATGCATGCGCCCGAGCGCGTGGACTTTTCGATGATCCGCGACCCGGATCTCAAGCTCGAGGACATGCCGCAGGGCAAGCTGAATTTCCTCGACCTGCAAAGCGCCATCGAGCTGTTCACGCCGCTCTACCAGCTGATGCTGACCGACAACGACTTCTGGCGCGCGGCCAATTCGCTGCAGCTGGATGAGACCATCGGCATCTACGCGGCCAAATTGCTGGGCGCGCCGCAGCACCTGATCCTGGTCAACAACAGTCATCCGCTGGTGCCCATGTCGACGCTGCGCGCCGGGTACCGGCTGGTGCTGCATGGGCTGTCGACCGAAATGCTGCACAGCCTGCTGATGGAGATGCGCGATGCGCAGCAGGGCGGCGAACCGCCCGCGCCGATCGCCTGAAAAGTGGTCGAATCCTAGCGTTGTCCCTGTAGGGCGGGTCGGGTTCGCTACGCTATAGTGCGACCCTTGTCCGCCGATTCGGGGTCGCGTGCGCGCGGCCCGGGTCTTCATTCCGGAAGCGCTTTCGATGCCCCAGCCCATAGAGATCATCGCCACCCTCCTGTTCGTCGTGGCGGTGTTGCACACCTTTTCCGTTCCCATGTTCGCCCGCCTGGCCCATCGCGGCGGGCCGCATGCCGGCTTCTGGCACCTGCTGGCCGAGGTCGAGGCGGTTTTCGGGGTGTGGGCGTTCGCCCTGATCGTGGCGATGGCGGCACTGTCGGGGCCGTCCGCGGCCATCGGCTACATGGACACCCGCAACTTCACCGAGCCGCTGTTCGTCTTCACCATCATGGTGGTGGCGGCCAGCCGGCCGATCCTGGAGCTGGTGGGGCTGCTGGTGCGCGCCACGGCGCGCGCGCTGCCGCTGCCGCGCGAGCTGGCGACGTTCTTCGTGGTGATGTCGCTGGTGCCGCTGGGCGGCTCGTTCATCACCGAGCCGGCGGCCATGACGCTGGCGGCGATCCTGCTGCGCGATGCCTATTTCCGCACCAGCGGCCGCGCCGGCTTCAAGTACCTGACGCTGGGCGTGCTGTTCGTCAACGTGTCGATCGGCGGCGTGCTGACCTCCTACGCGGCGCCGCCGGTGCTGATGGTGGCGTCCACCTTCGGCTGGGACTCGGCCTTCATGGCGCAGCATTTCGGCTGGCGCGCGGCGGTGGCGGTGTGCCTGAACGCGGGCCTGCTGACCTTCATCTGCCGCAAGGCGTTGCTGGAGCGCTCGGTGGGCACGGGCGGTGGAGTCGACGCCCCGGAAGGCAAGGACAACCGGCCGCCCGTGCCGGCGCTGGTGATGCTGATCCACCTGGTGTTCCTGGTGGCGGTGGTGTTGAGCGCGCACCACCCGGCGATCTTCCTCGGCCTGCTGATGATGTTCATCGGCTTTGCCGAGGCCTACAAGCGCCACCAGAACCGCCTGTTGATCAAGGAAGGGCTGATGGTGGGCTTCTTCCTGGCCGGCCTGGTGGTGCTGGGCGGCCTGCAGAAGTGGTGGCTGCAGGACCTGCTGGGCGGGCTGGAGCCGTTCGTGCTGTTCTGGGGCGCGACCGCGCTGACGGCCATTACCGACAACGCCGCGCTGACCTACCTGGGGTCGCTGGTGGAAGGCACCAGCGAAGCCTGGCGCTACATGCTGGTGGCGGGCGCGGTGACGGGGGGCGGTCTGACCGTGATCGCCAACGCGCCGAATCCGGCCGGTTTCGCCATCCTGAAGAACCATTTTCCGGACGGCAGTATCTCGTCCGGGCGGCTGTTTTTGTCCGCGCTGGGGCCGACGGCGGTGGCCGCCGTGATGTTCCTGTTGCCCGTCTGAGGGCGCGGGGCGAGCCCGTCGGCGGAGCCCCCGGGCACCCCGCTGTGGGGACGCCACCGGCCTTTCACGAAAAACCGCTAAAATTCAAGACTTTCCCGTATTTTTCCGGCCGTGCCCGGCCGTTGTCCGGTCCAGCGCCAGTTCCGGCCCCGGGGCCTCCCTTTGGTTTGGAGGACTCCTCGAGCCCCTGGTTTTGCGCAATGGGTTTGCAACGTCTGGCCGACGGTCACTGATACACCGGGCCCGCGCCTGGGAGCCCTCGATGCCCATCTACGCCTATAAGTGCAGCGCCTGCGGCCATGCCAAAGACGTCCTGCAGAAGATTTCCGACGCGCCGCTTTCGGTTTGCCCCGAGTGCGGCCAAAGCACGTTTTCCAAGCAAGTGACCGCGGCTGGCTTCCAGCTCAAGGGCTCGGGCTGGTACGTCACCGATTTCCGCGGCAACGGCAGCGGCGGCCAGCAGGCCACTGGCGCCAGTGCCCCGTCGACGCCCGCTGAAAGCGCCGCGCCGGCGGCCAGCGCACCGGCTGCGCCGGCCGCTGCCCCCGCGCCCGCCGCGGGGCCGTCCACCGCCTCCTGAGTAACCGCGCGATGCGTATGCGCGTCATCAAGAAGTACTTCATCACCGGCCTGCTGATCTGGGTTCCCCTGGTCATCACGGTGTGGGTGCTGGGTCTGCTGGTCGCCACCCTCGAAGGGTTCGTGCCTGGTTTTCTGTCGTCCGAGTCGCTGTTCGGCGTCGACATTCCCGGCTTCCGCTTCGTCCTGGTCATCGTGGTGGTGCTGTTGACGGGCATTTTCGCGGCCAACCTGATCGGCCGCACCATGGTGGACCAGTGGGAAAACCTGCTGGGCCGCATTCCCCTGGTGCGCTCGATCTACAACTCGGTCAAGCAGGTCAGCGACACCGTGCTGGCCCCGAATGGCCAGGCATTCCGCCGCGCGGTGCTGGTGCAGTATCCGCGCGCCGGCAGCTGGACCATCGCATTTGTCACCGGCACGCCTAGCGGCGAAGTGGCCGACCGGCTGCCCGGGGACCACATCAGCGTGTACGTGCCGACCACGCCGAATCCCACGTCCGGCTTCTTCCTGATGGTGCCCCGTGCCGACACGGTGGACCTGCAGATGAGCGTGGACGCGGCCTTGAAGTACATCGTTTCCATGGGCGTCGTCGCCCCGGGTCCGGCCGCGCCGGGCGCCCGGCCGGCGCCGCTCTCTCCGACGCCGGACGCGCAGCGCGCGCCGGGCGTCGACCTGTAACCCTTTACGCTACTACCAAGCACACAACGGAGTTATCCCGATGCGTACCTGCTACACCGGCCAGGTTTGCCGCGACCATCTCGGCCAGACCGTCACCCTGTATGGCTGGGTGAACCGCCGCCGCGACCACGGCGGGGTCATCTTCATCGACTTGCGCGACCGCGCGGGCCTGGCGCAGATCGTGTTCGATCCGGATAACGCCGCCTTCGCCACCGCCGAGCGCCTGCGCAACGAATTCTGCATCCGCGTCACCGGCCTGGTGCGCGAGCGTCCGGCGGGCACCGCCAATGCCGAGCTGGCCTCGGGCGAGATCGAAGTGCTGTGCAAGGAAGTCGAGATCCTGAACGCGTCGGTCACGCCGCCGTTCCAGCTGGACGACGACAACCTGTCGGAAACCACCCGCCTGACGCACCGCGTGCTGGACCTGCGCCGCCCGCAGATGCAGCGCAACCTGATGCTGCGCTACCGCGTCTCGATCGAAACCCGCAAGTTCCTGGACCAGCTGGGCTTCATCGACATCGAAACCCCGATGCTGGCCAAGAGCACGCCGGAAGGCGCGCGCGACTACCTGGTGCCCTCGCGCGTCAACGCCGGCCACTTCTTCGCGCTGCCGCAGTCGCCGCAGCTGTTCAAGCAGATGCTGATGGTGTCGGGCTTTGACCGTTACTACCAGATCACCAAGTGCTTCCGCGACGAAGACCTGCGCGCCGACCGCCAGCCGGAATTCACCCAGATCGACTGCGAAACCTCGTTCCTGAACGAGCTCGAGATCCGCGAGATCTTCGAGAACATGATCCGCCACGTGTTCAAGGTGGTGCAGGGCGTCGACCTGGCCAACCCGTTCCCCATCATGACCTGGACCGAAGCGATGCGTCGCTACGGTTCGGACAAGCCCGACCTGCGCGTGCAGCTCGAATTCACCGACATGACCGACGTCATGCGCGACGTGGACTTCAAGGTGTTCGCCGCCGCCGCCACGGCGCCCGGCAGCCGCGTGGTCGCCCTGCGCGTGCCCGGCGGCGCCGAGATGTCGCGCAGCGAGATCGACGCCTACACCCAGTTCGTCGGCATCTACGGCGCCAAGGGCCTGGCCTACATCAAGGTCAACGAAGTGGCCAAGGGCCGCGACGGCCTGCAATCGCCCATCGTCAAGAACCTGCATGACGCCGCCCTGGCCGAACTGGTCAAGCGCACCGGCGCGCAGGACGGCGACATCATCTTCTTCGGCGCCGACCGCGAGAAGGTCGTCAACGACGCCATCGGCGCGCTGCGCGTGAAGATCGGCCACAGCGAATTCGGCAAGAAGACCGGCCTGTTCACCGCGGGCTGGATGCCGCTGTGGGTGGTCGACTTCCCGATGTTCGAATACGACGAGGAAGACGGCCGCTACACCGCCGCCCACCACCCGTTCACCAGCCCCAAGGACGGCCACGAGGACTTCCTCGAGACCGATCCCAGCAAGGCGTTCGCCAAGGCCTACGACATGGTCCTGAACGGCTGGGAAATCGGCGGCGGCTCGGTCCGTATCCACCGCGAGGAAGTGCAGAGCAAGGTGTTCCGCGCGCTCAAGATCGGCGCCGAGGAAGCCCGCGAGAAGTTCGGCTACCTGCTGGACGCGCTGCAGTACGGCGCGCCTCCGCACGGCGGCATCGCCTTCGGCCTGGACCGCATCGTCACGATGATGACCGGCGCCGAATCGATCCGCGACGTGATCGCGTTCCCGAAGACCCAGCGTGCGCAGGATCTGCTGACCCAGGCGCCGTCGGAAGTCGACGAGAAGCAACTGCGCGAGCTGCATATCCGCCTGCGCAACGCAGAGCCGAAGTAGGCCCACCCCCGAGCGCCTGCGGCGCTCCCCCTCAAGGGGGCGCCGCGCGGGACCGGCGGAGCCGGATCCCGGCGGCCTGGCTAGGGATGGTGTCTCGGGTTTGTGGCGTTTTTCTGCTTGCCTTGTGTGTGCTCGGCTTGGGGACGTCCCGGGTGCGGGGCTTTGCCTGAGCGGATACGCCTCTGAGCCGCGCCGGGCCCGTTCGCTGCGTTTCAGGGTGTCTCCGAGGTGGGAAGGGTTCATGGAATTGGAGTAATCTGGCAAACGCCGCCTGGGTTGGCGGTGCTTGCCGGGACGCTTCTTTTTTGTGGGCCTCGGTTGGCGGTTTCACTGTCTTGAGAAGGCGCCATCTCCTCCATGTCGCTCATTCGTGTCGTCAGCTACAACATCCATAAAGGTCGCTCGGCGCTGGGTCGTCGCGACTCGTTGAACGAACTGCGGCTGGGCCTTTACGGCCTGCGCCCCGACCTGGTCTTCCTGCAGGAAGTGCAGGGCCGCAACGAGCAGAAATCGCTGCTCGACGCCCAGCACGAGTCGCTGGCCGCCGCGCTCAAGCTGGACGTGGCCTACGGCCGCAACGCGATCCGCAGCGCCACGGACCACGGCAACGCCCTGTTGTCGCGCTTTCCCATCCTCGATCACGAAAACCAGGACATCTCCGATCATCGCCTGGAGCAGCGCGGGCTGCTGCACGCGACCATCGAACTCGACGGCCGGGCGGTGCATTGCTTCGTGGTGCACCTGGGCCTGTTCGCCGGCAGCCGCAGCCGCCAGATCCTGGCGCTGACCGAGCGCATCCGGCGCATGGTGCCCGATGGCGAACCGATCCTGATCGCGGGCGATTTCAACGACTGGGGCGACCGGCTGGCGCCGCTGTTCGTGCAGCAGTTGGGCCTGTACGAGGTGTTTTCGCACGCCCCGCGCAGTCATGGCGGCGAATTGCCGCGCTTGCGCGATTCGGTCAAGCGCCTGAGCAACGCCCTGCGCGGCCTGCCCAACAGCGGCGTATCCGTGCTGGAACGCACCAATCAGCTGGGCATGGACGGCAATTCGCCCCTGTTGCTGCCGCCGCCGCGCACCTTTCCCGCCGTGTTTCCCTGGTTCCGCCTGGACCGCATCTACCAGCGCGGCTTCGCCGTGCGCAGCGCGCGCGTGCTGCGCGGCCGCGAATGGGCGCGGCTGTCCGATCATTCCCCCTTGCTGGCCGAGCTGGAACTCCCGTGAAGGCCGAGCAGGTCAGGCTGGAGTGGACCGACGGCAACGACATCCGGCTGCTGCAGAACGGCACCGACTTCTTTCCGGCGTTGTGCCAGGCGATCGATGCGGCGCAATCCAGCGTGCATCTGGAAACCTACATCTTCATGCTGGACCGCACCGGCGTGAAGGTGCTGGACTGCCTGACGGCGGCGGCCGCGCGCGGCGTCAAGGTGCGCGTGGTGCTCGACGGTTTCGGCGCGGCCGAAACCGCGGATACCCTGCGTGAGCGCTTGACCAGCGCGGGGGCGCAATGCCGCATCTTCCGTCCCGAGCCGCGCTGGTTCGCGAAGTTCATTCCCTCGCGCAGCCGCCTGCGGCGCCTGCACCGCAAGGTCACCATCGTCGATGGCAGCGTCGCCTTCATCGGCGGCATCAACATCATCGACGATTATGACGATCTCGATCCCACCGACGGCATCTCGGCGCCGCGCTTCGATTTCGCGGTCCAGGTGCGCGGCCCGCTGGTGACAGAGGCGGCGTACGCGCAGGACCTGCTGTGGGTGCGCCTGAACTGGGCGCGTCTGCGGCGCCATCCGCGCGACTGGAACCGCATGCGGCTGACCAAGCCCAGCCACGCGCCGGTGGCGCCCTGTGGCACCCTGCGCGCCGCGCTGGTGCTGCGGGACAACCTGCGTTTCCGCCAGACCTTCGAACGCGCCTACCTGTATGGCATCACGCAGGCGCGGCGCGACATCCTCATCGCCAACGCCTATTTCTTTCCCGGCCGCCAGTTCCGCCGCGCCCTGGCCAAGGCCGCCGCGCGCGGCGTGCGCGTGCGGCTGCTACTGCAGGGCAAGGTCGAATACCGCATGCAGTACCACGCCACTCGCTCGCTGTACGACCAGCTGCTGCGCGATGGCATCGAGATCTATGAGTACATGCCAAGCTATCTGCATGCCAAGGTGGCGGTGATCGACAACGTCGCCACGGTCGGTTCGTCCAACCTGGATCCGTTCAGCCTGCTGCTGGCGCGCGAGGCCAATGTGGTGGTCGACGACCAGCCGTTTGCCTGGGACCTGCAGGAGCGGCTGGAAGCGGCGATCCAGGAAGGCGGGCGCTTCATCCGTCCGCTGGAATATCAGCGGCGGGGGTGGGTGCGGCGTTGGGTGGATGCGATGTCGTATACGTTGCTGCGGATCGGGGTGGCGTTGACGGGGACGTCGGATAAGTATTGAGCCGGCGGCCACGGCGGTAAACTGCCGGATTGGAAGGCGGCGCCTTCACTCGGGCACTACGCAATGAGCATTCTCGTCACCGGCGGCGCCGGATTCATCGGTTCCAACTTTGTGCTGGATTGGCTGGCGCAGGGGGGCGAGCCCGTGGTCAATCTGGACAAGCTGACCTATGCCGGCAACCGGCACAACCTGGACGGGTTGAAGGACGACGCGCGCCATGTGTTCGTGGTGGGCGATGTCGGCGACATCGCGTTGGTGACCCGTCTGCTGCAAACGCACCAGCCGCGCGCGATCCTGCATTTCGCGGCGGAGTCGCACGTGGACCGCTCCATTGCCGGGGCGGGGGATTTCATCCAGAGCAATATCTGCGGCACGCATGGCCTGCTGGAGGCGGCGCGCACGTATTGGGCGGGCCTGACCGGCCCGGCCCGCGACGACTTCCGCTTCCTGCATGTTTCCACCGACGAGGTCTACGGCTCGCTGTCGCCCGATGCCCCCGCCTTCACCGAATCGAGCCCGTTTCAGCCCAATAATCCCTATTCCGCCAGCAAGGCGGCCAGCGATCACCTGGTGCGGGCCTGCGGCAAGACGCACGGCCTGCCGGTGCTGACCACGCACTGCTCCAACAACTTCGGGCCGCGCCAATTTCCGGAGAAACTGATTCCATTGATGATCCAAAATGCGCTGGCCGGCCTGCCATTGCCCGTCTACGGAGATGGCCTACATGTGCGCGACTGGCTGTACGTGACGGATCATTGCGCCGGCCTGCGCAAGGTGCTCGACCGCGGCCTTCCCGGCGAAACTTACAATCTGGGGGGCAACAGCGAGCGCACCAACCTGGACGTGGTGCTGGCCGTCTGCAAACTGTTGGACCAGCTGCGCCCGCGTGCCGATGGCGCGGCCTACAAGACGCAGATCGCGAAGGTCGCGGATCGCCCTGGGCACGATCGCCGCTACGCCATCGACACGACGCGGGCCCAGCGCGAATTGGGCTGGCGGCCTTCCGAGACGTTCGCTTCGGGGTTGGAGAAAACCGTGCGTTGGTATCTGGACAACCCGCAATGGGTTGCCGACATCGTATCGGGCGCCTACCGCCAGGGAGATCCAGCGCCATGAGTCCGACCGTGCCGCGCAAAGGCATCATCCTGGCCGGCGGGTCCGGTACCCGGTTGCATCCAGCCACGCTGGCCCTGAGCAAGCAACTGATGCCGGTCTACGACAAGCCGATGATCTACTATCCGCTCAGCACGCTGATGCTGGCGGGCATACGCGAAATTCTCATCATCACCACCCCCGACGATGCGCCGCGCTTTGCCCACTTGCTGGGGGATGGTAGCCGTTGGGGGTTGAGCCTGCGGTATGCCGTGCAACCGTCGCCTGACGGGTTGGCGCAGGCTTTCCTCATCGGTGCCGATTTCATTGGCGGGGCGCCTTGCGCGTTGATCCTGGGTGACAACCTTTTCTACGGGCATGATCTGCCGCAGTTGCTGGCGCGGGCCGACGCGCGCCAGGCGGGCGCCACCGTGTTTGCGTATCACGTGCAGGATCCGCAACGCTATGGCGTGGTGCAGTTCGATGCCGCTGGCCGCGCGCAACGGATTGACGAGAAACCGGCTTTGCCGCAGTCCAGCTATGCCGTCACCGGCCTGTATTTCTATGACGAACAAGTGGTGGAGATGGCGCGCCACATCCGTCCGTCCTCCCGCAACGAACTGGAAATCACGGACTTGAACCAAGCGTATCTGCAACTGGGCCGCCTCAATGTCGAGATCATGGGCCGCGGCCATGCCTGGCTGGATACGGGCACGCACGACAGTCTGCTTGAGGCCAGCCAGTTCATCGCTACACTGGAGCGCCGTCAGGGACTGAAAGTGGCCTGTCCCGAGGAAATCGCCTTTCGCAAGCAATGGATCGATGCCGGGCAATTGGAGGCGTTGGCACGTCCATTGCAGAAAAGCGGCTATGGCGACTATTTGATGAGCCTGCTCAAACGGCTGCCTTTCTGATGAAAATCACACCCCTGTCGCTGTCCGATATCCTGCTGATCGAACCTGAAGTGCACCGCGATGCGCGCGGGTGCTTTTTCGAGACCTATCGGCAATCAGTGCTGGACGCCGTGGTCGGACGCGAGCTGCGCTTCGTCCAGGATAACCAGTCGGAGTCCCATCGGCACGTCCTGCGTGGCTTGCACTACCAGACCCAGGATCCCCAGGGCAAGTTGGTACGCGTGACCGAAGGCGAGATCTACGATGTGGCCGTAGACATGCGCCTGGACTCGCCGACCGTCGGGCAGTGGGTGGCCCGGCGCTTGTCGGCAGAGAACCATCTTCAGTTGTGGATTCCGGAAGGCTACGCGCACGGCTTTTTGGTGTTGTCCGAGCGTGCCGTGGTGTCGTACAAGGCGACGGCCTACTACCAGCCGGCGCATCAACAGTGCCTGTTGTGGAATGATCCGGCCCTGGCGGTACCCTGGCCATTGAGCGATCCCCCCCAATTGTCGCTGCCGGACCAGCATGGCCTGACCCTGGATCGCGCTCCCCGGATCCAACTCGGCTAGCCTGGCGCCGCACGCCGCTTGCCGCCAACCAGGCCCAGTGCCAGCGCCGTGCCCACGAGGATGATGCCGGCGCCAGTCAGGATCGACACGGTGATGGCCTCGTCCAGGAACCACGCGCCCCACACCACCCCGAATACCGGGACCAGAAATGTGACACTGACCGCGCCGGTGGGACCGACATTGGCGATCAATCGGAAGAAGATGATGTAGGCGGCACCGGTGCAGACAACTGCCAGCAAAACGGTGGCCCCCCACGCGCGGACCGATATCGGCGCTTCGGGCCAAGCGGCCAGCGCCAGCGGCAGCAGTACCAGGCTGGCGGCGAGCATGCTGCCGGTCGCGTTGGACAGGGCGTCCACGCCCGTCAGGAAGCGCTTGGTCCAGTTTGCCGCGATGCCGTAGAAGATGGGGGCCGACACAGCCGCCAGCACGGCGGGGCCGGTCCCGCCGCGCTGGAAATCGAGCTTGTCCCACACCAGCACCACGATTCCCAGCAGGCCGATCGCGAGGCCCAGCGAACGCGACCAGGGCAGCCTGTCCTTTAACCATAGCCAGCCGACCACCGCACCCCATACTGGTGTGACGGCGTTGGCCACGGAAAGGAATCCCGCGCCGAGCGATTGGGCGGCGTAAGCGTATAGCAGGAACGGCAGGGCGGCGTTCAAGACGCCCACCACCAATATGGCCTTCCAGTGCCTGCCGATGATGGTCAGCTTGCCGCGCCACAAAGCGGCTGGCAGCAGGAACAGCGCGGCCAGGCCCACGCGCAGCTCGATCAGCGCAACCGGGCCGAATTCCCCCACGGCCAAGCGCATGAACAGGAAAGAGCCGCCCCAGACGGCGGCCAGGAGCAGAAGGTCCAGCAAATCGCGGCGGCGCATGATAAATCCTGAGAATCAGGTGGAATTCCGGCTGGTTGCCATATTCTTCATCTTGACCCGATGCGCGAGTACCGCGCAGGTCAGGCACAGGACAATACACAGGACCAGCCCGGTGCGCACTCCGTTTAGTATCGTGCCGTGGGAGATTAGGATGCCGACTACGGCGGTGCCCAATGCGCTGCCGATGGCGCGGGTGGTCTGCACCAGGGCCGAGGCCACGCCCACGTCGCGTCGTTCGCTCAGCATCTGCATGAACAGCGTCAGGTTGGGCAGCAGGAAGCCCAGCGCGCAGCCGTTGACGAAGAACGCCGCCAGGATCCACCAGGCCGAGGTGCCCGGCGAAATCAGCAGCACCATCAGCGTGCCCACCGCCAGCAGGCCGGCGCCGAACACCATCAGGCGCTGCGGTTCCGTCTGCCGGGGAAACAGACGGCCATTGATGATGCTGCCCACCGAGATCGCGGCCACCAGCGGGGTCAGCAGCAGGCCGGCCTCGCTCGGGGTGTAGCCGAGCACTTGTTGCAGCAGCAGCGGGCTGTAGAAGATCAGGACGAACATGACGGCGCCCACCATCATGGCGGCAAGGTTCAGCAACCGTGATTCCCAGGCCGCCAGTACACGCAGCGGAAATATCGGGGATGCGACGCGGCGTTCGATGGGAATCAAGGCGGCGATGGCTAGCGCGCCAGCAACGGCGAGGACCAGTCCCACCAAGGGGTGGGCGTGGTCGCCGCTGGCGAAGGCCAGCTCCAGGGCTGCCAGGGGCGCACCCACCGCGACCACCAGCAGTATGGCGCCAAGCCAGTCGATCTTGCGGCTTTCATTGTGCAGTGGCCGGATCCGAGGGAAATAGCGCGCGAGCAGGAAGAGCGTGATGGCCGCCGCGACCGGGGAAATGAAGAATGCGGCGCGCCAGCCCATGGCCTGTGTCACTGCGCCGCCCAGTACCGGGCCGATTCCACTCGCCATGGCGAACGCGGCGGACACCAGCGCCATCCAGCGTACGCGTTGTTTGGCGTCGGGGAACAGGTCGGCTGGCGCCGCGAACGCGGTCGCGATCATCATGCCGCCGCCGATGCCTTGCAGCGAGCGGAATACGATCAACTGCGTCATGGATTGCGACAGGCCACAGGCGATGGAGCCCAAGGCGATGATCAGGACCGACACCAACATTAACGGCTTGCGGCCAAACATGTCGCCCAGGCGACCGAAGATCAGGATCGATGCAGCAGTGGCCAGTAGGTAGCCGGTGCCCACCCAGGCATACAGGGACATGCCGTCGAGGGCCTCAGCCACGCGTGGCAAGGTGGTGCTGATGATGGTGGAATCGAATGCCGCCAGCACGACGGTGGCGGATACCCCTGCCATGGCCATCAGCAGATCGCGGCGGGAATGCACGGGGGCGGCGGGCTGGGTCGATGGGGGGGGCGGGTTCATGCCGCCAAGCATATCATCGGCCCACTAGGGTTTTCACTTGTAGAACGCGTGGTAACTCCAGAAAACCGCGATGACCAGCACCACGATCGCCCACGACCAGCGCGAATTAGACAGTCCGCGGCCCGGGGGCTCAGGCGGAGGGGGGGGCGGCGCCACCCGGGGCTGCGCCGCCATGTAATCGATGAATTCAGTGAAAAACCGGTCGATGATTTTCTCTCCGGCCTTCAGCACCAGGCTTTCACCGCATTCGGCCAGCTTGCCCCCCGTCATGCCGGCGACGGTGTAGGCAACGCGGGTGCCTTCGTCCTTGATGCTGAGATTGACCTGGGCGGTGCCGATCGCCAGGCAGGCCGCCAGCCCCTTGCCTTCGAATACCAGCGTGCAGCTATTGGGAGGGTCTACGTCGGATAGCAGGATTTCGCCTTCGTAGTCGGTATCGATGCCGGCCACCTTGGCCCGCAATGTGACCGCATATTCGGTGGCGGACCGCTGTGTCACGCTGATGCAACCCGGTATGCATCGCTGTAACACAGCGGGATCCGTGAGGGCGTCCCAGGTTTGATGCTGGGTCGAAGGAATCCACTGGGCATCGGCTATGCGCATGGCTGTCTCCTTTTCGGGCCTTGTTTGAGTATTGTGGCCCTAAACCAGGAAATCTGCCATGAGCGTGTGCGAGCCCTCGGGTGGCCCCCTTGCGCGGGTTCAGTTGGTGATCAGCGTCGTTCCGCAGGTGATCCGGTGGCGCTGCGAGGGTGAGACAAGGCCAAAAACAGGGCGATCAGCATGCCGTACATCGATATGGTGCGCATGCCTCGGAACATCAGTTCAGTCAGGCCAAATACAACAAAACTCAGGCAGAGCGCCAATCCCATCGCCGCTGAGGCTCGGGCGGGCATCGCTAAAGGCTGCCTGAGTCTACGCAAGAAAACGACGGCTGGTGCGAAATAAACAATCAGCAGGGCGCTTGCGCCGAGGATGCCATAGCTGGCCATTGCCATGAGCATATCGTTGTGGGTTTCACCAAAGTTGTTGGTGACATACTCCGAGACTATTCCGGCTTCCTGAAGCCGTGGCAAGGATTGTTCATATCGCTTGCCATTGCCGCTGCCAAGCCAGGGATCCTGCTGGAACATGTGCCATGCAGCACGTGCCAGCTGGACGCGGATGCAAACCGAGCTGTCAGCCCGATCATTTTGCGTCATGCACTCATGTATTTCTTGCTGAGCCAGATAGATTCGCTCACGGAATCCGCTGCTGCTGAAGGCGAGGGCGGATGCCGCGGCGGTGAACGCCAGCATTGCCGCCACCAGGCGCACCGGGCGAATCTTCGGAAAGAAAAGCACCAGTCCGATCGCCGCGAAAATTGGGAATGCCATCCACGTCGAGCGGGTGAACGTCAGGATGACACCTATCACGGAAGCGGCCGTTATCAACAGTTTCGCGATTCTTTCCGCGCGAGGATGTCGCGAGAAGGGCACCGCCAATGAATACAGGCTCATGCATCCGAACAGCAGCAGCAAGTTCGCATAGCTGACGGCGTTGTAGTCCCCGGTAACGGGCCGCCCGCTCGTGGTCAGTGCGAGTTCGAGCACCGTGGCTGCTCCGACCACCGCGGCCCCGAGAGTGCCGAGGATTGCGAATCGGAGTTTCTGTTCATCGATGCGCAATAGCGCAAAGAGCAATATGACAACGCTCGGGCCCAGTCGGAAGGCGCGTTCGATATCCGATGATGACCATCCGTGCTTGGCCCATTGGCTCAGCACGACGGTGAGCATCGGAAGGCACATCAACACGATGAACACCCTGTAGCCTGTCGCCGTGAGCGCATCGGGCGAGGGCGCGCTGCGCGGCCATGCCAACAGCGCCAAAGCCATCACTATCGCCAAGTAGGACAGCAGACTGCCTCCGTAACCAGAGGCCATGTTCAGCAATGGAATGGCGGCAAGTACCGCCACCAGCAAAGATTTCAAAGATCTATGCATAGTAGACGCAGTCAGTTCGCGCCGCTGCGTTTGAGAACAATCTTCAGGGTCAGGAAGGCGATGCGAAGATCCTGCCGCAAGGTGCAATTGCGCACATACTCGGTGTCGTAGGCGACGAGCTCCTCCTGGGTGAGTGCGCTGCGGCCACAGACTTGGGCCAGGCCCGTGATGCCGGGTCTGACGCCATGACGCAGTTGCCAATCATCAGCAGCGAAATCGGCACGTTGCACGGGGGTCATGGGCCGAGGTCCGATCAGAGACATGTCTCCCGTCAGCACATTCAGGAGTTGCGGCAGTTCATCCAAGCTGGTGCTTCTCAGGAAAGCCCCGATTGGTGTAATGCGCGAATCATTCACTTCGGTCGTGCGGAATGCCGACCTCTGCATCTTGACGTCTTCCAAGGGCACGCTCTCCGGTACATCACCGCCATCGACAGCGACAGTCATCGTTCGGAATTTAAGCATGCGAAACCTGCGCAGATCCTTGCCTACCCTGGTCTGCCGAAAGAAAATCGGACGGCCTTCCTTGATCAGGACTGCCAGCGCCAACCCTGCCAGGACAGGCGCTAGAACGAGCAGCAATAGCAAAGCCGCCAGGAAATCCATCGGGCGTTTCAGGCAATACGCCTGCTTGGTCTTACCCTGCACGTTGGTTTTCCCCGGTGTTCCGCAGGAAAACTTCTTCCCATAGGTTCTGCGCGATCAAGGCCCGGATTTCGCGAGTGTAGTTGTGGCTGCCGCTGATGTGATCGTCCAGTATCGATCTGAGACGCTCAGGCTTGAAGAGGGCCGGCAGATTCGATTTTTCGCCAACCAGATGGTCTTTGCAAAAACCCGCGAGCTCATTGCGGAACCAGTCACCAACCGGCACCGTGAACATTTGTTTACGGCGGTACGCCAGATCATCGCCGATCATCGGCGCGACTGCCTTCTTGTAGAGGTACTTGGTCACGCCGTCGCGCAGCTTCAGCGTGCCGGGCATGCGGAAGGCGAATTCCATCATGCGGTAATCGAGGAACGGCGTGCGCGCCTCGAGCGACTCCGCCATGCCCATGCGGTCCGGCTTTACGAGGTTATTGCCAGACAGCAGCAATTGCATGTCCAGAAACAGGGCCTGATTGATCCGGTCCTGGTGCGGGACCTGGGCCATGATGTCGCTGGCCATGACGAACGAATCCACGTTGCTCAGGCGTTGCTGATCCGCCGGCCGATAAAGGTCGATCTTGGCTTCCGGCGAGAACAGGCTGATGCTGTCGAAATAGCGCCGGGTAAATGAGGCCTGATCCAGTTCATCAATGCCGGGTTGCGAGAAGAAGCTCAGGTACTTGTCGTAGCCTGCGAACAGCTCGTCGCCGCCGTCGCCGGTCAGCACCACCTTGACGTGCTTGGCGGCAAGCTGGGAAACACGCCACGTCGGCAGAAACGATACGTCTCCGTGAGGTTGGTCGCAGTACCAGGTTGCCTTGGGCCAACGATCAAGCATGTTGGGAGAAACACGTTCCATCGTGTGCTGCGTGCCAAAGCGATCCGCTGCGGCTTGAGCGAAAGACGCTTCATCGTACCGAGGGTCGTCAAAGCCGATACAGAATGTCTGTACGGGGCGCGACATGTGGCGCGCCATCAGACCGACGACGCTGCTTGAGTCGACGCCGCCCGACAGGAATGCGCCGATTGGCACGTCGGAGCGCAGGCGAATGCGGACCGCATCGTCCAGGATGGCGTTGAATTCTTCGATCCAGTCGGATTCACTGCGGTTGTGCTCTGGCTGCACCTTGGCCAGATCCCACCACTGATGTACGGAACTACCGACGGCGCTGATTTTCATCCAATGTCCGGGCATCAGATGCCGCACGCCCTTGAACATGGTGTAAGGCGCGGGAACGTAGTTGTAGGTCAGATAGTGGTGGAGTGCCTCTTCGTCACGCACGGCCGGAATGCCTGCCAGCAGCAAGGCCTTGATCTCCGATCCAAAAACCAGTCGCTTGCCTTGCTCGGCGATGTACAGCGGTTTGACGCCGATTCGATCGCGGATCAGGTACATGGCTTGCTCGCGCTTATCCAGAATAGCGATCGCAAACATGCCATTGAGTTTGCTTACGAACGAAATGCCCTCTGTTTCATACAGGCGAAGCAGTACCTCGGTATCGGAATGGGTGCGGCAGTGTACCCCCTTTGTCGCCAATTCCGCCGCGAGTTCGACGTGATTGAAAATCTCGCCGTTCTGAACCAGAATGATCTGGCCATCATCGGAGATAAAGGGCTGATGCCCATCTTTGACATCGATAATGGAAAGACGACAGTTTCCCAGCGCAGCGCCTGCCTCGGCATGCACGCCATTTTCATCCGGCCCGCGATGGTGCAATACCTTCGCCATGGCGGAAAGCGTGTCTGCGCTGAGACTTGCCTTGTCTCGGTCAAAATAGCCAAAAATGCCGCACATTTATTTAATTCCTATCTGGATTTCAGGGCCGGCATTTTCAGCGCCTGACTAGAGATTTAAGATTTGGTATGCCAACGCCAAGATTCACGGCGAGGACCGCGAGGCCGGCCAGCGCTATCCATCCGAGCAGCATCCAGTGCGGCAGGGAGAGGTAGGTCTGGAGGGTGGCAAGCATCGCAAAGACGGCAGATGACATCACGATCGCACTCACAACTCGCGAGTCGAAAACTCCGTTGTTGCCCCAGAGTTTCGGGCCGGTTGCAATCCATAGGCAAACCGTCATCACTGCGTAGGTCGCGTTAAGTATAAGCATAACGGAGCCAATGGCGAGGTCGCCCGCGAACCAAGCCATGGCGATGGCCATCGCACCGACACACAACCCGCTTATCCACATAGGGACGTGGGTGCGCTTTTGCGCGTTCAGGGCTGTGGCGAGCATATAGCACGCCCCTTGCAGCGGCAAGGATAAGAAGCCGATTCCCGCCAGGCTGCCGAGATCGTCGAGTTCCTTGCCAGACAGGCTACCGCTCTGGCCATAGACGAGCGTTGCGAGGGGGAGTGCGTACCACGCGCAGATTAGCGTGATCGACACGGACAGCAGGATCGTCAGGCGCAGCGCCTGCCCCAGCAACACATACCCTTCGGGCGACCGGATGGAAGCGGTGAAGTGCTTTGATAGTCTGGGGAACGTGATGGATGCGATCAGCGTGATGAATACAGATAGCGGGAGTTCCACTAGCTTGCTGGCGTAGTTGAAGATGGCGACGCCGCCTTCTCCGCTGGCGGAGGCGTAGGCGCGCGCAAGCACGGGTACCGCCAACAGGATGCTGCTGGACAGGAGTGCCTGGAAGTAGCGGGTCAAAAGGGCGCGGTTTATTAGCCAGTCCGTCCAGATGTTGCGTGGCCTTTCCCGGGGGATATTCGCCAATTGCGCGGCCCAGCGGAAAAACGCGCCGGCGTTGATGGCGAGGGCCAGGGCTACGATCAACGATGTGTTCACGCCGGGGACCAATAAAACGGCGATGATGCACGCGTTGAAAATCAGTGTGCCAAGCCCGCTGGAGAGGAACCGCTCGTTGGCTTGTAGATAGGCGGTTGTTGTGCCGGCCAGAGCGCTCAGTGGGATCGCCCACGCCATGATTCGCATTGCGACCGCACCGTCGTCATAGGCTTGCGCGACAAGGCCGGGACCGAGCAGGCCGAGAACCTGGATGGGAAACGATGCGATCAGCAGGGCGAGTGTGCCGAACAGGCCACCGATCACAAGCGAGGATTGCACGAACAAGTTCGCCGCGCGCGTTTTGTCCAGACTCTTGAATTCCGGGACGAGTGCTCCTGCAAGCCCTCCAGCGAGCAGCAGATTGACCAGCAGGTCGGGCAGGGTCAACACCAGCACCGCGGCATCTGCCTGGGCGGTGGCGCCGAAGTGGCTGGCAAGAACGATTTCGCGTAGGAAGCCTGTAATACGTCCCGCCAGGATGGCGACGGACAGGACTACTCCCATTCGTATCAGGCTTTTGCCCATCGAGTGTCGTGGTGCGAGGCGGCGTTGTCAGGGCTTGGATGCTGAGCCGGCTGCGGCCGCGGCAATTTGCTTCTGCGAGACGATATCATCCACGATGCGCCGCAGGCGCAGCCGATTTTCATCCACCAATGCGGGCGATGCCTTGAATTGGGCGATTGCCTGGTTCAGCCTGCCGATTTCGTGTTCAAAGTCCATGTTGGACTTGAGTTCGTCGAGGCTCTGTGCCATCCGGTGGAAGGTGCGCGACAGAATGACGCTGGACGAGCCGAGGCGGACGTGTTCGCCGAGGATGACTTCGGCGGGCAATTGTCCTTCGCCAACCCGGGCAATGCCTCCAATGCCAAAGGGGAGTCCCTGGCTGCACACGATGGCGGCCAGTTCGTCGATGAGGCCGCTGGCCAGCGGCTCGAACATGAAGGTACAGCCTAGCTCAAGATGCAGATCGTTGAGCCCGATGTGAAGTTCGGATACGCCGGCGATCTCGACGATTTCGGCGAGAGATCGCGTGGCGCCTACGGTTTCCAGCAGGGGAATCAGGCGGGCGCGGCCGTCGATCCATTGGCTAACTTGGCGGACCGCAGCCGCGTCCGCGAACATCGGAAGCATGATGATGTCGGCGCCCCGCCTCAAAACCTGCTCAATCTCTTCCTGGGTGTTGCCGTCCAGGGGATTGATGCGTACGAGGAGGTCTGCGTCGGGAGCTGCTTGCCGGATGGTATCCACGTCGCTTAGCGTGTGGCGGCTGATGACAGTGTTCAAATGACCCTGGCGGGCCAGTTTTCCTGTGAACTCAAGGTCGACAAACACACGACTTACTCCGTGTTTGACGACGTACCGGGCGATGTCCGGCAAGTTCGTGATCAGCATGTAGTTCATCGTGGTCCACCCGTCTATAGCGGGCAGAGTGTACACTATCCTGCCCATAAATGGGTTTTCAGTCAGATACAAATTGGTGTGTTTCTGGTCAGCGGAACCAATGAATAACTATGAGTAGATCAAGTCAGCTCGTCGCTTCGGAAGAAACTCCCGATCTCAATTTTCGACAAACCATGCTCCGAGTTGGTCTGGTGTTTGTCGTATTGTGCATCGGGTTTTATATCGTGGGGGCAAGTGGTTCGGGTAGCCTAAGGCCTCGTCCGGTGCTGCATTATCTGTTCACCTCTACGCCTGCTGCGATTTCAAGCTACGCCAGCTACTATTTCTACAATGTCCTGGAGAAATATGATTTTTGGGGGGTGGTCGCGTCAGTGGGTTTTCTGATGATTATTGGAATTGCCACTGCCTTGCTGGTGTTTGAGATTTTCTACTACTGGTGGAGGCGGGGCGACTTCCGAGTTGGAATGCGCGAAACGTCGCTGTATCGCTTTGCATTCGGCGACAAGAGCGAACGGACCGATCTCTACCTATTCCTGTATTACGCGCTGTCGCTTGATGGGTTGGTGGTCATGGCGTTGGGCTTGTTGGGGCCCTTTATTATTTTTGGGATTCTCGTCAATAACGTCCAGATCGGTATTGGGCAATATATGCCGTCGTGGGCGGCGTTTCTTGTATTCATCCTGGTTGCGGATTTTCTGGCGTATTGGTTTCACCGCTTCGCTCATACAACGACGTCGCTTTGGGAGCTGCACAAGTTCCACCATTCCGCACTCAGCATGAATCTGCTGACGGCGCACAGAAATCATCCATTCGAAGTGGCGATGCAGTATCCGCTGCGCGCGATTCCGTTGATTCTGGTCGGGCCCAGCATTCCGGAGTACGTGGTCTACACAATGATTCACCACGCGGTGATTCTGCTGCAGCATTCCAATTTCAATGTCGGCTTCGGCTGGTTTGGTCGTATTATCGTGTCACCGCGCTTTCACCTGTTGCACCATTCCTCCAAGCCTGAGCATTTCGACCAAAACTATGCTGTGGTTTTCTCGTTTTGGGATGACTTGTTTGGTACAAGGTACAAAGGGAAGGATGTTGATCCCGTTTATGGCGTGACAGACAACTATTTTAACCGGCGGGGATTCGGTTTTGATATGTGGGCGCCATTCAAGCGATTCTGGCGAGGAATTTTCCGTAAACCGGTCAAGGTCTAGGAAGCATCGGCTCCCGCCGCGGGCAGCGCACGGGAGCCAGTTCGATGCTTACTTTGCCTGCATGTCAGCTGTGGCGCGGCGAGAGGGGTCTTCAGGACGCGTTGAGTAGCGCTTGAGCCGCAAGGCGGGTTTCTCCACCAAGTACCAGGACAACAGGCCCGCTGTGATGCTGAACGCGACCGAGATCCATGCGCCTGCAACGGGCGAAACCTTGCCGTTCAGGTAGTAATACGCCATTTGCTGCAGCGGTGTCGAATATATGTATACACCGTAGGAGATGTCTCCCATCCGGTGGATGGCATCGGCCAGTCGCGAATGGCGCACTCCAATGGCCATGACAATATATGGCAGTGCGATGAAGTGCACAGGATAGTAGGCGCTGGTCTTGAAAGTCAGTATGTAAACAACAACCAGGATCGCCGCAACGTCAAGCCGCAAGAAGCGCAGGGGTATCCAATTGAATAGCGCCCCGATGAAAAAAAAGGCGATGAAGCGGGCTGCATTCACTGGTTGAAAATACAGCCAGAAAAAATAATCTTCTTTATTGTTGTTGATCGATTGCATCGCATACCAAAGTGTCTTGTCATTGGTAGCCATGCCATTGAGAAAATAGGCCGCGGCAATGATGGCCAGGGCGAGGACGTACGGCCACTTGCGGCCCCTGACAAACAGCAAGGCTATCGCGATGAGATAAGCCGAGAACTCGATGCTGAGCGTCCAGATGGAACCGTTGACGGTGAAGGGCCGGGGTTGGCCTTCGAAAACGCCGGGCAGTACGGTTTGCAGTGGGAACAGGAAAATATTCAGCAGATAAAGCCACGTGCGTTCGTGGGACAAGTAGCTCGCAAGGGGCAGGCTTGTGACCATCGGGCCCAGGATCAAGGCGCTCCATAGCATGCAGACGATCAGGCCGGGGAAGATGCGCACTGAGCGATTGACGATGTAGCCGCCAATAGTTGGCGAGGCAATCAAGCTGCGTGTCACCAAAAAGCCGCTGATCACGAAAAAGGTGATCACGCCGACGGTCGCCAAGTCGTCATAGCCGGACCATTGCAACACGGGACAGGGGCCAAGGGCGAAGATGCGCAACACATGGGAGTACACGACCATGAACGCCGCTGCAAGGCGCAGGGCGTCGAAGTTGTTGCGAGGCGGCAGAGCAACCAGGGTGTCCTTGGGATGGGCTGCGGAGCCGGCGCTCAGAGCGAAAGTCATCATGTCATCGATTGAAATGGTGGGGTGCGACGGAAGTGCGCAATTTTTGCACAGGTAGGCGGGGCGTGGGCGGTTTTGGGTGTGGCTAGCCCGGGCATCGCACTATAATGTTCGCCTACCTACATTGGCCACTGCCGCGAAATTATCCATGAAAAATAACCCCACGTTACATGTCGTGCACTGCATTGACACAGAGGGCCCGCTCGACGAGAGCCTTGCGGATACCTTTGTTCGCCTGCGGCAGTTGTTTAACGTGGTGCTTCCCCCCACGCGTGAGAACCTGGCCAAGCTGCAGCAACGTCAGATCCCGCTGGATGGCCTGGAAGACGAGGTTGCCAAGGTCGTTTCGCCCTCGCTGATGGCCTATAACCGCACTTGGCATGACGTGGGCGCGATGCTTGATGATTGCATGAGCGCCCCCTTTCGCAACCAGATGGTCGATGATTTTGGCCGTGGTTGGGTCTATAGCTGGCATTGCATGGACCATTTGGGATTGAATGAGAATCCCCGACGTAAGGATTTTGGGTACGGAAATATTTTTCGCTACTACCAAGACAAGATACGCGAGACGAATTCCGAGCTCGATGAAATTGATTGGCATTTCCACCCGCTGTCATTGACTCGGCACCCGCTTCATGCTGCAACGTCTTTTGCGAATAGTATGGATATTTTGATGCCTACTATTGCGCGACGCATTATAGATAATCACTGGTTCCCCACTACCAACCGGCCCGGCTTCCATGCCGAGCGCCCGGATTCGCATTTGTTTTTCGAACAGTGGATTCCCTTTGACTATGCCAGTCAGTCGCATGAGTCGGCGATCTCGGCGCAGCGTGATACTCAGCTTGGTCGGTTTGGCGATTGGTCCCGTGCCCCGGCGGATTGGCTTGGTTATCATCCCAGTCACGACGACTATCAAGTGCCTGGAAACTGCCGGCGCTGGATTTTTCGGTGTTTAAATCTGGGAACGCGCTTGCGGGTAATGCAGATCGAGCATGTGAGGGATGCTTTCAGGCAGGCGAGTGAGAATGGGTCGGCGATTCTGGCCTTTGCCGATCACGATTATCGGGATATTCGACCAGACGTCCAAACCTTGCGCGCAATGTTGCAAGAGGTGCGTGCTGAGTTTCCTGACGTGAAAATACGGTTTTCCGGGGCCCATGAGGCGGCACAGGCGCACGTCAGCGCTGAAAGCGAATCGATAAAGCCGTTGGAGCTTGCGCTTCGGGTGGAAAATAATCGTATTTACGTGAACGTGGTTGCGGGACAGGTCTTCGGTCCGCAGCCATTCCTTGCATTGCGCACGCGTGATGGGCGCTATTTTCACGACAATTTTGATGTCATCACGCCGAATTCCGAATGGACTTATGTGCTGGACGACCAGACAATGATGTTGCAGAGTCTGTCGCACATTGGCGTGGGAGCAGCGGGTCGCTTTGGCGGATACCACGTAGCGTTACATACGGTTGTATGATGCAGCGCCGAAATCTTGCTCGGACCTCATAATTGATCCGAACAAATGATTCGAGCAGATTCGAAACGTCGATACTGATCCAGAGATAATGAAAGTATTCTTGGTGTTTTACGGAGGGGGCCATGTCACCGCCGCCGTTCCGCTTATCCGCTCGCTGAAAAACAGAGGTCACGAGGTTGTGCCGCTCGCGTTGACGACGGCTTCCGCGGTGTTGAGCCGATTGGGTATCGCGCACCGGACGGTCCGTGATTATGTTGATGCGACTGACGCGCGGGTCGCGCTGTATGGTGGCAAGCTAGCCGAGAAGCACCATACGGAAGGCAAGGGCATTCCGAGGGAAGAGTCCATTGCCTACCTCGGCGCTTCGATGCGGGATCTGGTTGATGAGATTGGAGAGACCGCGGCGTGGGCTGCTTATGAAGAGCGCGGCCTCAATGCGTTTTCACCGGTGGCCACGGCGAGCCGCATTCTCAAATCGGAACAGCCTGACTGGGTGGTGGCGACAGCCTCGCCCCGCATGGAATCCGCGCTATTGCGGGCGGCCTGCCAGCTGCATATCCCCAGCATCTGCGTCATCGATCTTTTTGCCATCCTTGAGTTGCCTTGGTTGCGCCGCCCTGACAACGGGCACTTGCTGACGGTCTATTCGCAGACCGTGGTCGATCGCCTGGTGGAGGCCGGGCGGATGCGCGAACGTATTTTCGTGACTGGCAATCCGGCATTCGATGCGCTCAATGATCCCGAATTGCAACGGCTGGGCGCGGAGTGGCGCCATCGACATGGGGTCGCGGATCAAGAAAAGCTCATCCTCTGGGCGGAGCAGCCCGAACCGTCGAATCCCGAACTGCCCCGGCGGGTAAGGGCGTTCCTCGCTGAGCTTTGCGCACGGCGCGCAGGGTGGCGCCTGGTTGTACGACTGCACCCCAGCAGTACCGATCCGCGTGGTGAGGTTATTCCCGACGGCGCGTTGCACAGCCCTGCGGAAGATGCGTTGCCGGTGGTGGCGGCCGCGGCGGATGCCGTTGTTACGCTGACGTCCACGGTGGCGATGGAGATGTTGCTGACGGGTAAACCCGCCATCGTCCTACAGTTGTCCCAATACGATGCGTTGGTAAGCTACAGCGAAGCGGACGGCGCGCTAGTGCTTGGCGATCTGCAGGAAGTGGGGCAAGGTCTGGAACAGGTGCTGAACGACACGCCGCTTGCCCGCAAACTCGCTGCGGCCCGCAAGACGTTGCCGCCTCCAGGAAACGCGGCCGAGCGTGTCTGCGATGTGCTTGAAAATGAGCATGCGAAGACGCTCGCCGAGATTCGAGAGGCCCGTTCATGAGCCCGCAGAATGCAATATTCGGCGAGACTGGGCCGGCGCAGGACGCCTCGGCACCGCTGGTGGCCGATGACGTGGCGACGCGCTGGCGGGGCAGGTTGCTGGTTCTGCTTGCCCTAGGGCTGTTCACCGCCGCGAGTCTGCCGATCCTTCCCGTCTGGGGCGATGCATGTAGATTGTTCGCAATCGTCGTTCTCGTGCTTCATCCCCGTGTGCCCCGATGGCTGGGTGTGGTCCTGGGGTTGACTCTGGTGGGATTGATGCTCCTGCCAATGGCTCATTCGCATGCCGGCTTGCTGGTCAGGCCGCTGCAGTATGTGGCGGATGCCGTGCACTATGTCATGGGCTATCCGCTCAACCTCGCGCCGGCAGTGCAATTGCTCATCGTCGATAGTGTTCTTTTCGCTGGGCTCGGGTTTCTCTGCTGGCGGGATACGCGGCATAACCCGATGGGCCGGTATGTACTCATCGTGCTGGCGCTGTTCGGCGTCTGGTTGTTCGGCAATGCGCTGTGGAGTCTCTATGATGCCGTTCGCGAGTTGTCGACGGACGCCGAGAGCGCCTCCTTGCTTGAGCGTTCTGTCAGTAGCGTAATGGCGGCCTCGGCCATCTGGTACGCATTCATCCTGACTGCATTCTTGGTCATGCTCTTGGTCAAGACCGAGCGCGATCGCACCCTATTGCTATCGACGGTCGGTCTGGCCATGGTGTTCCAGGCGTTGATCGCTTTGGTGCAGATGGCGGTGGGAGACTGGGCCTACATCCTGGAATTTCCAGATGGCTTGGACTACATCCGCCGGGTGCGTGGAGCATATTATTACCACGGCAGTCTGGATTTGTTCCTGACGATTGGTCTGTTCGTCATGGTGTCGCTGACGGCGAACGTGCGGCGGAAATGGTTGCCAGTGGCGGGTTTTGCAATACTGGCCTGTACGTTGGCGCTGAACAGTACCCGCGCATTGAGTGTTGGTATCTGTCTCGGCGCCGTCGCATGCCTGGTCTGTTTTTGGCGGGTGCGGGCAAGCCTGTATCGCCCGATGATTGTGGCGTTGATACTCGTCATTCCCATGTTTGCGTCGCTGGTGTTCTATGACAAAGCGGAACGCAAGATCGAGGGAGATGGTA
Source organism: Achromobacter ruhlandii (assembly GCF_902859695.1). Taxonomy (GTDB): domain Bacteria; phylum Pseudomonadota; class Gammaproteobacteria; order Burkholderiales; family Burkholderiaceae_B; genus Achromobacter; species Achromobacter ruhlandii. The sequence goes on from NZ_CADIJL010000003.1 coordinate 177,026, forward strand.
CGTCGGTTGAAATCCTTGCTCAGACCAACGTGGCCCGTTTCGATCTGGCAGGCGGCGCGCTAAAGGCGATTGAAAAGCAGCCCCTGTCGGGATATGGTCCGAGTTGCGTGATTCCCTTGTCCGGCCGCGTGTTGGGCGGCGAACGTTGCACCGATTCGTCTCACGTGCTTCTAGTGGACGCCGCGCTGATGCTGGGCATTCCGGCTCCGGTGCTATTGTTCCTGTTCTTCGCGGGCATCGGCGGGTACTGCCTGTGGCGTGTCTTGTTCCGTCGTGATCCCTGCGGGCTGTACATGGTTGGCGTCGTGGGTATGGTGGTAATGCTGGGCATTGCCACCTTGTTCTTCCCCAAGGAGCGCGACTGGAATCTTCTCATGGTGTTCGCGATCCTGGCGCTGGCAGTCTGTGCTCCCAACGGGTCGGTTACAACGGGGGAGCGCTCGATCCTTGTGAACCGCTGGGGCCGGGTTGGCATTGCGCTTAGCGCGTTTGCATCGATCCTTTGGGTCGTGCTCACGAGCCCGACTTACACAATGCCCTTGACGGACTTTCTGCGCGCTCGCGCGCTCATGAACGCGCAACATGTGCCTCAGGTGGTCTACAGCAATTCGGGTCTGTTGACGGCGGTGGGACGATTTGCCTTTTCCGTGATGGGCAACTGGATTCCCTCTATAAAGAACGTGTCGTTCCGTCAATTGCGTGATAACGGCGAGGCGCTTGATCTGCCTACGGGATCCTGGGTCTTCTGGTCTGGGGCGCACGACAGTGCCTATCCCAACCTGGTGAAGAGCCAGCGTTTCAATTTTTACCGCCCTTACGGCCTGGCGCCAAGTTTCAATTTGCCCTATGGTTGGGAGATGGTCCGCAGCAGTTCGCCGGCGGTGTCGCTGCTGAGGGTGGGGTCTTCACCATACGTGGCGCCATTGGGGCTGGACGACGTCCTGTGCGGCAAAGTCCGTGACGATGATGTTTCGCTGTTTGGAACGCCGCGCGACTGCGCCCCGCATGTCCCGGTGAATGAGCTGAGCGAATGGCGGCGTATCGCACCGTTCGTGACTCAGTTGCAGTTCAAGCTGAGCGACTCGCAGACAGAAGCCGAAAAGCGCAGCCGCATTCAACGGCAACTGACCCCAGTGCGGCACACGGGTTTGGAGTTCGACTTGATCTATCAGGATGGCCGCAGCGTCCATATCGATGAGGATCGGAGTATCCCCCTGGCTTTCGGCGAGGGAGAGCGTCTGAAGGCGGTTGATATGACGATGCGCGTCAACGCCCCTTACGTACGCCTGGAGTCGGGTGCCGTGATCGCTGTAGGCATGAATCTGGCGCGTCCTGATGCAATTACCACGGTGACGGCGGAGGGTGTGAAGCCCGCGCCTGTGCTGGGGGATGAAAAGGCCACGACGTCGTGGGCAGGACGTGATGGCGATCAAATCGTAATCGATGCCCGCAGGGCCAAGCGCGCGGCACCGTTCCTTTATGAAATCATGCTGCCGAACTACGCCAAGCCAGACGGCAAGCCGCCAGTCAGTTGGGTCTTCGAGGGATCAAACGATGGTCAATCCTGGGTCGACCTGGATCGGCGCAGCCGCCGTGAGGATCTGACCCCAGGGGCAACCGAGTGGTATGCGCTGCGGTCAACGCCGGGTTATGACTATTACCGGTTCACGTTGACCGGCAAGAGCAAGAGCGAACCTATCTCCGTCTCTGGCGTGAAGCTGTACACCGAATTTTCTGGAAATCCTGACTATGAATGAGAGCATCTTACTAATTGGCGCTGGCAACCTGGGAAGCCGGCATTTGCAGAGTCTGGCAGATGCTCCGTGGATCGGGCGCGTGGTGGTGGTGGAACCCAGCCAGGCGGCTGCGGAAGTTGCCCGTACGCGATGGCACGATGTGCCGAATTGCCAGGGCAAGGAGTTGATTTTCGCCGCATTGGACGATGTTGCACGGCGCGGGCCGTTTCATGCGGCCGTGATTGCCACCCCCGCTCCAGGACGTTTGCAAGTATTGCGCGCGGTGCTTGGCCTGGGGATCAAGCGAGTCCTGTGCGAGAAGGTGCTTTTTCAAAGCGAAGCAGAACTGGATGACGCGTTGATGGTGGCGGCCGAGGCAGGCGCAGATATCCGCGTGAACCATATCTACCGTTACCTGGACGCTCTTTACAAATTGCGCGCCCTGACGGTCGGCCAGCAAGTGTCCATGTCCGTGGACATCGACGGCGATGGCATGGGCTGCAATCTCATTCACTACGTCGATCTCTTTGCCTATCTGACCGGCTCGAACGTGAGCGAGCTGGCGGCGGAAATCGACAAGCCGGTCCACGAGTCCAAGCGGGGCGGCAATTTCGTGGAGTTCACGGGCAAGGCCGTTGCGTCCGATGATCTCGGAGGTCAACTTCGCGTGACTTACCACGACAAGGCACCAGCCGCGGCTCCGCGCATCTGTGTGGAAGGCGAATTCGGCCGGGTCGTGTTCGATGAAGCGACGGGTTCCGTGGTCAGCGATCTCGCCCCATTGCAGGGTCTTGTCTTCAATGTGCCACGGGTGAGCGCGCTGACTGCGCCAATTCTTGCGGAGCAACGTGAGGGCCGCTGCTTGTTGCCGACCCTGGAGCAATCCGCGGCTATGAACCGTCTGATGTTGAAGACATTCAATGTTCAATTGACTGGGCGGCATGAGCGTGACCTCGCTTGCCCCATCACCTGAATAGCCTGTTGCGCACGAGGAGTTGGAACTCATGAATATCTTGTTGGTTGGCGCGGGCGGGATTGCCCCCGAGTATGTCAAGGCGCTGCGTGCTGTAGGCGTTCAGAATATCGATGTGTTGGCTCGCACAGAAGCCTCCGCACAGAAGCTTGCGCGGGATTGGCAATTGGGCCAGGCGTTCGGCGGTGGGGCGGATACGCTGGCCAAGGTCGGTGGAAAGTACGACGGCGTTGTGCTGGCATCCGCGATCGAAAGCTTGATGCCCCTGATGAATGTGCTGGCTGACATCGGCGCACAAAAAGTGCTCGTCGAAAAGCCTGTCGCGCTGTCGAGCCAGGCGTTGCGCACCTTTATTGCGGCGCATCCGTCGTTTGATGCGGCCGTCGCGCTGAACCGCCTGTACTTCCCTTCCGTTCAATTGCTGCGCGAGCACATGAAGGGCGAAGAAGTCACCAGCGCCGCGTTTTCGTTCACGGAGTGGGTGCATCGCATTGATGCCACCGCGTATTCCACTCTCGAGCTCGCTCGGTGGGGGGCCAGCAACTGCATCCACGTGATAGCAACCGCATTCGACCTTATCGGCATGCCCAAGGCGCTGCATAGCGTTATCGGCGGCAAGGACACCATATCCTGGCATCCTGCGGGCGCCGTGTTCGCCGGATCAGGAAGCTCGGACAGAGATATTCCGTTCACTTACATGTCGGATTGGCGCAGCGCTGGACGCTGGTGGCTGAGCGTGAGCACAACGCGGGGGCGCTACGACCTGATGCCGATGGAAGGCGTGACCTTCACCGAACGCGGGACCATCGCACCCCAAACGTTGATGGCGCCCTATTCGGGCGAGGTCAAGTGCGGTTTTGAGCCAATGCTAAGGGCTTGGCTGGCGCCGGCTGGTCAATCGGCCGTCGTGGGTTTGAACGATCTGGTGGCTCATCTCGAAGTCATTGAGAAAATCTTTGGTTATGACGCGGTTGCCTAAAACCCTGGACGTCGCCGCGTTTCTTGCGCGGCCGCTGGATCCCCTGGTCTTCTACGATATCTTGCCATCGGACGGCTGGTCGGTTCGGGGTCTGCCCGAGAAGCCGGTTATCGGCGATTTGGTGGACAGGTTATTGGCAGCTACGGTCGACACGGTGGCGGAAGGCGATCTCGATCTGATCCGGGCGGCGCTGTTGGGTGGCGGCGCGGACCAAGAGCGGGACGAGCGGTTGACTGCTCTGGCGGACCATGCATCCAGGCTCTACTCGCGCTTGCTTGAAGGCGGGAAGAGCCGTAGACCGCTACGCATGAAGTTGCAGCAATTGAACTTCTTCCTGCGCGATTGGCTGGATCGCGACGTCGATGTGGTGCGTGACGTGCAGGGAGAGACGTTGCTCGGTGCGCCGGCGCCATGGGACTGGCTGGACCTGGAGGGAGGGGGGCGACTCCTGTTGATTTCGGGGCCAGACAATGTCCGGTGGCATTGGCAGGGAAAATCCGGCGGGCAGTCTTGCGGATACCCGAGTCAGCTGGACTTGATCGCTCCTGGGCGCATTAGCATCGGTTCGATTTTTTCAAATGGCGCTGATGTATTTGATAACGGCACCATTGATCATGTGGAACATCATCGGCCTATTGTCCTGATGTTCTCCATGGCAGCGGAACTCTGGGCAGTGGATTACGACGGCCATGTCTTTCCGATCGGCGATCACGCGGCAGGAGTCAAATTGCCTATTCGGCAGGTGGATCGCGCGCGCCGTATCGGCGATCGGCTCTATCTGTCCGATTGGACCGCCCCGGGCGTCATCGTCGTAGTGGAGCTTGGCAGTCTTGCCTGCCGGGTTCAGGCTCTGCCGGGAATACTGCTATTGAATGACATCTGCGAGGGGGCCAAAGGCTTCTACGCGGTCTGCAAGCAGCAAGGCAATGTCTTTGCGTTTGATCACGCTTTCATGCCTCGCGGTGAGCGGCTTGGATTCGGGCGAGGCAAGGGGAGGCTGTTCGATCCCTTGACCGTGCGCTGCAGCGGTGACCAGCTTCAAGTGTTGAACTGGATCACCGGCAGTCTCATTTTGCTGAAGGCCTTCTAAGCCTGAATAGGCGTTTATTTGCGCTTTTTCAGTGCTGTTTCGATGCACGCAATGGTGCGCTCGAGCTGGCCTTCGCTCATGTTCGAACCGGAGGGCAGGCAGATACCGTTGTGGAAGAGTCCGTCTGAAACGGATTCTTCACCGTGCTTGAAATACTCGCAAGATGCAAAGACTGGCTGCAGATGCATCGGCTTCCAGACCGGGCGAGCTTCGATGTGCTCGGCACCCAGCGCCTGGATCAAATCGGTCGGCGTCACCCCGATCTTCGGATCCAGCGTGAGCGCGCTCAACCAGTGGGTCGAGAAACTCCAATCGGGTTCGGGCATCATGTGGACACCAGGCACGCGCTGGAAGCGGTCGAGGTACTGGGCGTAGACGTGTCGCCGGCTTTGTACCCGGTCCTCCAGCACCTTGAGCTGACCTCGGCCGACGCCCGCCAGAATGTTGCTCATGCGGTAATTGAAACCGATTTCGCTGTGCTGATAGTGCGGGGCCGGATCCCGGGCCTGAGTGGACAGAAAACGGGCCCGGTCGACGATCGCTTTGTCATTCGACACGAGCATGCCGCCACCCGACGTGGTGATGATCTTGTTGCCGTTAAACGAGTAGATGCCGATGGCGCCGAGCGTGCCGCTGGCGCGGCCTTTGTAGCGTGCGCCGAGGGACTCGGCGGCGTCTTCAACCAGGGGGACCCCGTACTGGTCGCAAAGGGCAAGGATCGGGTCCATGTCGGCGCTCTGGCCGTACAGGTTCACCACGATCACCGCCTTGGGCAGTTTTCCCTTGCGCTTGGCGTCTTCAAATGCGCGCGCGAGCGCCTGCGGCGACATGTTCCAGCTTTCTGGCTCCGAATCGATGAAAACGGGTTGCGCTCCCTGGTAGACAATCGGGTTGGCGCTAGCCGAAAACGTCAGCGAAGAGCAGAACACGGTGTCACCGGTGGTGACTCCCAATATGCGCAACGCCAAATGAATCGCAGCGGTGCCCGAGCTGAGCGCGGCAGCGTGGCCGATGCCGACATAGGCTGCCAGCTCCTTCTCGAAATTGTCGACGTTTGGCCCCAGGGGGGCGATCCAGTTGGTACGGAAGGCTTCTTCGACGTACTCTCGCTCCAGCTCTCCCAAGTGGGGTGACGAAAGGAAAACTTGAGCGTCCAGGTCTGCTCTCGTTACTACCTTGATTGGCCTGCCTTGCGCATCCGTCACCGGAAGATGGTTGATGTCGTGCTGGTTCATCAATTCAAGCGCGGTATGGCGGGTATACCCCTCCGTCAGAACAATGGGGGTCGTGCGATCCAGCGTTTCCAGGGTTTTTTCCAGCGTTGCCCCATTGAGAATGAGACGGCGCAAGTCCCCGTCGGTCACGGTGCGTTCCAATTGCCCGTCCGGCGAGACCAAGAGCAGCATGCCGTGCGCGTGGTTGGATTGGTTCAATCGCTCCAGCGCTTCGCGCAGCGTGACACCCCGCGTAACGCAGAGCTCTGTGATCGGACTCTTTTTCTCGGTAGGTTTCATGTTCTGTCTCATTTACCAAACGGTCAGGCCGCCATCGACGACGAGATTCTGGCCTGTAGTGTACGAGGATGCGTCCGAGGCCAAGTACAGGTAGGCCCCCATGAGTTCATCAGGTTGCGCCATGCGGTTGAGCGGCACTCGCGCTGAGTAGCGGTCAACGAAGGTAGTGTTCTGTCCGCTGAATATACCTCCGGGAGTCACGGCATTGACGCGCACACCCTGAGCGCCCCAATAAGATGACAGATAGTGAGTCAGGCCCCAGAGGGCGGCCTTGCTGACGCTGTAGATGGCGGGAGTGTTGATGGCTCTTCCCAGATAGCTGGAGCCTTCGTATATGCGCTGATCGGGGGCGACGATTCCATAGATGGACAGGGTGTTGATGATGCTGCCTCGACCTGCTTGCGCCATCGGGGTCCCGAACACCTGGCAACAATGCATGGCGCCGGTCACGTTGACGTCCATGACCATGTCCCAGTCGTCTCGCGGGAACGTCTCGAACGGCTCGAAGAAGTTCGGACTTTTGGTTGCCGCGTTGTTGATCAATACATCGATGGCGGGCATGTCGGCGCTGAGGCGTTCGCGGATCGCTTCCAGTGCGGGCTTGGACGTGATGTCGGCGCATTCAGCGCGCAAGCGAGACGGCTCTCCGATATCCTGTTCCAGTGTGCGCAAGGCTGCTTCGGAGTGGTCAAGCGCAATGACAGTCTGTGCGCCGGCATCCAGAAGATGACGGGTCAGTCGTGAGCCCAGGATGCCAGCAGCGCCTGTGAGCAGGATGGTTTTTCCGGTCAGTGTGAAGTCAGTCATTATTTGCCTTGAGTCGTCTGCGCGGATGCCATGATCAGCTCGACAATTCGGAAGTCGATTTCGCTATCGATATCGATTGATCTTTCGCGCGGCATGACATGCAGCCGCGTGCGTCCGTTCCACAAGCCCTTTGTCAGGGAATGGTAATGCCATACATAGATCGATGCATTCATTGCATAGACCTTTGGAGCGTGTTGGCGACCCAGCACGGCCTGATCGGGCACTTTGACCAGACCGATATTGCCGTTCGGCTGACGCTCCACCATGTTGAAATATGGGTTCTTTTCGGCCTCGTATCCCGTGATCACTACATCGGTATCGTCGTCCAGCAGGGCGATGCAGTCAACGATGTCCTGCGCATTGCGCAGCGGGGATGTGGCATCGAGATCAATCACCCGCCCGACGGGGCCCGCGTTAGCGTTCACCCAATCGGCCATGTGTTGAATCACCGGCAATTTACCGGCCTCGCTGGTGGCAAGATGAGCCGGACGGAGAAGCGGCACCAACGCGCCTGCGTGGCGCGCCACGGCGGCGATCTCGTCGTCATCGGTCGAAACGTAGACTTCGTCGATCAGGTCGCAGGCAAGCGCCTGCTCAATCGTGTGAGTAATCAGCGGTTTGCCGTGCAGTAGCCGAATATTCTTGCGGGGCACGCCAACAGATCCCCCGCGTGCGCAGATAGTAGCAATGGTTTTCATGGATTTCAGCAGGCTTCGCGGGCTCGCAACAACAAGTCAAGGCTGGCGATGCCTTCGGTAAGGGGTTGACTGGTTTCTCGATTGGTATCCAAGGCACTGAGCAACTCGGCCATGGCTGCGGGATATGTGGCAGCCACGTCGAAATCTGCCGGGTCATTGGTCAAAAGCAGTTGACGGCCGCCCGCCTGGTTCAGATGGAGCGTCTTGCCGATCAGGTCGCAGACCAGGGTGCCCGACTCCGTAACGACGAGATAACGCCGCAAGGGCTGGCGCGAGATGTAATCGACGCTGACGGTCGCCAGCGCGCCTTGCCGGGCTCGCATCGCGATGCAGGCCACATCTTCCGTCTCGATTTCAAGCGAACTCACTTTGCCCGAAAACGCCTTGACGCTGTCGAATTCGCCCAGCAGCCAGCGAGCGGCATCCACCTCGTGGATGAGATCCAGCATGACGCCGCCACCCAGCGCGTACGAGGCGCTGTAGCTCTTGCGGTAGTCGCTCGCGGGTCTCCAGTCAGGCAGCCATTGGCCCGCCTGGAAGTCGCCGCGCACGATTGCTCCCATATCTGTCTCGAGCAGCCGCTGGCGCATCTGCGCGAGCGCTGGCAGGAATCGGAGATTGCAGCCCACCAGCGTCGGCGCCTTGCCGCGGTGCCTGTCTGCCGCCTCGATGAGCTGGGCAAGCTGTGCGCGATTCGTCACGACAGGCTTCTCGATGTACAGCGCGATGCCGGCGTCAAGCAGCTTTGGCAGGACCTCGATATGCAGGGAGGAAGGGCTGGCGATGACAGCGAGGTCCGGCTTCTCGGCGAGGGCGTCGTCGAGGTTGTCGCACACGATCGCGTCCAGGCTCGCACTGAGCGCATCGTGGTAAGCGCGGGACCGCAGCAGCACCCAACCAAGGTCCTGGCGCAGCGATTTCAGGCTGTTGATATGGCGCCGGCCGATCGACCCTGTGCCGATGACGAGTATCTTCATGTCGCCGTTGCCTTTCGCAGGACGGCGGGAACGCCCGCCCACAGGGAGTCCGGACCGGCATCGTTGCGCAGGACTGCGCCCGCGCCGACGGTGGCGCGTGAATCGATCTTCAGTCCAGGCAGGATGTTTGCACCCGCGCCAATCATGACCTGTTCGCCGATCTGAACGCCACCGGCGAGCGAGGCTTGCGGAGCGATATGGGCATGTTGGCCCACGACACAGTCGTGATCGATGATGGCGCCGTGATTGACGATGACCCCAGATTCGATGCGGCTCGCGGGCGCCACGACGGCGCGCGCGGCAATGAATACGCCATCGGCAATGCAGGCGTGCGGGGAAATGCATGCCGTCGGATGTGCGATGGTCAGCGGCTTGCCACCAGCGCGAACAAATCGGGCGAACAATTTTGCCCGCGCGACATTTGAACCGATGGCGATATGGAAATACTGGTCACGGAACATCGAGTCATCCAGCGGCGCACGAATGCCGACATGCAGCAATGTCGTGCCGTCCAGGGCGGGGTTGTCATCGATGACGACTGGCGAGTAGCCGCCCATGAGCAGCAGGGCATCCAAGACGACTTTGGCATGGCCGCCCGCGCCGACTATCAGCACCTGGCTAGTAGGCATTGGATTTCATCAAGATCGAATCGTCCAGAGGCATCATGGTCAGCAGCGCTGCAATGCGTTCGCTGGCATGGCCGTCGCCATAGACGTTAGCCGAAGATATGCGGCCGGGACTCTGTCGCACGTGCTTGAGCGCGGCCTCGATAGACGCTGCGTCGGTGTCGCAATCCCGGACATTCGGATTGCGCTCACGCAAGTTTTGGCGTGACCCCACATTGATGACGGGCGTGCCGAATGTGGCGGCCTCGATAATGCCGCTGCTGGAGTTGCCGATCATCAGGTCGGCCGCGGCCATCCAGGCGATGAATTCCGGGCGTCTCAGATGCGTGAGCACGCGGACATCGGGCCTGTCCTTCAGGGACTCCAGAACTTGGGCCACCGCCGTACTACCTGCATCGGAATTGGGCTTCAGCGCCAATAACTGGTAGCCGTGGGCGAGGACGGCCCGCAGCAGCGTATCGACCTGTTCGGCGGCTCGGTCGGCTTCTTGCACGACGGGGTGGAACACCATCAGCGCCAGGGGCAAATCGGGGTCCAGGCCCTGCGACTGGCAAAGTTCCGTGCGATTCGCGCGAGGCGTTTCGGCGAGTCCGTCCAGCCCGGGGGCGCCGGTGACGGTAATATGTCGTGGTTGCTCGCCCATGCGGATCAGGCGGTCGCGCGACTGCTGGGTGGCGACGCAATGCCAGTGCGCAAGCTTGGAAATGGCGTGCCGCACGGGTTCGTCAATCGTGCCGGAACGCTCGCCGCCATGGATATGCACGATCGGAATGCCCAGGTGTGCGGCAGCGATGGCGCCGGCCAGCATTTCACCTCGGTCACCGAGCAGCAAGACGATATCCGGCCGGGCTTGTTCGAGGACGTCGCTGAACTGCATGACCATGTACCCGATCGCGCGGGCCATCCCTGCGCCCGTGCCGGTATTCATGGGGAGCACGATGCGGGCCAGGATGGGCAGGCCATCGTGCTCGATTTCCGCCACGGTATTGCCGTACTCGGGAGAGAGGTGCATCCCCGTGACAATGAGGCTCAATTGGCAGGCAGGATTAGCCTGGATCCTGTGCAATGTGGCCGCCATCAGGCCGTAGTCGGCCCGAGTGCCGGAGATATAGACGATGCGTCGCATGGTCGGGCTACTCGACGTCAGTCCAGGTCAAGGTGGTTCTGGACGGGATATCGTGCGTGGCGGTCTTGCCGTACAGATTGGCCAAGTCAGCGGGAGCGATACCCGTTCCCGGGCGCAGCAAGGTCAGGTTATGAGCGCCGAAGACCTCGCCTTTCTTGATCGCGGCGGCGGACGTGACGCTGCGTCGTACCAAGTCTCGTACGGCCAGTTCCTTTTGCGCAGGCGTCTTCACGCCATCACCCTGGGCCTGTTCCACCAACCGGATGCTCTGAACCATGGTGCGCAATTCGGCGGGCTCAAGCGATGCTTTGTGATCAGGGCCCTTCATGTCACGGCTGATCGTGAAGTGCTTCTCGATGACGCTCGCGCCCTGCGCGACCGCGGCGATCGAAATGGCGATGCCATCGGTATGGTCCGAATACCCGATGGGCAGATTCAGCGCCTGACGCATGGTGGCCATCGCGCGCAAGTTAACGTCGGCAGCCGCCGCCGGATAGTTGGATGTGCAGTGCAGGACCGTTACGTAGTCGGACAGCTTGCCGGTGTGGCCGAGGGCCTCGCGCGTGGCCTGCACCGCTGCAACGGCCGCTTCGACTTCTTGCAGATTCGCCATTCCGGTGGAAAGAATGAGCGGCACGCCGTAGGCCGCCAGTATCTTCAGGAACGGGATGTTGGTGATTTCGCCGGAAGGGACTTTGATGCGGCGCATGCCCAGACCGATGAGGAAGGAGGCGGCTTCTTCGTCGAAGGGCGTCGACATGAATTCGATGCCGCGGGCCGCGCAACGCTGGACCAGCGCTTCATAGGATGCTTCCGGCAATTCCAGCGCCTTCAGCATCTGGTGCTGATCGCCATCTCCCGTTTGGGTGCGCTGGTACTCTGCCTTGGGTGCTCCTTCGCGGACGAGCCGGTCGGCGCTGAACGTTTGAAACTTGATGGCGTCTGCCCCGGCGTCCGCGGCAATGTCTACTAGCTCTAGAGCAAGAGCGGTATCACCGTTGTGATTGACTCCGGCTTCGGCAATGATGAACGTGTTCATTGTGTGACGAGATGGTGATGGTTGGGGATGCGACCCATGTCGAGCTGGCACACGTATTCGGGCACCAGCTCCTTGAGGCAGGTCACAGCGTCGAAGAGGCGGTTTTCGCGCAGTGCTGCGGCCAGGCGCTCAAGGCCAGCCATGAGTTCGCCGTACTCGAGTTCATGTTCATTGGCTCGCATGATGCGTTCATGGCCAGTCTTTTCGACGTTTTCGCCAATCAGGAGCTCTTCATAGAGCTTTTCGCCTGGACGTAACCCGGTCACGCGTATTTCGATATCGCCCGCGGGATTGTCGGCGTCACGGACTTCCAGACCCGATAGTTGAATCATGCGGCGCGCCAGATCGACGATCTTGACCGGTTCGCCCATGTCGAGCACGAATACCTCGCCGCCCTTGCCCATCGCGCCAGCCTGCATCACCAGTTGGGCGGCCTCGGGGATGGTCATGAAGTACCGGATGATGTCCGGGTGGGTGATGGTGACGGGGCCGCCCGCCTGTATTTGATTGCGAAATAGGGGGACTACGCTGCCGGAGCTGCCAAGCACATTGCCAAACCGCACCATGCACAACTGAGTCCAGCTCTGCGTACGCGAGTGTGCTTGAAGGATGAGTTCTGCAAGGCGCTTCGTGGTTCCCATGATGTTGGTCGGACGCACGGCCTTATCGGTCGAAACAAGCACGAAGTGCTCGACGCGGGCTTCAATTGCGGCCTGCACCATATGCAGTGTGCCAAACGCGTTGTTCAGGATGCCTTCTGAAATGTTGTGTTCGACGATAGGGACATGCTTGTATGCCGCGGCGTGATACACGGTTTGCACGCCATACCGGCGGATCTGCTCAAGGCAGTACTCCCGATGGCGCACATTCCCGAGGATGGGGATGATCTCCACGGTGCAATCGCGGTGATGGATACGCAGGTATTGCTCGGTAGTGTAAAGCGCGGCTTCGGACACCTCCAGCATGACCAGTCTGGCGGGTCCTTGCGCCAGAATCTGGCTACAGAGTTCTGATCCGATGGAGCCGCCAGCGCCAGTCACCATGACGGACTTGCCCGTCACGCACTTGCTGATCAGATCAGGGATGGGCGGAACAGGGTCGCGGCCGAGCAAATCCTCGATCCGGATGGTGCGCAGCTTCCGATGATCAATCTCGCTATCGATGAGTTCGGCCAAAGGAGGGAGGGTGCGGATCTGCAAATGATACGACGCAAGATCCAGAGCAATTTCACGCAGCCGGCTGCGTGCGGCGCTAGGCATCGCGATGAAGAGCTGTTCGATTTGGTACCGATCAATCAATGTCGGGATGCTTGAGGGCGCGTAGGTGCGCAGGCCGGCGATCCACAGCTTCTGCTTGGCCCGTTCATCGTCCACCAATGCCACTGGTCGGTAGTGCGGGGTTGCGCGCAATGCGTTGGCCAACTGTTGCCCTGCCTTGCCCGCGCCATAGATGATGACGGGGATTCGACGAGTCTCCGGGAACAGGCCCCCGCCGAACGCAGTGCGCAGCAAGACTCGCGACAGTGCGAGCATCGTGATTGCCAGCAAGACGTAAAGAACCAAAAATCCGCGCGAAAGCACGGCGGGTAGAATTCTGAAGAACAGGTCGATCGTGCCGATTGCCATGATCGATAGCACGATGCCGCCTGTGATCGACAGGAGCGTGCGCCCGTTGAACGATCTCAGGGTGAAATGGTAGGCTCCCAGAAGATACATGCCACACAGCGCGCTGAGTACGGCGATGACGGAGTAGAGGCCGTATTCCCTGGAGAAGTACAGGAAGTCGAAGCGTAGCCAAAGGGCGGCATAAAACGACACGAACAACAGGGCAGCGTCAACAACAATAGTCGCAATACGCTTGTATGCTCGCGGCAAGTTCAACAGGCGCGCAGAAAGTGAAGCTAGCAATGTGATCGGCATTATAGAATTCTACCTAAATGAAACATCCCCGTATCCTTATCGTTCGCACGTCATCCCTTGGGGATCTGGTTCACATGCTGCCCGCCATATCCGATATCGTTCGGCATGTGCCGGAGGCGCGGATTAGCTGGATAGTCGAGGAGGCATTCGCGGAGATTCCTAGCTGGCATCCAGGAGTTCACGAAGTAATAAAGGTTGCTCATCGCCGTTGGCGGAAATCCTGGTGGTCCCCGGAAGTCCGGGCTGAGCGGAAGGCGCTGGCACAACGTTTGCGCGCTGAAGAATTCGATATCATTTTGGATATGCAGGCACTGTTGAAGTCAGCATGGCTAGTCCGCCAGACGCGAGGTGTCAAGCATGGTCTGGATTGGCGGTCTGCGCGGGAGCCATTGGCGAGCCTATTCTATAACGTCCGTCATCGAGTCGAGTTCTGGCAACCGGCAGTCATTCGTCAGCGGAAGTTGGCGGCGTTGACATTTGGCTACAGCTATTCTGGCCACCCGGATTTCGGTCTGCAGGAATTTTGTCGACAATCCGTCAATCCACCCGCTGAGGATGTGTCTCGAGAAGACCATGGGCACGAAGTGTCGCGGGTGCTGCACCTGGATACCAGCCAGGATTACGCGGTGATAATGCCTTCGGCAAGCCGTGACGACAAACTCTGGCCTGAAGATGACTGGCGCGCAGTGTTCCGCCGTTTGCGCGATGCGGGCTGTGCGCTGAAATTACTGGCCGGCAATGACAGGGAGGCGGAGCGAGCCAAGCTGCTGGTGGCCGGCATGGAAGACGTCGAAGTCATGCCCCGAATGGACCTGACCTCGGTTGCCCGGCTGCTGGCCGGGGCGCGCCTGATGGTCGGCCTGGACAGTGGCCTGACCCACCTGTCGGCCGCGCTGGGCCGTCCCACCATCGGCATCTACCGCGCTTCCACGCCGGTGCGCACGCCGCTGGTCGGTTCGAACTACACCGCCAGCCTGGGCGACCGCGGGGCCTCGCCGTCGCGCGAAGCTGTCATGGCGTCGGTGGAGCAGGCGCTGGCCGCGCGCTGATGAACCGCACCGTCTACACGCTGGGGTTGCGGGCGCTGGCGCCCCTGGTGTGGCTGTGGATGGCGCGTCGCGCCAGGCGGGCCGGGGGTGAATGGGGAATCTTCTCGCCCGAGCGATTCGGGCGGGCTGTATCGGGCGCGACCGTGCCGGACCGCTTTGCGCCCGGCAAAAGCGGGGCTACCGCAGCGATCGAAGGCCCGGTGTGGGTGCACGCCGTCAGCCTGGGCGAGACGCGTGCCGCGCAGCCGCTGCTGCAGGCCCTGCTCGATCGCGGCCTGCCGGTGCTGCTGACGCACATCACGGCCACCGGCCGTGCCGAAGGCGCGCGCCTGTTTGCCGAGGCCATCGCCCGCGGCCAATTGCGGCAGGCCTGGCTGCCCTACGATTTTCCCGGCGCCACGCGCCGCTTCCTGGCAGCGGCCAAGCCGCGCTGCGGCATCCTCATCGAACGCGAGATTTGGCCCAACCTGCTGGCCGCGGCGCGACGCGCAGGCGTGCCGATGGCGCTGGTGAGCGCCCGGTTCTCGGAGTCGTCGCTGCGGCAGGCGGGACGCATGGGCGGCGTCATGCGCGAGGCGCTGGCCGGCCTGGACCTGGTGCTGGCCCAGACCGCGCCCGACGCCGAGCGGCTGGCGCGGGCTGGCGCGCCGCAGCCGGCCGTCTCCGGCAATTTGAAGTTCGATCTGTCTCTGCCCCAGGACCGGGTGCGGGAGGGGCAGGCCTGGCGCGCGCGCCTGGGCCGGCCGGTGGTCGCCCTGGCCAGTACCCGCGAAGGCGAGGACGGGCCTTTCATCGCGGCCCTCAAACGTCTCGCGGGCACGCCCGGTGGGCCTCTGTTCCTGTTGATCCCGCGCCATCCACAGCGTTTCGACGAGGCCGCCGCGTTGCTGGAACAGGCCGGCCTGCCTTATGTGAGGCGGTCGACAGGCCAGGAGCCGGAGCCGCGCACGACCGTGTTGCTGGGCGACACGCTGGGGGAGATGGCTTTCTATTACGCCGCCGCCGATGTGGCCGTGGTGGCCGGCAGTTTCGCGCCGCTGGGCGGGCAGAACCTGATCGAAGCCTGCGCCGCCGGCGTGCCGGTCATCGTCGGGCCACACACCTTCAATTTCCAGCAGGCCGCCAGCGATGCCATCGAGGCGGGCGCGGCGCAACGCCAGCCGGATCCGGAGCGGGCCGTGGCGGCCGCGCTGGCGCTGCTGGCCGACCCCGTGGCGCGGCAGGCGGCCGGTGACGCGGCGCGGGCCTGGTTCGCCAGCCATGCCGGCGCCACCGCGCGGACCATGGACGCGCTGGCGCCCTGGTTGCGGTAAGGTCCGCGCCCGCCAAGCGCCTCAGGCGGGTTTGCGCGGTACCAGCGTAACGGCGCCGGGGTTCAGTTCCTGGCTGAAGCGGCGCGTGTCGCGCCCTTCGTCTTCCGGGCGCACGCCCAGCCAGCCTTGGCCGAGGGCGTAGACGCCCAGGTTGGCCAGCAGGATCAGGATGAAGAGCACTCGCATGGCGCGGCCTCGTCGGTGTCAGGCGCCCGTTGCCGGATTGGCGCGCGCGATGGCGGCCAGCCCATCCAGAACGGGGTGGTTCAGGTAGATCGGCACCGGCGCGGCGCCGAACGCGCCGCCGGCGTCGGCCAGGAGGCGTTCGATCTCCTGGTGCACTTCCGGCCAGCCGCCGCCGGCGGCGAAGATCTGCGGCGTCTGGCCGTAGCGCTGGCGGCCCGCGAGCCACTGCCGCACCACCGCGCCGGCCTGTGCGGCGGCGATGCCGGAGGCGATGGCTTCATGCGTGTCGGTGGGATAGGGCACCACCTGGCCTTCCGCGATCGGCAGGTTGGCGGTGCCGTGCGCCAGCGCGTTGCGCATCATCGCCGGGCCAGGCAGGATCAGGCCGCCGGCGAAGACGTTGTCCGGCCCCACGGTATCGATGGTGGTGGCGGTGCCGAAGCTGGCCAGCAGGAAGGGCGGATGGGCGCCGGGCAGGCGCGACAGCACGCCCAGCAGCGAGGCCCAGCGGTCCGCGCCCAATTGTGACGGCGTCTTGTAGCGGTTGACCAGTCCCAGGGTGGTGGCCTGCGAGGAGGCCCAGGTCACCGCGCAGCCATGGCGTTGCAGGATGGCGGAGATGGCGGCGCCACGCTCGGCGCCGGCCACGTTCACGCCCAGCGCACGCGACGGCCGTTGCGGCAGGGCGGCGAGCCAGCGGTCCAGGGCGTCCAGGTCCAGGCCGTCGAAGGCGACGGCGGCCGGCTCGCGCGGCATGTCCGGGCTGCTGGGATCCAGCCAACCCACTTTGAGGCGGCTGTTGCCGGAGTCGATGAGGATGATCATGCTTGGCGTCGAATCGAGATTTCACCGACCGAGATCGGCATGGCGCCCTGGGGCGTTTGCACCAGCAGGCGGCCCTGGCCATCGACGCCACAGGCGGTGCCGCTGAGGATCACGTCGCCCTTGTCCAGCACGTTGATCGCGCGGCCGGCAAGCGCGTCCACCTGGTCGAAGCGTTGCGAGAAGGCGGCAAAGCCGTCGCGTTCGAGGGCGCGGACGGCCTCGTGCCAGGCGTTTGCCGCGGCGCACACCAGGTCGGCGGCGGTGGCGGCGTGGCCAGGCGCGTGGCGGGTGACGCCGGTCCAATCGGCGACCTGACGGCCCAGCGCCTGCGACAAGGCGTCGGCGTCGACCAGGTTCACGCCCATGCCGATGACGACCGTATAGCCCGTTTCGCGACCACCGGGGTTGCGGGTGGTCTCGACCAGCACGCCGGCCAGCTTGGCGTCGTGCCACTGTATGTCGTTGGGCCATTTCATGCAGAGGCCATCGGCGCCAGGGCCCGCCACGGCGCGTAGCGCCTCGCAGGCCGCCAGGCCGGCCAAGGGCGACAGGGCGGGCAGCTGCGCGGCGGGCAGGTGCACGTCGAAAGCGCACGAGAACATCAGCGCCGCGCCTACCCGGTTCTGCCAGGGACGGCCGGCGCGGCCGCGGCCGGTTTCCTGCAGATGGGTGCCCAGCAGCCAGGGCTTGCCGGCGCCCGCGCCCGTGCGGGCGCGCGCCAGCAGGTCGGCGTTGGTCGAGCCGGTGCTGGCGGTCCAGGCGATGTCTTGGAAGGCGGGCAGGCGCGAACCCAACATCCGGGCCAGGTCGTCTGGCGCGGGCAGGTCGATGGGGCGGACGTGATCGGACATGGCGGCGATTGTAGGGCACGCGCGGGCCGCGCTCGCGGCCTGTCGCCCCCAGCGTATATGATTGTGGATACATTTTTGCATTCCTGTCCCGCTACATGCCGCTTTCCGCTCCGACCGCGTCCCGCGCCGCCACGCCCTTCCGCCAGGAAGCGGGTGTGTGCCACGTCGGGGGCGACTGGAGCGTCCTGGCGCTGGCGGAGCCGGGCGAGGTCGAGCGCCGCCGCGCGGCGATGGCCAAGGCGGCCGATGCCGGCGTGCGCTGGGACCTGCAGGGCATCAGCCGGCTCGACACCATTGGCGCGCTGCTGATCTGGCAGGCCTGGGGCGAGAAACTGCCCGAGCGTGTGCGCTGGTCGGCCGGCCAGCAGGACGTGTTCACCGCCCTGGCCACGAACAAGGGCGGCAAGCAGGCGCCGCCTCGTCCCGAGCCCTCGTGGGGCTGGCTGCGCGCCCTGGGCGGGGCCGTGCTGCAGGCCGGCGAGAACGGCCGCGCCTTGCTGACCATGCTGGGGCAACTGGTCCTGGACCTCTTCGGCATGTTGCGCCGGCCGTCGCGGGGGCCGTGGCGCGAGATCTCGGCCCAGGTGTATCGCACCGGGGCGCAGGCGCTGGGCATCACGGCGCTGGTGGGTTTTCTGATTGGCGTGGTGCTGTCATACCTGTCGGCCCAGCAATTGCAGATGATCGGCGCCGACCGCTTCATCGTGCGGCTGCTGGGCGTGTCGATCGTGCGCGAGCTGGGGCCGGTGCTGGCGGCCATCCTGGTGGCGGGCCGCTCCGGGTCGGCCATCACCGCGCAGATCGGCGTCATGCGGGTCACGCAGGAGCTGGACGCGATGCTGGTGATGGGCATTTCGCACGGCCAGCGGCTGATCCTGCCGCGGGTGGTGGCGCTGGCCATCACCATGCCGCTGTTGGTGCTGTGGACCGACGCCATGGCGATCCTGGGCGGGATGCTGGCGGCGCAGGTGCAGTTGGGCGTGTCGGCGCAGTGGTTTCTGCAGTCGCTGCCTGACGCCATTTCCCTGACCAATTACTGGATCGGTATCCTGAAGGGCGTGACCTTCGGCATCCTGATCGCGCTGATCGCCTGCCATTTCGGCCTGCGCATCCAGCCCAACACGGAAAGCCTGGGACGCGGCACCACGACGTCGGTGGTCACGTCGATCACTGGCGTGATCTTGCTGGACGCGCTGTACGCGGTCATTTTCAGTTCGGTGGGCATCTGATGGCCGGCGCCGAACAGCATCGCCTGTTTACCGAGGAGCAGGTCACGGTCGCGCCCGTGATCACCGTGCGCGGCCTGCGCACGGCGTTCGGCGACCACGTGGTGCACGACAACCTGGACCTGACCGTCTTTCCCGGCGAGATCCTGGTGCTGGTCGGCGGTTCCGGCACGGGCAAGACGGTGTTGCTGCGGCAGATCATCGGACTGGACCGGCCGGCGGCCGGCACCATCCAGGTGCTCGGCAACACCTTGTCCGAGTTGACGCCAAGCGAACGTCGGCGCCTGTCCTACCGCTGGGGCATGTTGTTCCAGGCGGGCGCGCTGTTCTCGGCGCTGTCGGTGTACGACAACGTCGCGCTGCCGCTGCGCGAGCTGCGCACGGTGCCGGAAGACCTGGTGCGCGATGTCGTGATGTGCCGCCTGGCGATGGTCGGCCTGTCGGCGCAGGATGCGGACAAGCGGCCCTCGGATCTTTCAGGCGGCATGGTCAAGCGCGTGGCGCTGGCGCGCGCGCTGTCGCTGGACCCGGAACTGGTGTTCCTGGACGAGCCCACGGCGGGCCTGGATCCGCTGCGCTCGGACGAATTCGTGGACCTGGTGCGCAGCCTGCACCGGCAGTTGGGATTTACCGTCGTCATGGTGACGCACGACCTGGACACGCTGCTCGCGCTGGCCACGCGTGTCGCCGTGTTGGCGGACAAGCGGGTGATCGTGTGCGACACGGTGCCGGAAGTGCTGAAGGTCGACCACCCGTTCATTCATACATTCTTCCTGGGCGAGCGCGGCTTGCGCGCGCTCGGGGACATGGCGCCGAAGGGAACGCATCATGGAAAACCGTAGTCACGCGCTCATGGCCGGCATCTTCACGCTGGTCCTGTTGGCCGCCGCTGCGCTAGTGGCCGTCTGGATCGGCCGCGACCGCACCAAACTGCAGACCTACGAAATCGTCTCGGCGACCGCCGTCAGCGGCCTCAACCCGCAGTCGACGGTGCGCTACCAGGGCGTGCCGGTGGGCAAGGTGCAGTCGCTGGCGCTGAACCCCGACAAGCCGGGCCAGGTGCGCATCCGCATCGGCGTGGCGCCGAACACGCCGATCACTGAATCGACCTGGGCCGAACTGGGCGTGCAGGGCGTGACCGGCATGGCCAATGTTGAACTGCGCGACGACGGCAGCTCGTTCAAGCGGCTGGCATCCAGCGCCGCCAACCCGGCTGCGATTCCGCTGCGTCCCGGCTTCCTGGACCGCATCGAGCAGCGCGGCGGCCGCCTCATTTCCAACGTCGAGGACGCCACTGAGCAGCTGCGGCGCCTGCTGAGCGAGCAGAATGTGCAGGCCCTGACCGCCAGCCTGCAGAACGCCACCGACATCACCCAGTCGCTGAAGGACGCCAGCCGCGACCTGGGGCCGGCGCTGGCCAAGCTGGGACCGTTGGTCGATTCGTTGGGCAGCACCTCGCGCCAGGCCGACCGCGCGGCGCGCGAAGTGGCCGACCTGGCCCAGCAGGCGCGCCAGTCGCTGGCGCGCCTGAACGCGCCGGACGGCGCGCTGGCCGCGGCCACGCGCAGCCTGAACGACATTGCCTTTGCCGCTTCGCGGCTGGATGGCGAGACCCTGCCCGCCGTCACCGGCATGGCGGCCAGCGTCACCGAGGCCGCGCGCGGCGCCACTTTCACCCTGCGGCGCGTGGACAACACGCCGCAATCGTTATTGTTCGGGCCGGCGCCGGCGGCGCCTGGACCCGGCGAGGCCGGATTCGCCGGCTTTGGGAGACAGCCGTGATGAAGATGCGTAGCGCAATCCTGATCCTGACCCTGGCGCTGGCTGGCTGCGGCGTGGGCCGTGTCGGCGCGCCGCCCGCCGTGTTCGACCTGGGGCTGGACAGCCGGCCGACGCCGCAATTGCCGGCGCGCGAGCCGGTCGCCCTGGTGTTCTCGGCGGTGCCGACGCTGTCGAGCACCGGCGTCATCTGGCGCGTCGGAGACAGCGCCACGCCCAAGTCCTATGCCACCTATCGCTGGGCCTCGTCGCCGTCCGACCTGGTGCGCCAGCGCCTGATCGAGCGCCTGTCGCGCCAGGGGCCGGTGCTGGCGGAACGCGCCAGCGGCCAGACGCCGCAGTTGCAGGTCTACCTGTCGCAGTTCGAACAGGTGTTCACCCCCGATGGGGCGGCCAGTGAAGGCCGCGTGCTGCTGCAGGCGGTCCTGCTCAATGGCCGCAGCGTGGTGGGCCAGGTGCGCATTGCGACGCAGGCGCCGGCGCCGACGCAGGACGCCGCCGGCGGCGTGGCCGCGTTGCGCCAGGCCACCGACGATGCGGCCGACCAGCTGGCGCAATGGCTGGCCAGCCAGCCCAAGGCCGCGGTGCGGCCCGGCGGTTAACATCTCTTCTTTTCCACGCAGCACGAGTCCGACATGCCCGCAAGCACTGAAACCCACGCCTTTACCGGAGCCGCCGGCCGCATCGACTGCGCCGTGGATTGGCCTGACGGCACACCGCGGGGCTGGGCCCTGGTGCTGCATCCGCACCCGCTGCAGGGCGGCGCGCGCGAGAACAAGGTGGTGACCACGCTGTCGCGCGCCTGCGTCCAGCATGGCCTGGTGGCGGTGCGGCCCAACTTCCGCGGCGTCGGGCTGTCCGAAGGCGAATTCGACAAATCCGTGGGCGAGACCCAGGACATGCTGGCGGTGGTCGCGCAGATGCGCGAGCGCCATCCGGAACTGGCGTCCGCGCCGTGGGTGCTGGCCGGTTTTTCCTTCGGCACCGCGGTCGCCGCGCAGACCTATGCCGCACTGGCCGACCAGGGCGATGCGGTGCTGCCCAGCGCGCTGATGCTGATGGGCCCCGCCGTCAACCGCTTCCAGTCGCACGAGGTGCAGGTGCCGGGCGACACGCTGATGGTGCATGGCGAAGAGGACGAGGTGGTGCCGCTGTCCGAGGCCATGGACTGGGCCCGTCCGCGCTCGATCCCGGTGGTGGTGATTCCCGGCGCATCGCACTTTTTCCACGGCAAGCTGCTGGTGCTGCGCCAGCTGGTGCAGGCGCACCTGAAGGTCAAGCTTGACTGAGCGCCGCGCAACGCGCCGCGTTGCATCAAGTTGCATGTTTTAAATGGCCGAGGAACCCTTCCCGGGCCGGACGGGTCTCATCGACTGCCTATAATTGTCAGCCACTTGCCCCGCGCCGGCGGGCGTCTTTCCTGGACCCACGTTGCCGATGAAGAATTTGTCTCACTCCACCCCTTTCCCCGTTGTCTTTGCCCGCCGCGCCCTGGCCAGCGCGGTGCTGTCGGCGATGCTCGCGACCTCGCTGCCGGCCTGGGCCCAGCAGGCGCCAGCCGCGGCGCCGGCGGCCGCGGGCGCCACGGCTCCCGCGCCGTCGGCAACGGGCGTGGTGCCGGTGGGCGACGTGTCGGCGGTGCCGGCGCCCACCATCGCGGCCAAGGCCTGGATCGTGATCGACGTGAACAGCGGCCAGACCCTGGCGGCGTCGAACCCCGACATGAAGGTCGAGCCGGCTTCGCTCACCAAGATCATGACGGCCTATGTCGTGTTCAATGCGCTCGAAGAGAAGCGCCTGACGCTGGAGCAGACCGTGCCCGTGTCGGAGCACGCCTGGCGCACCGGCGGTTCGCGCATGTTCATCGAGCCGCGCAAGCCCGTTACTGTCGATGAGCTGAACCAGGGCATGATCGTGCAGTCGGGCAACGACGCCTCGGTCGCGCTGGCCGAAGCGGTCGGCGGCAGCGAAACCGCGTTTGCCTCGCTCATGAACCAGGAAGCCGAGCGCCTGGGCATGCGCAACACCCACTTCATGAACGCCACGGGCCTGCCCGATCCGCAGCACATGACGTCCACGCGCGACCTGGCCACGCTGTCGGCGCACCTGATCACCGATCACCCGCAGTTCTTCCACTACTACAAGCAGAAGAGCTTTACCTACAACAAGATCACCCAGCCCAACCGCAACCGCCTGCTGTGGGCCGATCCCTCGGTCGACGGCATGAAGACCGGCCACACCGATTCGGCCGGCTACTGCCTGGTGTCGACCGCGGTGCGCGGCGACCGCCGCATCCTGGTGGTGGTGGTGGGCACCGACAGCGAAGCCACGCGCGCCGAGGAAAGCCTGAAGCTGCTGAACTGGAGCTTCCAGAACTTCGACACGGTCAAGCTGTTCGACAAGAGCCAGCCTGGCATTGACGCCCGCGTCTGGGAAGGCACGGCCGAGAACGTCAAGCTCGGCCCGCCCAACCCGGTCTCGATCGCGGTCCCGCGCGGCAAGGCCGGCGACCTCAAGCCCGTGGCGCAGCGCACCGATCCGCTGATCGCGCCGCTGGCCAAGGGCCAGCAGGTCGGCACGCTGCAGTTCACGCTGGATGGCAAGGTGTTGCGCACCGAGCCGCTGGTGGTGCAGGACGCCGTCGAACGCGCCGGCTTCTTCGGCCGCATGGTCGACACCGTCAAGCGCTGGTTCCAGTAAGCGGACGCGCCACGGGCGCGGTCGCGGGTGTAAGCTTCACCAAGAAGGGGCGGGCCGGGTGGCCCGTCCCTATCCATTTGATTCTCAGGAGCGGCTCATGATTCCGGGCGTGCCGGGCGAAAGCCAGGTGTTTCTCAATGGCGAGTTTGTGCGTATCGACGAGGCCAAGATCTCGGTGCTCGATCGCGGCTTCATTTTCGGCGACGGCATCTACGAAGTGGTGCCTGTCTACCGCGGCAATGCCTTCCGCATGGCTGAACACCTGGACCGCCTGGACCGCAGCCTCGCGGCCCTGCGCATCGCCCAGCCGTTCGACCGCGCGGGCTGGATCGACCTGATCGAGCAGCTGCTGGCGCGCTCGAACCTGGACACCTGCATCGTCTACCTGCAGGTCACGCGCGGCGTGGCCAAGCGCGACCACCAGTTCCCGGCCGAGCCGGTCAAGCCGACGGTGTTCGGCATGGTCTCGGCCTGGGCGCCGCCGTCGGCCGCGGCCCGCGCGCAGGGGCTGTCCGCCATCACCATCCCCGATGAGCGCTGGCTGCACTGCGAGATCAAGTCGGTGTCGCTGCTGGGCAACGTGCTGGCCAAGCAGCAGGCGGTCGATGCCCATGTCGACGAGGTGCTGCAGTTCCGCGACGGTTTTCTCACGGAGGGTTCGTCCACCAACATCTGGGTGGTCTCCGGCGGCAAGCTGTTGGCCCCGCCCAAGAACAACCTGATCCTGGAAGGCATCCGCTACGGCCTGATGGGCGAGCTGGCCGCCGAAGCCGGCATCCCGTTCGAGGCGCGCCGCATCACCCAGGACGAGGTCGCCCAGGCCGATGAACTGATGCTGTCTTCGGCCACCAAGGAAGTGCTGGCTATCGTGTCGCTGGACGGCCGGCCGGTGGGTTCGGGCAAGCCTGGCCCCGTTTTTGCACAATTGCGCGCGGGTTATGATGCCCGCATCGCCGCGCTCTAGAACGGCCACGCGGGGCGGCCCTGGCGGCCCCCCGCGCCGGCGGCGGGCCTTGCCTGCACGATGCCTGCCCCCATATAGATAGTTTGACGCCCCAGGCCATCCATCATGCATATTCCGCCCGAAGAATCCCTCATCGAGTACCCCAGTGACTTTCCCATCAAGGTCATGGGCAAGCACCATCCCGACTTCGCGCAGACGCTGACCGAAGTCGTGCTGCGCTTCGACCCGGGTTTCGATGCCGCCACGGTCGAGATGCGGCCCAGCAAGGGCGGCAACTACATGGGCCTGACCTTCACGGTGCGCGCCACCTCGCGCGAGCAGCTCGACAGCCTGTATCAGGCCTTGCACGGCCACCCGATGGTGTCGATCGTCCTGTAGGGCCGGCGGTTGTGATCAAGTGGCTCGCGCGGCCCGCGGACTACCTGTCCGTGTGGCGGGACATGCAGGCGTACACCGACCAGCGGTCGGCCGAAACGCCCGATGAAATATGGCTGTGCGAGCACGCCCCGGTCTACACGCTGGGCCAGGCGGGCCTGCCCGAGCACGTGCTCAACCCCGGCGCCATCCCCATCGTCCATTGCGACCGCGGCGGCCAGGTCACTTACCATGGCCCCGGCCAGGTGATGGCCTACGCGCTGTTCGACCTGCGCCGCGTCGACATGTACGTGAAGGAGTACGTGGCCCTGCTGGAATCGGCGGTGATCGACACGCTTGACGAGATGGGCCTGCCCGGCGCCTGCCGCAAGGCGGGCGCGCCGGGCGTGTACGTGGCGCATCCCGAGGGCGGCGATCTGGCCAAGATTGCCGCGCTGGGCATCAAGATCCGCAACGGCCGCGCCTATCACGGCGTGTCGCTGAACGTGGCGATGGACCTGGCGCCGTTCCTGGGCATCAATCCTTGCGGGTACGCCGGCCTGCGCACGGTCGACATGGCGTCCTGTAGCGTGCGGCGCGAGCCCACGGAAGTGGGCGACGCGCTGGCGCGCAACCTGGCCCGCTTGTGGCGCCAGGCAAGGACACCCGCATGAAGACAAGCTATACCCCGGCCGAGGTGGCCGCGACCACCCCTGAAGCGTTGGCCGGCCTGCGCGCCGGGCCGGCGCCGCAATACGCCGCCTGGATTCGCACGGCGGCCGAAATGGGCCTGGTCGAGGCCCAGACCATTTTCGGCCAGATGCTGCTCGACGGCGTCGGGGTGCCCCAGGACCAGGCCGAAGGATTGGCCTGGTTCAAGCGCGCCGCCAACGCCGATCACGTGATGGCCATGAACATGATCGGCCGCTGCTACGAGAACGGCTGGGGCGTCGCGGCGGACGATACCGTGGCGGCCTACTGGTTCCGGCTGGCCGCGGATCGCGGGCTGGACTGGGGCATGTACAACTACGCCCACATGCTCAAGAGCGGCCGCGGGGGCGTGGCGCGGAACCGCGCCGCGGCGCTGGCGCTGTACCAGCAGGCCGCGCAGGCCGGACACGTCAAATCCATCGGCGTGGTGGGCCGCTTCTACGAAGCGGGTGACGTGGTCGAGCAGGACCTGGAGCGCGCGTTCGACTGCTACCAGCGCTGCGCCGAGGGCGGCGACTTCCGCGGCATGTTCCACCTGGGCCGCATGCTGCTGCTGCGCGGCCGCAAGGAAGAGGCGGTGCAGTGGCTGGCGCGCGTGCCCGAGACCTCCACGCCGGCCTTCCTGCGTGAAGCCGACGCGATGCTGCGCGACTGCGGCTTTCCCGCGCTGTACGAAACCGGCGCCTGAAAGGCGCGGGCGGGGCCACGCCCTAGGCGCCAGGCCCGGTACGAGGCACTCCTCTTTGTGCCAACGTGGCTTCGTCCATCATCCCGGTCCGCGCGCTATGTGCTCAGGCCCGCATCGAACACAATGTCCAGCGTCAGGCGCGTGCCGGCCGGCTGTTCGCCATCGAGCCGGTCCAGCAGCAACTGGCCCGCGCGGCGGCCCAGCTCGGCCGCGTCCAGTCCCAGCGTCGTCAGGCCCTGAACCCATTGCGGCGCGCTGCCGTCCTCGGTGAATCCCAGCACCGCCAGGTCCTGCGGCACCTGCAAGTCGCGGTTGTGGGCCTCCGACACCGTGGCGGCGGCCAGCACGTCCGACGTGCAGAACACCGCATCGAAGATCGTATTGGTGGCCAGCAGGCGCAGAAACGCCATGCGGCCATCGTTCAGTTGCTGCGCCTCGGGTTGCACGATGTCGGCGACCAGATCCAGCCCGAGCGCGGCCGCGCTGCCGATGAAGCCCTCGCGGCGGGCGCGCTCCCACGGGGTGTCGGCGCTGACGCAGGCGATGCGGGCGTGGCCTTTTTCGGCGAAATGGCGGGCCGCCTGCCGGCCGGCTTCGGCATTGTCGACCGTGATCAGGCTGTCCAGCGGGGCGGCCGGCGGACTCCAGGTTTCCACTACTGGGATTTCCAGCGCCGCCACGGCCGCGCGCAGCTGCGGATCGTCCAGCGGGCCGATCACCAGCGCGGCGGCCGGCGCCAACGGAGTCAGCAGCGGTAGCAGGGCCGCGTCACGCCACGGAGCGGCGGCCAGGTAGTAGCCGGCAGGCGCCAGCCGTTCGGCGCAGGCTTGCACGGCGCGGGCGGCCGGGCCGGCGTCCAGCCGGGGGGCGATCAGGGCGATGGGGCGGGGGAGCGGCAAGGTCGACATGGGGCAGGCGGCACGGATTCATCAGGCGTGACGATAACCCGGCGCGGCCCGGCGCCGGGCCATTCGGGGCGGATTCGGGCGCAGGGGGTAAAATGTCTTCTTTTGTCCCAGACCGCAACGCCGCGCGCGCCGGTCGTGAAGGTGTTCCATGTCCACGCTTGCCGAGTCGTCTGTGCCCTCGAACGAAGCCGCCGCCGCGCCCGCGGAAACGGCGTACGATCCGACGCAGAAACAGAAATCCCAGGCCAAGACGGCGCGCATCCCGATCAAGATCATCCCGGCCGAACGCCTGAAGAAGCCGGAATGGATCCGCGTCAAGGCGGCCCAGCCGGGTTCGCGCTTCTACGACATCAAGCGCATCCTGCGCGAGCACAACCTGCACACGGTGTGCGAGGAAGCGTCCTGCCCGAACATCGGCGAATGCTTCGGCAAGGGCACGGCCACGTTCATGATCATGGGCGACAAGTGCACCCGCCGCTGCCCGTTCTGTGACGTGGGCCATGGCCGCCCCGACCCGCTCGACACCAAGGAACCGGAAAACCTCGCGCGCACCATCGCCGCGATGAAGCTGTCGTACGTGGTGATCACCTCGGTCGACCGCGACGACCTGCGCGACGGCGGCGCCGGCCACTTCGTCGACTGCATCACCCACATCCGCGAACTGTCGCCCACCACCCGCATCGAGGTGCTGGTGCCGGACTTCCGCGGCCGCCTGGACCGCGCCCTGACTATCCTGAACGCCGGTCCCCCGGACGTCATGAATCACAACCTGGAAACCGTGCCGCGCCTGTACAAGCAGGCCCGCCCGGGTTCGGACTACATGCACTCGCTCAAGCTGCTGGCCGAGTTCAAGAAGCTGCATCCGAACGTGCCGACCAAGTCGGGCCTGATGCTCGGCCTGGGCGAGACCGACGAGGAAATCCTGCAGGTGATGCGCGACATGCGCGAACACAACGTCGACATGCTCACCATCGGCCAGTACCTGCAGCCGTCGGAACACCACCTGCCGGTGCTGCGCTACGTGCATCCCGACACCTTCGCGATGTTCGAGCGCGAGGCCTATGCGATGGGCTTCTCGCATGCGGCGGTGGGCGCCATGGTGCGTTCGTCATACCACGCCGATGAGCAGGCGCATGCGGCGGGCGTGCCCAACTAAGGCTCCTGCCGTCTCGACGCCAACAAGGAAAATGCCCCGCGAAGGGGCATTTTTCTTTTCAGCGCCGAGGCATCCTCAAGATGAAAGCGTCCCCTTGAAGGCAGCAAGCCGCAGGCGCGGCTGGGGGGCATCTCTCATTCCGTGGCCTGGCGCGACACGCGGCTGGTCCAGAACACGTCGGGCCGGCCTGCTTCGCGGTTCAGGTAGCGCGCCAGCACGAACATCAGGTCCGACAGACGGTTCAGATATTGCCGCACCGGCGCGTTCACCGCTTCCTCGCGCGCCAGCGCCACCACCGCACGCTCGGCGCGGCGGCAGGCGGTGCGCGCTAGATGGGCCTGCGCGGCCGCGCGCGAGCCGCCGGGGAGGATGAACTCGCGCAGGGGCGGCAGGGCCGCGTTGTAATGCGCCAGCCGCGCATCCAGGTGCGCAACCTGGGCATCGGCCAGCGCGACGTGGCCGGGGATGCACAATTCGGCGCCCATATCGAACAAATCGTGTTGGATCGTGAGCAGATCGGCAGCGACGTCCGCCGGCATGGGTTCGGTGAGCAGCAGGCCGATGACGCTGTTCAAGTCGTCTACATCGCCCAGCGCGGCGATGCGGGCCGCGTCCTTGGGCACGCGCGACCCGTCCCCCAGCCCGGTGCTGCCGTCGTCGCCGGTGCGGGTGGCAATGACTGAAAGGCGGTTGGCCATGAGATGTCCTTTGCAAACAACCGTCAGGATTGTTGCGTTATTACGGGGAAACTATTGCACAAGGGCGGTATCCTAGCATTGTGGAAAGCGGGCGCGCGGCAAGACCGGCGCGGCGCTTTCATGGCAATCGGAGGATAGAGCATGGCTTTCAATCGCAAATACACCACGCCCATGGCCGTGGCCACCGCGATGGCCGTTGTGTCGCTGGCCACGCCGCTGGCGTTCGCGCAGCAGGCCGACGCCAGCGGCGAAGTGCGGCGCGTGGACCCGGGCGCGGGCAAGGTCACCATCAAGCACGACGCCATCAAGGCGCTCGACCTGCCGGCCATGACGCTGGTGTACGACGCCGATCCGGCGCTGCTGGCCAAGATCAAGGCCGGCGACAAGGTGCGTTTCACCGCCGAGCGCAAGGATGGCAAGTACGTGGTGACCTCGATCACCAATTGAACGGGCGCCGCGCGCGCCGATATGGCGCTCGCCTGGCACGGGAAGCGCCATCGCTGCCGCAGGCGCCGATATCGAGTCCCAACGCAAAAGCAAAAGGCCCACCGCAATCGCTTGCGGCGGGCCTTCGTGTCTGTGCCGCCGACCAGGGCCGGGGCGCGGACCTTACAGCACGTAGCGGGCCAGGTCCTGGCTGCTGGCGGCTTCGGCCAACTGCGCGTTGACGTAGGCGGCGTCGATCTTCACCGTCTTGTTGCTGGAGGCGGTGGCGTCGAACGACAGTTCGTCCAGCAGCTTTTCCATCACGGTGTAGAGGCGGCGGGCGCCGATGTTCTCGGTGGTCTCGTTGACCTCGTAGGCCAGTTCGGCCAGGCGGCGCACGCCTTCGTCGGTGAATTCCAGCTGCACGTCCTCGGTGGCCAGCAGCGCCGTGTATTGCTTGGTCAGCGAGGCGTCGGTATCGCCCAGGATGCGCACGAAGTCCTCGGCCGTCAGCGATTCCAGTTCGACGCGGATCGGGAAGCGGCCCTGCAGCTCGGGAATCAGGTCGGACGGGCGCGCCAGGTGGAAGGCGCCCGAGGCGATGAACAGGATGTGGTCGGTGCGGACCATGCCGTAGCGCGTGTTGACGGTGGTGCCCTCGACCAGCGGCAGCAGGTCGCGCTGCACGCCCTGGCGCGAGACGTCGGCGCCGCCGCTTTCCTGGCGCGCCGCGATCTTGTCGATCTCGTCCAGGAACACGATGCCGTTCTGCTCGACGTTGTTGATGGCGACGGTGCGCAGGTCTTCCTCGTTGATGCGCTTGGCGGCTTCCTCGTCGACGATCAGCTTGAAGGCTTCGCGCACCTTCATCTTCTTGGACTTCTTCTTGTCGCGCGCCAGGCCGGCGAACATGCCGCGCAGCTGCTCGGCCATTTCTTCCATGCCTGGGGGCGTCATGACGTCCATCTGCGGCGCGGCCTGGGCCACTTCGATTTCGATCTCAAGATCGTCGATCTTGCCTTCGCGCAGGCGCTTGCGGAAGGTCTGGCGAGCGCTGTTGTCTTCACCGCGCTCGGGCTCGCCCGAGGCGCCGCGGGGCGGCGGCACCAGGGCGTCGAGGATGCGGTCTTCGGCGGCGTCCTCGGCCTGGGTGCGCACGCGGCGCATTTCCAGCTCGCGGGTCTGCTTGATCGAGTATTCGGTCAGGTCGCGGATGATGGTGTCGACGTCGCGGCCGACGTAGCCCACCTCGGTGAACTTGGTGGCCTCGATTTTGATGAACGGCGCGTTGGCCAGCTTGGCCAGGCGGCGCGCGATCTCGGTCTTGCCCACGCCGGTGGGGCCGATCATCAGGATGTTCTTGGGGTGGATCTCGTGGCGCAGCGGCTCGGCCACCTGCTGGCGGCGCCAGCGGTTGCGCAGGGCCACCGCCACCGCGCGCTTGGCGCGGTTCTGGCCGACGATGTACTTGTCGAGTTCGGAGACGATCTCTCCGGGCGTCATGTTGGAAGCGGACATGAGGGCGGATCCTTGAAGCGGGGCGATGCTGGGAGGACGGGCCGCGGCGCCGGGTGGGCGCCGCGAGGCGCGCGTCAGTCGCCCAGCGTCTCGATGACGTGGTTCTGGTTGGTGTAGATGCAGAGGTCGCCGGCGATCTCGAGCGATTGCTTGACGATGGTCTCGGGCGCCAGGTCGGTATTGCGCAGCAGCGCCAGCGCGGCGGACTGGGCATAGGCCCCGCCCGAGCCGATGGCGGCCAGGCCGTGCTCGGGTTCGAGCACGTCGCCGTTGCCGGTCAGCACCAGCGTGTGCTCGGCGTCGGCCACGATCAGCATGGCTTCGAGCCGGCGCAGGACGCGGTCGGTGCGCCAGTCGCGGGTCAGTTCGACGGCCGCGCGCATCAGGTTGCCCTGGTGCTTTTCGAGCTTGGCCTCGAAACGCTCCTGCAGCGTGAATGCGTCGGCGGTGGCACCGGCGAAGCCGGCCAGGATCTTGTCGTGGTACAGGCGGCGGATCTTGCGCGCCGTGCCTTTGATGACGATGTTGCCCAGGGTGACCTGGCCATCGCCGCCCAGTGCGACGCGGTTGCCGCGGCGCACACACACGATGGTGGTGGCGTGAAATTGTTCCATGCGTTCCTTCCTTTGAAAGGACTAGCTGGGGGCGAAGCGAACGAAATCAAGGCTTGCGGGACGAGGAAGAAAGGAGGCGCCCACGCCGCGCCTTCTGCCGGCTGCCTTCCCGGTGAGAGGGGCATTCTTGGCATGAGGCGGCCCGGCAATGAAAAAAAGGCCATGCTGGAAACCAGCATAGCCTTTCGATGTGGCGCTTGAATAACGGGACGGATCAGTCGCCGTACAGCTTCTGCCGCATTTCGCGCCGTTCCTGCGCTTCCAGCGACAGGGTGGCGGTGGGGCGGGCCAGCAGGCGCGGGATGCCGATGGGTTCGCCGGTTTCCTCGCACCAGCCGTATTCGCCGCTGTCGATGCGGGCGATGGACTGTTGCACCTTCTTGAGCAGCTTGCGTTCGCGATCGCGGGTGCGCAGCTCGAGGGCGTGTTCTTCCTCGATGGTGGCGCGGTCGGCGGGATCGGGCACGAACTGCGTTTCACGCAGGTGCTCGGTGGTTTCGCCGGCGTTGGCCAGGATGTCCTGTTCGAGTTGTTTGAGCCGTTCCTTGAAGAACGCCAGTTGGCGTTCGTTCATGTAGTCGGACTCGGGCATGGCCAGCAATTCCTTCTCGCTGGGCAGATCAATCGCCGTATCGCTCGTCGACTTGCTTGATTTTTTGGTTGCTGCCTTGGTAGCCATGAAAACACTCCACTATGAATCGATCCTGGCGCGGGCTTGTCTTCCCGGTCCGTGTTTGCTGCCTACGCTATTCGTACCCTCACAGTACTGCCTTCGTCGCACCGCGTCACGTATCCAAAAAGGGGATTACCCCGCCAGGCACTGCTCCAAGCCCCGGGTGAAAATCTCCTGGGGCAGCTTGCGGCCGATGAAGACCATCTTGGTGGACGGCTTTTCGGCCGCGGTCCACGGTTTGCCGGGTTCGGCGCCCATCATCATGTGCACACCCTGGAACAACATGCGGCGGTTGATGCCCTTCATGTACAGGATGCCCTTGTAACGCAACAGGTCCGGGCCATAGACCTGCACCACGCCGCCCAGGAATTCCTCGAGGCGGGCAGGATCGAACGGCTTGTTGGAGCGGAACACGAAGGCGCCGATCTCGTCGTCGTGCTTGGGGTGGTGATGATGCGCGTGATTGCAGTGCGCCCCGCATTCGCCGTCGTGATCGTGGTCATGGTCGTGACCGTGGTGGTCGTGGCCGTGATCATGATCGTGGCCGTGCCCGTGGGCATGGCTGTGGGCGGCATCGGGATGCTCATCGGCCAGGAAGTCCGGGTCGATGTCCAGAATGGAATTCAGGTTGAAGCCGCTGATATCGATGATCGACTTCAGGTCGGCGTCGCCGAAGTTGACCGGCGTGATGGGCGCGCGCGGGTTCATCCGCAGCAGGCGGTTGCGCAGCGCTTCGTAGTCGACGTCGTTGACCAGGTCCTTCTTGGAGATCAGGATGCGGTCCGCGAAGCCGACCTGCTTCTGCGCTTCGGGTTGTTCGTCCAGCGTCGCCATGCCGTGCTTGGCGTCGACCACCGTGACCACCGCGTCCAGGCGGTAGTACTCGGCGATGTCGTCGTCCATGAAGAACGTCTGGCACACCGGGCCGGGGTTGGCCATGCCGGTGGTTTCCAGGATGACGCGTTCGAAATTCAGGGCGCCGGCCTCGCGCTTGGCGCGCAGGTCGGACAGGGTGCGCATCAGGTCGCCGCGCACCGTGCAGCAGACGCAGCCGTTGGACAGCTCGATGATTTCTTCATCGCTGTCCTGGACCAGCAGGTCGTTGTCGATGCTTTCCGGTCCGAATTCGTTTTCGATGACGGCGACGCGACGGCCGTGGAATTCGGTCAGGATGCGTTTGAGCAGGGTGGTCTTGCCCGCACCGAGAAAGCCGGTGAGGATGGTGACGGGAACCATTTTGTCCAAACTGCGCGGGGTGTTCATGGCGAAGCTGCTTGCGTGAAGTAAAGGCGGTTAAACACGGCGGTCAAGCGCTGGGTCTGGCGGCCGGCAGTGGGTGCCGAGTGCCTGCCAGACATCGCTCGACCGATGTTACTGCCACAGGCTGCGAGGGCCGCCTATCGCGGCCGGACGCAGGATTACAGCACAGTCGGGGGCGGGGGGCAAACCCCGGGCCAACCCGGGGGCCGTAGCCGCCCAGATCGCGGCTGTACGCCGTCAAGTATCGGGCGATATCACTATTTTGGGGCAATTTTCCGGATTTCAAGGGCCGGATGGAAAGCGCGCGACGAGCGAGGCGTCGGCCCCCGCTGCCTGATCGCCTGTGGCGGGTCCGGCAGCGGGCAGGGACAGGCCCCGTCAGTGATGGTGGTGATGATGCCCGGCGTCCGCGGGCTGCTTCTTCTGGCACTGCGGGCAGAGGGCCCGGATCTCGGTCTCGTGGGTGGCCAGCACATAGCCGGTCTGGGCCACGCGTTCGGCCAGTTGACGACTCATGGCGGGATCGGATATCTCGGCGACCGCGCCGCACGCGGTACAGACCACCAGCAGGTCGTGCGGCGCGCCGCCGACGTCGTGGCAGGCGCTCCAGGCGTTGACGGCATCCAGGCGGTGGATCAGGCCTTCGTCCATCAGGAAGTCGAGGGCGCGGTAGACCGTGGGAGGCGCGGCGCCAGGGTGCACTTCGCGCATGGCGTC
Source organism: Achromobacter ruhlandii (assembly GCF_902859695.1). Classification (GTDB taxonomy): domain Bacteria; phylum Pseudomonadota; class Gammaproteobacteria; order Burkholderiales; family Burkholderiaceae_B; genus Achromobacter; species Achromobacter ruhlandii. The sequence goes on from NZ_CADIJL010000003.1 coordinate 211,126, forward strand.
GAGCAACTCGTAGGCCTTGAGACTGCGGCCGTGGCGTAGCAGCAGCTCGAGCACCTTGCGGCGGATGGGCGTCAGGCGCCGGCCGCGCTGTTCGCACAGCGCTTCAGCGACGCTGAGTTGGGCACCTACGGTGTCACTGCGGGGGGAACGGGGTGGAGCAGGCATGGCGGGCTTCATCTGAATAGGGACGCGCGCGACGCGCGAGATGTCAGGAAGGTAGCAGAAAACAACTGGCTACGGGCAAAACCAACCGATCCCAGTTTATTGGTTATGATATAACATAATATGCTCAATCAGCCGGCGCCATTTTCCAGTTTTTGCTGCTTGCCGTTTCCATGTCCCGCTCTTCGCTTCTACCCCCGCACCGCGGCAATGCCCCGGACCCGTGCACTTCCTTCCGTTCCGCCTTCCTCGCTTCCGCTTGGCGCCGCATGGCCTATGCGGTGGCCGCAGCCGCTGCCCTGTGGGCGTTGACCGGCTGGGCGCTGGACTGGTGGCCGCGATGAAGGCCGCGCCGGTCGCCATCGAACTGTGCAATGCGTCCTTCGGCTGGCACGGGCATACGGCCCTGCGCGGCATCTCGGGCCGTTTCGAGCCCGGCGCGATGACAGCCGTGGTGGGCCCCAACGGCGCCGGCAAGTCGACGCTGATCAAGGGAATCATGGGAGTGCTGCGGCCCATGGCCGGCAGCGTCACCATCGGTGGCGCGGGGCGGTCCGAATTGGCCTGGCTGCCGCAGGCCGCCGAACTCGACCGCGCCTTTCCCGCCAAGGTCCTGGACCTGGTGGCGCTGGGCGCCTGGCGCCGGGTCGGCAGCTGGCGCCGCTACGGTCGCGAGGAAATCGACCGCTGCATGCACGCGCTGGAGACCGTGGGCCTGGCGGACATGGCCGGCCGCGGCATCGACACGCTGTCCGGTGGCCAGATGCAGCGCACGCTTTTTGCCCGCATGTTGGTTCAGGATGCGCCCGTGCTGATGCTGGACGAACCGTTCACCGCCGTCGATAGCCATACCGCCGACGAATTGATGGCCCTGCTTTGCGACCTGCATGGGCAGGGACGCTCGGTCATCGCCGTGTTGCATGACCTGGACCTGGTGCGCGATCGCTTTCCGCAATGCCTGCTTCTGTCCGGTTCGGTGGTGGCCTGGGGCGAGACCGGGATGGCGCTGAGCGAGACGCACCTGAGAACGGCGCGCCAATGGCATACGAGGGCCTTCGCATGACGGCGCTGCAATGGGCCGTGGCGCCCTTTCTCGACTACGGTTTCATGCGGCGCGCGCTGGCCGGCGCCAGCGCCCTTTCCCTGGGCGCGGCGCCGCTGGGCGTATTCCTGGTGCTGCGGCGCATGAGCCTGATGGGCGATGCCATGTCGCACGCCATCCTGCCGGGCGTGGCGGCGGGCTTCCTGCTGTCCGGCCTGTCGCTCGGCGCCATGATGCTGGGCGGTATCGTCACCGGGCTGGCCGTGGCCCTGCTGGCAGGGTTGGTGGCTCGGCTCACGCCGTTGCGCGAAGACGCCAGTTTTGCCGCGTTCTACCTGATCTCGCTGGGCCTGGGGGTTCTTCTGGTGTCGCTGCGCGGCTCCAACATGGACCTGCTGCACGTGCTGTTCGGCACGGTGCTGGGGCTCGATGACGATGCGCTGTTGCTGGTGACGACGACCGCCAGCGTCACGCTGCTGGCGCTGGCCGGGCTCTACCGCCTGCTGGTGGCCGAGTGCCTGGACCCTGGTTTCCTGCGCGCCAGCGGCGGCCGGGGCGGCTGGGTGCACATGAGCTTCCTGGTGCTGGTGGTGGTGAACCTGGTGGCCGGGTTCCAGGTGCTGGGCACGCTGATGGTGGTCGGCATCATGATGCTGCCGGCCGCGGCCGCCCGATTCTGGATGCGCTCCGCGGCCGGCCAGATCCCCCTGGCCGCCGGTATCGGCGTGACCGCCTCGATCGTCGGCCTGCTGGTGTCCTACCACTTCAACGTGCCGGCCTCGCCCGCCATCATTCTGGCGGCGGGTGTCTGTTATCTGTTTTCCATCGTTGGCGGCCCGCATGGCGGGCTGCTGCGGGCGCCGCGCCGATCGCGCCGGGCCTGAACCTCAAGGAGATTCGCTATGCGTTCCATTCTGCCGGCGCTTTCGCGCCGCCGCGCCTTGCTCGCGGCGGCCGGCTTGTGGCTGTCCGCGACCTTTGGCGCGGCGCATGCCGCCGAACCGTTGCCGGTCGTGGCCAGTTTCTCGATCCTCGGCGACATCGTGCGCGAGGTCGGCGGCGATGACGTCCGGCTTGACATCCTGGTCGGGCCGGACGGCGACGCCCATGAATACGAACCCACTCCAGGCGATGCCAAGAAGCTGGCGGCAGCCAAGGTGCTGTTCGTCAACGGCCTGGACTTCGAGGCCTGGTTGCCGCGACTGGTCAAGGCGTCCGGTTTCAACGGGGCCACCGTGGTGGCATCCCAGGGCGTGACGCCGCGCAAGTTCGCCGGCCATGGCGACAAGGAGCATGACCATGGCGCCGACCACCACGACCACGATCATGGCCATGCCCATGGCGCGGATGACGGTCACCATCATCATGGCGACGCCGATCCGCACGCGTGGCAGAACCTGGCCAACGGCGTGATCTATGCGCGCAATGTCGCCGAGGGCCTGGCCGCGGCCGACCCGGCTCATGCCGATGCCTACCGCAAGCGCGCCGACGCCTATGTCGCCCGGCTGCAGGCCGCCGACGCCGCCGCGCGCAAGACCTTCGCCGCGATTCCGGCCGAGCGCCGCAAGGTGGTCACGTCGCACGATGCCTTTGGCTATTTCGGCGATGCCTACGGCGTGGACTTCATCGCCGCGATGGGCATCTCGACCGCGGCCGAGCCGTCCGCTGGCGACGTCGCGCGCATCATCGAGCAGGTCAAGCGCGACAAGGTGCCGGCGGTGTTTGTCGAGAACATCACCAGCCCGCGCCTGGTGCAGCAGATCGCGCGCGAAACCGGCGCCAGGGTGGGTGGTACGCTGTATTCCGATGCGCTGTCCAAGCCCGGACAGCCCGGCGCCACCTATCTGGAAATGTTTGAATGGAACGTACGTCAGCTCGCCGCGGCCTTGCAGCCCTGAGCGCCATGGCGGGCGCGCTGGCGGCCACCGCCGCCAGCGCGCATCCCCATATGTGGATCGACGCCCGCGCGGTGATCGACCTGGACGAACAGCATCGGGTCACCGCGGTGCGGCAGGTCTGGCAGTTCGATGAGATGTTCGGCGCCTATGCCACGCAGGGACTCAAGAAGGGCAAGGGGGGCACGCTGCCCGACGACACCCTGAAGGGCATGGCGCAGGATTGGATGAAGGCGCTGGGCGAGCCGGTGTCGCACTATTTCACGCGTGTCACCGTGGCGGGCAAGAGTGCGGCGTTCGCCGCGCCGCGCGATGCGCGCGTGACCTGGAATCCGAAGACCGGGCGGTTGGCGCTGGCGTTCACGTTGCCGCTGGCCGAACCCGTCGCGCCGGACGCCGCGGGGGCGCAGGTCGATATCTACGATCCGACGTACTTCGTTGCCTACGCCTTCGATGAAAAGGGGGCGGTCGCGCTGGAAGGGCCTGGCGCGGCGGCCTGCAAGCAGGCTTACCGCAAGCCCAAGGAACTGGATTGGAACACCATGCAGCAGTTGGCCGCGATCCCGGCCGATCCGGAGGCGTTGCCCGAGGAGCTTTTCGCCATCACCAAGGGCCTGACGCATCGTATCGAGGTGCAATGCCCGTAGCGCGCGGCCGTCCGCCAACCGTCACGCTCGCGTGGCTGCTGGCCCTGTTCGTCGCGCTGGCCTGGGCAGGGGAGGCAGCGGCGCAGGGCGCGCATCCCTTCGGCGTGCCCGAGAGCGGCGGCGCGGGCCTGGGCGGTCCCGGCTGGCTGGCGGGCTTTTTCGGCCAGGTGTCGGCATGGCAGACCCATTTCTACCGCCAACTCACGGCGGCGGTGCGCGCCTGGCAGGCCGATGGCGGCGGCTGGCTGCTGATCGGCCTGTCGTTCGCCTATGGCGTGTTCCATGCCCTGGGGCCGGGCCATGGCAAGGCGGTGATTTCGTCGTATGTGCTGGCCAATCGACAGACCGCCCGCAATGGCGCGCTGCTGGCGTTGCTGTCGTCATTGGTGCAGGCCTTGGTGGCGATTTCGATGGTGGCGGTGCTGGCGCTGGTGTTCAACGCCACGGCGGCTTCCATGAACCAGGCGACACGCTGGCTGGAGCTGGCGTCGTATGCGCTGGTAACGCTGTTGGGGGCGTGGCTGGTGTGGGTCAAGGCGATCAGGCCGCTGTGGCGGCGACGGTCGTCCGCCGCGCGTGTCGCGGCTGCGCCGGCCCGGCCCGCGACGCCGGCGGTCGCCGGCGGGCCGGGATTGAAGGGCGCCGCGGCGCTGCGCGCGATCACGGTGCAGGCCGCCGCGCCACGCGCTCAGCCGGCGCTCCACGAACCCGCACACGTCCATGGGCACCACCGCCATGATCACCCGCATCATGACGACGCCTGTGGCTGCGGCCATGCCCACGTGCCGCCGGCGGAGCAGATGGCGGGGCTGTTGAACTGGCGCCGCGCCGGGTCCGCCATTCTTGCCGTGGGCCTGCGCCCGTGCAGTGGCGCGCTGATCGTGCTGGTATTCGCGCTGTCGCAGGGATTTTTCCTGGCGGGCGTGGCTTCGGCGCTGGCGATGGGCCTGGGCACGGGCCTGACCGTGGCGGCGCTGGCCTGCCTGGCGGTCGCGGCCGGGGGCGCGGCGGATGCGCTGGGCGCGCGCCTGTCGAGCGCGGCGGCGGCGCGGCTGCGCTACGCGGTGGAAGCGTTGGCCGCGCTGGCGGTGCTGGCGTTGGGCGTGCTGCTGCTGGGCGGCATGCTGGCAGGGGGTGGTTGAACGCGCGCCGGTCTCAGGACTTGCGGCCGGCGCGAGGATGCGCCTGGTCGTAGGCGCGCGCCAGGTGCTGGAAGTCGAGCCGGGTATAGATCTGGGTGGTGGAGATGTTGGCGTGGCCCAGCATTTCCTGCACGGCGCGCAGGTCCTGGGCCGATTGCAGCACGTGGCTGGCGAAGCTGTGGCGCAGCACGTGCGGATGCACGTGGGTTGGCAGGCCGGCGGCTTGCGCGATGTGCGCCAGCTGCAGTTGCACGACGCGCGGCGAGATGCGCCGACCGCGCGCGCCCAGGAACAGCGCGGCGGCGTCGTCCGCCGACGCCGCCGGCGGCGCCAGTTGCGGGCGCGCCTCGATCCAGCGCCGCAGCGCCGCCAGAGCGGCCTGGCCGACCGGAACCGACCGGCGTTTGCCGCCCTTGCCCAGCACGATGACCTCGGCTTCGTCCAGGTTCAGCCAGCCGCGCGATTCGTGGTCGGCCGAGCGTGTGTAGCGCAGATCCAGCCCGACCAGTTCCGACAGGCGCAGGCCGCTGGAATACAGCAACTCGAACATGGCCTGGTCGCGCAGCGCGGCCGGCGCGGTCGCGACTTTTGCCGGCGCGCGGTCGAGCAGGGCCTGGGTCTGCTCCACCGACAAGGCCTTGGGCAGGCCGCGCGGCGCCTTGGGCGCGCGCACGCCGGCCACCGGATTGCCGGCCAGCTCGATGGTGGGCGCCCACCATTGGTAGAAGCCGCGCCAGGCCGCCAGCGTGCGGGCCAGGCTGCGCGGGCCGCGGCCCTGGGCGTGCAGTCGTGCGACGAATTGCCGGATGTGGCCGTTGCCGAGCTGGTCGAGCGGCAGTCTGGCGCGTTCGGCCAGCGCATGCAGGAATCGCAGTTCGCGCCGGTAGCCGTCCAGCGTGTGGGGAGAATAACGGCGGTTGCTTTCCAGATGGCGCAGCCAGGCGGCCATCGGATCGGGCAGGGGAGCGTCCGGCGCCGGATCCTGCATGGCGTGTTCCGGGGCTCCCGTACTCATGGTGCGCTTACGCCTTGGGCGCGGCCGGGTTCAACCGGTGCAGCGCGGCCGAGGCCAGCTGGCCGATGGATTCGAGGAACGCGGTGCCCATCTCGGGCGTAAAGCGTTCGGCGTCGTCCGAACCCAGCACCAGCAATCCGACGCTGGCGCCGTCGGCCTCCAGGCGCAGCGGCACCAGCGCCAGCGACTTGGGCTTGGCGTCCAGCCAGGCGACCGCCTCGAAGGCCGTGTCGGTGCCGCAATAGGGCGTCTTCAGGCTGTCGGTGAAAGTGCGCACGTCCTGGCTGACGGGTTCGCCGTAGCCGGTCTCGGGCAGTTCGGGCAGGTTCCACAGGCGCAACGCCACGTGGTTCAGGTCGAATTGTTCGGCCAGGCCCAGGGCGATCTCGCCGGGCACACGCTGCGGGTCCGGTTCGGACAACAGGCGGCAGCACCACTTTGAAATGTGGCCGCCGATGGTTTCGTTGGCGGTGGCGTTGCGCACCAGTTCGTTCAGGCGCCACTCGAGTTCGCGATTGCGTTCGCGCAGTGTGAGGATCTGGCGTTCGCCCAGCGAGATGGCGCGCGAGCCGTGCGGATGCGGCACCTGCAGCGTGGCGAAAACGTCGGCGTGCTGGTCGAAGAAGCCGGGGTGTTCCTGCAGGAAAGTGGCGATGTCCTGGGCGGTGAAAGCGGTATCGGTCATGGGGTTATCGGTTCAGCGCCATGGAGAAGACGAGCTTGTCGATATCGACCTGGCCCGTGAAGACGGATTCGGCGGGGCCGGTCATGCGCAGCTGGTCGCCATTCCAGGCGATGGTCAGCACGCCGCCGCGCGTCTGCACGCGCACCGGGGAATCGAGCAGGCCGCGGCGGATGCCGGCGGCGACGGCGGCGCAGGCGCCGGTGCCGCAGGCCAGCGTTTCGCCGGCGCCGCGTTCGTGCACGCGCAGGCGGATGTTGTGGCGATCGACGATCTGCATGAAGCCGGCGTTGACGCGGCGGGCGAAGCGCGGGTGGTTTTCGATCAGCGGGCCGACGATGGCGACGGGCGCGGTGTCAACGTTGTCCACCACCTGCACGGCGTGCGGGTTGGAGATGGCCACGGCCGACAGGGCCACGCCGCGCGGCAGGCCGGCGGGCACATCGAGCTCCAGCTGCCAGAGTGTGTCCTGGCCTTCGGTGCGCGAGGCCAGGCCAGCCGTGTCGAACGGCAACGCGGCCGGGTCGAAACGGGTGCTGCCCATGTCGACGGTGACCTGCTCGTCGTCGCCTTCGTCCAGCACCAGGATGCCGGTGGCGATCTCGGCGCGCAGGGGGTTGCGGTCGGACAGGCCCTGTTCGTGCACGAAACGCACGAAGCAGCGCGCGCCGTTGCCGCAGTGTTCGACTTCGCTGCCATCGGCGTTGAAGATGCGATAGCGGAAGTCGGCGTCGGGCCGGGTGGCGCGTTCGACCAGCAGGATCTGGTCTGCGCCGATGCCGAAGTGACGGTCGCCCAGGGCGCGGGCGCGCTCGGGCGTCATCTCGATGGCCTGGCGGACCCCGTCGAGGACGACGAAATCGTTGCCCGCGCCGTGCATTTTGGTGAAGTTCCAGTTCATGGGGGGATTATCGCCCATTCTGGCCGGGGAAACCGCTTTCGCGCGGCCCCCGGGGGAACTCGGATGCGGGTCAGTAGATCTTGGGTTCGCCCGGCGGGCGCGTCTTGAAGCGGCGGTGCACCCAGTAGTACTGGCTGGGACAGCGGCGCACCCAGGCTTCCAGTTCGCGGTTCAGGCGCGCGGTGGCCTCTTCCAGCGAGTCGTCGCCGGGGAAGTTCTCCAGCGGCGGCAGGACTTCCGCGTGATAACGGCCGGTTTCGGGGTTCCAGAAGTCCAGGATTGGCAATACCGCCGCGTCCCATTTCTTGGCCAGCTGGGCGGTGGCCAGCAGTGTCGCCGCCTGCACGCCGAAGAAAGGCGCGAACACCGCGCCCTGGCGGCCGAAGTCCATGTCGGGCAGGTAGTACACCGGCCGCGGCGCGCGCAGGTGGCGGATCAGTTCGCGCACGCCATCCTTGCGGCTGACCAGGAACACCTCGTTGAAGCGGGCGCGCCCGGCGGCCACCACCGCGTCGATGTGCGGATCGCTTTGCGGCGTGTACATGGTGGCCGCGCTTGGCACTTCCATGGTGAGCCGGGTCGCGGCCGCGTCCAGGCCGATGAAGTGCGGCGCCAGCAGGATCACCGAGCGGCCCTGGGCGGTCAGGTCGTTGATGCGTTCGGCGCCGCTCTGCGTGACCATGTCCTTGATGGCTTCGGGCGTGCCGTACCACAGCACGCCACGGTCGACGATGGATTGGGCCAGCGCCCGGAAGTGTTCGCGCACCCAGCGTTCGCGCACTTCCTCGGGCTGGTCCGGAAAGCACAGCTCGAGATTGCGGCGCACGATGCGGGTGCGCGACTTGGCCAGGCGCATGGCCAGCCAGCCGAGCGCGGCGCCGATGCGCAGGCGCGTGGACGGCCGCATGCGGCCGAACCATTTCAGCAGGTTGACCAGCGTGCGCGTTTTGGATTCGTTCATGGGCGGATTGTGGGGCTTGGGACCAGGGCGGCGGCGGGGCGGCGGCGTCAGCGGGAGGCGGTGGCCGTGTCCTCGGCGGGCGCGGGCGGGGCGCCGCGCGGGGTCTTGTAGCGGTTGTAGCTCCAGAGATACTGCTGCGGGCAGCGGCGGATCAGCGTTTCCATGGCAGCGTTGAGCAGCGCGGCCTGGGCCTGCGGGTCCGCCGGCAGCGGCTCGGGCACCCGTACGTAGTGGATGCGCCAGCCACGGCCGCCCGGCAGGCGTTCCCCGGCGGTCAGGATGATCGGCACGCCGGTCTGGGTGGCCAGCTTGCCGGGCAAGGTCATGGTGTAGGCCATGCGTCCGAAAAATGGCGCCCAGACGCCGTCGCCGACGCCCGGCGCCTGGTCCGGCAGCATGCCGACCGATTCGCCGCGGCGCAGGGCGCGCACGAATTCCCGCACCCCTTGCATGGTGGCGGGCACGGCATTGACGGCCGAACTGTTGCGCGCGGTTTCCAGCAGCGGCGCCAGGATGTCCTTGCGCGGCGGGCGGAACATCACGGTCATGGGCATCAGGCGGGCCAGGTAGCGCGCGGTGATCTCGAAACAGCCCAGGTGCGGGGTCAGGAACAGGATGCCGCGGTTTTCGGCGCGGGCGGCTTCCACCACCGCGTTGTCGTCCGAGATGACCTGGGCCAGGCTTTGTTCATTGCGAAACCAGACTCGCGGCATTTCCAGGATCATGGCGCCGGCTTCGCCGGCCGCCCGGCGCGCGAAGGCCGCGTCCGGGTAGCCGGCCTGCGTGGCGTTGGCCCGCAGGCGGCGCCGGTACTTGCCCGGGAAGGCGTAGGCAATGCGGCCGAGCAGGCGCCCCAGCGCGTGCGCGACGGGCAGGGGCAGGGCGGCGAACAGGCGGAACAGGGCGAGCAGCATGCGGCAAATGAGTGATATCGGGCATGGTAATACCGGTACTCGGGGGAAAGACCCCACCCCCGGCACAAGCATAAGACCCGCATTTTCGCTTAAAATCGGCAGGTCGCCGAGTTAACCGACAACTTGCGGGGCGACGGCAAGGTCCAGGCGCGTCATGCGTCGCTTGCCAAATCCGCTAAAGCGTCGCGCCCAGATCAGTGCATGCCATGCCGTCCGGGGTGCAACGCGCCTCGTGAACCTATGCTCCGTGTACCGGACACGAAAGGACGCATCTGTGGCCAATAACGACTTTCTCTTCACTTCCGAATCCGTTTCCGAAGGGCACCCCGACAAGGTAGCCGACCAGGTTTCCGACGCGATTCTGGACGCCATCTTCACCCAGGACCCCAACGCCCGCGTGGCGGCGGAAACCCTGTGCAACACGGGTCTGGTCGTGCTGGCCGGTGAAATCACCACCACCGCCAACGTCGATTACATCCAGGTCGCGCGCGACACGATCCGCCGCATCGGCTACGACAACACCGAGTATGGCATCGACTACAAGGGTTGCGCGGTGCTGGTCGCCTACGACAAGCAGTCGCCCGACATCGCCCAGGGCGTGGATCGCAGCTCGGAAGACTACCTGAACCAGGGCGCGGGCGACCAGGGCCTGATGTTCGGCTATGCCTGCGACGAAACGCCCGACCTGATGCCGGCTCCGATCTGGTACGCGCACCGCCTGGTGCAGCGCCAGAGCGAACTGCGCAAGGACGGTCGTCTGCCGTGGCTGCGCCCCGACGCCAAGTCGCAAGTCACCTTCCGCTATATCGACGGCCGCCCAGCGGAAGTCGACACGGTGGTGCTGTCGACCCAGCACGCGCCGGACGTCACGCAAGAGACGATCCGCGAAGCGGTCATCGAAGACATCATCAAGCCCAGCTTCCCCGAAGGCCTGATCACGCCCAAGACCAAGTTCCTGGTCAACCCGACCGGCCGCTTCGTCATCGGCGGTCCGCAGGGCGATTGCGGCCTGACCGGCCGCAAGATCATCGTCGACACCTACGGCGGCGCTTGCCCGCATGGTGGCGGCGCGTTCTCGGGCAAGGATCCGTCCAAGGTCGATCGTTCGGCCGCCTACGCCGCCCGCTACGTGGCCAAGAACATCGTGGCCGCCGGCCTGGCGCGCCAGTGCCAGGTGCAGGTCAGCTACGCCATTGGCGTGGCCGAGCCGATCAACATCACCGTCTACACCGAAGGCACCGGCGTCATTCCCGACGACCAGATCGCCAAGCTGGTGCGCGAGCACTTCGACCTGCGTCCGAAGGGCATCGTCAACATGCTGGACCTGCTGCGCCCGATCTACACCAAGACCGCCGCGTATGGCCACTTCGGCCGTTCCGAGCCGGAGTTCTCGTGGGAAGCCACGGACAAGGTCCAGGCCCTGAAGAAGTCGGCCTGATCCTCCCCGCCTGGCAAGACGCCCCTGCATGCAGGGGCGTTTTCTTTTGGACGGCCTCGGCCGGGTCAGAGGTTCCAGGCCGAGAGGTCGGGTGTGCGCATGACTGGCGCCAGGATGCGTTCCAGCGCCGCGGCGCAGTCCAATAGCGCGGCATCGGCGCCGGCGGGCGCCAGCAATTGCACCGCCATCGGCATGCCGTCGGCGTCGAACCCGGCCGGCAGCGCGATGGCCGCCGCGCCCAGGAAGTTGGCGGGACGCAACAGCCTGCCCAGGCCCGCATGGCGCACGTCGGCAGCGTCCAAGGCCTGTGCGGCCTGGTCGCAGGCCGGCATCAGCAAGGCGTCGATCCCCTGCATGGCGGCGGCGAACGTGGCCATGTCGGCCTGCCGCCGTTGCAGCGCGGCAGCGTAGTCGGCCGGCGCGATGCGGCCGCCGGCGGCGATGCGCGCGCGCACGACTTCCCACAGCGGCTGCGCCGGGTCCTCGGCCAGGTGGCCGAAATGGCGGTAGGCCTCGTAGGCCAGCACCAGCGAGTTGTCGTCCGCCATGCGCGCGAACGACAGCGACGCCGGCGGATGCCAGGTCGCGGGCGTGACGCCGGCCTGGTCCAGTCGTTCCTGCGCCTCGTGCCAGATCCGCAGGCCCTCGTCGGCCAATGCCGCGGGCCAGGCCTGAGGCGCCAGCACCGCGATGGCGCCGCCGCGGCGCGGGGCCGGGCGTCGCAGCGCGGCGATGCTGGCGGCGGAGACGTCCAGCGTGGCGACATCGTCGATATCCGGACCGGCCAGCACCTGCGTCAACAGGCGTGCATCGGCCACGCTGCGGGCGATGGGGCCCAGCACATCCAGTGTCTCGGACAGCGGCAGGCAGCCGGCGCGGCTGATGAGGCCGGAGGACGGCTTGTAGCCGACCACGCCATTGAGCGCGGCGGGCGCGCGCACGGAGCCGCCGGTATCGCCGCCCAGCGCCAGCGGGGCCAGGCCCGCGGCCACCGCGACACCGGCGCCGCTGGACGAGCCGCCGGGTGCGCGCGGGGTGCCCGCGTCCCAGGGGTTGCGGGCGGTGCCCTGGGTCGGGTTCTGGCCCGACAGGCCGAACGCGAATTCGGTCATGCGGGTCTTGCCCAGGATCACCATGCCCTGCGCCGCCAGGCCGCGCACGGCGGTGGCGGTTTCATCGCTGACCACGCCGCGGCGGGTCTGCGAGCCGCCGCTGGCGGTGGTGCCGGCCCATTGCACACTGTCTTTCACCGCCACCGGCACGCCATGCAGGGGCCCCATCGAAATGCCGGCCGCCAGCAGGCGATCGGCGGCTTCGGCCTGGGCCAATGCGCGTTCAGCCGTCACCTCGCTGTACGCGGCCAGGTCGGCCGCGCGGGCAATGCGATCCAGGAAATGGGTGGTGATCTGGCGCGAACTCAATTCGCCCGCACGGATGGCGCGGGCGAGTTCGCGGGCTTCTCGGAAGTGCAGGGCGGTGTCTTGTTCTGGCATGGCTCTCACGAAAAAAGGAAAAGCTTTCCGGCCCAGGAGGAGCCGGAAAGCGTTGAGACGGGGCGTCAGCGCCGGGGGCGGTCTTGTTTCAGCCGGTCTTACTTGAGCGATTGGCCCCGGGTCTCGGGCATGCGGATGAAGGTGATCAGCGTGATGACGGCGCCGGCCAGCACGTAATAGAAGAACCAGCGCTCCATGCCCTTGCTTTGCAGCCAGGTCAGCAGGTAGGGCGTGGTGCCGCCCAGCAGCGCCACGACCAGGTTGTACGGTGTGCCGATACCGACGGCGCGCACGCTGGTGGGGAACTGCTCGGACATGATGGCCGGCGCGATCGACGTGTACATGGCGTACAGCACCAGGCCGAACAGCTCCACGGCCAGGATCGAGCCGAACGACGGGCCCAGCGTGGTCATGAGCGGGTAGAAGAACACCAGGTAGCCGGCGGCGAAGAAGATCAGCTGCGGCTTGCGGCCGATGCGGTCCGACAGCATGCCGAACACGGGCTGCACCAGCATGAAGACGATCAGCGCGACGGTGTTGGCGGCGAACGCCACCTGCGGATCGGCCTTGACCTGGCGGATGGCGTAGGTCGGCACGTACGCCACGAAGATATAGAAGGCGAACGTCGTCAGAATCGAGAAGCCGACGATGCGCAGCACCTCACGCGGGTGCTCGCGCAGCAGGGTGCGCAGCGGCTGTTTTTCGACGCCGGCCTTCTTGGCGTGCGAGAACGCCTCGGTTTCGGGGACCGCGCGGCGGATCCACATGCCCGCCAGGCCACCGAGCGCGCCCAGGAAGAACGGAATGCGCCAGCCCCAGTCGGCCATCTCGGTCTTGGTCAGGGTCGAAGTCAGCAGCCAGCCCACCGCCGACGCCGCCAGGATGCCCACGGCGGCGCTGAAAAAGACGAAGCTGGAGTAAAAACCGCGCTTGTTGGGCGGCGCCATTTCCGCCAGGAAGGTCGTGGCCGAGGCATACTCTCCGCCCAGCGACAGGCCTTGCAGCAGGCGCGCGGCGGTCAGCAGCAGCGGGGCGGCCAGGCCGATGGTGGCATAGGTCGGGGTGACGGCGATGATCAGCGAACCGCCGGCCATCATCAGGATGGTCAGGCCCAGCGCGGCCTTGCGGCCGTAGCGGTCGGAGAAGATGCCGAGCACCCAGCCGCCGACCGGGCGCATGAAGAAGCCGACGGCGAAAATGCCGAAGGTCGCCAGCAGCGCGGCGGTTTCATTGCCTTCGGGGAAGAACTGCTTGGAGAAGAAGATGGCGAATGACGCATAGATGGTCCAGTCGAACCATTCCACCGCATTGCCTACACTACCGGCCAGAATCGTGCGGGCGCGCGACACGGGCGCGGCGTTTGCCCCCTGCGTGGCTCGCAGGGTCGCGGAAGGGGTACTCATAACGTCCTCGGTTTTATTTTTTGGTCAAATAGACCGTTAAATTTTGTGTTTTTATCAATGCGCGAACGTTAGATTAATGAATATGGTCACGTCAAGTAAGGGTAAGTCCCTAATGCCGGCGCTCGATGACACCGATCTGGCCTGCCTGATCGCCTTGCAGGCCGACCCGCGAGCGTCCTGGCGCGAGCTGGGCGCGGCCACCGGCATCGCCGAGCGCACGGTGGCGCGCCGGATCAAGCGGCTGATGGATGCCGACGCCCTGCGCGTCATTGCGGAGGCCGACCCGCTGGCCACAGGCCGTGGCGTGGTGCTGCACGCCTGGGTGCGCTGCCGCTCGGGCCGCGTGGCCGAGGCGGCGGAAGCCCTGGCGCAGCTCGGCATCACTCAGTTGGTGGTGACCCTGGCCGGCACGGCCGATTTGATGGCGGAACTGACGCTGGCGGACGCAGCCGACATGCCCGACGTGGTGACGCGGGTGTTGCCGTCGATCGAGGGGGTGGAGCACGTGGAGGCGCGGTTGGTGCTGCGGCCTTTCCGCCGCGCCGGTCAGTGGCGCATCCAGGCCGGCGACGGCCCGCCCGATGGACCGGAACCGGCGACGGCGCAAACGCCAGCCGCGCTGACCGAGCCGGAACAGCGTATCGTCGCCCATCTGATGCGCGATGGCCGCGCGAGCCTGGCCGAGTTGGCTGCGCATGCCGATGTCAGCGAGCCCACCGTCCATCGCCTGTTGCAACACCTGGTGGAGCGGCGCGCGCTGAGTTTCCGCGTGGAAGTCGAGCCTGCCCTGGTGGGCTTTCCGGTGGAGGCGGTGATCTCGGTGCAGGTGCGGCCGCAGGCGGTCGATGCCCTGGCCGCGCACCTGGCGCTGGATCCGAATACGCGCTGCCTGTTCGGCACCAGCGGCGCTTCGCAACTGTTCTGGCATGTGCTGTGCCGCGACAGCCTGAACTTGTGGGACGTGGTCACGCGCAGGCTTGGCGAACTCGATGGCGTGCTGGCCAGTGAAGTGGGCGTGGTGATGCGCGCCTACAAGCGCTGCGGCATCGTGCGCGAGGGCGCGCGGCTGGGCGGCGAGGCCGCCTGAGCGTTCTGGCGCGGAGCCTGGCGCGCCTGCGCCGCGCCAGGCTCCGGTGCATTCTCACGCGCCGAGGTAGGCGCGCGCCAGCGCTCCATCGGCGGCGATTTCCCGCGCCGTGCCGTGCGCCGCCACGCGGCCGGACTCCAGTACGTAGGCGCGGTCGGCCAGCGACAGCGCCAGCGCGGCCATCTGGTCCACCAGCAGAATCGTCATCGATTCGGCCCGCAGCCTGTCCAGCGCTTCGAACAATTCGTCGATGATCTTCGGCGCCAGGCCGAGCGACGGCTCGTCCAGCAACAGGATCACCGGCTTGGACATCAGCCCGCGCGCGATTGCCAGCATCTGCTGTTCGCCGCCGGACAGCAGGCCGGCGCGCTGGTGCAGCCGCTCGCGCAGGCGTGGAAAGCGCGTCAGCATCTCCTCTACGCGGGCTTCCCGATCGGCCGGATGCAGGAAGGCGCCCAGCCGGATGTTGTCGAGCACGCTCAGGTCCGGGAACACCTGCCGCCCCTCGGGCACCAGGACCAGCCCTCGCGCCACGATGCGGTCCGCGCTCAGCCCCTGCAATTCCTGCCCTTGCAGGTGCATGCCGCCCTGGACGGGCCGGTGCAGCCCGGCCAGGGTGCGCATCAGCGTCGACTTGCCGGCGCCATTGGCGCCAAGCAGCGCCACCATTTCGCCCTCGCGGACCTGCAGGTCGATGCCATGCAGCACCGGGTTGGCGCCGTAGCCGGTGGTCAGGCTGCCTACGCCCAGCACTTCCGGCGCGACGCCGCCAGTCGCCGGACGCGCACGCGCCGTGGGCGCCTGGCGCGCCGCATCGTCGCCCAGGTAGGCTTGCCGCACGGCTTCGGACTGCTGGATCTCGCCGGTGGATCCCTGCGCCAACTCGCGCCCCGCGTCGATGGCGACAACGTGATCCGAGACGCCCATCACCAATGCCATGTCGTGCTCGACCAGCAGTACGCCGGCGCCGGCCTCGGCAATGCGCCGCAGCAGGGCGGCCAGTCGTGTCTTGTCCTCGCGGGACAGGCCCGCCGCGGGCTCGTCCATCAACAGGACGTCGGCGTCGGTGGCCAGCGCGCGGGCAATCTCCACCAGCCTGCGATCCACGTGCGCAAGATCGGCGGCTGGCGTGTCCAGGTCGCCTTCGTATCCGCAAAAGGCCAGCAGGGCGCGGGCCCGCTCGCGCGCATCGGACGACAGATAACGGCGTGCGGCCAGCAGGCCGCCCAGCCGGCCGCGCAACAGGCCCAGTGCGACGTTGTCCTCGACACTCAAAGTGTCGAACAACTGCGAGGTCTGATAGGTGCGCGCGATGCCCTCGCGCGCCACGCGGTGGGCCGGCAGGCCGGCCAGTGGCGCGGCGCCCAGCGCGACGTTGCCGCTGGTGGGCTGGTAATAGCCGCTGAGCATGTTGATGACGGTGGACTTGCCCGCGCCGTTGGGGCCGATCAACGCAGTGATGGCGGCGGGCGCGACGTGAAACGATACGCCCTGCACCGCGCGCACCCCGCCGAACGTCATGGTCAGCGTGTCGGCGCGCAGGGCGCGGCGGGCCCGGCCATTGGCGGCCAGGCCGCCCTGGCGTGGGGCCAGACGCGGTGTCAGGCCGCGTCGCCGCCAGCGGGCCAGCAGTCCCGCCGCGCCTTCGGGCGCCGCCCACAGCACCACGAGCAGGAAGGCGCCGAAGAACAACAGGCGATATTCCTCCAGGCTCGACAGCAGTTCGGGCAGCAGTCCGACCACCACCGCGCCCAGCAAGGGCCCCGCCAGCGAACCGGCGCCGCCGATGGTGACGGCCAGCACGAACAGGATCGACTGCATGAAGTTGAAGTTGTGCGGCGTGATCATGCCGGCCTGGGGCGCATACAGGCCTCCCGCCAGGCCGACCACGGCCGCCGACACCATGAAGGCCACGGCCTTCACCACCAGCGGGTTGATGCCGATGGATTCACTGGCCGTTTCACTGTCCTTGACCGCGCGCATGGCCGCGCCCCAACTGCCGCGCGCCAGCAGCGCATAACCGGCCAGCGCGGCGAACACCGTCACGATCGCGAGCATTGCCACCTCGCGGTCTCCGCCCAGCGCGCCGAGCGCGGGCTGCGCAATGCCCATCAGCCCGTTCTGGCCGCCGGTGAGATCGCCGCCCTCGACCAGGGTGTGTTCCACGATGAAGCCGAAGGCGATCGTGATCATCGCCAGGTAGGGCCCTTGGACTCGCAGCGCCGGGAGCGCCAGCAGCAGCCCGAACACCCCTGCCACCGCCGCGGCAACGGGCCATGCCAGCCAGAAATTCCAGCCCGCCTGGCCGGTGAGGATAGCCACCGTGTACGCCCCGATGGCGTAGAACGCGGCATGGCCGAACGACATCTGGCCGGTCAGCCCCAGCAGCACGTTCAGGCCGATGCCGGCAAGCGCCAGCAAGGCCACGTTGCCGATCACGAAAACGTAATAGCCGTTGACGCTGGCCGCCAGGGTCAGGCTGACGACCGCCAGCAGGGCGTAGGCGGCCAGCGCCGGCCAAGAGAATGCAGATTGCCGGGCCATCAGACTTTCCTCACGGCCGCGCGGCCGAACAATCCGTTGGGCCGCATGGCCAGGATGGCGATGACCAGCGCGAAGCTGATGATCTGGGTGTAGCCGGAGCCCAGCGCGACGGTGATCAGCCCTTCGGTCACGCCGAACAGCAGGCCGGCGAGCATGACGCCCCAGGCGCTGGTGATGCCGCCCAGGATGGCGACCACGAAGGCCTTCAGTCCGAACAGGGTGCCCATGTCGGCCTGCACGTTGAACAGCGGCGCGACCAGCGCGCCGGCCACGCCCGCGAACAGCGTCGAGACGGCAAAGGCGGCCATGATGGCGCGCCGCACCGGGATGCCCATCAGCCGCGCGGCGTTGGGATTCTGTACCACGGCCAACAGTGCCACGCCCCAGCGCGTGCGTCGCGACAAGGCGTGCAGGGCGGCAGCCAATGCCAGTCCGACCAGCGGGATCAGCAGTTGCAGCGGATACACGCCCAGCCCCAGGCCGCCGATTTCCAGCGGCGCTTGCGCCAGCGGAGACGGCAGGCTGCGGGGCTCCTTGCCGAAGGTGAACATCACCAGGTTGTCCAGCACGATGCCCAAGGCCACCGTCGACATCAGCCAGGCGTTCGAGCCGCGGCTGGCGAATGGCCGCACCGCCAGCCGCTCGACCACCAGGCCATACAGCGCGCACAAGGCCAGCGCCGGCGGCAAGGCGGCCAGCAGCGGCCAGCCCAGCGTCTGCGCGAAGGTATAGGTCAGCACCGCGCCCAGCATCATGGAGCTGCCCTGGGCGAAATTGACCGTGCCGGACACGGCGTAGGTCAGGTAGAAGCCCAGGGCCATCAGCCCATACATGCTACCCAGCCCCAGGCCGCTGACGATGGCGGACATCCACAGCATGCGTCTCTCCCCTCGCGCTTACTGCGCGCCCTTGACGGGCAGGATGCGGTTGTCGACGAAGTGCGTCCACACGTAGTCGTCTTCGCGCAGGGCGTCATGCGAGGCCGGCGTGAAGGGCTGCTCGTAGGTCTTGATCAGGCCTTCATACTTGCCGATCTTGTAGAAGCCCTGGCGCACGGCGTCGCCGTCGGTGGAACCGGCCTGCGCGATCGCCAGCGCCGCCAGTTGCATGCCGTCATAGGCATTGGCCACGCCCACGGCCGGGGTGATGTCCTGCGGACCCTTGATGTCGGAATACTTGGCCTTGAGCGCCTGCATCACTTTCTCGCCCACCGGCCCCTGCTTGCCGAAGAAGCTGTAGGTCTGCACGAAGTGCACATTCTTGGCGTTGGGGCCGGCCAGTTCGGTGAAGCGGCCGCCGGCCGGGCCCCAGTGCGACACCACCGGCACCTTCCAGCCCATGCGGTCCAGCGACTTCACCACCTGGGCCGAGGGCCCGACGTTGCCCACCAGGAACAGCGTGTCGGCGCCGGCCGCTTTCAGGCGGCTCAGTTGCGGCGTGACGTCGAGGTCGGCGGGCTGGAATTTCTCGACGCCGGCCGGCGTGATCTTGGCGGCGGCGAGCGCGGCGTCCAGCCCCTTTTCATTCGATTCGCCCCAGGGGTTATTCACCAGGATCATGCCCGGCTTGGCGCTCTGGAACGTCTTGCGGGCGTACTGCACCATGGCGCTGTCGACGATCTCGTCCATCGCCGAGACGCGGAACACGAAGTTTGGGTTGCCCTTGTTGTGCGTGATCGCGGTGCCGGCGGCCCAGGGGCCCATGAACGGCACCTTCTCCTGGTTGACGATGGGCACGATGGCCATCGACACCGGCGTGTCCAGGCCGCCGAACAGCACGGCGACCTTTTCCTTGTAGATCAGTTCGCGTGCCGCGGCCATGCCCTTGGCGGGGTTGCCTTCGTCGTCGCGCCGCACCAGCACCACCTGGCGCCCGCCCAGCAGGCCGCCCTTGGCATTGATTTCGTCGATGGCGATGGTCATGCCGCGCGTCAAGGCTTCGCCGGCACGCGCCGATTCCCCCGACAGGGCGGTGATCAGGCCGATCTTGATGGGGTCGGCGGCCAGCGCGGGTTGCGCGGCCAGGCCGGCCGCGAACAGGGCGGCGGCAGTGGCGCGGAGCATGAAGGAACGGCGGGTCGGGCGCATCGGGGCACTCCTGGAAAAGTGGAATGGATCTTGCATGGGAGAGGTGCTGCTGCCGTTCCCAATGCAAGATCCATGCCACCCGCGCCTCGGGGGCGTGTCCCAGGGGGAAATTGGTGGTTTGTCGACGCTGGATCCTGTTTTTGTTTTCAAAAGAACAGGGTTTTTGTTCACAATCATGCATCAGGATTTGCACCAAAATGAATCCATCCCTGCTTCAAGGCACTAATGCGGGGCCTGCCGCGCCCTGGTCTCCCGCGCCGCTGGCCGGCCACGACCGCTTCGCCTACCAGCCCATCACCGGCCGCGCGGACTACGCCTGGCCCAACGGCGCGCGGCTGGCCGTCTACCTGGGGTTCAACATCGAGCATTTCGCCTTTGGCGAGGGGCTGGGCGCCGAGCTGGGGCCGGCCTCGCCGCATCCGGATGTGCTCAATTACGCCTGGCGCGAGTACGGCAACCGGGTGGGCGCCTGGCGCTGCCTGGAACTGTTCGACGCGTTGGGACTGCCGACCGGCGCGCTGATCAACACCGCGCTGTATGACCATTGTCCGGAACTGGTCGATGCCTGCCTGGCGCGCGGCGACGAGCTGATCGGCCACGGCTACAGCAACGCGCATCGCCAGGGAGGGTTGGGCGAGGCCGAGGAACGAGCGCTGCTTGAACACTGCCGCGAGCGCATCGGCCGCCACGCGGGCAGCGCCCCGGCCGGCTGGCTGTCGCCATGGATTTCGGAAAGCCGCGCCACCCCGGACCTGCTGGCCGAGACCGGCTACCGCTACACCTTGAATTGGTGCCACGACGACCAGCCCACGCGCATGCGCACGCGTGGCGGCGATCTGTGGGCGATTCCCTACCCGCAGGAGCTGAACGACATTCCCATGATCATGGGCCGCAAGATGGATGCGCGCGATTTTGCCGATATGATTCTCGACCAGTTCGAGGAAATGCGGCTCCAGGCGCAGCGCCAGCCCCTGGTGATGGGCATCGCGCTGCATCCGTATATCGTGGGGCAGCCCTACCGTCTGCGGCACCTGCGCCGGGCGCTGGCCCCGCTGGCGGCCGCGCGCGACCGGGGCGAGATCTGGTTCGCCACGCCGGGCCAGATCTGCGCGCACGTCGATGGACTGTCGCCAGCGCCCGGACTGTCTTCCCGTTGACCGACCCTTTGTCTTCGTTGCCACCGAGTCCGCCATGCCTACCCGCGATCCCGCCAAATCCCGTCCCAGGGCGACGCCTTCGCGCCGCGCCGCCGCCGCCGTGTCCGAACACCTGGAGGACACCGCCCCCGATGCCGACATGGAGCGCCGCATTTGCGAGGCGGTCTATGAAAGTGTCATGAGCCAGCGGCTGACACCGGGCACCAAGCTGCCCGAGGCGGCGCTGTGCGACATCTTCGGCGTTTCGCGCTCGGTCGCGCGCAAGGCGCTGCAGCGCCTGGCCCACGAGCATGTGGTCGACCTGCACCACAACCGCGGCGCGGTGGTGGCCGAGCCCACCCCCGAGGACACGCGCCAGATCTTCGAGGCGCGGCGCGCGCTGGAAGCGGCCCTGTTGCCGCTGGCGGCCGCGCGCGCCACCAAGGCCGACTACGCCTCGCTGCGCAAGCAGTTGCGCGACGAGCACGCCTTGCTGCACCGCGCCGGCCAGCCTGCCTGGGCGCGCCAGGCCAGCGCCTTCCATGTGCGTCTGGGCGAGCTGTCGGGCAACGCCATCCTGCACGGCTACCTGGCCGAACTGGTGTCGCGCTGCTCGCTGATCGTGGCGCTGTATGAACCGCCCGGCAACGCCGCCTGCGAGCATGGCGAGCACGTGCAGATCGTCGATCTGATGGAACAGGGGCAGGTGGCCGAGGCGGTCAAGATCAACGACAACCATCTCGCGGACCTGGAGCGGCGCATCAGCCTGGAGCGCCCGCAGCCCGCACAAACCCTGGCCCAGATGCTGGGAATGGCCTGACATGGACATCGACTTCGATTCAATCACCGAATACCAGCGCTACAAGCTGATGGCCAGCCTGATCGTGCCACGGCCGATCGCGCTGATCACCACGCTGTCCGAAACCGGCGTGGTCAATGCCGCGCCCTTCAGCATGTTCAACATGCTGGGCGAGGATCCTCCCATCATCATGGTCAGCATCAACCGGCTCGAGGATGGCAACCTGAAGGACACCGCGCGCAACATCGCGCGCGACCGCGAATTCGTGGTGCACCTGACCGACGAGGCCATGGCCGAGAAGATGCACCGCTGCGGCGACCGCCTGCCGGCCGACGTCAGCGAGCTGGCGCACGCCGGCCTGGACGCCGCGCCCAGCCAGCGGGTGGCGCCGCCGCGCATCGTGCAGGCGCCGGTGGCATTCGAATGCACCCTGTTCGAGACCCTGGAAACCGCCAGCCGCCAGATCTTCATCGGCCAGGTGCGCTGGCTGCATGCGCGCGACGGCCTGATCGACACGGACACCTGGCGCGTGCGGCTGCAGGATTATTTTCCGGTGGGCCGCTTTGGCGCCAGCTTCTACGTCACCACGCGCGACCGCTATGCCATCGGCGACATGCCGGCCAGCACCGCCATCGACGAGATCTGACAGCGCGCGGGACGTTCGTCACCACACGGCGGCCTGCGAACCCGGCGCGCGCAGGTGGCGGGCGAAGCGTTGCGCCAGGAAATCGACGAAGGCCAATGTCTTGGCCGGCAGGTTGAGCCGCTCCGGGTACAGCACGTGGATGTCCGCCGGCGGCGTCGCCCAGTCGGTCAGCACCTGGCGCAGGCGGCCGGCGCGCAGCAGCGCGGCGGTCTCCCATTCCGAACGCATGACGATGCCGTGGCCGTCCAGCGCCCATTCCAGCGCGCTCTGGCCGTCATTCGAACTGACTGGGCCGCGCACCTTCACGGTTTCCGTGCGCGAGCCGGATTCGAGCCGCCAGGTGCCGTAGGCGACGTCGTTCTCGCGCACCACGATGCAGCGGTGGCGCTGCAACTCTCCGGGTGTGCGCGGCTCGCCAAAGGTTTCCAGGTAGCGCGGCGACGCGCACAGCAGGCGCCGGTTGGAGGCGATCTTGCGCGCGGTCAGGCGCGCGTCGGGCAAGTCGCCGAAGCGCACCGCGGCGTCGAAGCCTTCTTCGATCAGGTTCAGGGGCCTGTCGGTCAGGCGCAGTTGCACTTCCACTTCCGGATATTGCCGCGCGAAATCGGAGATGGCGGGCGTCACGTGGGCGCGGCCAAAGCCGAAGGTGGCGTTCAGGCGCAGCAGCCCCTGCGGCTGGGCGCGGCTGCTCGACACGGATCGTTCCAGCGCCTGAAGATCGGCCAGGATGCGGCTACCCTCGGCCAAGTACAGCTCGCCTTCCTGGCTGACGCTGACGCGCCGCGTGCTGCGGTTCAGCAGGCGTACGCCCAGACGCTGTTCCAGCTTGGCCAGCCGCGTGCTGACCGCCGGCGGCGTCAGGCCGAGCTCGCGCGCGGCGGCCGACAGATTGCCGTGCTTGACCAGCAGGGAGAAGAAGGCTAGGTCCGACAGCGCGTCCATGGATTTATTTATAAATTCAATTTAATAAAGATTTATTTTATTCATCCATTATAAGAATGGAACGGACTTATACACTGGGTCGACCGATACACAGAGCCGCCTGACGCGGCCGCCCTCAAGGAGACCCACCCATGAAAGTCCGCCATCTGTTGTGCGCGCTGACCGCCGCCGCGTCCTGTTGGACGGCGCCGGCCATGGCAGCCAATGCCTTTCCGCAGCGCCCGATCACCCTGGTGGTGCCGTTCGCTCCGGGCGGCAGCGTGGATATCGCCGCGCGCCTGATTTCCGACGCCTGGGGCAAGGCCCTGGGCCAGAGCGTGATCGTCGAAAACCGCGCCGGCGCCTCCGGCAACATCGGCATGGCCGCCGTGGCCCGCGCCGAGCCCAATGGCTACACGCTGGGCATCAACACCATGTCGCTGGCGATCAATCCGGCGCTGTTCCGCGCCATGCCGTTCGACACCGCCCGCGATCTGCGTTCGGTCGGCACGGTTGGAACTTCGCAGCATGTGCTGACGGTGTCACCGTCGCTGCCGGTGAACGATGTCAAGGAACTGCTCGATTACATCCGCGCGCGCCCGGCGAATGCACTCAGCTTCGGCTCCGCCGGCACGGGCAGCACTTTTCACATGGCCGCTGAACTGTTCAAGGCGGTCTCCGGCACGCAGATCCTGCACGTGCCTTACAAGGGCGGCGGTCCGGCCATGGTCGACACCATCAGCGGCCAGGTGCAGATGAGCTTCCCCGTGCTGTCCGCGGCCAAGCCGCAGGTCGACGGCAAGAAGCTCAAGGCACTGGGCGTGACCGGCACCACCCGCTCGCCGCTGCTGCCGGACGTGCCTACCATCGCCGAGTCCGGCCTGCCCGGCTATGCCTTCACCACCTGGTTCGCGGTCAGCGCGCCGGCCGGCACGCCGCAGGCTGTCGTGGACACGCTGAACGCCAAGCTGGCGCAGGCCCTCCAATCGCCCGAATTGTCAGATCGCATGCGCCGCGAAGGGTTCGATCCGCTCGTTTCGACGCCCGCCGAGACCGACGCCATGGTCAAGGGCGAAATGACGCGCTGGGCCGGCATCGTCAAGGACGCCGGCATCGAGGCCAATTGACGGCCGGCGACACATCGCGCGCCTCGCGTGGGCGCGTTGTTCTAAGCAAGGAAGCACCGACATGCCTGGCATGACGCTATACGACAAGCTGGTGGCGAGCCATGAAGTGGCCCGCATCGACGACGAGCACATCCTGCTGTACGTGGATCTGCACATCATGAACGAATACACCAGTCCGCAGGCCTTCAGCGGCCTGGCCGCGCGCGGCCGCGATGTGCTTCGGCCCGCGCAGCAGATGGCGGTGGTGGACCACATCATCCCCACCCATCCGGTGCCGGCCGCGCTGCGCGTGATTGCGGATGACGCTTCCTCGCGCCAGGCCCGCAACCTCAAGCGCAATTGCGACGAGCAGCGCATCGCGCTGTTCGACACCACCGACCCGTTGCAAGGCATCGAACACGTGATCGCGCCCGAGCACGGCATGATCCTGCCGGGCATGGTGGTGCTGTGCGGCGACAGCCACACCACCACCTACGGCGCGCTGGGAGCGCTGGGTTTCGGCATCGGCACTTCGGAAGTCGAGCACATCCTGGCGACGCAGACGCTGGTCTACCGGGTCGCGCGCAACATGCGCATCCGCGTCGACGGCCGCCTGGGCGCGGGCGTATCGGCCAAGGACCTGGTGATCTACGTGGTCCACCGCATCGGCGCGCAGGGCGCGCGCGGCCATGCCGTGGAATTCTGCGGCAGCGCCATCGAAGGCCTGTCGGCCGAGGCCCGCATGACCCTGTGCAACATGACGGTGGAAGCCGGCGCCCGCGCCGCGCTGATCGCACCCGACGCCACCACCGACGCCTATGTCGCTGCCCGCGCGCGACACCTGGACGCCAGCGAACTGGCGCAGGCGCGCGCCTATTGGGCCACCCTGCGCACGGATGCCGACGCGGCGTTCGACGCCGAGCATGTCTTCGACGCGGCGCTGATCGCGCCGTTCGTGACCTGGGGCACTAGCCCGGACCAGGCCATGCCGATCACCGGCACGGTCCCCGATCCCCAGGCCGAGCCGGATGCGCTGGCACGCCTGGCGCTGGAAAAGGCCGTGGAATACATCGGCCTGCAGCCCGGTGCGCCGATCGCCGGGGTGCCGATCGAGCGGGTCTTCATCGGCTCGTGCACCAATGGGCGCATCGAGGACCTGCGCGTGGTGGCCGACATCGTGCGTGGCCGCAAGGTGGCCGATGGCGTGCGCGCCATGGTGGTGCCGGGCTCGGGCGCGGTGCGCGCCCAGGCCGAGGCCGAGGGCATCGCCGCCACGCTGGTCGATGCCGGCTTCGAATGGCGCCAGCCGGGCTGTTCCATGTGCCTGGCCATGAACGACGACGTGCTGCGGCCGGGCGAGCGCTGCGCATCCACCACCAACCGCAACTTCGAGGGCCGCCAGGGCCGCGCCGGGCGCACCCATCTGATGAGCCCGGCCATGGCCGCCGCCGCCGCGCTGGCCGGCCGCATCGTCGACGTGCGCGACTTGGAGAACCTGCAATGAACCAGATCATCAGCGGCGTTGCCGCGCCGTTGCCGTATTCCAATCTGGACACCGACCAGATCATGCCGAAGCAGTTCCTGCGCATCATCGACAAGGCCGGGTTGGATCGCGGCCTGCTCTATGACCTGCGCTTTGACGCCGACGGCGAGCCGCGGCCGGACTGTGTACTGAACCAGCCCGCTTACGCGGGCGCGTCGGTGCTGGTGGCCGGCCCCAACTTCGGCTGCGGCTCCAGCCGCGAGCATGCCGTCTGGGGACTGATGCAGTACGGTATCCGCGCCGTTGTGGCCGCCAGCTTTGGCGAGATCTTCTACTTCAACGCGCTCAATAATGGTCTGCTGCTGGTGAGCCTGCCGCCGGCCGATGTCGACGCGCTCTTGGCGTGGGTGTCCGACCCCGGCGCCAACCGCGTCGAGATCGACGCGCTGGCGGGCACGGTGCGGGCCGCCGACGGCTGGACCGGGCATTTCGACTTGCCGGCGCGGCACCGCCGCATGTTCTCGCAAGGGCAGGACATGGTGGGCGCCTCGTTACAGCAGTTGGCGGATGTGGAACACTTCGAGGCCGGCCACTGGGCGCGGCATCCCTGGATGAAAGACGTGGCGCGCCGCGTGCGCGACCGGCTCGGCCAATGAACGCCACAGACTGAGAGGCACCGACCGCAATGACCGCTTTCTTCGATCTTCCCGTGCGCCGCCACGAGGTCAACGGTATTCACATCGCCGCCCGCATCGACGGCCAGGGGCCGCCGCTGCTGTTGCTGCACGGCCATCCGCAGACCCACGCCATCTGGCACCGGGTGTGGCCCGAGCTGACGCGCCGCCACACGTGCGTGGCGGCCGACCTGCGCGGCTACGGCGACAGCGACAAGCCGGCCGCCATGCCGGACCATGCCGCGCATTCCAAGCGCACCATGGCCGCCGACATGGTGGCGCTGATGCGCGCCCTGGGCCATCAACGTTTCGATGTGCTGGCCCACGACCGCGGCGCGCGTGTCGCGCACCGGCTGGGACTGGACCATGCCGACGCGGTCGGGCGCATGATGCTGCTGGACATCGCGCCGACGCTGGACATGTACGAAAACACCACCCGCGCCTTCGCCCAGGCCTACTACCACTGGTTCTGGCTGATCCAGCCCGCGCCCATGCCGGAGACCATGATCGAACGCGACCCGGTGTTCTACCTGCGTTCGGTGATGGGCGGCCGGCCTGGCGGGCTGGCGCATTTCTCCGCTGAGGCGATGGCCGAGTATGAACGCGCCGCGCGCCTGCCGGGTTGGGCCACCGGTATCTGCGAAGACTACCGCGCGTCCGCCACGCTGGATCTGGAGCACGACCGCCAGGGCCGCGCGGCCGGCGAGCGCCTGCGCATGCCGCTGCGCGTGCTGTGGGGCGAGCGCGGCGCGGTGGGGCGCAATTTCGATGTGCTGGGATTGTGGCGGGCGGTGGCCGACGAGGTCACGGGCGGACCGTTGCCCGGCGCCCACTACCTGGCCGAGGAAACGCCCGACGCATTGCTGCGCGAAGTGGCCGGCTTTTTCGGCTGGGGCGGGCGGGAATAGAGGCGGCTGCCCTCGCGGCCGGCACGGGCCAGCGCGGGTGCCGCAGCAGCCTGCTTGGCGACTTTCCATCGCCCTCCACGCCGGCCGTCGCCACCGGCGGGCAGTCAGGCCAGCGGCCTGGATGGTCCCTTGGCCCTGTTGTCAATCAAGCCACGGCGGGCGATAGGGCCATCCAAAAAGGGACGCACCGCCGGTGGTAACCTTCGGCCATGAATCCCTCTTTTGCCGATCTGACCGAATTGCCTGAACCGGAGGACGCCCAGCGCGCCTTCCGGGCCTCGGATTCCCCCTGCGTTGCCGTTTGTTCCACGCTGTTCGACGATATCTGCCGGGGCTGCGGCCGCACGGCCATGGAAGTGGCCAACTGGGTCTTCATGACGGAAGAGGAAAAGCGCGAGGTCTGGATCCGCATCAAGGCGCAGGGGTATCCCCGCCGCAACAACTAGGCCGGCGGCGCCGGGCGCGGTCTTGAGGGTGTCACATGGCGCGGGCTAAATCGCGCTATTGCCCACTTCCGGCCCCATCATGCGCATCGTCCTGGTTACGGATGCCTGGCATCCGCAAGTCAACGGCGTCGTCCGCACCTGGACGACCATGCAGCAGATTCTCACCGATTGGGGCCACGAGCTGATCGTGGTGAATCCCCAGGGCAGCCGCACCGTGCCGGCCCCCTCGGAGCCTGATTTGCGGCTGTGCCTGCAGCCGGGGCGGCAACTGCGCCGCATCCTGGGCGATATCGTGCCCGACGCGCTCCATATCGCCACCGAAGGCCCGCTGGGCCTGGCGGCGCGGCGCATGGCGCTGTCGCGCGGCTGGCGCTTCACCACCTCGTTCCACACCATGTTCCCTGACTACCTGCAGGCGCGCATGGGCATTCCCGCCGCGTTGCCGTGGCGCTTCCTGCGCTGGTTTCACCGACCGTCGCAATGCGTGCTGGTGCCCACGCCGACCGTGCGCGACATCCTGGTGCGGCGCGGTTTCGCCAACCTGCGCATCTGGTCGCGCGGGGTCGATCCGCGCAAATTCCAGCCCACCCCGGGCCGGGCGTTCCAGGACCTGCCGCGCCCCGTCTTCCTGTCGGTCGGCCGGGTGGCGCGCGAGAAGAACCTGGATGCGTTCCTGTCGCTGGACCTGCCCGGCAGCAAAGTGGTGGTGGGCGCGGGCCCCGACGAGGCGCGGCTGAAAAAGCGCTTTCCCCAGGCGGTGTTCCTGGGCATGCAGAACGACGAGGCCCTGCCGACGTTCTACGGCGCGGCGGACGTCTTCGTGTTTCCCAGCCTGACGGACACGTTCGGCCTGGTGATGCTGGAGGCCATGGCTTGCGGCACGCCGGTGGCGGCGTTCCGCAGCGAGGCGCCGCTGGCGGTGGTGACGCAAGGCGTCACCGGTTTCCTGGACGACGATCTGGCCCACGCCTGCCGCGCCGCCTTGCCGCTGGACCGGCACGCCGTGCGCGAGCACGCCCTGACGCGCAGCTGGGATGCCGTGGCCACGGATCTGCTGGCATCGCTGGTGCCGCTGACCCCCGGCGCGGAGCTGGCCAGGCCCTTGGCCCCGGCGGGCTGACCGCCGCCGATCCGACATTGCATATCGGGCTTTCCACCGCCCGGGCCAAACCGGTACAATGCCCGTCAATCCTGAGGAGCGTTGCGACGACCTCGCGGTTCCCGCCATCTCCCATGGCCCGCGGAACCCGGTTCGCCAGGCTCAGGAATCCTTGTTCAAGCGCCGTGCCACGCACGGCGTTACAGCAACGGCGCTCACCTTTTGTCGCGTATGGCGGAAAAGGCGAGCACTCGATTGTCGTGGTGGTTTCGCGTTGTCCGGCCGTATCGTGCGCCGTTCGTCATTCACGTGGAGCTACACACCATGAACGCTGTCACCGATAAATCCTTCTCCGACTACATCGTCGCCGACCTGTCGCTGGCAGGCTGGGGCCGTCGCGAGCTGGCCATCGCCGAAACCGAAATGCCCGGCCTGATGGCCATCCGCGAAGAGTTCGCCGCCAAGCAGCCGCTCAAGGGCGCCCGCATCGCCGGCAGCCTGCACATGACCATCCAGACCGGCGTCCTGATCGAGACGCTGGTGGCCCTGGGCGCCGAAGTGCGCTGGGCCTCGTGCAACATCTTCTCCACGCAGGACCACGCCGCCGCCGCCATCGCCGCGTCGGGCACGCCGGTCTTCGCCGTCAAGGGCGAAACGCTGGAAGAATACTGGCAGTACACCCACAAGATTTTCGAATGGCCCAATGGCCAGAACGCCAACATGATCCTCGACGATGGCGGCGACGCCACGTTGATGCTGCACCTGGGCACCAAGGCCGAGAAGGACATCTCGGTGCTGGCCAACCCCGGCAGCGAGGAAGAGCGCGTGCTGTACGCCGCCATCAAGAAAACGCTGGAGCGTGATCCGAAGTGGTACTCGACCCGCCTCGCCCTGATCAAGGGCGTGACCGAGGAAACCACCACCGGCGTGCACCGCCTGTACCAGATGTCGCAGAAGGGCGAGCTGGCCTTCGCCGCCATCAACGTCAACGACTCGGTCACCAAGTCCAAGTTCGACAACCTGTACGGCTGCCGTGAATCGCTGGTCGACGGCATCAAGCGCGCCACCGACGTGATGGTCGCCGGCAAGATCGCCGTTGTCGCCGGCTACGGCGACGTGGGCAAGGGCTGCGCCCAGGCGCTGGTCGCCCTGCGCGCCCAGGTGTGGGTCACCGAAATCGACCCGATCTGCGCCCTGCAGGCCGCCATGGAAGGCTTCAAGGTCGTGACCATGGAAGAAGCCGCCGCCCACGGCGACATCTTCGTCACCGCCACCGGCAACTTCCACGTCATCACGCGTGAGCACATGAACGCCATGAAGGACCAGGCGATCGTCTGCAACATCGGCCACTTCGACAACGAAATCGACGTCGCCAGCCTGGCCGACTGCAAGTGGGAAGAGATCAAGCCGCAGGTCGACCACGTCATCTTCCCGGACGGCAAGCGCATCATCCTGCTGGCCCAGGGCCGCCTGGTGAACCTGGGTTGCGCCACCGGTCACCCCTCGTTCGTGATGTCGTCGTCGTTCGCCAACCAGACCATCGCCCAGATCGAACTGTTCACGCGCAACGAAGCCTACAAGTCGGGCGAAGTCTACGTGCTGCCCAAGCACCTGGACGAGAAGGTCGCGCGCCTGCACCTGAAGAAGCTGGGCGTGAACCTGACCACGCTGCGCAAGGACCAGGCCGACTACATCAGCGTGCCGGTCGAAGGTCCTTACAAGCCGAATCACTACCGCTACTGATGCTTGTAGCAAAATAGGAAAGTGCCGCGCCATGTCGGCGCGGGCTTTCCGGTCCGCGGGGCTTGCCCGTCTCGCCTGGCGATGGCGGGGCCGCGGAGCGTCAATACAGGAGGTCGAACAATGGCATTGATACTCGTCTGGATCCTGAACGCGGTGGCCCTGTTGGCCGTTGCCTACTTGCTGCCCGGCATCACCGTGGCCAGCTTCGGTTCGGCGCTCATCGCCGCGCTGGTGCTGGGCCTGGTCAACATGCTGGTCAAGCCGGTGCTGGTGCTGCTGACACTGCCCATCACGATCGTCACGCTCGGTCTCTTCCTCATCGTCATCAACGCCTTGTTGTTCTGGTTCGTCGGCTCCGTGCTGAAGGGCTTCCAGGTCAACGGGTTCTGGTGGGCCGTGGGCGGTGCGATCCTGTACAGCATCATCTCGGGCCTGCTTACCAAACTGATCCCCTGAATTCCCACCCCCGAGCGCTACGCGCTTCCCCTCAAGGGGGCGTGCCAGCGGACCGGCCAAGCCGGCTCCGCGGCACCCCGGAGGGGGCGGCACCTGTTTCATGCAATGCGCATGGCGCTATGGATAACTGATCCGATATGTCCGACTCGACTTCTCCGGCGTTCAGCCTGGAATTCTTTCCGCCTCGCGACCTGGCTGGCCAGGAGCGGCTGGTCCGCGCGGCCAAGCAGATGCTGGCGATCCAGCCCAAGTACGTCAGCGTGACGTTCGGCGCCGGCGGCTCCACCCGCGCCGGCACGGCCGACGCGGTGCGCACGCTGCGTAACCTGGGCTGCGACGCGGCGCCGCACCTGTCGTGCGTCGGCGCCTCGCGCCAGGACCTGCGCGAGATCCTGCAGGCCTACAAGAACGAAGGCGTGCGGCGCGTGGTGGCCTTGCGCGGCGACCTGCCCTCGGGCATGGGCGGCGACGCCGGCGAATTGCGCTACGCCAACGAACTGGTGTCGTTCATCCGCGAGGAAACAGGCGATTGGTTCCACATCGAAGTGGCGGCCTATCCCGAAATGCATCCGCAGGCCGCCAATCCGTCGGCGGACCTGGATCATTTCGTGGCCAAGGTCAACGCGGGCGCCAATGCCGCCATCACCCAGTACTTCTTCAACGCCGACGCCTACTTCGACTTCGTCGACCGGGCCCAGGCCAAGGGCGTGCGGGTGCCGATCGTGCCGGGCATCATGCCCATCACCAACCACACCCAGCTGCTGCGCTTCTCGGAAATGTGCGGCGCCGAAGTGCCGCGCTGGATCCGCCTGCGCCTGGCCGAGCTCGGCGACGACAAGGCCTCGATCCGCGCCTTTGGCGTGGATGTGGTCACCGAGCTGTGCCAGAACCTGCTGGACAATGGCGCGCCGGGCCTGCACTTCTACACCCTCAACCACGCCGAAGCGCCGTTGGCCGTGTGGAAGGAATTGAGCGTGTGATCCCCGCGGCGCGCAGCGCGCAGTAACGCAAAGGCCGGCAGCTATTGCCGGCCTTTTTTCTCGGGCGTGTCAGGGTCTCAGCGCGCCTGACCGGCACGCGCGCCGCGTGGCAGCGACGGGCCGGCTGGGGGCGACGGCAAACGCGCCTCAACGGCCCGCATGACGCTTCAGTCGGCGTATACGCCCGCCTTGCGGATGATCGGCCCCCACTTGTCCACTTCCGACTGTAGCCAGCTCTGCAGGCCGGCCGGCGTCTGCTTGGCCTCGGGCACGATTTCCGCGCCCAGCTCGGCCATCTTCTGCGTGAAGGCAGGGTCCTGGAGCGCCGCGCGCAGGGATGCATTGAACTTCGCCACCACTTCCGGCGGGGTGCCCTTGGGCGCGTACACGCCGTGCCAGACCTTGACCTCGAAGCCCTTCAGCCCGCTTTCCTGCAGGGTCGACGCATCGGGCAGCGTCTTGATGCGATCCAGCGTGGTCACGCCGTACAGCTTGACCCGCTGCGCCTTGATGTGCGGAATGGTCTGCGTGGTCTGGTCGCACAGCACATCCACCTGGCCGCCCAGCAGCGCCGTCAGCGCGGGGGCGGTGCCGGCATACGGGATCGTGGTGAACTGCGTGCCCAGCGCTTCCTGCAACAGCATGCCGCATAGCTGCGACACCGCCCCCAGGCCGGCGTTGGCCAGGTTGATCTTGTTGCCGTTGGCGCGCGCGTACTTGATGAATTCCACCATGTCGGCGGGCGGCAGATCCTTGCGGCCCAGCAGCGTCATGGGCACGTCGGCCACCTGGCCGACATAGGCGAAGTCGGTCAGCGGATTGAACGGAAGCTTGCGGTACAGCGCCGGGGCAGTCGCCATGCCGTTGTGGTGGATCAGGAAGGTATACCCGTCGGGCGCGGCGCGCGCCACGTGCGTGGCCGCCAGCGTGCCGCCCGCCCCGGGCCGGTTCTCGACGATGATGCTCTGGCCGAGGGTCTTGGACATGGCGGCTCCCAGGCTGCGGGCCACGACGTCGGTGGGGCCGCCCGCCGCGAACGGTACGACCAGCGATATGGCGTGGTTGGGATAGTTGTCCTGGGCCGTGGCCGGGCCGCCTGCCAGGCAGCCCAGCGCCAGCAGGGGCGCGGCCAGGCGCCGCAGGGCGCGCGGGAAATTCGGGGTCATGTCTCGTCCTTATGGTGTTATGGCGACCCGCAAGACGAAGCATGGCGGGCTGGCGCCAGTGTGGCGCGCCAGCCGCGAGATGAGAATTTGTGGTTTTACAAGCCGGGTTTAGGGAAGCGGAAAGCCGGGTTTGTACGGTGGGACAGGTCCGAGCCCTAGTTCGGCTGATCCTTGCCCGGGTCCTCCGCCAGCACTTGCGGCGCGGGATAGACGACCTGTGGCACGTCCACCGGTTCGGCCCGCAGCGGCTGGTGCTCCCGGCTGGCGGGCACCAGCGAACCCGGGTCTTCCGGACGGGTCCAGAGCGGATCCGGGATCTCGGCGAACACCTGGCGCAGGCGTTCGCCCCAGGTGCCGCGGATCATGCGGAAATATTCGTTGTGCTCGTCGATGCTGGCGAAGTGCGTGACGCGCAGCGCGTCGGCGTCATAGACCAGCAGGTCCAGCGGCAAGCCGACCGAGATGTTCGAGCGCAGCGTCGAGTCCATCGAGATCAGCGCGCACTTGGCGGCTTCGTCCAGCGAGGTATCGGGGCGCAGCACGCGGTCCAGGATAGGCTTGCCGTACTTGGCCTCGCCGATCTGGAAGTACGGGCATTCGGAGCCGGCCTCGATGAAGTTGCCGGCCGAATACACCTGGAACAGCCGGCAGCGTTCGGCGCCGATCTGGCCGCCGAAGATCAGGCTGACGTTGAAATCCACGCCCTGCTCGTGCAAGGCCGCGGCCTCGCGGTGGTACACCGCGCGCACCGCCGCGCCGACCCGGCGGGTGGCCTCGAACATGTCGGGCGCGTTCCAGACGGTTTCGCCACCCTCGTCATGCTGGCGCGCCAGTGCGTTCAGCACGGCCTGGCTGACGGCCAGGTTTCCCGAGGTCATCAGCACCATCATGCGCTCGCCGGGGCGCTCGAAAACGGTCATCTTGCGGAAGACACTGATCTGGTCGACCCCGGCATTGGTGCGGGAGTCGGACAGGAATACCAGGCCGGCGTCGAGGCGGGCGGCTACGCAGTAGGTCATGATCGAAAAAGGGAAAAAACCACACCGCATTGTATTGCGGCGTGGCCGGGCGGGGTTACTGCTGCAATGCCGTCTGCACCTGCACCGAGACTTCCATGGACTCCTCGCCGCCGCCGGTGCGCACGCCGCGCACGGGTGAGGCGGAATCATAATCGCGCCCCACCGCCAGGCGGCAGTGGCAATCGGACGCGAATTGGCGGTTGGTGACGTCCACGCTGGTCCAGCCGGTGCCCGCCAGCCAGACATCGGCCCAGGCGTGGCTGGCCGCGTGTTCGTTGGTGGTGTACAGATAGCCGCTGACGTAGCGGGCCGGCACGCCCAGGCCGCGCACGCAGGCCAGGAACAGGTGGGCGTGGTCCTGGCAGACGCCATGGCCCAGCTCCAGCACCTGGCCGGCGGCGGTGGTGACGTCGGTGGTGCCGGGCTCGTAGGCGACCCGGTCGTGGATCGCGGTGGCCAGTGTCAGCACGTCGGCGGGCGTGTTCAGGCCGTCAGGCAGCACGGCGTGGGCGAAGGCGAGGATGGTGTCGTCGGCCTGCGTCAGCGGCGTCTGCACGCAATAGGCGTGCACCGGCAGGCGGCTGTCCTCGCCGCCCAGCGCGCCTTGCGCCAGCGGGTCGACCAACACCTGGCCGACCACGCGCAGTTCGATTTCCGTGTGGGGCCGGTTCAGCGTCAGCGTGTGGGTGATGTTGCCGTAGGCGTCCACCTGCTGTTCGAGCACGCCGGGCGCCTCGATGTGCCAGCGCAGCACGCGCTGGTGCTCGTCGTCGCGCGGCGTAAGCCGCAGCGTCTGGATGCTGTAGGTGACGGGCGCGGTATAGCGGTAGTGCGTGACGTGCGTGATGATCTGTTTCATGCCTGTCTCCTTGTCATGCCGACAACGGCACCAGGAAGTCCTGGCTGATCCGGTTGCCCAGGTCGTTGATGCGGTCCAGGAAGTGCTCCAGGTACTGGTGCAGGCCGCTGCGCAGAATGTCCTCGACGCGGCCGAATTGCAGTTCGGCGCACAGCATGCCGGCGCGTCGCTGGGTTTCGGTCGAGCGCTGGTTGGACACACGGGCCAGATCCTCGGATACCGCCCGCATGGCCGCCAGCAGCGAGCGCGGCATGTCGGGATGCAGCATCAGCAGCTCGGCCACGCGGTCCGGCGTAATCACATCGCGGTACACCTTGCGATAGATCTCCAGCCCGGACACCGAGCTGAGCAGCGCCGACCAGCGGTAGAACTCGCTTTGCAGGGCGCCCGAAGCATGGCCCTCGCCGCGGCCGTCCTGCTGTTGTTGCGGCGTGCCGTTGCCGTCGCGCTCGTGGAACTTCACGTCCAGCATCCGCGCGGTGTTGTCGGCGCGTTCAAGGTGCATGCCGATGCGCAGGAAGTACAGCGCCTCGTCCTCCAGCATGGTGCCGATGGTGACGCCGCGCGCCAGGTGCGAGCGGAACTTGACCCACTCGAAGAACTCGCCCGGGTTGCGTTCCAGCAACCCGGTGTGCAGGTGCTTGAGCAGTTCAAGCCAGGTGGTGTTGTAGGTCTCCCAGACTTCGGTGGTGAGGCTGCCGCGCACGGCGCGGGCGTTCTCGCGCGCGGCGCGCATGCAGCTGTAGATGGACGAGGGGTTCTCGGCATCGCGCACCATGTACTGCAGTACGTCCTGCGGTGACACCGCGGCGTGCTTGGCGTGGTACAGCCGTTGCAGCTCGGAGATGCGCAGCACGGCGTTCCACGAGCCTTCGCGGGTCTGCGCGTCCTGCGGCAGCAGCGACATCTGCAGGTTCACGTCCAGCATGCGGGCGGTGTTCTCGGCGCGCTCGGTGTAGCGGCACATCCAGAACAGGTTGTCGGCGGTTCGGCTCAGCATCGTTATTCCTCCAGAACCCAGGTGTCCTTGGTGCCGCCGCCCTGGCTGCTGTTGACCACCAGCGAGCCTTCGGTCAGCGCCACGCGGCACAGCCCGCCGGGCACGGTGCGGATGTCCTTGCCGCACAGCACGTAGGGGCGCAGGTCGACGTGGCGCGGCGCCACGCCGGATTCAACGTAGGTCGGCACCGTGGACAGGGCCAGCGTGGGCTGCGCGATGTAATTGGCGGGATTGGCGCGCACCCGATCCTTGAACGACTCGACCTCGGCGTGGGTCGCGGATGGTCCCACCAGCATGCCGTAGCCGCCGGCGCCGTGCACTTCCTTGACCACCAGTTCGTGCATGTTGGCCAGCACGTGCGACAGCTCGTCGGGACGGCCGCAGCGCCAGGTCGGCACGTTCGACAGGATCGGCTCCTCGCTCAGATAAAAGCGGATCATGTCAGGCACGTAGAGGTAGGTGGACTTGTCGTCGGCGATGCCGGTGCCGATGGCATTGGCCAGCGTCACGCGGCCGGCGCGATACACCGACAACAGGCCGGGCACGCCGAGCGCCGAGTCGGCGCGGAACGACAGCGGATCGAGAAAGTCGTCGTCCAGCCGGCGGTAGATCACGTCCACCTTGCGCGGCCCCTGCGTGGTGCGCATGTAGACCGTGTTCTGCTCGACAAAAAGATCCTGGCCCTCCACCAGTTCCACGCCCATCTGCTGCGCCAGGAAGGCATGCTCGAAATAGGCCGAGTTGTACATGCCCGGGGTCAGCACCACCACCGTGGGATCATCGCCGCCATGCGGCGCCACTTCGCGCAGGTTGTCCAGCAGCAGGTCGGGGTAGTGCGCCACCGGCTCGACCTTGATGCGGCTGAACGCGTCGGGCATCAGCCGCATCGACATCTTGCGGTTCTCCAGCATGTACGAGACGCCGGACGGCACCCGCAGGTTGTCCTCCAGCACGTAGAACTCGCCGGCGCCGGCGCGCACGATGTCGACCCCGGCGATGTGGCAGTAGATGTCCTCGGCCACGTCCACGTCCTGCATCTCGGGGCGGTACTGGGCGTTCAGGAACACCTGCTCGGCCGGCACCACGCCGGCGCGCACGATCTCATGGCCATGGTAGATGTCGTGGATGAACATGTTCAGCGCCCGCACGCGCTGCTTCAGGCCGGCCTCCAGGCGACGCCATTCGTCGGCGGGGATGATGCGCGGGATCATGTCGAACGGGATCAGGCGTTCGGTGCCGGCCGCGTCGCCGGCCACTGAAAAAGTGATGCCGACCCGCCGGAAACTCAGGTCGGCCTCCAGGCGGCGCGCCGCCATGGCTTCCGCCGATTGCTCCTGGTGCCAGCGCTCGAAGGCCTGGTAGTGGGAGCGTATGCCGCCGGCGCTGTCGCGCATTTCGTCATAGGCGGCGGGACGGGATGGTCTGTCCTTCATGGCTCCTCCGTTGCAGATGCTGACGGCCCGCTAGGGCGCGGCCGTTGGCCGGCCCTTGCGTGGCCGGTCTGAATGAATAAGCAACCCGTGTGCCAGCTTGCGCTGGCGCGGTCGGGATACCGCCTGGAGGTAAATATCCTCTGGTCGGCGGCGGATGGCTAGCCTCCGGATGCACCGAGACAGCGGTGGCGCGGGTGGGGCGGCGGGTCCCCGGGGGGCGGATGGCGTGGGGAAATGATGCGAAGCGTGGCTGCGCGGGAGCGCGGCGGCGTCCCGCGGACGGGCCAAGGCAGCGGGCCGCGCAGCGCGGCGGAAGGCGTGCCCGCCGGCAATGCCGCGCCAGGCGGCAATCGAGAATATCAGGGGCAGATCATAGGGCTTGCACCGTCATGGTGCAAGCCCCGGGGCGAAACTGGTGCGTCAGCGCAGCGTGTAGCGGTGCAGCGTGGCGCCGCCGCCCTGGCCAGGCTGTTCCTGCGGCGCGTGCGGCACCCAGCCATCGGGCGTGATGACGGCGTCCAGGCGGAAGTCGTGCGCGGCCGGTTCATAACCGGGTTCCAGTTCGCCGCAGCTCCAGGCCACGCCGATCGTGGTGAAGGCGTGGCCACGGTCGCGCAGCGCCGCCAGGGTACGGTCGTAGTAGCCGCCGCCATAGCCGAGGCGGTCGGCGGATTCGGTGTACCCCAGGGTCGGGACCAACAGCACATCGGGCAGCACCTCGGCCCCTTGGACCGGTTCCTGGATGCCGTAGGGGCCGGCGCGCAGTTCGGCGTCCGGCGTCCACGGCAGGAAGGCCAGCGGCGCGTGGCGCTCGCGCACCACCGGCAGCGCCACGGTGACACCATTTTCGGTCCATTGCTCCAGCAGCGGCCGCAGGTCAGGCTCGTCTTCCATCGGCCAGAAGGCGGCCACCACCGCGGGCGCCCGCCGACCGGCCCGCACCGCTTCGTCGCGGGCCACGTTAAGCCAGGTGAACAGCCGCGCGCGCATCAGCAGGCCGCCGCGGCTGCGTTGGTCTTCGGGCAGTTCGGCACGCAGTTTCCGCAATCGCGTGCGTAGCTGGCTTGCGGTATCCTCTGGAGTATTTTGCGTAGTCATGCGGTAGCTGTAACAGGGGTGGAAAATGAAGGCGACAATGCGGGTCAGTGATAACACGTGCAACAGCGCGCACCCGCGCGCGGATCATCACGCAGCCAGTCGCCAAGCTGGCCATCGCGCCCACGACGGCGCGCATCGCCGCGCCTGTCTCTGCGCCTATCACTGCGCGGACCCGCAAGCCGCCGCCCGGGTCCACGCATGAAGCCCGCGCGCAACGCCATGGGCGCGGTCCGGGCCCCGCAATCCGGACGGTATCAGAAAACCGGTGGGAAATCCCTGCGCGCGGTCGACACCCGCGCCGGTTTGCGTCGCTGGTTGCCATTGCTGGCGCTGTTCACGGCCGCCTGCGCGCCCGTCGACGCCCAGCAACGCACCGCGTCCGTCAGTCCCCAGCCCCAACCCGCCGCGCAGGCGCCGCAACCGGCCATCGCCGTGCCGCCGGCCGTGCTGGCGGGATTGCCGCCCACCGCCGAAACGCCGGCCCTGGCCGCCGTGGTGGCCGCGCGCGAGGCCATGAATCGCAAGCAGTGGTCAATCCTGGGCGCCCTGGTGCCGCAGGCCAAGTCCGACCCGCTGGGCATGTATCCGGAATACTGGCTGTTGCGCTATCAGCTGTGGACGCCGCCGCCGGGCGGACGGCCCAACGCCGAACTGCAGAAGTTCATCAGCGGCAATGGCGACGCCTACCTGGCTGATCGGCTGCGCGCCGACTGGCTGCTCGCCGCCGCGCGCAGCGGCGACTTCGAAACCGTGCGCAAGCTGGCGCCGGTCAAGAACAGCAACGCCCAGGTCGAGTGCGCCATCCTCAACGCCAAGCACATGACCGGCCAGCGCGCCACGGCCGCGCAGGCCGTGGCGGTGTTCGCGCCAGGCGGCGCCTGCTGGTCGCTGTACGACCAGCTGGTCGCGGACAACGTTCTGGGCTGGGATCAGCTCGAACCGCAGTTGCGCGACGCCATCGAGGCCAACAAGACCGCCGACGCGCGCAAGTTCGTGCAGTACATGTTCGAGCCGCGCGACCAGAAGACCTACGATCTCCTCATCAAGGACCCGATGCGCTGGCTGACGCGGCAAGACCGCCTGCCGGTGGGCCGCAACGAGAAAGAGCTGGTCACCATCGCGCTGGCGCGGCTGGCCCGCTCCGATATCAACGTGGCCGATTCCTACCTGCGGCGCGAGTGGGCCAAGTCCATGGCCAAGTCGAACCTGGCCTGGATCCGTGGCCAGTATGCGCTGGTGGCCGCGCTCAACCTGGACAGCCGCGCCGACGACTGGTACCACGAGGCCGGCCATATCCGCATGACGGAATACAACGCCGGCTGGAAGGTGCGGGCGGCGCTGCGTCAACCGAAGATCGACTGGAAGTGGGTCATCGAGTCCATCGACCAGATGCCTGCCGCGCAACAGCAGGATCCGTCCTGGATCTACTGGAAGGCGCGCGGCATGGCCGCCACCGGCCGGCGCGACCAGGCCAACGCGGCCTACGCCTCCATCGCCGATCGCTTCGACTTCTACGGCCAGTTGGCCGCCGAGGAACTGGGCCGCCGCATCACCGTGCCTCCGCGTCCGGCGCCCATCACGGACAGCGAGATCGCCGAGGCCCGTGCCAACCCGGGCCTGCGCCGCGCGGTACAGCTGTTCCGCCTGGGCTGGCGCCAGGAGGCCGTGCCCGAATGGAACTTCGCGCTGCGCGGCATGACCGACCGCCAACTGCTCGCCGCCGCCGAACTGGCGCGCGCCGAGAACATCTACGATCGCGTGGTCAACACATCCGACCGCACCGAGAAGGAATTCGACTTCAGCCAGCGCTTCATCGCGCCGTTCGAAGGCCGTGTCACGGCCAAGGCCAACGCCATCGCGCTCGACCCCGCCTGGGTCTACGGCCTGATCCGCCAGGAATCGCGCTTCATCATGGACGCGCGCTCGCACGTCGGCGCCTCCGGCCTGATGCAGTTGATGCCGGCCACCGCCAAGTGGGTGGCGGGCAAGATCGGCATGAGCAACTTCACGCCCGACAGCGTCAACGACTTCGACACCAACACCGAGCTGGGCACCAACTACCTGAACATGGTGCTGCGCGACCTGAACGGCTCGCAGATGCTGGCCAGCGCCGGCTACAACGCCGGACCTCGCCGTCCGCACAACTGGCGTTCCACCTTCAACCATCCCGTCGAAGGCGCGATCTTCGCCGAGACCATTCCGTTCAACGAGACGCGCACCTACGTCAAGAACGTGATGTCCAACTCGGTCTACTACGCCGCCATGTTCAGCGGCCAGCCGCAGTCGCTGAAAGAGCGGCTGGGCAACGTGGTCCCGCTGGGCGCGGAAAGCACCACCCTGCCATGACGGAGGATGTGGCGACGCAGGGCCTGCAGGTCTACATCGTGGGCGGGGCAGTGCGCGACGCGCTGCTCGGCCTGACGCCCGGCGATCACGACTGGGTGGTGGTCGGCGCCACGCCCGAGGACATGGCGCGGCGCGGCTTCATTCCGGTGGGCGGCGATTTCCCGGTGTTCCTGCACCCGGTCACCAAAGAGGAATACGCCCTGGCGCGCACCGAGCGCAAATCGGGCCGCGGCTACAAGGGCTTCACCTTCTACACCGGCGCCGACGTCACGCTCGAAGAGGACCTGCGCCGCCGCGATCTGACCGTCAACGCCATCGCGCAGAAGCAGGACGGCGAACTGGTCGATCCGCTCGGCGGCGCGGCCGACGTGCGCGCGCGCGTGTTCCGCCACGTGGGCGAGGCCTTCGAGGAAGATCCGGTGCGCATCCTGCGCCTGGCGCGCTTCGCCGCGCGCTTTGCCGACTTCAGCGTCGCGCCCGAAACCCTGGCGCTGTGCCGCCGCATGGTCGAGGCCGGCGAGGCCGACGCCCTGGTGGCCGAGCGCGTCTGGAAAGAAGTATCGCGTGGCTTGATGGCCGCCGCGCCGTCGCGCATGTTCGACGTGCTGCGGCAGTCCGGCGCGCTGGAGCGCGTCATGCCCGAGTTGCAGGGCTCCGAGGAGACCGGCGGTGACGTCGATCGCGCGGCCGCGCGCAACCTGTCGCTGCCGGGCCGCTATGCCTTGCTGTGCCGCCTGTCACCCGAGCGGGAAGCGCTGGGCCGGCGCCTGCGCGTGCCCACCGAATGCAACGACTACGCACGGCTCCTGCCCGAGATGTTGACGGGCTTGGACACCACGCAGGCGCCCGGCGCCGACGAAGCCGACGCGCAGCTCGCGCTGATGGAGCGCGTCGACGCGCTGCGCAAGCCCGAGCGCTTTTTCGATCTGTTGGAAACGGTGGCGGTGCTGCGGCCGGTGGCTATCGGCGCCTGGCGCGAACGCGCCGAAGCGGTGCGGGGCGTGGATGCCGGCGCCATCGCCCGCGCCTGCGCCGGCGATCCGGCGCGCATCAAGCAGAGCGTGCGCGAGGCGCGCCTGCAGCGGCTGCGCGCCGCCTGACGCCGACTGCTACAGCTTGCCGAGGCGGTCGCCGCGCGCAAAGCCGATCAGCGGCTGCGCGATGCCGCGGCCCACGGCCAGCACCTTGAAGAGTTCGCCCATCTCGGCTTCCGACAGCAGCTTCTGCACCGGCGCCACCGCCTGCGCGTAAGCGCGCACGTCGGTCGGGTCCAGTTGCGCCAGCAGTTCCATCAAGCCGGCGTTCATCAGGAAGCGCGCCTGTGACGTATAGCCCAGCACCTGCAGGCCGGCCGCCTGCGCGGCGTCCGCCATGGCGGTGAAGTCGACGTGCGCCGTGATGTCCTGCAGCCCCGGCGCGGTGAACGGGTCGCCATGCGCGTGGTGGCGCAGATGGCACATCAGCGTGCCGCCGGCGCGTTGCGGGTGGTAGTACTCGCCCTGCGGAAAGCCGTAGTCGATCAGCAGCGCCGCACCCTGTTCCAGCCAGCGGCCCATGGCGTCGATCCACGCTTCGGCCTGCGGGTTGATCTCCGACACATAGCCAGGCAGCGCCGGCATGCGCGCCGCGACCGCCTCGGCCAGGCGCGGCGGGGCTGGCCTATCTTCCCAGACGAAACCCTGCGTGGCGTCCCACGCCACGCCGCGTTCCAGCACCGTGCCGTCGTCGCCCCAGCGGAACAGCGACACCGGCATGGCGTCCAGCACTTCGTTGGCCAGCACGCAGCCGCGGAAACGGTCGGGCAGGGCATCCAGCCAGCGCACCCGCTCGCCGAACGGCGCCAGCCGCTCGGCCTGGCGCGCGCGCAGGTCGGCCGATACTTCGAGGATCAGGTACTGCGTGTCCTGCAGCCCCAGCGCATCCAGTTCGCGCAGCACGCCTTCGGCCAGCGCGCCGGTGCCGGCGCCGAACTCCAGCACCGCCTGGGTATCGGTCTGCCGCAGCACCTGGGCCACCTGGCGTGCCAGGGTGCGGGCGAACAGCGGAGTCAGTTGCGGCGCGGTGACGAAATCGCCCGCGGGTGCGCTCGCATCGGCTTCGGCCAGCTTGACGTTGCCGG
The DNA here is from genome assembly GCF_902859695.1 of Achromobacter ruhlandii. Classification (GTDB taxonomy): domain Bacteria; phylum Pseudomonadota; class Gammaproteobacteria; order Burkholderiales; family Burkholderiaceae_B; genus Achromobacter; species Achromobacter ruhlandii. The sequence continues at coordinate 253,976 of NZ_CADIJL010000003.1, forward strand.
CCGCGTAATAACCCAGTCCTGGCGCATACAGCGCCTCGGCCATCCAATGATCGAACGGCAGCCAGCCGGACGCGGCGCCGATCGCGGCGCGCAGGTGCGCGGCGGCGGCTTCGCTATGGGCCTGGGCGGCGGGAGGCAGCGGGGGCAGGTTGGCAGGGGCGGGGCGTTGCATGGCGGAAAAAGAAGCGTCGAAGAGGGCATTTTCCCAAAAAACAAACCCCGCGACAGGCGCGGGGTTTGCTGGGTGCCGATCAGGGCTTAGCCGCGGCGGGCGCCGGCCGGCTTGTTGAAGCGCTTGGCGGGGCCGCCGGGGCGCTTGTCGAAGCTGGGACGGTCACGGAAACCGCCTTCCGAGCGGTCGCCGCCGCGGAAGCCGCCTTCGCGCTGCGGACGGTCGCCGAAGCTGGGGCGATCGCTGAAGCTCGGGCGCGAATCGCGGTCGCCGCCACGGAAGCCGCCTTCACGCGGGCCGCGCTCGTTGAACGGACGCGGATCGCGCTGCGGGCGATCGCCGAAGCTGGGGCGGTCGCTGAAGCTCGGGCGCGAATCACGATCGCCGCCACGGAAGCCGCCTTCACGCGGGGGGCGGTCGCCAAAGGGACGATTGCCCTGGTAGCCGCCTTCGCGCTGGGGACGATCACCGAAGCTGGGACGATCGCCGAACGAACGGGCCGGGCGGTCGCCGAACGGGCGGTTGCCTTGGTAGCCGCCGCCTTCGCGGGCGCCCTGGTAACCGCCTTCGCGCGGCTTGAATTCGCCACGCGGGCCGCCGAACGAACGGCCTTCGCGCGAACCGCCTTCACGGTGACCCTGGTAGCCGCCGCCGAAGCCGCCCGGACGCTTGCCAAACGGCTTGCCGCCGCGCGGCGCGCCGCCGGTCGAGGGACGCGGGGTGCGCTTGGGTTCCAGGCCGGCGATCACTTCGGGCGTGATGGACTGGCCGATGTAGTGCTCGATGCGGCGCACTTTGTGGCGCTCGGAGTGCGTGGCCAGCGTGAACGCCAGGCCGTTGCGGCCGGCGCGGCCGGTACGGCCGATACGGTGCACGTAGTCTTCGGCCTGCATCGGCAGGTCGAAGTTGACGGCGTGGCTGATGCCTTGCACGTCGATGCCGCGGGCGGCCACGTCGGTGGCGACCAGGATGCGCAGCTGGCCGCGTTGCAGTTGCGACAGCGTGCGGGTGCGTTGGCGCTGGTTCATGTCGCCGTGCAGGGCGGCGGCGGCAAAGCCCTGGTCGGCCAGGTGGTCGGCCAGATCGTCGGCGCCGCGCTTGGTCGACGTAAAGACGATGGCCTGGTCCAGCGAAGCGTCGCGCAGGACGTGGTCCAGCAACTGCATCTTGTGGCTGGCGTCGTCCGCGTACAGCAGGCTTTGCGTGATGTTGGTGTGCTTTTCCTTGGCGCCGGCGACTTCGATGCGCTGCGGATCGCGCATCATGCGGGCGGCCAGCTTGGCCACGGTGCCGTCCAGCGTGGCCGAGAACAACAGCGTCTGGCGCTCGGCCGGCAGGCGGCTGATGATGGTCTCGATATCCTCGATGAAGCCCATGTCCAGCATGCGATCGGCTTCGTCCAGCACCAGCGTGTGCACGGTATTGAGTTTGACGCGGCCCGAATTCAGGTGGTCGATCAGGCGGCCAGGCGTGGCCACCAGCACGTCGACGCGGCGCGACAGCGCCTTCAATTGGGCGCCGTAGGGCATGCCGCCGACGACGGTGGCGGTGCGCAGGTCAGCCAGCTTGCGGCCGTAGGTGGCGGTGGCTTCGGTAACCTGCAGGGCCAGTTCGCGCGTCGGCGCCAGCACCAGCACCTGCACGCCGACGCCCTTGTTGGCGGGCATCTGGGCGATGCGGTGCAGCGCCGGCAGCATGAAGGCGGCGGTCTTGCCGCTACCGGTCTGCGACGACACCATCAGGTCGTGGCCGGCCAGCGCCTGCGGAATGGCCGAGGCTTGCACGGTGGTGGGGGTGGTGAAGCCAGCTTCTTGCAGGGCCGACAACAGGGCGGGCGCGAGGCCCAGGTTTTCGAAAGACATAACTTTCCCTTGCCGCGATCAAATGCGACGCAGTGCTTGGTCGGGCCAGGGGATTAGGCGGCCGGATCCAGGCGACGGTTGATGGAGCATCGTGCCGACCGAATCAACCGTGCGCGTGGCGCGTTCCCGTAATGCTGCTTGGAACGCAGGGCGAAAGGAAAGGAGGTCAGGAATCGATGATGTTCGGCATGGGCTGGGCTTGGTTGCCCGGCAGACTGCTGAAATTTCCGCTAAATCAAGGCGGTAAATGCCGAACTCGTTTGGTGCAGTGCGGCGATCATAACCCGAATTCGCCTTGCACGGGAATTATTTTTTTGTCCAGCTTCCAATCAATAGGGTTTTTCCCTTGGTCGACCAGCCAGCGGTTGGTCGCCAGGAAGTGGCCGCAGCCCAGGAACGGCACGGGCGGACGCCGGGCCGATAGCGGCGAGGGATGGTTCGCCATCAGTACCAGGTGGCCACTGTCGTGCGGAAGCAACGCCTGCTTGGCCTGGGCATGGGCGCCCCACAGCATGAACACCTTGGGCGACGGGTCTTGCGCCACCAATGCAATCAATGCATCCGTCACCGTTTCCCAGCCGCGCTTGGCGTGGGAGGCGGGCTGTCCATCCTCGACCGTCAGCGCGGTGTTCAGCAGCAGCACGCCCTGCTCGGCCCAGGGACTCAGATCGTTGCCGGCCGGCAGCGGCGTGCCCGGGTATTCCTGGGCGATCTCATTGAAGATGTTGCGCAGGCTGGGCGGACGCTTGCAGTCGTCCGGCACGGAAAACGCCAGGCCCTGCGCCTGGCCCGGGCCGTGATACGGATCCTGGCCCAGGATCACCACCCGCACATCCGATGGTTCCAGGCCCTGCAGGGCGCGCAGCGGCGTAGCGGGATATACCACCGCGCCTTCGGCCAGGCGCCGCTCGACATGGGCGGTCACGGCCTGCAGGGCTTCGGCGACGCGCGGGGCGCGCAGGGCGGCCTGCCAAGAGGCAGGCAATTGTGCCGTCTGGGCGGCGAGGGCATTGGGAATCAGTCGGTTATCGGTCGGCATGGCCGTGATTTTTGCACAGCGCCGGCGAGGTCGCGGCGGGTCGGAAGTCATGCCGCCTTCGCATTTTCAAAGCCGCTTCATCTCAAGGAGCACACCCCCGGGCGGCAGGCATGAACGTAATCAAATGTTGCCATTCGGGCGCTGTCGCCAAATTTTGTATTTTCTATTCAAGCGAGAAAATCGGGGAAAAAGGCGGCATAAATTGAAATATGCGCTTAATTAGCTGTGAAATCTTCCGTTATGGAAAGAAATTAGCATTTTCAATAAGAAACAAGTGCATACCATCGTATCGCGAGGCCGCCTCCGGCAGAGGTGGCTTCCCTGCCTGGCGTTGTTCGTTTCGTCCATCGCCTTCCTGCCCCCCTTGGTCGCGCAATCCCTCCCCGTGGAGGCCGCCACGCGCGCCAGCGAGATTCAACGCCGCCAGGAGCAGGAGCTTGACGCGCAGCGCGCCCGCGCCGCCGAAAGGCCGGACGTGCTGTCGGCGCCGCCCGTCGTCCCCGGCGAGGGGCCGCTCGTCTTCCCCGCGGAATCACCCTGCTTCACGATCGCCCAGGTGGTGTGGGATGGCGCCGGTCCGCCGACCGCTTTACGCCGCGCCGCCGAGACCACGCTTGGGCAATGCATCGGCGGCCAGGGCCTGCGCGTCCTCCAGGAACACCTCATGGCGCGCCTGATCGACCGCGGCCAGATCACCGCGCGAGTGCTGGTGCCGGAGCAATCGCTGGCCAGCGGCACCCTGACCCTGCGCTACGTGCCCGGCCGTATCTCCGGGGTCAAGAGCGACGGCGCGCCCGGCTGGTGGCGCACCGCCTTGCCGACCTGGCCGGGCGGCGAGGTCAACCAGCGCGATCTGGACCAGGCGCTGGAGAACATCCGTCGCCTGCGCGGCCAGGCGGACGCGTCGATCGACGTCGCGCCCGGCCCTGAACTGGGCGACTCCGACATCATCATCAAGCCCGGCACCGGCAAGCGCTGGCACGCCTATGTGGGCGGGGACAACGCCGGCATGGAGTCCACCGGCAAGAACCAGGTCAACGCCGGACTCACGCTGGATTCGCCGCTGTTCCTGTATGACCAGTTGTCGGTCTCCTGGAACAGCAACGCCGACCTGCGCAACAGCGACGCCGGCTCGCGCGCCGCCTCCGTCAACTACAGCATCCCGTTCGGCTACTGGACCCTGTTCGCCGGCGCCAGCAAGTCGCGCTACCGCCAGACCGTGGCCGGCTTCGATGAACCCATCGTCTACGGCGGCACCAGCAAGCAGGTTGAGGCGGGCGTGTCGGTGGTGCCCTACCGCGGCGCCAGCTACAAGGGCACCGCCATGCTGAAGTTCCTGCGCAAGCGCGCGAGCAGCACCCTCAACGACATCGACATCGAGGTGCAGCGGCGCGACGTGGTCGGCTACGAATTCAGCTATGGCCATCGTCATTACATCGACCAGATGGTGCTGGACGTTGGCGGCGGCGTGCGCGGCACGCTGCCGCAATTTTCCGATCAGCCCGGCTACGTCTACGGCGATCCCGACTGGAACGGCCGCAGCACCATCCTGACGGCCAATGCAGGTCTATATCTGCCCTTCAAGGTGGCGGGGCAGCAGATGGCGTACCAGGTCAACTGGCAGATCCAGCACGCCAAGACGCCCATCGTGCCCGCCGACTACTTCACCATCGGCAACCGCTACGCGGTGCGCGGCTTCGATGGGCAGATGACGCTGGCCGCGGAAGACGGCTGGACCCTGCGCAATGACCTGTCGCTGAACCTGGGCAACCTGGGCCAGCAACTTTACACCGGCCTGGATGCCGGCCGCGTCGGCGGCCCGGCGGCGCAGTACCTGACCAGCCGCACCCTGGTCGGCGCGGTCGCGGGTCTGCGCGGCCGCATCGCCGTGCCCGGGGTTGCCAATGCGGTCAACGCCAGCTACGACCTGTCGGCCGGCTGGCCCCTGAAAAAGCCCGACAACCTGAAGACGCAAAGCACGGTCTTCGCCGCCACGCTGATGTTCGAGTTCTAGACCGTTCGGGGCCTGTGCGCCCCGGCCGTCGTCCGTTCAGTTGCTTCACGCTTACCGAGAGTTGCCCTCGTCATGTCCAAGCTTCGCTCCGCAGTCGTCTGGTTGGTCCTGTACACGCAGATCTGGACGCCCGTCCTGGCGCAGACCCTGCCCATTTCCGTCGACAAGAGCGTGCCGGGCCAGAAGCCCGTGGTGGGCGTAACGAATGGCGTGCCGGTGGTCAATATCGCGCCGCCTTCGGCCGGCGGCGTCTCGAACAACCGCTACACGCAGTTCAACGTCGGCCCCTCGGGGGTGGTGCTGAACAACAGCGGCGCGGCCAGCCAGACGCAACTGGCCGGACAGGTCGCGGGCAACCCGATGCTGGGCAACCAGCGCGCCGCCACCATCCTGAACCAGGTGACGGCGCCCAATCCGTCGCAACTGATGGGCATGCTCGAAGTGGCGGGCAACCGCGCCAACGTCATCGTCGCCAACCCCGCCGGCATCACCTGTAACGGCTGCGGCTTCCTGAACGCCAACCGCGCCACGCTGACCACCGGCAAGCCGGTCATCGGTCCGGATGGCGCGCTGGGCTTCGACATCGCCAGTGGTCGCCTCGCCATCGAAGGCGCGGGCCTTTACGGCGCCAACCTCAGTCAGCTCGACCTGATGGCGCGCACGCTGGAACTGAACGCCCAAGTCTGGGCCAACAATCTGAACGTGGTCGCGGGCGCGGCGCGCGTCGGCTATGACGGCATCGACGTGTCGGCCCTGACCGGCGCCGGCGCGGGCACCGGCGTGGCGCTGGACGTCGCCGCGCTGGGCGGCATGTATGCCAACAGCATCCGCCTGATCGGCACGGAAGCCGGGGTCGGCGTGAACATCGGCGGCAACCTGGCGGCGCTGACGGGCACACTGACGGTCAGCGCCAACGGCGACGTCCGGATCCAGCCCTCGGGCCGGCTGCAGGCCGCCACGAACCTCGCGGTGCAAAGCGCCGGCGACATCGTCAACGACGGCACGGTCGCCGCGGGCGGCGCGCTGGGCTTGAACGCCGCCGCCAAGGTCATCAACAACCAGGCCATGTCCTCGGCTGGCAACGCCAGCATCGTGGCGCGCCAGCTGGAGAACCGCGGCGCGCTCACGGCGGGCTTGCAGGCGGACGGCTCCATCAGTCCGCTCGGCGCCTTGAGCGCGCAGGTGGACCAGCTGCTCAACCCCGGCACCCTGGTGGCGGGTGGCGATGCCACCATCACCGCGAACGCGCTGGGGTTGTCGGGCGGCAAGTTCGTCGCCGGGGGCGCATTGCGCGTGGACGCCACGGGCGCGGTCACCAATCACGGCGGCTCTGTCTATGGCGGCTCCGTGGCCTTGCGCGCGGCCGGCCTGGACAATACGGGCGGCAAACTCACCAGCGGTGCGGCGCTCGACGGCCAGGTGGCGGGCGCCATCGACAACACCGGTGGCACGCTGGCCGGCGCCGGCGCGGTGGACCTGCGCGGCAGGTCCGTGGTCAACGCGGCCGGTGGCGTGGTCTCGGGCCAGAGCGTGGCACTGCGCGGCGCCGACGGCATCGACAACCAGGGGGGATCGGTGCAGGCCAACGACGCCTTGCGCGTCGAGACGGCCGGCGCGCTCGACAACCGTGGCGGCAAGCTGCTCGGCGGCGCCACCGACATCCAGGCGGCCAGCCTCGACAACCGCAATGGCATCGCCCAGGCCGACGCCAAACTCGCGGTCACCACCGGCGGCGCGATTCAGAACCAGTCAGGCGGCCTGTATGGCGGCACGGTCGGCATCGACGCGGCAAGTCTCGCCAACAGCGGCGGCAAGGTCGCCAGCGGCGGCGAATTGAACCTGAAGACCGTCGGCGCGATCGACAACGCCGGCGGCACCATCGCCGCGCAAGGGCAGGCCGCGCTGAGCGCACAAAGCCTGTCCAACACGCGCGGCATCGTCGCGGCCAACGGCCTCACGCTCAAGACGCAAGGCACGCTGGACAACAGCGCCGGCCTGATCCAGGCCGACAACGCGCTGGCGCTGACCGCCGGCAGCTTGAAGAACCGCGACACCCTCGCCAACGGCATCGCCGGCGCAGGCAGCACGGCCGCGGGCGCCCTGGGCCTGATGGGCAAGCAGGTCATGCTGGACACCGGATCCATCGACAACCAGGCTGGCCGCATCGGCGCTGGCCAGGACCTGGCCTTGTCTACCGGCGCGCTCGACAATGCGCGCGGCAACGTCTCGTCCGACGCCAATGCGAAGCTCGCCTTCAGCAGCATCACCAACACCGGCGGCGCCCTGACCGCCGGCACCTCGCTGGAGCTGGTCACCGGCAACCTCGACAACGACGGCAAGATCCACTCTGGCCAGGACCTGAAAATCACCGCCAATACGCTGACCAACCGCGCCGGCGGCGAATTGATCGCGGTGCGCAACAACGAACTGATCATCGGCGGCCTGCTGAGCAACGCCGGCCTGATCGACGGCGGCTACACACTCATCAACGCGGGCAATCTGCTCAACACCGGCCGCATCTACGGCGATCGCATCGGCATCAAGACGCCGTTGCTGCAGAACGAACCCAATGCCGTCATCGCCTCGCGTGGCGACATGGACCTGGGCGTGGGCACGCTGACCAATCGCGAGCACGCGTTGATCTACGCCGCGGGCGACCTGCGGCTGGGCGGCACGCTGGACGCCACCGGCAAGGCCGCCGGCCAGGCGGCGTTGTTGTCCAACGAGTCCGCCACTATCGAAGTCGAGCGCAACGCCGACATCGCCGCCGCCAGCATTCAGAACCGCAACCTGCACTTCGCCAGCGAAAGCGTCGAGGTCAGCCGCGAAGCCAAATGGTTCTACCGCCTGGATGGCACCACCGACATCGTCGACGGCGAAGGCATGTGGTTCTGCAACACCGTCAAGTCCATCTGCGGTCGCGACCCCAGCTGGATGGGACAGTACGACGAGCGGCGCCTGCTGATGCCGTCGGCGCGTTATCCGGAAAGCCAGTATGGGCCGCCGTTCGACTACAGCAACATCCAGGAGGACCAGCAGGGGCGCGCGGGTGTCAGCGCGCCGATTGGCCTGGCATATATCGCCGAATACTCCGGCTGCAGTGGCGGCGATGCGGGCGGGTGCTACACCAACCCCGCACAGTTCCTGTACAAGCCCGACGCCAAGATCTGGTCCGTCTTCGAGGTAGAGCGTCCCAGCGGCATCAGGCGGCCCCCGTCGCCGGATGATTGCGGCTTGCGTTGCCCCGCGGACCTGGCCCAGCAACAGGCTCAGTACGACCACGACCTGGTGCTGTACGACACGCTGAACGAGAAGATCAAGGACTTCAACGCCGACTTCCGCAACAACCGCATGATCAAGGATTTCACCTTCTATGAGGTGACCCAGATCACGCGCGAGACCCGCATCACAGAGAGCGATCCGGGCAAGATCATCGTGGGCGGCAATGCCCGCCTTGTTGGCAACATCGTCAATGACAAGAGCCGCATCCTCGCCGGCGGCGCCTTGAAAACCGAGGGTGGAACGCTGAGCAACGTCGGCGCCGAGGGACTGCGCACGGTCGACCGTGTCGGCACCATGGCCTACACCTACGAAAAGAACGACTCCCGCAAGTACAACCGTTCCGACTACAACGCCACCGTCCTGGCCGAACGCATCGAGACCGGCCTGGGCGATGCGAAGGGCGGCGCCGCGGTCGCGCCTTCCGGCCAGACGCCGGGCGCCAGCACCGTCGTCCAGGCGTTGCCGCCGGCGACCCTGACGCGCATCACGCTGCCGGGCAACCAGACCATCGCTGTCGTGGTGCTGCCGCCGACCCTTCCGACCAGCAAGCTGTACCAGGTCATCACGGCGCCCAACGCGCCTTATCTGATCGCCACCGACAGCCAGTTCATCGGTTCGCGCGCCGTGGTGTCCAGCGATTTCCTGCTGGAGAAACTGAACCAGGACCCGGGCCACGTCCTCAAGCGCCTGGGCGACGGCTTCTATGAGCAGAAGCTGGTGGCCGAACAGGTGATGCTGGCCACCGGCCAGCGCTTTGTCGGCGACTACACCGATAACGAGACCCAGTACAAGGCGCTGCTTTCCGCCGGCGCCGACTTCGCCAAGCAGTTCGGCCTGGCCGTGGGCACCGCGCTCACCGAAGAGCAGATGCGCCACCTGACCAGCGACATCGTCTGGATGGTGGAGCAGACCGTGACGCTGCCTGACGGCACGCAGCAGAAGGTGCTGGCCCCGCAGGTCTACCTGGCCGTCAAGCCGGGCGACCTGCGCGGTGAGGGCACGTTGATCGCCGGCCGTGACACGCAGATCAGCGCGACGGGCGACGTGAACAACAGCGGCACCCTCGGCGCACGCAACGCGTTGGTGGTCGATGCGCAGAACGTGCGCAACACCGTGGGCACGATCCAGGGCAAGACTGTCAACCTGAATGCGCGCAACGACATCGATAACCTGGCCGGGTTGCTCAAGGGTGACGGCGTCACGCTGACCGCGGGCCGCGACATCAACCTCACCGCCAGCACCCAATCGAACGTGCGGGGCGGAATCAGCAACACCATCGTCGACGGGGTCGCCCGTATCGACGCCGGAACGCTGAATGCGCAGGCGGGCCGCGACGTCAACGCGCAGGCTGCCGCCATCGTCACCAGCGGTGATGCGAGCATTCGCGCCGGCAACGATATCAACCTGACCGCCGCTGGGACGAGCTACGGCGAGTCGTTCAACTTCGGCAAGAAGAACCGGTCGGAGATGCGTACGACGGAAGACGTGGGAACCCGCATAGCCGCTGCCGGGAACCTGACATTGATGGCTGCGCAGGATATCAATGCCATTGCCGCGCAAGTGTCGTCCGACAAGCAGTTGGCGCTGGGCGCGGGGCGCGATATCAATGTGCTGGCGGGGGATTCCAGCGGGTATACCTATAACGAGATCTATTACAAGACGAAGGGGTTCCTCTCCAGCAAGACGACACACCGCATCAAGGAAGCGTCCTGGACGCAGGCGGTGTCTTCCACCTTCACCGGCGATAGCGCCGTGATGGTGGCTGGGCGTGATCTGAATGTGCTGGGTTCCAACGTGGCGGCACAGAACGACTTGGTCATGTCGGCGGATCGCAATGTCAATATCGTTGCCGAAAAGAACTCCGCCAACGAATACCAGTACGAGAAGATCAAGAAGTCCGGCTTTGGTGGACTGGGAGGCCTCAGCTACGGATCGCGTCAGACGACGGATTGGATGGACACCAAGCGTGGCCTGAATACTGGTAGCACCATCGGCAGTGTGACGGGGGACGTGCTGATCAACGCGGGCGGTTCGTTGAACGTGCTTGGCAGTGATGTCCTGGCACGGCAAGGCGACATCACGATGATCGGCCGGGACGTCAGTATCGTTGGCAGTTTCGACACGATGCGCCAGCGTGAAGTGCACGAGATGAAGCAGTCTGGCTTCAGTGTCACGGCCAGCACACCTGTGGTCAGCGCCATGCAAACGGCCGGACGTATGGCGGAAGCATCCGGAAAGTCCGGCAATCCGGTCATGACCGCGCTGGCGGGTGGAACCACAGCGCTTGCGGCCAGCAACGCCTATGACGCGGTCGCGGCCGCCGGCGCGGTAAAGGACGCCGGTGCCATCGACAAGATGGGCGGCGGCAGCATCAAGATCAGCTTCGGCAGCAGCAAGAGCAGCAGCACTACGGATAGAAGCTCGTCCACCTCGGTGGGATCGAACATCGCTGCGGGCAAGGACCTGACGATTGTCGCCAAGGGCGCGGGAAGCGCATCGGATATAACGGTTTCGGGTTCCAACCTGTCGGCGGGCAACAATGCCGTGCTGAAGGCCGACGGCGACATCCTGCTGCAGGCGGCCAAGAACTTCTACGAACAGAAGACGGACAGCAAGAGCAGCGGTTTCAATATTGGTATCGGCTACAGCACCGGCACATCCAACGGTTTGACGGTGGAGTTGGGAGCCTCCATTGCACGGGGCAAGGAGAACGGCCGGGATGACAGCTGGACCAACAGTTCCGTCACCGCGGGCAATGTGCTCGCGTTGCAGTCGGGGGGAGACACGACCCTAAAAGGCGCATCCGGAAAGGCTGAACAGATTCTGGCCTCGGTAGGAGGCAACCTGTTGCTGGAGAGCCTGCAAGATACAAGCACGTACACCTCAAAACAGACCAGCGCTGGCGTGAATATCACGTTGTGCATTCCGCCCTATTGCTATGGCCAGAGTACGGCTGCCGCTAACTTCGGCACCGGCAAGATGAACAGCAACTTCAAGTCTGTCACTGAACAGACGGGCTTGTGGGCGGGCGACGGTGGGTTCCTGATCGACGTCAAGAACAACACGACGTTGATCGGTAGTGTCATCGCCAGCAGCGACAAGGCGGTGGCAGATGGACTGAACATGCTCAGAACCGGGACATTGGTCACTCGCGACATCAAGAACTCGGCGAGCTATAGCGCCAACCAAATCGCCGTGGGCGGAGGGTTCGGGTTTGGCGGTAGTGCGTCGGCGGGGGGAGAAAGCCCCGCTGGCTTGGGCACCACCAAGGGCAACCAGGTGGCCGGCGGCGCGAGCAAGGACGCAGGCACTTCCTTGGCGTCGAGTGGGGGCTTTTCCGGCAATCTACCGACGGTGGTTGCGGCCAGCGGCAATAGCAATTCCACGACCCAAAGCGCCATCAGTGGCGGCACCATCATCATCCGCGATGAAGAAGGACAGCGGGCGCTGACAGGCAAGACTGTGGCGGAGACGATTGCGGCGCTGAATCGGGATACGTCGGACACGTTGAACACGCTGAAGCCGATCTTTGACAAGGAGAAGATCGAGGCGGGGTTCGAGATCGCGTCGGAGGCCAGCCGGCAGTTGGGGCAGTTCCTGACGAATCGGGCTAGGGAAGCGGATGCATTGTCTTCTTCTCTGGCCAAGGAGTTGCAAAAGCCAGGCGGCGGCGACGCGCAACGAATCGCTCAACTCGCGAATGAGCTGGATAGCGCCCTTAGGTGGGCTCCCGGTGGCGACTATCGTCTAATTTCGACGGCCATCCTTGGCGGCATAAGCGGAAACGTCTCGGGAGGTGTTGCCGAGGCCGCGAGGGCGAGTGCAGTGAACTACCTGCAAGGGCTGACTGCACAGCAGGTAAAGCTCTTTGCGGACGGCCTGGGGTCGTCACCGCAGGCCGACGCCACGCGCGCCGCGCTGCATGCGATTGTGGGATGCGCGGGCGGAGCGGCGCAAGGGACGGGCTGCTCCTCGTCGGCCTTGGGAGCAGGGGCTGCTTCAGTCGTCAATGCGTTGCTTGATGCCGCTGATCGCGGTTCGGAGTCGGGGCTTAGCGTCGAGCAGCGTGAGGCACGCGCCAATCTGGTGTCAAACCTGCTGGCAGGCGTGGCGTTTGGCCTCGGTCTTGATGCAGGAGGGGCAGTCAATAGCGGCCGCTTGGAGACTGAGAACAACGCTGTTGGTTTGTTGCTCAAGCGGGGTGGGCCAGCGCTGATAGGGCTGTGTTTCAGGTCGGCGACGTGTCAAGAGAAGGTGATCGGGCCGGCGGCATTTGCCGCGATCAGTGCAGCAGTTGCTGCGCTCAGAGCTGCAAATCCTCAGCTGGATGAAAACCAAGCGCTGCTGCTCGCAGTGACTCGCTACATTACGACGCCTGCATCGATGGAACCCATCCCAGGCAAGCCAGGCGAGCCGGTACCTCCGTTGCCGATTCCCCCGGGTCAGACCGGTGGCAATGAAAACGTTTCGGTGCCTGGCAAGCCAGCGGATGGACAAGCTCCTATCGGTGTGCCTGGGCAGGAGAACAACGGTGCTAACGGTGGAACCACTACTACCACGCCCATGCTTGATCCACCAGGGCCGCAGATTATATTGAGTGAGGCCGAAAATAGGGGCAACGTCACTATAGAAGCGGGTGCAAAGCCAGATGCTAACGAGCTTCGTGCTGGGCAAGGCTTGGCGAGCGTAGGATACGATGTAATTCAGCAAGCTACCGCATCTTCACAAGGCATTCCAAACGTACGAACGGCCGATTTGTCTGTAAGTGGAGTTGGCCAAGTGGATGTCTATACCCCCAAGAGTGGGACGTCTGTGAACGCGATTACCAGGGCTATCGAAGGGAAGGCCGACCAAGCTTCCGGTGTTCTTGTTCAAGCAGATCTTTCAGACTCTGATATGGCCTCTATTGCTGCTCGTACATGGGGCAAACCAAGTGCGCAATCTATCAATACGCTGTTCTTCCAGCAATCGAATGGAATTATCGTGCGCTTTAATCGACCAAATTCAGGAGGCTGAAATGCCAAAATTTGCTTGCAAGTGTGGAAACGTACTGAATTTGTCCGGTGTTTGGCCTGAGTGTGAGTGGCGCTTAGTACCCATGGCGCGTGTGGGTGAAATTGCCGATAGATTAGATGTTGGGCAGGTTTCCAGTGGAGACGAAATTTACGATCTCGTTGATGAGGTGAGCGTAACCGTTTATCGGTGTCCAGTATGCTTCAGGCTTTATTTGGAAACGGGCAAGAATACGTTTGAAACGTACGCAAAAGAACCGTATGGCTGAGTCAGTCCGTATTTTGGCGGTCCAGGCATTTTAAAAATTGTTATTCCGCCAGCTACAGCGCGAATCAGATTGCGGTAGGCGGAGGCTTCGGGTTTGGCGGCGGTGTCTCGAAAGAAAGGTCGGCGGGTCTGGGCACCACCAAGGGCAACCAGGTGGCCGGCGGCGCGATGTCAAGACGGATCAGTGAACTCAGTCCGATTTATCGGAACTGGTGGAGCCTCGTGACACCCGCGGCGACTAGCCTCTACACAGGGTGTGCCGATTCCGCGTTAACGGTGTGCCCAGTTCCTGGCACGCCCCAACGCGCGAGTGTGCGTGCAATAGATGATATGGATGACGCGTTTCCATGACCGCCTGCCCCAATTGCCAAGTTCAAAGTTCACCACCTGCGTTGCTAGCGGGCAAGCACGTTGAGGGTTTCTATCACGCGGATGAGTTTGCCGTGGTGGATCTGGGTGGCTCCACGGTCTACACCGAGATCTTCCAATTTGCCGAGCCGGTTACGGCTAAGTAGGCGACTTCCACCCGTCCGCAGTTTGCTTCATTGAATACCACGAATATCATGCGTTCACTTAAATTGGCAGCTACTGCCGCTGTGTTGCTGCTCACGTCGGGCTGCGCCTTCATCATGGGTTCCCCGGCCAAGCCCTTGGCGACGAACCCCGAGCCGGATGAAGTGATCAGTCCGGTGTTGGTCTATACGTCCGATTGCAATTACCAGAAGAAAATCGACGACACGGGCTGGATCGGCGCACGTACTGCGCTGCCAGCGCTGTATGCAGCCGAGGCGGTCTGCAAGGCCCTGAACAACGAACTACCCGGCGCGATGGATGCGGCGGGTATCAAGGCGACATTCAAGCTGCGCAAGGTGAATCCGGATTCCGCGCGGCCGTTGACCTTGAAGGAAGACGCAGCGGCCATCGGGGCAAAGTATGTGGTGGCATTGGGCGAACCCTATGGCTTTGGCGGCTATCAGCAATACGGCCCATCGGTAAGCATCAAGGTGCGCCTGTATGACGCCGTATCGGGTGAATACCGCGGCTACGCCGAAGACACCTATCCGATTTCCTTGCGCGACTACTCCAATCGGGGGCCGGCCGCAGACGGCCTGCGGATCGCGGCGGATATGGCGCAAATGCTGGCGCGCACGATGCGCAAGCGCTGCATCGAGGCCTATCCTTATCAATGCGGCAAGACAGGCTTGTTCCGCCTGGCCGAACCTCGCGATGCCTATGGCAAGTGAGCACCGCGTTTGCCCTGGCTAATTTCTTCTCTTTTGAGTGAGTGGTAGATGATTGCTGTATTGCGTTGCATGGCGCCCGCTGTGTTGCTGGGTGGCGCCTTGGTGGGTTGCTCCGCCACCAATCCCAATATTCTCAGTCGTTACGACGCTGGCAGCAGTGCGCGGGTTCGCGTGTATGTATATACGGCGGATCGCATCCGCCTGGATTTTGACAGGACGTGCTTCCTGCCCGCATCGGGCCTGTTCGGTCACGGTGACGGCCTGGAAACGATCCAGCGCTCGCACATGCGCGGTAGCGGTAGCGTTGGAATGCCGCCTTCGCCGAACATCTCGGGCCTGGTGTTCGACGAATTCATCATCAAGGCGGGTATTCCGGTAACCATTTACGGTCAGGTCGGCGGGACGTACAGAAGCGCCGGGCCTTATGGGTCCGTGACCACCACGAGCTGGCCCGAGACGAAGAATGCGGGGTATTTCACGCCAGCCGCTGGCAAGGACTACGAGGTCTATGTGGAGCGGCGCGCGGTCGTGGTGCAGGACATCACGGTGCCCGGCGCCAGCGCAGCGGAACGGCAGGTGCCGCTGACGCCGGCTTCGCCCTGCCCGGAACCCCCTGCGACCGTGATGCCGAAGGTCTGACCGCAGTCGCAGGGCCTATCCGCTACGCGTCGTCTCACACCGGCCATTCCCCCAACCGATACGCCGAGTCCCAGAACATCCATTCCAACTGCGCCGCATGCGTATACGCCCGGTGCATGTCGTCGCGCGTTTGCGCGGACGCCTTGTCCGCCGCCTGGTCCACCGATGCGATGACTTCGCGCACCAGACTGTGGAATTCTTCCCCGGCGTAGGTATCGATCCACGCGCCATAGGGATTGGGACGCGTCGCGCGCGAGTGGATGTCGCGCCCGATCTCGGCATAGATCCAGAAGCACGGCAGCAACGCCGCCAGCGCCACCGGATACGGTGCGCTCCACGCCGTGGCGATGAGGAAGCTGGTGTAGTGATGGCTGGCCGGCGACAGCGGGGTGCTGGCGAACGTCTCTGCATCGATGCCGAATTGCTTCATGAAGCCTTCGTGCAGACTGCGTTCGACCACCACCGCGTTCTTGGCGGCGTCGGCGAACTGCCCCACGCCGTCGGCATGGTCGGCCTTGGCGGCGGCGACCGCCAGGGCGCGGCCGAAGGCCAGCAGGTAGTGGGCGTCCTGGATCATGTAGTGGCGGAACGCCTGCTCGCTGAGCTGGCCGCTGGCCAGTTCCTGGTTGAACGGCATGGTGCGCGTTTCTTCGTACAGCGCGGCGTTGCGCGCCCAGGCGTCGGTGCTGAAAGACATGGCAATCCTCAAATCGAAGTCGGACGGCGCATCATGCGCAGCGCCGTGGCTACGGTTCAAGGATATCAAGACTTCCCGGCGGCGTTTGCGCGCACGCCAGGCCGATGGGCGGAACCTCGATAGCGGGGCGGGCCGCGGCCTCGGGACGGGCCGCGATGCTCTCGCTCCGTGCTGCCCTTATTGCATGTACCACCCATGGCTGACCACGAACGACTGCCCCGTGAACGCCGCGCTGGGGAAGGTCGACAGGAACAGCGCCGTCTGCGCCACGTCCTCGACGGTGGTGAAGATGCCGTCGACGGTATCGCCCAGCATCACCTTCTTGACCACGTCTTCTTCGCTGATGCCCAGTTCCTTGGCCTGTTCGGGAATCTGCTTCTCAACCAGCGGGGTGCGCACGAAGCCGGGGCAGATGACGTGCGAACGCACGTTGTGCTTGGCGCCTTCCTTGGCCAGCACGCGCGCCAGGCCCAGCAGCGCGTGCTTGGCGGCGACGTAGGCGGACTTGAGCGGCGAGGCTTCGTGCGAGTGCACCGAGCCCATGTAGATCACGACGCCGCCGCGATCATCCTTGTACATGTGCTTGAGCGCGGCCTTGGTGGTGAGGAAGGCGCCATCGACGTGGATGGCCTGCATTTTCTTCCAGTCGGCGAAGGCGAAGTTCTCGATGGGGTTGACGATCTGGATGCCGGCGTTCGAGATCAGGATGTCGATGCTGCCGTAGGCGGCGGCGACGCGGTCGATGCCCTGGTTGACGGCGTCTTCGTTGGTGACGTCCATGGCCACGCCCATGGCCTTGCCGCCGGCCTGTTCGATTTCGCGGGCGACGGCGTCGGCGCCGGCCTGGTTCAGGTCGGCGATGGCGACCGCGGCGCCTGCGCGCGACAGGGTCAGCGCGATTTCCTTGCCGATGCCGCTGGCCGCGCCGGTGACGACGGCCACTTTTCCGTTCAGATTGCTCATGCTGGGGAACCTCCGGGTAAGGATGCCGCGGGCCGGGGTGCGCCCGCGGATGCGAGGGGCATGGCTTGATGGTAGCGCTCCAGGATGAGCGCAGCCTGAACGCCACGGCTCGGTAACCATCTATGTCATTTGCTTCCACCGGCGCTTCGCGCCAGAGCTGACACCGGCATCGCGGCCGAGAGGCGGCCGTCGGCGGCGCGGCGCACGCCGGGACGGGCTGTTACCAACCGGCCCTGCACGCCCCAAGCGGACATTGCCGATTGCTGCCCGCTGCGGGAGAATCCGCGGCAGTCGACGCCGCCGCGAGGCGGCTATCCGGATTTCTTACAGGACAAAGACAAACGTGGCATCGGTCATGGCGGGTCAGGCGGGCAAGGGCGGGAACGTGGCGGGAAAATGGGCGCGGCGCATGGCGGCGTCCTTGCTGGTCCTGGCGGCAGGGGCGGCGCAGGCCGCCCACGTCGTGGTGGACACCGGCCATACCCCGAAGCAGCCGGGCGCGACCGGCGCCAGCGGCCGGGTGGAGTATCTGTACAACCTGGACCTGAGCGGCGCGGTGGCCGCCGACCTGGCGGCAGCCGGGAACCGCGTGACCCGCGTGTCCGCCGACGGCGCCGAGGTGCCGCTGGGCCGGCGCACCCGGATCGCGCCGGATGCGGATTTCTTCATCTCGATCCACCACGATTCGATGCAGCAGAAGTACATCGACGCGGGCCGCCAGCGTGAATTCGCCGGGTTCTCCATCTTTGTCTCGCAGCTCAATCCGCGCTACGAAGACAGCCTGCGCTGCGCACAGGCGATCGGCGAGGCGTTGCTGGCGGCGGGCGAGAAGCCGTCGCTGTATCACGCCGAACCCATCGCCGGTGAAAACCGGCCGTTGCTGGACCGGCGCCTGGGCGTGCATCGCTACGACGGGCTGGCGGTGCTCAAGACCGCCACCATGCCCGCGGTGCTGGTGGAGGCGGGCGTGATCGTGAATCCGGACGAGGAGGCGCGTCTTGCCAGGCCGGAGACCATCCAGCGGCTGGCGCGCGCGATTGCCGGCGGCGTGCAGGCCTGCCAGGCGCGGTAGCGCGACTCGCGGGCCTCGGAAACTGGCGATGGCCGGCGAGATGGATAAAATCCCGGATTCGAGGGGGCGGGCCGCGCCGCCCAACGCGGGGATGACGGCGCGAACCGGAGGCGATCCGGCCCGTGGCATGCGTTCCGAGGACAAGGACTGATGATGCTGAAAAGAAAACTGACGACACTGGCCATGGGCCTGGCACTCACGCTGACGGGCCTGTCCATGGCGCCCGCCCAGGCACAGTCGCCCGCGCCGCAAAAGGAAGAACCCGAGCGCTATGGCCCGTTCTTCTACCTGCCCAGCGAACCGAACCTGTTGATCTACGTCGGCGCGGTCAGCGCTAACGACCTGCTGCACATGAAGAAGGCGTTGCGCGAGCATCCGACCATCTCCACCCTGATCCTGCAGAACAACGGCGGCGGCCTGGTGCACATCGGGCTGGTGGTGGCCGAGGAGGTCTACGAACGCGGGCTCAACACCTACATTCCGAAGGACAGCTACTGTGCCTCGGCGTGCGCGTTCGTGTTCTTCGCCGGCCGCCAGCGTCTGGCCGAAGGCCGGCTCGGCGTGCACCAGATCACCGCGCCGGAGATGACGGGCGAACAGGCGCAGTTCGGCGTGTCGGATATCGTCACCACCCTGCCCAAGTACGGGGTGTCGGCCGACGTGCTGGGCATCATGTTCAGCACCCCGTCCAAGGAAATGTATTTCTTCTCGCCGCAGGAGATCATCAAGTACGGCATCAATCGCACCGGCAATGTGAAAACGGCCGCCAACGAGTCGCAGCAGGGCGGCCAGCGGCCAGCGCCGGCCTCCACGCCAGCCGCCGCGCCCGCGCCGCAGGCCCAGGCATCCGACGACGACACCCGGCTGCCGCCGCGCAAGCCGGCCGCGCCCGCCGCCGCGCCGGCGCCGTCCAACCCGCCGCCGGTGGCCAATCCCTACATGACCAAGGATCCCGCGCCCGCGCCGCTGTCCGACGAACAGCGCGCGATCAACGCCGCGACCCTGATGATCCAGGCGGGCAGCGGCACCAATGAAGAGGCGATGAATTTCACGCGCGAGTTCTACGCCGACACGGTCGACTACTTCAAGAAGTCGCGGCCGAAGTCGGAGATCCTGGCGGACAAGAAGGCCTACTTCGCGCGCTGGCCGGTGCGGCGATTCGTGGTGGACCAGAATTCGCTCAAGGCCAAGTGCCAGGACCAGATGTGCATGGTCAAGGGCCTCTACGATTTCAAGGTGTCGAGCCCGGAGCGCGGCAAGACCGCGACTGGCACGTCCAATTTCACTTACGTCCTTGACCTGCGCAACCGCTACCGCATCGTCATGGAAGACAGCGAGGTCGTCAGCCGCTGAGGCTGCCGCCGGGGAGAAGCACAATGCATTTCGGCAAGCGCGTGGCACAACTGCTGGGCCTGGTGGGCATCAGCGTGGTATCGGCGTCCGCGCTGGCAATCAATTGCCAGAAGGCCAGCAACGCGGCCGAGAAGCTGATCTGTTCGGATCGCGCGGCGGTGGCCGCCGACGCCGAGTTGAACCGCGCCTACGCCGCCTTGCTGAAGCAGGCGCCGGACGCGGAGATCCGCGCGATGCTGGTGGCCAGCCAGCGGCGTTGGGTCGAAGCCCGTGACCTGCGCCTGGAGGGCCTGGCGTCCGATCCCGAATCGCTGCCCGACGACAAGACGCCCGGCGCGATCGCGGCCGACCTGATCCGTGCCCGCGCCAGCGAGTTCAAGGAACGCGGGAAGGGCGACGATATCCCCAGGCTGATCCGCGTGGCGTTGAGCCAGCGCGAGTTCCGCAAGCAGTTCACCGGCGGTCCATACTCCGGCTATGACGTGTCCTGCGACGTGCTGCCGCCGGACTACAAGTATTACGCCTGCTTTGCCACCCGCTACTACCAGAACAATGACCGCGTCTGCAGCACGGATGAATACTGGGCCACCGGCTCGGTCTACGTCCAGCGCTACGTAGCGAAGGTGGTGGACAACAAGCCGGTGCCGGTGGCGTCCTGCTCCTACAACGGCAATGACGAGAGCTGTCCGGGCAGCATTGCCGATGACGCGCGCTGGAATACGGGGCCCAAGGTGCACGCGCCGACCTATCCGTCCAAGCCGTTGCCCCAGGTCGATGGCGAGGTCGACGACAGCGACGATTACGGCTGGATCAAGGCCTGCCTGACCGACAGCAGCTTCCCGCTGTCCAACCCGACCACGGCGGGCCGCTAGGGTTGTAAAAACTGCCCTTGCGGGCAACCTTGCGAGGCGTCTTGTGAATGTCGGCTAGCCCGTGGTCCGGGCCAGGCGCTTGCGGTGGTGCCGGGCATGGTCCAGCAGCGCGTCGCGCAACACCACCGCCTGGTTGTGCTCGGTGTCGCGGGCGCCATACAGCAGGGTCAGCGGACGTTCGCCGGCGGCTTGCAGCAGGGCGGCCATGCGGGCCTGCTGGGCGGGTTCGGCCAGTTCGGCCAGGTATTTTTCGCGAAAGGTGTCCCAGCGTTCGTCGACGTGGCAGAACCACTTGCGCAGTTCGGCGCTCGGGGCCAGGTCCTTGGCCCATTCGTCCAGCGCCAGGTCGGCGCGGCGCAGGCCGCGCGGCCACAGGCGGTCCACCAGGGCCCGGTAGTGCCCGTCGGGTCCGATGCCTTCGTAGACGCGTTGCACGGAAATGGCGGACGGCTTCATGGCGGCTCCTGTGGCGGATGCCCCAAGTCTACTCCCCGGCAAGCCCCGTGCTAGACCGTGGCCTTGGCTTCGGGCGCGGCGGCGGCGCCAGCGCGCAGCAGCAGGAAACCCACGACCGCCGAGGCCAGGGAGCCGGTCAGCACGCCGATCTTGGTGGCGTCCACCGCGGCCGGATCGGTGAAGGCCAGCGCGCCGATGAACAGGCTCATGGTGAAGCCGATGCCGCACAGTAGCGCCACGCCATAGAGCTGCGTGAAGCTGGCATGGCGCGGCAGGCTGGCGACGCCCGATTTGATGGCCAGCCAGGCAAATCCGAACACGCCCAGTTGCTTGCCCAGGAACAGGCCCAGCGCCACGCCCAGCGGCACCGGCTGCGCCAGGCTGGACAGGCCCATGCCGGCGAATGACACGCCGGCGTTGGCGAAGCCGAACACCGGCACGATCAGCAGGGCCACGGGCTTGTGCAGCGCGTGTTCCAGCGCGTGCAGCGGCGAGCGCGCGCCAGCGTGGCCCTGGTTCTGCGGGCGCAGCGGAATGGTCAGCGCCAGCGCCACGCCCGCCAGCGTGGCATGCACGCCGGACTTCAGCACGAAGTACCAGAGCACCGCGCCGATCAGCAGATAGGGCGTCAGGCGCAGCACGCCGGCCCGGTTCAGGCAGACCAGGCAGGCCAGCAGCGCGCCGGCCATGGCGAGCGCGAACAGGTTCAGTTCGGACGTGTAGAACAAGGCAATGATGACGATGGCGCCCAGGTCGTCCAGGATCGCCAGCGCGGTCAGGAACACCTTCAGCGAGGTTGGCACGCGGCTGCCCAGCAGGGCCAGGATGCCGAGCGCGAAGGCGATGTCAGTGGCGGCCGGAATGGCCCAGCCGCGCAGGGTGTCGGGGCTGCCCAGGTTGATCAGCACGTAGATCAGGGCAGGCATTGCCATGCCGCCCAGGGCGGCGATGCCGGGCAGTACGATGCGGGCCGCCCCGCGCAGTTGGCCATCCAGCACCTCGCGCTTGATTTCCAGGCCCACCAGCAGGAAGAACACGGCCATCAGGCCGTCATTGATCCAGTGCAGCACGGATTCCTTGAGCATGACCGGCCCGGCCTGGAATCCCAGCTTGGTGCCGAGCACTTCGAAATAGTGCGGGGCGAGCGGGCTGTTGGCGATGACCAGGGCGACCGCGGCCGCCAGCATCAGCACATAGCCGCCGAGCGCTTCGGAGCGAAGGAACGCCTGCAGAAACGAGACGGGCCGGGACGGGTGCGGGGCCTGCAGGGTCAATATCCACTCCTTGATTGCTGCGGTGCAGCGTAAAACCTGTGATGTTGAATATTACCTGAATTCAGACCAGTCCTAGGCGTAAAGGGCGTTGATTTCTATAGGATTTGACTCTGTTCGACCCGGTGAGGCCGGTGTCCGGTCCCATCCCGAATCCGTCGTTCCGAATGCCAGGAGATCACGCTTTGTCGCCGCTTTACGTCTTGATGTACCACCCGAAAGCGGACGGCTCCGGCCGGATGGTGGAGGTGCGGCCAGAGCCCATGGTAGCGCCGGACCCCGCCTATCGGGTGGCCTATCTACAGGCCAGCGCCCGGGTGATGGATTGGGTCGCACAGGGGGCGCGGTTCGACCTGTCCACCGCGGGCGCCATCCGCGTCTGGCAAGGCACCCGGTTGGTTGCCGCCGAAGCCCCAAGCGATGGGGCCCCAGGGCTTGCGCCCGATGATTGCGCCTATCTTGGCGCCTATCTGATCTGGCAGGGCTGCGGCTGGAACCAGGAGATGGCCGGGCCGGCGGCCCTGCCCGACGACGGTCCGCCCCGGTTGCGCATCCTGCACACGGAGGCGGCCACCTCGTTCGGCGGCCAGGAATACTGCATCTACAAGGAAATGGTCGCCATGCGCGAGCGCGGCCACCATCTCGAAGCCGTGTGCCAGCCGCGCTCGGAACTGGCGGTGCGCCTGCAGCAGGCCGGCTTTATCGTGCACATGCTGCCGATGGACGGCGTGGCCAATTTCTGGCGCACCATCGCCCGGATCCACCGGCAATTGCGCCGGACTCCCTTTGACGTCATCCATACCCACAGCCGGCGCGATACGGTGCTGGGGGCCATCGCCGGCCGCCTGGCCCGCACGCCGTTGATCGTGCGCACCCGCCACCTGGCCAAGCCGATCCACTCGCTCTATGCCTACACCTGGCTGGCGCACGGCGTGATCGCCGTCAGCGATTTCGTGCGCCGCCAGCTGCTCGATGGCGGCGCGTCGCCGGACAAGGTCGCCATGGTCCATTCCCCGGTCGAGTCGCTGAGCGCGGATGGCGGCGGCCGTGTCCGGCGCGAGCTTGGCCTGTCGGCCGACACGCCCGTCATCGGCTGCGTCGCGGCGATGAGGGCCGACAAGGGCCACCATGACCTGCTGGACGCCTTCCGCCGCGTCGTCATCCGGCATCCGCGGGCGCGGTTGGTGCTGGCGGGCGATGGCGAACCGTTGTTGTCATTGCTGCGCGAGCGCGCCGAGGCGCTCGGCCTGGCCGGCCACGTCCATTTCCTGGGCCGGCGGGAAGACATCGGCGACGTCATGAGTGCATTCGACATCTTCGCGCTGCCGACGCGTCGCGAAGCCCTGGGCACGGTGTTCATCGAGGCCGCCGGACTTGGCGTGCCGGTGATCGGCGGCGACGTGGATGGCGTGCCGGAAACCATGCTGCCCGGTGTGTCGGGCCTGCTGGTGCCGCCGGGCGACGTGCCGGCGCTGGCGCGGGCGCTGGACGAATTGCTGGACGATCCGGCGCGTCGGCGCGCCATGGGCCGGATGGGCCGCGCCTATGTCGAGGGAGGGCGATTTTCGCCGGCCGTCACCGCCACCCAGGTGGAGTACGTCTATTTGCGCTGGCTGGCCGCCCGCGGCTGGCGGGCCGGCGGCCGGCGGTGAAATCGGGCCGGCGCGTTCCGTGCCGCTGCCTCAGTGCCACAGCAGTGCGTTCATGGCCTCGACCAGCCGGTCGCGGTAGCGTGGCAACAAGGCGCGAACGCGTGCCTGGCGCGCGTGCCAGTCGGCGGATTCGGCACCCGCGGCGACACGCGGGGCCGCCCAGATCGGGTCGGGGAAGTGGCGGTCGCCGCGCCAGCGCGGGATGACGTGCCAATGCAGATGCGGCACCATGTTGCCCAGCGACGCCAGATTGATCTTGTCGGGCGCCAGGATGGACTGCTGCGCTTCCTCGACCACGTACACGGCCCGCATCAGCAGGTCGCGGCCATGGGTCGACAGGCTGGTCATCTCGGCCAGGTGGCCGTTCCAGACCACGCGGGTGAAGCCCGGATAGTCGGGGTCGTCGACCTCGATCAGGCGCAGGTGCGGACCGCGCCACAGCAACGTGCCGCCGTCGGTCTGGCACAGCGGACAGTCCGGATCGCGCGCGCTCACGGCAGCACCTTGCGATACTGGATGAAGCCGGACCGGTCGGCGATGCGGTCATACAGCTGCATGGCGGTGGCGTTGGTCTCGTGGGTCAGCCAGTACACGCGGGCGCAGTTGGCGGCGGCGGCCTGGGCGTAGACGTGCTCGATCAGCTTGCGGCCGGCGCCGGTGCCGCGGGTGGCGGGATCCACATACAGGTCTTGCAGGTAGCAGTAATCGCCCGCCGTCCAGGTCGAGCGGTGGAAGATCCAGTGCACCATGCCGACCGCCTTGCCGCTGTCGTAGGCCAATGCCGCGTGCATCGGCTCGGCGGGATCCAGGAAGCGGGCCCAGGTGTTGCGGGTGACGGCATCGGCGATGTCGACGCGATAGAAGTCCTGGTAGCCTTTCCACAGCGGCAGCCAGACGTCAAAATCGGTGGCGACGGCGGGGCGGATTTCGGCGGAGCTCATGGCGCGGGGCCTCCTGCGGATCAAAGTTGGTTTTCGAGGGTTTCGACGATGTGCCGCAGCACTTGCAGGCGAGCGTAGCGCTTGTCGTTGGCCGACACCAGGTGCCACGGCGCGTGCTTGACGTCGGTACGCGCCAGCATTTCATTGGTGGCGGCGGCGTATTCCTTCCATTTGTCGCGATTGCGCCAGTCGTCGGGGGTGATCTTGAAGTTCTTGAACGGCGATTTCTCGCGGTCCTTGAAGCGTTCGAGCTGCACGTCGGCGGTGATCGCCAGCCAGAACTTCATCACCAGCGCGCCGCTGCCCGCCAGTTGTGCCTCGAAGTCGTTGATTTCGGCATAGGCGCGGCGCCACTGCGCGGGCGGGGTGAGCTTTTCGACCCGTTCGACCAGCACCCGGCCATACCAGGAGCGGTCGAAGATCGCGATGCGGCCGCGGCGCGGCACATGGCGCCAGAAGCGCCACAGGTACGGGCGCGACAGTTCATAGCTGTTGGGCGCGGCCACCGGCGTGATGTCGAACTGGCGCGCGTCCAGCGCGTGGGTGATGCGGCGGATGGCGCCGCCCTTGCCGGCGGCGTCCTGGCCCTCGAACACCAACACCAGCGAGCGTTCCTGGAACTTCTTCGAGCGCGCCGCGCGCGCCAGCCGGCCTTGCAACAAGCCAAGCTCGGACTCGTAGTCCTCGCGGTCGAGCTTGGCGTCATAGTCCAATTGACCTAACCGGTCGAGGATGCGGGCCGGGCCGGTGTGGGCCACGAACGTCGGCGGGATGCGCGGCACGCTCTGCTGGCGCATGGCGGCCAGGACCGCTTCGGCGGTGCGCGCGGCGCGCATGTTTTCATCGGCGCTGGGAATCACCACCCAGGGCGCATGGCCGCTGTCGGTATGGTTGATGACGACCTGGCCGCTGTTGCGGATGCGGTCATACTTCTTGTACACCTTGAGGTCGACCGGGCTGACCTGCCAGGAGGTCTCGGGACTGGCCAGCAGGCGCTTGGCGCGCGCCCGCTGGGCGTCGGACGACAGGTGGAACCAGAGCTTGAGGATCTGCACGCCCTCGGCCGCCAGCATGGCCTCGAAGCGCCGGATGGCCACCGACTGCGCCTCGATGCTGTCCTGGTTGGGCTTCTTGCGCGCGGCTTCGCGGATCAGCGGCGTGTACCAGGAACCGAAAACGATGCCGGTGCTGCCCTTGGGCGGCAGGTCTTTCCAGTAGCGCCACATCGGCGGACGCTCCAGTTCGCCGCCTTCCGGCGGGCCGTAGGCCAGCGTCCTGATGTGGCGCGGGTCCATCCACTCGTTGAGCAGGTTGACCGTGGCGCCCTTGCCGGCGCCGTCGATGCCGGCCACCACCACCAGCAGGGATTTCTCCGCCTTCTGCAAACGCTGGTATTGCGCATTCAGCAGCGCGACGCGCAGCTTGGCTTCCAGCGGCTTGAAGGCTTCCTTGGACAGGACGGGGTCGGCTTCGGCTTCGGCGAACATGAGGGGATTCCGTTTGATCGGCAATCTTGTGACCGGCCGATCTTGCGGGATATCCCGGCGGCGCGCAAGTGCGCCGCCCGGCAAGCCGCGGCGCGCGCCCGCTACAGGGCGTCGACGGGAATCTTGAGGTAGCGCACGCCGTTGTCTTCCGCCGGCGGGAAATGGCCCGCGCGGATATTCACCTGGATGGCGGGCAGGATCAGCGTGGGCATGGACAGGGTGGCGTCGCGCTGCGTGCGCATGGTGACGAAGTCGTCTTCGCCGATGCCGTCGCGCACGTGGATGTTGGCGCGGCGCTGCTCGGCCACGGTGGTCTGCCACGCGGCTTCTCGGCCGGCGGGCGGATAGTCGTGGCACATGTAAAGGCGGGTGTCGTCCGGCAGGCTCAGCAGCTGACGGATGGAGCGGTACAACTGGTGGGCGTCGCCGCCGGGAAAGTCGCAGCGCGCGGTGCCGACGTCGGGCATGAACAGGGTGTCGCCGACGAAGACGGCGTCGCCGATGCGGTAGGCCATGTCGGCCGGCGTATGGCCGGGCACGTGCATGGCGCTCGCGGTGAGGGCGCCGATCTGGAAGGTTTCGCCATCGGCGAAGAGGCGGCCGAATTGCGAACCGTCGAGCTGGAATTGGGGTTCGAGGTTGAAGATCTTCTTGAATACGCCCTGCACGGTGCGGATGCTCTGCCCGATGGCGATGACGCCGCCCAACTGGCGCTGAAGATAGGGCGCGGCCGACAGGTGGTCGGCGTGCGCGTGGGTTTCCAGCAGCCAGTCGGTGCGTAGTCCGTGTTCGCGCACATAGGCGGCGACCCGGTCGGCGCTGGCGGTGCTGGTGCGGCCGGATTTGGGGTCGTAGTCCAGCACCGAATCGATGATGGCACAGGCGCCGCCCGCCACGGGCTCGTGGACCACGTAGGTAACGGTGGCGGTGACCGGGTCGAAGAAGGCCTGGATATGCGGGTTCATGAGAGGGGGCGCCGGGAGCAAAGGAGGAGGGTGCGCAGAACAATATATATTTTTCAATAATATTGTTGGATAGTTTATCCGTCAATATAATGATCAAACTCTTTTCCGCCGATTGATCCCCATCAAATGCTGACTGCCCTGAACGATTGCGAAGTCGCCGCGCTGCGCGAATCCGCCTCCCAGGCCTGCGCGCTGCTCAAGGCGCTGGCTAATGAAGACCGGCTGCTGCTGCTGTGCCAACTGGTGCAGGGCGAGCGCAACGTCGGTGAACTGGAATCCCTGACCGGCATCCGCCAGCCGACGCTGTCGCAGCAACTGGGCGTGCTGCGCGACGAGGGCCTGGTGAGCACGCGGCGCCAGGGCAAGTACGTGTACTACCAACTGGCCAGCTTCGAGGTCAACCAGGTCATGAAGACACTGTCGAGCCTGTATTGCGGTCGGACCATGGCGGCGCTCGCATCATGATCGACCTGTCCGCCTTTACCCCCGCAAGCGCGCTCGCCGGCGGCGCGGTCATTGGCGTGGCCGCCGTCCTCATGATGCTGGGCGCGGGCCGCATCGCCGGCATCAGCGGCATCCTCGGCGGGCTGTTGCCGCCTGATCGAAATGCCGGCTGGCGCCTGGCGTTCCTGCTGGGGTTGTGCCTGTCGCCCTGGCTGTATCGGCTGGGCAGCGCGCTGCCGCCGATCGTGGTGGAAGCGGGCAATGCAAGGCTGATCGCGGCCGGCCTGCTGGTTGGCATCGGCACGCGTTACGCGTCGGGGTGCACCAGCGGCCACGGCGTCTGCGGGCTGGCGCGCGGCTCGCGCCGTTCCCTGGCGGCGACGGCGCTTTTCATGGCGGCGGGGTTCGCCACCGTGTATGTCGCGCGGCACCTGATGGGAGGCTGACATGGTGGCCTTGTTCGCGTTTCTCTCGGGATTGGTGTTCGGTCTGGGACTGCTTGTTTCCGGCATGGCCAACCCCGCCAAGGTGCTGGGCTTCCTGGACCTGGCGGGAAGCTGGGATCCTTCGCTGGCGTTGGTGATGGGCGGTGCGCTGGCCGTGACGGCAGCGGGCTTTGCCTGGTTGCGCCGTCGCCGTGCCAGCCTGTCCGGCGAGCCGCTGCATTGGCCCACGGCCACGCGCATCGATCCGCGGCTGGCGTTGGGCAGCCTGGCGTTCGGCGCGGGCTGGGGGCTGGCGGGTTTCTGCCCCGGCCCGGCGCTGGTGGCGGCTGCGGCCGGCGTGCGGGAAGCCCTGATCTTCGTGGCGGCCATGGTGGCCGGCATGGCGCTGTACTCGGCAATTCAATACATGACGAACCGGCCACCCCGGACCGGTCGATAGCAGGGAGACAAGCATGCAGACGGCAGCACAGGCGCGGCGCGATTTCGACGTGGTGGTGGTCGGGGGCGGTTCGGCGGGCATCGGCGTGACCGCCAGCCTGCTGCGCCGCCGTCCGGACCTGCGCATCGCGGTCATCGAGCCCAGCGACAAGCACTACTACCAGCCAGCCTGGACGCTGGTGGGCGGGGGCGCCTTCGACGTCGCCAAGACCGTGCGGCCGACGCGGTCGGTGATGCCGGGCCGCGCCACCTGGCTGCAGGCCGCGGCGGCGGGTTTCGAGCCCGAGGCCAATCAGGTCCGGCTGGCGGATGGCAGCGCGGTCAGCTACCAGCAATTGATCGTGTGTCCGGGACTGCGCCTGGCCTGGGACAAGGTCGAGGGCCTGTCGGAAACGCTGGGCCGCAATGGCGTCAGTTCCAACTACCGCTTCGACCTGGCGCCTTACACCTGGGAGCTGGTGCGCGGCCTGAAAGGCGGCAAGGCGCTGTTCACGCAGCCGGCCATGCCGATCAAGTGCGCCGGCGCGCCGCAGAAGGCCATGTACCTGGCGTGCGACCACTGGCGCCGCAGCGGCGTGCTGGATCGCGTCGAGGTCGAATTCGACCTGGCCGGCGCGGTGCTGTTCGGCGTGCCGACCTTCGTGCCGCCGTTGATGCGCTATGTGGAAAGCTACGGCATTTCGCTGGCGTTCAATTCGGCGCTGGTGGCGGTGGACGGCCCGGCGCGCAAGGCGTGGTTCGACGTCAAGGACGCCGAGGGGGCGGTGACCCGTGTAGAGAAGTCATTCGACATGCTGCACGCGGTGCCGCCGCAGGTGCCGCACGATTTCCTGCGCCAGAGCGCGCTGGCCGATGCGGCCGGCTGGTGCGAGGTCGATCCGGCCACGCTGCGCCACGTGCGCTACGACAACATCTTCGGGCTGGGCGATGGCATCAGCACCACCAACGCCAAGACCGCGGCGGCGGCGCGCAAGCAGATCGTCACGGTGGCCGAGAACCTGCTGGCGGTGCGCGAAGGGCATGCGCTGCCGGTCACGTACGATGGCTACGGCTCGTGCCCGCTGACGGTCGAGCGCGGCCGCATCGTGCTGGCCGAGTTCGGCTATGGCGGCAAGCTGCTGCCCACCTTCCCGCTGGACCCGACCGTGCCGCGCAAGAGCGCCTGGTTCCTGAAGGCGACGATGCTCCCGTGGATCTACTGGAACGGCATGCTCAAGGGCCGCGAATGGCTGGCCCGTCCGTTGGGCAATTGAGCCTGCCGTCGCCGGCGGCGCTGCCGCGCCCGGGCTTTGCCGGTCCCGGGCGCGCGCCTTTCTTCTTCTTATCCTTGTTATTCGTAGGTGCGGATGTCGTCGATGACCTTGCCGTCGTTCGGCAGGGAGCCGGCCTCGGCCCATTCGACGTCGCTGCGCAGCTTGGTCACGTCACGCACCGATTCGGCGATGCGGGCGCCCAGGTCTTCGCCGCGCACGCGTGATTCCACGCGCAGCACCATTTTGTCCGACCCGGTGGTGCCGCTGATCACCAGGCGTGCCCGCAGGATTTCCGGGTGGCGGCGCACCACGTCGGCCACCTGCGAGGGATGCACGAACATGCCGCGCACCTTGGTGGTCTGGTCGGCGCGTCCCATCCAGCCCTTGATGCGGGTGTTGGTGCGGCCGCAGGGCGAGATGCCCGGCATCACCGCCGACAGGTCGCCGGTGCCGAAGCGCACCAGCGGGTAGTCGGGGTTCAGCGTGGTGACCACGACTTCGCCCACTTCGCCATCGGGCACCGGTTCGCCGGTGCCGGGGCGCACGATTTCGACGATGATGTCCTCGCCCAGCACCAGACCCTGGCGCGCCGGCGTCTCGAACGCGATCATGCCGAGGTCGGCGCTGCCGTAGGCCTGGTAGCCCTCGATGCCGCGCGCGGCCAGCCAGTCGCGCAGCGACGGCGGGAAGGCCTCGCCGGACACCAGCGCGCGGCGCAGCGAATCCAGCTTCACGCCGAGTTCGTCGGCCTTTTCCAGGATGATCTTCAGGAAGCTGGGCGTGCCGGTGTAGCCGCTGGGCGCCAGGTCCTGGATCGCGCGCACCTGCTGTTCGGTCTGGCCGGTGCCGCCGGGGAACACGGTGCAGCCGACGGCGTGCGCGGCGGTCTCCATCATCGAGCCGGCCGGCGTGAAGTGATAGGAGAAGCAGTTGTAGGCCAGTTCGCCGGCGCGAAAGCCCGCGGCGTACAGCGCGCGGGCAAAGCGCCAGTAGTCGGCGCGCGCGCTTTCAGGTTCGTAGATCGGGCCGGGCGAGGCGAACACGCGCATGGCTTCGCCCCAGCCGATGGCCGAGAAGCCGCCGAAGGCCTTTTGCGGTCCGGCCGGTTGCGCCGCCTGTTCGCGGCTGTGCTGCTGGCGTTCCAGCAGCTCGTGCTTGCGCAGCACCGGCAGGCGCGCCAGCGCGGCGCGCGAGGTGACGGTGGCGGGGTCGATGCCGCGCAGTTGCTCGGCAATGGCCGGCGCGCGGGCGATGGCGCGGGCGATGGCGTCGGGCAGGGCCGCCATCAGGTCGCGCTCGCGTTGCTCGGGCGCTCGGGTTTCCAGGACATCGAAAAACTCGGACATGGGATCGCACCCTCTCGTGTGCCGTACTGCGGTGTCGTTGCCGGCGGCGAGCCGGACCGCGCCGGCGTCGCCGCTCCAGGGATCAGGCCAGCCAGCGTTTGCGGCGGCGGTAGAACTTGTTGTCGCGGAAACTCTTGCGTTCGCCGCTGGAAATGCCCAGGTAGAACTCTTTCACGTCCTCGTTCTGGGCCAGGTCCTGCGCGGCGCCGTCCATCATCACGCGGCCGTTCTCCAGGATGTAGCCGTAGTCGGCATAGCGCAGCGCGATGTTGGTGTTCTGCTCGGCCAGCAGGAAGCTGACGCGCTCGCGCTGGTTCAGGTCGCGCACGATCTCGAAGATTTCCTCGACGATCTGTGGCGCCAGTCCCATGGACGGCTCGTCCAGCAGGATCATGTTGGGGTTGGCCATCAGCGCGCGGCCGATGGCGGTCATCTGTTGTTCGCCGCCCGAGGTGTAGCCGGCCTGGCTGGCGCGGCGCTGCTTCAGGCGCGGGAAATACTGATAGACGCGCTCCAGCGCCGCGCTGGTGTCGCCGCGGCTGAGGTCGCGGGTGTAGGCGCCCGTCAGCAGGTTCTCTTCGATGGTGAGGTGGGCGAAGCAATGACGGCCCTCCATCACCTGCACCACGCCGCGCTTGACCAGTTCGGCCGGCGACAGCTTTTCGATGCGCTGGTCGCGGTACTGGATGTGGCCCTTGGTGACGTCGCCGCGCTCGCCCTTGAGCAGATTCGAGATGGCGCGCAACGTGGTGGTCTTGCCGGCGCCGTTGGCGCCCAGCAGGGCCACGATCCGGCCTTCCGGCACCTGCAGGGACACGCCCTTGAGCACCAGGATGACGTGGTTGTAGATCACCTCGATGCCGTTCACATCGAGCAGCACCTTGGGGGTGTCGGCGGTAGTAGCGGTAGTCGTTGCTGCGGTCATGGCGGTTCCTGCGGCTTGGTGGCGGCCGACGCCGTGGGGCGCCGGCCGCCGGTTCACATCAGTTCTCGCAAGTGCGGGGCGTGATGTTCTTTTCCTTGGCGTACTTCGCCGCGGCTTCCTTCACCATCGGGTCCAACAGGGTCTTGTCGGCCTGGTACCAGTCCGAGACGACCTTGAACTTGGCGCCGTCCCACTGCACGATACGTGCCCAGTCGTCACCCTTGTGGTTGCTGCACGAGGTCTTGACCGGGCGCATGATCTGGCCGAAGCCCAGCTGGTTCAGGCGTTCCTGCGTCAGGT
Source organism: Achromobacter ruhlandii (assembly GCF_902859695.1). Classification (GTDB taxonomy): domain Bacteria; phylum Pseudomonadota; class Gammaproteobacteria; order Burkholderiales; family Burkholderiaceae_B; genus Achromobacter; species Achromobacter ruhlandii. The sequence continues at coordinate 286,389 of NZ_CADIJL010000003.1, forward strand.
TCAGGTTCTCGAAGCCCCAGCGCACCTGGTCGGGCGTGAGCGCCTTGCCCTTGCCGAACTTTTCCTGCGCGGTACGGATCGCCTCGACCTGCAGCATCGAGATCATCATGCCGCGGGTGTGGGCGATGGTGCCGAGCGTGGTCTTGCCCGTCTTGTCCGAACCCTGGCCCTTGTCGTAGACGTACTTCTTCAGGTCGTCATAGACCTTGTCGTGGTCGGCGCCGCTGTTGTGGATGGTGATGGCGTTGTAGCCCTTGGCGACATCGCCCAGGTCCTTGACGTCGCCTTCCGAGCCGGCCCACCAGATCGCGTACATCTTGTCGCGCGGGTAGCCGCTGGCCTGCGCTTCGCGGATGGCGGTGGGCGTCATGATGCCGGCGCTCCACAGCAGCACATAGGCCGGGCGCGCCTGGCGGATCTGCAGCCAGGTGGACTTCTGTTCCACGCCGGGGGCGGTCACCGGATACAGCAGCAGCTCGAAGCCTTCCTTGGCGGCGCGCTTCTGCAGCAGCGGGATCGGCTCCTTGCCGTAGGGCGAGTCGTGGTAGACCAGGGCGATCTTCTTGCCCTTGAGCTTGTCCATGCCGCCTTCTTTCTTGGCGATGTCCTGGATCATCACGTCGGCGGCGGTCCAGTAGGTGCCGAGCAGCGGGAAGTTCCACTCGAACACGCTGCCGTCGACCGATTGCGACAGGCCGTAGCCCATCGTCTCGACCGGCACCTTGTCCACCATGGCCTTGTCGCTGACCGCGAAGGTGATGCCGGTCGATTGCGTGTCGAAGCCCGAGGCGCCGGTGCCCTTGCCCTTCAGGCGCTCGTAGCACTCGACGCCGCGATCGGTGGCGTAGGCGGTTTCGCATTCCTCGTAGGTGATCTTGACGCCGTTGACGCCGCCGTCGCGTTCGTTGACCAGCTTCAGGTAATCCAGCTTGCCATCGGCCCAGGGAATGCCCAGCGGCGCGAACGACCCGGTCCGGTACACCAGCAACGGAACGAACTGCTCTTCCGCCGCCATTGCCGGCGTGGCCACGGCGCCCACGGCGCCGGCTGCGGCCACCAAGGCTGCCGCCAACTTCAGGTTAAGACGCTTCATCTCCATTTACCTCCTGCGTGGTGTTTGGGTCATAAACCCTCGGACACCGGGGTTGGCCCGGTCTGGAGCCGGGTATTCAGGACGTCGGTCGTGGCGCGCATACCGCTACTACCGACGATGATCACAACGGGAGCCGCACCATCCGGGCCGCGGCGGATCCGGCTTTGCCGGTCCCCAGCGGCGCCCCCTTGAGGGGGAAGCGCCGCAGGCGCTTTCGGGGGTGGGCCCATCATTAGTGGGGGAAGGGCCAGATGCGAAGTTTTTCCTTGCCGATGCTCCACAACCGCGCCAGCCCGTGCGGCTCGGCGATCAGGAAGAACACGATCAGCGCGCCGAACACCATGTGCTCGACGTGCGCGGCGGTGTCCACCGACAGCGACAGGCCCAGCATGTGCGGCACGTTGGTCAGCGCCACCGGCACCAGCACGATGAAGGCCGCGCCAAAGAAGCTGCCGATGATGGAACCCAGTCCGCCGATGATGACCATGAACAGCAACTGGAACGAACGCGTCAGGTCGAAGGCCAGCGGCTCCCACGAGCCCAGGTGGATGTAGCCCCACAGCGCGCCGGCCACGCCGACGATGAACGAGCTGACGGCGAACGCGGTGAGCTTGGCGTACATCGGGCGGATGCCGATGACCGAGGCGGCCACGTCCATGTCGCGGATCGCCATCCACTGGCGGCCGATGGCGCCGCGCACCAGGTTCTTGGCCAGCAGGCTGAAGATCACCACCAGGATCAGCACGAACAGGTACTTTTCCAGCGCGCTCTGTACCGGCAGGCCGAAGGCGGTCAGCGGCGGCACCGAGACGTTGCCCGACGACGAATAGTTGGTGAAGAACGGGATGCGCAGGAACGCCCAGTCGACGAAGAACTGCGCCGCCAGCGTGGCCACGGCCAGGTACAGGCCGCGGATGCGCAGGCTGGGAATGCCGAAGATGACGCCGACGATGGTGGCGAAGCAGCCGCCCAGCAGGATCTGGACGATCAGCGGCATGCCGGGAAAGCGCACGCCGAAGTTCCAGGCGGCATACGCGCCCACCGCCATGAAGGCGCCCGTGCCCAGCGAGATCTGGCCGCAATAGCCCACCAGGATATTCAGGCCGACGGCGGCCAGCGACAGGATCAGGAACGGGATCAGGATGGCGCGCAGCAGGTAGTCGCTGGACAGCGCAGGGATGGCGATGAACGCCACCGCCAGCAGCAGCCAGATGAAGACGCGGTCCTGGCGGATCGGGAAGATCTGCTGGTCGGCGCGATAGCTGGTCTTGAATTGGCCGTTTTCGCGATAGAACATGTTTTTATCCTAGAAGGCCGTGGTCAGACGCGGTCGATGATCTTCTCGCCGAACAGCCCTTGCGGACGGAACAGCAGGAACACCAGCGCCAGCACATAGGCGAACCAGATTTCGATGCCGCCGCCCACCAGCGACCCCAGGTAGACCTCGGACAGCTTTTCGCCCACGCCGATGATCAGGCCGCCGAGAATGGCGCCCGGCACCGAGGTCAGGCCGCCCAGGATCACCACCGGCAGCGCCCGCAGCGCCGCGGTCGAGAGCGTGAACTGCACGCCAAACTTGGAACCCCAGATGATGCCGGCCACCAGCGCCACCAGGCCGGCCACGCTCCAGACGATGACCCAGATGCGGTTCAGCGGAATGCCGATGGACTGCGCCGCCTGGTGGTCGTCCGCCACGGCGCGCAGCGCGCGGCCGGTGGAGGTGAACTGGAAGAACAGCGCCAGCGCGGCCACCAGCAATGCGGCGATGACGGCGGCGGTCAGGTCTTCGAGGTTGATGAGCAGGCCGCCTTCGAACACCGAGTCCAGGATCATCAACGGATCCTTCGGCATGCCGACGTTGATGGAATAGACCGAGCTGCCGAAGGAGATCTGGCCCAGGCCGTCGAGGAAATAGCTGATGCCCAGGGTGGCCATGAGCAGGGTGGTGGCCTCCTGGTTGACCAGGTGGCGCAGCACGAAGCGCTCGATCGCCACGGCCAGCAGGAACATGAGGATGGCGCTGACGATGAACGCCAGCACGTTGGCCAGGATCATATTTTCGAAGCCGAACCAGCGCGGTATCCACTCCGAGAAGCGCGCCATCGACAGCGCCGCCACCAGCACCATGGCGCCCTGCGCGAAGTTGAACACGCCCGACGCCTTGAAGATCAACACGAAGCCCAGGCCGATCAGGGCGTACAGCATGCCGCTCATCAGGCCGCCGAATAAGGTTTCCAGAAAAAATCCCATCATTCGCCCCTTAAGTCCGTGCAGCCAGTGAGTTTTCTCCCTCCCCCTCGGAGGGAGGGTTAGGGGCGGGGGCTGTTGCCTGCGCTTCGGCGTCCTGGGTGACGCCGGCTTCGCCGCCGACGCCAAGGTACGCTCGGATGACGTCTTCGTTGGCGCGCACCTCATCGGGCTTGCCGTCGCCGATCTTCTTGCCGTAGTCCAGCACCACCACGCGGTCGGAGATGTCCATGACCACGCCCATGTCGTGCTCGATCAGCACGATGGTGGTGCCGAATTCGTCGTTCACGTCGAGGATGAAGCGGCTCATGTCCTGCTTCTCCTCGATGTTCATGCCGGCCATCGGCTCGTCCAGCAGCAGCAGGCGCGGCTCCATGGCCAGCGCGCGGCCCAGGTCGACGCGCTTTTGCAGGCCGTAGGGCAGGCGCCCCACGGGTGTCTTGCGATACGCCTGGATCTCGAGGAAGTCGATGATGTTCTCGACGAACTGGCGGTGCTCGATCTCTTCGCGCTCGGCGGCGCCCAGGCGGAAGGCCTGCGCCAGCAGCCCGCACTTCATGCGCAGGTTGCGGCCGGTCATGATGTTGTCCAGCACGCTCATGCCCTTGAACAGGGCCAGGTTCTGGAAGGTGCGCGCGATACCCATTTCGGCGGCGCGGCGCGGATTCATGCGCGAAAAGCGCTCGCCGCGGAAGGCGATGCCGCCCTGCTGCGGGGTGTAGACGCCGTTGATGACGTTCAGCATCGAGCTCTTGCCCGCGCCGTTGGGGCCGATGATGGCGCGGATCTCGTGCTCGCGCACATTGAAGGAAATGTCCGTCAGCGCCTTGACGCCGCCGAAGGACAGCGAGATGTTCTGCATGTCCAGCATCACGTCGCCGATGCGCTGGTCGCGGTCGTTGTTGCTCATGGTCTCTACGCGGCTCGGGCGGTGATGGCGGGGAACGTCTTGACCGGGCGGATCTTCAGGTCGGCGGCGATCTTGCCGGTGCGGCCGTCCTCGAACTTCACTTCGGTTTCGATGTACTGGGACGGCTTGCCTTCGAACAGGGCGTCGATCAGCACGCCGTACTTCTGCGCGATGAAGGCGCGCCGCACCTTGCGGGTGCGCGTCAGTTCGTCGTCATCCGGATCCAGTTCCTTGTGCAGGATCAGGAAGCGGCCGATCTGCGAGGCCGACAGCTTGGGATCGGTGGCCAGGTCGGCATTGACCTGCTCGACGCAATCGGCGATGAGCTGGTAGACCTCGTCCTTGCCCGCCAGGTCGGTATAGCCGGCGTAGGGCAGGCCGCGGCGCTCGGCCCAGTTGCCCACGGCTTCCAGGTCGATGTTGATGAAGGCGCACACGTCCTGGCGGCCGGCGCCGAACGCCACCGCCTCCTTGATGTGCGGGAAGAACTTGAGCTTGTTCTCCAGGTACTTGGGCGCGAACAGGCTGCCGTCGGCCAGCTTGCCGACGTCCTTGGCGCGGTCGATGATCTTGAGCTGGCCGTCGGTGTCCAGGTAGCCCGCGTCGCCCGTGTGGAACCAGCCGTCGGCGCTGCGCGCCTCCTGCGTGGCGTCCGGGTTGCGGTAGTACTCCTTGAACAGGCCGGGGCTCTTGACCAGGATTTCGCCGTTGTCGGCCACGCGGATCTCCACGCCGGCCACCGGCGGGCCGACGGTGTCGTCGCGCACCTGGCCGTCCGGCTGCACGCAGACGAACACCGAGGTTTCGGTGGAGCCGTAGAGCTGCTTGAGGTTGATGCCGATGGAGCGGTAGAACACGAACAGGTCGGGGCCGATGGCCTCGCCGGCCGTATAGGCCACGCGCACGCGGCTCATGCCCAGCGCATTGCGCAGCGGACCGTAGATCAGCACATTGCCCAGCGCGTAGCGCAGGCGGTCCCAGGCGTTGACCGGTTCGCCATCCAGGATGCGGGTGCCGACGCGGCGCGCCAGCTTCATGCAGGCATGGAACAGCTTGCGCTTGAGATAACCGGCGTCTTCCATGCGGATCATCACATGGGTCAGCAGGCCTTCCAGCACGCGCGGCGGCGCGAAGTAGTAGGTGGGGCCGATGTCGCGCATGTCGATCGACACGGTATCGGGCGACTCCGGATGGTTCACGGTGAAGCCCGTGACCAGTAGTTGCGTGTACGAGAACATGTTCTGCCCGATCCAGGCCGGCGGCAGGTAGGCCAGCACGTCCTCGCGGTCGGTCAGGTTTTCCATTTCGGATACGGCGCGGGCGCGGTCGATCAGCGCATGGTGCGTCAGCACCACGCCCTTGGGCTTGCCGGTGGTGCCGGAGGTATAGAACATCGCGGCCGCGTCGTGCGGCTGCACCGCGGCCACGGCGCGGGCGAAGAAGTCGGGATGCTGCGCGGCGTACTCGCGGCCAATCTCCTCGAGCCGGTCGTACGACAGCAGCATCGCATCGGTGTAGTGGCGCAGGCCGCGCGGATCGTCGTAGACCACGTGCTTGAGCGCGGGGCATTGCTCGCGCACTTCCAGCATCTTGTCGACCTGCTCCTGGTCCTCGACTACGGCAACGCTGATCTCGGCGTCCTGCAGCACGTAGACCATCTCCTGGGCCACGGCGTCCTGGTAGAGCGGAACGGGAATGGCGCCGAGCGATTGCGTGGCCATCATGGCCATGTACAGGCGCGGCCGGTTCTCGCCGATCACGGCCACGTGCATGCCGGGCTGGATGCCCAGCGATGCCAGCCCGTGGGCGACCTGGCGCACGTGCTCAGCCACTTGCGACCAGGTAAGGGTTTGCCAGATACCCAGGTCTTTCTCACGTATCGCGGGCCGCGACCCGCGTACGTCGGCATGCGCGAACAGCAGCGCCGGAAAAGTATCCAGCGCCGCCGGCATCGTTGCGGATGCGGGCGATAAATGTGCCACGTTGTCTCCTCCGGTTTGGGCACATCGCACCCGAGGCCGCTAACGCGGCGCGCGGGAGATCGCGCTTGACCAGTTGGTTTTAGATTTACGGCAGGAGTTAAGGTATAAGGTTGGGTTGCTACCAACTGTCACCATCGCGACATTCAAGGAACTTTTAGGGTATTCCCGATGCAGCTATCCGACTCCCTGCAACTGGCCGCGGCCTGGTTTCGCGTACTCGACGCCGAGCAGCAAGCGCGCGTTGAGCGAGACCTGTCCGTGCAGCAAGTTGCCGCCGGGTCGATCATAGAGCGCAAAGGCGAACTCGCCCAGGCTTGGATCGGCGTGCTGGCGGGCCTGGTGAAGGTGTCGGTGGGAAATGCCGAAGGCAAGGTCGCATCGCTGACCGGCGTGCCCGCGGGCGGCTGGATCGGCGAGGGCTCGCTGCTCAAGCGCGAAGTCCGCAAGTACGACATCGTGGCGCTGCGCGATTCCGTCGTCGCGCGCCTGCCGGCCGCCACTTTCGATTGGCTGCTGGACACCAGCATTCCCTTCAACCGCTACCTGCTGCACCAGCTGAACGAACGCGTCGCCCAGTTCATCGGCAAGGCCGAATACGACCGCCTGCTGGATCCGGACGCGCGCGTGGCGCGCTGCCTGGCCGAGCTGTTCAACCCGCTGCTGTACCCCGGCATGGGCATGCGCCTGACGATCACGCAGGAAGAGGTCGGTTACCTGGCGCGGGTCTCGCGCCAGCGTGCCAACCAGGCGCTGCGCAAGCTGGAAGAGGCCGGGCTGCTGAATGTCGAGTACGGCGCCGTGCGGGTGCTGGACCTGGACGGCTTGAAGCGCTACGGTTCCGACCGCGGGGCGCTGGAAGGCGAGCACGCCGCCTGAACGGGGCCGAGACGCCTGCCTTGGGCGACACGGCGCGGGGCCCAGGCCCTTGGAGGTGTCGCCGGATACCCCCCTGCTCACCATCTTCGACGGGGCCTTCCTGCCGCAGCGCAGCACGCGAGGGGACGCCAATCGCCATGGCGGATACAAAAGCCCGGAAAAATTGCTTGACGATAAATAGCGCGCTATTTAATATTGCACAATGAAATCCAGATCCCAGCCCAAAAGCGCGTTCAACCCGCTGCTGCTAGACAGCCAGCTGTGTTTCGCCCTGTACTCGACCTCCCTGGCGATGAACAAGGTGTACCGCAAGCTGCTGCGCGGCCTGGATCTGACGTATCCACAGTACCTGGTCATGCTGGTGCTGTGGGAACGCGACGAAATCACGGTCACCGACATCGGCGAACGCCTGTTCCTGGACTCGGCCACCCTGACGCCCCTGCTCAAGCGGCTGGAAGCGGCGGGCCTGGTTACCCGGGCCCGCGCGCAGGATGACGAACGCCAGGTCATCGTCACCCTGACCCGGCAGGGCCGCGACCTGCGCAACCAGGCCGAAGCCGTGCCCCACGCCATCGCCGCAGCGGCCCAGTGTTCGCTGGAAGAGGCGCAGGGCACCATGAAGTCGTTGCACGAATTGCGGGAAAAGTTGGTCAGCAGTCTTTGATTCGCAGTCTTTGCGGAGGATGATGGCAATCGCTGTCATTCCCGGTTATAAATAGCGAACGATGTAATCGTGTGCTATCAAATCAGTAAGGGTCGAAGCGGGAACGTTCCCGTCAGCCCGGCAGTCCCTCACCTTCATCCAAAAGGAAAGCACCATGTCCATCGAAAAAGTCCTCTACCGCGCCCACGCCCACGTCACCGGCGGCCGTGAAGGCACTGGCGTCTCCAGCGACGGCAACCTGAACGTCAAGCTGACCACCCCGAAGGAACTGGGTGGCGCCGGCGCGGCCGGCACCAACCCCGAGCAGCTGTTCGCCGTCGGCTACTCCGCCTGCTTCATGGGCGCCATGAAGTTCGTCGCCGGCCGCGACAAGATCGCCATGCCCGCCAACGCCACCATCGACGGCTCGGTCGGCATCGGTCCCATCCCCACCGGTTTCGGCATCGAAGCCGAACTGAAGATCTCGCTGCCCGGCATGGACCGCGCCGAAGCCGAAAAACTCGTCGCCGCCGCCCACATCGTCTGCCCCTACTCGAACGCCACCCGCGGCAACATCGACGTCACCCTGACCATCACCGTCTAAGCAAAGCGCGCGTCCCGCGCGCCAAAAGCAAAGGCAGGATTGCGCCAAGCGCAATCCTGCCTTTTTTCATCCGCCCCACTCCCAAGAACAGGCGGCCCACCAAGCCGTCCGTCACCCGCGCGCAGCGTCATCCGCCAACGCAAAACCAGCGCGTAAGCCCAAAAAGGCCGCCCGCGCGGCCGCCTTTGGGCGGGCCCCGCAAGATCTTCAGCGAGAGCACCCGCGGCCAAAGCATGCCAAGCACACGGCTAACCCCGGCAACGCAGGAATCAGAACAATCGCGAGCACGGCGGGGCGGCGGGCGGTGGCGGGCGGGGCGTGTAGATGCGCCCGAGGGAATCTGAAGGAACAGCCGAAGGCTGTGACGAAGATGACGAAGGGGCAGTCCGGAGCGAACGCTCCGGACCGCAATCGTAGCCCCGCCCGCCACCGCCCGCCGCCCCGCCGTGCGTCTCAAGAACTCAATCCCACGCAACAACAAAAAAACTAATGCCCCCCACCAAGATAAGCCGCCACCACAGCCGGATCATGCTTCAACTTCTCCGCACTCCCATGCACAGAAATCCGCCCATTCTCCAACACATACCCATAATCCGCGACATTCAACGCCGCCGCCGCAAACTGTTCGACCAGCAACATCGTCACCCCTTCATCCTTGAGCCGCGCGATGATCCGGAAAACCTCCTCCACCAGGATCGGCGCCAACCCCATCGACGGCTCATCCAGCAACACCAGCTCCGGATTCAGCATCACCGCCCGCGCCATCGCCAGCATCTGCTGCTCGCCGCCAGACAGCGTTCCCGCCAACTGATCGCGCCGTTCCTTCAGCCGAGGAAACAGATCCATCGCCCGCCCCAGGTCCGCCTGCACGTCGCCCTTGGGCCGGCTCCCCGTCAACCGGGGAAATGCGCCCAGCAGCAGATTGTCGGTGACGGAAAGCGTAGGAAACACCCGCCGCCCTTCCGGCGAATGCGCCAACCCCAGCCGCGCGATCCGATGCGACTCCAGCCCGTCGATGCGCTTGCCACCCAATGTGACCTCGCCCGCGGTCGGCCGGATCATCCCCGACAGCGCCCGCATCGTCGTCGTCTTGCCGGCCCCGTTCGAGCCGATCAGCGTCACCACCTTGGCCTTCGGGACCTCCATGCTGATGCCGTGCAGCACCTTCACCTTCCCGTAGCCCGCTTCCAGATTCTTGATCGATAGCATGTTGTCGTCCTTGGCGTCAGGCGGGCGCGCCGCCCAGATACGCCTCGATAACCTTGGCGTTGCTCTGCACTTCGTTGGGCAGCCCCTCGGCGATCTTCTGGCCGAAGTCCAGCACCGACACGGTGTCACATACTCCCATCACGACGTCCATGTGGTGCTCGATCAGGATCAGCGTGATGCCGTGGTCGCGCACCTTGCGGATGATGGCCAGCAGCTCGACGATGTCGGGCGCCGTCAGGCCGGCCGCCGGCTCATCCAGCAGCAGCAATTGCGGATCCAGCGCCAGCGCGCGGGCGATCTCCAGCAACCGCTGCTTGCCGTAGGGCAGGTTGCGCGCCTCCTCGTTGGCCATGCTGTCCAGCCCGACGAACTCCAGCAGCGCCAGCGCGCGGGCGCGGGCGCCTTGCTCCTCGCCTTTCCACTTGGACGTGCGCAGCGCGATGCCCGCCAGCCCGGTGGTGAACGTATGGTGCAGGCCCACCAGCACGTTCTCCAGCGCCGTCATTTCGCCGAACAGTTGCACGTTCTGGAATGTGCGGGCGATGCCGGATGCGGCGATGTCGGCCGGCGCCAGCCCCACCAGCGACTTGCCCGAGAACTCCACCGAACCGGCCGTCGGCACGTAGATGCCGGTCAGCACGTTCATCATGGTGCTCTTGCCGGAGCCGTTCGGGCCGATCAGCCCGTGGATGGTGCCGCGCTTGATGGTCAGGTCGACCTGGTTGAGCGCCTTCAGGCCGCCGAACTGCATCAGCACCTGCTTGGCCGCCAACAGGGTCTCGCCCTGGCCGCGCGCGCTTTCGGGCACGACCGCCTCCTGCTCCTTGACCAGGTCCTTTTTGACCGACAGCGCCGCGCGGCGGGTCGAGAAGAACAGGTTGCGCACGAAGCCGACGATGCCGTCGGGCAGGTAGTACACGACGAACAGGATCATGGCGCCGAAGATCGTCAGGCGCCAGTCGGTCACCGCGTCCAGCCAGTAGGAGAACACCGCCAGCAGGATGGTGCCGACCACCGGCACCGCCACCCGGCGGGCCTCGGTGCGGCCCTTGGAGATGGCGATGGCGCTGCCCACCGTCACCAGGATCGCCACGCCCAGCGCGATCAGGCGGAAGGTGCCGATGTCGTCCAGCATCTTGGGCAGCAGCACGATGATCGACGCGCCCAGCAGCGCGCCGGTGCGGCTCTTGCGTCCGCCCATGATGATGGCCAGCAGGAACAGGATGGTCAGTTCGAAGTTGTAGGTGTTGGGCGAGATGTACTGCTCGGAATACGAGTACAGCGCGCCCGCCAGGCCGGCGAAGCCGGCGCTGATGACGAAGGCGAACACCTTGTGCCGGTAGACCGACACGCCCATGCAGTCCGACGCGATCGGGCTGTCGCGCAGGGCCTCGAACGAGCGGCCCAGGTGCGACTTGAGGATGCGGTGCACCACGATCAGCGACAGCACCAGCAACGCCGCCACCAGCCAGAAGTACTCGCTCTTGGTCAGGATGTGTCCGCCGATCGACGGCTTGGGGATCTTGATGCCGAGCGGGCCTTCGGTCATGAAGGTCATCTCGTTGATCAGGATCTGGATGATGGTGCCGAACGCCAGCGTCACCATCGCCAGATACGGACCGGTGACCCGCAGCGCCGGCAGCGCCAGCACCGCGCCGAACGCCGCCGCGATCAGGATGGCCGCCGGCAGCGTCACCCAGATCGGCATCTGCAGATGGAAGAACAGCACGCCGGCCACGTACGAGCCGATGCCGAACAGGCCGGCGTGGCCCAGCGACACCTGGCCGGTATAGCCCACCACGATATCGAGCCCGAACAGCAGGATCGAATAGATCATGATGGTTTCGATCAGGTGCAGGTAGTACGTGTTGGTCACGCCCAGCGGCACGGCGGCCAGGCAGGCCACGGCCACAATGGATAGCAGAAGGTGCAGGGGTTTCATCGATTACACCTTCTTGATCGCGGTCTTGCCGAACAGGCCGGCGGGCTTGAAGGTCAGTACGAGCAGCAGCAGGACCAGTCCCGGCACGTCTTTGTACCCCGTCGAAAGATAGAAACCGGTGGTGGTCTCGGCGATCCCCAGGATCAGGCCGCCCACCACCACGCCCATGCCGCTGGACAGGCCGCCGATGATGGCGACCGCGAAGGCCTTCAGGCCCAGCACCGCGCCCATGGTGGCGCCGGTCAGCGTCAGCGGCGCCACCAGCACGCCCGCGAAGGCGGCGGTCAGCGACGACAGGGCATACGAAAACGTGATCACCATGCCAGTGTTGATGCCCATCAGGCCGGCGGCGTCGCGGTCATTGGAGGTGGCGACGAAGGCCTTGCCATAGATGGATTTGCGGTTGAACACTTCCACCAGCAGCATCATCGCCAGCGCGCCGAACACCACCAGCAGCTCCATCGGCAGCACGTTGGCGCCCAGCACCTGGATCGGCGCCTCGGGCAGCGGCGAGGGAAAGCGCAGGTCGTCGCGGCCCCAGACATTCTCGGCCACGTTCTTGAAGATGATGCCCAGCGCGATCGTGGCCATGATCCAGCCGAACTCCGACCGCGTCTTGATGGCCGGCCGCACGCCGACCCGCTCGACCAGCACGCCTTGCGCGAAGCCGAAGATGCAGACGATGGGAATCATGACCCAGTAGTTCACGCCCAGTCCGACCAGCGTGAGCCCGACCAGCGCGCCCAGCATCAGGGCTTCGCCCTGGCCGAAGTTCAGGGTGCCGGATGTGGCGAAGGTGAGCTGGTATCCGAACGCGATGACGGCATAGATCATGCCTAGCGCGATACCGCTATAGATAAGCTGTAGAAGAATCATGGTATGTGTCGTGAGGCGCTGTGTTCCGTCCCAACCCCCTTGGGCAGAACGCTGTTGTCAGGCGACTGCATGCCGGCGCCCCGCGCACCGGGACGCCGGCGGCGGCGGCCGGGCAGCCGCCGCCGCATTGCTGCGGACGAACCTAGTTGGCCTTGACCACGCGGCCGCCCTTGACCTCGCCGATGACCACTTCCTTGGCGGTGATCGCGTCGTGGTTGTCGTGGGTGAAGGGCTTGTTGTAGGTCATCACCACGCCTTCGACGGGCGTCTGCAGGTTCTCGAGCGCTTCACGGATCTTCGGGCCGTCCGTGGAGTTGGCCTGCTTGATGGCCGCGGCCAGCAGGAAGATCGAGTCATAGCCCTGGGCCGCCGACACCGGCGAGTCGATGCGGTTGTTCTTGGGCTTGAATTTGGCCAGGTAGGCGTCGATGAACGCCTTGCGCTTGGGCGTGTCCGGGTCCTGGATGAAGGTCTGCGGCATGCGCGCGCCTTCGCCATTGGCGCCGGAGTTGTCGATGTAGTTGGCCATCGACAGCGTCCAGCTGCCGATGATCGGCACCTTCCAGCCCAGCTTGGCCATGCCGTTGGCGATCTGCGCCAGCTCGGGGCCGATGCCGTAGGTCAGCACGGCTTCTGCGCCCGCGGCCTTGGCCTTGAGCAGCTGGGCCGTCATGTCGACGTCCTTGATGTTGAACTTCTCGACGGCGACCGGCTTGATGCCCTTGGCGTCCAGGGCCTTTTCCAGGTCCTCGCGGCCGAGCTGGCCGTAGTTGGTCGAGTCGGCCAGGATCGCGACCTTCTTGAAGCCGCGGCGCGTGATGGCTTCTTCGACGATCATCGGCGCCTGGATGCTGTCGTGCGCCGCGTTGCGGAACACGTAGTTGTCCGGGTATTCCGGCGCCTTGAACTGGTGCGTGATGACGCTGCCGGTGGCGACGTTGTTGAACACCGGGATCTTGGCGTCCTGGTAGAAGCGCTGCGAGGCCAGCGCCACGCCGGTGTTGATGTAGCCGACCGTGGCCGTGACCTGTTCCTTGTTGATCAGCTCCTGGGCGATCTGCACGCCGCGTTCGTTCTTGGCTTCGTCGTCGCGCTCCACCGCGACCAGTTGCCGGCCGAGCACGCCGCCGCTCTTGTTGATTTCCTCGATGGCCAGGCGCACGCCGTCGCGCATGCTGACGCCCATGGAGGACGAGCCCCCGGTGTAGGGACCGGCCACGCCGATCTTGATGGGGTCGGCGGCGTAGCCCGCGGCCGATACGGCAAAAGCAAGGGTTCCTGCAAGCAGCTTCAAACGAAAATCCATGGATGTCTCCGTTGTAATTAGTAGAACTGCGTGGAAAACCGTGTGCCGGCGCCAGGCGGCGAGGAAAGAGGTTGGTGGCGCGCTCCTGTGTTGCGTGTTGTGACTGTCTGCTTAATCGCTTACGCGAATCTGACCGCGCGGGGTTTTTCCGCGTAAATACCTAGTACGGGCGCAAGGGTGCCGGACCCGGGCGCTGCGATGCAGCATCCGATGGGAAAGGATCGGGCAACGCCATGACGCGGCGCCTGCCTCCGGCGCGCGGCCACGTTCGGCGCATCCTAGCCAGCGATGCGCCATGGCGCGCGGAATTTCCTTCCGCCCGGGACTGGAAATTTATTCCGGCTTGGCTGGCAGGCCGCGCGGCCACTGGGATGCGCGTTCGCAGACCTCCGCCAGCCATAGGGAAAACGCTTGGGCCGCGCCGCCGGGCGGGCGCGAGATTTCGGTGCACAGGTGGTACTGGGATTCACCCGGTGTTTCGATGTCGAGCACGCGCAGCAATTTGCCTTCGTCGAGCCATTCGGCGGCGAGCGTGCGGCGGGTCAAGGCGATGCCCTGGCCGGCGCGGGCCGCCGCCAGCATCATGCCCAGGTCGACCAGCCAGACGCCGCGGGCGGGCTCGGGCCAGTCCAATCCCGCCGCGGCCAGCCATGGACGCCAGGGTTCCATCGGGCAGCGCAGCAGCGCGGCGCGCGCCAGGTCCTGGGGACGGTCGAACGGGCCGTGGGCGTCGCGATAGGCCGGCGAGCACACGGCGAACACCGGGTCGGTGGTCAGCGGCCGGGCATGCAGGCCGGGGTATTTGCCGCTGCCGAAGCGGATCCAGACATCGGCGTTTGGCGGCGTGATGTCCAGGTAGGGAATGGACAGCATGATCTCCAGCTCGACGTCCGGATGGGCGGCGGTGAAACCGGGCAGGGCGGGGATCAGCACCTGGCGGGCGAAGGTGGGCGTGGACACGACCCGCAGGGGTTCGAGCTTGGGTTCGCCGCGCTTGTGCAGCGAGGCGTCCGACAGCAGGTCCAGCGCGGTGCGCACCTGCTCCAGGTATTCGCGCCCGGCGGCGCTCAGGGTGGCGCCGCGGCTGCTGCGGATGAACAGGGTGACGTCCAGCTGCGCTTCCAGCGCGGCGATGCGCTTGCCGATGGCGCTGGCGGTGACGAAGAGTTCTTCGCTGGCGCGCTCGAACGAACCGAGCCGGGCGGCCGCCTCGAAGGCCTGGATGGCGGCCAGCGGCGGCAGGCGCACGTCTTTGGAAGGAGAGGGTCCGCGCATGATCGTCTGGCGGGCCGGCCATGCGCCCGACGAAAGAGTGGCAACCCGGCGATTATAAAAGTGCTGGACCGGGCAGTCCGTCCCCGTATTCCCTTAGCACCTGGGCGATGATCACCCGGTAGCCGTCCAGCCAGCGCGACTGCGCGGCCTTGGCCTGCTGGTGGGCAGGGTGGCGGATCAGGGCTTCCAGGGCTTCAAGCGATTCCCAGTAATAGACATTGGCGTACAGGCCGCGCGCGGGATCTTCCCAGGCCTCTTCGCCCAGGTAGCCGGGGGTAGCCCGCGCCGCCGTGGCGATGGCCTGGTCGAGCCGGTGGAAGTCGTCGTCGAACTGCTTCTTGGCGAAGATGAAGGTGGCGGTGTAGCGCGCGGGCCCCGGGTGGGCGGGGCTGGGACAGGCGGCGGTACCGGGCACGGCCGTCAGACGCCCTTGACCGCCAGGCTGATCGCCAGGCCCGCCATGACCACGGCGATGACGCCGTCCAGCACGCGCCAGGCCGAGGCGCTGGCGAAGAAGCGCGCGAACAGGCGCGAGCCGATGCCCAGCACGGCCAGCCACAGCAAGCTGGCGGTGAAGGCGCCGGCGGCGAACGCCATGCGGGCGTCGTCGAAGCCGTGGGCCAGCGAGCCGACCACCACCATGTCGAGCCAGAAATGGGGGTTCAGCAGCGAAAAGCCCAGGGCGCCCAGCATCGCGGCACGGCGCGAGGGCACCACGTCGCGCGCGGCGGCCAGGCCGCCGGTGGCGGTCCAGGCGCGGCGCGCCGATTGCAGCGCGTACCAGGACAGGAACGCCACGCCGAACCACAGCACCGCGGTGGTCAGCCACGGGAACCAGGCGGTCAGGGCCTGCAGGCCCGAGACGCTGGCGAAGATGAAGATGGCGTCGATCAGGGCGCAGATGGCGACCACCGACAGCAGGTGCGCGCGCATCAATCCCTGGCGCAGGATGAATGCGCTCTGTGCGCCGACAACGGCGAACAGGCCCAGCCCGGTGGCCGTGCCGCTGGCCCAGGCGGTGAGGAAGAGGGGGGAGGACAACGTGGCGAACATGACTGCGAACCTTTTGACTGCAACGCCTTGTGGCGGCGCTTGGATACCGGGCCGGCAGCGTCGCGCATGCCGGCAATGCAACATTTTCGCTTGCCGCCAATATGAAATACAGCTAATTTTCCTTCACTATATTAAGTAAAACTAATCCTATGAAGATCGATCATGGCAACCTGCGCGCCCTGGCCGCGGTGGTGCGCGAAGGCAGTTTCGAGCGCGCCGCGCTGGCGTTGAGCGTAACGCCGTCGGCGGTGTCGCAGCGGATCAAGGCGCTCGAAGACCGCATGGGCCGGCTGCTGGTCCAGCGCACCGTGCCGGCCGCCGCGACCGCCGACGGTCAGGTACTGGTGCAATTGGCCGAGCAGACCGCGCTGCTGGAGCACGACGCGCTGAACCGGCTGGGCGTGGCGGACGACGATGTGCCGCACGCCAGCATCCCCATCGCCGTCAACCACGACAGCCTGGAGACCTGGTTCGTCGACGCGGCGCTGCAGTTTTCCAGCCGCACCCGCGCCACGCTCGACATGCAGTCCGAAGACCAGGACCATACCGCCGCGTTGCTGCGCAACGGCTCGGTGCTCGGCGCGGTGACGACGCTGGCCGATCCGGTGCAGGGCTGCCGCATCCACGCGCTGGGCAGCATGCGCTATGTGGCGACGTGCACACCGGCTTTCCACAAGCGCTATTTCGCGCAAGGCGTGAACGCGCAGACGCTGGCGCAGGCGCCGGTGCTGGTGTTCAACCGCAAGGACGCGCTGCAGGCCCGCTTTGCCCACAAGATCTCCGACCCGGCGCCGTGGCAGCCGCCGGTGTGGTGGGTGCCGTCCACGCGCGCCTTCGTGCAGGCTACGCTGGGCGGGCTGGGCTGGACGATGAATCCGCTGCCGCTGGTGCAGGAACATCTTGACGCAGGTCATCTGGTGCTGCTGCGGGGCCGCGCCTGGGAGGATGTGCCCCTGTATTGGCAGCATTGGCGGGTAAACTCCGAGGCCATGGAAGCTTTGACCGACTCGGTTCTGTCAGCCGCCCGCAGCCTGGTCCGGCGGCGTTAACCCTTTAGGAGAACACCTCATGAACATCCGCAAGTTCGCCGCTGTCGCCATCCTGGGCCTGTGCGCGGCCGGGTCCGCCTGGGCCAAGGACTACAAGGTTGGCGAGGTCGAGGTCGATGATCTCTGGGTGCGCGCGTCCGCCCCGGGCCAATCCAACGGCGCAGGCTACATGGATATCGACAACGAGGCCAAGACGCCCGACCGCCTGCTGTCGATCTCGTCCGACGCCGCCGAGCGCGTCGAGCTGCATACGGTCGAAACGGCCAACGGCGTGGCCAAGATGCGCCCGGTCGAGGGCGGCATCCCGCTGCCGGCCAATGGCGAGGTCAAACTTTCGCCGGGCGGCTATCACGTCATGTTCATCAAGCTGAAGGCGCCGTTCGCCGAGGGCGCCACCGTGCCGGCCACGCTCAAGTTTGAAAAGGCGGGCGAGGTGGCGGTGCAGTTCAAGGTCAAGCCGGCTTCGCACAATCCCGGCATGAGCCATGACCACGGGGCGATGAAGCACTGATCCCGGCGGCATCGGCGGCGCGCCGGTACGGGGCTCGTATGCCGTTCGCGCCGGGCGCTGCGGCATCAGGGCAGGCAGGGCAGAGATCCGAAATGATCTCTGGCCGCACGGCGGTCCGCCATGGAAAAAGGCGGCAGGCTTGAACAGCCCGCCGCCTTTTTATCGTCGCATTGCCGGCGCCGGAGGGCCGCCGGCATGTCGATCAATACAGCCCTTGCTGGCGCATCGCGTCGGCGACCTTGACGAAGCCGGCGATGTTGGCGCCGTCCAGGTAGTTCACGTATTCGCGCTCGCTGTGGCCGTGGCGCACGCAGTTCTCGTGGATGTCGCGCATGATGGCGTGCAGGCGCGTGTCCACTTCTTCGCGGGTCCACGCCAGGCGGGCCGAGTTCTGGGCCATCTCCAGGCCCGACACGGCCACGCCGCCAGCGTTGCTGGCCTTGCCCGGGGCGTACAGCACGCGGGCGGCGATGAAGGCCTTGGCGGCGTCCAGGGTGGCGGGCATGTTGGCGCCTTCGGCCACGCACTGCACGCCGTTCTTGATCAGCGTTTCGGCGTCGGCCAGTTCCAGTTCATTCTGGGTGGCGCAGGGCAGGGCCACGTCCACGGGCACGTGCCACGGGCGCTTGCCGGGTTCGTAGACCAGGCCGAATTGGCGCGCGTAGGCGTCCAGGCGGCCGCGCAGGTCGTTCTTGACGTGCATCAGCGCCACCAGCTTCTCGTGGTTGAAGCCGGCTTCGTCGACCACCGTGCCGTTCGAGTCGGACACCGTCACGACCTTGGCGCCCAGCGCCATGGCCTTCTCGATGGCGTACTGGGCCACGTTGCCCGAGCCCGAGACCGACACGCGCAGGCCGTCGAACGACTTGCCGACGCGCTTGAGCATTTCCTCGGCGAAGTAGACGGTGCCGTAGCCGGTGGCTTCGGGGCGGATCAGGCTGCCGCCGAAGGTCAGGCCCTTGCCGGTGAAGACGCTGGCGGTGGAGTTCGACAGCTTCTTCATCATGCCGGCCATGAAGCCGACTTCACGCGCGCCCACGCCGATGTCGCCGGCCGGCACGTCGGTGTCCGGGCCCAGGTGGCGGTACAGCTCGATCATCAGGGCCTGGCAGAAGCGCATGACTTCGGCGTCGGACTTGCCCTTGGGGTCGAAGTCGGAGCCGCCCTTGCCGCCGCCCATGGGTAGCGTGGTCAGCGAGTTCTTCAGGGTCTGCTCGAACGCCAGGAACTTCAGGATCGACAGGTTCACCGAGGGGTGGAAACGCATGCCGCCCTTGAACGGGCCGATGGCCGAGCTGTGCTGGATGCGGAAAGCGCGGTTGACCTGCGCCTGGCCCTTGTCGTCGGTCCAGCACACGCGGAACTGGATCACGCGTTCCGGTTCCACCAGGCGCTCGAGCAGGGCGTGCTCGGCGTAGTGGGGGTGCTTTTCGATGAAAGGCCACAGACTCAGCATCACCTCCTGGACGGCTTGCATGAATTCCGGTTGCTGCGGATCGCGCACGGCGACGCTACGCAGGAAGTCGTCCAGACGCTGCACTTTCAACATGATCTCCTTGGGGGCGCTTCGAATGGGTGCGGAGATGCGCCGTTTTGGGGCGCGGTATCTCCGTTTTGGTGCGAGTAGCACCGGCTTGGTGCGGGATTGTAGGGCTAATTTGTTGCCCTGCGCAAAGCCGGAAAGTGCGCCATCGTCTTGATATCAAAGCACTTTTTCTTATTTTTATTGGGGACGTATTATGATTGGGCGCGCGGGTGCGGAACCGGAGACTTCATAGCAGAAGTCATGAGGCATTGAATTCATAGGGAAAATTAATATGTCCCCAATATTATGGGAATCTGGGAAGCGGCGCGGGATCGCCGCCCCATAGGGGAATCCAGCCTTTTGGCGGGATATGGTCCTCATCTTGCAAGGCCTGATCCCCTTTATGTGTCCCTAAATATATTTTGAGCAGGATCATGCGCGCGGGCGGCGGAATCCGTCTTCCGCCGCCCGTCTTTCAGAGCGTGGCGTCGTAGTCGATGGTCAGCGGCGCGTGGTCGGAAAAACGTTCGTCCTTGTAGATGGCGACGCTGCGCGCGCGGGCGGCGATGCCCGGCGTGGCGATCTGGTAGTCGATGCGCCACCCGACGTTCTTGGCCCAGGCCTGGCCGCGGTTGCTCCACCAGGTGTATTGGTCGGGGCGGTCGTCGATGGTGCGGAACACGTCGACGAAGCCGCGCTTGTCGAACACGTCGGTCAGCCAGGCGCGTTCCTCGGGCAGGAAACCGGAGTTCTTCAGGTTGCCCTTCCAGTTCTTGAGGTCGATTTCCTTGTGGGCGATGTTCCAGTCGCCGCAGATGATGAATTCGCGGCCGGTCTTCTTGTGTTCGTGCATCAGTTCGTCGATCCACGGGCCGAAGCGGTCCAGGAAGCGGTACTTGGCCTGTTGGCGTTCGTCGCCGCTGGAACCGGAGGGCAGGTAGGCGCTGATCACGGACAGGTTTTTCCAGTCGGCGCGGATGACACGGCCTTCCGGGTCGAACTCCTCGCAGCCCAGGCCGATGTTGACGCGCTCGGCCGCGTCGCGCAGGTAAATGCCGACGCCGCTGTAGCCTTTCTTGACGGCATGGTGGAAGTGGCCGGTGTAGCCCGGCGGGTGGCGCAGGTCGTCGGTCAGATCCTCGTCGGACACCTTGATTTCCTGCAGGCACAGCACGTCGGCGGCGTGCTTTTCCATCCAGGGTTGCAGGCCCTTGCGGAAGGCGGACCGGATGCCATTGAGGTTGATCGACGTGATGCGCAGCAAAGCGGGACTCCTGTAGAGCGGCCGGAAACGGCCGGAACAATGCCAGGAATTTAACCGACTGGGCGACGTTGTCCGGGAAAGGCCCCGACAGCGGATAAAATGCCGGGGTTTGCCACCTCCCGGATCCTCCTCGCATGTCTGCCGCCCATACCGCCTCCGCCACCTCGCTCGACTTTGTCCGCTTCGCCCTGAACGAAGGCGTGCTGCGCTTCGGCAGCTTCAAGGTGAAGTCTGGTCGTATCAGTCCCTATTTCTTCAACGCGGGCCTGTTCAACAGCGGCGCATCGGTTGGCAAGCTGGCGGGCTTCTACGCCCAGGCGCTGCTGGATTCGGGCGTGGCCTTCGACATGCTGTTCGGGCCCGCCTACAAGGGCATCCCGCTGGCCACCGCCACCGCCGTGGCGCTGGCTGGCCACCCGGCGATGCAGGGCCGCGGCGACGTGCCGTTCGCCTACAACCGCAAGGAAGCCAAGGACCACGGCGAAGGCGGCACGCTGGTGGGCGCGCCGCTCAAGGGCAAGGTCGTCATCATCGACGACGTGATCACCGCGGGCACCTCGGTGCGCGAGTCGGTGGAGATCATCCGCAGCGCCGGCGCCGAACCGGCCGCCGTGCTGATCGCCATGGACCGCATGGAACGCGCGGGCGCCGACGACGCGCTGTCCGCGCACTCGGCGGTGCAGGACGTGGCCAAGACCTACGGTATCCCGGTGGTGGCGATTGCCTCGCTGGCCGACATCATGGCGCTGCTGCAGGACGACGCCGCGTTCGCCGAGCACCGCGAGGCGGTGCAGGCATACCGGACGAAGTACGGGGTGAAGTAAACCCGGGCCGGTGGGACTTGGCCCGCCGGCTTCCGTATCGGACTCCAGGGGACTCCAGCCTGTTGGCCGGCCCCTCAGCGCCGATGACGACGAGATCACACGCATATGCCGCTTGCGTCAGGCGCTTGTCGAAGGTGGCCAGTGCGGCATCGTGCCAAAGCGCAAGTTCCAGATACGACGCGTCGTACACCGTGAGGGCGTGTTGCCGGGCAAGGGCGACACAGCGCGGCAGCCATGTGGTGGCAGGTCGGTGTTCGTTGACCACTGGCGCCCTCTTCAACCGCGTTGAAAATTTGGCCAGCATGGCTGGCGTGGCTTGCCGCGACCGTTCGATGCGCAGCGCTCCCTGGGCGACCTCCAGCTTCCAGATCAAGGGGACGAGGGCGGGCTTATCAACCAGGCCTTCCAGTATCGCGAGCGCTTGTCCACTGTGGGTCTGGCTGGGCAATTGCAGCCAACTCAAGGCAACCGACGCATCGAGCACGAGCTTCATTCGCGTATCCCCTTGACGGCGTACCACCAGGTGGCGTCGTCCACATACGGGATGCCCTTGAGTTGCTTGAGTTCCTCGATCGCGCGGTGCGCCTCTTCGGTCAGGAGGGGGTTGACCCGCCAGAACTGGGCATATGCCATGCCATCTCGCATGATGACGACCCGGGTGCCCCCGTGGGCGGCCTCGATAAGTTCGTCCAGCCGCTGCGCGACCTGTTCGTGTGGAACGGATAGGTAGGGGGTAGTCATGGCCAAGTCTCCGGCGCGAAATCGACCGAACCATTCTTGGCCAAACAAAAAGCCGCGGCAAGATGCCGCGGCCTTCGGTTCGGTCTGATACTGCGCCGGTCCTCGTGATGACGGGCCGGCGCGGGGATCAGCTATCCAGCTTCTGCTTGAGCAGGTCGTTGACCTGCTGCGGGTTGGCCTTGCCGCGCGCGGCCTTCATGATCTGGCCGACCAGCGAGTTGAACGCCTTCTGCTTGCCGGCGCGGTACTCCTCGACGATGGCCGGATTGGCCGCCAGCACCTCGTCGATCATGGCGCCGATGGCGCCGGTGTCGCTGATCTGCTTGAGGCCGCGGGCTTCGATGATGGCGTCGGGCTGGCCGCCGTTCTCGCCGGCCCACATGGCGCCGAACACTTCGCGCGCGATCTTGTTGGAGATCGTGCCGTCGATGATGCGGTTGATCAGCGCGGCCAGGGCCGGCGCCTGCACCGGCGCGTCGGCGATGGCCTTTTCTTCCTTGTTCAGGGTGGCGGCCACTTCGCCCATGATCCAGTTGGCGGCCAGCTTGGCCTGGCCGGCCGGCAGCGCGTGCGCCACGGCCTCGAAATAGGCGGCCAGGTCGCGGCTGACGGTCAGCTGGGCGGCGTCGTAGGCCGGCAGCCCATACTCGGACTCGAAGCGGGCGCGCTGGGCGGCCGGCAGTTCGGGCATGGCGGCGCGGACCTCGTCGACCCATTCGCGCGAGATCACGAGCGTGGGCAGGTCGGGATCGGGGAAGTAGCGGTAGTCGTGCGCGTCTTCCTTGCTGCGCATGCTGCGGGTTTCGTCGCGGTCGGCGTCGTACAGGCGGGTTTCCTGGACCACGGTGCCGCCATCCTCGATCAGCTCGATCTGGCGCCGCGCTTCATAGGTGATGGCGCGTTCCAGGAAGCGGAACGAGTTGACGTTCTTGATCTCGGTGCGGGTGCCGAATTCCTTCTGGCCGACCGGGCGCACGGAGACGTTGGCGTCGCAGCGGAACGAGCCTTCCTGCATATTGCCGTCGCAGATGCCGAGCCACACCACCAGGCTGTGCAGGGCGCGCGCGTAGGCCACGGCCTCGGCGGCCGAGCGCATTTCCGGTTCCGTGACGATTTCCAGCAACGGCGTGCCGGCGCGGTTCAGGTCGATGCCGCTGGCCGGCGAGCCGTTGGCCAGGGTGAAATTGTCGTGCGAGGATTTGCCCGCGTCTTCTTCCAGGTGCGCGCGCGTCAGGTTGACGGTCTTTTCTTCCTCGCCGACGAAGAACGACAGCGAACCGCCCACCACCACCGGCAGCTCGTACTGGCTGATCTGGTAGCCCTTGGGCAGGTCGGGGTAGAAGTAGTTCTTGCGCGCGAACACCGAGCGCGGCGCGATCTCGGCGCCGACCGCCAGGCCGAAGCGGATGGCGCGTTCGGCGGCGCCGCGGTTCATGACCGGCAGGCTGCCCGGCAAGGCCAGGTCGACTTCGTTGGCGTGGGTGTTGGGCGCGGCGCCGAACTCGGTGCTGCTGCCCGAAAAGATCTTGGAGTCGGTGGAAAGCTGGGTATGCGTTTCCAGGCCGATGACGATTTCCCAGTTCATGCTTAGGCGTCCTGCTGGGCCGGCGTGGCCTTGTGCCACGTCGTGACTTGTTGGTAGCGGTCGGCGATGGCCAGGAGGCGGCCTTCGTCGAAGTAGTTGCCGATGATCTGCAGACCGACGGGGCGGCGGCCCGCGCCGCCGAAGCCGCAGGGCACGGACATCGCGGGCAGGCCCGCCAGGCTGACGCCCAGCGTGTAGACGTCGGCCAGCCAGTCGGCGGTGGGGTCGTCGCGGTTGTCGCCGATGTTCTTGGCCACCGTCGGGGTCACCGGGCCCATGATGACGTCGCACTGGCCGGCGAAGGCGCGCTGGAAGTCCTGGGCGATCATGCGGCGCAGGCGCTGGGCCTGCAGGTAATAGGCGTCGTAATAGCCGTGGGACAGCACGTAGGTGCCGATCAGGATGCGGCGCTTGACCTCGTCGCCGAAGCCTTCGGCGCGCGAGCGGCTGATCATCTCGTTCAGGTCGCCGTACTGCTTGGCGCGGTGGCCGTAGCGCACGCCGTCGTAGCGCGCCAGGTTGCTCGACGCTTCGGCGGGGGCGATGACGTAGTAGGCGGGGATGGCCAGCTCGGTGCGCGGCAGCGACACCGGCACGCGCACCGCACCCAGGGCTTCGAACTGGGCCAGCGCGGCCTGCACCGCGGCGGCCACGTCCGGGGCCAGGCCGGCGCCGAAGTATTCCTCGGGCACGCCAATGCGCAGGCCCTTCAGGGGCTGGCTGCCGGCGGCGTCGAACCTGCCTTGCGCGGCATCGAAATCGCGCCGCACGCGGCCCGGTTCATTGACGGCGGCGTCGCATTTTTCCAGGCTGGTGGCGTCGCGCGGATCAAAGCCGCTGATGACATCCAGCAGTTCGAGCAGATCGCGGCTGCTGGGAGCCAGCGGGCCGGCCTGGTCCAGGCTGGAGCCGAAGGCGACCATGCCGTAGCGCGACACGGTGCCGTAGGTCGGCTTGATGCCGCTGACGCCGCACAGCGCGGCGGGCTGGCGCACCGAACCGCCGGTGTCGGTGCCGGTGGCGGCGGCCACCAGGCGGGCGGCGACCGCCGCGGCCGAACCGCCCGACGAACCGCCGGGCACGGCGGCCGGGTCCCAGGGGTTGCGGACCGCGCCGTAGGCCGAGTTCTCGTTGCCCGAACCCATGGCGAACTCGTCGCAGTTGAGCTTGCCCAGCGACACGGCGCCGGCGGCCTGCAGGCGCTCGACCACGGTGGCGTCGAACGGGCTGACGTAGCCGTCCAGCATCTTGCTGCCGGCGGTGGTGCGCCAGCCGCGGGTGACGAAGGCGTCCTTGTGGGCGATGGGCACGCCGGCCAGCGGACCGGCATTGCCGGCGGCCAGCGCGGCATCGGCGGCGCGGGCCTGGGCCAGCGTCAATTCGGCATCAATATGTAAGAAGGCGTTCAGGCCGCTGGCCGCCTCGGCGGCCGCCAGCGAGCTTTGCGCCAGTTCGACGGCGCTGACCTGGCGTTGGGCGAGGGCCGCGCGCAGGGCGGCGATCCCCTCGAATTGAGTATGCAGGGCGGGTTGGGTCATGGCTTAATCGAGAACCTTGGGGACCAGGAAAAGACCGTCCTGGGCGTCGGGAGCATTGGCCAGCAGTTCGGCGCGGCGGGCCTCCGAGGCGGTTTCGGTCACGGCGTCCTGGCGCAGGCGCAGCACGATGTCCTCGTGGGCCGACAACGGGTGGGCCAGGGGGTCGACGCCCTGGGTGTCGACGGCCTGCAGCCGTTCGATCAGGTGGAGGATGCCGTTGAGTTCGGCCTGCGCGTGGGCGCGCTGGTCCGGGGTCAGTTCGATTCTGGCCAGCCTGGCAATGCGGGCCACATCTGTGTCATTGAGCGCCATGGGGAGTGCGAATATCGAGAAGCGGAGGCCGAGGGGCGGGACTGGGCAGTATGCACATGCCAAACCCGTTACAAAGCTTGAATAGCCTGCATTTATGCGCTATTTCCGGGGAAATTATAAGTTATGATTCACGGTTTAATCGCCGTGATGACAGGCGCACCCAGGCTTTCCTGGGTCGTACGCCCCGCGGCATGACCCCAATTCCCCCCAGAATTTAGCTGAGCTCCCATGTTCGGATTCCTGCGCAGTTATTTTTCCAGCGATATGGCGATCGACCTCGGTACCGCCAATACGCTGATCTACGTCCGCGGCAAGGGCATCGTGCTCGATGAGCCCTCCGTGGTCGCGATCCGTCATGAAGGCGGGCCTCACGGCAAGAAGATCATCCAGGCCGTCGGCCACGAAGCCAAGCAGATGCTCGGCCGCGTGCCCGGCAACATCGAGGCCATCCGGCCCATGAAGGACGGCGTCATCGCCGACTTCACGGTCACCGAGCAGATGCTCAAGCAGTTCATCCGCATGGTGCACCCGCGCAACATGCTGGCGCCCAGCCCGCGCATCATCGTGTGCGTGCCCTGCGGTTCCACCCAGGTGGAACGCCGCGCCATCCGCGAATCGGCCCTTGGCGCCGGCGCCTCGCACGTGTTCCTGATCGAAGAACCCATGGCCGCGGCCATCGGCGCCGGCCTGGCCGTCTCCGACGCCAGCGGCTCCATGGTCGTGGACATCGGCGGCGGCACCACCGAAGTGGCGGTCATCTCGCTGGGCGGCATGGTCTACAAGGGTTCGGTGCGTGTTGGCGGCGACAAGTTCGACGAGGCCATCGTCAACTACATCCGCCGCAACTACGGCATGCTGATCGGCGAACCCACCGCCGAACTGATCAAGAAGGAAATCGGCTCGGCATTCCCGGGTTCCGAAGTCCGTGAAATCGAAGTCAAGGGCCGCAACCTGGCCGAAGGCGTGCCGCGCAGCTTCACGGTCTCGTCCAACGAGATCCTGGAATCGCTCACCGATCCGCTCAACCAGATCGTCTCGGCCGTCAAGATCGCCCTGGAACAGACCCCGCCCGAACTCGGCGCCGACATCACCGACAAGGGCATCGCCCTGACCGGTGGCGGCGCGCTGCTGCGCGACCTCGACCGCCTGCTGCAGGAAGAAACCGGCCTGCCGGTGGTGGTCGCCGATGATCCCCTGACCTGCGTCGTGCGCGGTTGCGGCGAGGCGCTGGAACACCTTGAGAAACTGGGCGCCATCTTCATCAACGACTAATTCTGCCCGCCAGCCCGGAGCCCCGCTTTTCCACGGCTCCGGCCGCTGCGGGGGCTGCGGGCGCGGGCGCCCGGGCTGAGATTCATGCAACGACAAGGGACTCCTCCCCTATTCAGGCGCGGCCCTCCGGCGGAGGTGCGGCTGGTCATCCTGGTCGTCCTGGCACTGGCTTTGATCATCATGGATTCGCAATGGCGCATGCTGGAACCGGCGCGCCGGGCGATGTCCGTGGCGCTTTACCCCTTCCAGCGCGCCGTCATGGCGCCGCGCGACCTGGTCCAACAGGTCAACGAATGGGTCAACGCCGCCAACCTCATCCGCACTGAAAACGAAGCCCTGCAGCGCCAGCGCATCGAATTGGCCCAGGTGGCCACGCACGCCGCCCAGCTGGCCGCCGAAAACGCTCAATTGCGCCGCCTGCTCGGCGTCACCGACACCGTGGCGCAGTCGGCCGTGGTGGTGGAAGTGCTGTACGAACCCACCAACGCCTTCAACCAGCGGCTGGTGTTCAACAAGGGCAGCAAGGCCGGCCTGGCGCCGGGCATGCCGGTGATCGACGAAGGCGGCGTGGTCGGCCAGATCGTGCGCGTCACGCCCATGACGGCCGAGGCCGCCCTGGTCACCGACGAACAGGTGTCGATCCCGGTCCAGTTGCTGCGCAATGGTCTGCGGCTGATCGCCTTCGGCGGGAATTCTCCCGGCAAGATGGAAGTTCGTTACCTCGCCGCCAATGCCGACATCAAGGAAGGCGATACCATCGTCACCAGCGGCGTCGGCGGGCTGTTTCCCGCCGGCCTGCCGGTGGCCAAGGTAACCTCGGTCGAGCGCGACACCGCTTCCGGCTTCGCGCGCGCCGTCTGCGAGCCGCTGGCCCACCCTGAACGCTATCGCCACTTCCTGGTCCTGCAGGTGGATGTGGAACGTGCCGAGTCCAACCGTCAGGAGGTCGATTCCGGTGGATCGGACTAATCAATCATCATCCGGGCAACCCCGGCGCCGCCTGGGCACGCCCAGCAACGTGCACCCGGAACGCCTGTCGGGCCCCGCGCACGGGGTCTTTGTCTGGGGCACCATCCTGCTGGTCTGGCTGGTGTCGCTGCTGCCCTGGCGCCTGTGGCAGGGCGCGCCGGATGTCCTGATCCTGATCATTGCCTTCTGGTGCGTGCACGAGCCGCGCCGGGTCGGCCTGTTCACCGCCTTCTTCTTCGGCCTGCTGATGGACGTGCATGACGCCGGCCTGCTCGGCGAACACGCGCTGTCCTACACCCTGGTCGCCTATGGCGCCGTGGTGCTGCACCGCCGCCTGCAACGGTTCGACCTCTGGAGCCAGGCCATGCACATGCTGCCGGTGTTCCTGATCGCCCGTTTCCTCACCCAGATCATCCACGCCTGGCTGGCCGGCAAGTGGCCGGGTTGGGATTGGGGCGTCAGCGTGGCCATCACGGCCGCCCTGTGGCCGCTGGCGGGCTGGGTGCTGCACTTGCCGCAGCGCGGCGCCGACGACGCCGAATCTTCCTCCGCCTGACGGCGGCGCCGCGTCCCATGTTCGAATTCAAGAAAACCGGCCAGCAGCAGAAGCAGCGCTTCCGCCTGCGCGCCTGGGTGGGCGGCATCTTCGCGCTGGCCTGCTTCGGCGTGCTGGTGGGCCGGTTCTGGTACCTGCAGGTCGACCGCTACGAGGGCCTGTCCGAGCGCGCCGACCG
This sequence comes from Achromobacter ruhlandii, assembly GCF_902859695.1. Taxonomy (GTDB): domain Bacteria; phylum Pseudomonadota; class Gammaproteobacteria; order Burkholderiales; family Burkholderiaceae_B; genus Achromobacter; species Achromobacter ruhlandii. Next base: position 314,729 of record NZ_CADIJL010000003.1, read on the forward strand.
CAACCGCATCGCGGTGGTGCCGATTCCGCCGCGCCGCGGCGAGATCCTCGACCGCAACGGCGAGGTGCTGGCGCGCAACTACCGCACCTACACGCTCGAAGTGGTGCCGGCCCAGGCCGGCAACATGAACGCGCTGTTCGAGCGGTTGACGCAGGTGGTCTATATCAGCCCGGCCGACCAGCGCCGCTTCAAGCGCCGCGCGGCCGAGTCCAGCCGCTACGCCAGCCTGCAGCTGCGCAACAACCTCAACGAAACCGAGGCGGCCTGGTTCGCCGCCCATGCCTTCCAGTTTCCGGGCGTCGAGCTGCGCGCGCGCTGGGTGCGCGAGTATCCGCAAGGCCAGTCCGCCGCCCACGTGGTTGGCTACATCGGCCGCATTGCCGAGGGCGACATCGAAGAACTCGAGCGCGCCGGCCAATTGGGCAACTACCGCGGCACCGACGTCATCGGCAAGAAGGGCATCGAGAAGACCTGGGAAGAAGCGCTGCATGGCCGCACCGGCCTGGAAGAGGTCGAGGTGACCGCGGGCGGCCGTCCCATGCGCACGCTGCGCCGCATCGACCCGGTGCCCGGCTCGGACATCATGCTGTCGATCGACCTGGGCCTGCAGAAAGTGGCCGAGGAGGCCTTCGAGGGCCAGCGCGGCGCGCTGGTGGCGATCGACCCCGACACGGGCGAGGTGCTGGCGTTCGTGTCGCAGCCCTCGTTCGACCCGAACCTGTTCGTCGATGGCATCGACGTGGACAACTGGCGCATGCTGAACGAGTCGCCGGACCATCCGCTGATCAACCGTCCCCTGTACGGCACCTATCCAATCGGTTCGACCTACAAGCCTTTCGTCGGCCTGGCGGCGCTGGAGCTGGGCAAGCGCCGCGCCACCGACCGCATCTCCGACCCGGGCTACTTCGAGTTTGGCGGGCAGAAGTTCCGCAACGCCGGCGGCGCCGCCTACGGCATGACCGACATGCACAAGGCCATCGTGGTGTCGTCGGACACGTATTTCTATTCGCTGGGTCCCGAGATCGGCGTGAACGCGCTGCACGATTTCACCAAGCAGTTCGGCTTCGGCCAGATCACCGGCATCGACCTTGAAGGCGAAAAGCGCGGCGTGCTGCCGTCCACCGACTGGAAGCGCGCGGCCTACAAGGACAAGGAACGCCAGCGCTGGTACGCCGGCGAGACCATCTCCGTGGCGGTGGGCCAGGGCTACAACGCCTTCACCCTGCTGCAGCTGGCGCAGGGCACTTCGACCCTGGCCAACAACGGCCTGTACCGTCGTCCGCACCTGGTGCACGCGGTGCGCGATCCGCGCTCGGGCGTGGCCAAGCCCACCGAGTCCGCGCCCGACTACCGCATTCCGCTCAAGCAGGCCAACGTCGACGTCATCAAGAACGCCATGGCCGACGTGGTCCGTGCCGGCACCGCGCGCCGCGCGTTTGCCAACGCGCCCTACCAGGCCGCCGGCAAGACCGGCACGGCCCAGGTGTTCAGCCTGCGCGGCGGCCACTATCGCGCCAGCGCCATCGACGAACGCCTGCGCGACCACGCGCTGTTCATGGGCTTCGCGCCGCTGGAACACCCGCGCATCGCGGTCGCCCTGATCGTCGAGAACGCCGGCTGGGGCGCCAGCGTGGCCGCGCCAGTGGCGCGCAAGGTATTCGACTACTGGCTGTCCAAGGACCGCCAGGACAAGATCCAGCGCCCGGAGCGCAACGCGTCGACGGCCTCGGTCGAAACCATCACCTCCGACCTGGTGCGCCAACAATGAAGCGTCTCGGCCTGATCCTGCTGCGCGTCTTCACGGCCTTCGACTGGCCGCTGCTGGCGATCCTGATGATGTTCGCCGCGCTCGGCCTGACCGTCATGCATTCGGCGGTGGGCGGCACCGACTGGCGCTTCGCCGAGCAGTCGCGCAACTTCATCATCGCCTTCTTCGCCATGTGGACCATGGCCCTGATCCCGCCCAAGTGGCTGATGAAGCTGGCGCTGCCGTTCTACGTGGTCGGCGTGGTGCTGCTGCTGGGCGTGGAATTCTTTGGCGAGACCAGCAAGGGCGCGACGCGCTGGCTCAACCTGGGCGTGACCCGCATCCAGCCGTCCGAGATGATGAAGATCGCCGTGCCCATGATGCTGGCCTGGTACTTCCAGCGCCACGAGGGCGCCGTGCGCATCCGCGACTTCCTGGCCGCCGCCGCGATGCTGGCGGCCCCCTTCGGCCTGATCGTGCTGCAACCCGACCTGGGCACCGCGCTGCTGGTGTTCGGCGCCGGTTTCTTCGTCATCTACTTCGCCGGCCTGTCGTTCAAGCTGCTGGTTCCCGTCATGCTGGCCGGCATCATCGGCATCGGCACGCTGGTGTACTACGAAGACCAGCTGTGCGAACCGGACGTCAACTGGGTGGTGCTGCACGACTACCAGAAGCACCGCGTCTGCACGCTGCTCAACCCCAGCTCCGACCCGCTCGGCAAGGGCTTCCACACGATCCAGTCGATGATCGCGGTGGGCTCTGGCGGCGTCTACGGCAAGGGGTACATGAAGGGCACGCAGACCCACCTGGACTTCATTCCCGAACGCACCACCGACTTCATCTTCGCCGTCTACGCCGAGGAATTCGGCCTGTACGGCGGCATCGCCATCCTGGTGCTGTACGGCCTGATGATGGCCCGTGGCCTGACCATCGCTTCGCGCGCGTCATCGCAGTTCGGGCGGTTGCTGTCCGGGGCGTTGACGATGATGCTGTTCATCTATGTATTTGTGAACGTGGGCATGGTGACGGGGATTCTGCCGGTGGTCGGGGTGCCATTGCCGTTCATGAGCTATGGGGGGACAGCCTTGTTCACCATGGGGATCGCGTTTGGGATCATGATGAGCATCAGTCGGCATCGGTCGGTCAAGAGCTGAGCGTTTTGCTTCGTAGGCTGCCCGGTGCGGGTGGCGCACGGGTGGGCGCGCCTGCGATTGCGGTCCGGAGCGTTCGCTCCGGACTTCCCCTTACTCAACCTCGTTGCCGCCTACGGCGGCTGCCTTCGGTTTCCGTCGGGCGCATCTGACGGCGCGCCCACCCGTGCGCCACCCGCACCGGGCTACCGCTGTCGAGAAATGTGGCGCTGCTGCAGCGTGGGGTAAGGAGAGAGTCTTGCGTCGCCCGCCGATGATGGCCGCGCGGGCGGCCATCATCGGCATACATGGTGTCTGGCGTCGGGGCGGGGTTCGCTGCGCGTGGTTGGACTACTTGTGTGCGCGGCGCATTCTGATGCATCCGAGAGCGCTGCTTTTCGATGCGGCATTGGCCGCTTTTCGATGTGGTGGTAGCCGTCAGTCAGTCTTGAGCCTACGATGCCGATGAACATAACACGTCCCCTCACCAGCGGCGCCGCCACCATCCCTTCGACGTCCCTCATCGCGTAAGCCCAAAAAGGCCGCCCGCGCGGCCGGCTTTGGGCGGGCCCCGCAAGATCCTCCTCTCCCCCTCCGTCGCTGGCAAAAACGCCAAGCACCCAATTCGCCCCTGCGATGTTGAACCCGAGACGACGTGAGCCCGTTGCGTTGGCGGGCGGGGGGCGGCGGGGCGTGTAGATGCGCCCGAGGGAAACCGTAGGGAGCCGAAGGCGTACGAGGTTGACAACGGGGCAGTCCGGAGCGAACGCTCCGGACCGCAATCGTAGCCCCGCCGCCCCCCGCCCGCCAACGCAACGGGCGGCTCAAGAACCCCTGAGCCGCCCGCAAAAACAACCGTAAACACAAATCCTCAAGGCAACGCTTCAGGCACCCCTAAGTCCGCGGCCAGCTTCTTCAACCCCTCCCAGATGGGAGGCGCGAATTCCAGCGACTCCGCGTTCAGCTCGCGGTTGCGGGCTTCGTACTCGCCCGGATACTGGACGCCGTCCACGCCCGGTTGCGGCGGGCAGGCATGCAGGTAGTCGATGAACGCGCCCACTTCCATCGAGCGCCAGTCCGTATTGAAGTCCACCTGCGGATCCAGCAGCAGCGCGAACATGTTGTTCGTCGCCACCCCGTTGCGCGGATGCTCCGGCTGGATCGTGCCGCCGCCGGACAGCACGCCCGCCAGCAGCTCGGCCACCAGGCCCATCGCGTAACCCTTGTGGCCGCCGAACGGCAGCAGCGCGCCTGGCGGATCGGTGAACAGCGCGCCCGGATCCGTGGTCGGATTGCCCTGCGCATCGATCAGCGACCCCGGCGGCGCTTGTTCGCCCTTGGCCGCCAGCACGCGGGCCTTGTTCACCGCGATCGAGCTGGTCGCCATGTCGACGATGAAAGGCGGGCGGCCGCCCGGCAGCGGCCCGGCGAAGCACAGCGGATTGGTTGTCAGGCAGGCGCGCGCGCCGCCGAACGGCGCCACGGTGGGGGCGCGGTTGATCACGTTGGTGAAGGCCAGCAGGATCAGGCCCTTGGCTGCCACCATCTCGCCGTAATGGCCCATGCGGCCCAGGTGGTGGCTGCGGCGCAGCGTCAGGATGCACTGGCCGTGCTCCTGCGTGCGCTCGATGGCCTTCTCGATCACGACCTTGCCGATGTACTGGCCCAGGCCGTTGTGGCCGTCGTAGGCCAGCATTGCGCCACGGTCGTTGAGCAGCTCGGGGCGGCCGTCGGCCTGCGCCAGGCCTTCGCCCAGCACACGCCGGTAGTTGGTCAGGATCGACAGGCCGTGGCTGGTGTAGCCGACCCGGTCGGACTCCACCAGGTGCTCGGCCACGTCGCGGGCGATGTCTTCCGGCACGCCTTGCGCCATCAGCACGCGGCGGCCGTATTCATTGGCTTGGGCGATGGAGATCTTCATGATGCGACCTCCTTACAGCCAGCCGAGCCAGCGCCAGTAGGTCATGCCCATCAGCATCATCAGCGCATAGCCGACGAGGGTGACCAGGATGCCGACCTTGGCGAACTGCTTGGCGTTGAAGGTTTCGGTGCCCAGGCACACCATGTTCTGCGGCGCGTTGATCGGCAGGATGAAGCCGTAGCTGACCACGAAGCCCAGCAGCATGGTCATGCCCAGGCGGCTGAAGTCGCCCGGCAGCGTGGCCAGCACCGAGATCAGGATCGGCAGCATCGCCGAGGTCAGCGCGGTGGCGCTGGCGAACCCCAGGTGGATGATGATCAGAAAGGCCGACAGGATCGCGAAGATGGCCAGCGGGCCGAGGTGGTCCAGACCCGTGTGCGCCACCACTTGGTTGCCCAGCCATTGGCCGGCCTGCGTGGTCAGCAGCGCGGTGCCCAGGCTGATGCCGACGCCGAACACGATCACGGTGCCCCATGGAATGCGCGATTGCACGTCTTTCCAGGTCATCACGCCAAAGCGCGGCAGCAACAACAGGACCAGGCCGAAGTAGGTGGTCGAGGTGGTGTCGAACTTGTGCAGCTTGCCTTCGGTCGACCAGAACAGCAGCAGCATGATGGACACGGCCATCAGGCGTTTTTGCGCGCCGGTCATGGGGCCCAGTTCAAGCAGCGATTTCTCGACGGCTTCCTTGCCCCCCGCGATGCTGTCGCTTTCCGGCGGCAGCAGCTTGAGGACGATGACGATCAGCACGGCCGACATGATCAGCGACCACGGCGCGCCGGCGATCAGCCAGTCCGACCAGGCCACGCGCTGGCCAAGCATCTTTTCCATGAAGCCGACGGTCAGCAGGTTCTGCGCGGCGGCCGTCTGGATGCCGACGTTCCAGATGCTGGTGGCCTGCGCCACGATGATCATGATGCCGGCGGCGATGTTCGAGCGCTTGTCCACGCCGAAGGCCGCGATCACGCCCATCATGATGGGCACCACGGCGGCGCTGCGGGCAGTGGCGCTGGGCACCACCAGGCTCAGCACGATGGTCACCGCGATACATCCGATCAGGATGCGGCGCGTGCTGGTGCCGACCTTGGACAGCGTCACCAGCGCGATGCGCCGGTCCAGCCCGGTGAAGGTCATGGCCGCGGCGATGAACAGCGCGCCGGTGACCAGCGCCAGCGCCGAGTTGGCGAAGCCGGTCAGGGCCATGCTGATGGCGGCCGACGTGCCATAGACCACCTGCGGATCCTTGATGGTGGGCGCGGTGCCCAGCAGGAAGGCCATCAGCGTCGTGATCATGATCGCGCTGGCTTCGTAGGACACGGCTTCCGTGATCCACACCACCACCGCGAAGGCCAGGATGGCCAGCATGCGATGCCCTGCGACCGGCAGGTCGGCGGGCAGCGGCATCATCAACACGCCGATCATGACGAGGAAACCGGCGACCAGGCCGATCGGTATTTTGGTTTTCTTGGGGGCTTGCGAGGCAGGGACAGCGGTTTCCGCAGTCATATCCATCTCCGGTTGAGGTCAAACTGACGGCACGCCGCTGACAAGCCCGAGGCTGGATCAAAGCGAAGTGCCGACGCTACAGAATGATCGTGACGGCATTAAGGAAAACCCGTATTGATAGATGTCAATTCGGGGGGCAATCGTGCTTGTCGGAAAACCGATCCGGGGATTATGCTCGTCGGCCGCCGAAAATCGCAACCCTACGAATGTTGCATAAAAACAAACAAATGGCACAGCTACAGCCGCGCGAGACCGTTATTTCGTTCGTGTTATGGCGCGAATGAGGTCAGCCCAGCGCCAGGCGCAGTTGTTCGTCAAGGTGCAGCGTGGGCACCACGCGCCAGCCGCTCTGGGCGTACCGTAGCCAGCGCCCCAGCACCAGGTGCGTCAGCAGGCTGGCGTGCGCGGCCACATTGGCTTCGGGGGGCAGGCCGCCATCGGTGACGGCGATGCGCAGCGATTGCTTCAACGATGCCTCGATGCGGTCGTTGATGTGGTTGATCCGTTCCTGCAGGCGGTTGTCTTCCGTGACCAGGGCGTCGCCAGTCAGCACGCGCGTCATGCCCTTGTTGCGTTCCGAGAACGTCAGCAGCATCGACACCGTCTGGTGGGCCTGCGACAGCCCGTAGGGCTCGGCGATGGCGATCTGGTTCACCAGCGTAAAAATGCTGGTTTCGATGAATTCGATCAACCCCTCGAACATCTGCGCCTTGCTGGCGAAATGCCGGTAGAGCGCGGCTTCCGAGACCTCCAGGCGCGCGGCCAACGCCGCCGTGGTGATGCGCGAGGCGTGCGGCTGCTCCAGCATCTCGGCCAGGGTCTGCAGAATCTGGGTCTTGCGCTCGCCGGGTTTGGTCGCCATGGACGGGTCTGGTGTTACGCAGGCTGACGGTGAAGGAGGGAGGGCGCGCCGGCGATCAACCCCGCAAAGGGCGTCGGCGCAGCAGCAAATCACTGACGGAGTTTACCCGCAAGTCGACATACGACGGCCGTTGCGCGCGGCCGCGCGCAAACGGGGTCCCGGGATGGAACACATGCACCGTGCGCAGGCCGGCGCGGCGCGCGCCGCGCAGGTTGGCCAGGGTGTCCTCGACCAGCACCGCCTGACGCGCCGGCACGCCCTCGCGCGCCAGCACATAGCGCAGCAGCGCTGGCGACGGCTTGGGGCGGAATTCACCATGCAGGCGCATGTGCTCGATGGCCCACAGGCTGTCGAACTGTCGCAGGATGCCCAGTCGCCGCAGCACGGCGCGCGCGTAATGCAGCGGCGCGTTGGTCAGCAGCACCTTGCGGCCCGGCAGTTGCCGCAGCTTGTAGGCCAGTGCCTTCTCGGCGCGCACCAGCGGGTTGACGTCGAAATCGTGGCTGCGGTGCAGGAAGGCGTGCGGGTCGATGCCATGGTTGCGCACCATGCCGATCATTGTTGCGCCGTAGCGCTGCCAGTACTGCTTGCGCACCGCGTTGGCGGTGTCGATGTCCACGTCCAGCGCCTCGGCCACGGCCATCGTCATGCCGTGGTCGATCCGCGGAAAGATGGCGTGCGACGTGTCGTGCAGCGTGTTGTCCAGGTCAAACAACCACAGGCGCCCGGGGGCGCCTGTGGCGGTGCGGCGCGAGCGGCGCTGGCGCACCGCCGGCCGCAGCAGGGTGCGCAGCGCTCGCATCAGTGCGAGCTGATCATCGTGCCAACGCCCTGGTCGGTCAGGATTTCCAGCAGCAGGCAGTGCGGCACGCGGCCGTCGACGATGTGCACCGAGTTGACGCCGTTCTTGGCGGCATCCAGCGCCGACGAGATCTTGGGCAGCATGCCGCCCGAGATGGTGCCGTCGGCGAACAGTTCGTCGATGGTCTGGGCCGACAGGCTGCGCAGCAGCTTGCCGCCCTTGTCCAGCACGCCCGGGGTGTTGGTCAGCATCAGCAGTTTTTCGGCGCCCAGCACTTCGGCCATCTTGCCGGCGACGACGTCGGCGTTGATGTTGTAGGCGGTGCCGTCTTCACCGTAGCCGATGGGCGAGATGACCGGAATGAACTGGTCGTCCTGCAAGGCCTTGACCACCGCCGGCTCGACCAGGGTGATGTCGCCGACGAAGCCGATGTCGATCGGTTCGGCGGGATTCTCCTTGTTGGCCATCAGCTTCTTCTGGGCCTGGATCAGTCCGCCGTCCTTGCCGGTCAGGCCCACGGCCTTGCCGCCGACTTCGTTGATCATCATGACGATGTCCTGCTGGACCTGGCCGCCCAGCACCCATTCGACCACTTCCATGGTCTCGGCATCGGTGACGCGCATACCCTGGATGAAGGTGCCCTGCTTGCCGATGCGGCGCAACGCGTCGTCGATCTGCGGACCGCCGCCGTGCACCACCACCGGATTCAGCCCCACCAGCTTGAGCAGCACCACGTCATGCGCGAAGCTGCGCTGCAATCGCTCTTCCGTCATGGCGTTGCCGCCGTACTTGACCACGATGGTTTTGCCGTGGAATCGTCGGATGTAAGGCAGCGCTTCGGAGAGCACCGCGGCTTTGACAGCGGGAGACGAGACGGCAGCAGGGTCGGGGGTGTCGGTCATGGCAGCTAAGTCGGCAATAAGTAGGGTATGAAAGTTAGAGGTTGAAAGCCTTGTGCCGATGATGGCGCGAAGGCGTTGCCCCCAGTGGGGGCGAGAGGTCCCGCAGTAAAAAAATGCCTGCACAGGAACGCGTTGGCAACGCGGTAGCGCAAGCATACGACGGATTGTAGTCCCCACAGGTTTCTTATGCTTTAAACCTATGTTGATATGCCCGACAAATAACCGGCATTGGGGTAAATTGGGGGCGTTTTCGCAACGGAGCGCCCCTCACAAGGGGGATTCTCCACACCGGCTGGGCATTTGCCCCCAATTCCTACCTATAAAAGAGGCAACTCATGCGTTTGAATTTCGTCCGTTCCGCCCTGGTGGCATCGGCCCTGCTGGTGGCGGCCACCGCCGCCCACGCCGAAAAGATCGTCGTCGGCGCCACCCAGGTGCCGCACGCCGAGATCCTGGAAGTGGTCAAGCCGCAGCTGGCCAAGGAAGGCGTGGAACTCGACATCAAGGTCTTCAACGACTACGTCCAGCCCAACCTGCAACTGGCCGACAAGCAGCTCGACGCCAATTTCTTCCAGCACAAGCCGTATCTGGACACCTTCAACAAGGACCGCAAGGCCACGCTGGTGCCGGTCGCCCTGGTCCACGTCGAACCTTTCGGCGGCTACTCCAAGAAAATCAAGACCCTGGCCGAGCTGAAGGACGGCGCCACCGTCGCCATCCCGAACGACCCGTCCAACGGCGGCCGCGCCCTGGTGCTGCTGCAGAAACAGGGCATCATCAAGCTGAAGGATCCGTCCAACATCCTGGCGACCGCCGCCGATGTGGTCGAGAACCCCAAGAAGCTGAAGTTCCGCGAGCTCGAGGCCGCCATGCTGCCGCGCTCGCTGGATGACGTTGATCTGGCCCTGATCAACACCAACTACGCGCTGGAAGCCGGCCTGGTGCCGACCAAGGACGCGCTGTTCATCGAAGGCTCCGATTCGCCCTACGCCAACATCCTGGTGACTCGCGCCGACAACAAGGACGCGCCCGGGATCAAGAAGCTGGTCAACGCGCTGCACTCGCCCGAGGTGAAGAAGTTCATCGTCGACAAGTACAAGGGCGCCGTGGTGCCGGCGTTCTGATCGCGACGCGGACCTGTTCCCCCGCCGTAACCGCCCGCTCATGCGGGCGGTTTCTTTTTGGGCCAGGCCCTGGCTTCGGGCATGGGGGCGGGGGGCGGCCGGGGATTGGCGCGAGGCGTGGCCGAGCCCAGCCGGCCGGCCGTGGCCAAATGAAAACCGCCCGGCAGGCGGGCGGTTCATGGCGGCGGCCGAGCGGACCGGGTTCAGCCCGCGGCCAGCGCCTTCTCGACGGTGGCGTGGAATTCCGCCACGTCATACTCGCCCAGGTAGCGCTTGATGATGTGTCCCTGCTTGTCGATCAGGAAGGCCGTGGGCGTCAGGCGGATGTCGCCGAACGCGCGGGCGATGTCGCCCTTGGTGTCCAGCGCCACCGGGAACGGCAGCTTGCGGCTCTCGGCGAAGTTCAGCACGAAGTTGGGCGGATCGTAGTCCATGGCGACCGCGATCGCCTGGTAGCCCTTGCCCGCATACTCGTTGTAGGCGGAGATGGTTTCCGGCATCTGCTTGACGCAGGTGACACAGCTGGTGGCCCAGAACTTCACCAGCACCACCTTGCCGCGCAGGTCCTGCATGGAGAAGGTCTTGCCTTCCAGCGTGGTGAAGGTGACGTTCGGGGCGGTTTGCGCTGGGCGCAGGGTGAACCAGGCGCCGACGCCGACCGCCACCAGGACGGCCAGGGCTACGATGGCTTTTTTCATTTGATGGGCATGGCTTCTACGGTACTGCCACCGCTGCTGGGCGCGCTGCTGCCGCTGTCGGCAGCGCCCGCGCCGCTTTCGATGGGGGCCTTGGTTTCCGTGGTGGTCGACTTGCTGCCGCTGCTGGACAGGCGGATCGCTTCCTCGCGGCTGATGGTCTCGAACAGTTTTACCACTTTTGCCACGCCGCCGAGGTCGGCCACCGCGTTGGCGGCGTAATCGCCTTCGGCCTGCGTCACCTTGCCCATCAGGTAGACGACGCTATGGTCGGTGGTCACGGCGATGGTGCCGGAAGGCACGTACTTGGTGTTGATCAGCGCGGTCTTGGCCTTGGAGGTGAGCCAGGTATCGTTCGAGCGCACGCCGAAGGACGCGATCGGGCCCACGGTGAGCTGGTTGATCACCTGCTTGACGTTCTCGACGCTCTGGGCAATGGCGGTGGCCTGGGACTTGGCTTCCTCGGTGGGCACGTCGCCGGTCAGCAGCAGGTGGCCGCCGTAGGCCATGGCGTTCACGCGCGCCGCGTCGCCCAGCTTGTCGGAGATCTGCTTCTGGGCCTTGAAGGCCATGTTCTGGTCTTCGAGCTGGATGCCCGAGGTACGCCGGTCGGTCACCACCACCGCGGTGGTGGCGGCCGCGCCGCCCACGATCAGGGGGGCGCAGGCCGACAGCGACAGCACGGCGCCGGACAGGGCCGCGGCGAGCAGCAAGGGGCGGGTGGCGTGTCGGACGTCTGAAATCATTCGGTGTCTCCAAGCAGAAGAGCGTCAATGCCGTCGCAAAGCGCATGCAACAGCAGTATATGGACTTCCTGGATGCGCATCGTGCGATCGCTGGGAACACATAGATGGACGTCCATCGGCGTAATGAGTTCCCCCATGACGCCGCCGCCCTTGCCGGTCAGGGCCAGCACGTGCATTTCGCGGCTGGCGGCCGCTTCCATGGCGCGCACCACGTTGGGCGAATTGCCGCTGGTGGAAATGGCCACCAGCACGTCGCCGGCCTGGCCGAAGGCGTTGACCTGGCGTTCGAAGACCTCGTCGAAACCGTAGTCGTTGCCGACCGCGGTGAGGATCGAGGTGTCGGTATTCAGGGCGATGCCGGCCAGGGGCAGGCGTTCGCGCTCGAAGCGGCCCACCAGCTCGGCGATGAAATGTTGCGCGTCGGCGGCCGAGCCGCCGTTGCCGCAAGCCAGAATCTTGCCATTGTTGGCGAGGGCGCCGAACAGCACGTCCACCGCGATCGCCAGCGGCTCGGCCAGCACGTTCATGCTTTGTTCGTACGTGGCCATGGCGTCGCGAAAGTGCGACGTCATTCGAGAGGTCATATCCATGGGCGCGATTATCTCACGGGCGGACCGGAATCAAGCCAGCTCGAATGCCGCGCGCAGCCACTGGACCCGGTCGCCGTCGAACACGACTGCGTCGAAGCGGGCGGCCGGCATGCTGGCCCGCCAGTAGTGCCGGGCCAGTCGCGGCAGCCAGTGCGCCGCGGCGCGCGCCAGCCGCGCCTGCTTGTCGCGGCCGATGCTGGCGGCGGCGCCGCCATAGGCGTCGCTGCGGCGCGCGCGCACCTCGACGAACACCAGGACGTCGCCGTCGCGCATGGCCAGGTCGATCTCGCCCGCCGGGCAGGCGAGGTTACGGGCCAGCAACACCAGGCCGGCGCCCTGGAGCAGGCGTAGCGCGGCCTCTTCGTGGCTGTCGCCGATGCGCTGGCGCGGCGAGCGCCGGGGGGCGGGCGCGTCACCCCGCGGCCGTGGCGAGGCGCGCCGCCGGCGCCTGGCGGCCCGGCGGCGCGCTGCCAGGGCAAGTTCGAAAGCAAAGGTGTCATCCATCGGGGCCGGTCCGAAACGCGAGGCGATGGCGGCTACACTGGCATGGTTTTCCGCGTAAGTAGGCAGCAATGAATCAAAATGTCTCACCCCCGGTGGCCGGCGACGCCTGGACCCGCGTCGCTGAACGCGTGGCCGGGCAGCATTGGCCCGCCTCGACGCTGTATGTGGTGGCCACACCGATCGGCAATCTGGGCGACCTGGGGCTGCGCGCCTGGCATGCGCTGCAACGCGCCGACGTGATCGCGGCCGAAGACACCCGCGCCAGCCGCACGCTGCTGGACGCCTGGGGCGTCAGCACGCCGCTGATGGCGGCGCATCGCCACAACGAAGCCGCGGCGGCGCAGGCCATCTGTGAGCGCCTGGCGCAGGGCCAGCGCGTGGCGTTGGTCTCCGACGCGGGCGCGCCAGCGGTCAGCGATCCCGGCGCGCGCGTGGTGCGCGCGGTGCGCGAGGCCGGTTTCGCGGTGGTGCCGGTGCCCGGTCCCAGCGCCGTGATTGCCGCGCTGATGGGCAGCGGCGTCACCACCGACGAGAACCCCGCCTACGCCTTCGCCGGTTTTCCGCCGTCCAAGGCCACCGCGCGCCAGCGCTGGCTGCGCACCTGGTGCGCGCTGCCGGCGCCGGTGGTGATGTTCGAATCGCCGCACCGGCTGGCCGCGACGCTGGCCGATCTGCGGGAAGTCTGCGGCGACGCCCGTCTGCTGACGGTGGCGCGCGAGCTGACCAAGCGCTTCGAGGAAATCGCCACTTTCCCACTGGGCGAGGCGGCCGCCTGGCTGGCGGCCGACGCGCATCGCGAGCAGGGCGAATTCGTGCTGATCGCGCATGCCCAGGCGGGGCGCGAGGAAGACGAGGACGCCGATCCGCGCGCCGACGCCTTGCTGGACGCGCTGCTCGAAACCCTGTCGGTGCGCGACGCCTCGAAGATCGCCGCCAAGGTCACCGGCCTGTCGCGCGACGTCCTGTACAACCGGGCCCTGGCCCGCAAGAATGCGTAAGCCCATGATCTACACCGCAGAGACACGCAAGCGTCCCGGCGAAGCCGCGGAGCCGATCGTCTACCGTGACATCCCCACGCCGCTGGGCGAAATGCGTCTGGTCGCCAGTGCCAAGGGCCTGCGCGGCGCCTGGTTCACCGACCAGACCCTGCTGCCCTCGGCCGAGGGCTGGACCCGCAGCGAATCCGATCCGATCCTGGAGCAGGCGCGCCGCGAACTGGATGAGTGGTTCGCCGGCCAGCGCCGCGATTTCGAGGTGGCGCTGGATCCGGTGGGCACGCCGTTCCAGCATGAAGTCTGGCGCGCGCTGTGCAAGCTGGATTTCGGCCAGCTCGCCAGCTACGGCGAACTGGCGCGCACGGTGGGGCGGCCCAAGGGCGCCCAGGCCATCGGCGGCGCGGTGGGCCGCAATCCCGTCATCATCATCATTCCGTGCCACCGCGTCATCGGCGCCGATACCTCGCTGACCGGCTTCGGTGGCGGTCTGCCGCGCAAGCAGGCCCTGCTCAAGCACGAGGGCAGCCAATACCTGAGCCGCAATGCGCGCGCGCGCCGGGTCTGTGACGGCCAGGCGCAGTTGCCGTTCGAGCAGCCGGCGTTCGACTGGCCGGCGGCGTAGCGGGCGGGCGCCGCGCTATTGCGCGGCGATGCTGGGCGTGATGCCGATGCGGTCGGACACCAACTGCACCGCGTTCAGCGCGCTCTGGCGATCCGGATACGGGCCGATCTTGACCCGGTACAGGTTGTTGGCCTGTTCCACCGCGGCTGGGGGCGCCCCATCGGCGCCCAGTTGCGTGTTGATGCGGCTGACCAGCGATTGCGCATTGGCGGGCTGGCTGAACGCGCCCACCTGCAGATAGACGCTGCCGGCCGCGCCGATCTGGCGCACCGGCGCGCTCCCTGGCGCGGGCGCGGGCTGCTGCGCCAGCGGCTGGGGCTCCAGTGCCACCGGCGCGGCGGCGACAGGCGTGGCCACGGGGGTGGAACCGGTGGCCGAGGCGGGCGCTGGCGCCGGCGTCCCCTGGGAGGCCAGGCGACGGATCTCATCCTGCGGAATGCTCTCGACCACCACCTGGCCGCTGCCCGGCCCGATGATGCCCAGCTTGTAGGCCGCCACGTACGACAGGTCCATGATGCGGTCGCTGTGGAACGGTCCGCGGTCGTTGACCCGCACGATGATGGTTTTGCCGTTGACCAGGCTGGTGACGCGCGCGTAGCTGGGGATCGGCAGCGTGGTGTGGGCCGCCGTCATGGCGTACATGTCATAGGGCTCGCCGATCGAGGTCGAGTTGCCGTGGAATTTCTTGCCGTACCACGAGGCGATGCCCTGGCGCTTGTAGGGCTGGCCGCTGGTATCCGGCACATAGCGCTGGCCGAACACCACGTATGGACGATTGGCGCCGCTGGCGTAGGGCTCGATGCGCGGCACCGCGTCCGGCACCTGGTCCAGGTTGGAGGGCGGATTGGCGTCCGGGCCATCGTCCTTGTAGTACCCGCCCCCCTTCTTGCGCCCCCCGGTGGAAGAGCAGCCGGCCACGGCAATGGCCAGCAACAGCATCATCAGGATATGGAGCGGGCGGGACAGGATCATGCGGATTCGTCGGGCAGTTGGGTGCGATGGCGCACCAGCAGCGGGTCGTGGTCGGCGAAGCGCTTGGCCAGCTGTTCGACCACGTAGACCGAACGGTGCTGGCCGCCGGTGCAGCCGATGGCGACCGTGAGGTAATTGCGCGTGTCTTGCGTGTACTGCGGCAGCCAGCGATTCAGGAAGGCGGCGATGTCGTCGATCATCTGGCCCACCTGTTCGTAGCCGGACAGCCAGGTGGCGACCGGTTCGTCGCGGCCGGTCAGCGGACGCAGGTTGCGGTCATAGTAGGGATTGGGCAGGCAGCGCACGTCGAACACCAGGTCGGCGTCGCGCGGCACGCCGCGCTTGTAGGCAAAGGATTCGAAGGTCAGCACCAGCGGGGCGCGGTCGGCCTGGATCAGGTCGCGGATCCACGCGCGCAGTTGGCCCGGCGTGAGTTCGGAGGTATCGATGACGTGTTCCTGCTCGCGCAGCGGCGCCAGCAGTTCGCGTTCGAGCGCGATGCAGTCGGTCAGGGACGGCGCGGTGCCGCCGCGCTGCAGGCGATCGGTCAGCGGATGGCGGCGGCGCGATTCGGAATAGCGTTGCACCAGGGTGTCGGTGCTGGCGTCCAGGAACACCACGCGCAGGCTGGTGCCCATGGCGCGCAGCGCGGTGACCACGTCGGGCAGTTCGGCCAGCTCCCCGGGCGAGCGCACGTCGATGGCGACCGCCACGCGCTCCAGACCGTCGTCGCGGGCGTTGGCGATGAACTCGGTCAGGAACCGCACGGGCAGGTTGTCGACGCAGGTGTAGCTGGCGTCCTCGAGCATGCGCAGGGCCACGGACTTGCCTGAGCCTGAGATGCCGGTAACGAGGACGACTTTCAACATGGACATGATTGTGGCACGCTTTTGCAGGAGGATGCCGGCGGGTTGGCATCTGATATGGCCGTAAACTGCGAATCTGCGCCTGTACCGCTTTGAAGACCCTGGCGTAAGCTTGGGCACCGCACCGACCGATTCATCTACGCGCCCCGCCGCCATGCGCCTTCGGGGGTTGGACTTCGACTTAGTGACTTAGTGTTAACTGGCCCTAGATGTTAGCCCTCATTTCCTTTCGTAGTGTTTCACTGCCGTGGTTCAGGGCAAAAATCCACCTCGTGGCGGCGGTCGTTGTTGCCTTTTCGACAGCGTCTGCCCTGGCCCAGGACGCACCCCAGGTATTGCAGCCCGGCACCATGGCGGCCCGGGTGGCGGCCTGTACGGCCTGCCATGGCGAGCAGGGCCGTGCCGGCGCCGACGGCTATTACCCGCGGCTGGCCGGCAAGCCGCAGGAATACCTCTATCACCAGCTGCTCAATTTCCGTGACGACCGGCGCCAGTACCGCCCCATGGCGCACCTGCTGACCGGCCTGCCGGACGCCTACCTGCATGAAATGGCGGCGTACTTCGCGGCGCAGCACGTGCCGTATCCGCCGCCGGCGCGGGCCGAGGTGTCCGCCGCCACGCTCGAGGCCGGTCGCCAGCTGGCCCTGTCCGGCGACGCCGCCCGCGGCCTGCCGGCCTGTGCTTCCTGTCACGGCGCCGCCCTGGGCGGCGCGCTGCCCGCCATCCCGGGCCTGCTGGGCCTGCCGCGCGACTACATCGGTTCGCAGATCGGCAGCTGGAAGAACGGCCTGCGCCGCGCCGCCGCGCCCGATTGCATGGCCGACATCGCCCGCAAGCTCACGCCCGAGGATATCGGCGCCCTGGCGGCCTGGCTGTCGTCGCAGCCGGTCGCTGCCAGCTACGCGCCCGAGCCTGCCGGCGCCTTGCGCCTGCCCGCCGAGTGCGGCAGTCAGGCGCAGCGTTGAAGGGGCGACTCGGATGAAACTGATGAAGCGACTCCTCGGGACCCTGTTGATGCTCGCCGTGGTCACGGCGGGCGTGCTGTATTGGCTCGGCACGCGCGACGATGCCAGCATCGGGCCGGCCGTGGCGCCAGCCGATCCGCAGCAACGCATCGAGCGCGGGCGCTACCTGGCGCTGGCCGGCAACTGCATGGCCTGTCATACCGCGCGCGGCGGCCCGGCCTACGCGGGCGGCACGCCCATCCCGACGCCATTCGGCACGATCTACGGCCCCAACATCACGCCCGACGAGAAGACCGGCATCGGCGCCTGGAGCGCGGACGACTTCTGGCAGGCGCTGCACAACGGCAAGTCGCGCGACGGAACGTTGCTGTATCCGGCCTTCCCGTACACCGAGTACACCCGCGTCACGCGCGCCGACGCCGATGCGCTGTTCGCCTATCTGCGCACGGTGACGCCGGTCAACCAGCCCAGCCGCGCGCCGGAACTCGATTTCCCGTACGACCAGCGTGTCCTGCTGGCGGCCTGGCGCGCCCTGTATTTCCGCCCCGGTGTGCAGGAGTCCGATCCGGGCCAGTCGACCCAGTGGAACCGTGGCCGTTATCTGGTCGAAGGCCTGGGCCATTGCGCCGCCTGCCACGCGCCGCGCAACAGCCTGGGGGCGACGCGCGCGGCCGACGGGCTGGCCGGCGGCATCATCCCGATGCTGGACTGGTACGCGCCGCCCCTGACCAACGATCCGCAAACGGGCCTGGGGCGTTGGTCGGCCGAAGACATCGCGGCGCTGTTGCGTACGGGGATCTCGGCGCATTCCAGCGCCAGCGGCCCGATGGCCGAAGTGGTGCTGGGCAGCACGCAGCACCTGAGCGACGCCGATGCGCTCGCAATGGGTGTGTATCTGAAATCACTGCCGGCAACCCCGGCGCCGACGAGGTCGAGCGCGCCGGCCGCGCCGGCCGCGATGGAGCTGGGCGGCAAGATCTATCGCCAGCAGTGCGTGCAATGCCACCAGCCGCAAGGCGAGGGCAGCCCGGGCGCGTGGCCGGCATTGGCAGGCAACCCGACCGTGACGGCGCCGTCGCCGCTCAACGCCATCCGCATGGTGCTCGATGGCGGCTTCGCGCCGGCTACCGCGGCCAACCCGCGGCCGCACGGCATGCCGCCTTTCGGCCAGTTGCTGAACGACAACGATGTGGCGATGCTGGTGTCCTACATCCGCAACAGCTGGGGCAATGAGGCCGGCGGCGTGACGCCCCTTGAGGTCAAGCGCGCCCGCGCCGCCTCGACCCGCAACTGATCAGGATCGCCGCGCGGCAGGCTGGCAGGCCGCGCGCGCCATCTCGCCCAGGGCGCGGATGGCGTCGGCCTGCGCGTCATCCCAGGGGTGGCCGTAGTTCAACCGCAGCGCATTGCCGAACTGCCCGCTGGCCGAGAAGATCGGCCCCGGCGCCACGCTGATGCCGCGCGCCAGCGCCTGCCGGTGCAGGGTCAGCGCATCCACCGCCGCGGGCATTTCCAGCCAGAGGAAGAAACCGCCTTGCGGGCGCGTCACGCGGGTTCCCGCGGGAAACTCGCGCGCAATCGCATTGGCCATCAGGTCCTGCTGCGCCTGCAGTGTTTCGCGCAGGCGGCGCAGGTGGCGGTCGTAGCCGCCTTGCTCCAGGTATTCGGCCAGCGCGCCCTGGGCCGGGCTGGAGGCCGACAGGGTGGACGACAGCTTCAGGCGCTGCACGCGCTGCGTGTAGCGGCCGGCGCTGGCCCAGCCGATGCGGTAGCCCGGCGCCAGGCACTTGGAGAACGAGGAGCAATGCAGCACCAGTCCATGCCTGTCGAAGGCCTTCGCCGGCACCGGCCGGGCCGCGCCGAAATACAGTTCGCCATAGACGTCATCTTCGATCAGCGGGATTTCATGGCGCGCCAGCAGTTCGACCAGGTGCCGCTTCTTGTCTTCGGGCATCAGGCTGCCCAGCGGATTCTGGAACTGCGTCATCAGCCAACAGGCCTTGGGCCGATGGCGCTTGATCGCCGTTTCCATCGCGTCCAGATCGACGCCGGTGCGCGGATGCGTGGGCACTTCCAGCGCTTTCAGGCCCTGGCGCTCCAGCGCCTGCAGTGCGCCGTAGAAGGTCGGCGCTTCCACGATGACGGTGTCGCCTGGCCGGGCCACGGCCTGCAGGCACAGGTTGAGCGCTTCCAGCGCGCCGTTGGTGACCACGATGTCGCTGGCCGGCACGTTGATGCCGGCGATCAGGTAGCGCAGCGCGATCTGGCGCCGCAGCCCGGGATTGCCGGGCGAAAGGTCTTCCATCGTGGCCAGCGGATCCTGGCGCTTGAGATGCGTCGACATGGCCTGGGCCAGCCGCGGTAGCGGGAACAGCAGGGGGGAAGGAAAGGCCGAGCCCAGCGGCGTGACGTCGCGGTTGCGTACGGAGTCGAGGATGTCGAAGATGCGTTCGCTGATTGCCAGCTCGGTCGATTCGCCATCGGGACAGGATGTGTCCGGCTCGGGGGGCAGCGTGTCGCCGCGCGCGTTGACGTAGTAGCCCGAGCGGGGGCGGGCGCGTATCAGGCCGCGCGCTTCCAGCAGGTAATAAGCCTGGAAGACCGTCGACGGGCTGACGCCACGGCTGGCGCAGGCCTCGCGCACCGAGGGCAGCCTGTCGCCCACGCGCAGCACGCCGTCGCGGATCGACTTGGCGATCTCGTTGGCGAGTTTCTCGTACAGGCTCACGGTGCCGCGCGGCGACGCGCGCTTACTTGCTGCTTTGCAGGATCGCCATGGCCTGGCGTTCCATGAATTCGCCCAGGGTGTCGATGCCGCGCAGCTTGAGGATGGTGTTGCGCACGGCGGCTTCCACCAGCACCGCCAGGTTGCGGCCGGCGGCCACCTGCAGCATGACCTTGCGCACCGGCAGGCCCAGCATGTCCTGGGTGATGTCCTGCAGCGGCAGGCGTTCGAACTTGTCCTGCGCCGTGGCGCGCACCAGGTGCACGATCAGCTTCAGGCGCATCTTGCGGCGCACCGAGGTCTCGCCGAAGATGGTGCGGATGTCGAGCAGGCCCAGGCCGCGCACTTCCAGCAGGTTCTGCAGCAGTTGCGGGCAGTGGCCCTCGATCATGTTGGGGGCGGTGCGCGAGAACTCGACCGCGTCGTCGGCCACCAGGCCGTGGCCGCGCGAGATCAGTTCCAGCGCCAGTTCGCTCTTGCCCAGGCCGGATTCGCCGGTGATGAGCACGCCCAGGCCCAGCACATCCAGGAACACGCCGTGCACGGTCGTGGTGGGCGCGAGCTTCTTGCCCAGGTAGATGCGCAGCAGGTCGATCAGCTGCGCGGCCGCCACCGGGGTGGACAGCAACGGCACCTGGTGCTGGTCGCACTGGTCCACCAGGTCCTGCGGCGGCGTCAGGCCGTCGGCCAGCAGGATGGCGGGCACGCCACCGATCAGCAGCTCGTCCATGTGGTGCATGCGGCGGCGCAGGTCGAAGCGGGTGTAGTACGCCAGCTCTTCCTGGCCGAACACCTGGATGCGCGACGGGTGGATCAGGTTGAGGTGACCCACCAGGTCGGCGGCCGCCATGCCGTCATCGGGAATCGCGCGGTCCGCGGCTCCTTGGCCGGAAATCCAGTTGAAGGGGATTTTGTCGGCGTTGTCGTCGACGAGTTCCTGCACCGTGAGCATGGCAGCGTTTCCGCGAGGATCAGAGTTGGCCGGTGGTGAGCATCTTGTGCACGATGGCCGGATCGGTCTCGGTGGCCAGGGCTTCGCGCAGTGCCTTGTTGGACATCAACTGCGCCAGCTCGGCCAGGATATCCAGGTGCTGCTGCGTGGCGGTTTCGGGCACCAGCAGACACAGCAGCATCGAGACCGGCTGGCCGTCGGGGGCATCGAACGTGATCGGCTGGGCCAGGCGGATGAAGGCGGCGAGCGCCTGTTCCAGACCCTTGACGCGACCGTGCGGCACGGCCACGCCCTGGCCCAGGGCGGTCGAGCCCAGGCGTTCCCGTGCAAACAGGCTATCGAACACGAGCGCGCGTGCCAAGCCGTGGTTGTTTTCAAAGAGGAGGCCAGCCTGTTCGAACGCGCGCTTCTTGCTCGTGGCGAGCATATCGAGGACGACGTTGCCGGCGGGAAGGATGCGCGACAAATGATTCATCGGGTCATTATAGGGTTATATGACGCACTGCAAAAAACTCCGGTGGGAGGCACTTTCCTGGCGGTCCGCACCCTCCTGGATCAGGCCGCCGCTCCCGGCACGAGAGCGACAGCATAGACTGATAGCGCCGGGTTGTGGGCATTCTTCGTGCGCAGGCAGGTATACCAGGACGGTATGGCGTCGGATATTCTGGGAGTGAACGGCGCCCCGCGGCCAACTGCCGGGGATTCGGGGGACAAAGAGGAGGTCGTGCAGGGGAGGGAGTTTGCCGATGCCCCGGCTGGACTCTGGGTCTAGCGGGACACCGGGACTTAGGCAGGATTCAAGAGTTGCTGTTTCCTGGCTCGCACGGCGAGCGGGTCATGAAGCGCGGTGTTACTGGGTTGGCGAAAGGTTCGCCGCTTGCCGCTTCACGGACTCTGCCGAGTGGCTTCGTACCTTGTCCTTGTGCTTGATGACCTGACGGTCGACTTTGTCAGCGAGAAGGTCGATCGCGGCGTAGAGGTTTTCATCGGTTGCTTCACAATGAATGTCCTTGCCACTAAGACGCATGGTGATTTCGGCTCTGTGCCGCAGGGGCTCTACTGAGAGCATGACCTGGGTATCGATGACGTGATCGAAATGCCGCAGCACTCGCGCCAGTTTGTTCATGACATATTCCCGGATGGCCGGGGTGACGTCGAGGTGACGACCGCAGATGCTCAGGTTCATAGTGTGCTCTCCTTCTAAAAGAGGAAAAAATGGTGCGCGGAAGGCGCGGTGGGGTCGTTAGGCGTTCTCCTTGTTCGAGGGGTTCGTTTGATACTAGTGTATAGACTCGGGCCGATAAAACAAGCTGACCTAGCGCAAGTTCATGGCATTTTCATGGCGCTCGCCCAGGGGCGTGCCCCAGGGGCCGTCAGGGACCCTGGGATTTTCCCCAATGGGGTGTTACATGCGGAAGTGTTCGCCCAGGTAGACGCGGCGAACGGCCGGATCGCCGACGATTTCGTCGGGGTGACCGTCGGTCAGCACCTTGCCTTCGCTGATGATGTAGGCGCGGTCGCAGATGCCCAGCGTTTCGCGCACGTTGTGGTCGGTGATCAGCACGCCGATGCCGCGCCCCTTCAGGAAGCGCACGATGCGCTGGATCTCGATCACGGCGATCGGGTCCACGCCCGCGAAGGGCTCGTCCAGAAGGATGAAGCGCGGACTGGTGGCCAGCGCGCGCGCGATTTCGACGCGGCGGCGCTCGCCGCCCGACAGCGAAATGGCGGCGTTGCTGCGGATGTGGCCGATCTGCAGCTCTTCGAGCAGCAGTTCCATCTGCTCGTTGATCTTGGGCGTGGACAGCGTGCGGCCGTCCGGCCCGATCTGCAGTTCGAGGACCGCGCGGATGTTCTGCTCGACCGTCAGGCGGCGGAACACCGAGGCGTCCTGGGGCAGGTACGACAGTCCCATGCGGGCGCGCTTGTGGATCGGCATCGCGGTGATGACCGAGCCATCGATCTCGATACGACCGGCGTCGGCCGGCACCAGGCCCACGATCATGTAGAAGCTGGTGGTCTTGCCCGCGCCGTTGGGGCCGAGCAGGCCGACCACTTCGCCGCTGGACACGGACAGGGACACGTCCTGCACCACCGTGCGGCCGTTGTAGGTCTTGCGCAAGCCGGTTGCGCGCAGGCTGCCCTGCTTGACGCCCGAAGGGGCGGAGGTCACGGGAGTCTGCACTGAAGGTTGGTTCATCGTGGCTGCGTGTGGATGACGTGGGAGGCGCTTTCAGCGCCCCTTCTTCGATTCTTGCTGCTTGCGGCATTCGGCCACCGCGGCGTCCGACTTGGCGCGCGGCTCGGCCACGGAGCGCACGCGGCCGCCGGCGGCCGCCGAGTTCGGGCCGCCCTGGGCTTCATAGGTGCCGCTCTTTTCGTTGTAGCGTACGCGATCGCCGCGAATGGTGTCGAAAGGCTTGCCGCAGACATAGCGCACCACCACGGCCTGGCCGATCAGGTCGAAGGTGCTCTTGGTGCCATCGTATTCGGCGCGCAGGCCCTTGCCTTCGATCAGTTCGTAGGTCTCGGGACGTTCCTGGCGGATGGTCACCACCTTGCCCTTGTTGGCGGTGGCGGTGCCGTACTGGTTGCCGGCCGCGTCCTCATGCATTTCCAGCGTGTCGGAGGTCAGCGTCATCAACCCGCGCGTCATGTTGACGTTGCCGGTGAACACGCTTTGCTTTTTCACGTCGTCGTAGTGCAGCGTGTCCGACAGGATCGTCGTGGTGGGCTCCTCGGCGGGCGCGGTCTTGCTCGAACCGGCGGCGGCCGGCTTGGGGTCGGCCGCGAGCGCCGGCGCCATCGCCGATGCCATCAGCAGCACCGCGCCCAGCAGGCGCGTGGTGGGGGCAATGCGAATCCGGAGGTCGGTCATGGTTTCTTCTGGTCAGAGGAGTTGGCAGGGGTTTCGGCGGGACGGCGCGATTTGTTTTCCGTGCCGGCGATTTCCACGTCCGTGGAGGCCGACACCTGCAGTTGGCGTGTCTTGTTGTTGTAGTGCATGCCCTTGCCGTTCATGCGCGAGCGGCCCTTGATGACCTCGGCCGGCAGGTCGGTGTAGACCACGTCGTCGTCGGGCAGGAGGATCAGTTGCTGGCTGCGCACGTCCAGGACGTCGTTGTTGGCATCGGGCTGGCGGTGCACGTGCGCATCGCCGTTCATGACGATGCGCTTGCCGCCTTGTTCCATGACGGCCGTCTTGGACACGCCCACGGTGATCGGGCTGGCTTCGCGCTGGCCGATGGCCCGCGGCTGGGTGATGTGATAGGAGTCGTCGTCCGGGAAGTGCTCGGCGTATTCGCCCTCCAGCCGGTTGATGGGACGGCCGGTGGGGTCGGTGCGCAGCATCACGAAATTACGCGACCAGGCGTCCATTTCGTGCGTGACGCGGCGCGGCGGATCCGTCTGGATCGCGCGCTGCGCGTAGTCGGCGGCCCAATACGTGCTGGCGACGAGCACCAGCAGCAGGAACAGCGCGATCAGGGAAGGGAAACGATCTTTCATCGGTATGCGAAGGGGTGATGGGCGCGCCGACTTACTGGATGGCGCCCGGGCCGAGCAGCCCCGGCGCCGCCAGGAAACCGCCCAGCCGGCCTTGGGAGGCCAACAGCAGGTCGCAGCATTCGCGCACCGCGCCCCCGCCGCCCGGTTGCGTGGCGATCCAGTGGGCCGCCTGGCTGACGTAGCCCGGCGCGTTCGGCACGCTGGCGGCGAAGCCTGCGCGTTGCATCGCCGGCAGGTCGATGATGTCATCGCCCATATAGCCGGTCTGGTTCAGTTGGACCGCGCTGCGCTGCGCAAGTTCGGCCAGCGCCGCGCCCTTGTCGCGTACGCCCTGCATGACCTCCGAAATGCCCAGTTCGGCGGCGCGGCGGGCCACGATGGGGCCGGAACGGCCGGTCATCAGCGCGACCTTCAGGCCACCTTCCATCAGCAGGCGCAGCCCGTGGCCGTCTAGCGAGTGGAAGCGCTTCTGGACTTCGCCGGTCTCGCCGTAATACAGGCTGCCGTCGGTCAGCACGCCGTCGACGTCGAAGACCATCAGGCGCACGGCGGCGGCGCGTTCGCGCACGCCCGGCGCAATACGGGCCAGGACCAGGGCTTCGGCGGGGTGGGTGATCGAAGGAGGGAGAGTCATAGTCATACCACTTTGGCGGCCATCAGGTCGTGCATGTGCAAGGCGCCGAGCAGGGCGCCGTCGGCGTCCAGCACCAGCATTTGATTGAGCCGCAGTTCGTCCATCTGGCGCGCGGCCTCGACGGCCAGCGCGTCCGGGTTGATGCTGCGCGGCGAGCGCGTCATGCCGGCTTCGACGTTCAGGCTGCGGATGTCGCCGTAGCGTGCGATCAGGCGGCGCAGGTCGCCATCGGTGAAGATGCCCACCGGGCGGTGTTGCGGGTCGCAGACGACCGTCATGCCCATGCCCTTGGCCGACATGACTTCGAGCGCCTGCGAGACCGGCGTGCCCAGCGCCACCACGGGCAGGGCGTCGCCCTGGCGCATGACGTTGCGCACGTGGGTCAGCAGCCGGCGACCGAGCGCCCCGCCGGGATGCGAGCGGGCAAAATCCTGCGGACCGAAGCCGCGCGCTTCGAGACAGGCCACGGCCAGCGCGTCGCCCAGGGCCAGCGCCGTGGTGGTGCTGGCGGTGGGCGCCAGGTTCAGCGGGCAGGCTTCCTGGGACACGCTGGCGTCCAGGTGGACGTCGGCGAGCCGCGCCAGCTCGGACTGCGGGTTGCCGGTAATGGCCACCAGGCTGGCGCCCATGCGGCGCACGACCGGCAGGATGGTGAGCAGTTCCTGGCCCGACCCGGAGTACGAAATGGCGATCAGGACATCGTCGCGGGTGATCATGCCCAGGTCGCCGTGCACCGCTTCGGCCGCGTGCACGAAAAAGGCGGGCGTGCCGGTGGAAGCGAAGGTGGCGGCGATCTTGCGGGCGATGTGGCCGGTCTTGCCGATGCCGCTGACGACCACGCGCCCACGGCAGGCGAGCAGCATGGCGACGACCTGCGCGAAGCGGTCGTCCAGCCGCGCGGACAGGTCCAGGATGCCCTGGCTTTCGATTTGCAGCGTCCTGCGCGCGGATGCCAGCGCAGACTCGGACGATGTGGTGGGATGGTCGGTCATCAGGGGATTTTAATATCAGGTTGCGGGTTTGCCCCGGGCTGGGGGGTATGGCATCCTGGCGGCTCTTTCATCCGGCTATCAATCTTTCCTTTCCAGGCCCGCTCCATGTCCAGCATTCCCAGCCCCGTCCTTGGCACGCCCCTGTCTCCCCTGGCCACCCGCGTCATGCTGCTCGGCTCGGGCGAACTGGGCAAAGAGGTCATCATCGCCCTGCAGCGCCTGGGCGTGGAAGTGATTGCGGTGGATCGGTACGCCGACGCGCCGGGTCACCAGGTGGCGCACCGCGCCCATGTGGTGTCGATGACGGACCCGGCGGCCCTGGAAAAGATCATCCGGCAGGAGCAGCCGCACGTTATTGTCCCCGAAATCGAGGCCATTGCCACCAATTTGCTGGTGGACCTGGAAGCGGCCGGCGTGGCGCGGGTCACCCCGACCGCCCGGGCGGCGCAATTGACCATGAACCGCGAGGGCATCCGCCGGCTGGCCGCCGAGACCCTGGGTCTGCCCACTTCGCCCTACGCCTTCGTCGATACCGAAGACGAACTGCGCCAGGCCATCGATGGCGGCATCGGCTACCCCTGCGTCATCAAGCCGGTCATGTCCTCGTCGGGCAAGGGCCAGTCCGTCATCAAGGGCGCGGACGACCTGGCCGCGGCCTGGCGCTATGCCCAGGAAGGCGGCCGGGTGGGCGGCGGCCGCGCCATCGTCGAGGGTTTCATCCGCTTCGACTACGAAATCACGCTGCTGACCGTGCGCGCCCGGGGCGTCGATGGCCAGGTCGAGACCCGCTACTGCGAGCCGATCGGCCACAAGCAGGTCGACGGCGACTACGTCGAGAGCTGGCAGCCCCATCCCATGTCGCCCGCGGCGCTGGAGCGTGCCCGCGAGATCGCCCTTGCCGTGACGGCCGAGCTGGGCGGCCTTGGAATTTTCGGCGTCGAACTGTTCGTGGCCGGCGACCAGGTGTGGTTCTCGGAAGTCAGCCCGCGCCCGCACGACACCGGCATGGTCACCATGATCACCCAGGTTCAGAACGAATTCGAGCTGCACGCCCGCGCCCTGCTGGGCCTGCCGGTGGACACCTCGCTGCGCCAGCCCGGCGCCAGCAGCGTCATCTATGGCGGGGTCGAGGCCAAGGCCGTGTCGTTCCACAACGTGGCCCAGGCGCTGGCCGAGCCCGGCACCGACATCCGCCTGTTCGGCAAGCCCGAGTCCTTCGTCAAGCGTCGCATGGGCGTGGGCCTGGCGGTCGCCGAGGACGTGGCCGCCGCGCGCGCCAAGGCCAAGCGCGTGTCGGCCGCCGTCACCGTCAAAGCCGGCTGACGCCCCAGCCCGCTCCGGGTCACACGCCCGGGCTGCCTGTCGTTTGCAAGCCACCCGCCTATCGGCGGGTGGCTTTTTTCGTCGTGCGCCCACAACAGATTGCGACTGATTTCGAGGGCGGGGCGGCAGAATTGTCATCCCTTGCGGCTATACCCCTGCTACCGGTGTGGTTTGTGTTTTCGCACAGTTTGTTCGATAATTTCAGGAATTTCTGAAAACGGCGTAACTATTTATTTATGTTTGCCGTCGTTGCATTTGCTGGCCTGGATGGATCATGGTGCTTACCCCTCAAAACGAACGTTTCGTCCTGCACTTTGGCGAAATGGGCAGCCGTTGGGGCGTGAACCGCACCGTCGGCCAGATCTACGCCTTGCTGTTCCTGGCGCCCCAGCCCCTGCATGCCGACGACATCGCCGAAACGCTGGGCTTTTCCCGTTCGAACGTCAGCCTGGGCCTGAAAGAGCTGCAGTCCTGGCGCCTGGTGAAGCTGGTGCACCAGGTCGGCGACCGCCGCGACTACTTCGAGACGCCCAAGGATGTCTGGGAGATCTTCCGCATCCTGATGGAAGAGAAGCGCAAGCGCGAAATCGATCCCACCCTGACCTTGCTGCGAGACACCCTGCTGGAGCCCCCCGCGGGGCCCGACGGCGCCTATGCGCAGCAACGCATGACCGAAATGCTGGAGCTCATCGAACTGTCCACCGGGTGGTTCGATGAGGTTCAACGTCTGCCGCCGGAGACACTGCAGAACCTGATGAAGCTGGGTTCCAAGGTGCAGAAAGTGCTGGGCTTCGCCGGCAAGTTGCGGGGCAAAGGCTGATCGCCGATCCGCCCCGATTTTTTCAGGAAACCTCTATGAAGCTGTATACAACGCCCTTATCATGGCGCCAGAGACGGCCTGGGAACCATGCCGGTTGCTGTGGCTACTCACCTGCATGGGAGCGCCCCAATGATTGATCTCGACGTCGTCAACCTGTCGCGATTCCAGTTTGCCGCGACCGCGCTGTACCACTTCCTCTTCGTCCCCCTCACGCTCGGCCTGTCGTTCATCCTGGCCATCATGGAAAGCGTGTACGTCATGACTGGCCGCCCCATCTGGAAGCGGATGACGATGTTCTGGGGCACCCTGTTCGGCATCAACTTCGCGCTGGGCGTGGCCACGGGCGTGGTCATGGAGTTCCAGTTCGGCATGAACTGGTCGTACTACAGCCACTACGTGGGCGACATCTTCGGCGCGCCGCTGGCGCTCGAAGGGCTGATGGCCTTCTTCCTGGAAGCCACCTTCGTCGGCCTGTTCTTCTTCGGCTGGAATCGCATGTCCAAGGTCAGCCACCTGGTGGTGACCTGGCTGGTGGCGTTCGGCACCAACTTCTCGGCGCTGTGGATTCTCATCGCCAACGGCTGGATGCAGAACCCGGTGGGCGCGGTGTTCAACCCCGACACCATGCGCATGGAAATGACCGACTTCGCCGCGGTGATCTTCAATCCGGTGGCGCAGGCCAAGTTCGTGCACACGGTCAGCGCGGGCTACGTGGCCGGCGCCATGTTCGTCATGGCGATCAGTGCCTGGTATCTGCTCAAGGGCCGCCATACCGACCTGGCCAAGCGCTCGATGGCGGTGGCCGCCAGCTTCGGCCTGGCGTCGGCGCTGTCGGTCGTCGTGCTGGGTGACGAGAGCGGCTATCTCACCACCGAACACCAGAAGATGAAGATCGCGGCCATGGAATCCATGTGGCACACCGAGCCGGCGCCCGCGTCCTTCAACCTGATTGCGCTGCCCAATCAGGCCGAACGCAAGAACGACTTCGCCATCGAGATTCCCTACGTCATGGGCCTCATCGGCACGCGCTCGCTGACGACCCCGCTGCTGGGCATCAACGACCTGATCCTGCGCGCCGAGAATCGCATCCGCGACGGCATGGTGGCGTACGACGCCCTGCAGAAGATCCGCGCCAATCCCAAGGATGTGGACGCCCGCATGGTGTTCGACCGCACCTGGCCCGACCTCGGCTACGCGTTGCTGGTCAAGCGCTACCAGACCGACATGAGCAAGGTCACCGAAGAGGACATCAAGAAGGCCGCGGTGGATACCGTGCCGAACGTGGCGCCGCTGTTCTGGGCGTTCCGCATCATGGTGGCCGTGGGCATGTACCTGATCCTGTTCTTCGGCGTGGCATTCTGGCTGGCCTCGCGCGGTCGCCTGGACAGCCGCCGCGGCCTGCTGAAGGTGGCGCTGTGGAGCCTGCCCATGCCCTGGATCGCCATCGAGAGCGGCTGGTTCGTGGCCGAGTATGGCCGCCAGCCGTGGGTGATCGAAGGCGTGCTGCCGACGTACTACGCGGCGTCCGGCCTGACTATCGCCGACCTGGCCATCAGCCTGACGATCTTCCTGGTGCTGTACACCGTGCTGCTGATCATCGGTGTGAAGGTCATGCTGCACGCCGTGCGCAAGGGCCCGAAATCCGACGCGCCGGTCCCGGCCAGCGCCGCCGCCGATCCCGTCCACGCCGCCGTGCGCGCTTAAGGGGAGAGAAACAATGGATACCCTTATTCCTTTCGACTACGCCACCCTGCGGGTGGTCTGGTGGGTGCTGCTGGGCGCGCTGCTGATCGGCTTCGCCGTGATGGACGGCTTCGACCTGGGCGTGGCGGCGCTGCTGCCGGTAGTCGCCAAGACCGATGCCGAACGCCGCGTGGTGATCAACGTGGTCGGCCCCGTGTGGGAAGGCAACCAGGTGTGGCTGATCACCGCGGGCGGCGCCATCTTCGCCGCCTGGCCGCTGTTGTATGCCGCCTCTTTCTCGGGCTTCTACCTGGCGATGATGCTGGCGCTGATCGCGCTGATCCTGCGTCCCGTCGGCTTCAAGTACCGCAGCAAGATGGAAGGCACCCGCTGGCGCAATAGCTGGGATGGCGTGCTGTGCTTCTCGGGCGTGGTGGCCTCGCTGGTGTTCGGCGTGGCCGTGGGCAACATCATCCTGGGCGTGCCGTTCACGTTCGACGAGAACGCGCTGCGCATGGTGTACCAGGGCCACTTCTACCAGCTGTTCACGCCGTTCGCGCTGCTGTGCGGCGTGCTGAGCGTGGTGATGCTGGCGATGCACGGCGCCGTGCTGCTGGCCTGGCGCACCGAGGATCCGGTGTCGTCGCGGGCGCGCAACTGGGGCCGCCTGTGCGCGCTGCTGGTCCTGGTGCTGTTCGCCGCCGGCGGGTTCTGGGTGACGGCCCTGGATGGCCACGCCATCACCAGCGCCGTCGACATGCAGGGGCCGTCGGATCCCATGCTCAAGAGCGTCACCGTGCAGGCCGGCGCGTGGATGGCCAACTATGCCAAGTGGCCGCTGATGTGGATCGCGCCCGCGCTGGGCGTGGCCGGCGCGGTGCTGGTACTGCTGCTGTTGACGATGCGCGCCAACGTGCTGTCGTTCCTGGCTTCGGCGGTCTCGATCACCGGCATCATCCTGACGGTCGGCTTCTCGCTGTTCCCGTTCCTGATGCCGTCGTCGAGCAATCCGCAGGCCGGCCTGACGGTGTGGGACGCGTCGTCCAGCCACATGACGCTGTGGATCATGGTGATCGCCGTGGTCGTCTTCCTGCCGATCGTGACGCTCTACACCGCCTGGGTGTACCGCGTCATGCGCGGCAAGGTGACCCACGCATCCGTGGGCGACACGCCCAATTCGTACTGAGCTAAGGAGCCTTCACCATGTGGTATTTCTCATGGGTACTCGGCCTGGGACTGGCGTGTGCGTTCGCCATCCTCAATGCAATGTGGTTCGAGCTGCGCGAAGGTCACTCGCATGACCCGCGTGCCAGCCGTGACGACGAGTGAGCGGCCGCGCCAGCAGCCTGGAGCATGACCCCTCCGCCAGCCTGCGCAAGCCGCCGCGCGAGCAATCGCGCTGGCTGAGGGGGCTGGCCGGGGCGGCCCGGCTGCCGCTGATGCTGGCGGGCGCGGCGCCGCTGGCGTCGGGCGCGTTGCTGGTGGTCCAGGCCTGGCTGCTGGCCAGCGTGCTGGACGCCGCCATCGTGCGGCAGGCGCCGCGCCTGGAGCTGCTTGGCCAGATCCTGGCCATCGCCGCGCTGATGCTGGCGCGCGCCTGCATCACCTGGGCGGGCGAGCGCGCCGGGGCCGATGCCGCCGAACGCATCAAGTGCCACGTGCGCCAGGCGCTGTTCGCGCGCCTGCTGCGCCAGGGCCCGGACTGGAGCCGCAAGCAGGCGTCGGGCGAGATCGCCAGCGCCCTGGTGGATCAGGTCGAGGCGCTAGACGGCTTCTTTTCCAAGTATCTGCCGACCATGGCCGCGGCGGCTTTGCTGCCCGTGGCCTTTTCCGTGCTGCTGTTGCCGGTGGATGTGATCGCGGGGCTGGTGCTGCTGATCACGGCGCCCCTGATTCCGTTGTTCATGGCCCTGGTCGGCTGGGGCGCGCAGGGCGCCAGCCGCCGCCATCTGCGGGCCTTCGCACGCCTGTCGGGTTTCTTCGCCGACCGGCTGCGCGGCCTGTCCACCTTGAAACTCTATGGACGCGCCGAGGCCGAGGCGGCGTCGGTCGCCGCCGCCAGCGACGCGCTGCGCCAGCGTACCCTTTCCGTGCTGCGCATCGCGTTCCTGTCGTCGGCCGTGCTGGAATTCTTCGCCGCGCTGGGGGTGGCTGGCGTAGCCGTCTATATCGGCCTGAGCTATCTGGGATTCCTCGACCTGCGCTGGTCGCCCTTCACGCTGCAGGCCGGCCTGTTCTGCCTGCTGATGGCGCCCGAGGTCTACGCGCCGTTGCGCCAGTTCGCGGCGCACTACCATGACCGCGCCACGGCACTGGCCGCGGTATCGCAGATCGCCACCCTGTTCGACGGCTTGCCGCAAGTGCGGAGCGAGGCCGCGGCCCGTGCGCCCGAGGCGGCGCCGCTGTCAGGCACAGGCGGCGCGCGCCTGGCGGTGGCGGGCCTGACGATGGCCGCGCCCGGCCGACCGCAACCGGTGCTGTCCGAGGCGGCGCTGGCGCTGGCGCCGGGTGAGCGGGTGGCCCTGATGGGTCCCAGCGGAATCGGCAAGTCCACCTTGATCGAAGCCCTTGCGCGCCTGCGTCCGAGCCAGGGCGACATCCGCCTGGACGGCGTGCCGCTGGCGCAATGGGACGAGGCCGCGCTGCGCGCGCGGGTGGCGCTGATCGGGCAGAAGCCGCAATTGCTGGCCGGGTCCATCGCCGACAACATCCGGTTGGGCCGGCCGGACGCTTCCGACGACGCGGTCAGAGAGGCCGCGCGTCGCGCCTGCGTGCTGGAGTTTGCGCAAAACCTGCCGCAAGGGTTGGATACGCCCCTGGGCAGCCGAGGCCATGGCCTGTCCGGCGGCCAGGCGCAACGCGTCGCGCTGGCGCGGCTGTTCCTGCGCGATCCGGGCCTGATCCTGCTGGATGAGCCGACCGCCCATCTGGACGAAGCGACGCAAGCGCGCGTGTTGGACGAGATCCTGGCGTTCGCCGATGGCCGCACACTGCTGCTGGCGACGCATTCGCCCTTGGTCGCGGCGCGTTTCGCCCGGGTACTGCGTGTGGCTGATGCCAAGGTGAAAGACGCATGAAGAATCTGTTGTTGTTGCTGCCCCTGTACGCGCGCCGCAAGGGCGGGCTGCTGCTCGCCCTGTTCTGTGCGCTGGCGACCGTGGCGGCCGGCGTGGGCCTGCTGGGCGTGTCCGGCTGGTTCCTGACCGGCGCGGCGTTGGCGGGGGCCGGCGGCGCTTTCAACCTGTTCGCGCCGTCCGCGCTGGTGCGCGGCCTGTCGTTCCTGCGGATCGTGTCGCGCTATGCCGACCGCGTGGTCGGCCATGCCGCGACGTTGCGATTGCTGGCGGATCTGCGCGCAGTGGTCTTCACGGCGCTGATCCGG
This sequence comes from Achromobacter ruhlandii, assembly GCF_902859695.1. Lineage (GTDB taxonomy): Bacteria > Pseudomonadota > Gammaproteobacteria > Burkholderiales > Burkholderiaceae_B > Achromobacter > Achromobacter ruhlandii. The sequence goes on from NZ_CADIJL010000003.1 coordinate 347,696, forward strand.
CTGACGCCGCGCCAACTGGCACGCTATCGCAGCGGCGATCTCGTGGCGCGCATGACGGGTGACGTCGACGCGCTGGACACGGTCTTTCTATTTGTGTTGGCGCCCCTTGCCACCGCCATCCTGGCCGGCGCCGTATTGACGGCGGTGCTGGGGTACTGGGTGCCGGCGGCGGCACTGGTGTTCGCGCTGGCCTTGCTAGTGGTGTGCGCGCTGGTGCCATGGTGGTTGCTGCGCGCGGCGCGCAGGCCCGGCGCGGCTGCGCAGGAAAGCGCGGCCGGCCTGCGGGCGGCCGCGTTGGACGCGGTCGACGGCCACGCCGATATGGTGGCGTTGCACGCGCAGGCCCAGACCCTCGCGCATTTCGAGCGCCTGTGCGAGGCCAGCGCCAGGGCGCGCGGCAGCCAGGCGCGCGTGGCTGCCCGCGGGCAATGGTTTCTGCAGGCAGCCGCCGGCGTGTCGGTATTGGCCGTGCTGTGGTTCGGCCTCGCGCAATACGAGGCGGGCGCGCTGGAGGGGCCGTTGCTGGTGGGCCTGTTGCTGGCCGTGATCGGCATCTTCGAGGTGGCTGGTCCGATCATGCGCGGCGCCTCGCGCATGGGCTCGGCGCTGTCCGCCGCCGCGCGCATCCGTGATGTGGCGCAGCGCGAGCCGGACATGCGTGATCCCGCCACACCCAGTCCCTTGCCGCAGCGCGGCGCGCTGGAGCTGGTCGGTGTGGACTTCGCCTATCCGGCGCGCGCCGGGGAGTCGCCGGCGCCATTGCTGCGCCAGCTGGATCTGCGCGTGGAAGCGGGGGAGCGCGTGGCCATCCTGGGGCCGAGCGGCGTGGGCAAGTCGACGCTGCTGCACCTGCTGCTGCGCCTGGAGGATCCGCTGGCCGGCCAGGTACGCTATGCCGGCGTCGACGCCCGCGCCTGTGCGCAGGCGGACTGGCACCGACGCATCGCGCTGCTGTCGCAGGACGCGCCGGTCTTCCTGGGCACCTTGCGCACCAACCTGCTTATCGGCGATCCGCGGGCCGATGACGCGGCGCTGTGGCGCGCGCTGGATGCCGCCCGCCTGGGCGAGTTCGTGCGAGGCCTGCCCGACGGCCTGGACACCTGGGCCGGCGAAACCGGTTCGCTGCTCTCGGCCGGGCAGGCGCGGCGCCTGTGCCTGGCGCGGGCGCTGTTGTCACCGGCGGCGGTCATCGTGCTGGACGAACCGACGGCCGGACTGGACGCGGCGGCCGAGGCGGCGTTCCTTGCGGACTTGGGCCACGCCGCGCAGGGCCGTGCCGTGGTGCTGGCGACGCATGCGGCCCTGCCGCCCGGCGCGGTCGATCGCTGTTGCATGCTGCGCGGCGGACAATTGCATGACGTGTCATCGCCGGAGGCAATCCTGGCTTAAGCGCGGATGCGCGGTTATAGTTCGCCTTGCTTCAATTCTTCAGGGCCGTCTTCCATGCAGACCGACAACGCCGAGTACATCCGGCGCACCATCCGCAGCGTTCCAGACTGGCCCCAACCCGGTGTCATTTTTCGTGACATCACGCCCGTGCTGCAGGATCCGCGCGCGTTCCGGGTGCTGATTGACCTTTTCGTCTATCGCTACATGCGCCAGCGCCTGGATCTGGTCGCGGGCGTGGACGCGCGCGGCTTCATCATTGGCAGCGTGCTCGCCTATGAACTGAACCTGGGCTTCGTGCCGGTGCGCAAGAAGGGCAAGCTGCCCTACCGAACCGTGGCCGAGGAATATTCGCTGGAATACGGCAACGCCGCGGTCGAGATGCACACCGATTCTGTGCGCACCGGCCAGCGCGTCCTGTTGGTCGATGACCTCATCGCCACTGGCGGCACCATGCTGGCGGCCATCAAGCTGTTGCAGCGCCTGGGCGCCAACGTGGTCGAGGCCGCCGCCATCATCGACCTGCCCGAACTGGGTGGCTCGGCCAAGATCGCGGCCACCGGCACGCCGCTGTACACGGTCTGTCAATACGACAGCGCCTCCGTCTGAACGGCTGGCGCGCGGGAATCAGGCGTCGGACAGCCGCGGCTGGATGAAGTCCAGGAACGCCTTGGTCTTGGCCGGCAGCATGCGCGAGGGCAGCAGGGCGAACAAGGGCAGGGGCGTCAGGCTCCAGTCGGGCAGCACGCGCACCAGTCCGGCCTGCTGGATCGCCCGTTCCATCGCATCGAACACCAGCAGGGGCGTGATGCCCAGGCCCTGTCCTGCCAGGCGTCCGAGCATGCCGACGTTGTTGGCTGACAGCCGGCCCGATACCTGCACCCGCTCCACCTTGTCACCCGAATGCAGCATCCAGAAGGACGATTCGTCGCGCATCGTCGGACGCAGGCATTCGTGATGACTCAGGTCGGCCGGCACGCGCGGCTCGCCGTGGCGCGCCAGGTAGTCGGGCGAGGCGTATAGCTGATGCGCCATCAGCACGATCTTGCGCGAGATCAGGCTGGAATCGGGCTGCTGCCCGAAGCGCAGGATCAGGTCGAACGGATTGCTGATGGGGTCGATCGGCCGCATGCTGAGATCGAAGTCGCATTCGATATCGGGATGCTGTTCGCGGAATTCGCGGATGACGGCGGGCAGGAACAACTGCGCCAGACTGGTTGGCAACGAGATGCGCAGGCGGCCCTTGGGCTGCACCGCCATGTCGAGCAACTGGTCATGGGCGATACGGGCTTCTTCGACGATGTGGCGGCAGCGCTCGAAGTAGATGGCGCCGGCTTCGGTCAGGTCGATCTTGCGGGTGCTGCGGTTCAGCAGGCGCATGCCCACGCTGCGCTCCAGTTCGCTGACCCGGCGTGAGAGCGTGGATGTCGGGATATTCAGCGCTTCCGCGGCGTGGCTGAAATTCTTGCGCTTGGCGACCTCGACGAAGAGCGCGATGTCGTTAAGCTGGATATCCATGGGGCCCTCAAATTCAAAATTCCATTTCTGGCAGGTTCATATGATAAGTGGAATTATTGTCCCGACAGTGGAAATGTCTATTTAGCGAGGACAAGGCAATCCCGTGCCACGTGGTGAACGCATGTTCCACGGCCTGGCTGGCGCGCAGCTGAATGCCGAGGTGCGCCGGCGGCAGCGGAGTGGCCCGGTGGATTGCGCAATTGATGCGCAGCTTTGACGGATACGCTTTGCAATTGTCCCGTCCATGCAAATATGTTCACCAAAATAAGGGTTTTTACTAGGAGCTGATCGCCAGATACTTCACCCCAAGCAATCGAATTGTCACATTGCCGCTGCCGCCCTGGCAGCGGACGGTGTGCCAGGTTTAGGATGGAGTCATCACAATGAAAGCCCTAGCTACCGCACTCATGGTTACCGCAACGCTGGCGGGCATGTCCGCCGCCCATGCCGATGGCAAGACCCGCGAACAGGTCCAGCAGGAATACCAGGCCGCCAAGGCTGCCGGCCAGGTCACGTTCGGCGAACAGGACTATCCGCCCGCCATCGCGCAGCAAGGCACCATGACGCGCGAGCAGGTGCGGCAGGAGCTGCAAAGCGCCAAGGTGGCAGGCCAGGTCACCAGCGGCGAACTGGACTACCCGCCGCGCGCCGCGGCGCCGCAAACGGTCGGCAAGACTCGCGAGCAGGTGCGTGAAGAACTCGCCCAGGCCAAAGCCCGCGGCGAATACACCTTCGGCGAACTGGACTATCCGCCCAAGGGCCGTTGATCGCTGGAGCACGGTCCCCACGAAACCCCTTGCTCGCCAAGGGGTTTTTCGTCTCGGGACGCAGGCGGCAGGACGCGCGCGCTGTGGCGTATATGCCGCAAAACTGTGCGGCCAGTTCAACATGTGATGTCGCTCGACAGCCGAAAACGGTGGCGCCCCGGAAGTCGTGACGCGCCAATTGCGAGCAAGGATTCACATTTGATATCAAGGCGTTAAGGCGCCTTCGCGGGCATCTCGGCAGCGCGGGTGGCAGGCATTATCCCACCCATGGAAAGTTGTTCTTCGAAATCCGGATTACTTCAAATTGTTCCTGAGCCGAAACTAGATTCAGTGCAGACGCCGCTCGCTTTTTTTCGCAGCGGCACGCAGACCACGGCGGGTTTCGCCGCGCGGATGCGTCCATGCCTTTATCTCGCCATTTTGGGGACTTTTATGAAGAAGACGCTATTGGCCGTCGCGTTGCTGACCGGCTTCGCCGGTGCCGCGCAAGCCGCCGACTCCGTGACGCTGTACGGCCTGATCGATGCCGGTGTCGGTTACGAACAAGTGAAATTCAACGGTCATTCGCAAAGCCGCATCGCCGGCGTGCAGGGCGTGAGCAGCGGTTCGCGCTTCGGCCTGCGCGGCTCGGAAGACCTGGGCGACGGCCTGCGCGCCGTGTTCAACCTGGAAGGCGGCTTTGGCCCGATGAACGGCCAATCGCTGCAGAACGGCCGCCTCTGGGGCCGCCAGGCCACCGTCGGCCTGGACAGCGATTCGTGGGGCCGCCTCGAGTTCGGCCGCCAGACCAACCTGGCTTCGAAGTACTTCGGCTCGATCGACCCGTTCTCGATCAGCTACAACACCGCCAACCTGGGCACCACGTTCAGCAGCGCCAACACCATGCGCCTGGACAACATGGTGCTGTACCAGACCCCCAGCATGGACGGTTTCAAGGTGGGCGTGGGCTACTCGTTCAGCGCCGATGACACCGTCGAAGACGGCGTCAAGGAAAAGCACCAGACCGGCTTCGCCACGGGCAACAACAACCGTGTCCTGACCGTGGGCGCCCAATACCTGAACGGTCCGCTGAACCTGGCCGCGGCCTACGACCGCTTCAATCCGTCCAATGACAGCATCGGCGGCAAGTCCAGCTCGCGCGTCCAGGAATACATCATCGGCGGCACCTACGACTTCGAAGTGGTGAAGCTGGCGGCGGCGTTCAGCCAGACCCGCGACGGCTGGTTCATCGGCCAGAACATGGGCACGACGCCGGACGGCATGCAGAAGCTGGGCTCGTTCAAGCTGGCTGACGGCTTCCGCGCCAACTCCTACATGATCGGCGCCACCGTGCCCCTGGGCCGCCACGCCATCTTCGGTTCCTGGCAGCGCGCCACGCCGAACAACAACAAGCTGACCGGCGACGACGCGACGTTCAACGTCTACAGCCTGGGCTACACGTACGACTTCACCAAGCGCACCAACCTGTACGCGTACGCCTCCTACGGCGACAACTACGCGTTCCAGCACGATGCGCGCGACACCGCGTTCGCGGTGGGTCTGCGTCACCGTTTCTAAGCGAGGGTATCGGCCCGACCGCACCTTGCTGAATGCGCGGCACATCTCCGTGAGCCGCCGAGTGACAGCGAACCCCCCCCTTCAGGTTGCGGCCGGGCGAGTCCTGAGCAGAGAAGGGAAGGGCCTCCATGTGGAGGCCCTCTCGTTTTTGGGCGCCTGCTTTTTCGAGGCTTACAGGAACAGCTTGTAGGCCGGGTTGTCGGTCTCGTTCCAGTGGGGGTAGCCGAGGTCGGCCACGAAGTTGCGGAACTGCTTTTTATCGGCCGGCGGCACCTGGATGCCGATCAGGATGCGGCCGTAGTCGGCGCCCTGGTTGCGATAGTGGAACAGGCTGATGTTCCATTCCGGGTTCATGGCGTTCAGGAAACGCATCAGCGCGCCCGGGCGTTCCGGGAACTCGAAGCGGTAGAGCAGCTCGTCGCGCGCCTGCGCGGACCGGCCGCCGACCATGTGGCGCAAGTGGGTCTTGGCCATTTCGTCGTGAGTCAGGTCGAGCGTGTCGAAGCCGTGGCGGCGGAAGTGATTGGCGATCTTCGCGGGTTCGGCCGGCGAGGACACCTGCAGGCCGACGAACACGTGGGCGCGGTCCGAATCGGAAATGCGGTAGTTGAACTCGGTCACGCTGCGTTCGCCGACCAGTTCGCAGAAGCGGCGGAAGCTGCCGCGCTGTTCCGGCATGGTGACGGCGAAGACCGCCTCGCGCATTTCGCCGACCTCGGCGCGTTCGGCCACGAAGCGCAGGCGGTCGAAGTTCATGTTGGCGCCGCAGGCGATGGCGACCAGCGTCTTGTCCTTGAGCTTGTGTTCGGCGGCGTATTGCTTGGCGCCGGCCACGGCCATGGCGCCGGCGGGCTCCAGCACGCTGCGCGTGTCCTGGAACACGTCCTTGATGGCGGCGCAGATGGAATCGGTGTCCACCACCACGAAATCGTCGACGTACTTGCGCGTGAGCTTGAAGGTCTCTGCGCCCACCAGCTTGACGGCCGTGCCGTCGGAGAACAACCCGACGTCGTTCAACTGCACGCGGCGGCCGGCACGCACGCTGCGCAGCATGGCGTCGGAATCTTCGGTCTGCACGCCGATGATCTTGATCTCGGGGCGCAGCTGCTTGATGTAGGCGGCCACGCCGGCGATCAGGCCGCCGCCGCCGATGGCCACGAAGATGGCGTCGATCGGGCCGGGGTGCTGGCGCAGGATCTCCATGCCGACCGTGCCCTGGCCGGCGATCACGTCGGGATCGTCGAACGGGTGCACGAAGGTCAATTTCTCTTTCTTTTCCAGCGTTTGCGCGTGGGCATAGGCGTCGGAGAAGCTTTCGCCGGCCAGCACCACTTCGCCGCCCAGGCGGCGCACCGCGTCGATCTTGACCTGCGGGCTGGTGGTGGGCATGACGATGACCGCGCGGCAGCCGAGCCGGGAGGCGGCCAGCGCCACGCCCTGGGCGTGGTTGCCGGCCGAGGCCGCGATCACGCCGCGGTTGCGCGCCGCCGGCGTCAGGTTGGCCATCTTGTTGTACGCCCCGCGCAGCTTGAAGCTGAATACGGCCTGCGTGTCCTCGCGCTTGAGCAGGATCGTGTTCGCCATGCGCTGCGACAACAGCGGCGCGGATTCGAGCGGCGATTCGACCGCGACGTCGTAGACCTTGGAGGTCAGGATGCGTTTCAGATAATCGGTGGACATGGACTGCGCGTGGGTAGGGGCGAAAAAAGGTCGGCGCGCGGAGACGGCCGCGCACGCCGGGGCGTGAGCGCGATTATTGCAGGGAAAGCCGCGATGCCCGACGGTTTTCCGGCGCTTTCGCCATGGACCGGACAGGCGCGGGGGCCGTGCGCGGCTACACTCGTCGCCATCATGGAAGAAAGCCTGCTCTCCGCCATCCACTGGCTGCTGAACCTGTTGGCCCTGCCGTCGGTGGGCCTGTCCGCCATCTTCGCCGTGTCGCTGATCTCGGCCACGTTGCTGCCGCTTGGCTCGGAGCCGGCGGTGTTCGGCTATATCAAGCTGTCGCCCGACATGTTCTGGCCCGCCATCCTGGTGGCGACCGCCGGCAACACCATCGGCGGCGCCATCAGTTACGCCATGGGCCTGGGCGCGGAAAAGGCCGTCGAGCGCTGGAAGGAGCGTCACCCCCATGCGCCGGCCCAATCCCGCATGCGCGGGCGCTGGCACGAGCGCGCCCATGACTGGATACACCGCATGGGGCCGCCGGCGCTGCTGCTGTCCTGGCTGCCGGCCGTGGGCGATCCGCTGTGCGCCGTGGCCGGCTGGCTGCGGCTGCCGTTCTGGCCCTGCGTGGCCTATATGGCCATCGGCAAGTTCCTGCGCTACCTGGCCATGACGGCGAGCCTGCTGTGGCTGTTCCCCGGGCAGGTCTAGGTGCTGACGCCCCGCTTAATTGGGGACGCATAAACATGCCATTGTCCCGTTTCTGGACGCTTCCCAGGGGGTATTCGGGGGCGGTTCCGGCCAATGGCATAAAATAATTTTTTAAGGGCCCCCTCTTGCCGCCATGAACGCCCCACTCGCCAGCCACATCTTGAACGGGGCGACGCCGCCCACAGCACCCGCGCGACTGCGCGAAATTCCCTACAACTACACGTCGTTCTCCGATCGCGAGATCGTCGGCCGGCTGCTGGGCGATGACGCCTGGAGCCTGTTGACCGACCTGCGCGGCGAACGCCGCACCGGGCGCTCCGCCCGCATGCTGTACGAGGTGCTGGGCGACATCTGGGTGGTGCGCCGCAATCCGTACCTGCAGGACGACCTGCTGGACAACCCCAAGCGTCGCAAGCAGCTGATCGACGCACTGCACCATCGGCTGGGCGAGATCGACCGCCGCCGCGAACCCGGCGCGCCGGCCGAGGCCGGCCACGATCCGCATCGCGACGAAAAGGTGCTGGGCCTGCTGGGCCGGGCGCGTTCGGCCATCGCCGCCTTCGAGGGCGAGTTCGACCAGACCGCCATGCTGCGCAAGCAGGCGCAGAAGGTGCTGGGCCGCATCACCGCGCGCGACAACATCAAGTTCGACGGCCTGTCGCGCGTGTCGCACGTGACCGACGCCACCGACTGGCGCGTGGAATACCCGTTCGTGGTGCTGACGCCGGACTCGGAAGACGAGATCGCCGCGCTGGTCACCGCCTGTATCGAGCTGGGCCTGACCATCGTGCCGCGTGGCGGCGGCACCGGCTATACCGGCGGCGCGATTCCGCTGACCTGGAAGTCGGCCGTCATCAATACCGAGAAATTCGACAAGCTGGGCAAGGTCGAGTCCTGTATCCTGCCCGGGCTCACCGAGCCCGTGGCCGTCATCCATGCCGGCGCCGGCGTGGTGACCAAGCGGGTGTCGGAAGCGGCCGAGGCGGCCGGCTTCGTGTTCGCCGTGGACCCGACCTCGGCCGAGGCCTCGTGCGTGGGCGGCAACATCGCCATGAACGCCGGCGGCAAGAAGGCCGTGCTGTGGGGCACCGCGCTCGACAACCTGGCCTGGTGGCGCATGGTCGATCCGGACGGCAACTGGCTCGAAGTGACGCGCCTGGACCACAACATGGGCAAGATCCATGACGTGGAGGTGGCCCGCTTCGAACTCAAGTGGTTCGACGGCCGTGGCAAGCCGGGCGAGCGCCTGCTCAAGACCGAGACCCTGGAAATCGCCGGCCGCGTGTTCCGCAAGGAAGGCCTGGGCAAGGACGTCACCGACAAATTCCTGGCCGGCCTGCCGGGCATCCAGAAGGAAGGCTGCGACGGCCTGATCACGTCGGCGCGCTGGGTCCTGCACCGCATGCCCAAGCATACGCGCACGGTCTGCATGGAATTCTTCGGCCAGGCGCGCGACGCGATTCCGTCGATCGTCGAGGTCAAGGGCTACCTGGACGGCGAGGGCCGCGCCCGCGGCGCCATCCTGGCCGGCCTGGAGCATCTGGACGAGCGCTATCTGCGCGCGGTCGGCTACGCCACCAAGAGCAAGCGCGGTTCGCTGCCCAAGATGGTGCTGATCGGCGATATCGTCGGCGACGACGAGGACGCCGTGGCCGCGGCCGCCAGCGAAGTGGTGCGCCTGGCCAACACCCGCCACGGCGAAGGCTTCGTGGCGGTGAGCGCCGAGGCCCGCAAGAAGTTCTGGCTCGACCGTTCGCGCACCGCCGCGATCGCGCGCCACACCAACGCCTTCAAGATCAACGAAGACGTGGTGATCCCGCTGCCGCGCATGGGCGAGTACACCGACCATATCGAGCGCATCAACATCGAGCTGTCGACGCGCAACAAGCTGCGCCTGCTGGACGCGCTGGACGACTATCTCTGTACGCCGCTGCCGGTCGGCAAGGCGGAAGACGCCGCCGACGACGAGACCCGCGCCGAGGTGCTGGCCGAGCGCACGCGCCAGGCCATCGAGCTGCTGGCCGCCGCGCGCCAGCGTTGGCAGTGGCTGCTGGACAATCTGGACCTGCCGTTGGCCGACGCCATGCCGCAGCTGGACGGCCTGGGCATGTCGCATCTGCACGCCACGCTGACCGAGCGCCTGGCGGCGCAGCCGCAGGCGCGCGTGTTCGATGTGGTGCAGGACCGCACCATTCGCGTGTCGTGGAAGACCGAGGTGCTGGCCGGCCTGCAGGCCGCGTTCTCGGGCGCGGCGCGCAAGCCGATCCTGGACGAACTGGTGGCGATCCACGGCCGCGTGCTCAAGAGCCGCGTGTTCGTGGCGTTGCACATGCACGCTGGCGACGGTAACGTCCACACCAATATCCCGGTCAACTCGGACGACTACGGCATGCTGCAGGAGGCCCACCAGGCCGTCGAGCGCATCATGCAGATCGCGCGCGACCTGGACGGCGTGATCTCGGGCGAGCATGGCATCGGCCTGACCAAGTATGAGTTCCTGACGGAAGCCGAGCTGGCGCCGTTCCAGGACTACAAGCGCCGCGTCGACCCCAATGGCCACTTCAACGCCGGCAAGCTGATGCCGGGCGCCGACCTGCGCCACGCCTGGACGCCCAGCTTCAACCTGATGGGCCACGAGTCGCTGATCATGCAGCAGAGCGACATCGGCGCCATCTCGGATTCGATCAAGGACTGCCTGCGCTGCGGCAAGTGCAAGCCGGTGTGCGCCACCCACGTGCCGCGCGCCAACCTGCTGTATTCGCCGCGCAACAAGATCCTGGCGACCTCGCTGCTGGTCGAGGCCTTCCTGTACGAAGAGCAGACCCGCCGCGGCGTCAGCCTGAAGCACTGGGAAGAATTCGAGGACGTGGCCGACCACTGCACCGTCTGCCACAAGTGCTACAACCCCTGTCCGGTCGACATCGACTTCGGCGACGTGTCGATGAACATGCGCGCCGTGCTGCGGCGCATGGGCCGCAAGTCGTTCAATCCGGGCACGGCCAGCGCCATGTTCTTCCTGAACGCCAAGGATCCGGCCACCATCAATGCCACCCGCAAGGCGATGGTGGGCGTGGGCTACAAGGTGCAGCGCGCCGCGCACGATCTGCTGTCGGGCCTGGTGAAGAAGCAGACCTCGGCGCCGCCGGCGACCGTGGGCAAGCCGCCGCTGCGCGAGCAGGTGGTGCACTTCGTTAACAAGAAGATGCCGGGCGGGCTGCCCAAGCAGGCCGCGCGCAAGCTGCTCGATATCGAGGACGCGAACTACGTGCCGATCATCCGCGATCCCAAGGCCACCACGGCCGACACGGAAGCGGTGTTCTACTTCCCGGGCTGCGGGTCGGAGCGCCTGTTCTCGCAGGTCGGCCTGGCCACGCAGGCGATGCTGTGGCATGCCGGCGTGCAGACCGTCCTGCCGCCGGGCTACCTGTGCTGCGGTTATCCGCAGCGCGGCAACGGCATGACCGACAAGGCCGAGCAGATCATCACCGACAACCGGGTGCTGTTCCACCGCGTTGCCAACACGCTGAACTACCTGGACATCAAGACCGTGGTGGTCAGCTGCGGCACCTGCTACGACCAACTGGCCGGCTACGAGTTCGAGAAGATCTTCCCGGGCTGCCGCCTGATCGACATCCACGAATACCTGCTGGAAAAGGGCATCAAGCTGGAAGGCGCCAAGGGCGTGCGCTACATGTATCACGATCCCTGCCACACGCCGATGAAGCTGCAGGATCCGATGAAGACCGTGCGTTCTCTGGTGGGCGACGGCGCGGTCAAGAGCGACCGCTGCTGTGGCGAGTCGGGCACGCTCGCCGTCAGCCGGCCGGACATCTCGACCCAGGTGCGCTTTCGCAAACAGGAAGAGCTGCTCAAGGGCGATGCCGCGCTGCGCAGCGATGGCTTCACGGGTGACGTCAAGGTGCTGACCTCGTGCCCGTCGTGCCTGCAGGGGCTGTCGCGCTACCAGGGCGACACCGGCATGGATGCCGACTACATCGTGGTCGAGATGGCGCGCCACATTCTCGGCGAAGGCTGGATGGAAGACTACGTGCGCCGCGCCAACGCGGGCGGCATCGAGCGCGTGCTGGTGTAAGCGCCGCCGTTGTGGCGTCAGGACGCAACGCCCGGCGGTGACGCCGGGCGTTTTGCTTTGGGTGGACTGCTGTGGCCTCCCGTAGCAATGGAAAGCTTGTGTTGCTATTTTATTGCAAATAGCATTGCGTCTCAGTTGTAGATTAAGGCGACGCATTTTCCATGCCTGTTTTCCCCCGTGCCCCCATCCTGGCCGCCGTCCTGGCAGCCACGGCCAGCCTGCCGGCTCATGCCGCGCGCCAACCGATTGCCGAGGCGCCCCTTTCCGGTGAAACCGAATTCCACTGCCACTTCGATCAGGACAACAGCACCGAGTGCGTCAGCACTTACCGCTATACCATCCTGACGCTGGCCGGGCGCGACCTGGTCTCGCGCATCGACCGCAGCTACGCCGAGAACGATACGCTCAAGGTCGAGCGCGCCGAACTGATCCAACCGGGCGAAAAGCCCGTGCCGCTGACCGCCGCGCAGATCGATACCCGCATGGCGCCCAATCCGGACCAGGGGTTCCTGCGGGAGAAGCAGACCTCGCTGGCCTTTCCCAACCTGCGGGTAGGCAGCACCATCGTCTATACCCTGCGCGAACGCTTCGCCGGCATTCCGTCGGCCACGCAGTTCCACTACGTGCTGGACCTGCAACCGCGCGCCGTGCGGCAGGAGCGTTTCCGGGCCGAGTTCAGCGCCGACCGCCCGATGGTGTGGCGGGGCCGGTCCATGGACGCCTATCGCGTCGAGGCGACGCCCGATGCCAGGCACATCACGGTGGAGCTGAAGGCCACGCCCTACTACTACGCTTACGTCAATGAGTCGGACCAGGGTTATCTGCGGCAGTCGCCGCGCCTGGAGATCGGCAGTTCCGACGCGCTGCAGGACTATTTCGGCCCGTTCGCCAGGCGCTACAACGAGATCCTGGCGGCCGCCTTGCCACCGAACGCCGCCGCCGCGGTCGCGGCGCAGCGCGGCCAGCCCGCGCCCAAGGCCGTGGCCGGCCTGATGCGCCATCTGCACGAACACTATCGCTACCTGGGCGACTGGCGCAGTAGCGAGCGCGGCCAGATCCCGTTCGCGCTGGACGAGATCGAGCGCCGCGGCTATGGCGACTGCAAGGATCTGGCGGTGTTGCTGGTGGCCATGTTGCGCGCGGCCGGCATCGACGCCGAACCCGCGCTGGTGACGCGCGGCACCATGGCGCCCGACCTCCTGCTGCCGGGACTGGCGGCGCCCAACCATGCCATCGTGCGTGCCCAAGTGCAGGGCGCGACCTGGTGGCTGGATCCCACCAACCCGGTGTTCGTGCCGGGTTTCACCATGCCCGACATCCAGCAGCGCTGGGCGTTTGTCATGGACGATCAAGGCCATATGCGGCGCGAGGACATCGCGCTGGAAGCGCCGGCGGCGGGCGTCGTGGTGACACGCAACGAGCAATTCGGCAAAGGCGGGCAAGCACAGGTGCGCGCGTCGGTCGAGGTCGGGCGGATGGTGGCGGCGGAAGTCAGCGTGGGCGACCTGCAGAACGGCGCCACGGCGATGGACCAGGCGCTATGCCGCAGCTTCGCCGCCGAGAACCGCGATTGCCGGCTGCAACGCGCCGCCAGTGACTTCGTGGTGCCGGCCGTCTATCGCATCGACGCCACGCTGGTGGACCTGCGGGCGTTGGAACGCGTCGGCGGGCAGTATGTGCACGCGCAGTCGCACCTGGGCGATGATTGGGAATCCTTCGCCCGCTATCGCCAGACTGGCCAGCTGGCGGATATCTACCTCGGCACGCCGGAGATATCGTCGTACGAGGTGACGCTGGCGGGCGGCCAGGTCGATGCGCGGGCGCTGCATTGCCAGGTGCGCTCGCCCTGGATCGACGTCGACCTGGATGGCAAGCCTGCCGACTCGGGCTACCAGTATCGCTACCGCAGCGTCCGCAAGGTCAGCTGGTTCAGCCATGGCGACATCATGTCGGAGGCGTTCGGCCAGGCCATCGAGCAGGGCCGGCAATGCGTGGAGTCCCTGCGCCTGGCGGTCAGGCTGCCGCGCGAGCGACCGGCCAGCGGGCCGTTGCCGGCAGCGCCAGGAGCACCAAAGAAAAACGCGGCCCCGTGGGGCCGCGTTTTTCATGGGCGGGGCGGGCTCATTCGAGCTTGATGTTGGCCTTCTTGATCACCTCGGCCCAAGTGGCGCGTTCCTGGTCGGCATAGGCCTTGAAGTCCTGCGCCGACATCGGCATCGGGATGACGCCCATGTCCAGCATCTTCTGCGACACGGCCGGCGATTTGAGCGCGGCATCGAGTTCGGCGGACAGCTTCTTGACCACCGGTTCCGGCAGACCGGCGGGGGCGACCAGGCCCTGCCAGGCGTAGGCGGTGAAGTCGGGCACGCCCTGTTCAGCCATGGTGGGCGCGTCCGGCAGCACGGCAACGCGCTCGGGCGTGGCCGCGGCCAGCACGCGCAGCTTGCCGGCCTTGACGTTGGGCAGGCCGGCGGCCAGGTCGATGAACATCACGTCCACCTGTCCGCCCAGCAGGTCCTGGATGGCGGGCGCCGCGCCCTTGTAGGGCACGTGCAGCAGGTTGGCGCCGGTGCGCTGCTTGAACAATTCCAGCGCCAGGTGATGCGGAGAACCGGCGCCAGCGGAGGCGGCGGTCAGCTTGCCGGGCTCCTTCTTGGCGGCCTGGATCACGTCGTTGACCGTCTTGTAGGGCGAATTGACGTTCACCGCCAGCAGCAGCGGGAACTTGGCGATGCCGCCGACGTAGGTGAACTTGGACGGATCGTAGGCCAGCTTGGCGTACAGCGTCGGGTTGTACGCCAGGGTGCCGGAGTCGGCCGTGCCGATGACGTAGCCGGAGGGGTCGGCCTGCGAGATCGCGGTGGCGCCGATGATGGTGGCCGCGCCGGGGCGGTTCTCGACCACGATGGTCTGGCCCAGCGGTTTTTCGATGCCGCTGGCCACGGTGCGCGCGACCACGTCGGCGCCGCCGCCGGCCGGGTAGGGCACGATCCAGCGAATGGGTTGGGTGGGCCAGGATTGGGCCGAGGCCGCGGTGGCGGCCAGCGACAGGGCGGCAAGCGCCAACAGGCGCCGGGCGTGCTTGTGCATGGGGAGTCTCCTCGTTTTTTTGCGAGGGTATTATGCCCCGGGCCGGCGGCAATATGCGTGTGTTTCGAGGCCCCGATTCAGCGGCTTATTGCGGATCCGGGTAGCTGCGGGCGCCGAAGAGGGCGGTGCCGATGCGCACTTCGGTCGAGCCTTCCTCGATCGCCAGTTCGAAGTCGCCGCTCATGCCCATCGACAGCCGCTCCAGCGACACGCCGGCAATGTCCGCTTGGCGCAACTGGTCGCGCAGTTCGCGCAGGGCGCGGAAGCAGGCGCGAACTTCCTGCGGTTCGGGCGAGTTCACGGCCATCGTCATCAGGCCCTGCACGCGCAGCGTGGGGAAGTCCGCCACGATGCGGCGCAGGAAGCCCGCCACCTGGTCTGGCGCCATGCCGTACTTGCTGGGTTCGGTCGAGGTTTTCACCTGGACCAGCACGTCGAGGGTCCGGCCCTCGTTGAGCAGGCGGCGGTGCAGTGCTTCGGCCAGGTCCAGGCGGTCCAGCGATTGCAGCTCGGCGGCGTCGCGCGCGGCGTCCTTGGCCTTGTTGGTCTGCAGGTGCCCGATCAGTACCCAGTGCAGGCCCTGGCCGGCCAGGGCGGCGGCCTTCTGGCGCAATTCCTGGGTTTTGTTCTCGCCGAAGCGGGTCAGGCCCAGCGCCATGGCCTCGCGGATGGCGTCGACCTCGAAGGTCTTGCTGACGGGCAGCAGGGTCACGCTGTCCGGCGCGCGGCCGGCGCGCTGGCAGGCCTGTGCAATGCGTTGTCGGATCCCGGCCAGGCGGGCGGCCATGGTGTCTACATCGGTCATGCGGTTCTCTTGGGAACGGAATGTCCCATAGTGTAGGACGCGCGCGCACCGTTTCGCCACACCGGGCCGCGCGCCACGCTATCTTCGTTGACCCTGTCCGAATCGCAGGCTTAGAATTTCAGGATATTTGTTTAGATTTCAATGTTCTAAACCCGCCGGCGCGGTCCTCGCGGACCGCGCGATTCCCTCCTCCCTTTCGCCGTTTCCCTTCGCCATGTCCAGCGCCGCGCCCGAGTACGCATTTGCCACGCCCTTCCTGAATCCCCCCGCTTCGCCGATCCGATCGCTCATGCCCTACGCGCTGCGTCCCGGCACGATCTCGCTGGCGGGCGGCTACCCCGCGCAGGAGCTGTTCGACGTGGATGGTCTGTCGATCGCCTCGACGCAGGTGCTGGCGCGTCTGGGCGCCTGCCTGCAGTACTCGAACATCGATGGCCAGGCCAGCCTGCGCCATGAGCTGGCGCGGCTTTCGGCGGCGCGCGGGCTGCAATGCAACGCGGATACGGAACTGGCCGTCACGGGCGGCTCGCAACAGGCGCTGGCGCTGTTGAGCCGGGTGATGCTGCAACCGGGCGACCACGCCATCATCGAATCGCCCGCCTTCCCCAATTCCGTGCAGGCGCTGCGCTACACCGGCGCCACCGTGCACACCGTGTCGTCGGGCCCGGATGGCATCGACATCGACGCGCTCGACGAGCTGGCCACCCGCGTCAAGCCCAAGGTCGTGTGCGTGGTGGCGTCGTTTTCCAACCCCTGCGGCGCCACCCTGTCACGCCAGCGCCGCCTGCGCCTGCTGGAACTGGCGGTCAAGCATCGCTTCCTGATCGTCGAAGACGACCCCTACAGCGAACTGCGCTTCGCCGGCGAAGCGGTGCCGCCCATCATGGCGCTGGCCGAAGGCGAGGCGCGCAACTGGGCCGTGTACCTGGCCAGCATGTCCAAGACCATGGCGCCGGCCCTGCGCATCGGCTGGCTGGTGGCGCCGGCCGAGATCCGCCGCCGCTGCGTCGGCGCCAAAGCTGCCGACGACATGGCTTCGTCCGCCTGGATCCAGGAAGTGGTGGCACAGTACCTGGCCAACGGCCGCTACGAAGAACACGTGCCGCGCATCCGCGCCGCCTACGGCCAGCGCTGCGACGCCATGGCCACGGCCCTGGCGCGCGAGCTGGACGGCCGCATCACCTTCAGCAAGCCCGAAGGCGGCATGTTCTTCTGGGCCCGCCTGACCGGCGAGGTCGACGCCACCCGCCTGCTGCCCTATGCCATCGAGCACGAAGTGGTCTACGTGCCGGGCAAGGCGTTCTACGCCGACCCGGCGCAGGCCGACCTGCACGCCATGCGCATGTCGTTCGCCACCATGAACGAAAGCCAGATCGCGCAGGGCATGGAGCGCCTGAGCCGCGCCCTGGACGCCTGCGAGGCCAACCTGCCGGTGTCTATTTCGCTCGCGGCGTGATATACCCAAATAAGCGCTTGTTATTTGGCGCGGGCGCTTCATGCCGATAAGCTTCTCGCCTCGGCGCGCTTGCGGGCCCCGCTTCAATGGGGCGCTCGCGCGTCCTGGAACCACAGGAAAACAAGTCATGAACATTGCAAAAGGGTTGGCAGGCGCGGCGTTGTTGTTCGCCGTGGCACAAGGGGCGCAGGCGGCCACGCTGGACGTCGTGCGCCAGCGCGGGGCGGTCGCCTGCGGCACCACCACGGGCTTCGCCGGCTTTTCCGCGCCCGACGCACAGGGCAAGTGGCAGGGCCTGGACGTGGACCTGTGCCGCGCGATCGCCGCGGCCGTGTTCGGCGATGCCAACAAGATCAAGGTGGTGCCGCTGAACTCGCAGCAGCGCTTTACCGCGCTGCAGTCCGGCGAAGTCGACGTGCTGACCCGCAATACCACCGTGACGCAGCAGCGCGATACGGCGCTGGGCATCATCCACGCCGGCATCAACTTCTACGACGGTCAGGGCTTCCTGGTGCCCAAGTCGCTTGGCGTCAAGAGCGCCAAGGAAATCAACGGCGCCACGATCTGCCTGCAGACCGGCACCTCCAACGAGAACACGCTGGCCGACTGGGCGCGCGCCAACAACGTCACCTACAAGCCGGTGGTGATCGAGACCTTCAACGAAGTGGTCAACGCCTTTGCCGCGGGCCGCTGCGACGTGTTCTCCACCGACGCCTCGGGCCTGGCCTCGATCCGCATCTCCAAGCTGCAGAACCCCGATGACTACGTGGTGCTGCCCGAGATCATCTCGAAGGAGCCGCTGGGCCCGTTCGTGCGCCAGGGCGATGATGCCTGGCTGAACATCGTGCGGTGGTCGCTGTCGGCCATGATCGAGGCCGAGGAATACGGCGTGACTTCCCAGAACGTCGACGAGCAGGTCAAGAGCAACAACCCCAACATCAAGCGCATCCTGGGCGTGACGCCCGGCGGCGGCGCCAACCTGGGGCTGGACGAGAAGTGGGCCTACAACATCGTCAAGCAGGTCGGCAACTACGGCGAGAGCTTCGAGCGCAACGTCGGCCAGGGCAGTCCGCTGAAGATCAAGCGCGGCCTGAATGCGCAATGGACGCAGGGCGGCCTGATGTACGCGCTGCCGATTCGCTGAGCGTGGCTTGGACCGGCCCGCGCGCCGGTTTCGGTCAAAGAAAAACCGATGCCGCGGCATCGGTTTTTCTTTGAGGGGAGGTGGCGCCTGCGGCGCGTTGCGCGGCGCGTCAGCGGCGCCGGTACACCTGCGCGATCCGGGTGAACGCCGCGCGCAGTTCGCGCGTGCCGCCCTGGAAAATCACCGGTCGGCCGCGGTGCGTGAACACCACCAGCCGCTTGGAAAAGATCATCGGCACGAAGCGGACTTCGCGCACGTCTTCCCAGGCGACCTCGCGGCGCGCGAACCAGGTCTGGCGCAGGCCGCGTTCGTCGATGGTGGTGATGGATGTCTGCATGTGCCAGGACACGAACAGCAGGCCGATGAAGCACAGGCCCACCACGATGGCCATCATGCCGTCCAGCGCCTGTCCCGGGGCGCGGATGGCGGTGGTGACCACCTGCACGCCCAGCACGGCCAGGATGACCCAGGTGAGAATGCGCACCCAATCGGGCCAGGCCTGCCCGGACAGGGGCAGCGGGCCGATGGCGCGCAGCAGGGCGGCGTGTTCCTCGGGCGAGGGCGGCTGGGCGGGGCAAGTCATGCGGCTGCGGAATTCCGATAGCGTTGCGAGAAGACGTGCGCCGGGTGGCCCCGACGCTCACGCGAAACGCGCGCAGCCATTCTACGGGTTTTCGCTTCAGGCGGCCCGCTTGGCGGCAATCGCATTGCCGGCACGGCTGGAACCCTTGCGGTTCAGGTTGGCCGACATCCATTGGCCGATATCGACCACCGCGTCGAAATCCACGCCGGTATCGATGTCCAGGCCGCGCAGCATGTACAGCACGTCTTCCGTGGCGACGTTGCCGGTCGCGCCCTTGGCGTAGGGGCAGCCGCCCAGGCCGGCCACCGAGGCGTGGAAGATCGAGATGCCGGTTTCCAGCGACGCCAGGATGTTGGCCAGCGCCTGGCCGTAGGTGTCATGGAAATGGCCCGAGACGCGCGCCGGGTCCACCACGCGGGTGACCGCGGCCATCACGTCGCGCACGCGCCGCGGCGTGCCCACGCCGATGGTGTCGGCCACGTCGATCTCGTCGACCTGCATGGCCAGATAGCGCTGGGCCACGTCCACCACGGATTCGATCGGCACTTCGCCCTGGTAGGGACAGCCCAGCGCGCAGCTGATGCTGCCGCGCACGCGGATGCCGGCCTCGCGGGCGGCCTGCACCACGGGTTCGAAGCGCGCGATGGATTCGGCGATCGAGCAATTGATGTTTTTCTGCGAGAAGGCCTCGCTGGCCGCGCCGAAGATGACGATCTCGTCCGCGCGGGCCGCCAGCGCCCCCTCGAAGCCCTTCATGTTGGGCGTCAGCACCGAGTAGATCGTGCCCGGCCGGCGCTGGATACGCGCCATGACGTCGGCGCCATCGGCCATCTGCGGCACCCATTTGGGCGACACGAACGAGGCCGCCTCGACGTTGGGAAAGCCGGCGGCCGCGAGGCGGTCGATCAGTTCCACCTTGATGTCGGTGGGCACGAATTCCTTTTCATTCTGCAGGCCGTCGCGGGGCGAAACCTCGACGATCTTGACGCGTGTGGGCAATGCCATGTCTCTTCCTGTATCGGTATCGGGGGCGGCCGCGGTGGCGGCCCGGTGCCAGGGACAATATTAGCGCCATCGCATCCGGCCCCGGGCGCGGCCCGCCTAGCGGGCGTTCGTGCGCCGGTCATGGCGCCATCTGGCCTTGGGCGGCGCCGTTATTTCAGGCGCTGGAAACGGCCATCGTCCAGGCGCGCGACGCGCGCGGCCAGTTCGAGTTCGAGCAATTGCGCTTGCAGCGTGGCGGTGTCCAGGCCGCAGCGCGCCTGCAGCGCGTCCAGATGCAGAGGGTCGAACCCCAGGGCTTCGAGTACCGGATGGTCCGGCGCCGCCTCTTCGGCCGGGGCGGCCGATCGACGGGTCCCCGGCTGCGGCGCGCCGCCGAGTTCGTCGGTGATGTCGGCGGCGGTTTCCACCAGCTTGGCGCCCTGGCGGATCAGCGCATGGCAGCCTCGCGACAGTGGCGAATGGATCGAGCCGGGAATGGCGAATACCTCGCGCCCGCTTTCACCGGCCAGCCGCGCGGTGATCAACGATCCGCTCTGCCTGGCCGCCTCGACCACCAGCACGCCGCGCGCCAGCCCGGCCACGATGCGGTTGCGCTTGGGAAAGTGGTGCGGCAGGGCGCCGGTGCCCAGCGGCAGTTCCGACACCAGCGCGCCGCGCGCGGCGATGCGGTGAGCCAGGTCGCGGTGCCGGGCCGGATAGATGCGGTCGATGCCGGTGCCCATCACGGCGACGGTGCCGGCGCCGTCGGGGCCGGCGTCCAGGGCGCCTTCGTGGGCCGCGGCGTCGATGCCCAGCGCCAGTCCGCTGACCACGCGCCAGCCGTTGGCGGCCAGGTGGCGAGCGAAGGCGCGGGCGTTTTCCTGGCCGCCGGGCGTGGCATTGCGCGCGCCCACCACCGCCAGAGCGGGGCCTTGCAGATAGGCCGGATCGCCGTTCACATAGAGCAGGATGGGCGGGTCGGCAATGGTGAGCAGGCTTTGCGGGTACTCCGGGTCGGACAGCGTCAGGATGTGGTGGCCGGGCGCCTCGACCCATTGCAGGGCGCTGTCGACCTGGGCCGCCATGTCGGCCGGCATGGGCGCGGCCAGCTGGCGTGCCAGCGGCTCCGGCAGTTGGCGCGCCAGGGCGGTGGCGCACTGGGCGTAGATCTGTTCGGGCAGCCCCAGGGCGCCCAGGAGCGTGCAGGCGGTGGCGGAACCGATGCCCGGTTCCAGGGACAGGCGCAGCCAGGCGGACAATTCAGCGGCGGTGTGGGTGAGCGGCATGGGCAAGGGGCGCCGGGCGGGCCGGCGCGGCAAAAGCATGGGGCGGGGCGCGCGTGGGCGTGCCGGACGTCCGAGAGTGTCGCACGGCGACCGGGCGCGGCCGCGCGGAGCGGATCGAATCGTCCCGGCCGGCAGCGGCCAAAATCGGGGCCGGGACGGCCGCCGATAATCCCTGGCTTAGCCGAAAACTATTAGAAATCAAGAATCTAATGAATTAAACTGTTGGTCAGACACCAATTACCGACGATCCCTTTTCAATGGCTTTACTTCCTATTCTTCGCTACCCGGATCCGCGCTTGCACAAAAAGGCCAAGCCGGTCGCCGAGGTCGATGACCGCATCCGCCAACTGGTGCGCGACATGGCCGAAACCATGTACGACGCGCCGGGCGTGGGCCTGGCCGCGACGCAGGTCGACGTGCACGAGCGCGTGGTCGTCATCGACGTGTCCGAAGAAAGCAACCAACTGCTGGTGCTGATCAATCCCGAGATCACCTGGCGCAGCGACGATTACAAGATCTACGAGGAAGGCTGCCTGTCGGTTCCCGGCATCTACGACGAAGTCGAGCGCGCCTCGCGCATCCGCTGCAAGGCGCTGGACATCGATGGCAAGCCCTTCGAGTTCGACGCCGACGGCCTGCTGGCCGTGTGCGTGCAGCACGAGCTCGACCATCTGGAAGGCAAGGTGTTCGTCGAATACCTGTCCAACCTGAAGCAGAATCGCATCAAGACCAAGCTGAAAAAGGCCGAGCGCGAAGCGCTGCGCGCCTGAGCCCGTTTCCTTTCTCCCGGTCCGACCCCATGCGCCTAGTCTTTGCCGGCACGCCGGAATTCGCCCGTATTGCCTTCGACGCCCTGCGGGCGGCGGGGCACGACATTCCCCTGGTCATGACCCAGCCCGACCGTCCGGCCGGACGCGGGCTCAAGTTGACGCCCAGCCCGGTCAAGCAGGCGGCGCTGGACGCCGGTATCCAGGTGGCCCAGCCGCGCAGCCTGCGGCTGGACGGCCGGTATCCCGATGAAGCCGCCGAGGCGCGGGCCCTGCTCGAACGTGTGGCGCCCGATGTCATGGTGGTGGCCGCCTATGGCCTGATCCTGCCGCAGTGGGTGCTCGACCTGCCGCGGCTGGGTTGCCTGAACATCCATGCGAGCCTGCTGCCGCGCTGGCGCGGCGCCGCGCCGATCCAGCGCGCCATCGAGGCGGGCGATGCGCGTACCGGGGTCACCATCATGCAGATGGATGCGGGCCTGGACACCGGCGACATGCTGCTGGAACGCATCGTGCCGATCGGCGCCGATACCAATGCCGCGCAATTGCACGATGCGCTGGCGCAGGCCGGCGGCGAGGCTATCGTGGCGGCCCTGGCCGCGTTGGCCCAGGGCGGCCTGGCGCCGACCCCCCAACCGCAGGACGGCGTGACCTACGCCGCCAAGCTGGACAAGGCCGAGGCCGCGCTCGACTGCAGCCAGCCGGCCGAACTGCTGGCGCGCCGTGTGCGCGCCTTCAATCCGGTGCCGGGCGCCAGCATCCGTCTGCCCGGGCTGGTCGATCCCGTGAAGGTGTGGCGCGCGCAGGCCTTGCCGCAGCCAGCCGCGGCGGCGCCGGGCAGCGTGCTGCGCGCGGATGCCGAAGGCATCGACATCGCTACCGGCGACGGCGCGCTGCGCTTGCTGGAGTTGCAGAAAGCTGGTGGCAAGCGCCAGCCGGTGGACGTGTTCGTGCGGGGCTGGCAGCCGGCCTGAGGTCGGCTGCCGCCGCGTCGCGGCAACGGGCCCCGCCGTGATGGCGGCCGGCCCGTTCTCAGGGGCGTTGGGCCAGCAGGTCCAGGTAGGCGCCCGAAAGCAGCTGATCGGGCGCGACTTGCAGGCTGGCCAGCAGTTCGTGGGCTTCGGCCATGCCGGCGTCGACGCTTTCGCCGTCGCGCAGCACCACTTCCAGTTCCAGGAATTCCCCCAGCCCCTCGACCCTGTCCAGATGGATGCGGGTGCGCCCCGCCATGAATAGCAGGCGCTGCTTGCGCACGCGGCCAATCACGCCGTGGGCCAGCGCCAGCGCTTCGCGCAAGGTGTCGGGCGATGCGGTCGGCGAGATGACGTAGAAGCTCTCCTTGGGCCCGGTAGCGTCGGCGCGGCGGTAGAAGATCAGTTCACCCGAGCCGTCGCCGAAGTCGCGCAGCTTGAGGCGGCCGCTAGCGCAGGCGAAGAAGGTGTCGTCCTGGGCGATGCTCACGGGCGCGGCGCCCGACAACGCCGCCGCCAGGGGTTCCAGGGCGGCCAGACTGGCGACGCGCGCCTTGATCTCGACATTGCGTGCCATCTCGCTTCCTTGATGGGGCCGCTCAGGCGAGCGCGGCGGGCAGGTCGGCGACCTGCAGGATCAGTTCGTCGGGGCCGCGCTCGCGCAGCGCATCCACGTGGTTGTAGCCCCAGGCCACCGAGCTCACGCGCACGCCGGCCTTGCGGGCCGCGTCGATGTCGCGCATTTCATCGCCCACCAGCACGAAGCGCTCGGGCGGGGTGCCGTGGCGCTGCAGCAGCCGGTCGATCTTGGCGGCCTTGCCGAACAGGTCGGTGCCGCATTCGTAGTCATCGAACAGGGCCGTGGTGTCGGGCCCCAGCACGCGTTGCACGTTTTCAAGGGAGTTCGAGCTGACCACCGCCAGCCGCATGCCGGCGGCCTTCAAGCGGGCCAGCGCGTCGGGAATGCCGTCGAACAGGTGCACGCTGGGATCGATTTCCTGCATCAGCGTGCGCACGTGCGCCATGATCGCGGGCAGCTTCCACAGCGGAATGCCGAGGAATTTGAGGATCTCGCCGGCGTCGCGATGGCGCAGTTGATCGCGCTCGGCGGCATCGATCTTGCGAAAGCCGTACTTGTCGGCCACCGTGTTCAGGATGGAGTTGAACCAGGGCATGGTGTCCGCCAGGGTTCCGTCGAAGTCGAAAGCTGCTATGTCGTATTTCAAGTAAACAATCCGATGCCGGGCTACAAGGGGTGAAGCAGATACTGCACCACCGGCGCCAGGTCTTCAAGCGGCGGGGCGCCGGCGACCACGCGCCGCGCGTTGGTCCAGGGGTAATCCAGCGCCAGCAACCAGCCGAAGACGGCGTCGGCGTCCGAGGGCGGCAGCGTCACCATGGTCTCGATGGTGATGGTCAGCTGGGTGGCGCGATACGGTTCCGGCTGGAAGGTCCAAGCGTACCGGCCGCAGCCCACGCGCACGTTGCCCGTGGCCTTTTCGGTCATGCCGACGATCCAGTCACAGGAATAATCAGACAGATGCGCATCTGCCTCGGGCCGCGCCAGGTAGAAGGTGTAGACGTTTTCGTAGGTCTGGCCGAACTTGCGCACCAGCGTGTCGGTGATCGCGGCCAGACCGTGTGACTCGGGCGGAAACGCGATGGCCTGCGTGCGCAGCGCCATCTTCAGGACGGCCTGCGGCGCGAAGGCGCGCGCCATGTAATGCGGGCGGTTTTCGTCCTTGGCGTGAAAGTAATCGCGCAATACGGACTCGGTGCTGGCGGGAAACGACGAACCGGTGGACATTGCGGGCTTTCCTTGGGGGCGGTTAGGGGGCGCGATGCTCGGGCTTGACCGGCTCGAACCACTTGGAGACGTTGGGCGGCTCATAGATGGCGTAGCGGTCCAGCAACGTGGCGGGATCGCTTTCCACCACCAGCATGTCGCGGTGCTGGGGGCGCATGAAGGCTTCCTCGACGGCGTGGTCGACGAACTGCATCAGCGCATCGTAGTAGCCGGCGATATTGAGCAGGCCGCAGGGTTTGCTGTGCATGCTGAGCTGGGCCCAGGTCCAGACCTCGAAGAATTCCTCGAGGGTGCCGGCGCCGCCTGGCAGCGCGATGAAGCCGTCGGCCTTTTCCATCATCATGGCCTTGCGCTCGTGCATGTTCTGCACCAGGTGCAGTTCGGTCAGGCCGCGATGGGCCTGTTCCTTTTTCTGCAGCAGTTCCGGGATCACGCCGATCACGCGGCCGCCGCCGGCCAGCACCTCGTTGGCGATGACGCCCATGATGCCAACGACCGAGCCGCCATAGACCAGGCCGAGGTCGCGCTTGACCAGTTCACGGGCCAGCACGCGGGCCTGTTCCAGGTATTCGGGGCGCGCGCCGGGATTGGAGCCGCAATAAACGCAGATGTTCTTCAGGGTCATATGGAGCTACTTATTGTCGGGCCCGTTACAGATTGCGTCACGGGCCGTCCGGGAAGCCGATAGTTTACGAGAAGCGCCGGGCGGGTTTCTGGCGCGTCGCGGGAAGGCCAGATCCGGCGCCATGGGCAATGTTTGGACACAGCATCTTTTTGCGTGGCCGGTAGACTGGGTTGTTCGGAACGACTGGAAGTCCAGCGTCGTATTGCCAACCCAAAAGGAGCTAACGATATGGAAAACACGACCCGTAACCGCGAACAGGCAAGCCGCCCCTTCGACATGGATGTGAAGGCGATCCGCGCCAAGGCGCGCCAGGACATCGAGTCCGGCGCCGTCACCGATACTTATCGCGCCGACCGCAAGACCGTGCTCAAGCTGCTGAACGAGGCGTTGGCCACCGAGATTGTCTGTGTGCTGCGCTACAAGCGCCACTTCTTCATGGCCCGCGGCCTGAATGCCGAGCCGGTGGCCGCGGAATTCGCCGAGCACGCGGCCCAGGAGCAGGATCACGCCGACAAGCTGGCCGAACGCATCGTGCAACTGGGCGGCGAGCCGAACCTGTCGCCCAAGGGCCTGCTCGAGCGCAGCCACTCCGAGTACATCGAGGGCGCCACGCTCGAGGAGATGATCAAGGAAAACCTGATCGCCGAGCGCATCGCCATCGACAGCTACCGGCAGATGATCGAGTACATCGGCGAACAGGACTCCACCACGCGCCGCCTGCTGGAAGAGATCCTGGCGGTCGAGGAAGAGCACGCCGACGACATGTCGGATTTCCTGGCCAAGCACTGAAGCGTTGCCGGCCCGCGCCGCCCGTTGCGGGGCACGGGCGCGGGTAGCGCCAGCCTGTCGACGCGGGCCGGCTTGCCGTGGCACGCCGGCCGGCGGCGGTCACGCGCGGCGCGCGGCAGCCGCATCGTGGCGGCGCGCCGCCGCATCCAGTTGCGCATGGTGCGTCTCGGCCCAGCGATCCAGCGCCACCAGCGCCACATTCAACGATTCCCCCAGTTCTGTCAGGTGATAGCGCACGTGCGGCGGCACCGTGCGCATGTCTTCGCGCCGCACCAGCCCGTGGCGCTCCAGCTCGCGCAGGGTCTGCGTCATCATCTTCTGCGAGATGCCGTCCAGCCTGCGCAGCAGTTCATTGTTGCGCAGCGGACCGCGCGCCAGCGCGGGCAGCACCAGCGGCACCCACTTGCCCGAGATCAGCTCGAGCGCGCGGCGCGACGGGCAGGCGGCGTCGAATACGTCGGCGGCAGCGGGGGAGGCGACAGCCATGGTGAATCCTTTATGGTTACCAAAAGGTGCGTACTTGTGTCTGGGTAACTATAGGCCCTAAGCTGGCCGCGTTCCCATAATCGAAGGAGGCCGCGATGGCCTGGTGGATCCTGTTGGCCGCGAGCGGCGTGGAAATCGTGATGGCGCTGGCGTTGAAGTACGCGGACGGCTGGACGCGGTTCTGGCCCAGCGCCATCGGCATCGCCGCGGCCCTGGGCAGCATCTTCCTGCTGACGCTGGCGATGCGGCACTTGCCCGCTGGCACTGCCTACGCGGTGTGGACCGGCATCGGTTCCGTGGGCATCACGGTGCTGGGGATCGTGCTGTTCGGGGATTCGCCGTCCGCCGCGCGCCTGGCGTGCATCGCGCTGATCGTGGGCGGCGTGGCGGGGCTGAAGCTGCTGGAAGCCTGAAGGCAGCCGGCGGCGGTCGCCGCCGGCTGGCAGGATGCTTAGATCGTGTCGGCCCAGAGGTCGTATTCGTCGGAGTCGGTGACGCGCACGCGCACCATGTCGCCGGCCTTGAGGACGCGGTCCGAACTGACGTAGACGCAACCGTCGATTTCCGGCGCATCGCCGGCGCTGCGGCCCACGGCGCCGTCTTCATCCACCTCGTCGATCAGCACATCGATCTCGCGGCCGACCTTGCGCGCCAGGCGCGCGGTGGAAATCGATTGCTGCAGTTCCATGAAGCGTTCCCAGCGTTCCTGCTTGACCTCGTCCGGCACCGGATTGTCGAGCAGGTTGGCGGGCGCGCCTTCCACCGGCGAATACTGGAAACAGCCGACGCGGTCGAGCTGGGCTTCCTGCATCCAGTCCAGCAGGTACTGGAAGTCTTCCTCGGTTTCGCCGGGGAAGCCGACGATGAAGGTCGAGCGGATGGTCAGGTCGGGGCAGATCTCGCGCCACTGCTTGATGCGCGCCAGCGTCTTGTCCTCGAATGCCGGACGCTTCATGGCCTTGAGGATGCGCGGGCTGGCGTGCTGGAACGGGATGTCCAGGTAGGGCAGGATCTTGCCCTCGGCCATCAGCGGAATCACTTCGTCCACGTGCGGATACGGATACACGTAGTGCAGGCGCGTCCAGACCCCCATTTCGGACAAGGCCGTACAGAGTTCGGTCATGCGGGTGCGCACCGGGCGGCCGTTCCAGAAGCCGCTGCGGTACTTGACGTCGACGCCGTAGGCGCTGGTGTCCTGCGAGATCACCAGCAGTTCCTTGACGCCGGCCTTGACCAGGCGCTCGGCTTCGCTGAGCACGTCGCCCACCGGGCGGCTGACCAGGTCGCCGCGCATCGACGGGATGATGCAGAAGCTGCAGCGGTGATTGCAGCCTTCCGAGATCTTCAGGTAGGCGTAGTGGCGCGGGGTCAGCTTGACGCCCTGCGGCGGCACCAGGTCGAGGTAGGGATTGTGGTCCTTCTTGGGCGGCGCGGCGTCGTGCACGGCGCGCACCACTTCCTCGTATTGCTGCGGGCCGGTCACGGCCAGCACGCTGGGGTGCACGTTGCGGATCACCGATTCCTCGACGCCCATGCAGCCGGTGACGATGACCTTGCCGTTCTCGGCCAGCGCTTCGCCGATGGCTTCCAGCGACTCGGCCTTGGCGCTGTCGATGAAACCACAGGTGTTGACCACCACGACGTCCGCGTCGTTGTACTCGGGCGTGACTTGGTACCCTTCGGTGCGCAGTTGGGTCAGGATGCGTTCGGAGTCGACCAGGGCTTTGGGACAGCCCAGGCTGACAAAGCCGACTTTGGGGGAAGACATGGAATACCTCGGTGGGCGCGAGCCGGCGCCAATGATCAAATACTGCGCAATTTTAGCGCGGCAGGGCGGGGGGCCGTTATTTTAGCGGGTTGCCGCAATGGCATTCCGCTGATATGCGTCCCCAATATTCGTCAGGAAAGCGCCGGTTATCAGCCGCCGCTGCGGCGGTACAGCGCCAGGGTGCCAGCCAGCCCGATCATGAGCGAGCCGCAGACCCGGTTCAGCCAGCGCAGTCCCGAGCCCTGGAAGGCGCGCACCAACTGCGCGCCCAGGGTGGCGTAGGCCAGCATGGTCAGGATGTTCATCAACGCCAGCACGCCGGCCACGGTGGCGTATTGGGGCAGCAGGGGCGCCTGGGTGTTGATGAACTGCGGCAGGAAGGCCGACATGAACAGCAGCGCCTTCGGATTGGTCAGCGCCACCACGAAGCTGCGCAGGCCCAGCTTCAGGCCCACGGGCCGGGCGGCGCCGGGTTCGGCGGCCGGCAGCACCAACGCGGCATCCGAGCGCAGCATCTTCCAGCCCAGGTAGGCCAGGTAGGCGGCGCCCGCCCACTTGATGACATGGAACGCCACTTCGGAGGCTGCCAGCACCACGCCCAGGCCGGAAGCCACCGCGCCCACCAGGATGAAGTCGGCCAGCACCGCGCCGCCCATGCCCCAGCAGGCGGTGCGCACGCCATGGCGCGAGCCGTTGCTCATGGCGAGCAGCACGGTGGGGCCGGGCGTCACGATGGCGACGGCCGAGGCCAGGATGAACAGCAGCAGCGTGGCGGTGGACATGGCGGGCTCCGTGGCAAGCGGCCAGTGTGACGCGCCCGCCGCGGTTCGTCCAGCGCCCGGCGCGGCCCCTCGGCGGGGCGAGCGGGCCGCGCCGGGCTACCATAGCGGTCTTGTCCTTTGATTTGCTGCCATGTCCACGCGTTCCGACACCCCTCATCTGGCCCCGCCGCTGTCCACCGTCCTGCTTTCCAGCGCGGGGGTCGTGGAGGAGGTCCTGGACGGCCGTTCGCTGACCGAGGCGCTGGCCGACGTCGATGGCGCCCTGCGTCCCGCCGCGCAGGCGGTGTCGTTCCACGCCATGCGCTACCTGGGCTGGGCCGACGCGGTCGGCCGCGAGCTGGTGCAGCGCTATCCCAATGTGTTGTTCGAATCGCTGCTGCTGGTGTCGCTGACGCTGCTCAAGGCCGAGGGCGAGGCCGCCTCGGCCCTGCCCGGCATGCCGGTGTACGCGCCGCACACGGTGGTGGACCAGGCGGTCACGGCCGCTTCCAGGAACCGCGGCCTGGCCTCGTTCAAGGGCTTGCTCAACGCCTGCCTGCGCCGCTTCCTGCGCGAACGGGCAGCGCTGGAGGCCGCCGTGGCCGACAGCCCCGAGGCCGAATGGAACCACCCGGGCTGGTGGGTCAAGCAACTGCGCGTGGCCTATCCGCGGCAGTGGCAGGACATCCTGCGGGCGGCCAATGTGCCGGCGCCGCTGACGTTGCGGGTCAACCGACGCCGCGCCAGCCGCGATCAGGTCCTGGCCGCATTCCACGACGCGGGCCTGGTCGCCGAGCCGGTGGGCCAGGCCGGCCTGGTGCTGGCCTCGCCGCGCCCGGTGACCCAACTGCCCGGTTTTGCCGAAGGCTGGTGGTCGGTGCAGGACGCCGGCGCCCAGTTGGCCGCCGAACTGCTGGCGCCCAAGGATGGCATGCGGGTGCTGGACGCCTGCGCCGCGCCCGGCGGCAAGACCGCCCATCTGCTGGAGCTGGCCGATATCGACCTGCTGGCCCTGGATGCCGATGCCGACCGCCTGGTCCGGGTCGGCCAGAATCTGGACCGCCTGGGCCTGGCCGGCGAGCACGTGCGCTTGCAGGCCGCCGACGCCGCGGACCTGGATTCCTGGTGGGACGGCAAGCCGTTCGACGCGGTGCTGGCGGACGTGCCGTGCACCGCCTCGGGCATCGTGCGGCGCCACCCCGACATCCGCTGGCTGCGGCGCGAGAACGACCTGCGCCGCACCGCGACGCTGCAGGCCCGCATCCTGGACGCCCTCTGGCGTACCGTGGCCCCCGGCGGCCGCCTGCTGTATGTCACCTGTTCGGTGTTCCCGATCGAAGGCACGCGCCAGGCGCTGGAATTCCTGCAGCGCCATCCCGAGGCCACGCGCCTCGATGCGCCCGGCCAACTGCTGCCAGTTGCGGTCGATGCAACACCCGTGGCACAGCACGATGGGTTTTTCTACGCCTTGTTTGCCAAGCAGTCCTGAATCGCCAAGAATAGGGGCATGACAGGGTTTCGGTGTCGTATGTCCATCATTTCACGTTCATTTCTGGGGTTATTGTTCGCATTTGCCGCGCTGTCATTGGCGCCGGCGGGTCAGGCGCACGGGTCCGAACCGAAGGTGGTGCGCGTCGAGCCGGTGGTGCGTGGCGACAAGCTTGAAATCGACGCCGACATCGAATTCGAACTGAACCAGCAGTTGCGCGATGCCGCCCAGCGCGGCGTGCCGCTCTATTTCACCGCCGACCTGACCATCACCCGCGAGCGCTGGTGGTGGTTCAACAAATCCCTGGTGGACACCTCCCGCACCTGGCGCGTGATCTATAACGCGCTGACGCGCCAGTGGCGTGCCGGCGTGGGCGAGCTGTCCTTTCCGGTGGCCTCGCTGGACGACGCCATGAGCGTGATCCGCCACGTGCGCAATTGGCAGGTGGCCGATGCCGACGATTTCGACGAAGGCGTGGTCTACGGCGGCCAGTTCCGGCTGCGGCTGGACACGTCCCTGCTGCCCCGGCCGTTCCAGGTCAATGCGCTGAACAGCAGTTCCTGGATCCAGGGCACGCCGTGGACCGATTTCTCGTTCACGTTGGGTGACAAGGAGCAAGACCCCTCATGAGGCTGCTGCTTCGGCTGGCCTTGATGGTCGGCGCCGTGAGCGGCCTGGCGTTGCTGGGCCTGCTGGCGTGGTCCACCGGCAATGCCTCGCGCTTTGCCCGCTATTACGACACCCTGTTGATCCTCAACGGCATTTTCGCCCTGGCGCTGTTTATCTGGGTGGTGGCGCTGACGGTGCGGCTGGCGCGGCAGATCCGCCGCCGGCAGTTCGGCGCCCGGCTTACCGCGCGGTTTTCGCTGGCCTTTGCCCTGATCGGCGTGGTCCCTGGCGCGCTGATCTATACCGTCTCGGTGCAGTTCATGTCGCGCTCGATCGAGTCCTGGTTCAACGTGCGGGTCGACAGCGCGCTCGAGGCCGGCCTGAACCTGGGGCGGGCCGCGCTCGATTCGCTGCTGGCGGATCTGGATGCGCGGGCCCGCTCGATGGCCGCCGAACTGAACCGCAATTCCGACACCGGCGTGACGCTGGCCCTGACCCGCCTGCGCGAAGCCAACGGCGTGCAGGAAGCCATGGTTTTCACTGGCAGCGGCCGCATGGTCGCGTTCTCCACCAGTCAGTACGGACAGTTGCTGCCGGCCATGCCGCCGCCCACCGTCATGAACCAGTTGCGCCTGTCGCGGGGTTACTCGGCCGCCGAGGCCGACGATCCGGTCAAGCCGGGCGTGGACGGCGGCCTGCATCTGCGCGTGGTGATCCCGCTGACCGGCCCGGACCGCTACGACAACCTGCTGGGCGCCGCGTCCGAGCCGCGCTGGCTGCAGTTGCTGCAGCCGGTGCCCGAGCAGATCGCGCACAACGCCAACCTGGTGCAGCAGGGCTTTCGCGACTACCAGGAACTGGCGCTGTCGCGGCTGGGCCTGCGCAAGCTGTACGGCATCACCCTGACCCTGGCGCTGCTGCTGGCCGCGTTCGGCGCCATTGCCGTGGCGTTGTCGCTGTCCAAGCGGCTGGTGCGGCCATTGTTGAGTCTGGCCGGCGGCACCCAGGCCGTGGGCGTGGGCGACTACCGGCCGCTGCCCGAGCCGCCCGAGCGCGACGAGGTCGGCCAGTTGACCCGCTCGTTCAACGCCATGACGCGCCAGCTCGACGAGGCCCGCCGCATGGTCGAGAGCAACCGCCAGCAACTCGAGCGCTCCAACGTCTACCTGGAAAGCGTGCTGTCGAACCTGTCGTCCGGGGTGCTGGTGTTCGACGAGTCCTTCCGCGTCACCACCGTCAACCAGGGCGCCCAGACCATCCTGCAGGCAGACCTGCGCTCGGTGATCGGGCGGCCGCTGGAAACCGTGGATGGCATGCTTGAATTCGCGAATATCGTGCGGCAGGCGTTTTCCACCCACGCGGCGGTGGGCTCCGAGCGCCAGCACTGGCAGCAGCAGTTCGAGATCGCGCCCAAGCAGGGCGACACACCCAATGGGCCGCAGCCGCTGACGCTGCTGGCGCGCGGCACGCACCTGCGGGTCGATGGCCGGGGCAACGGCTATCTGGTGGTGTTCGACGACATCACCGAAGTCATTTCGGCCAACCGCACCGTGGCCTGGGGCGAGGTGGCCCGCCGCCTGGCCCACGAAATCAAGAACCCGCTGACGCCGATCCAGCTGTCCGCCGAGCGCCTGGCGATGAAGCTGGAAGGCAAGTTGCCGCCGGCCGAGGCCCAGATCGTCGAGCGTTCCACCAACACCATCGTCAACCAGGTGGCCTCGCTCAAGCAGATGGTCGACGATTTCCGCGAATACGCCCGCACGCCGCCGGCGGTGATGCAGCGCATCGACTTCAACGCGCTGGTGGCGGACGTGCTGTCGCTGTACGGCTGGGAGCCGGACGGCGCGCCCTCGGTGCGCTCGGCGTCCGGCAAGGCGCTGAACCTGGATGTCAGCCTGGGCGCGGACCTGCCGGCCATCGAGGGCGATCCGACCCAGCTGCGCCAGGTGATCCACAACCTGCTGTCCAACGCCCGCGACGCCATTGCCGAGAAGGGCGGGGAAGGCCGGGTCAGCGTCACTACCCAGCTGATGCGCAGCGAGCAGCCCGACCGCGCCGACCAGCAGGCCCTGCGTTTCACGGTCGCCGACACCGGCCCGGGCTTCCCGCCGCAGGTCATGCAGCGCGCCTTCGAGCCCTACGTAACCACCAAGTCGCACGGGACTGGGTTAGGATTGGCAATCGTACGCAAGATCGTCGAAGAGCATGGCGGGCGGATCGACCTTGCCAATCGCAAGGAAGGAGGCGCGCGGATTTCCATCTTGTTGACCCGGCTCGCTCCCGGGGCCGATACTATGGACGCGCCCGCGCAAGAAAAGGATAATGCGGCTACGCAATAGGTGGATGCTTTATGGCCAGAATTCTGGTGGTTGACGACGAAGTCGGTATTCGCGAGCTTTTGTCGGAAATCCTGTACGACGAAGGACACACGGTCGAATTGGCCGAAAACGCGGCGCAAGCGCGCGCCGCGCGCCTTCGCATGCGTCCCGATCTGGTGCTGCTGGACATCTGGATGCCGGACACCGATGGCGTCAGCCTGCTCAAGGAATGGGGCTCGCAGGGCCTGCTGGACATGCCGGTCATCATGATGAGCGGCCACGCCACCATCGACACGGCGGTCGAGGCCACCCGCATCGGCGCCATGGACTTCCTCGAAAAGCCGATCACGCTGCAGCGCCTGCTCAAGACCGTGGCGGCCGGACTGGCCCGCGGCCGGGTGCCGCATGCGGCGCCCGTGGCGGCGCCCGCGGCGGCCAGCGCCACCGTGGCGCTGGAAGACGAACTCGATCCGCCGACCCTGTCGACGGCCCCCGCCAACGAGGTCCCGGTC
This sequence comes from Achromobacter ruhlandii, assembly GCF_902859695.1. Classification (GTDB taxonomy): domain Bacteria; phylum Pseudomonadota; class Gammaproteobacteria; order Burkholderiales; family Burkholderiaceae_B; genus Achromobacter; species Achromobacter ruhlandii. Next base: position 381,643 of record NZ_CADIJL010000003.1, read on the forward strand.
ACCGCCAACGGCCAGCTGGGCAGCATCTCGCTGGATCAGCCGCTGCGCGAGGCGCGCGACGAGTTCGAGCGCATCTACTTCGAATACCACCTGGTCCGCGAAAGCCACAGCATGACCCGCGTGTCCGAACGCACCGGCCTCGAGCGCACCCACCTCTACCGCAAGCTCAAGCAATTGGGCATCGAGTCCGCGCGCAAACGGGGCGCATGAAGATCCTGATCATCGGCGCTGGGCGGGTAGGCACCAGCGTGGCGGAAAACCTGGTGTCCGAGCAGAACGACATCACGGTGATCGATTCGGATCCGTCCCAGTTGCAGTACCTGCAAGAACACTTCGACCTGCGCGTCGTCCATGGCGACGGTTCGCAGGTGTCGGTGCTGGAAGGCGCCGGCGCGGCCGACACCGATCTGCTGATCGCTTGCGCCGCGTCCGACGCGGCCAACATGGTGGCCTGCAAGATCGCCCGCCAGCTGTTCAACATTCCCCGTCGCATCGCCCGCATCCGCTCGGGCGAGTTCTCCGAGTACCCGGAGCTGATGAGCGAAGAGGGCTTCTGCATCGACGCCATCATCAGTCCCGAGCGCAGCGTCACCACCTACCTGCACAGCCTGATCGAGTTTCCCGAGGCGCTGCAGGTGGTCGAATTCGCCGAGGGCCGCGTCAGTGTCGTGACCGTTCGCGTCGGGCATGGCAGTCCGATGGCGCACCACCCCGTGGACAAGCTGCGCGAGGTCTGGCCAGACGTCACCGCCCGGGTGATCGACGTGCTGCGCGGCGGCCGGCCGCTGCGCGCCGGCTCGGGCACCGTGATCGCGCCCGGCGACGAGGTGGTGCTGGTGGTCGACACGCGCCACGCTCGCCGCGCCGTGCGGCAGCTGCGCGAAGCCGAAAAGGCCGTGCGCCGCGTGATGATCGCCGGCGGCGGCAATATCGGCCTGCGGCTGGCGCGCGCGCTGGCCGAGGAAAACTACAGCGTGCGCATCATCGAGCGCGACCTCAAGCGCTGCGAATACCTGGCCACGCAGTTGCCCGACAGCGTGCTGGTGCTGCACGGCAGCGGCACCGACGAGGCCCTGCTGGAGCGCGAGAACATCGAGGACATGGACACCTGGCTGGCCCTGACCAGCGACGACGAGGACAACATCATGTCGTCGCTGCTGGCCAAGCGGCTGGGCGCGCGCAAGGTGATCGCGCTGATCAACCGCCAGGCCTATGGCGAGCTGATGCAGGGCAGCCATATCGATATCGCGGTGTCGCCATCGCAGGCCACCATGAGCGAGCTGCTGCGCCACGTGCGGCGCGGCGACGTGGCGGCGGTGCACCGGCTGCGCCAGGGCGTGGCCGAGGCGCTGGAAGCCATCGCCCACGGCGACCGCTCCACTTCCAAGGTGGTGGGCCGCAAGGTGGGCGAGATCAGCCTGCCCAAGGGCGCCAGCATCGGCGCGCTGGTGCGCGAGGACGAAATCATCCTGCCCGATGCCGATACCGTGATCGAAACCGACGATCACGTCATCGTCTTCGTGCCCTCGCGCAAGCAGATGCCGCGCGTGGAAAAGCTGTTCCAAGTCTCGGCGTCGTTCTTCTGATGAGCCCGCGCGTCCCGTTTCCCGACGGACCGGCGGCGGCCGGGGAGGCCGCATGAAGCGCGTCCTGGCGACCCTGCACATCCTCGGCCTGACCATGGTGATGTTCGCCCTGACCATGCTGATCCCGCTGGGGGTGGCCTACGTCGGCGGCGACGCGGCGCGTGGCGCCTTCCTGCATGGATTCCTGATTTCGGTCGGCATCGGCGTCGGCCTGGCGGCGCTGACCCGGCGGGCCCGCAGCGAGCTGCGCGCCCGCGACGGTTTCGTGCTGGTGTCGGCGGTGTGGGCCGGCCTGCCCCTGCTGGCGGCGATCCCGCTGCTGATCTACTTCCACCGCGCCGGCCTGCCGCTGTCGTTCACTGGCGCCTATTTCGAGGCCATGTCCGGGTTGACGACCACTGGCGCGACCGTGCTGACCAACCTGGACGCGCTGCCGCCGTCGATCAACCTGTGGCGCGCCACCCTGGTATGGGTGGGCGGCATGGGCATCCTGGTGCTGGCGGTGGCGATCCTGCCGCTGCTGGGCGTGGGCGGGCACCAGGTGGTGCGGGCCGAGACGCCCGGCCCCATGAAGGACGAGCGCCTGACCCCGCGCATCGCCAGCACCGCCAAGGCGCTGTACGCGGTGTACTTCGCCTTCTCGATCCTGTGCTTCCTGGCGTACCGCGCGGTTGGCCTGTCGTGGTTCGAGGCCTGGTGCCACATGGCCACGACCATGGGCCTGGGCGGCTTTTCGACCTGGGACGACGGCTTTGCCCACTTCGATTCGGTGGCGGTCGAAATGGTGGCCATGGTCTTCATGCTGATCGCCGGCATCAACTTTGCCACGCACTTCAATGCCTTCCGCCAGCGCAGCGGACGCGCCTATCTGCGCTGCCCTGAGGCGATCCCGTATCTGGTGGTGGTGCTGGGCGTGGGGCTGGTGATTTCGGTGTTCCTGTACGTCAAGGGCGTCTACCAGGAGCCCCTGGAAGCCCTGCGCTACGGCATGTTCAACACCATTTCGATGGCCACCACCACGGGTTACGCCAATACCGACTTCGCCCAGTGGCCCCTGTTCGCGCCCCTGACCATGCTGCTGTTGTCGGGGTTTGCCACCTCGGCGGGCTCGACCGGGGGCGGGATCAAGATGATCCGGGCCATCCTGCTGGTCAAACAGGCGCGCAACGAACTTGTCACAATGTTGCATCCGCATGCCGTCAGCCCGGTACGGGTCAATGGCCGGGCGGTCGAGGCCCGCACCATGTCGTCGGTGCTCGCATTCATGCTGTTCTACGGGCTGTCCATCGCTGTCTTCACCAGCCTGTTGCTGCTGTCGGGGCTGGACCCGATCACCGCGTTCTCGGCCGTGTTCGCCAGCGTCAATAACACCGGCCCCGGCCTGGGCCCGGTCGGCCCCATGGGCAATTTCGCGGTGTTGTCCGACTTTCAGATCTGGGTCTGCACCTTCGCCATGCTGATCGGCCGGCTGGAACTGCTGACCGTACTGGTGCTGTTCACCCCCATCTTCTGGCGTAAGTAGCCGGCCCTCGGACACTGCCGTCCCACGCGCGCGAGCCCTGGCGCAAGGCGGTTGCCGGCGGGCCGCCTTTACCTGGGGAAAACCCGAATCAGGGTTTTCCCGTCCCATCCCAAAAGCCCCATCCTGACTGCGCTTGCGGCGCTCACCGGCCGCCAGCCCGCGTGCTTCCTACGTTGTGAGCGCTCGCTCACTTTGTTCTAGAGGGAAAAACCGAATGCATCGCGATGTTGCACACAAATGTCACGATTTTCAATCGTTTTGCCACAAACATGCGGCTATTATGCGGTCACAAGCCGCCGTCTAGTGCCCCCCGGGAAGTTACCGGGCTTCAAGGTCGAACGGCGCACCCCCTCATCCATATCCGAAGGAGTCCGAGATGGAACAGATCCCGTTCATTTCGTCGGCCCCCAACACCCTGGGCATCGAACTCGAGCTGCAACTGATCGACCCCCGCAGTTTTGACCTCACCGCAGCCTCTGACGAGCTGCTGGCCCAAATGGCCAATCACCCCATCGCCGACCGCGTCAAACCGGAAATCACGCGGTCCATGATCGAACTGAATTCCTCGGTGCACGAGCACCCGATGGGCCTGCTGGCCGAGATGCGAGAGATGCGCGATGCGCTGGTCGAAGCCGCCGATGCCGTTGGCGTTTCGGTGGCGGGCGGCGGCGCCCACCCGTTCATGCGCTGGCAGGAACGCTCGATCTCGGATACCCCGCGCTTCCAGTACCTGGCCGAAATGTATGGTTACCTGGCGCGTCAATTTACGGTGTTCGGCCAGCATATCCACCTGGGCGTCAAAAGCGGCGACGAAGCTATCAAACTGTTGCGCCGGCTGTCGCCCTATGTGCCGCACTTCATCGCCCTGTCGGCCTCGTCGCCGTACTGCGAGGGCGTCGATACGCTGTTCTCGTGCTCGCGCCTGAACGCGGTCAACAGTTTCCCGCTGGCGGGCCACATGCCGGCGGACGTCAAGGACTGGTACCAGTTCGAGGCCCATCTGGCGCAGCTGCGCGCCTACGGGTTGGCCGAGAGCATCAAGGACCTGTACTGGGATATCCGTCCCAAGCCCGAATTCGGCACGGTCGAGATCCGCGTCTGCGACACGCCGCTGACGGTGGAGCGCGCCTGCCAGATCGCCGCGTTCGCCCAGGCGCTGGCGGTGCTGCTGATGCGCGAGGAAGATCCCAGCGACAAGGCCTGGCTGTCCTACCGGAGCAACCACTTCCAGGCCTGCCGCTTCGGCCTGCAAGGCAGCTATGTGACGCCGGATGGCCAGCGCCTGCGCCTGATGGATCACCTGCGCGCGCTGTTCCAGCGGCTGATGCCGGTGGCCGAGGAATTGGGCACGGGTGACATGATCGCGACGCTGCGCGACGACGCCATGCGCAGCGGCAACGACGCGCGCTGGTTGCGCAACCAGTTCCATCGCCTGCGCGACCTGCCGCTGGTGGTGGAGTCGATGTCGCAAGCCTGGCGGGGCGAATCGCCCCAGGTAGCCGCGCCGGCAGAGCCAACCGCGGTGCTGCGGCGGCGCATCCGCGCCACTTCCGAACCCATGCAACCTTTGTCGGCGGCGGAACCGGGAGTGACGGCGACGCTGCCCGAGCGTCTGCATTGAACTGAACGCGACAGTTGCAAGCCTTGCGCCCTGGCCGGGCGTCCCGCGCAGGCGGGCCGTCGGCCGGGGCGTGTCTCGTCAGGGCGTGCCGCGCTGGCGGCCGCCGATGGCGCTGACCGACAAACGGGTTTCCCCCGCGCTGCCGCGGTGAGTCGCGGCGCGCCAGGCGTGGCCGTAAGCCACTTCGATGCTCAGGGCGATGACGCCGTCGGGACGGCGTTGTGCTTCCAGCGCCGCGCACAGGCGTGCGCGCCAGTCGCGTCCGACCAGGCCGGCGCGGCGGCCGGCCGCGGGATTGCCGCCCAGGGCGCGCACGTCCTGCAGCAGTTTTTCCGGCGTGCGGTAGGTCAGGGTCAGGATCTCCTGGTCCATGACGGGGTCGGCGAAGCCGTTTTCCACCAGCAGGTCGCCGAAGTCGTGCATGTCGACGAAGGCCGGCGTGGCGGTGCGCAGGCCGGCATCATCGAGCGCCTGGCGCAACTCGCGCAGCGTCGCCGGGCCCAGACAGGAGAACATCGCCAGCCCGCCGACCTTGAGGATACGGCGCCATTCGCCCAGCACGGCGTGCGGTTCGCGGTGCCAGTGCAGGGCCAGGTTGGACCACACCAGTTCGTGCGATTCCGGCGCCAGGCCGGTGGCGGCCAGATCGGCGTTGACGAAGCCGGTGGCCGGGCCCCGACGCGCCAGTTTGCCGATCCAGGCGCCGAGTCCGGCGGGCGCGTGGCGCTTGCGGGCAATGTCCAGCAACGGTTCGCAATTGTCCAGACCGGTGTAGGCGGCCTCGGCATAGCGCTCGCGCAACAGGGCCAGGTTGTCGCCCGCGCCGCAGCCGGCGTCGAGCATGGCCTGCGGTTGCACGCGGATGTACTGCAGCCGGCCCAGCATGCGGCGGGCGACTTCGCCATACAGGAACTGGGCTTCCGACAGGTCGCCGCGGCGGGCGAATTGGCGCGGCACGTCGGCGGCGACGAGCGGTAGCGAGGGCGGGGTGGCGGGTGCGGGCAGGGACATTTCGGTCGCGCCCGGGCCGGTGCCGCGGGCGGATCATGGTTTCATGGGGGATGGCCCACATTATTGCCCATCCCGGCCGGGGACGCGGATTGTCCCTACAGGCGATGGGGCGGTGGCTGCTGGCCCGGGTGCCTTGCGATTGCCCCCTATGCGGGGCGCGCGTCGGCGGCGCCCGGCTATGTGAAGGCTGCGAACTCGATCTCGCCGCCGCGTCGCAGACGCCGCCCGATCCGCGCTGTCCTCGTTGCGCCCTTCGGCTGGGCCCGGACGCGCTGCATTGCGCCGCCTGCCTGGCGCGGCCGCCGGCCTTCGTGCGCACGATCGCCGCGTTCGATTACGAACCCCCCGCCGATACGCTGATCCGCCAACTCAAGACCCAGCTGCGGCTGAGCGCGGCGCCGGTGTTGGCGCGCCTGCTGGCGCATGCGGTATGGAGCGACCCGCCGCCCGCGGTGCTGCTGTTGGTGCCGGTGCCGTCCAGCCGCGCGTCGCTGCGCCGGCGCGGCCTGAACCCGGCCGGCGAGATCGCCCGTGGCCTGGCGCAGCACCTTGATTGGCCGCTGCTGCGCGGAACGTTGCTGCGGCGGCGTGAGACCCCACGGCAGACGACCCTGGGACGGCGGGCGCGGCAACAGGGCGCGCAGGGCGTGTTCCACTGCCGGCGGGACCTGTCCGGCCGCGACGTCGGCCTGGTCGATGACGTCATGACCACGGCCAGCACCGCCGATGCCGCCGCGCGCGCCTTGCTGGCGGCGGGGGCGGCCAGCGTGACCGTGCTGGTGGCGGCGCGCACGCCGCGTCCCGATTGATCCTTCGCCGCGCCGGTTCTCGGGCGCGCCGTCGGTGGGTGGTCCAAATCGGCGACAATCGCTGCTGCGCGGCCGTCCCGGACCGCGCGCCTGTCAATGTCTTGCGCGCCTTTTGCCATGTTCCACGTCATCCTCGTCTGTCCCGAGATTCCGCCCAACACGGGCAATGCGATCCGCTTGTGCGCCAATACCGGCGCCCAATTGCATCTGGTGCGCCCGTTGGGATTCGAGCTGGATGACGCCCGCATGCGGCGGGCGGGACTGGATTACCACGAATGGCAGCCGGTGCGGGTGCACGATTCCTTGCCGGAAGCGCTGGCGGATACCGGGGCGGCAGCCTCGCATATCTATGCATTGACGACTCACGCGCAGCGTAGCGTCGGGGATGTGCGGTTCGAAGCGGGCGACGTGTTCGTGTTCGGGCGCGAGAGCGCCGGACTGTCGGAAGCGCATCACGCGATGTTCGCGCCGCAGCAGCGGTTGCGGCTGCCGATGCGGGCGGGGCAGCGGAGCTTGAACCTGTCCAACGCGGTGGCAGTGACGGTTTTCGAAGCCTGGCGCCAGCTGGGCTACGAAGGGGGCGTCTGAGGCCCCGCTCGGCGAGCCGATTGACGGGCTCGCCGGCGTGGCTTGCCGCGCAATCAGTCGAGCGACAGGTTCAGCTTCTGGATGACTTGGTCCCAGCGCGCCTTTTCGTCCCGGATGCGGACGGTCAGGGCCTCGGGGGTGGAGGCGGCCGGCGTGAAGTATTGCAGCGCCATCTGCTTGCGGACCGTGTCGCTGTTGATGATGCGGGTCAGTTCGCTGTTCAGGCGCTCGATGATGGGCATCGGCGTTTCGGCGGGGGCCAGGATGGCGTTCCAGGAGATGGCTTCGAAATCGGGGTAGCCCTGTGAAGCCATGGTGGGGACGCCGGGCAGGGTGTCGCTGGGCTGCAGGCTGGTGACGGCGAGGATCTTGACCTTGCCGTCGCGGGTCTGGGGCACGGCGATGGCGGGGACCATGAAGCCGGCCTGGATGTCGCCGCCGATGATGGCGCTGATGACCTGCGGGAAGCCGGCGTAAGGGATGTGCGCCATGTCGATGCCGGCGCGCTCCTTGAACATTTCCATGGCCAGGTGGGCCGAGCTGCCGGGGCCGACGGAGCCGTAGTTCAGCGAGCTGCCGTGCTCCTTCACCATGCGCACGAAATCCTGCACCGAGTTCACATTCCTCAGATTGCCCGGCACGGTCAGCACGTTGGGGCTGGTGCCGACCAGCGTCACGGGCGCCAGGTCGAGCAGCGGGTCGTAGCCCAGTGTCTTCTTGTAGAGCGTGGGGGCGGTGACCAGCGGGCCGTTGATCGTGTAGAGCAGGGTGTAGCCGTCCGGCTTGGCCTGGGCGACGATGCGGGTGCCGATGTTGCCGCCCGCGCCGGGCTTGTTGTCGACGACGATGGGCTGGCCCAGCGCCTGCGACAGCGGTTCGGAGATGGTGCGCGCCAGGATATCGGGCGAGGAGCCGGGCGGGAACGGTACCACCAGATGGATGGGGCGTTCGGGCCAATCGGCGTGGGCGGCGGCGGGCAGGATGGCCGCCAGGCTCAGGCACAGGCCGCGCAGCAGGCGGCCGACCCGGAACTTGCGGGTATGCGTCATGAAGGATGTCTCCAGGGTGTCGGGCGTGGTGTTGTTATGGGGTGGAAGACCCGCGAGCGTCAGGTGTCGTCGCCGTGTTCGTCGCGGGCGTTGCGCGCCAGCAGCGCGGACACCGCCGTCATGGGCGCGACGCCCTCGAACAGGACGGCGCACACGGCTTCGGTGATGGGCAGTTCGACGTTGATGGCGCGCGCGCGCTCCAGCGCGGCGCGGGCGCAGCGCACGCCTTCGGCGGTGACGCCGCTGGCCAGGATGTCGGCCAGCTTGCGGCCGGCGCCGATTTCCAGTCCGACGCGGCGATTGCGTGACAGTTCGCCGGTCGCGGTCAGCACGAGGTCGCCCAGGCCGGTCAGGCCGGCGAAGGTTTCGGGCCGCGCGCCGAGCGCAACGCCAAAGCGGGTCATCTCGGCCAGGCCGCGGGTGATGAGCGCGGCGCGGGCATTGGTGCCCAGCGCCAGGCCGTCGCCAATGCCGCAGGCCACCGCGATGACGTTCTTGAGCGCGCCGCCCATTTCGACGCCGACCAGGTCGCTGCTGGCGTAGACGCGCAGCGCGGCGCCGTGCAGCGCTTGGGTGGTGGCGGCCCGCAAGTCGGCGTTGTCGCTGGCGACAGTGAGCGCCACCGGCAGGCCCTGGGCCACTTCACGGGCAAAGGAGGGGCCCGACAGGACGCCGCCGATGGCGTCGGGCAGGGCTTCGCGCACGATTTCATGCGGCAGCCGCGCCGTGTCGGCTTCAAAACCTTTGCAGGTCCAGACGATGGGGGTGTCGCGCAGGCCCAGGGCGGGCAGGCGGTGTGCCAATTCGGCGCAGGTGGCGGCCAGGCCGGCCACCGGGACGCCCAGGATGATCAATCCCGCCGCGCCGTCCTGCTTGAGGCTGCGCAGGGTCGAGTCGAGATCGGAGGAAACGGTGAGGGCCTGCGGCAGCGGGATGCCGGGCAGGTAGCGCGCGTTTTCGTGGCGGGCGGCCATGTCGGCGGCCTGCGCCGGATCGCGCGCCCAGAGTACGGTGGGGTGGCGGCGGCTCGCGGCCGCCGCCAGCGCGGTGCCCCAGCTGCCCGCGCCCAGGACGGCAACGCGCAGGCTGGGCGAGGTGGGCTGGTTCATGGAGCGCCGCGGTGCGCCTTATTGGCGGGTGGCGCTGGCGGGCAGGATGATGCCCGAGTCGCTGCCGTTGCCGTTGGCATTGCTTTGCTGCTGTTGCAGTTCGGCCAGGCGCTGCTCGTACAGGGCCTGGAAGTTGACTTCGGTCAGGTGCAGCGGCGGCATCGAGGTGCGGGTGATCGCATCGGCGATGTTGGCGCGCAGGTACGGGTACAGCATCGTCGGGCAGACGATGCCCAGCAGCGGGTCGAGCTGTTCTTCGGGAATGTTGGCGGCTTCGAAGATGCCGGCCTGGGTGCCTTCGACCAGGTACACGACCTTGTCATTGACACGGGTGGTGACGGTGACCGTGACCGTGGTTTCGAACACGGTTTCGGCCAGGCGCTGGCCGCCCACGGTGATGCTCACTTCGACCTGGGGGGCTTCTTGCTCCAGGAAGACGTGGGGCGCGTTCGGCATTTCCAGCGAAAGGTCTTTCAGGTAGACGCGCTGCAGATTGAACGAGGGCGCGTCGTTGCCGCCTTCTTGCTGGGTGTTTTGGTCTTGATCAGCCATGAGTGTTTCCGTTGGTGGGAGGGGCAAAAAGGGGCGTTAGCCGTTGAGCAATGGGGCCAGGCCGCCCGAGCGGTCCAGCGCCATCAGGTCGTCGCAACCGCCGACGTGGGTATCGCCGATGAAGATCTGCGGTACCGTGCGCCGGCCGGTGCGTTCGATCATGCGATCGCGCTGGCCGGGCTCGCGGTCGATCTGGATGATCTCCAGGTCGGTCACGCCGCGCTGCTCCAGCAGCGCCTTGGCGCGGGCGCAATAGGGACAATAGTCCTTGCTGTACATGACAACTTTATTCATAGGCGCTCCAGGCGGATTCTGTCGATAAGATGGGGGCGCGTCGCCCGGGTTCAACCCTTCTGGGTAACCGGCAGGCTGGCGGCCAGCCAGGCGCGCATGCCGCCCTCGAGCGGCACGACGTCGGCGAAGCCCTGCGCGCGCAGCTTGGCGGCGGCGCGGGCGGAATCACGGCCATTGTCGCAAACCACGACCAGCGGCTTGTTCTTGGGCAGCGAGGCGGCCTTTTGTTCCAGGTCGGCGGCCGGCACGCTGCGGGCCTGGGCGATGTGGCCGGCCTGGAACTGTTCGGCGGGGCGCACGTCGACCCACACGGCCTGGCGCTGGTTGACCATCTGGATGGCTTCCGTGGTGCTCACGGCCGAGCCGGTGCGGCCCTTGCGCAGGGCGGGAATGGCCAGCATGACGCCGGAAACGAGGGTTACGGCGACAATGAAGATGTTGTTTTTATCGAGCAAGAATTGCAGAAGGTCCACGGGGCATCCTGAAGTGCGGCGTCTAGCCTGGTAAGGGCGAACCCTGACGCGCCGCGCCGCGAAATTGACGGGTGCGCCGGGGCAAAATCAAGGGCAAAATCGCTCAATTATAAAATGAGCGCATTCCGCAACTTTAACCCGCGTTACACGCCTGCCAAACCATGCACAAACTCGTTCTCATGCGCCACGGCGAAAGCCAGTGGAATCTGGAAAACCGCTTCACCGGCTGGACCGACGTCGACCTGACCGAAACCGGCCGTGAACAGGCCCGCAAGGCGGGTGAACTGCTCAAGAAGGAAGGCTACACCTTCGATCTGGCCTACTCGTCGGTGCTCAAGCGCGCCATCCGCACCCTGTGGATCGCCCTGGACGCCATGGACGCCATGTATACCCCGGTGGGCGTGAACTGGCGCCTGAACGAGCGCCACTACGGCGCCCTGCAGGGGCTGAACAAGGCGGAAACCGCCGCCAAGTACGGCGACGAGCAGGTGCTGATCTGGCGCCGCGCCTACGCCATCGCGCCGGAACCCCTGTCGCTGGACGACGAGCGCCACCCGCGCTTTGACAGCCGCTATGCCAAGATCCCGGCCGACCAGTTGCCGGCCACCGAGTGCCTGAAGGACACCGTGGCGCGCGTGCTGCCGTTCTGGAACGAATCCATCGCCCCGGCCATCCGCGCCGGCCGCAAGGTGCTCATCGCGGCCCACGGCAACAGCCTGCGCGCGCTCATCAAGCACCTGGACAACGTGTCCGACGACGACATCGTCAACCTGAACATCCCCACCGGCCAGCCGCTGGTGTACGAATTGGATGATGACCTGCGTCCCATCCGCCACTATTATCTGGGCGATGCCGCCGAGATCGAGGCGGCCATGGCCGCCGTCGCGGCCCAGGGCAAGGCGAAGAAGGACTGATACATGGTGCGCAAGGCGGGATGGTTGTTGGCGGTCATGCTGGCCGGCGGAGCGCTGCCGGCGGGCGCCGCGCCCAACGATCTCGCCGGCCGCCAGTCCGAAGCCGAAAGGCAGCAGGCGCAGCTGCGCGACCGCATCGAGAACCTGCAAAAGGATATCGATACGCGCGAAGCGGCCCGCAAGGAAGCCGCCGACGCCCTGAAGCAGTCGGAATCGGCGATCTCCCGAATCAACCTGCGCCTGAAGGAACTGGCCGACGCCAACCGCCAGGCGACCACCGACCTGTCCGGCCTGGAAAAGCAGATCACCGCCCAGCAGGCTGTGCTGGCCAAGCGCCGCGTCGAACTGGCGGACCAACTGCGTACCCAGTACACCAGCGGCCTGTCGCCCTGGACAGCGCTGCTGTCGGGCGACGATCCCCAGGTGCTGGGGCGCAACCTCGGCTATCTGGACTATGTATCCCAGGCCCGTGCCCGCGCCGTCGAGGCCTTGCGGGCCGATATCGACCGCCTGGCGGCGCTGCAGGGGCGCGCTGACGCCCGCCGCGCCGAAATCGAAAAGCTGGTGGCGGAGACCTCCGAGCAGAAAACCGCCCTGGTCGCCCAGCAAAAGGAACGCGCCACGCTGCTGGCGCAGCTGGAAGGCCAGATCGCCGCCCAGCGCGCCGAAGCCAACAAATTGGGTCGCGACGATCAGCGACTCTCGCGCCTGATCACCGACCTGGACGCGGCCATCGTCAAGCAGGCCGAAGAGGCCCGCAAGGCCGAAGAGGCGCGCCGCCGCGCCGAGGAAGCCCGCAAGGCAGAGGAGGCCCGCCGCGCCGAAGAAGCCCGCAAGAAGGCCGAAGCCGACCGCCGCGCCGAGGAGGCCCGCAGGAAGGCCGAGGCCGACCGCAAGGCGGCCGCCGACAAGGCCGCGGCCGACAATGCCCGTCGCGACCGCAATGCGCGCGAGGCCCGCGAGGCCGCCGAAGCGCGCGAACAGGTCGAGGCCGCGTCGCGCCAGGCGCGGGGGCCCGTGGCCGTGGCCGATCCGGACGCCGCTGGCCTGCGCCCGGCCGATACCCGCCATACCCGCCTGACCGGGCAGGCCGAGGCGCCGCCTCCGGTAAAACCCGCGGATCCCCCCAAAAAGGCGGAACCCGTGGAGGCGGAATCCACTCCAACCCGTACTGCATCGGTCCAGCAGACCCCGCGCGCCGCGCCGGCAGGCGGCGGCAACGGGCTGCGCCACGGGTTGGCGGCGCCGGTGCGTGGCCAGGTGCAGGGCCGTTTCGGGGTCGATCGCCCGGACGGCGGCGTCTGGCGCGGCATCGTGCTGCGCGCGCCCGAGGGAACCCCCGTGAAGGTGGTGGCCCCCGGCACGGTGGTCTATGCCGATTGGCTGAGAGGCTTCGGCAACCTCATCATTGTGGATCATGGCCAGCAATATCTGACCGTCTATGCTTACAACCAAAGTCTGCTCAAACGGGTGGGCGATTCCGTCGCGGCGGGGGATACTATTGCTTCGGTAGGCGCAACCGGCGGCCAAGTGGAATCCGGCCTATACTTTGAAATTCGCCATCGCGGCGCTCCTGTGGATCCAGCCCAGTGGCTGGCCCAGTAAGCCAAAAACCCTCAAGGGCGAAAACCATTCGGGAAGTGTGCATGAGCACTCGCAAGTTTCGCGGTTTCGGTCTGATTGCCATCGGTGCGGTGGCAGGTGTCCTGCTCAGCGTGGGCGTCACCGCTGTCGCCCAGCGCGGCAGTCCCTTGCCGCTGGATGAACTCAGGCAACTGAGCAACGTCTTCGCCGCCATCAAGAACAACTACGTCGAGTCGGTGGACGACAAGACGCTGATCGACAATGCCATTTCCGGCATGGTGTCGAACCTGGACCCGCATTCCGCTTACCTGGATGCCGACGCCTTCCGCGAAATGCAGACGGCCACGCAGGGTGAGTTCGGCGGCCTGGGCATCGAGGTCGGCGCCGAAGACGGCTTCGTCAAGGTCATCTCGCCCATCGAAGACACCCCCGCCGCGCGCGCGGGCGTCATGGCCGGCGACCTCATCATCAAGATCGACGACACGCCCACCAAGGGCATGTCGCTGAACGACGCCGTCAAGCTCATGCGCGGCGCGCCCAAGTCGCCCATCACGCTGACCATCATGCGCGCCGACCGGCCGCAGCCGATCGTGCTCAAGATCGTGCGCGACATCATCAAGGTGCGCAGCGTGCGCAGCAAGATGCTGGACAACGGCGTGGCCTACGTGCGCATCGCCCAGTTCCAGGAGAAGACCGGCGTCGACCTGGCCAAGCAGCTCAAGGACCTGGGCGCCAAGGAAGCGCCCAAGGGCCTGGTGCTCGACCTGCGCAATGACCCGGGCGGCCTGCTGACCAGCGCCATCGGCGTGTCCGGCGCGTTCCTGCCGGCCGACGCCCTGGTGGTGTCGACCGACGGCCGCACCCCTGACGCGCGCCACAAGTACCTGGCGACCCCGTCGGAATACGCCCGCGGCGAAAGCAACTACCTGTCGGGCCTGCCGGCCTGGACCAAGACCGTGCCGATGGTGGTGCTGGTCAACGTCGGTTCGGCCTCGGCTTCCGAGATCGTGGCCGGCGCGCTGCAGGACCACAAGCGCGCCAAGGTGCTGGGCAACCGCACCTTCGGCAAGGGCTCGGTGCAGGTGATCCTGCCGCTGTCGGAAACCACCGCGGTCAAGCTCACCACGTCGCGCTACTTCACGCCCAGCGGCCGTTCGATCCAGGCCACCGGCATCGAGCCCGACTACGTCGTGGCCGACACCGCCGATGGCGACCTGTTCCGCCTGCCGCGCGAAGCCGACCTGCAACGCCACCTGTCGAACCCGGGCACGGCCAACGAAGTGAAGTCCAACTCGGACCAGGACAACGTCGACGTGCCGACCAAGGTGTTCGAATTCGGCGGCAAGGATGACTTCCAGCTGCAGCAGGCGATCAACCTGCTGGCCGGCAAGCCGGTGCAGAAGGGTTCGGCCCGCGCCCAGGCCAAGGCCGACGCCAAGCCCGGCGCCGGCACCGCCCAGCGCATGAAGATCACGCCGACCGGAGTCGAGCCCAGCAAGGACAAATGAACGACGAGCAACTGCTGCGCTACGCCCGCCATATCCTGCTCGACGAGCTGGGTATCGAAGGGCAGGAAAGACTGCTGGCGGCGCGAGTGCTTATCGTAGGGGCGGGTGGACTGGGGTCGCCCGCCGCGCTCTACCTGGCCACCGCCGGCGTCGGCGACATCACGCTGGCCGATGACGACGTCGTCGAACTCAGCAACCTGCAGCGCCAGATCCTGCACACCACTTCCAGCGTGGGCCGGCCCAAGGCCGAGTCCGGGCGCGACATGCTGGCGGCTTTCAATCCGCAGACCCGCGTGCATGCCCGTGTCGAGCGGCTGCAGGGCCAGGCCCTGTCCGACGCGGTGGCGCAGGCCGACCTGGTGCTGGACTGCACCGACAATTTCACCACTCGCCACGCCATCAACCGCGCCTGCGTGCAGCATCGCAAGCCGCTGGTGTCGGGCGCCGCCATCCGCTTCGACGGCCAGGTCAGCGTCTACGACCTGCGCGACCCGGACGCGCCGTGCTACCACTGCCTGTTTCCCGAGGCAGACGACGTCGAGGAAGCCAACTGTGCCACCATGGGCGTGTTCGCGCCGGTGGTCGGCATCATCGGCAGCATGCAGGCGGCCGAGGCCCTCAAGCTGTTGTCCGGCGTGGGTGAAAGCCTGTCGGGGCGGCTGCTGTGGCTGGACGTGCGCACCATGCAATGGCGCAGCGTCAACGTGCAGCGCGACCCTGAATGCGCCGTTTGCGGCGCCCGCGGGCACTGACGTCGCGTTATTCCGTCCCTCAAAAATCCGTCGGCCATTGCCTTCGCGGACAATATTAAAGGCTTGAAATACCTGCTATAACGCCAGCCAGCCTACCGCTCAAGGGCAGGCAGCTTTGGACGTAACGGTGTGGACACAGGATTGAGCTTCAGCCTGCCCAAGTGGCGGCTGACCCGTTGGCTGACGCATTCCGGGCAGGATACGCCCGCGGATATCCGCGCCGCCCTGATCGCCAGTCTGTTCGGCACCTTGCCGATTTTCGCGGGCGGCGTCATCAACACCCTGATGATCTCCGGCGTGGTGGCCTGGCGCCGGCCCGAGCCGCTCTATCTCTCCTGGCTGATACTCGAGGTTCTGCTGGCCGTGGTGCGCGTCACCGTGCTGCGCTCGGCCCTGCGCAATGCCGCCCGCGGCGGCAACACCCACACCGACATCTACATCGTGCTGGCCCTGCTGTGGGCCTTCAGCGTCGGTTACGGGGTCTTCGTCACTTTCCTCAATCACGACTGGCTGGCCGCCACGCTGGCGGGCGTGTCCTGCGGCGCGATGGCCGGCGGCATCTGCTTTCGCAACTACGGCGCGCCACGGCTGGTGGCGGCGATGATCTTCCTGAGCCTGGGGCCGATGTGCCTGGGCGCGCTGTTCGCCGGCGAATACGTCACCGCCATCGTTTTCATCCAGATTCCGTTCTACCTGGTCAGCATGAGCATCGCCTCGCAACGGCTGCGGCGCATCCTGGTGTCCACCATGCTCGCCGAGCGCGAGAACGAACGCCGCGCCAGCCAGGACGCCCTGACCGGCCTGGCCAACCGCGCCGGGCTAGAAGCCGCGCTCGAGCGTATCTGCACCAGCGCGCGCGAGCACGACAGCGCCGCCGCGCTGTTCTACATGGACATGGATGACTTCAAGATCATCAACGACACCCATGGCCATGCCGCCGGCGACCACGTCCTGAAGACCATTGCGCAACGCATGCGTGCCATGCTGCGCGTCGATGACGTCGCCGCCCGCATCGGCGGCGATGAATTCATCGTGCTGGCCACCGGCATCGACGCCACCGCCGCGCTGCGGCTGGGCAACCACCTGCTGCATGACGCCAGCCAGCCCATCGTGCTGGCCGATGGCACCCGCGTCAGCGTCGGGCTGTCGATCGGCATTTCGATCATCTCCGGCGCCAATCGCAAGGCCCAGGCAGTGCTCGATTCCGCCGATGCCGCGCTGTACCGCGCCAAGGCGCGCGGCGGCCGCCGCTGTTCGGTGGCGGGCCTGCCGGACGCCGAGGACGTGCTCCAGGCCGGCGACGCCACCGCAGTGGCCTGAGTCGTCTCCGCACGGGGGCAAAAGCCGGCCCGCTTCATCAAAAGTTATCAGATAACCTGAAAAGTATGCGCTATACTCGATCGCTATGCTGACCAAGAGCCTGACCCTGACCGAACAGGTCGCCCGCCAGATCGCGGGCGACATCGCCCATGGGGTCTATCCCGTGGGCGCCAAGCTGCCATCCGGCCGCGTCCTGGCCGAACAGTACGGCGTCAGTGCCGCCGTCATTCGCGAAGTCACCGAACGCCTGCGCGCGCAGGGCCTGATCCAGAGCCGCCAGGGTTCGGGTTGCGTGGTGCTGGCGCGCACCGGCGCGCAGGGCTTCCAGGTGCCCGCCGATATCGCCGTCAGCCGCGAGCAATTGGCCAATGTCTACGAACTGCGCATGGAACTGGAAGGGGGCGCGGCGGCGCTGGCGGCCGAGCGCCGCGGCGCCGCCGACCTGGACGCCATGGCGCGCGCCCTGGCCGACCTGGAACGCCACCAGCACCATCCCGAACACGGGGTCGAGCATGACATCGCCTTTCACCTGGCGATCGCGGCGGCAACCCACAACCCCTTCTACCAGGACCTGCTGCAATACCTGAACCTGCAGTTGCGCCTGGCCGTCACCACCGCGCGCGCCAACAGCCGCCAGTTGGCGGGCATGACCGATGCCGTGCACCACGAGCACGTCGCCGTGTTCGAGGCCATCCGCGAGCGGGATGCCCCGCGCGCGCGTCTCATGGCCGAAAGCCACCTGCGCCAGGCGGCCAGCCGCCTGCGCCTAGATTCCCTCTTTCCCGCCTCCAGGCAGACATCATGAGCACAACCGACATCGCCCAGCGCCTGGTCCAGGCCCTGGGTACCGACACCGTCTTCACCGCCAGCGACGATATCGCGCCCTGGCTGTCCGACTGGCGCGGCCTGTACAACGGCCACGCCCAGGCGGTGGTCCGTCCGCGCACCACCGCCGAGGTCGCCGCCTGCCTGTCGCTCTGCAACGAAGCCGGCGTGCCGGTGGTGCCGCGCGGCGGCAATACCGGCCTGTGCGGCGGCGCCACGCCCGATGCCGCGCCCGCCAACGTCGTGTTGAGCCTGGACCGCATGAACGGCGTGCGCGCCATCGATACCGTCGCCAACACCATGGTCGCCGAAGCCGGCTGCATCCTCGGCAACCTGCGCCGCGCCGCGCAGGATGCCGGCCGCCTGCTGCCGTTGAGCCTGGCCGCCGAAGACTCCAGCCAGATCGGCGGCAACGTCGCCACCAATGCCGGCGGCGTCAACGTGGTGCGCTACGGCATGGCGCGCGAGCTGGTGCTGGGCCTGGAAGCGGTGCTGCCCAACGGCGAGATCTTCAACGGCCTGCGCACGCTGCGCAAGGACAATACCGGCTACGACCTCAAGCAACTGCTGATCGGCTCCGAAGGCACGCTCGGCATCATCACGGCCGTGGCGCTGCGCCTGTATCCGCGCACCGATGTGCGTTCGGTGGTGCTGGCCGCCGTCGAATCGCCGGCCCAGGCGCTGCGGCTGTTCGAGATCCTGTTCGAGCAATGCGGCGCGCGCCTGCAGGCCTTCGAGTATTTCTCCGGCGACTGCCTCGACCTGGTCCTGACCCACGCCGCGGGCGTGCAGGAACCGTTCGACCAACGCTATCCGGCCTATGTGCTGGTCGAACTGGCCGACACCGCCGACGAAGCGGCGCTGACGGCGCTGCTGGAAAATGTGATCGGCACCGCGCTCGAGCGCGGCCTGTGCCTGGATGCCGCCGTCTCCGCGTCGCTGGCGCAGTTGCAGGCGCTATGGAAGCTGCGCGAGGAAATCTCCGAAGCGCAACGCGCCGATGGCCCGCACCTGAAGCACGATGTGTCGCTGCCCATCGAGAGCATTCCCGATTTCATGGCGTCGGCCGAAGCCCGCGTGCGCGCGCTGTACCCGGACATCCGCCCCTTCATCTTCGGCCATTTCGGGGACGGCAATCTGCATTACAACCTGTCGCGCCCCGCTGGCGCCGAGCGCGGCTGGGTGGCCGAACACGGCGCCGCCATCACCGACGCGGTCCTGGACGAGGTCAACCGCTACGGCGGCAGCATCAGTGCCGAGCACGGGATCGGGCAGCTGAAGCGGGATCATTTCCTGCATAGCAAGGACGCGCTGGAGTTGCGGTTGATGCGGGAAATCAAGCGGGTCCTGGATCCCAAGGGGATCATGAATCCGGGGAAGTTGCTGTAAGAAGGGCTTGTTGGCGGGGGGGGCGGCGCTTCGTAGGTCGCCTCTCGATCGGGCGGACCCGATGGCGGGCGCCCACGACTGCGGTCCGGAGCGTTCGCTCCGGACTGCCCCTGCCTCATCCTCGTCCTCGCCTTCGGATTCCATCGGGCGCCTCAAGAATCCAACCCTCGCAACCCAAGATCAGACCAACTCCGCAAAAAAACACCACGGATAACAAAAAAAGGCCTGGAGCAACGCATCCAGGCCTTTCATATCGCCCCAAGTCCACCAAACCGCCGCCATCAGCGACCAGCCCGGCAAAGGCAAAATCCGTTCAGAAGATCACTGCCGGTGGTAAACCTCGGCGCCCTTCTTCACGAACTCGATCGACTTCTCCTGCATGCCTTTTTGCAGCGCTTCCTTCTCGCTCACGCCTTGCGACGCCGCGTAGTCGCGCACGTCCTGCGTGATCTTCATGCTGCAGAAATGCGGCCCGCACATCGAGCAGAAGTGCGCCACCTTCATCGAGTCCTTCGGCAGCGTCTCGTCGTGGAACTCCTTGGCCGTGTCCGGATCCAGGCCCAGGTTGAACTGGTCGTCCCAACGGAACTCGAAGCGCGCCTTCGACAAGGCGTTGTCGCGGATCGCCGCGCCCGGATGGCCCTTGGCCAGGTCCGCCGCATGCGCCGCGATCTTGTACGTGATGATGCCGTCCTTCACGTCCTTCTTGTTCGGCAGCCCCAGGTGCTCCTTGGGCGTCACGTAACAGAGCATCGCCGTGCCGTACCAGCCGATCAGCGCCGCGCCGATGCCCGAGGTGATGTGGTCGTAGCCCGGCGCGATGTCGGTCGTCAGGGGGCCCAGCGTGTAGAACGGCGCCTCGTGGCAATGTTCCAGCTGCAGCTCCATGTTTTCCTTGATCATCTGCATCGGCACGTGGCCGGGGCCTTCGATCATCACCTGCACATCGTGCTTCCAGGCCACCTGCGTCAGCTCGCCCAGCGTCTTCAGTTCCGCGAACTGGGCTTCGTCGTTGGCGTCATAGCCCGAGCCCGGACGCAGGCCGTCGCCCAGCGAGAAGCTGACGTCGTAGGCCTTCATGATTTCGCAGATTTCCTCGAAGCGCTCGTACAGGAAGCTTTCCTTGTGGTGCGCCAGACACCATTTGGCCATGATCGAGCCGCCGCGCGAGACGATGCCCGTCATGCGGTCCGCCGTCATGGGGATGAACGGCAGGCGCACGCCGGCGTGGATCGTGAAGTAGTCCACGCCCTGTTCGGCCTGCTCGATCAGCGTGTCGCGGAAGATCTCCCAGGTCAGTTCCTCGGCCTTGCCGTCGACCTTTTCCAGTGCCTGATAGATCGGCACCGTGCCGATCGGCACCGGCGAATTGCGGATGATCCATTCACGCGTTTCGTGGATGTGCTTGCCCGTCGACAGATCCATGACCGTGTCGCCGCCCCAGCGGATCGCCCAGGTCATCTTCTCGACTTCCTCGCCGATGCCCGAACTGACGGCCGAGTTGCCGATGTTGGCGTTGATCTTGACCAGGAAATTGCGGCCGATCGCCATCGGCTCGACTTCCGGGTGGTTGATGTTGGCGGGAATGATGGCGCGGCCGCGCGCGATTTCGTCGCGCACGAATTCCGGCGTGATGGCGGCCGGGATGGCGGCGCCGAACGACTGGCCCGGGTGCTGGCGCAGCAGGCGCTTGACCATCTTCTCGCCGTCCGGACCGCTGTCGCGCAGCGTCTGCAGGTAGTGCTCGCGGCGCAGGCTTTCGCGGATCGCCACGTACTCCATTTCGGGCGTGATGATGCCGCGGCGCGCGTAGTGCATCTGCGAGACGTTGGCGCCGGCCACGGCGCGGCGCGGCGGGCGTTGCAGGTCAAAGCGCATGGCCGTCAGCTTGGGATCGGTCAGGCGTTGCTTGCCGTACTCGCTGGTCGGGCCGGACAGCACTTCCGTGTCGCCGCGCTCATCGATCCAGGCGCGGCGCACTTCCGGCAGGCCGCGGCGGATGTCGATCTTGACGTCGGGGTCGGTGTAGGGGCCGCTGCAATCGTAGACGGTCAGCGGCGGGTTCTTTTCGCCGCCGAACATGGTGGGCGTGTCGTCCTGCTCGATCTCGCGGAACGGGACGCGGATGTCGGGACGGGAACCGACCTCGTAGACCCGGCGGGATTTGGGCAACGGGGCGACCGCGGCCGCGTCGACTTCGGCGGTGGCGGCCAGGAATTTGGGATTGGCGTTCATGGAAAGCTCCAAGCGAATGGTTTGGAGCCGATCGGGAATGGACTCCCGCCATGCGGGCATGGCGGGAATACGGCTCCCAGCATCGGCATTATCCGTACTGGTACGAAGGGACTCTCTCAACACGTCGGGCCGTTCGGCGCGACGAGTACCCCTGCGCGAAAGCGAAGTATAGAGCCTGCCCGGCCGCCACGCGAATGCGGGTCGATGCTGCACCGCCGCAGCGCGGTCGCCGGGACGACCTGGGGCGGCTGGTAGTACCGGTTTACATTTGGAATCAGACTGCGGAGACAGTGCCATATAGGTTCTGTACACTTTTTCTCGTCAGCCGGCGGTCCGTCCGCAGGCCCCAGTCCACTCAAGAAGGAAACGAGCATGCAACTGACCCTACGCAAATTGGCGCCCGCCCTGGTGGTCATGACCCTTGCGCTTGCGGGTTGCAAGACCGCCCCGACCAAATCCGGCGCCGCCGCCACGCCCGACGCGACGGGCCAGCAGCAGCCGTCCGCGCAGCAGCCCGCCACCGCATCGGTGGTCGAGTTCTATGTGGCCCAGACCCAGTCCGCCCCGGGCCTGGTCGAAGTGAGCCTGCCCGACGGCAAGCTGTACATGCAACAGCAGCCCGTGCTGACGCGCGCCGACCTGACCGAAGCCGCCGCGCTGGTCGATCGCCAGGGCGCCAACTTCGTCGGACTGCGTTTCTCCGAAGCTGGCGCGCGCAAGCTCAATGACGTCAGCAGCCAGAACGTCGGCAACATGCTGGCGCTGGTGATCGACCGCGAACTGATCGCCGCGCCGCGTATCGGCGAACCGCTGAACCGTGGCGTGCTGGCCTTCGGCGTGCCCTCGGCCCAGGCCGCTTCCGACATCGCCGCCAAGATCCGTGGCGAAAGCGCCCCGCCCGCCGGAGGCGCCGCGCCGGCGCCCGCCAAGCCCTGAGCGGCGCAGGCACAAAAAAAGCCCGGCGATGCCGGGCTTTTTTTATCCCACTGACGACCGAGGGCCGGGGCGGGTCAGGACTTGCGGCCGCGTGGCTTGATGCCGCGGCGCGCCTGGGCCGATTCGATGAAGGTCTGCGTCAGCGCTTCGAGCGTGTTCCGGTCGTCCGCCGTCAGCGTATCGAACTGTGCCGGCGAGATGTTGGGATAGGGCCATGGGGCCAGCGGACGCGCGCGCCGCGTCATGCCGCGTGGCAACGGTTCGGACACGCCGGTGGCCGGCAGCGTGTCGCTCAGGTCGTAGCTTTCCATGGGCAGTTCCATGGGGCCCTTGCCCGTCTCCAGCCATTCGAGTTCCACCTTCAGGACCTGCGCCAACTTGCGCAGTGAACGGCTCGAATGCCGCAGCCCGCTCTCATAGCTGCCGATCGCGCTCTGCGACAGGCGGGCCATGCGCGCGAGGGTTTTCTGCGTGTAGCCACGCAGAAGACGGGCGTGCTTCAGTCGGTCTGAAAAAGTTTTCACGCGTCGATTGAAGCTTGCACCGTAGGTACTTTGGTGGATATAAATATTACTTAAGTGATAACTTCGGAAAGGCAGTGCCATGCAGGAAAGAGGTTACGTCCTGGTCGTGCAACTTGGTGGAATGCCATGCAATAAGTTCGTGCATACCTTGCGCCAATTCCAGTGGGAGGTCGGTCTGTGCCGCTCCCCGGATGGGGTGTTGGCCCGCTTGCGCAACGAGCCCGCTGACGTGGTGGTGTTACGGGGCTCGGCCGACAATCTGACTGAACTGATCGCCGCGTTGCGCCGCGCCTCACCCAACTGCGCGGTGGTCTGGCAATCGCCCGACGACTCACCCCAGGCGCGCATCGCCGCGCTTGATGCCGGTGCGCACGTTTGCGTGCCGGCGCAGGCCAACATCCCGGAATGGGATGCCGTGCTGCGCAACCAGATCCGTTGCCAGCATCCCGCCGCGGATGCCATGCCGCGCTGGCGTGTCGATGGCCGCGCCCGGATGTTGTCAGGGCCGGCGGGAGAACGCCTGCCCCTTACCAATACCGAACGCGCCTTCTTCGTCAGCCTGCTGAACGCGCCGCACCAATGCCTGCCGCGCGAGGGCTTCTTCCCCGATGCCACGCGCGACCCGATGGACGGCGCGCGGCGCGTCGACGTGTTGGTCTCGCGCCTGCGCTCCAAGGCGCGCCGGCTCAACATCGACCTGCCGGTGCTGGCGGTGCGCGGATGGGGGTATATGTTGATGCCGCAAGGGGCGCCGCCCGGCCTGGGCGCGGTCGGGCAGGACTAGGCCCCCGCTTGCCTCAAAGCACGACCAGGTTGTCGCGATGCATCAGTTCCGGATCGGTCATGCTGCCCAGGATGCGGGCGATCTGCGATGACGGCTGGCGCAGAATGCGGCGGGTATCGGCCGACGAATAATTGATCAGGCCGCGCGCGCACTCGCGGCCCTGGCCGTCGACGCAGGCCACCACGTCGCCGCGGCCGAATTCGCCTTCCACATCGACCACGCCGATCGGCAGCAGGCTCTTGCCTTCGCGCAGCAATGCCTGCACGGCGCCATCGTCCAGCACCACACGGCCACGCAGGCGCAGGTGGTCGGCCAGCCATTGCTTGCGTGCCGACCAGACCGGCAATACGGCGCGCAGTTCGCTGCCGATGCATTCGCCTTGCGCCAGGCGCGTCAGCACGTTGCGTTCGCGCCCCGAGGCGATCACGGTGTGCGCGCCGCTGTGCGCCGCGCGCTTGGCCGCCAGTACCTTGGTCAGCATGCCGCCGGTGCCGATGCCGCTGCCGGCGCCGCCAGCCATGGCTTCCAGCGCCGGATCGCCGGCCTGGGCGTGGGCCATGAACTTGGCGTCCGGATTCTTGCGCGGGTCGGAGTCGTACAGGCCGCGCTGGTCGGTCAGGATGATCAGCGTGTCGGCTTCGATCAGGTTGGTGACCAGTGCGCCCAGCGTGTCGTTGTCGCCGAGCCGGATTTCGTCGGTGACCACCGTGTCGTTTTCGTTGACGATCGGCACCACGCCCAGGCGCAGCAGCGCGAACAGCGTGCTGCGTGCGTTCAGGTAGCGGTGACGGTCGGCCAGGTCTTCGTGGGTCAGCAGGATCTGCGCGGTGCGCAGGCCGTATTCGGCGAACGCCGCTTCGTAGGCCTGGCACAAGCCCATCTGGCCCACGGCGGCCGCGGCCTGCAGTTCGTGCATTACCGACGGCCGCTTGCGCCAGCCCAGGCGGGCCATGCCTTCGGCAATGGCGCCGCTGGATACCAGCACGACCTGTTTGCCCTGCTTGTGCAGCGCGGCGATCTGAGCCGCCCAGTGCGCCACGGCAGCGCGATCCAGGCCTCGGCCTTCATTGGTGACCAGCGATGAGCCGACCTTGGCGACGAGGCGCTGGGCGTGGGTGACGACGGAAACGGCGGGTGATTCGGCAGACATGATGGCGGCGGGCTGCGGCGCGAGAAAAGGCGTAATCGAACGAGATTGCGATTATGGCTTATTCGTCGCCGCGCGGCGCGGCCGGCTTGTGGTCGGCGTCGCTGCGGGTGTCGTCGAAGCGCGGGTCTTCGGCGACGTAGGTGCCGTCGGCCTGGTCCTGCGCCAGCTGTTCCTTTTCGCGCTCGGCGTCCAGGTAGTCCTGCAGCGCGTAGATCAGGTCCTGGGTGCCATCGCCGGACAGGCCGGAGATGCCGAACACCGGGCCTTTCCAGTCGTACAGCTCGATGAAGCGGCGCTTGGTGTCCTCGGGATCGGCCACCATGTCCAGCTTGTTCAGCACCAGCCAGCGCGGCTTGGCGGCCAGCTCGGGATCGTAGCGGCGCAGTTCCTCGACGATGGCGCGGGCGTCGACCACGGCCTGCTCCACGGGATCGGCGTCGGGATCGGGGGTGGACACGTCCACCAGGTGCAGCAGCACGCGGGTGCGCGCCAGGTGGCGCAGGAACAGGTGGCCCAGGCCGGCGCCTTCGGAGGCGCCTTCGATCAGGCCAGGAATGTCGGCCACCACGAAGCTGCGCGACGGCGAGGTGCGCACCACGCCCAGGTTCGGGTGCAGCGTCGTGAACGGGTAGTCGGCGATCTTCGGCTTGGCGTTGGAGATGCGGGTGATCAGCGTGGACTTGCCGGCGTTGGGCAGGCCCAGCAGGCCGACGTCGGCCAGCACCTTCAGTTCCATGCGCAGGTAGCGGTGTTCGCCTTCCTTGCCGGGGGTCCATTGGCGCGGGGCGCGGTTGACGCTGGACTTGAAGTGCATGTTGCCCATGCCGCCCTGGCCGCCGGCGGCCAGCACGACCTTCTGGTCGTGGCGGTTCAGGTCGAACAGGACTTCGCCGGTCTCGGCGTCATGGATGATGGTGCCGACGGGCACGCGCAGCGTGATGTCGGGAGCGGCCGCGCCGTACTGGTCCGAGCCGCGGCCGTTTTCGCCGTTCTTGGCGCGGTGCAGGCGCGCATAGCGGAAGTCGATCAGCGTGTTGATGTTGCGATCGGCCACGGCGAAGATGCTGCCGCCGCGTCCGCCGTCGCCGCCGTCCGGGCCGCCCTTGGGAATGAATTTCTCGCGGCGAAAGCTCGCCACGCCATTGCCGCCTTTGCCGGCGACGACTTCGATGGTGGCTTCGTCTACGAATTTCATGATGTCTGCGCGTGTATGAATTAGAGGGCTGTGCCGCCTTGGCGGGGCATTGCCGGGAGGGCAGGGCGGAACACTCCGCTCATTCTGCCTTAAAACCGCCCGGCCTCGCGGCCGGCGGGTTCGCCATCGGGTGGCGCGGGCCGCCGCGTATTCGCGGTGGCCGGGGAGGGGAAAGGTCCCCACGCGGCGCCTTCGGCTTGCTGCCCCCCGAGGGGGCTTTTTCATCTCGAGGCGGCTCGGCGATGAAAAAGCCCTGCCGCACGCGACAGGGCTTTGCCGTTCTGGCCGGCGGCGGATCGCTGAGGCGACCGCGCCGCTGGCCGGATCGTGCGGCGTCGAGGATTACTCGGCGGCGACGATCGAAACGGTTTGCTTGTTCAACGCGCCCTTGAAGCCGAATTGAACCTTGCCGTCGACCAGCGCGAACAGGGTGTGGTCCTTGCCCATGCCGACGTTCACGCCAGCGTGGAAACGGGTGCCGCGCTGACGCACGATGATCGAACCAGCGGGAATCAGTTCACCGCCGAAAGCCTTGACGCCCAGACGCTTCGATTCTGAGTCGCGTCCGTTTCGCGTAGAGCCGCCGCCCTTTTTCTGTGCCATGTTTAGCTCCTGCTAATGTGGTGCCGAGTCGCGTCTTAAGCCGTGATGGCTTCGATGCGGATTTCGGTGTAGTTCTGACGGTGGCCCTGACGCTTCTGATAGTGCTTGCGACGGCGCATCTTGAAGATCTTGACCTTGTCGTGGCGGCCTTGCGCAAGAACCGTTGCCTTGATCACGGCGCCGGCGACGAGGGGCGTACCAACTTTCAGTTGGTCGCCTTCGCCCACGGACAGCACTTGATCCAGGGTGATTTCTTGCCCAATGTCAGCCGGTATCTGTTCTACCTTGAGTTTTTCGCCAATGGCAACACGGTACTGCTTGCCACCGGTTTTTACGACCGCGTACATGGGGTATTCCTTAAATAGGTAAATGGGTTCATTCGCTTGCCGGCCCTGCTGGGCTGGCAGTACCTGCCTGGGGTTGCCACGATGGGGTTGCCACGATGGGGTTGCCACGATGGGTTGCCACGATGGGTTGCCAAGGCTGGGCGTGCGTAATTCACCGACGTAATTCGGCCATCTCTGACCGAATCCGGGATATTAGCCCGCGGGCGGGGAAAAGTCAAAAAGCGCTTGCAGGCTAAGGGCTTAGGTGTGGCCTGGGCGCCGCGTCGGGGGGGGCTGGCGACCAAGAAAACGGGGGCGGGGCGATTCGAAACGGGGTGGCGGACGGGGCGTCCGCGCCCCGGGCAGGGGTGTCGCTACGTCCGGCTTTGGTTCCTGACAGCCCGTATAATCGCTGGTCGAATCCCTCCGCCATGCCGGCGGCCCAGCGGTAAGAGCTGTTGTGAACGGCTCGTTTCACTCTCCGGATACGTCTTGAATCTCCCCGCGCTCATTGCCCCCATAGTTGACGATATGAAAGCCGTCGATGCGGTTATCCGCGAGCGGCTGAATTCCGATGTGGTGCTGATCCGTACGATCGGCGACTACATCATTGGCGCGGGCGGCAAGCGCATGCGCCCGGCGATGGTGCTGATGGTGGCCCGGGCCCTGGGGTATCAGGGGACGCACCACCAGTTGCTGGCCGCCGTGGTGGAATTCATCCATACCGCGACCCTGCTGCATGATGACGTGGTCGACGAGTCCGACCTGCGCCGTGGCCGGGAAACCGCCAACGCGGTGTTCGGCAACGCCGCCAGTGTGCTGGTGGGGGACTATCTGTATTCGCGTTCGTTCGAGATGATGGTCGAGGCCGACTCGATGCGCATCATGAGCATCCTGTCCGAGGCCACCACGGTGATCGCCGAGGGCGAGGTGCTGCAGTTGCTGAACGTGCACGATCCGGATGTCTCGCAGGAGCGCTACCTGCAGGTCGTGCGCTACAAGACCGCCAAGCTGTTCGAGGCCGCTGCGCAGGTCGGCGCGGTGCTGGCCGGCGCCACGCCCGAGCAGGAAGCCGCGGCCGCCGCCTATGGTCGCCACGTGGGCACGGCTTTCCAATTGGTGGACGACGTGCTCGACTACAGCGGCGACGCCGCCGCGCTGGGCAAGAACGTGGGCGACGATCTGCGCGAGGGCAAGCCCACGCTGCCGCTGATCCGCGTGATGGAAGTGGGCACGCCGGCACAGCAGCAATTGATCCGCGACGCCATCAAGACGGGCGACGCCGACTTCGCCGCCGTGGCCGCCGCCATCCAGGCGACGGACGCGCTGGAGCACGCCCGCCAGGCCGCCGTGGCCGAGGCGGATCGGGCTCGCGAAGCACTTTCTTCGTATCCCGTTTCCCCTTTTCTAAATTCTCTGTTAGAATTCTGCGCTTTCGCGGTGAATCGAGATCGCTAGTTGAAAACAGCACTGCAAGCGCTGCTTTGAGCAAGGTTGGAATTCACGAGGCGGGAAGGGCAAAACCTTCAAGCCGAAGCGAAAAGATGATTTGGTTGCACTGAGCGCAACGAAGTCAGTAGCTGTAAGGTGTGGGAGATGTATAAGCCCATGCCCAGACTCGGGGCGTAGCTCAGCCTGGTAGAGTACTGCGTTCGGGACGCAGGAGTCGGAGGTTCGAATCCTCTCGCCCCGACCACTTATCTGTGGTCGAATTCTTGAAGGTGTTTCCCGACACCTTTGGCTGAAAGCCGGTACCGCGCAAGCGTTGCCGGCTTTTTTGCGTGGGCACGCCGTTTGCTGGCGTGGCGCCCATGAACTCGTTTTCTCTTGCAGACGGCCCGCTCGTGGTCGCTTATCCTCGCCGCGCCCGGGCGTCCGAGCACGAAGTGGCGTCGCATGACGCCCTGGCGGCGCGTCTGGCCGCGCTGTTGGGCGGGCGCCATGTTCCCGATTACCGGCCCAGTCGCCATCGCGGCGGCCCGGTGCCGTATTACGTGCCTGACCGCAGTATCGCCGGGGCGGCGCGCGCGACCATCCTGGGTATCGCGGGCATCGCCGACCTCTATGGTGGGGTCGTGCCGCATGCCTTCGTCGCCACCAAATCCATCAGCCATGGCCTGGCGCGGCCGGATGCCAGCGTCTACGTCGCGCCGGAAGAGAACCGCGCGTTGAAGGCGTGCACGGCGTTCGCCGGCGACGTGCTGTTGGTCGAGGCGGAACACGACAGCTATATCCCGCATTCGACCATCATGAGCTATCGCTCCGCGTTTCGCCGATCGCACTCGTTGACGCACCGGATCATCGACGGCGCCGACCACGCGCTGACGGAAAAACCGGCGCAACGCGCCTATACCTCGATACTGGTGAACTGGGTGACCGAAATGGTCATGGGCGCCCGCATGGGCGAGGGGCGGGCGCGCTATTGAGCGGTCGCGGTCGGGCTGGCGCGTAGCGCGCAAGGCCGCCACCGACGTCGGCATTGGCGCCTTCCGCGGCGCGGGTCAACCCGGGTAGAGATCGGTGCGGCGATGCGCCCAGGCAGGCAGGCCGGCGCGCAGCGTGGCGACGCGCTCCGGGTCGAGGTCGGCCATGACGTAGCCGGTGCGGTCCGGCATGCAGGCCAGCACCGTGCCCCAGGGGTCGATGATCATGCTGCGGCCCAGGCAGGGCAGGCCCGGGCCGTCGCCGCCGATCTGGGCGGCGGCGATCACGTAGCACTGGTTCTCGATGGCGCGGGCGCGCAGCAGGGTTTCCCAATGATCGCGCCCGGTGTGCAGGTTGAAGGCCGCGGGCACCATCAGCACGTTGGCGCCGCGTGCGCGCAGCGCGCGGTAGAGTTCGGCGAAACGCAGGTCGTAGCAGATGCTCAGGCCCAGCGTCAGGCCCGCGGCCTCGACGGTCCGCAGGTGCGCGCCGGGCGCGAAGTCGGCGGATTCGCGGTAAGGAATGCCGTCGACCACCGCGTCGTACAGGTGGACCTTGCGGTAGGAGGCGGCGATGCTGCCGTCGGGGGCGAAGGTGACGCCGGTGTTGCCGAGCCGGTCCTGGTCCGCCAGGCGTTCATGCATCGAGCCCAGGTGGATCCAGCAAGCGTGGCGTTGCGCCAGCGCGGCGATGCGCGCCGTGACCGCGCCGGGGATCGGACTGGCGGCGGCGCGCAGCGTTGGCGTGTCGCCGCGCACATCGCTGTACTCGGGCGTGACGATCAGTTTCGCGCCGTCGTTGGCCGCGGCCGTTATCCAATGTTCCAGCGCCGCCAGGTTGGCATCGCGGTCACGGCGGCTATCGAGCTGGATGGCTGCCACTCTGATGGACATGCGGGCTCCTTGTCAGTGTGTGTGTGCCTGGGCTTTCAGGCCGAGCGCGACCGCGCGCGCGATCTGCCCCAGCAGGGTTGCGCCTTCGCCGCCCTGAAGCGTCTGCGCGGTCTGCCAGTCGGTGAAGCCGTCGGCCAGCACCGCCAGCACCACGCTGCGGTCCGCCACGGTGAGGATGCCGGCGTCATGGCGCAGGCCCGGCAGCTGGCCGGCCTTGCTGGCCAGGTGGGCCGGCGCCGGCAGCGCGGCGCCGAAGTGGGCGCGTTCGCGCTGGTCGGCCAGCAGGTCGAGCGCGAAGGTCCGCAGGGGCGGCGGCAGCATGCCGTCGCGCAGCATCCAGCAGAGCGCGGCGGTGGTGTCGCCGGCGCTGGTGTAGTTGTCGCGGCCGGCTTCGCGCGCGGCGGCGTCCATCATGCGGCGCTGCAGGCAGGTCGCCTCCAGGTTGGCGCGCTGATTCCATTGATTGATCGCGTCGGAGCCCAACAGATCGATCAGCGCGTTGGTGGCGACGTTGTCGCTGAGCACGATCATCAGCCGCGCCAGTTCGGCCAGCGACAGGGTGGTGACACTGGGCAACTGGGCGAGGATGCCGGTGCCGCCGGCGCGCTCGGCGCATGCGGGCAGGGCCAGCGGCTGTTCGAGCGCGTAGCGGCCCTTGGCCACCGCTTCGAGCAGCGCCAGCAGGATGGGCACCTTGATGATGCTGGCCGATGGCTGCATGCGGTCGGCCTGGCGCGCCAGCACGACGCCGCCATCCAGGTCGCGCAGGCTCAGCGAGACCCGCGCGGGCGTGGCCGCGAGCAAAGGCGTCAGCGCCGCGTCGACGTGCTGGCGCAAGGCGTCGCGGTCCAGCGCTTGCGATCCCAAGGGGAACATGGTCGATCTCCTCAGACCAGGAAGAAGAACAGGGACGAGAACAGGCAGAGGTTCACCAGGATCACCGCCCAGCCGTTGTAGAGCATGTATTTGAGCTCGCCCGAGCGCGCCAGGCCCATCTGGCCGAACATGTCCGAGGTGGGGAACGGACCGAACCAGTCGATCTGCGAACTGCCCAGGATAACCGCCGTGGTGGCCGCGGGGCCGACGCCGGCGGCCGCCAGCAACGGGCCGAAGATCTTGGCGGTGAAGGTCATCTGCGCCACCGCCGCGCCGGGAATGTGGCCGATGACGTTGAACCACAGCACGATGACGCACAGCATGGCGCCGCTGATGCCGGCCAGGTGCGGCTTGGCCAGCTCCAGCACGGCGTGGTAGGCGTTGAGCTGGTCCACCAGCACCAGCACCGGGTTGAACAGCCAGAAGAGGAAGAAGATCCAGATCAGTTTGCCGGCGCCCGCGTACATCGCCTGCAGAATCGCGCGCGGACCCATGCCGCCGGCCAGCCCGGTGGTGGTGGCCAGCGCCACCATGACGATGATGGCGAAGGCATAACCCGCCTTGGCGAGCACGCCGACGATCGCCAGGAGAACGATGGTCAGGCAGAACGCCCACGCCGCCCGCACGGCGCTGCGCGAGGGGACCGCATCGAGGTCGAAGGCGGCCGCGCCGGCGCCGGCTTCGTCGTATTGGTGGCTGGCCTCGGTCTTTTTCTGGATGCGGCCCGACATGAACCAGCCGGCCAGCAGCGTCGCCACGGCCATCGGGATGCCCGCCACCATCAGGTACTGCGGATAGCTCAATCCGGTCAGGCCGGTCACCGTGACCACGTTGGGCGTGAAGGGGCCCAGCACCAGTCCGGCGGAGCCCGCGGTCTGGAACAGGGCGGCCACCGTGGGCGGCGACAGGCGCACGGCGGCGGCGATCGGAATGACCACCGCGGCGATGATGGCGTTGCCGCCCGCCAGGGTGCCCAGGGCGCCGCAGATCAGGGTCGACGTCACCATGATGCCCAGGCGCACGCGCACCTGGTTCGACAGGCCGATGCGGCGCACGATGGCGCGCACCATCTGTTCCGCCGCGCCGGTGCGCGCGGCGACCTCGCCCACGCCGGCGCCCAGCACGATGATCAGGCCGACCACCGCGATGAACGAGCCCAGCGATTCGGCCAGCAGCTTGCCCATGGCGATGGGCGTGGTGCCGGTCATGATGGCGCCGAGCACGATGGCGGCGATGGTGGACAGCACGATGTCCACGCCCAGCAGCGCGATGATGGCGAACACCAGCACGGGCGTCAGGCCCCACAGGCTGGCCTGGCCCGGCATGGCGTAGTGGGTGTAAAGCGCGATGGCCAGTCCGACCAGGAATACCGCGATGGCGGCATTGCGCCGGCGCGGGTGCAGCGTGCCGCCGGCGGGCGGGCGAGGCGCCGCCGCCGTCTGTGCCAATGAGGTCATGTCTTCTCCGTCCCTATCATCTCTGTGGCCAGGCCGTGACGCGCTGCGCGTCCGGCGGTTGTCGGCCTATTGTTGTGATCCTGCCTTGCAATGTTGCAGGCATGGATGCCCAGCGGTCCAACGTCCAGGCCGCCGGGCCCCATCGGTGGGCCTGACGCTGGACGGTGAGAGTGTGGGCGCGGCGGGCGACAGGTTCAAATGAGTGGAGCGGGTGCGGCCATAACCAAAGGTTATGCGTTCGGCGCGGTGGTATCGCCGTCAGTGACCGCGACGTCATGCCGAAACGGTTGGCGGTGGAGGGCGAAGCGCGCGTCCGCGATCGCTGGCAGGCGGTGTTCCCGGACCTGCGCCGGTCGACGGCGGCCAGGGCGGCGATGGATTTCCTGGCGGCGCGCGCGGCAGGAGCGCGCCTGCGCGCCGCAGGGCGTGGCGCCGCTATCGCTGGGGCGCTGCCGCGCCCTCGGCCAGCATCTCGCGCAGGCGGGCGCGGCGGCGTTCGAGGTCGGCGATCTGTCGTTCGACCGAGGCCAGTCGCTGGCGTTGCACCGCGGAGGTTTCCGGGCAGGCGGCCGCGCCTTCGATCATGCGCATGCAATCGGGAAAGCCCTGGATCTCGGCAAGGCTGAAGCCGGTCGCGATCAGGCGCTGGATCTGCCGCACCTGGCCGATCGCCGCGGGCGCGAAGCTGCGGTAGCCGTTGTCGGCTCGGGTGCAGGTCAGCAGGCCGTGCGCGTCGTAATGGCGGATCGAGCGCAGGCTGGCGCCGGTGGCGCGGGCGAGGGCGCCGATCGACATCGGCTTGGCGGCGGGCTGGGGTGTCATGGCAAACATTCACGAAACGACCGCTTGACTCTAACACCGGTGTGACGGTTGAGACTGTGATTCCCCTTTTGTCTTCCAGGAGTCAGTTCCATGCCGGGCCGCCTGTTTTTCCGCTGCTTGCGCCACCTGCTGGTGGCCGTCGCCCTGCTGTCGACGAACGCCTTGGCGTTTGCCGACAGCCGTCAGTACACCGCCGTCGCGCCGGATGGCGTGACCCTTGCCATCCAGGAGGCCGGCGATCCGGCCGGCCCCGCCATCGTGTTCATCCACGGTCTGCTGGGCAGCCGCCTCAGCTGGGAGGCGCAGTTGTCCAGCCCGTTGTTGCAGCGCTATCGCCTGATCACCTACGACCTGCGCGGCCATGGCCAGTCCGGCAAGCCGACCGCGCCGCTGGCCTACACCGACGGACGCCGCTGGGCCGACGACCTGGCGACCGTGATCGCGGCCTCGGGCGCGCGCCGGCCGGTGCTGGTGGGGTGGTCGCTGGGCGCGGCCGTGACCACCAACTACCTGGCCGCGCATGGCGACGCGGACATTGCCGGCGCGGTCTACGTCGGGGGCGTGATCGAACTGCAGGCCGGCCAGATCGCGTCGCACCCGGCGGTGTATCGCGGCATGGCGTCGGCCGACCTGAAGACGCACCTGGATGCCGAGCGCGCCTTTCTGGCGCTGTGCTTCGCGACGCAGCCGGACGCGGCCACGTTCGAACGCCTGTTGGCCAATGCCGCCCTGGCCTCGTCCGAGATGCAGGCCGCGGTGCCGGCCATGACGATCGCGGCGCGCGAAGGGTTGGGCGCGATGCACAAGCCGCTGTGGCTCATCTATGGCGCGCGCGATGCGCTGGTGCGCGCCGTGCCGTCGATGGAACGGGCCCGGCAACTGAATCCGCGCCTGCGGACCACGCTGTATGCGACGGCGGGACACGCGCCGTTCGTGGAAGAGGCCGAGCGGTTCAACCGGGACCTGGCGGCCTTCGTCGACGCGGCCGCCAGGCGCTGACGTTCGCGGTGCGCGGAGGCCGTCGGCCGCGGGCGGGCGCGGATCGGCTCAAGCGCCGGGAGATGGCGTGGATCGCTTGGTGGGCCGGGTGGGGAAGTCGCCCGGCGTGCTGCCTTCGTCGTCCACCGTGAGGCCGCCGCCGGAAGTGATGCCGCGGGCGATCTCGTCGGCGGATTTGCCGGCAAAGCCGTGTTCGCCAGCGACGATGCGGAAGCTGTCGCCTTCCAGCGGGCTTTGCAGCGTGGCCGAGGAAAGCAGCACGCCATTCGAGCGCAGCTGGATGCGTTTGCCGACGCGGTCGCGGGTGAAGTTGGCCAGGGCCTGGCGGCTGTCGGGGTGCAGCACCACGTCGACGTAGCGCATCGACGTCTGCGGGTCGATACCGGCGGTGGCCTTCTCCGCCCGCAGGGCCACGCTTTCGGCGTGGGTTGCGGCGGCGGCCAGCAGCAGGGCGGCGCAGGCGAGGGATCGGAAAGCGGTCATGGGCGGGCTCCGGGTGGCGGGCGGATCGATGACGGCATCCTAGCCCGATCGGCGCCGGCGCATATTACGACTTGTATGCGAACGCTGGCATTGCCCGCCGCCGGTCACGGTTTGGCGATTCCTGTCTGGCCGCTAATATGGCGGCTCGATGAACGCTCCCGGCCGTGACCGGCCGCCCCGAGGAAACCCCCGCCATGAAACCGTCCGCCCCCTGGTTCCTGTCCTGCCTGCTGTTGGCGGGCGCCGCCCATGCGGGCTCGGCGCCGGCCGAGTTGTCGTGTGTTTCGGAAAGCGGCAAGGTGGCGCTGCGAGGCACCATCCCGTCGCCGTCGTCCGAGGAACTCAGCCTGACGCTGACGTACGGCAACGCCAAGCAGGCTTTTGATTCGGGCGATGATCCGGCCTACGTGGTGTCGGATTTCCCGCTGGGCGTGTTCACGCTGGTCGCGCCGGACGACACCTGGCCGCTGACGCTGTATGCGTTGCCGGCCACCGTTGCGGTCAAGAAGGTCGCCAATGGCGATATCGCGGGCACCTTCCAGGCCAAGCTGACCGGGCCGCGTCCGGGGGGAACGACCGCTTCGGGAATGGGCAACCCGCTCACGGCGATCCTGAATTGCGATTACCGGTATTCGCTGTAGCGGCCGGCGCCCGGTAGCCGCGCCGGGGCGCGGGCCGCCCCATCGGGTAATCCCGCTACCGGGGATTTCGGCAAAATTTGTATGATGACCCTATGAATTTTGCGAGGGAGATCCGCATGCCGCAAGTCGTTTTCGTCGCCCGTGGCCGTCTCGCGGGCGGCGCCCGATGACGCCGGAAGCCCGTATCCGCGAGGAAATCTGCACGGTCGGCGCCAGCCTCTACCAACGCGGCTACACCGTCGGCGCGGCAGGCAACATCAGCGCGCGGCTCGATGACGGCTGGCTGATCACCCCCACCGATGCCTGCCTGGGCCGGCTCGATCCGGCCGAACTGGCCAAGGTCGATCTGGCCGGCAACCACGTCTCGGGCGGCACACCGTCCAAGACCCTGGCGCTGCACCAGGGCATCTACCAGGCCGACCCGGCCACGCGCGGCGTGGTGCATACGCATTCGACTCATCTGGTGGCGTTGACGCTGGCGGGAGTCTGGCGCCAGGACGAAGTGCTGCCGCCGATCACGCCCTATCAGGTGATGAAGGTCGGCCGCATTCCCCTGATTCCCTATCGGCGTCCCGGCGACCCGGCGGCGGCCGCGCAGGTGGCGGCGTTGGCCGCCCAGGTGCGCGGGGTGCTGTTCGAGCGCCTGGGGCCGGTGGTGTGGGAGCGTTCGGTGTCGCACGCCTCCTACGCGTTGGAGGAACTGGAGGAAACCGCGCGCCTGTGGCTGATGGCCCAGCCGCGCCCCGCCCCCTTGTCCGAGGCCGCCATCGACGAACTGCGCGCCGTGTTCGGTGCGCGCTACTGACCCGCGCCCACCTCAACCCGAAGGAGCCGACATGCCGCGCCTGGCCGCGAACCTGAGCATGATGTACGCGGAGCA
Source organism: Achromobacter ruhlandii (assembly GCF_902859695.1). Classification (GTDB taxonomy): domain Bacteria; phylum Pseudomonadota; class Gammaproteobacteria; order Burkholderiales; family Burkholderiaceae_B; genus Achromobacter; species Achromobacter ruhlandii. The sequence continues at coordinate 417,777 of NZ_CADIJL010000003.1, forward strand.
CCCGTTTTTGGAGCGATTCGCCGCCGCCGCGCGCGACGGCTTCCAGGGCGTGGAGTTCCTGTTTCCCTACGATCATCCGGCCGCGGAAATCCGCGCGCGCCTGGACAGCCACGGACTGGCGCAGGCGCTGTTCAACGCGCCGCCGGGCGACTGGGCCGGCGGCGAGCGCGGGATCGCCGCGTTGCCGGGCCGCGAGGACGAGTTCCGCCGCGGACTGGACCGGGCGCTGGAGTACGCGACGGCCTTGGGCAATCGCAGCCTGCATGTGATGGCCGGGCTGGTCCCCGCCGGGCAGGACCGCGCCGCGCATCGCCAGGTGTATCTGCGCAACCTGGAACTCGCCGCGCGCGTTGCCGCCACGGCCGGCGTGACCATCCTGATCGAGCCGATCAATCCGCGCGACATGCCGGGCTATTTCCTGACGCGCCAGGACGAGGCCCAGGCGATCCGCGCCGAAGTCGGCGCCGACAACCTGCGGGTGCAGTTCGATTGCTACCACTGCCAGATCGTCGAGGGCGACCTGGCGGTGAAGCTGCGCCGCGACATGCCGGGCATCGGCCATATCCAGATCGCCGGCGTGCCGGATCGCCACGAGCCCGACCTGGGTGAACTGAACTACCCGTATCTGCTGGCGCTGGTCGACGCGCTGGGCTACACGGGCTGGATCGGCTGCGAGTACCGGCCCGCGGGCGACACCACGGCGGGACTGGGCTGGGCCAGCCCCTATCTCGCGGGAGGCGGGCGATGAAGATACTGATCACCGGCGGCGCTGGTTTCCTGGGCCAGCGCCTGGCGCGCAAGCTGCTGGAGCAAGGCCGCCTGTCGCTGGACGGCGAGCGCGCGCCCATCACCCAGATCGACCTGCTCGACGTCACCCGGACCGATGCCATCAACGACACGCGGGTGCGGTCGATCGAAGGCGACGTCGCGGATCCGGCCTGCCTGCAGGCCCTGATCGGCGCCGATACGGCGGTGATCTTCCACCTGGCGGCCATCGTCAGCGGTCAGGCCGAATCCGATTTCGACCTGGGCATGCGCATCAACCTGGATGCCTCGCGCGCGCTGCTGGAGGCGTGCCGCCAGCGCGGCCATCGGCCGCGGGTGGTGTTCACCAGTTCGGTGGCGGTGTACGGCGGGGCGTTGCCGGAAACGGTGCGCGACGACACCGCGCTCAATCCGCAATCTTCGTATGGCACGCAAAAGGCGATCGCCGAACTGCTGCTGGCCGACTACACGCGCCGCGGCTTCGTCGACGGCCGGGCGTTGCGCCTGCCCACGATCAGCGTGCGTCCGGGCCGGCCCAACGCGGCGGCCTCGTCGTTCGCCAGCGGCATCATCCGCGAACCGCTCAATGGCGAACCGGCGACCTGCCCGGTGGCCGCCGATACGCGTCTGTGGCTGTTGTCGCCGCGCCGCGCGGTGCAGGCGCTGATCGCCGGCTGCGAACTGGATGCGGGGGCGGTGGCGGATCGCCGGCCCATCAACCTGCCAGGGGTATCGGTGACCGCGGCGGAGATGGTGCGGGCCTTGCGCGAAATCGCGGGCGACGCGGTGGCCGACCGCGTCGGCTGGCAGGCCGATGCGCGGGTGCAGGCCATCGTCGGCAGCTGGCCGGGGCGTTGGGATACCGCGCGCGCGGCGGACCTGGGTTTGGCGGGTGACGGCGATTTCGCCGAAATCATCCGCGCCTATATCAGTGACGACTTGCGGGGGAAGGTATGAGCCAGTCCAACGAAGCGCGCGCGGTCGGTGTGATCGGCCTCGGGGCGATGGGCGCGGGCATCGCGCAGAGCCTGCGGCGCGGCGGGTGCCGGGTGCATGCCTATGACATCCGGCCCGGCGTCGCGGCGGCATTCGCGGAACAGGGGGGCGTGGCTTGCGAGACGCTGGCGGATATGGCCGCCGCCTGCGACGTCGTGGTCAGCGTGGTGGTGAACGCGCAGCAGACCGAAAGCGTGCTGTTTGGCGAAGGCGGCATTGCCACCGCCCTGCGGCCCGGCAGCGTGTTCGTGATGTGCTCGACGGTGGACCCGGCCTGGTCGAGCGCGCTGGAGTCGCGCCTGGCCGCGCAGGGCATCCACTACCTGGACGCGCCGATCTCCGGCGGCGCCGCCAAGGCCGCCGCGGGCCAGATGACCATGATGACCGCCGGCGCCCCGGCCGCCTACGCCGCCTGCGGCAACGTGCTGGAGGCCATGGCGGGCAAGGTCTACCGCTTGGGCGAGCGCGCCGGCGCGGGCAGCAAGGTCAAGATCATCAATCAGCTGCTGGCCGGCGTGCACATCGCCGTCGCGGCCGAGGCCATGGCGTTGGGCCTGCGCGAAGGGGTCGACGCCGCTGCCTTGTACGAGGTGATCACCCACAGCGCCGGCAACAGCTGGATGTTCGAGAACCGCATGGCGCACGTGCTGGCGGGCGACTACACGCCGCTGTCGGCGGTGGACATCTTCGTGAAGGACCTGGGGCTGGTGCTGGACACCGCGCGCCACAGCAGGTTTCCGCTGCCGCTGGCGTCCACCGCGCACCAGATGTTCATGCAGGCGTCGGCTGCCGGGCACGGGCGCGAGGACGACAGCGCGGTCATCAAGATCTTTCCCGGAATCACCCTGCCGGAGTCCGCATGACGATCAAACTGGGCTGCGTCGCCGACGACTTCACTGGCGCCACCGACCTGGCCAACAACCTGGTGCGCGCCGGCATGCGCACCGTGCAGGCCATCGGTGTACCGAGCGGGCCCCTGGAGACGCCGGCGGACGCGGTGGTGGTGGCGCTCAAGACCCGCACCTTGCCCGCCGACGAGGCGGTGGCGCAATCGCTGGCGGCGCTGGCCTGGCTGCGGGCGCAGGGCGCCGGGCAGATCTATTTCAAGTACTGCTCGACCTTCGATAGCACGGCGCAGGGCAACATCGGCCCGGTGGCCGACGCGTTGATGGCGGCGCTGGAGACGGATTTCACCATTGCCACGCCGGCCTTTCCCGACAACCAGCGCACGGTGTTCAAGGGCTATCTGTTCGCCGGCGACGTGCTGCTGAATGAGTCGGGCATGCAGCATCATCCCTTGACCCCGATGACCGATCCGAACCTGGTGCGGGTGTTGTCGGCGCAGACCCGCCGCAAGGTCGGCCTGATCGACTATGCGGTGGTGGCGCGTGGCAGCGATGCGATTCGCGGCCGCATCGACGCGCTGCGAAGCGAAGGCGTGGAGATCGCCATTGTGGATGCCATCTGCAATGACGACCTGTTGGCGCTGGGGCCGGCGCTCAAGGACATGCCGCTGGTGACGGCCGGGTCGGGCGTGGCGATCGGCCTGCCCGGCAACTGGGGCCTGGCGCCGGGCGCGGCCGCCGCATTGCCGCGCGAACCGGGCGCCCAGGCGGTGGTGGCGGGCAGTTGCTCAAGCGCGACCCAGGGCCAGGTGGCCGCGTTTATCGCGGCGGGCCGGCCGGCGCTGGCGCTTGATCCATTGCGTCTCGCCGCGGGCGACGATGTCGTGGCGCAGGCGCTGGCCTGGGCCGCGCCGCGCCTGTCCGACGGCCCGCTCTTGATCTATTCCACGGCACGGCCCGATGCCGTGCAGGCGGCGCAGGCCAGCCTGGGCGCGGCGCGCGCCGGCGCGCTGGTCGAGGAGGCCATCGCGCGGATCGCGGCGGGCCTGGCGCGGCTCGGGGTGCGGCAGTTGATCGTCGCCGGGGGCGAGACCTCGGGCGCGGTGGTGCAGGCGCTGGGGCTGACGCAACTGGCCATCGGTGAGCAGATCGATCCGGGCGTGCCGTGGTGCGCCGGCTACGCGCAGGCGGCGCAAGCGCGCATCAGCATCGCCTTGAAGTCGGGCAATTTCGGCGGCGTTGATTTCTTCACGCGGGCCTTCCGTCGGGCTGCCTGATGGTCAATCGCTGATTCCCGTGCCGCGCCCTGGCGCGCCGGTGCGTTCAACGATGCGCCTGACGCAGTCGCTTGGCGGCGTTGACCATGTGGATGCGCGCGGCTTCGCGCGCCGCTTCCACGTCCTGGCGCCGGATGGCTTCGACGATGGCTTCGTGTTCCCGCAGCACCGCGCGCAGCTGGTCGGCGTGGCGCGCCTCGTTGCCGCGCGTGACGCGGGTGGCGGCTTCGAGATACTGGCTGACGAAGGCCAGGGTGGCGAGAAAATACGGATTGCCGGTGGCGCGGGCGATGCTGCGATGGAAGGCCACGTCTTGCGCGACGCCGTCGCCGCCGTTGTCCACCGCCGCGGTGATGGCGGCCAGCGCGTCGTCGATTGCGGCCATGTCGCGCTTGCCGCGCTGGGCGGCCGCCTGCGCCGCGATTTCGGTTTCCAGCGCGCGGCGCAGATCGACGACGTGCAGCACCGCGTCCAGTGAGCCCAATTCGGCCGCGTCGATGCGCAACGCGCGGTTGCCGCCCTGGCCGGTGACGAATACGCCGCTGCCCTGGCGCGCTTCGACGATGCCGTCCTGGCGCAGGCGCGACACCGCTTCGCGGATGACGGTGCGGCTGACGCCGAATTGCTCGGCCAGGCGCGTTTCGGTGGGCAGTTTTTCGCCGGGCAGCACGCGGCCCGCGTCGATCTCGGCGAGCAATTGCTTGGCCACTGTGTCGGTCAGCGAGGGAGGCGCGTGGAGTCGGGGAAAGGCCATGGCATGGGGCCGTGAGAAGAGGGCGCGGCACCGCCCCGGGACAGGGGCTTCATGATAACCCGGCGGCTCCGGCCGCCGCGCGGGCGCGGTTCAGGCAGTCGATGAAAAGCTGCGCGGCCGGCGTCGGCGGGGAGTCGGCGCGCGTCAGGATCGATACCCGCGCCGCCGGCAGCGGGTGCGCCAGCGGCAGGATGCACAAGGACGTCGGCGCCAGCACGCGGTGCAGGCCATTGCGCACGAAAAACCCCACCGCGTCGCTCTGTCCCAGGATCGCCAGGGCGATGGCGATGGACTGGCACGGGATCACATCGGCGGGCGGCGGCAGGCCGCGTTCGGCGTAGGCCAGGCGCAGCAGATTGGTGGGCGTCTGCGTATTGCCGGGCATCAGCCATAGCAGGTCGCGCAGCTCGGCCAGGTCGGTTGCGTGGCGCAGGGGATGGTCGGCGCGCGCGCCCACCGCCAGCGGCAGGGTGAACAGGGTGGTGCGGGCAAAGCCGTCGTAGATGTCGCCGTCGTATTCGGTCTGGACCACGAGGTCGTAGCGGCCCGTCTCCAGCTGTTCATGGCTGTAGGGCGGCGCCACCTCATGAAAGGCTACCGCGACGCGCGGCATGCGGGCGCGGAACGCCGCCAGCGCGGCCGGCAGTATCGGCAGCACCGACGAACTGATGGCCAGGTTGAGCGTGCCGCCCTCGCCGTCGCGCATCTGGTCGATGTCTTCCTGCGCGCGCCGCGCTTCCTGCAGGATCAGCACGGCGCGCTTGTGCAGCGCCTGGCCATAAGGCGTCAGCTCCACCCCCTTGGCGCTGCGCCGCACCAGTTCCGCGCCCAGGCTCTGTTCCAGTTCGCGCAGGCTGCGCGTGGCCGCCGGCTGGGTCACGCACAGGGCGCGGGCGGCGGCGCGGATGCTGCCATGTTCGGCGATCAGCACGAAGGCGCGCAACTGGCGCAGGTTCATCGGGGCGGGCACGGCGGGCTATAAGCAAAAGTCATCACTGCGCGAAAAATACTGTCTTTTGCGTTTCGGCGGCCATCCGTATATTCACTAGGGCCTGTCCACACTAAAAGGAGCTTTAGTGTGAACAGGCCCTAGCCACGGCTTCGGAAACACGGGCCGGCATAGAGATCGGACATCAAGGGGAAAACATGTCTATCGCCATCGCGGCCGGCGCCGGCGCGCGCAGCCTGCATACGCCATCCATGCGCCGGCGGGTCATCGCCGGCACCACCATCGGCAACGCGCTCGAATTCTTCGACTTCACGGTCTTCACCTTCCTGATGCTGGTCATCGGGCCGCTGTTCTTTCCGGCGGCCTCCAGCTACGGGCAATTGCTGCTGACCACGGCTACTTTCGGCGTCGGCTTCCTGATGCGGCCGGTGGGCGGCATGCTGATCGGCTCTTACGCCGACCGCCATGGCCGCCGCGCCGCCATGACCTTGACGCTGTGGTTGATGGGCCTGGGTTGTGCGCTGATCGCCGCCGCGCCCACCCATGCGCAGATGGGGCTGCTGGGGCCGGTGATGATGGTGCTGGCGCGGCTGATCCAAGGCTTCGCCGCCGGGGGCGAGGTCGGCGCCTCGACCACGTTGCTGGTCGAGCACGCGCCGCCGTCGCGGCGTGGGTTCTATTCCAGCTGGCAGTTCGGCAGCCAGTCCCTCGGCGTGGCGCTGGGGGCGGTGGTGGTGGGGACGCTGACCGCCGCGCTGACCGCCGAGCAGATGCAGGCCTGGGGCTGGCGCGTGCCGTTCGTGATCGGCATCCTGACGGTGCCGGTGGGCGCCTACATCCGCCGCAATCTCGAAGAGACGCTGCACGTCGATGAGCCGGATGCGCGCCGGCCGCGCGGCGGCGGCCACCAGCCGCTGCGCCGCATCTTCGCCGAGCACAAGACCGAGGTCGCCAAGGGCATCCTGCTGATGATCGGCGGCATGGTCTGCGCGCAGATCATCGGCTTCTACATGCCGTCGTACGCGCATCGCGAACTGGGGTTGCCGGCGACCTCGACCTTGTCGGCCAGCGTGGTGGTGGGCGCGGTCGGCTTCCTGTTCGCGCCGCTGGTCGGCATGCTGGCCGACCGCGTCGGGCGCAAGCGGGTGATCTTCTGGTCGCGGGTGACGACGGTGGCGGTGCTGCTGCCGTGTTTCGAATGGCTGATCGCCGCGCCCAGCAGCATGCGGCTGATGCTGGTGGTGGCGCTGCTGTCGATCCTGCTGGCGCTGCAATCCGCGCCCGGCATCACCATGCTGCCCGAACTGTTCCCGAAGTCCGTGCGTACCACTGGCATGTCGGTGGTGTACGGTCTGGGGATTTCCGTGTTCGGCGGCTTCGCCCAATTCTTCGTGACCTGGCTGCTGCACGTGACCGGCAATCCCATGGCGCCCGCCTGGTACCTGATGGTGGCGGTGGCGCTTTCCACGGTGGTGTTGTTCTGGATCCGCGACCGCACCGGCGACGATATCGACAACCAGGAGGCCTGATGCAATCCGCTACGCCCTATTTTTCCCGCAGCTACGCCGAAGCGCGCGCGCGCTTCACGGCGGCGGCCCGGCCGCTGGCCGCGCAGTTCGCGTCCTATCCCGTCGCGCCCCTGGGGCGCGAGGGCGAGGCGCTGGCCACCGACGTGGCGCTGATCGGCGACAAGACAGCCACGCGCCTGCTGATCATGACTTCCGCGACCCACGGCGTGGAGGGCTTCTGTGGCTCAGGTTGCCAGCTGGCCCTGCTGGACGACGCCGAGATGCTGGAACGCGCGCGCCAGGCCGGCGTGGCGCTGTTGCTGGTGCATGCGGTGAACCCGCATGGCTTCTCGTGGATCGCGCGCACCGACGAGGGCAATGTCGACCTGAACCGCAACGCGCAGCCCTTTGACGGGCAGCCGTTGCCGGCCAATCCGGAGTACGGGCGCATCCACGAATTGCTGCTGCCCGAGCAGTGGCCGCCGTCGGACAGCAACCGCGAGCAGATCGCCGCCTACATCGCCGGAAACGGCCTGCCGGCCTTCAAGCAGGCCGTCACCCGCGGTCAATACACGCATGCCGATGGCCTGTTCTATGGCGGCGACCGCCCGGCCGCCTCGCTGTCGAACCTGCGCCGCATCCTCCAGCAGCATGCGGCCGCATACAGGCAGATCGGCTGGATCGACGTGCACACGGGGCTGGGACCGCGTGGCCATGGCGAGAAGATCTACGCGGGCCGCCGCGACGAGGCCGAAGTGGCGCGCGCGCGCCGCTGGTGGGGCACCGACATCGCCGTGCCGTACCAGGGCACGTCGGCCTCGGTGGACATTACCGGGCACCTGGCGGGCCTGATCTACCAGGCCTGCCCGGATTCGGTGCCGACGCTGATGGCGCTGGAATATGGCACGCAGCCCGCCGAGCAAGTGGTGGATGCGCTGCGTGGCCGCAATTGGCTGCGCGCGCATCCCGACGCCGCGCCGGCGCTGCGCGACCAGATCCTGCGCACGACGCTGGAAGCGTTCTATTGCGATGCGCCGGACTGGCATGGCGCGGTGCTCGGCCAGAGCCGGGTGGCGGTGCTGCAAGCCGTGCTGGGCCTGGCGGGGGACTGACACTTGCCGGCAAGGCCGATTCGCGGGAATCGGCCTTGCTTTGTCATCGAGATGTTATATCATCCTTCAGCTGGTTGTAATGATATAACATCAAAGAGGCTGAAAATGACAGGCAAGACGCAGGGAAAGCAGGGGTTTCGGGGAAGGCGTGGCATGGCGCGGGCGGGGCGGATTGGCGGCGCGCGGGCGCTCAAGCCCCTGGTCTGCTCCTTGATGCTGGCCGCGCCGGTGGCGCAGGCCGAAACCGAGGCCGATCCCTCTCGCAACCGCACACTGGCGCCGATCACGGTGTCGGCCAATCCGCTGGGCTTGGACCTGAACAGCACCATGCTGCCGGCTTCCGTGCTGGAAGGCGATGAACTGGTCGAGCGCCGCGCCGGTACGCTGGGCGAGACCCTCAAGAGCCTGCCGGGCGTGAACAGCGATACCTTTGGCGGCGGCGCCAGCCGCCCGGTGATCCGTGGCCAGACCGCGCCGCGCGTGAAGGTGCTGTCCGACGGCTCCGAGGTGATGGACGCGTCCGGTATTTCGCCGGACCACGCGGTGACGGTGGAACCCCTGCTGGCCGAGCGCATCGAGGTGCTGCGCGGCCCGGCCACGCTGTTGTACGGCGGCGGCGCGATTGGTGGCGTGGTGAATGTGGTGGACAAGAAGGTGCCCACCGCCGTGCCGGAGAAGGGCGTGGAGATGGAAGCCGAGTTGCGCGGCGCCACCGGCACCAAGGAGCGCGCCGGCGCCGTGGGCATCACCGCCGGCGAAGGCCAGTTCGCCGTGCGGGTCGAGGGCATGAAGCGGCGCACCAGCGACTACGACGTGCCGGACTGGCCCGGCGGCAAGCTGGCCGGGTCGTATAGCGAGTCCACGCAGGGCACGGTCGGGATGTCGTGGATCACGCCGCGCGGCTACGTCGGCCTGGCTTTCACGCACCTGGAAAGCAAGTATGGCCTGCCCGGCCATAATCACGAGTACGAAGGCTGCCATCCGCACGGCACCCACCTGCATTGCGGCGGCCACGACCATGACCATGATCATGGCGACGAAGACGAGGAAGGCCACGACCATGATCACGGCCACGAACACGGCGGCGTGCCCTACGTCAAGCTGCGCAGCAACCGCCTGGACCTGCGCGCCGAATACCAGGACCCGTTCGCCGGCTTCGAGAAGATCCGCGTGCGCGGCGGCCTGACCGATTACCAGCATGAGGAAATCGAGGGCGGCCAGGTGGGCACCCGCTTCAAGAACAAGGGCTACGACCTGCGCGTGGAGCTGCAGCACAAGCCGGTGGCTGGCTGGCGCGGCGTGATCGGCCTGCAGAATGCCTACAGCGACTTCCGCGCCGATGGCGAGGAAGCCTTCCTGCCGCGCAGCCGCACCCGTTCGAACGGTTTGTTCGTGCTGGAGGAATACCAGTTGAACGACTGGCGTTTCGAAGTCGGCGCGCGCCAGGACTGGCAGCGCATCGCGCCGTCTGGCGGCGCTTCGCGCAGCCGCCTGTCGGGCACCTCGCTGTCGGCCGCGGCCATCTGGGACTTCGCGCCGCAGTATTCGGTGGCCCTGTCGCTGTCGCGCTCGCAGCGCTTGCCGACCGCCCAGGAGCTGTATGCCGATGGCGTGCACCTGGCCACCAATACCTATGAGCTGGGCAACTCGGGCCTGGGCCGCGAGACCTCGCGCAACATCGACCTGACGCTGCGCAAGCACTCGGGCGACACGACGTTCTCGGCCAGCGTGTTCCACAACAAGGTCAAGAACTACATCTACGCCAACACGCTGGACCGTTACGAGGATTTCCGCCTGATCGAATACACCCAGCGCGACGCCGAGTTCACCGGGGTGGAAGGCGAGCTGCGGCACCAGTTCACGCCGGTGTTCTCGGCGGCGGTGTTCGGCGACTACGTGCGCGGCAAGCTGACCGGCGGCGACGGCAACCTGCCGCGCATCCCGGCGGCGCGCGCGGGCCTGCGCGGCAACGTCAAGTGGCAGCAGTGGTCGGGCGGCGTCGAGTACGCCCGCGTGTTCTCGCAAAAGGACATCGCCGCGTACGAAAGCAGCACGCCGGGCTACAACCTGGTCAATGCGGTGGTGGCGTACCGCGGCCGCTACGGCGCCACGGGTTACGAGGTCTACCTGCGCGGCACCAACCTGCTGAACAAGCTGGCCTACAACCATGCCTCGTTCATCTCGTCGGTGGCGCCGCTGCCCGGACGCAGCGTGATGCTGGGGATGCGCCTGACCTACTGAGGGGAACCGGCGCGACCGGGCTTCGCGGGCGGGCGGATGTGCTAAGTTCCAGCCATGCCGCCCGCCCCGGAGTCCGCCATGCTGAAGTTCGCCGCCAACCTGTCGATGATGTACCCGGAACATGCGTTCCTGGACCGCTACGCGGCCGCCGCGGCCGATGGCTTCGCGGGCGTGGAATGCATGTTTCCTTATGAGGCGCCGGCCGCCTTCGTGCGTGAGCGCATGGATGGCGCCGGCGTGTCGCAGGTGTTGTTCAATGCGCCGCCGGGGGTGAGCGCGCGCGGCGAACGTGGGCTGGCCGCGCTGCCGGGCCGCCAGGACGAATTCCGCGCCGGTATCGAACAGGCGCTGGGTTATGCCACCGCATTGGCCTGTGCCCGGGTGCACGTGATGGCCGGCGTCGCCCCCGATGGCGTCTCGCGCGACGCCATGCTGGACTGCTACCGCGAGAATCTCGACTGGGCCGCGCGCCAGGCGCGCTCGGCCGGCGTGACCGTGCTGATCGAGCCCATCAACACGCGCGACATTCCCGGCTATTTCCTCAATCGCCAGGACCAGGCCCACGAGGTGGTGCAGGCGGTCAACGCGCCCAACCTGAAAGTGCAGATGGACCTTTACCACTGCCAGATCGTCGAGGGCGACGTCACCGCGAAACTGCGCCAGTACCTGCCCACGGGGCGGGTCGGGCACCTGCAGATCGCCGGGGTGCCGCTGCGGCAGGAGCCCGATCGCGGCGAACTGGATTACGGCTGGATCTTCTCGGTGCTGCGCGAACTGGACTACGCGGGCTGGATCGGTTGCGAATACCGTCCGGCGGCGGGCACCTCCGCCGGCCTGCGTTGGCTGGCCGCGGCCCGCGCCTGAGCGGCGGGCGGCGCTTGGCCATGAACCTTTTGCCATGATCGCCGCGCATGCCGTGCTCGCCGCTGCGTGAAAATATAGTTAATATGTTAATTAAATCAAGAATTCCGGGAGACAACCGCATGTCCAGAAGAGGTTTCATCCGCTGCGCGCTGGGAACCTTGGCCGCCGCCGCATTCGCCACGAGCGCCATGCCCGCGCTGGCTGGCGAATTTCCCGATCACCCGATCCGCTGGCTGGTGCCGTTCAGCGCGGGCGGCGGCAGCGACCTGGCCACCCGCATCGTTGCCAGGCACGTCAGCCAGACGTTGGGCCAGCCGGTGGTGGTGGAGAACCGTCCGGGCGCCGCCACCATCGTCGCCGCCCAGGAAACCGCGCGCGCCGCGCCCGATGGCTACACACTGATGACCGCCGGCATGAGCACGCTGGCGCTCAATCCGTGGCTCTACAAGCAATTGCCGTACGACCCATGGAAGGACCTGAAGCCGGTCTCGACGCTGGTGGCGCTGCCCATCGTGCTGGTGGCCTCGCCGGCTTCCGAGCTGAAGAACATGCCCGAAGTGATGGCGTACCTGTCCGACGACAAGAAGGCCAGCTACGCCTCGCTGGGCGTGGGCAGCCCGCACCATCTGGCGATGGAGTTGTTCCTGTCGATGTTCGGCGCCAAGGCCACGGCGATTCCCTACAAGGGCACGCCGCCGGCGTTGCAGGACGTGGCGGCGGGCGTGGTGCCGCTGATGATGGCCGACATGGCGGCCGCGCGGCCGTTGATCCAGGCGGGCAAGCTGCGCGCCATCGCGGTGCCGGCAAACGAGCGCTCGGAACAACTGCCCGACGTGCCCACCTTCGGCGAGGCCGGCGGCCCGCCGCTGGAAGCGACCGCCTGGCAGGGCGTCGTGGCGCCGGCGCGCACGCCCAAGGCGGTGGTCGACAAGCTCAGCGGCGCGATCCAGGCGGCGTTGAAGTCGCCCGAGGTGATCACGCAGCTCAAGCTGCAGGGCATGGAGCCGATGGGCAGCTCGTCGAACGATTTCTTCGACTACGCGCATCGCGAATACGAGAACTGGGGCGCGGTGATCCGCCAGAAGAATATCTCGGTGGATTGAGCGGCGGGCGATGGCCGCGCCGTTCGTGTGCCGTGGGCAAGGCCCCTTCGGCAGGCGCTGCCTGGCCGCCCGGGTCTTGCCGGCAGCCGTCCGCGGCGGCGCGATGAGGCTGACTGCGCAGCAACCGCCTAGTTCGTCGCCGCGCGCTTTTGCCGCCGCGCGGTGGCGGCGCAGCCGGCCGAGGCGATGATGATGCCGCAGATCGCCAGCCACTGCGTGCCGGACAGGTGTTCGTTCAGCACGATGACGCCGGCCAGCGCGCCCATGGCGGGCTCCATGCTCAGCAGCACGCCAAAGGTCTTCTGCGGCAGGCGTCGCAATGCCACCATCTCCAGCGAATAGGGCAGGGCGCTCGACAGGATGCCGACCGCCACCCCGGCCAGGATCAGTTTGGGATCCAGCAGCGCCATGCCGGCGTGGGCCGCGCCCACCGGCAGCGCCACCATGGTGGCCGCCAGCAGGCCCAGCGAGGTCGCCTGGCCGCCGTGCACGTTGCCAGCCATCTTGCCGAAGATGATGTACAGCGCCCAGCACACCGCCGCGCCCAGCGCATAAGCGATCCCGACGGGATCGAGGTCGTGCATCGACTGGCCGGTCGGGACCAGCAGCACCAGCCCGGCCAGCGCGCAGGCGATCCAGACGAAGTCGATGGCGCGCCGCGACAGCACCACCGCCAGGGTCAGCGGCCCGGTGAATTCGATGGCGATCGCCACGCCCAGCGGCAGGGTGCGCAGCGCCATGTAGAACAGCAGGTTCATGCAGGCCAGCGTCACGCCGTACAGCGCGATCTTGGCGGCGTTGCGCGCGGTCAGCGGGAAGCGCCATGGGCGCCAGAACGCGATGAGGATGATGGCGCCGATGACGATGCGATAGGCCGTCGTGCCTTGCGCGCCCACCTCGGGAAACAACGACTTGGCGAACGACGTGCCGACGCACAGCGAGGCCATGGCGCCGATCAGCGACAGGGTCGGCATCAGGGTGGAGGCGGAGGCATCGCGTCCGGAGGGAAGGGTGGCGGCGGTCATGGTGCTGCGTCTGCGGAAAGAATCAGGGGTTCAAGGTCAGGGCGGTGGAGTAGAGCACGTACAGGGCCAGTGCCAGCATGATCGCGCCCAGCAGTCCCTGCTGCATGCGCAGGAACCACGGGTTGCGGCCGACCCAGCCGCGGATGCGCGACGCGCCGTAGGCAAAGCAGCTGCCATACGGCAGGCTCAACGCCTTCATGGTCACGCCCAGCACCAGCATCTGGATCCACACCGGGCCGTTGTCCGGCGTGGTGAACTGCGGCAGGAAGGCGATCATGAACAGCAGCACCTTCGGGTTCAGCAGATTGGTCATGAAGCCCTGCCAGAACGCGTCGCGCGCCTCGCCGGGCCGCGCGGCCAGGGACACGTCGGCGTCGCGGGCGCAGCGCAGCATGGCCTTGATGCCCAGGTAGCCCAGGTACAGGCCGCCCGCCGCCTTGATCGCCAGGAACAGCGTCGGAAACGCCTGCAGCACCGAGGCCAGTCCCAGCACCACGGCCGGCACCTGGATGAAACCCGCCGCCACATTGCCCAGCACGCTGTGGAAGGCTGGCCGGAATCCCTGGGTCATGCCTCGCGACAGCGTCAGCGCCATGTCGGGGCCGGGAGTGAGTTTCAACGCCGCGTCGGCGGCCAGGAAGAGCAGGAAAAGCTGGAGTGACGGCATGGGAATCGGGCTGCGCCTGGTCGCGAGGGCGGCCAGAGGGTTCCCAGTGTAAGCAAGGCGGGTGATTAATTCCTGCAGCCGGCGGTGCGCAAATGAAGTTTCCCGTCGAATTTGGGGGCGGGTCGTGCGGCGCGCCCGTTTAGAATCAGCCTACAGGCCCGCGCGGCCTGGACCGCCGCGGCGCCGAGACCCCCCATGGAACTAGACGATTTCGACCTTCAGATCCTGCAAAGCCTGCAGGAAGACAACCAGCGCACCAGCCAGGAGGTGGCCGAGCGCGTGAACCTGTCGCCGGTATCGTGCCTGCGGCGCATGAAGCGGCTGCGCGAGTCCGGGGCGGTGCTGGGCGATGTGTCGGTGGTGGACCCGGCGGCGGTGGGGCGCGACATCATGATGGTGGTGTTGGTGTCGCTCGAGAGCGAGCGCGCCGATAAGCTGGACACCTTCAAGCGCGCGATGCGCAACGCGCCGGAGATCATGCAGTGCCTGGCGGTCACGGGCGAAGTGGATTTCGTCGTCACCATGACCGTGCGCGACATGGCGGAGTACGACGCCTTCGCGCAGCGCCACTTCTGGGGCGACCCCAATGTGAAGCGCTTTTCGACGCTGGTGGTGATGAACCGCGTCAAGTACGGTCTGGCGGTGCCGACCACGCAGCCGGACGAGGCATAGCGGGCTCGCCGCCGATTGCGCGGCCCGCGCCGGCGGCGCTAGACTGGCCGCCTCCCTCTCTTTCCGTGTCTCACCGCCATGGCATTGCATAGCTGGCTCATCTACCTGGTTGCCGTGATCGGCCTGTCGATCACTCCCGGCCCCAACACCTTGCTGGCGCTGACCCACGGCGCGCTGCACGGGCATCGCAAGGCGCTGTGCACCATCGCTGGCGGCGCGGTCGGCTTCATTGCGCTGATCGCCTTGTCGATGCTGGGCATCAGTGCATTGCTCAAGGCCTGGGGGCCGGCGCTGACGGTGCTGAAGTGGGCCGGCGGCGCCTATCTGGTCTGGCTCGGCATCCAGCTGTGGCGCTCGCCCGGCGTGCAACTGCGTCCGGCGCCCGACATGCCGCGGCTGCGCGGCACGCGCATGTTCAGCCAGGGTTTTCTGTCGGCGATCGCCAATCCCAAGGCGCTGCTGTTCTACGGCGCGTTCCTGCCGCAATTCATCGATCCGGGGCGCAGCCTGTTGACGCAATTCTTGATCATGGCCGCGACCTTCGTGGCCATCGAGTTCGTGGTGGAGTACGTGTTGGCGCGCCTGGCGCACCGCGTGCGGCCGTGGCTGGAGCGCGCGGGGCGGCGCTTCAACAAGGTGTGCGGGGGATTGTTCGCGGCGATGGGGGCGGCGTTGCCGGGGTCTTGATCATCGTGCATTGCCGGGCGCCGGCCGGCGCTGCGGTGGCGGGCTCGCACCACAAGCCTGCGCCGCGGGCCTGCGCCACCAACCGGCACCACCACCGGCACCACCAACCCGCGCATTACAGACCTGCGCATTACAGACCTGCATCACAAACCGGCCCCACAATGCAAAAGCCCGACTCCAAGGAGCCGGGCTTTTTAATTCTGGTGGCCTGGGGCGGAATCGAACCACCGACACGCGGATTTTCAATCCGCTGCTCTACCAACTGAGCTACCAGGCCAACGAAGTCCGCAACTATACACAATTTTTTGGACTTGTGCCAGTCGCCTCGAAAAAAGTTTGAAGAATTTCCGGGGCGCCTTCCAACGTGGAAAGGGGTAAGGGGCGCATACTACCGCAAACGGCCATTGCATGGGGGCGATGCAAGGTCACGTGGCGGGGCGACACGGGTCGCGAGGGGTGCGACGCAGGGTCGCGGTCGGGACGCCAAATGGCGTGGGGATAACCCGCGGGAGTATAATCATGGCCGGTCCGCTGTTACATGCACGCTGCACCGCATGGGCTTTGCGGGGACCACAGCTCTAATACTCACGGCCTTGTCCTTTACATGTCGGTAGCTGTCCTAGCCTTCGGTCTGAATCACACGTCCGCGCCGGTGTCGGTTCGCGAACGCGTGTCCATGCCCGTCGATCTGGTCAAGCCGGCGCTGGAAGGCCTGCGCTCCGCGTTCGGCGGGTCGGTGCGCGAAGCCGCCATCCTGTCGACCTGCAACCGCACCGAAATCTATTGCGCTGCCGACGGCCACGTGGCCGACCAGTTGCCCGCGTGGCTGGCCGAGCACAACCGGCTGGACGCCGGCACGCTGCGCCCGCATCTGTACCGTCACCAGCAGGACGACGCCGTGCGCCACGCCTTCCGCGTGGCCAGCGGGCTCGATTCCATGGTGCTGGGCGAAACCCAGATCGTCGGCCAGATGAAGGACGCCGTGCGCGCGGCTGGCGAAGCCGGTTCGCTCGGCACGCTGCTGCACCAGATGTTCCAGCGCACCTTCTCGGTGGCCAAGGAAGTCCGCTCGCAGACCGCCATCGGCGCGCAGTCGGTGTCCATGGCCGCCGCCGCGGTGCGCCTGGCCGAACGCGTGTTCGGCAACCTGGACCAGGCCCGCACGCTGTTCATCGGCGCGGGCGAAATGATCGAGCTGTGCGCCACCCACTTCGCCGCGCAGCGTCCGCGCAGCATGGTGGTGGCCAATCGCACGGCCGAGCGCGCCGAGCTGCTGGCCAACCGCTTCTCGGCCAGCACCATGAAGCTGTCGGACCTGACCGACCGCCTGTCCGAATTCGACGTGGTCGTCTCCTGTACGGCCAGCTCCCTGCCCATCCTCGGTTTGGGGATGGTGGAACGGGCCACGCGCCTGCGCCGCCACCGCCCCATGGTGATGATCGACCTGGCCGTGCCGCGCGACATCGAACCCGAGGTCGGCCGCCTGGACGACGTCTACCTGTATTCCGTCGACGACCTGGGCCGCCTGGTCCAGACCGGCACCGACGCCCGCCGCGCCGCCGTGGTGCAGGCCGAGGCCATCATCGAAACCCGCGTCCAGGGCTTCATGCACTGGATGCAATCGCGCGAAGTGGTGCCCGTCATCCGCGACCTGCACCAGGCCGCCGAAGATGTCAGCGCCGCCGAACTCGAACGCGCCCGCCGCCTGCTGGCGCGCGGCGAATCGCCGGAAGCCGTGCTCGAGCAGCTGGCCCACGGCCTGACCCAGAAATACCTGCATGGTCCGCTGGCGGCGTTGAACCGCAGCGAAGGCGAGGACCGCAAGCAGCTGCTTGCCTGGATGCCGCGCCTGTTCCCCGGCCGCGACTCGCGCCGTTAGCGGCGCTGCCTCCGCCCCGCCTTGCGGCGGGCGCTCGTTGCGGGCGCCCGCCATTTCCGTTTTCCCTTGCTGAATTCCCATCATGAAATCTTCCATGCGCAGCCGGCTGGAGCATCTGTGTCACCGCCTGATCGAGGTGGACGCGCTGCTGGCCGAACCGGAAACCGCGGCCGACATGGACCGCTTCCGCAAGCTTTCGCGCGAGCGCGCCGAGCTGGAGCCGGTGGTCGAGGCCTTCACCGCTTTCGTGCGCGGCGAGGAAGACCTGGCGACCGCGCAGGAGATGCTGTCCGATCCCGAGCTGAAGGCGATGGCCGAGGACGAGATCAAGAGCGGCCGCGTCAAGCTCGAATCGCTGGAAGCGGCGCTGCAATTGCTGCTACTGCCGCGCGACCCCAATGACGGCCGCAGCGTGTTCCTGGAAATCCGCGCCGGCACCGGCGGCGATGAAAGCGCGCTGTTCTCGGGCGACCTGCTGCGCATGTACACGCGCTACGCCGAGCAGCGCGGCTGGCGCGTCGAGCTGATGTCGGAAAGCCCGTCGGAGCTGGGCGGCTACAAGGAAGTGATCGCGCGCATCGAAGGCGACGGCGCCTATGGCCGCCTGAAATTCGAATCGGGCGCGCACCGCGTGCAGCGCGTGCCCGCCACCGAGGCGCAGGGCCGCATCCACACCTCGGCCTGCACGGTGGCCATCATGGCCGAAGCCGACGAGATGTCGGAGATCGTCATCAACCCGAGCGACCTGCGCATCGACACCTTCCGCGCCAGCGGCGCGGGCGGCCAGCACATCAACAAGACCGATTCGGCCGTGCGCATCACGCACTTGCCCACCGGACTGGTGGTGGAATGCCAGGACGACCGCTCGCAGCACCGCAACAAGGACAAGGCCATGCAGGTGCTGGCCGCGCGCCTTAAGGACAAGGAAACGCGCGAGCGCCAGAGCAAGGAAGCGGCCGAGCGCAAGAGCCTGATCGGCTCCGGCGACCGTTCCGAGCGTATCCGCACCTACAACTTCCCGCAGGGCCGCGTCACCGACCACCGCATCAACCTGACGCTGTACAAGCTGCAGCAGATCATGGAAGGCGATCTGGAGGAGCTGACCGGCGCCCTGATCGCCGAGCACCAGGCCGAGCAGCTGGCGGCGCTGGGCGACGATATCTGAGCGGCTGGCGGGCCCCCTTCGGCGAGCACCCTTCGACCATGACGACCCAGATCAAGAGCCTGTTGCTGGATACGCGCCTGCCCCGGCTCGAGGTGCGCATGCTGCTCGAGCACGTGCTGGCCAAGCCGCGCGCCTGGCTGCTGGCGCATGACACCGATCCGCTGGCGCCGGAAACGGCCGCGGCCTACCAGGCGCTGGCGCAGCGCCGCCTGGCCGGCGAGCCGATGGCCTATCTGCTGGGCCAGCGCGAGTTCATGGGGCACATGTTCCGCGTCACGCCCGACGTGCTGATCCCGCGCCCGGACACCGAGGTGCTGGTGGAAACCGCGCTGGAATGCGTGGCCGGACAGTCCGCGCCCGCCGTGCTGGACCTGGGCACGGGCAGCGGCGCCATCGCCATCTCGATCGCCCTGGCGCGCCGTGATGCCCGCGTGATGGCCAGCGACGTCAGCGCCGCCGCGCTGGCCGTGGCCGCGGGCAATGCCTGGGAGCTGACGGCCTCGGTGCGCTTCGTCGAGGGCAGCTGGTACGACGCGGTGCCGGCAGGCGAGGGCTTCGACCTGATCGTGTCCAACCCGCCCTATGTCGCCAGCGACGATCCGCACCTGGGGCAGGGCGACGTGCGCTTCGAGCCGCGTGGCGCGTTGACCGACGGCGCCGATGGCCTGGAAGACCTGCGCCGCATCGTGGCTGGCGCCCATCGCCACCTGAAGGCGGGGGGCGCGCTGTGGATGGAGCACGGTTGGGACCAGGCCGAGGCCGTGCGCGGCCTGCTGGCCGCCGCGGGCTTCACGGACGTCCACAGCCGGCGCGACCTGGCCGCTATCGAGCGCATTTCCGGCGGACGCTGGCCGGGGCGCGGCTGACGCCGGGCCGGCGATTTGTAACCGGCAGCCGCGCCGCAAGCGGCCGATTCCCGGGGGCGGCCCCGGGGTATCCGGGACGAAATCCCGCCTGTACCTATAATTGGCGTATTCCGTTATGCCTCCTGTCCAAGAGACCACCATGAGCGACGTTCAAGAATTCATCCGCGAAACCGTGACCCAGCACCCCGTCGTGCTGTTCATGAAGGGCACCGCCCAATTCCCGCAATGCGGCTTTTCCGGCAAGGCCATCCAGATCCTCAAGAGCTGTGGCGTCAAGAAGCTGGTCACCGTGAATGTGCTGGAGGACGACGAAGTCCGCCAGGGCATCAAGGAATTCTCGAACTGGCCCACCATTCCGCAGTTGTACGTGGCCGGCGAATTCATCGGCGGTTCGGACATCATGAATGAGATGAACGAGTCGGGCGAGCTCAAGACCCTGCTGGAGCAATCCGGCGCCACGGCCTGATTCCATGCGGCGACTGGTCGTCGGCATCACGGGGGCCACCGGCTCCCTGTACGCGGTGCGCATGCTGCAGGCGCTGCGCGGCGTGGACGACGTCGAGACGCACCTCGTGGTGTCGGCCTCGGGCGTGCTGAACATCAAGCACGAACTCGATGTCAG
Source organism: Achromobacter ruhlandii (assembly GCF_902859695.1). Classification (GTDB taxonomy): domain Bacteria; phylum Pseudomonadota; class Gammaproteobacteria; order Burkholderiales; family Burkholderiaceae_B; genus Achromobacter; species Achromobacter ruhlandii. The sequence goes on from NZ_CADIJL010000003.1 coordinate 437,774, forward strand.
CCGCCATGATGTCTACGCGCTGGCCGACCACGTGCACAGCGTGCGCGATGTGGGCGCCACGCTGGCCAGCGGCGCGTTCCAGACGGCCGGCATGGTCATCGTGCCGTGCTCGATGCGCACGCTGGCGGCCGTGGCCCATGGCCTGTCCGACAACCTCATCACGCGCGCGGCCGACGTTACGCTCAAGGAGCGCCGCCGCCTGGTGATGATGGTGCGCGAAACGCCATTCAATCTGGCGCACCTGCGCAACATGACCGCCGTCACCGAGATGGGCGGCATCGTGTTCCCGCCGCTGCCGGCGTTCTATCACCGGCCGGCCAGCATCGAAGAGATGGTGGACCACACCGTGGCCCGGGTGCTGGAGCTGTTCGACATCCATGTGCCCGGTCCGCACTGGGAAGGCATGAAATAAGCGCCGTCGCGGCCCACGGGCCGTGAAGGTCAAACGCCCCGGGGTATCCCCGGGGCGTTTTCGTTTTGTCTTGCGTGTGGTTGCCGTGGTTCAGCGCGCCGCGATCACGCCACCAGCCCCAGGCCGTTCAGGGCCGCCAGGTTCTCCGGCCAGCGGCGCGCGCGGGCGTTCTGCAGTTCGATGCGGGCCCAGGCCATCCAGCCGGCCCACTCGATGCGCTTGTCCCAGGCGGTGCCCCAGGCCTGCAAGGCAGCCAGGCCGGCGGCCGCGTGGCCTTCGGCGGCTTCGAAGTCGCCCGCCGTCAGCGCCAGTTGCGCCAGCAGCAGGCGCGGCTCGGCGACCCACGGGTTGTGCGCCACCGCGGCTTCCAGCATGTGGCGCGCGGTGTCCATTTCGGTCTGCGGGTGCATGCGGGTGACGACCTGCCAGTAGAGCGCGCTGGCGGCGGCCTCGTCGCGCGGGCTGAGCGTGGCGCGGCAATGGTCGAACGCGGGTGGCACGGGGATGCCGGTATCGGCCGGCAGCGTCGACAGCGGCACCAGCAGGTGCGACAGCATCGACAGGATGTTCGACGGCGGCTTCAGCGGGCCGGGCCACAGCGAGGCGGCCCAGTGTGATTTGAGGTCGCGGCGCTGCTGCTGCGGATAGCCGGCGAAGATCTCGTCCTGCCAGCTGTGCCACTGTTCGCCGATGTCGGCGGCCGACACCACGATGAAGGCGGCGACCTGGCGCGGCGTGAAGGTGAAGACCTGGCCGTCGGCCCCTTCCAGCGTCAGCCCCTCGGGCCCCTGGCCCTGGCCCTGGCCTTGCAGGATGGCCTGCACGAAGCGGGTGCGCGGCATGGCGCAGAACAGGCTGACCCATTCCTCGGCTTCGGCGCCCAGCGCCTCGCGCAGCGTGCTGCGTTCGCGCTCGCGGTCGAACAGGGTGAGATCGACGTACTCGTTGCCATACACGCTGTGGAACAGGCCCAGCAGCCGCACTTCGCGCGGCTGGTTCCACAGCGCCAGGGTGCGGTAGACGCCCAGCAGGTGGTGCTTGAAGGTGCCGGCCTTGTGCCAGTCTTCGCCGGCGCTGCGGGCAAACAGCAGGTCGAGCAGGACGGGCAGGTCGGCATCGACGGCGGCATAGTGGTCGGCCAGCAGGGCGCGCGCGTGCGGATGCAGTTCGTTGGGGGTGGACATGACAATGACGGCAAGGGGTTGGGAATCCAGCCGCTATTGTGTCGTGCGCAAGCGTGCTTGTCATGGCGCGGCGCTTATATGGAAATACGCATATCAATATGAAAATTCATCGCTTTCGGTTTTGAAGGACGCTCACTAGAATCCGGGGCTTCCCTTTCTTGTTCGATTGCCGAGATTCCCATGCGTCTACGCCACACCCTGGCCGCCCTTGCCACCCTGATCGGATTCGCCGCCGCCGCGCCGGCCATGGCGCAGGACGCCGAACTGAAAGTCGGCGTGACCGTCGGCCCGCACGCCCAGATCGGCGAAGTGGTGCAGCAGGTCGCGGCCAGGCAGGGCCTGAAGGTCAAGCTGGTCGAGTTCAGCGATTTCATCCAGCCCAACGCCGCGCTGGACGCCAAGGAACTGGACCTGAACATCTACCAGCACAAGCCCTTCCTGGAATCGCAGAACAAGGCGCGCGGCTACAAGCTGGTGCCGGTGGCCACGGCCGTGGTGCAGCAGATGGGCATCTATTCCAAGCGCGTGAAGTCGCTGGACGACCTGCAGCCGGGCGCCAAGGTGGCGATCCCCAACGACCCGACCAACTGCGCCCGCGCGCTGCTGGTGCTGCAGGCGGCCAAGCTCATCAAGCTCAAGGACGGCGTGACCGTGACGGCCTCGCTGTTCGACGTGGTCGACAACCCCAAGAAGCTCAAGTTCGTCGAGATCGAGGCCGCGCAGCTGCCGCACTCGCTGGCCGACGTGGACGCCGCCGCGGTGAATTCGGCCTACGCCATCCCCGCCGGCCTGTCGCCCGCCAAGGACGCGCTGGCGCTGGAAAGCAAGGATGCGCCGTTCGCCGCCGTGGTCATCGCCGCGCGCGAGGACAACAAGAACGATCCGCGCATCGCGCGCTTCATCAAGGCCTACCAGTCCGACGAGGTGAAGGCCTTCGTGGCGCAGAAGTTCCCTGGCGCGTATTCCACCTCCTGGTAAGCGATGTCGACGCTGACGATCTATCCGCAGGACGATCCAGCCGCCGGCCGGCGGCTGGATGACGCCGGCGAGATCCGGCGCGAGCTGGCCGCCATCGGGGTGACCTTCGAGCGCTGGCAGGCACGGGCGCCGGTGGCGCCCGGCGCGCCGCAGGCCGAAGTGCTGGCGGCGTATCGGCCCGAGATCGAACGGCTGGTGGCCGAGCGCGGCTATCGCAGCGTCGACGTGGTCAGCCTGGACCCGGCGCATCCCGAGCGCGAGGCCTTGCGCCGCAAGTTCCTGGCCGAGCACACGCACGCCGATGATGAGGTGCGCTTCTTCGTCGCCGGCAGCGGCCTGTTCACGCTGCATGCCGCCGGCCGCGTCTACGCGGTGCTGTGTGAGCAGGATGACCTGATCTCGGTGCCAGCCGGCTTGCCACACTGGTTCGACATGGGCTCGGCGCCCGCGTTCACCTGTATCCGGCTATTCAATGATCCGGCGGGCTGGGTGGCGCGGTTCACGGGCGACGAGATCGCCACGCGTTTTCCGGTGCTGCCCTGACGGCGCGAGGGCGCGGCGCGCCGTGACGACGCGGCCTGATCGTGTCCTTCGCCTCAAGCGGTCCGGCTACGCGCCCGGACCGCGCCGCCGCGTTCTTCCTTGCGATTCGCTCTAAGCGTATTTGCCCGTCAGGCCCCCATCCACCAGCAGTTCCGTGCCGGTGATGTACGACGCTTCATCCGACGCCAGGAACGCCACCGCGTTCGCCACTTCCCACGGCGTGCCCATGCGGCCCATCGGCACCTGCCGGTCGCGCGCCTTGCGCGCCGCCTCCAGGTCGTCCTTGGCGAACATGCCGGCCACGTTCTTCGCGACGCGCGGCGTATCGATCAGGCCCGGAATCACCGTGTTCACGCGAATGCCGTCGGCCGCGTATTGCTGCGCCGCCATGCGGGCGAAGTGGATAACCGCGGCCTTGCTGACGCTGTAGGCCAGGTGGGGATACCCGGTGTAGCGGATGCCGGCGATCGACGATACGGTGACGATGGCGCCGCCGCCCTGTGCCCGCATCACGGGCGCCATCAGGCGCGTGGCGATCAGCAGGCTGGTGACGTTGACGCGCTGGATGTGATCCCAATCCGCCAGGTCGATGTCTTCCGGGCCGCCGACCTTGCCGATGCCGGCGTTGGCCTGCAGCACGTCGATGCGGCCGTAGTGGCCGAGCGCCGCGTCCACGGCGGCCTGCATGGCGTCCGCGTCGGCCACGTCGGCCTGCACCGGCAGCGCCTGGCCGCCGGCGCGCTCGACTTCATGGGCCGCGTCCTCGGCCGCCGCCAGGTCGGCGTCCAGCGCGATGATGGCCGCGCCCTGGCGCGCCAGCGTCACGCAACTGGCCTTGCCGATGCTCCAGCCGGCGGCCGAGGAACCGGCGCCGGCCACCAGCGCGATCTTGCCCGCCAGCCGTGCGCCGGGCGCGGGCGGGATCACGACGGTTCTCCGTTGCGCTGGTGCGACTTGCCCTTGCCGACGTAGGGAATGGCGTGGTCGATGGTTTCCCAGATAAAGCGGCCGCTCGGGCTCTGCTGCTCCTCGGCCACGTGCGACACCAGGCCGGCGGCGCGCGAGATGACCGCAAAGCCGCGCATCAGCGCGGTGGGCACGCCGATCTCGCTGAGCAGCGCGGCGACCGCGCCAGTGGCGTTGATGGTGATGTGCTTGCCGTAGGTCTCGTCGATCGCCGCCGCCAGCAGCCGCAGCGCCTTGAGCGAATCACCGGGCAGGTCCGGCTCGGCCTCGGCCAGCGCCAGCAGCTTGATCGAGCGCGGGTCGTCGGGCTTGTGCAGGTGGTGGCCGAAGCCCGGCAGCGGCTGGCGGCTGGCGCGGAATTCCCGCGCGATCGCCAGCGCCTCGGCGCGGCCGTCGGCGGCCTGGCGGATGCGGTCCAGCAGGCGCGAGCAGTTCTCCATGGTGCCGACGAACTGGCTGCCGACCGCCATCAGGCCGGACGCCACCGCGCCCTGCAGGTTTTCGGGCGCGCTCATGTAGATCAGGCGGGTGGCGATGGCGCTGGGCGTGAGGCCATGCTCCATCAGGGTCACCAGCACCGCGTCGACGATGCGCATGTCCACCGGCCGCGCCTCGCGGCCCAGGATCTGCATGATCATGACTTCGGTGAAGGTCTTCTTGCCGATCAGGTCTTCCACCAGGTCGACGTCGCGGTACGACATGCCGGTGAGGTGATGGGCGCAGAGGCGGGTTTCGGGCGTGGTCATGAAGACTCCTTGAGGGCCGCGTCGCGCACGGCGTTCTTGAGCACCTTGCCGACGGGCGAGCGCGGCAGGCTGGCGTGGAGGTGAATCTGCTTGGGCGTGGCGACCGGGCCGAGCAGGGCGCGCACGTGGGCCTTGAGCGCATCGGCGTCGGCCGCGACGCCGGGATGCAGTTGCACCGCGGCGTGCACGGCCTCGCCCCATTTGTCGTCGGGCAGGCCGAACACCGAGCATTCGTAGACGGCCGGATGCGACGACAGCGCGTTCTCGACATCCACGGGATACACATTGAAGCCGCCGGTGATGATGACGTCGCGCAGGCGGTCCTTCAGGAACAGGTAGCCGCGTTCATCGATCAGGCCGGTGTCGCCCGTGTGCAGCCAGCCGTCGACGATGGTCTCGGCGGTCTTCTCGGGCAGGCGCCAGTAGCCCGACATCACCAGGTCGCCGCGCACCACCACTTCGCCGATGGCGCCGCGCGGCAGCAGCGCGCCGGCCGGGTCCATGATGGCGACGTCCGACAGCCAGGTGACGCGGCCGACCGAGGCCCGGTTGTCGGGCGATTCCAGGTCGGCGGGGCGCAGCACCGTGACGATCTGCGGCGCCTCGGTCTGGCCGTAGGTGGTGCCCAGCACCGGGCCGAAGAAGGCGCGGGCGCGTTCGATTTTTTCGGGCGGCATGGGCGCGCCGCCATAGATCAGGTTGCGCAGCTTGGGGAAATCGGCGCGCGACACGCCCGGCTGCGCCATGATCATGTAGATCAGCGTCGGCGGCATGAAGCTGAGCGTGCCGCCGCGTTCGCGGAAGGCGGCGGTGATGGCGGCCGGCGTGGCGCTGTCCAGCAGCACGTGCGCGCCGCCGCGCGCCAGCACGGGCAGCAGGTAGGTGCCCGTGCCGTGCGTCACCGGCGCGGCGACCACGTAGCGGTCCTCGTGCGTCAGGCCCCAACTGTGGATCTGGTTGATGATGGCGGCGTTCCAGGCGTGATAGGGCTGCATCACGCCCTTGGGCAGGCCGGTGGTGCCGCCGGTGAACTTGATTGCCTGGGTGGCCTCGCGCGGCAATGCGTGGCGCAGCGGCTCGCGACCGGCGCCGCCTTGCAGCAGGGCCTCGAAGGCCAGGCCGGCGATGTCCGGCGCCAGGCTGACGCGATGCGGCGCGCCCGCCGCCACCAGCGTGTCGCCGGCGTCGTCCACCATGACGATGGACGGCTCGGTGGCGTCCAGGATGCGCCCGATCTCGCGCGCCGTGCTGCGGGTGTTCAGCGGCACCCAGATCTTGCCGCTGGCCAGCACCGCCAGCAGCGCCAGGATATGACGGCTGGTGTTGCCCGCGCACAGGGCGACGCGGGTCTGTGGCGCCGGGTCCAGGTCCTGCAGCGCGGCGGCCAGCGCGCGCACGTCCGTGGCCAGCCGCGCATACGTCACCTGGCCCTCGGGCGCGTCCAGCGCCACGCGCTCCGGATACTGCTCGGCGGCGCGAAAAAAGAAATCTATCGGGTACACCCTGGTGCTCCTCAGTTGGCTTTGATGTCGGCGCGCTTGACCACTTCGCCCCATTTGTCGATTTCGCTGGCGATCTTCTTGCCGAAGGTCTGCGGCGTGTTGGGCGATTGCGGCGCGTAGAAGCCCGATTGCTGGAACGAGGCCAGCAGTGCGGGGTTGGCCAGGGCCTTGTTCATGGCCTGGTTCAGGCGCGCGATGATGGGTTGCGGCGTGCCGGCCGGCGCCATCAGGCCGAACCAGGATTCGACGTCGAAGCCGGGCAGGCCGGACTCGGCCAGCGTCGGCACGTCGGGCACGGCCGGAAGCCGCTGCGGCGAGGTGACGCCGATGGCGCGCAGCTTGCCGGCCTGCACGTGCGGCAATGACGAGGGCAGGTTGTCGAACATGGAATCGACCTGGCCGCCCAGCAGGTCGGCCACCGCCGGACCACTGCCGCGATAGGGCACGTGCAGGATGTCGGTGCCGGTCTGCATCTTGAACAGTTCGCAGGACAGGTGGATGGACGAGCCGCTGCCCGACGAGGCGCAGGTCAGCTTGCCGGGGTGGGCCTTGGCGTAGGCCAGGTATTCCGGCACCGTCTTGACCGGCAGCTTGGGGTTGACCACCAGGATGTTGGGGATGGTCGCCAGCAGGCCGATCGGCTCGAAGTCCTTGACGAAGTCGTAGTTGAGCTTGCTGTACAGCGTGCGGTTGATGGTGTTGGCGATCGACCCTACGTAGAGCGTATAGCCGTCGGGCGCGGCGCGCGCGACGATTTCGGCGCCGATGTTGCTGTTGGCGCCGGTCTTGTTCTCCACCACGATGGTCTGGCCGAGTTCCTCGTTCAGGGCCTTGGCGACCAGGCGCGCCACGATGTCGGTGGCGCCGCCCGCGGCGTAACCGACCACCAGGGTCACCGGGCGTTCGGGATAGGGTTTGGCAGCCTGGCTCGGCGCGCTGAATGCAATGGCGCCCGCCAGGGCCGCGACGCTGGCGGCCAGCCGCCTGCTGAATGTCTGCATGGTTGTCTCCGTCCTGTTTGTCTAATATCTGGACAGATCTTTGCCTGCCCGACTTCATATTGGGCTTTGATAGGCGCCTCATCAACGCAAGGTGTCCAGAAAATGAACAAACCGGAAAGCGACGACGGCGGGCCGCGGGTGTTGCGGCGCGGGCTGCGGGTGCTGGGCGTGCTGCGCCAGGCGGGCGCGGCCGGCATGCACGTGACCGACATCGCGCGCGCCGCCGGCATGCAGCGCTCCACCGTGTACCGCTACCTGGACGTGCTGGCGCAGGAGGGCTACGCGCTGCGCGAGCCGGATGCGCCGCACTGGCGCATGGCGGAGTTGGGCGTGATGATGGCCGGCGATCCGCACGCCGAAGCGGTGCGCGGCCTGCGGCCGGTGCTGCGGCAGATCAGCGACGTCAGCGGCGATTCGGCATTCCTGATCTGCCGCGCCGGCGGCGATTCGCTATGCCTGCATCGCGAGGTCGGCAACTACCCGGTGCAGGTGCTGGCGGTGACCATCGGCCATCGCCAGCCGCTGGGCGTGGGCGCGGCCGGCCTGGCGCTGCTGGGCGCCTTGCCGCCGGCCGAGGCCGACGAGGTGATCGCACAGAACGAGCAGGCCTTGCGCGCCTATGGCGGCATGACGGTGGCGCAGATGCGGCGGCTGGCCGAGAACACGCGCGACCGGGGCTGGGCGGTGGTGGGCAACGCGGCGGTGCCGGGCGTGCTGGGGGTCGGGGTGGCGTTGTGCGATGCGGGCGGTTATCCGCGTCTGGCGGTCAGCGTCTCGAGCCTGATAGACCGCATGCAGGCGCCGCGCCAGCGCGCCATTGCCGAGTTGATCCGCACGCAGTTGGGGCAGGACGAGGTCAGGCGCCAGCGCTGGAGCTTGCCCGGCGTGGTCGACGAGGCGGATTGAACGATAAGGGTTCGGTCCGGCCTCGATGGGATCGAGGCCGGCTGCGCGTGTCAGGCCTGCGCCGGCGCGGGCGCGCGGTAGGTCTTCTGGTAGTGCACTGTGAAGGTCTTGAACGCTTCCAGCGCCTTGCGCGGGTCGTGGCCCGGCTTGACCAGGAAGCTGTCGAAGCCGACGCGCGCCTGGTAGTGGATGGTGTCGATCATCACATCGCCGACCGCGCGCAGTTCGCCCGTCCAGTGATAACGGGTGCGCAGCAGTTGCGCCAGCGAATAGCCGCGGCCGTCGGTGTAGACGGGGAAGTCCACCGCGATGAAGGCGATGCCCGCCGGATCGAGCGTGCCATCGGCTTCCAGCAGGTCGCGCAGGTCGGCGTCCGGTTCCAGCAGGACCGCGACCGGATGGCGATGGCGCCGCAGCGTGGCGTGCGAGGCCTTCCAGGTGGCCAGCGGCACGATCCAGCCGGGCTCGTCGGTCGGCACCTGGCCGTCGGCCGCGACCTCGGGGTCGGGCACGAAGGGGCGGGCGCTGTCGGCTTCCAGCCGGCCGTTGCGGATCAGGTGCGGGCCGGGCGCGTCGTGGGCGTAGGGCTCAGACATGGGCGGCCTCCTGGGCGGGCTTGGCAAAGGCGGGGTCGGAATACACGTCTTGCTTGAAGGGATCGATGCCGACGCGGTCCACCACGTCGATGAAGCGTTCTTCCTCGCTGTCGCGCAGGCCCAGGTAGGTGCGGATCAGGCGGTCGACCACGCCAGGCACCTGGTCGCGGGCGAACGAGGGGCCGATGATGCGGCCGATGGCGGCGCCGCCGCCCTTTGTGGATTCGATGTCGGGCAGGGGCTTGGCGGCGCCGTTCTGGCGGCCGCCGATGGTGACCTGGTACCACTCTTCGCCGGCCTTATCGACCCCCAGGATGCCGATGTGGCCGACGTGGTGGTGGCCGCAGGAGTTGATGCAGCCGGAGATGTTCAGGTCCAGCTCGCCGATCTCGAACAGGTAGTCGAGGTTGTCGAACTGGCGCTGGATGGCCTCGGCCACGGGGATCGACACCGCATTGGCGAGCGCGCAGAAATCCCCGCCCGGACAGGCGATGATGTTGGTCAGCAGGCCGACGTTGGGAGTGGCCAGGTTCAGCGCTTCGAGCTTGCCCCACAGCTCGTGCAGGCGCGCGCGGCGCACGTCGGCCAGGATCAGGTTCTGCTCGTGCGACACGCGCAGTTCGCCGAAGCCGTATTCATCGGCCAGCGCGGCCACCGCGTCCATCTGGTCGGCGGTGATGTCGCCCGGCGGCACGCCGGTGGCCTTGAGCGAGACGGTGACGGCGGCGTAGCCCGGCGTCTTGTGCGCATGCACGTTGGTGCGGAGCCAGCGGGCGAAGCGCTTGTCGGCGGCGGCCAGCGCCGCCGTGTGGTCGGTATCTTGGGCCGCGGCCGGATCGTATTGCGGCCAGATGAAGCGCGCGGCGATGGTGTCGACGAATTCCTGCGTGATGGTGTCGGGGCCGCCCTTGATCAGCTGCCACTGTTCGTCCACCTGCTGCGCGTAGACTTCCGGCGTCAGGTCCTTCACCAGGATCTTGATGCGCGCCTTGTACTTGTTGTCGCGGCGGCCATGCAGGTTGTAGACCCGCAGCGCGGCCTGCAGATAGGTCAGCAGGTCCTGCCATTCGACGAAGGGGTTGATCAGCTTGCCGACGATGGGCGTGCGGCCCATGCCGCCGCCGACCCAGACGCGGAAACCCAGCTTGCCGTCGCGCTCGACCGCCTGCAGGCCGATGTCGTGCACGCCGACCGCCGCGCGGTCCTGCACGGCGCCGCTGACCGCGATCTTGAACTTGCGCGGCAGGAACGCGAATTCGGGGTGCAGCGTGGACCACTGGCGGATGATCTCGCACCACACCAGTGGGTCGATCAGCTCGTCCGGCGCGACACCGGCGAAGTGGTCGGTGGTGGTGTTGCGGATACAGTTGCCGCTGGTCTGGATGGCATGCATCTGCACCGTGGCCAGTTCGGCCAGGATGTCCGGCACGTCCTCCAGCTTGGGCCAGTTGAACTGGATGTTCTGGCGCGTGCTGAAGTGGCCGTAGCCGCGGTCCCACTTGCGCGCGATGTGCGCCAGGGTGCGCAGCTGGCGCGAGGCCAGGATGCCATAGGGAATGGCCACCCGCAGCATCGGCGCGTGGCGCTGGATATACAGGCCGTTCTGCAGGCGCAGGACGCGGAATTCATCTTCGGTGAGCTGGCCATCGAGGAAGCGGCGCGTCTGGTCGGCGAACTGCGCCACGCGCTGCTCGACGAGCTGCTGGTCGACGGGGTCATACACGTACATGTCTACTGCCCTTGAAGTCTTCTCGGTCTGGTCCCCGCAAGCGTGGCCCGCCGTGGGCGGGGACTGGGGGATTCATAACCGTAACAGGCAGCTGGTTCGAGCGTCTAAGTCATTCTGGTAATAAGCGTATGCCTGCGTGGCGGCGTTCAGCCGCCGGACCCGGCGACGGCCCGGGGACGCGGCCGGGCGCCCCGGAAGGCGGCCAGGCTGGCCAGCGCCAGCAGGCCGACGGCCGCCGCGCCGTACAGCATGACATCGCCAAACCCGTGCGTCAGCGCGATCCGGGCCACGTCCGCGGGGATGGCGAGCGCGGCGCCATCGCCCAGGTTGCCCGCCGACAGGGCCTCGGCCATGGCGCGCAGCGTGGCATCGGCGGGCGCCTGGGGCCAATGGCGGCGCAGCGACGCCAGGACGCTTTCGACCAGCAGCAATCCCATCAGCGCGATATTGATGGACAGGCTGATCATGCGCACGCTGATGTCGATGCCCGAGGCCATGCCGGCGCGGTCGCCGGGCACCGCGCCCGTGGTGGTGTTGGTCACGGGCGTGTTGATCAGGCCCAGGCCGGCGCCGGCCAGCAGGCAGCCGGGCAGCATTGTCAGCCAGCTGGCCTGCGCGACGCCGCTGCCCCATTTCATCAGCGCGAAGCCCAGGCAGATGGCGAACAGGCCGGCGGGGATCACCGTGTCGGGGCGGTAGCGCAGCGCCAGCTTCTCGCCCAGCGGCGGCGCCACCAGGGTCGGCAGGGTGTAGGCCAGCAGCGCCAGGCCGGTGCCCAGGCCGCCGTAGCCCAGACCGTTCTGGAAATACAGCGGCAGGTAGATCATGAAGGGCCAGAAGCTGAAGTTCATCGCGGCTGACGCCAGCAGCGCGCCCGAGAAGCGGCGGATGCGGAACACCGCGAAGTCGAACATCGGGTCGGCGCAGCGGCGTTCGGCGATCACGAAGATGATCAGCGCCAGGATGGCCGCGCCCAGGCTGGCGAGGGTTGCCAAGCTGGCGAAGCCCGCCGATGGCCCCTGGGTGATGAACCAGGCCAGTCCGAACACCGCCACTGACAGCGAGACGATGCCGGCCACGTCCAGCTTGCGCTGGCGCGGATCGCGCGATTCGTCCACGCCCTTCCACGCCAGGCCCAGCGCGATCAACGCCAGCGGGCCGTGCGCCAGGAACACCCATTGCCAGCTCGCTACCGCCACGATGGCCGAGCCGATGACGGGGCCGAATCCCAGGCCGACGCCGAAGGCGATGCCCCAGGCGCCAAAGGCCCGGCCGCGCGCGGCGCCGTCCTGGAAGCGGTGCGACAGCACCGCCACCTGGCAGATCAGCATGGCGCCGCCGGACAGGCCCTGCAACGCGCGGCCGGCGATCAGCACGCCGGTGTCCTGCGCCCAGCCGCAGACCAGGGAGGTCAGGCCGAACACCGCCAGGCTGGCCAGCAGCAGGCGCTTGCGGCCGTAGCGGTCGGCCAGCGTGCCCGCGGCCATCAACACCGTGGTGCAGGCGATGGTGTAGGCGTTCATGATCCATTGCAGTTCCTGGAAGCCGCTGTGCAGCGCCTGTTCCAGCGTGGGCAGGATCACCGGCACGCTGGAAATCTCCAGGCCGAACATCAGGGCGGCCAGGCAGACGGCGGCCAGCGTAAAGCTATTTTTCTGCGCTATCGAAAGCGGCATCGGGGTTCTCACGAGAGGTCGGCGGCGGGAATCCGCCGCGGGACCTCATTCTGGGAGCCTGTAAAAAATGATGGAAATGATTTAATTTCGTCGAATTAATTAATTTTCATCATGAGTTGAGGCCATGGACTTCGATACCGCGTTGCTGCGCACCTACGTCGCGGTCAAGGAGGCCGGCGGGTTCACCCGCGCCGGCGAACGGCTGCACCTGAGCCAGTCGGCCGTCAGCCACCAGATCCGGCGCCTGGAGGAGCAGGCCGGCACCGCGCTGCTGGTCCGCACCACCCGCAGCCTGGCGCTGACGGAGGACGGCGAGGACTTCCTGCGCTACGCCGAACAGGTGCTGCGCGCCCAGGACGCGCTGGCGCGGCGCTTCCAGCGGTCGTCGGTGGCGGGGGCGGTGCGCCTGGGCGTGCCCGAGAACTTCATGGGCGAACGCCTGCCGTTGCTGCTGGCGCGGTTCGCGCGCGCCTTTCCGGCGGTGCGCCTGGACGTGGTGGTCGGCAGCTACCTGGATCTGCGCACCCAGGTCGAGGCGGATGCGCTGGATCTGGCCGTGGTGATGGCGTTGCCCAGCGAACCCGAGCGCGGCGCGATGCTGCGGCGCACGCGCTTCGTGTGGGCGGCCGCGCACGCATTCGATTTTCCCGATGACGAGCCGATCCCGCTGGCTTTCGCGCCGTCGCCCTGTGTGCATCGGCTGGTGGGCGTGGATGCGCTGCAGGCGGCCGGTTTGGAGTGGCGGGTGGCGTTCACCTCGCCCAGCCAGGAGGGCCTGCGCGCGGCGGTGCTGGCGGGGCTGGCGGTGACGGCGCTGCCGCAGGAAGACGTGCGGCCAGGCATGGACGTGATCGACGGCCGCTACGGCCTGCCGCCGTTGACGCATGCTGACTTCAGGTTGATTTCCCGCCAGGTGGAACCGCAGGCGCCGGCGGTGCGGGCCTTCGGGCAATTGCTGACGGAAATGTCGGCGCTGGCGCTGCCTTAGCGTGCTGTCTCGCGGCTTCGCGGGCACGCGATCCATCCAGTGACTCCAGGGCGTCGTTGCCGATCGCGCGGCGGCCTACAGCGCGGCGTTGACCGCCCAGCGCGCCACCAGCACCAGGATCACGACCAGGCAGGCGGCCATCAACAGGCCGGTGAGGATCAGCGGGGCGGGCTTGTTGTGGGCGATGTCGGCGTCGTAGCCGCGGCCGCGGCGCACGCCGAAAAAGCCCCACAGCACGGATTTGACCGTGCGCAGGAAGCTGAGCATGGCGGGTCTCCAGACAGGGGATGGACCCACTGTAGCCGCCCCGGCGCGGGCGCGGCAGGTGCAGATTGGCCTCAGGCGACCGTATCAGATGGCGCCGGCGGCAGGCGTGCCGATGCCGCGCACGATGTGGTCCAGCAGTTCGCGCGCGGCCGGCGAGATGTGGCGGCCGGCGCGGCTGAGCACGTGCAGGCTGCCCTGGTTGAGGATGGGGTTGGCCAGCGGCAGGCTCGCCAGCCGCATCGCGGCCATGTCGGCGGTGACGGCGATGGGCGGCGTCAGGGCATAACCGATGCCGGTGGCGGCGAACTGCCAAAGCGCCTTGAACGACGAGGTGGTCAGCACGTTGCGCAGCCGCACCTGCTCGCTGATCTCGGCGGCCTGGATGTGCTGGCGCACGCCGAAGCCTTCCTGCATCGCGGCGCCAGGGTAGTCGACCAGGTCGGTCAGCAGCAGCGGGCGCTGCAGGCGCGTCAGCGGATGCTCCTGGCGCACGATGGCGCGGATCGGCTCGGGGCGCGAATAGTGCGTGCGCAGCCGGGCATCGTTGGGCGGCTGGAACACCAGGCCGATGTAGGCCTGGTCATCGACGATGCGCTGCACGATTTCCGAGGTGCGGGCCACGTCGATGTCCAGCGTGACTTCCGGATGATTGCGCCAGTAACCGGGCAGGACGCGGTCGAACATCAGCTCGACGAAGCCTTCGCCCAGCACCAGGTCGATGTGGCCGCGCTCCGCCTTGCGCAGGCTGTCGATCTCCGAGAAGAAGCTCTCCTGGATGTTCTGCTGGCGCTTCACGTAGCGCGCCAGGATGTGGCCGGCGTCGGTCGGCACCACGCCGCGGCCGCGCCGTTCGAACAGCGCCATGCCGCAGTCGCGCTCCAGCGCGGCGATGGCGCGGCTGACGGCGGATGGGTCCATGTTCAGGACCTCGGCGGCGCCGCGCACCGAGCCGCGGCTCATGACCTGCATGAAGTAATGGGTGCGGCGAGCGTCGAGTTTTTCGTCCATGGGGAAGCTCCGTGGCGCAAAGGCATCGGTTCGGTCCGCAACATATTGAGGGTTTTCCCTTATATATTGCTGGTTCTTGCAAAAAATTCCCTGTCCAGGGGCGTCCGTTGCATTTTACGCAACACATTAGCCCTGGCGCTGTCATGGTTGGCCCGCCGGGCCCCGGGCGAAAATCGCCGCTGCCGCCCGCTCGCATCGCGAGCCGTCCCTACGGACCGCCCCGCGCACGCCGTCCCGCACCAGCCGTTCAGCGGGGCTGGCCCGCCACGGACATGCCGATCGGGCCGCGCCATACCTACTCACGTACTCAGGGGAATCCGATGTCTCAAGCCGGCGCCAGCCTGGCCATGCCCGCCATGTCGCTATCCAGCCGCCTCCGCATGCTCGTCGCCATCTTGCTGGTGGTGCTCGTGTCCGAAGCGATCGGCAGCGTCACCTTCGCGGTGGGCCCGGGCAAGATCGTTCTGCAGCCCATGCTCTGGGCCATCTTCATCGGCGCGGTCGTGGCCGCCTTCGGCCAGCGCCTGCCGGCCAACGCGGGCATCGACACCGCCATGCAGACCCGCATCAGCGGCTACCTGCAATACGCGCTGCTGCCGTTCCTGGCCAAGCTGGGCCTGATGGTGGGCGGTTCGCTGCCGCAGGTGCGCGAAGCCGGCTGGGCCCTGGTGTTCCAGGAATTCGGCCACTTCTTCGGCACCATGGCGATTGGCCTGCCGCTGGCGCTGCTGCTGGGCATCAAGCGCGAAGCCATCGGCGCGACGTTCTCGGTGGGCCGCGAGCCCAGCCTGGCGATCATCGGCGAGCGCTACGGCATGAATTCGCCCGAAGGCCGCGGCGTGATGGCCGAGTACATCACCGGCACCGTGATCGGCGCGCTGTTCGTGGCGCTGATGGCCGGCTTCATCACCAGCCTGAACATCTTCGATCCGCGCTCGCTCGCCATGGGCGCCGGCGTGGGCTCGGGCAGCATGATGGCCGCGGGCGTGGGCGCCATCGCTTCGCAGCAGACGCCGGAAGTGGCGCATCAGGTGGCCGCGCTGGCCGCCGCCGCCAACCTGCTGACTACGGTGGTGGGCGTGTACTTCACGCTGTTCATCTCGCTGCCGACGACTGTATTCCTGTACGGCAAGCTGGAGCCGGTGCTGGGCCGCTTCTCGCGCGGCAAGGCCGACACGGCCGCCGATGCCGCGGCCGCCACCGAAGCGCCGTCGCACGCCGTGAAGATGGGCTTCGGCGACCGCCTGACCGCCTACGCCGTGTGCGGCCTGTTCGCCCTGGTCGGCAATCAGTTCGGCTACAAGGTGCCGATCCTGGACGCGCTGCCCGGCATGCTGATCATCATTCTGCTGGTCGTGATCGCCGACCTGCTGCTGCGCGTGGTGCCCAAGCTGCCCGCCGTGGCGGTGCTGTCGCTGATCGCCATGACCGTGGGTTGCCCCGGCGCGGTGCCGTACTCGGACCAGATCATCGCCGCGGTCAACAAGGTCAACTTCCTGCCGTTCACCACGGTGATCCTGGCGATGGCAGGCCTGTCGATCCTGAAGGACCTGCCGGCCTTCCGCAAGCTGGGCTGGAAGATCGTGGTGGTGTCGCTGGCGGCCAACGCCGGCACCTTCCTGGGCGCGACGATGATCGCCGAGTTCTTCCACTGATCGGACGTCGCCGTCCGGCAAGTGCCAAGCCGCCCGTGGGGGCGGCTTTTTTCTTGCGTGGATCGGCGCAGCGGCACACATGAGCGCTATGTGAGGCGTCTCTACACGAGCCCTTCATGTCTCGCGCCAGGGCTCCCCCAAGGCGCGGGGCGCGCCTGCGCGGTTCAATCAAGTGCGCGCGTTGGGCCGGTAGCGGGCTTGATCGGTGACGTTCTCGGTGGGGCCGATGTTCTCGACCTTGGGGATGCCGAGGCCCGCGGCCTTCATGGCCACGGCGGTCTGCAGTTCCTGCACTTGCGGATTGCCCATGGCCACGCGGTAGGGTTGCAGCGGCGTCAGGCCCTCGATGGTGCCGAGGTCGTTGGCGCTGTCGGCGCGCAGCGCCACCGGATCGGGGCGCGCCGAGAATTCGTCGATGGCGCGGCGCAGGCGGGCGTCCGCGTACAGGTCGCGCAGCTGGTCGACATTGATGGCGGCGGGCGCGGCGGCCGCGAGGGCGACCGCTTTGGACGGGGCATTGGCGACGACGCGGCTGGTATCGGCGTCGTCGGCCTGCGGCGGGGCCGCGCGGGCGATGCGCTGGGCCTGCCACGCGGCCTGCGCCTGCGCGCTGCGTTGCGCCTGGCGCGTGGCGGCGTTACGGGCGGCCCATTCGGCTTCCCAGACGGGGCGGGTATCGTCCAGCAGCGGAATGCGCGCGGCATACGGCGGGGCGACGCGGGCGATGGGGGAGACGGCGGTCACGTTCATGCGTGGGCTCCCGGTGCAATGAGGTTACAGGTTGGTCTGGCCGGTATCTCGAAAGTTCAATATAGGCCGCGCCGCCGCCGCTGGCATTTCAATCTGTAAGGAAAGGCACCTGATTCGAATCGCCCTGTGCAGTCAGGCTGACTCCGCGCCTGCCGAAGGACTTTTCTGGCTCACCAAAAAGAGATTCCGATTGAACAAGGTCGGACGAGACAGGTTGGTTCGGAACTGCGCTTTTTTTTCCGTCCAGAGGACGGGGTTATTCCGCAGCCTTCGTCGTGCTCTCCACATGGATTTGAGATTGAGCAGAACGATGATGGGAAGCAGAAATGGAATAAGCAGCAGGGAAGAGGTGCTCTTGTGTGTCGGCAGTTCGCGAATGTCGGTGAAACCGGCCACTCGATGTAGCGTGCGCAGGCGTTGGACGCCCGCCAGGAAGATGTGGCCGTAGTAGGTCCGCGTTTGGGAGGCCCCGCCGGGCCCGGTATGCTCCATGCGCCAGGCCGACTCTTCGGCGGCATAGGGTGTATCACGCAGCAGTTGGGACTCAAACACCAAGTTGGCCAATCTGCCGACCAAATTGGAAATATTGGGTGTCGTGATCACCAGCGTGCCGCCAGGCTTCAGTACACGGTGGAATTCCTGCAAGGCAAGCAATTGATTCGGCAGATGCTCGATGCCTTCCTGGCATACGACGATATCGATCGAGTCGTCCGGAATAGGCAGGCGTTCGGCCAAATCCGCGAATTGGGCTTGGCCATCCAGTAAAAAGCTCTCTGGAAACAGATCATAGGCCAGTACGTCGGCCCCGGACTCCCGCAAAACGGCGGTTGCACGACCATCGCCGCACGGGATATCAAGAGCAACCTTTCCATGCAGTGTCGGCAGCGATTGGATGTATTGCTTGACCCAGGGATAGATGCCGCTGGTGGGAAACTTTGGAACAGGCTTGCTCATGAATCGGTGGTGCCACGCATACAGCAAAACGATTGATCTGGTTCAGCGGCGATGAGCGCATTGGTCCGCCGCAGCTTGATCAACATGGTTACCGATCGGGCATCGTGAAATCAATATATATGACAGGGCTGAGTTCCATATTCGCCCTTCACTCGGTCTGAAACTGATGGGTCATGCTTCAAGTGGGAAAGAATGCAGCATTAGGCTTCAATGAATCGAGCAGTCATGGCCCCGACATCTATTTGAAAAGTCGCGTGATCGACTCGAGCTATTTCACGATAAAAAAAGCCCCTGGCAAGCGCCAGGGGCGAGCGGCGGGCCCAAGGGGGCGCGCCGTACCGGGCGGCCGTTGCGCCTGGAGCCCGGCGGGTTCTCCAGGCCTGGCGGCGGCCCAAACCGGAGCGGGTCAGGCGTGCGGCAGCGTCGCCTGCATCGACGGGCGCTGGTTGAACGCCTTGAACCACGCGGCGACGGCGGGGTGGCCGGCGCGCCAGTCGAAATCGGGATAGCGGAAGTCCAGGTAGCCCAGGGCGCAGCCGACGGTGATGGTGCCGATGTCCAGGCGGCCTTCCAGGCGGGCGGCGGTCTTCTCGAGCAGCGCCAGGCCATCGCGCACCTTGCCCATCTGGCCCTCGTACCAGCCGTCCCAGCGCAGCGGCTCGGGACGCAGCACGGTCTCGTAGCGCGCCAGCAGCGCGGCGCCCAGCATGCCGTCGCCGAGCGACTGCTCGGCCAGCGCGGCCCAGCGGGTGGCGCCGGTGGGGAACAGCGCGCCCTTGCCCAGGTCGTTCAGGTATTCGCAGATGACGCGGCTGTCGAACAGGCGCTGGCCGTCGTCGGTGATCAGCGTCGGTACCTGGCCCAGCGGATTGTCCGGGATGATGTTCTGGTCGCGGGCCACGGGGCCGGCGGCGCTGGGCAGTTTCTCGATGCGGTCGGCCAGGCCCAGTTCGTGGGCGATGACCATGCATTTGCGCACGAAGGGCGAGGCGGGCGAAAAGTAGATCTTCATGGGGTTCCTTGTCAGGGGTGGTGCGTCAGTGTTGGCCACGGGCCAGGTGTTGTCCAGCGACCCAGCCGAAAGTCAGGGCGGGTCCGAGCGTGATGCCGGGCGCGGGATAGGCGCCGCCCATGACGGAATGCATGTCGTTGCCGGCCACATAAAGGCCGGGGATCGGTTGGCCGGCGGCGTCCAGCGCCTGCGCGTTGCCATTGGCGGCGATGCCGCAGGCGGTGCCGATGTCGCCGGCATAGACCTTGACCGCGTAATAGGGGCCGGCGCCGAGCGGGGCCAGGCAGGGGTTGGGCTGGTGCTCGGGATCGCCCAGGTAGCGGTTGTAGGCGGTGCTCCCCTTGCCGAAGTCCGGGTCCAGGCCTTGCGCCGCGTATTCGTTGTAGCGCGCGACGGTCGCGTGCAGCGCATCGGGCGGCACGCCCAGTTTCTGCGCCAGCGCCTCCAGCGTTGCGCCTTGCAGCAGGTAGCCGGCATCGATGAGATGCTGGCGCGGCCTTCCGCCGGGCAGCGCCAGGCCCAGCCCCCAGGTATCGATGAAGCGCTGGTCGCACAGCAGGAAGGCCGGCATGGTCGGCGCCTGTTCGTGGCTGCGGTACATGGCCTGCACGAAGGCGTGGTACGAGGTCGATTCGTTGACGAAGCGGCGGCCGGCGCCGTTGACGGCGATCAGCCCCGGCTTGGCGCGGTCCCACACCAGGTGCGGATAGTGCAGCCGCTTGCCGCCGGGTTGTTCCAGGATCGACACCGGGGCCCAGAAGGCGGGGCTGGAATGCCCCTGGCCCAGCGCCGCGCCGGCCTCCTCGGCCAGGCGGATGCCGTCGCCGGTATTGTCGCGCGGCGACATCGACCAGTCGTCGGTGGGGTGGGGATAGGTCTGGCGGCGGCGCGTCGAATCCCACGGAAAACCGCCCGTGGCCATGACCACGCCACGGCGGGCGCGGATGTTGATGTGCCGGCCTTCGTGCTCCACGGTGGCGCCCAGTACCGCGCCGCTGGCATCGCGCAGCAGCGCCAGCGCCGGCGTGTTGAGCCAGTACGGCACCTTGCGCGCCAGCATGGCGTGGAACAGTTGCGCTGCCAGCGCGTTGCCCAGCAGCAGGCGGGTGCCGCGGTGGTAGCCGCGCAGGCGGTCCGCGCCATAGCGCAGCACCAGCTTCATGGCGTGGCGCCACGAGGCGAACGCGCGGGTGGCGCGCAGCAGGTGGCGCACGTCCGTGATGCTGACCATCATGCCGCCCAGCACCGTGAATTCCT
This sequence comes from Achromobacter ruhlandii, assembly GCF_902859695.1. GTDB lineage: Bacteria > Pseudomonadota > Gammaproteobacteria > Burkholderiales > Burkholderiaceae_B > Achromobacter > Achromobacter ruhlandii. Next base: position 457,904 of record NZ_CADIJL010000003.1, read on the forward strand.
TGAGCGGATCGCGTAGCGTCTTGAAGTGACGGCCCAGCTTGCGGCCGTCGAATTCCACCGGATCGAGCGAGCGGCCGCCCATGGCGGCGCCGGGCAGGTCGGGGTAGTAGTCGGGCGAGGCGGTGCGCGCGGCCACGCGCAGGAAGCCGCGCGCGACCAGGTCATTCATCATGCGCGGGCCGGCGTCCAGATAGGCGCGCTTCATCTCGTCGGAGGCCGCGGCGCCGACGGTTTCCTGCAGATAGGTCCAGACCTTGTCGAAGCTGTCCGGATGGCCGGCGGCCTCCGTCTGTGCGTTCAGCGGTATCCATAGCGCGCCGCCGGAAATGGCGGTCGAGCCGCCGATGCGGTCGGTCTTCTCGATGAGCAATACGTCCAGGCCCGCCACGCTGGCGGTCAGCGCGGCGCTCATGCCGCCCGCGCCCGAGCCGACCACGAGCGCGTCGACTTCCTTGTCCCACTTGATGCTGTCCATGCTGCCTATGCTCCCGACCCGCCGAGCGACTTGCCGCCGTCCACGAAAATCACCTGGCCGGTGATGAAGTCCATTTGCGGCGAGGCCAGGAACGACACCGCGTTGGCCACGTCTCGCGGCTGGCCGGCGCGGCCCGTGGGCTGCAAGGCCAACTGGGCCGCCAGGCGCTCGGCGCTCAGGTTGCGCAAGAGCGGCGTGTCGATCAGCCCGGGGGCGATGGCGTTGACCAGGATGCCGCGCGCCGCCAGCTCCATGGCCGAGGCGCGGGTGTAGCCCACCAGCGCGGCCTTCGAGGCCACGTAGTGCGGATGGTTGCGCGCGCCCAGGTAGGCGCGCGAGGCGATGTTGACGATCTTGCCGCCGGCGGCCATGTCGCGCGCGGCTTCCTGCGTCAGCGTGGCGACGGCCAACAGGTTGACGTCGAACATGCGGCGGTAGTCGTCGCTGGAGACGTCGAAGAACTTGCGTTCGTCGAACAGGCCGGCGTTGTTGACCAGCGCCGCCAGCGGCGCCAGTTCGCGCACCAGGGCGCGGGTGGCGTGTTCGTCGGCCAGGTCGACCACGCGGTAGTCCACATCCAGGCCCTGCGCGCGCAGCGCCTGGGTTTCCTGGTCGGCCAGGGCCGCGTTGCGGTCGGCCATGACGACCCGAAAGCCGTCGCGCGCCAGCCGTTCTACGATCGCCAGGCCCATGCCGCTGGCGCCGCCGGTCACCAGCGCGGTGCCACGAGAATTGAGGGGTTCCATATCGATTCCTATACGGCCAGGTAGCCGCCGTCCACCGGCAGCACCACGCCATTGACGTAGCTGGCCATGGCCGAGGCCAGGAACAGCACGGGGCCGACGATCTCGTCGGCGCGTCCGGCCCGCGCCATCGGCGCGCGCCGCATGTACCAGTCGGTGCCGTGGGCCTGGGCGCGCTGGCCGGCGGTCATCTCGGTTTCCATCAGGCCGGGGGCCACGGCGTTGACGCGCACGCCGTGCGGCGCCAGGTCGCGCGCCAGCACTTCGGTGAAGGAGCGCACGCCGCCCTTGGAGACCACGTAGCCGGCGGTCGAGATGCCGCAGCCGTAGGCCACGATCGAGCACAGGTTGACGATGGCGCCGCGGCTCGCCTTGAGCTGTTCGACAAAGGCGTGGGTGACGTTGAAGGTGCCTTGCAGGTTCACGTTCATCACGCGTTCCCAGATCTGCGGCGTCTGCGGATCGTCGAACGGCGCCCGCGCCGAGATGCCGGCGTTGTTGACGAGCACGTCGATGGGGCCGTGGCGCGCTTCGCATTCGGCGGCGAAGGCGCGCACCGCGGCGGCGTCGGTCACGTCCAGCGCGGCGTCGATGGCGCGGCCGCCGGCGGCCGCGATGGCCTGGGCGCTGGCGCGCGCCAGGGCGGGATCGAGGTCGGCCACGATCACGCTGGCGCCTTCGCGGGCGAAGCCCTGCGCGATGGTGGCGCCCAGGCCGCGTCCGGCGCCGGTGACGAGGACTCGCTTGTCTTGCATCATCAGGGTCATGGTTTGTTGGCTCCTAGCCGCCCAGGTAGGCGCGCTGCACGCCTTCGTCGCTGGCCAGCGCGGCCGATGCGCCTTCCAGCGCGATCTCGCCGTTTTCCAGGATGTAGGCGTAGCTGGACACCGACAGCGCCAGCTTCACGTTCTGCTCCACCAGCAGGATGGTGATGCCCTGCTCGCGGTTCAGGCGCAGCACGATGTCGAAGATCTGTTCCACCACCAGCGGCGACAGGCCCATGGACGGTTCGTCCAGCAGGATCATGCGCGGCCGCGCCATCATGGCGCGGCCGGTGGCCAGCATCTGCTGTTCGCCGCCAGACAGCGTGGCGGCCTTCTGTTCGAAGCGCTCGCGCAGCCGCGGGAAGGTGTCGCAGACCATGTCCAGGTCGGCCTTGACCGCCTGGCGGTCCTGGCGCAGGTAGGCGCCCATTTCCAGGTTCTCGCGCACGCTCATCTCGCGGAAGATCTCGCGGCCTTCCGGCACCTGCACGATGCCGCGGCTGACGATGGCGTCGGCCGGCTGGCGGTGGATGGCCTCGCCGGCAAAGCGCACGCTGCCGGCGGTGGGCGTCACCAGCCGCGAGATCACGTTGAGCGTGGTGGACTTGCCGGCGCCGTTGGCGCCCAGCAGCGCGACGATGGCGCCTTGCGGCACCTTCAGCGACACGTCCTGCAGGGCGCGGATATTGCCGTAGGCGGCGCTGACCGATTCGACTTCAAGCAGGTTCTCAGCCACCGGCGGCTCCCTTGCCCAGATAGGCTTCGATGACGCGGGGGTTGCTGCGCACCTCCGCGGGCGTGCCTTCGGCGATCTTCTCGCCGAATGACATGACGGTGATGCGATCCGAGATCGACATCACCAGCTGCATCACGTGCTCGACCAGCAGCACCGTGATGCCGTCGCGTTCGCACAGCTCGGTGAGGATGCGGTCAAGCGTCTCGATTTCGCGGTTGCGCAGGCCGGCGGCGGGCTCGTCCAGCAACAGCAGCTTGGGCGAGATGGCCAGCGCGCGCGCCAGTTCCAGCATCTTCTGGCGGCCGAAGTCCAGGCTGCACGCGGGCGTGTCGAGGAAGTCGGCCAGGCCGACGCGTTCCAGCAGGTGCTCGACGCGTTCGCGCGCCTCGGCATTGGCCGGACGCAGCAGGCGCGAGGCCGTGTTGGCGCCGTGCGCATAGGTGCCCAGCAGCGCGTTCTCGCGCACCGTCAGCGCGCTGAACAGTTCCAGGTTCTGGAAGGTGCGGGCCACGCCCAGCGCGGCCATCTCGTGCGGCTTCTTCTTTGTGATGTCGACGCCGTCGAACACAATGCGGCCCTGCGTCGGCCGGTAGTAGCGCGAGACGCAGTTGAAGGTGGTGGACTTGCCGGCGCCGTTGGGGCCGATCAGCGCGTGGATGCGGCCGCGCTCGACCTGCATCGACAGGCCGTTGATGGCGGTCAGGCCGCCGAACTTCACCGTCAGGCCCTGGACGTCGAGGTAGGGTTGGGCGCTCATGCCGCGCTCCTTTGCGTGGGTTTGGCGGTCGCGCCCTGCGCGTCCCGGCGCGCGGGCAGCGGCGCGGCCGGCGGCGGCGCGC
>NZ_CADIJL010000004.1 GCF_902859695.1 Achromobacter ruhlandii
TCTTCCACCTGAACCGCTTCGAGAGCATCGAGCAACTACAGGCCGGCATCCGCCAATACATCCACTACTACAATCACCACCGCATCAAGCTCAAGCTAAAAGGCCTGAGCCCGGTTCAGTACCGGACCCAGGCCTTCGGACCTTAGCTTTTTACCGTCCAACTTCTTGGGGTCAGTTCACCGCGCGGCCTTTTTTTGCGGGCAACGCAAACCTCTCCCATGCCCCCAAGGTCCAGCAGCGCCACATTTCTCGAAACCGGTAGCCCGGCGCGGGGCGCGCAGGCGGTGAGCGCGCCGTCGATGCGCCCGACGGAATCCGAAGGCAGCCGCCGCAGGCGGCAACGAGGATGAGGATGGGGAAGTCCGGAGCGAACGCTCCGGACCGCAATCGTTGGCGCGCTCACCGCCTGCGCGCCCCGTGACGGGCGGCCTACGAAGCAAGCACCGCACCGACCAACAAAGAAATAATCAAGAACCCAACAGCAACTCAGCACTGACGCCGCCGGACTCCCTACATCTTGACGACATCCACGCCCTTAGGCGCCACAAACCGAAACTCCCCATCGCCAAGCCTGGGATTGGGAACGATCCCGGAAAGATCCACCCGCGTCGTCTGCCCGAACGAATCCAGCAGCTCCACCCGCACCGGCAGATTGTCCTTCATCCCGATATCGACGCGCGAAAACCCCGCATCCGCCGTGCGCGGCTTCGCCCGCAGCCAATCGATGCCATCCTTGGACGGCAACGCCGACACATCGAACGACTGCTCCAACGACCCCGACCCGAACAGAATCGCCGCCGGCGACGTCCCGATGGCCGCATCCACCTTGCGCTCGGTCACCTGCGCCAGATCCGGATCGAACTGGAACACCTGTTTGCCGTCGGAAATCACCAATTGCTCATAGGGCTTCTGCACCGACCACTTGAACTTGCCCGGCCGCTGGAACGAGAACACCCCCGTCTGCGCAGGCTGCGTGCGCCCCTGCGTGCTGACGGTGTACTGCGAAAAAGAGCCAGTCGCCGCCGTCACCGTGCTCACGAACGCGCGCAACTGCTCCTGCGCCGTGGCGGCCACGGCCGCGGTCGGCGCCAACGCCGGGGCCATGCACAGGGCCAGGCCGGCGGCCAGGCCACGAAACGTCTTCATCATGCTTCCTCTCGAGCGGCGGCGGGCACCAGGATCTCCCGGTTGCCATTGGACTGCATCGCCGACACGATACCCGATTGCTCCATCTGTTCCAGTAACCGCGCCGCACGGTTGTAACCAATGCGCAGATGGCGCTGCACCAGCGAGATCGAGGCGCGGCGATGCTTGAGCACCACCTCGCAGGCCTGGTCGTACATCGGGTCCGACTCGGCGTCGCCGCCGATGCCGGTGACGCTGCTGGCGCCTTCGCCGCCGTCACCGTCCAGCCCGCCTTCCAGCAGGCCCTCGACATAATTCGGCTCGCCCTGCGCCTTCAGGCTTTCGACCACGCGGTGCACTTCGTCGTCGCTGACGAAGGCGCCGTGCACACGCACCGGCAGACCGGTGCCCGGGGGCATGTAGAGCATGTCGCCCTGGCCCAGCAGGGTCTCCGCGCCCATCTGGTCGAGAATGGTGCGCGAGTCGATCTTGGACGACACCTGGAACGCGATGCGGGTCGGAATGTTGGCCTTGATCAGGCCTGTGATGACATCCACGCTGGGACGCTGCGTCGCCAGGATCAGGTGGATGCCGGCCGCGCGCGCCTTCTGCGCCAGGCGGGCGATCAGTTCTTCGATCTTCTTGCCGACCACCATCATCAGGTCGGCCAGCTCGTCGATGACCACCACGATGGTGGGCAGCGGCGACAGCGGCTCGGGCTGGTCGGGCGTCAGCGAGAACGGGTTCGGGATCGGCTCCTCGCGCTTGATGGCGTCGCGGATCTTGGTGTTGTAGCCGGCCAGGTTGCGCACGCCCATCTTGCTCATCAGGCGGTAGCGCTTTTCCATCTCGCCCACGCACCAGTTCAGCGCGTTGGCGGCATGGCGCATGTCCGTGACCACCGGCGCCAGCAGGTGCGGAATGCCTTCGTAGACGCTCATTTCGAGCATCTTCGGATCGATCAGGATCAGGCGCGTGTGCGAGGCGTCGGCCTTGTACAGTAGCGACAGGATCATGGCGTTGATCCCGACCGACTTGCCCGACCCGGTGGTGCCCGCCACCAGCAGGTGCGGCATCTTGGCCAGGTCGGCCACCACCGGATTGCCGGCAATGTCCTTGCCCAGCGCCATGGTCACCACAGAATGGCTGGCGTGGTAGGTCTGCGAGCCCAGGATCTCGGACAGCTTGACCACCTGGCGCCGCGGGTTGGGCAATTCCAGGCCCATCAGGTTCTTGCCGGGAATGGTTTCCACCACCCGGATGCTGACCAGGCTGAGCGCGCGCGCCAGGTCCTTGGCCAGATTGACGATCTGGCTGCCCTTGACGCCGGTGGCCGGCTCGATTTCATAACGCGTGATGACCGGACCGGCCTGCGCCGCCACCACGGTGACGGACACGCCGAAGTCGGCCAGCTTCTTTTCGATCAGTCGCGAAGTGAACTCGATGGTCTCGGCCGACACGGTTTCCTGGTTGGCCAGCGGCGGATCCAGCAGGCTGATGGCCGGCAGGTCGCCCTCGCCGCCCGGCGGCGGCGCGAAGAACAGCGACTGCTGCTTTTCCTTCTCGACGCGCTCGGACTTGGGCACCACGGTGATCGCCGGCTCGATACGCACCGGCTGTTCATGCACCAGTTTTTCCTGCTTGGCCACCACCTGCTCGGTGCGCACGGCCTTGGCCACTTCGCCGACCTTGCGGTCTTCGCGCGCGGCGTAGGAATTGCGCACCCGGCGCACCAGGCCTTCGATCCAGCTGCCGACGCGCTCTGCCACGGTCAGCCACGAGAACGAGAAGAACAGGCTCAGGCCGATCGCCAGCATCACCAAAAAGGCCAGGGTGCTGCCGGTGAAGCCGATGCTGCGGCCCATCAGGTCGGCCAGGGTGTGGCCGATGACGCCGCCAGCGCCGCTGGCGCTTTCCGAGGCGCCCGGCAGGTGGGTACCGCGGCTGGCCAGGCGCAGGGCTTCCATGCCCAGCGAGCCGACCAGCAGCAGGAAGAAACCGATGCCCTCTTCCCAGTGGACCCGAGGCAACACCTCAGGCTGCTTACCATTGGTAACACGAAGATGGCTGGCAAGGCGGCGGTAACCCGCCCGCACGCGGTGCAGCAGCAGGATCACCCACCACCAGGCGGAGAAACCGAACAGGTACAGCAGGATGTCCGCCAGGTAGGCGCCCAGGGTCCCGCCCTTGTTGTGGATGACGCCGGCGGGGACGGAATGCGACCAGCCCGGGTCGGCGGCGCTCCAGGTGGCCAGCACCAGGGTGAGCCAGGCCGCCAGGGCGGCGAAGAGGATCCAGCGGGCTTCGCGCAGCAACGCGGAGATACGCGTCTGCAGTGGCGAGGGCCCGTTGCGGGTGTTGCGCGAAGCGCGCGGAGAAGCAGTCGAGATACGCGGCATGCGGCTCATTATAATTGGGCGTTAACCTAAAGATACCCGCCCATGTCCACGCCTACGCACGCTAAAGTTTTGATACTCGGATCCGGCCCCGCCGGTTACACGGCGGCCGTCTATGCGGCACGCGCCAATCTGAGCCCCGTCCTTGTTACAGGTTTGGCCCAAGGCGGCCAGCTGATGACCACCACGGACGTCGACAACTGGCCGGCCGACGCCGACGGCGTGCAGGGTCCGGACCTGATGCAGCGCTTCCAGAAGCACGCCGAGCGCTTCAACACCGAAATGCTGTTCGACCACATCGCCAAGGTCGACCTGTCCAAGCGCCCGTTCACCCTGACCGGCGACACCGGCAAGGTCTACACCTGCGACGCCCTGATCATCGCCACCGGCGCCTCGGCCAAGTACCTGGGCCTGCCGTCCGAAGAGGCCTTCATGGGCCGCGGCGTGTCCGGCTGCGCCACCTGCGACGGCTTCTTCTACCGCAACCAGGACGTGGTCGTGGTCGGCGGCGGCAACACCGCCGTCGAGGAAGCCCTGTACCTGTCCAACATCTGCCGCAAGGTCACCCTGATCCACCGCCGCGACAAGTTCCGCGCCGAGCCGATCCTGGTCGACAAGCTGATGAGCAAGGTCGAAAACGGCAACATGGAACTGAAGCTGTTCCATACGCTGGAAGAAGTGCTGGGCGACGACAGCGGCGTCACTGGCGTGCGCGTGCGCCACGTCGACACCGGCGCCACCGAAGACCTGAAGGCCACCGGCGCCTTCATCGCCATCGGCCACCAGCCCAACACCGAGATCTTCCAGGGTCAGCTCGACATGAAGGACGGCTACATCGTCACCAAGAGCGGCCTGTCCGGCATGGCCACCATGACCTCGGTCCCGGGCGTGTTCGCCGCCGGCGACGTGCAGGACCACGTCTATCGCCAGGCCATCACCAGCGCCGGCACGGGCTGCATGGCCGCCCTGGACGCACAACGGTGGCTGGAGAATGCGGGGCAATAAGGTCGGCGCGGCCGACCTGAAACGCCTCAAGAAAGACCTGCAGGCCGAGCAGGAACGCGCCGCCCTCGCCCAGCGCGTGGCGGCGCTGAAGAAAACCGCGCCGGCGCCCGGCGCGGACACCGATCCGGCCGACGACATGGCCGCGTTCCGGCGCAGCATGCAGACGGTCAAGCCGATCAGGCAGGTCGCGCGCGCCGAGCACAAGCCTGTGCCGCAGCCGGCCCCGGCCCTGCGCCGCGCCAACGCCTTGGGCGAGACCGCCACGCGCGCCGATGCCGGCGTCTCGGACGGTGGCGAAATCACGCACCTGCTATCCGAAGGCGGCACCGCCTTCGTGCGCGGCGACGCCGCGCCCGATACGGCGCGCAACCTGCGCCGCGGCCAGTGGCGGGCGGGCGCCGAGCTCGACCTGCACGGCCTGCGCGTGGAGCAGGCGCGCCACGCCATGCTGTCGTTCCTGGACGAGTGCCAGGAACACGGCATCCGCTGCGTGCGCATCGTGCATGGCAAGGGCTATGGCTCGCAGGGCCTGGAACCGGTGCTGAAAGACAAGGCCCGCACCTGGCTGGTGCAGAAGAACGAGGTGCTGGCATTCTCCGAGGCGCCCGAGCGCGAAGGCGGAGCCGGCGCCCTGCTGGTGCTGCTGCGCCAATCCGAGGGGCCGCGCAAATGAAGTGGCTCTACCTGGGCATCGCCATCGTCGCCGAGATCTTCGCCACCAGCGCCCTGAAAAGCTCCGACGGCTTTTCGCGGCTGGCGCCCTCGGTGGTGACGGTGTTCGGCTACATGATCTCGTTCTACTTCCTGTCGCTGACGCTGCGCGAGGTGCCGGTCGGCATCGCCTACGCCATCTGGTCGGGCGTGGGCATTGTGCTGATCTCCATCGTGGGCGCGCTGTTCTTCAAGCAGCACCTGGACACCCCGGCGCTGATCGGCATCGGCCTGATCATCGCCGGCGTGGTGGTCATGAACGTCTTCTCGAAGTCCGTGTCGCACTGAGCCGTCCCGGGCGCAAGCCCGGGGCCGCCCCTCCTGCTGGTCAGGGCCGCCCTTTCCCCCATCCGCCTCAGGCCGTGCCGTTCTCCGCCGGCGGCTTCGGCGCGCCCGGATGGCGCAGGTAGCCCACCAGCGCCAGCGTGGCGCGGTCGGGCGGCGGCGTCAGCAGCGACACCACGACGATCGTCAGGAACGCCACCGGCGCGCCGAACACGCCGGCCGCGATCGGCTGGATGCCCCACCACAGGTCCACCGGCTGGGTCCGCGAGATCCCCAGCACCCACTCGCGCAGCCACGGATGCGTGTGCGTCATGTAGGCGAAGGTCGCCAGCAGGCCCGCCGCCATGCCGAGCGTGGCGCCCCATTTGTTGGCGCGGCGCCAGAACACGCCCATCACCAGCGCCGGGAAGAACGACGAGGCCGCGAACGAGAACGCCGCCGACACCATGAAGAGAATATCCGCCGGCTTGCGCGCCGCCACCCAGGCCGCGCCGAACGCCACCACCAGCAGGAGGATCTTGGACACCATCACCCGCCGCGCCGCCGACATGCGCGGCGACACCATCCGGTACCACATGTCGTGCGACAGCGAATTGGACAGGGTCAGCAGCAGGCCATCGGCGGTCGACAGCGCGGCCGCCAGGCCGCCCGCCGCCACCAGCCCGGAAATCACATAGGGCAGCCCGCCGATTTCGGGCATGGCCAGCACCACCACATCCGCGCCAATGCTGATCTCGCTGAGCTGCACCACGCCATCGCGGTTGATGTCGGTGACGTCCAGCAGGTTGCTGTCGACCGCGCTCCAGGCGTGGACCCAGTTCGGCAGGCTGAGGAAATTCGACCCCACCACCTGCGTATAGACCTCGTACTTCACCAGCAACGCCAGCGCTGGCGCCATGAAATACAGCAGCAGGATGAACAATAGCGACCAGCACACCGACCGGCGCGCCTCGATCACCGACGAGGTGGTGTACGACCGCATCAGGATGTGCGGCATGCCCGCCGTGCCCAGCATCAGGCACAGCACCAGCGCCAGGAAATTGATGCGCATGTTGCGCCGTTCCTCCGGATCGGAGGACGGGAACGGTTCGGCATGGGGGGTCAGCGGGGCCGCGCGCGCCTCGAAGGTGGCCTTGGCCTGCGACCAGGCAACGCGGGCCTCTTCCACCGTGGGCGGAAACGCCGCCAGTTCGCGCTCGACCGAGCGGATCTCGACCATCGGCGCGTCACTGGCGTTGAGCTGCGCCAGGCGGCTGCGCAGCTTGTCCTTTTCCAGCGCCCAGGATTCCGGCAGGTCGCGCACCCGCTGCGCCATCTCGTCGGCCCGTTCCTGCCACAGGCGGCGCACCTCGATCTCGGCCGGATCGTTCTTCAGGTAGACCTCTTTTTCCGTCACCTCCTGCAGCACCACGCCGGCCGACAGTTGCGGCACCGGCATGTCGGTGTGCTTGATCGACAGCCACACCACCGGCACCAGGTAGGCGATGACCAGGATGATGTACTGCCCCACCTGGGTCCAGGTGACGGCGCGCATGCCGCCCAGGAACGAACAGACCAGCATGCCGCCCAGCGCCACGAAGATGCCCAGCTCGAACGAAATGCCGGTCATGCGCGTGGTGATGATGCCCACGCCGTAGATCTGCGCCACGAGATAGGTGAACGAACAGAGGATGGCGCAGGCCACGCCCGCCAGCCGCGGCAGGTTGCCGCCATAGCGCGCGCCCATGAAATCGGGAATGGTGTATTGGCCGAAACGGCGCAGATAAGGCGCGAGCAGCATCGCCACCAGCACATAGCCGCCCGTCCAGCCCATGATGTAGGCCAACCCGCCATAGCCGGTCAGGTAGAGCGTGCCGGCGACGCCGATGAACGAGGCCACCGACATCCAGTCGGCCGCGGTCGCCATGCCGTTGTAGATGGCCGGCACCCGCCGGCCGGCGACGTAGTATTCAACCTGATCGGAGGTGCGGCAGACAATACCGATGCCCGCGTACAGGCTCACGGTCACCAGCAGGAACACATAGCCGATCCAGTTGCGCGGCAGGCCCAGGATCTCGGCCAGCGCCATCAGCAGAATCATCAGTGCGAAGCCGGCCGTATACAGCACGTAGATACGGCGCAGCCGGATCCGGAATTCCTGCGGGGTGTCTCCGCCGAACGGCATCAGCGGCTCTCCTTGGCCTCGTCCCCGCGTTGGTCGGCGCGGTTCATGATCCGGGCGTAGATGCAGATGATGACGAGGTAGGCCAAAGGCGCGCCATAGGCCGCCATCCAGAACGAGAAGGGCCAGCCGATGAAGTCGAACGACAGGTCGCGGGCGAAATAGGATGGAATGAATGTCAGCGCCGCCCACACGACCGCCAGCACGACGATCAGGCGCACATTGCGGCGCCAATAGCGGGAGGGGATGGGCTCGGGGGAAACGCGGGATTCCGGCATAGCTGGCGTGAGCGAAACCTGAGGAATATCGCGAAACGCGGCGCTTGAAAACCCTGGCTGGATGAAATGCGGGCTTTTTATGCGACAACGGCCGGCACTGCCTGGTGCCAGCCGTTGTGCGTTTTGCTTTTCTTGAGTACTGCTACTTTTTTATGTACCGGTGCCGCCGGTAATTGCCCATGCAGGGCTTTGTCTCCTCACCTGCATGGGAAGAGATTCTGCACCAGATGCGGGAATGTCACACTAGGGGAATGCCCTAATTCGGCGCATTCATTTACATATTCCATGCACCACAGTAGTGCATTTTGGCGTCTCCGTTCTAAATATTGGGATTTTTTCCACCCAAGCCCGCGTTCCGGAAGCTGCCGGCGGCCCCGATTTTGAGCCTGCCTCAACTCCCCGCCGCGCCGCCCGCTTCCGGGCACCCGCGCCGCGCCATCGCGGCGCATGCGTAGACCGGATGATGACAGCGCGTCTTTACGTTCCGTTTACACCCCCCCGCCAAAGCTATACCCCGTTTTTACCCCCCGCTCCGTAACCTGCCGATGTCCTGATTGGTCACTTCGCCCGCGCGGTCCGCATCCCCTTTTGCCGCCCGGGCCCGTCGTTCGAAGGGAGCGCCGCTCCCGGGAGGAAAAACGTGGATGCCATCTATATCGCGATCTTCGCCGTCATGGCCGGGCTGACCTACGCCCTGGTCTCGTTCTGCGAAGCCTTGTCCTCGGGAGAGCAACCATGAGCTGGCTCTACTGGCTGAGCGGCATCACGTCCGCGCTGCTGTTCGTGTACCTGCTGGTCGCGCTGTTCAAACCGGAGAAGTTCTGATGACTGCCGAATTCATCGGACTGCTGGTCGTGTACCTGGCGGTCCTGCTCGCGATCGCGCCCTTTCTCGGGCGCTATATCCGCGTCGCCATGGAAAACGGGCAATCCCGGCTGACCGCCTGGGGCCGCCCGCTGGAACGTGGCATCTACCGGCTGGCGGGCATCGACCCGCAGGCCGAAATGGGCTGGAAGCGCTATGCGCTGGCCGTGCTCGCCTTCAACATCCTGGGCATCGTGGCGGTCTACGCGCTGCAACGCCTGCAGGGCCTGCTGCCGCTGAACCCGGCCGGCATGGGCGCTGTCTCGCCCGATTCCTCGCTCAACACCGCCATCAGCTTCGTCACCAACACCAACTGGCAGGGCTACGGCGGCGAATCGACGATGAGCTACCTGACGCAGATGCTGGCGCTGACGGTGCAGAACTTCGTCTCGGCCGCCACCGGCATCGCGGTGCTGTTCGCGCTGATCCGCGGGCTGGCGCGCCATTGCTCGGCGACGGTGGGCAACTTCTGGGCCGACATGGTGCGCAGCACGTTGTACGTGCTGCTGCCCCTGTCCCTGGTGCTGGCGCTGGCGCTGGTGAGCCAGGGCGTGATCCAGAACGTCAGCCCCTACCAGGACGTGCAGACGGTCGAAGCCCTGCACTATGACCAACCGCGCGTGGACGCCCAGGGTCAGCCGGTGCTCGATGCCAAGGGCCAGCCCGTGACCGACCCCGCGGTCACCCAGACGCAGACGCTGGCCATGGGCCCGGTCGCCTCGCAGGAAGCGATCAAGATGCTGGGCACCAACGGCGGCGGCTTCTTCAACGCCAACTCCGCGCATCCCTATGAAAACCCGACGGCCCTGTCGAACTTCCTGGAGATGCTGGCGATCCTGGCAATCCCGGCGGCGCTGTGCTTCAGCTTCGGCGAAATGGTCGGCAACCGGCGCCAGGGCATCGCCATTCTGGCGGCCATGACGCTGCTGTTCGCCGTGTTCGCCTTGAGCACCGCCTATTTCGAGCAGCAGCCCAATCCGATGACCGCCCAGACCGGCGTCGACAGCGCCATGAGCGCGCTCTCGCCGGGCGGCAACATGGAAGGCAAGGAGACCCGCTTCGGCATCGCCGCCACCTCGCTGTTCGCCACCATCACCACGGCGGCCTCCTGCGGCGCGGTCAACGGCATGCACGATTCGCTCAGCGCCATGGGCGGACTGTCGCCAATGCTGCTGATGCAGCTGGGCGAAGTGGTCTACGGCGGGGTCGGCTCCGGCCTCTACGGCATGCTGGCGTTCGCCATCCTCGGCGTCTTCATCGCCGGGCTGATGATCGGCCGCACCCCCGAGTACCTGGGCAAGAAGATCGAGGCCTACGACATGAAGATGGTCTCTATCGTCATCCTGGCGACGCCGCTGCTGGTGCTCGGCGGCACCGCGCTGGCGGTGTCGGTGACGGCCGGCCAGGCCGGCGTGCTGAACCCAGGCATCCACGGCTTCTCCGAGATCCTGTACGGACTGTCCTCGGCCGCCAACAACAACGGCAGCGCCTTCGCCGGCCTGTCCGCCAACACGCCCTTCTACAACGTGCTGCTGGGCATCGCCATGTGGTTCGGCCGCTTCGCCATCATCGTCGCGGTGCTGGCGATGGCCGGCTCGCTGGCGGCCAAGCGCCGCCTGCCCGCCGGGCCCGGCAGCATGCCGACCACCGGTCCCCTCTTCGTGGTGCTGCTGATCGGCGCGGTGCTGCTGGTGGGCGCCCTGACTTATGTGCCCGCGCTGGCCCTGGGCCCGGTCGCGGAACACCTGCAACCCTGAATGCAACAGGCTAGGAAAGAAAATGGCCAAGATTGATATGCCAACCCAAGGCGCCGGCGGCGGCGCCGCCCGCGCGCCGTCGGCCGCGCCGCTTGAACGCAAGTTCGGCATGTGGTCGGGCGCGCTGGTCGGCCCCGCGCTGCTGGACAGCCTGCGCAAGCTCTCGCCCGCCGCGCAACTGAAGAACCCCGTGATGTTCGTGGTCTACGTGGGCAGCATCCTGACCACCATCCTGTGGATCATGGCGCTGCGCGGCCAGGCCGAGGCGCCCGCGGGCTTCATCCTCGCGATCTCGGTGTGGCTCTGGTTCACGGTGCTGTTCGCCAACTTCGCCGAAGCGCTGGCCGAGGGCCGCGGCAAGCAGCAGGCCGCTACCCTGCGCGGCCTGCGCACCACCATCGATGCGCGCCTGCTCAAGGGTTTCCGCGATGAGGATGCCGCCCGCGCCGAACCCGCACAGTGGCGCAACCAGGCCGTCAAGCAGGCCTCCGGGCTGCTGCGCCGCAATGACGTGGTGCTGGTGGAAGCCGGCGAAACCATCCCGGGCGACGGCCAGGTCATCGCCGGCGTCGCGTCGGTCGATGAAAGCGCCATCACCGGCGAATCGGCGCCGGTCATCCGCGAATCGGGCGGCGACTTCTCGTCCGTCACCGGCGGCACGCGGGTGCTGTCCGACTGGATCTTCGTGCGCATCGCCGCCGATCCGGGCGAGAGTTTCCTGGACCGCATGATCGCCATGGTAGAAGGCGCCAAGCGCCAGAAGACCCCCAACGAACTGGCGCTGACGATCCTGCTGGTCGGCCTGACGGTGGTGTTCCTGCTGGTGGTCGCAACGCTGATGCCGTTCTCGATCTACTCGGTCACGGCCGCTGGCGGCGGCAGCGCCGTCACCGTCACGGTGCTGGTGGCGCTGCTGGTGTGCCTGATCCCCACCACCATCGGCGGGCTGCTGTCGGCCATCGGCGTGGCGGGCATGAGCCGCATGATGGGCGCCAATGTCATCGCCACCTCGGGCCGCGCGGTGGAAGCCGCCGGCGATGTCGACGTGCTGCTGCTGGACAAGACCGGCACCATCACCTTCGGCAACCGCCAGGCCTCGACCTTCCTGCCCGCGCCCGGCGTATCGCCGCGCGAACTGGCGGACGCGGCGCGCCTGGCCTCGCTGGCCGACGAAACGCCCGAAGGCCGCAGCATCGTGGCGCTGGCCGACAAGGCCATCCACGCGCCGGCCGTGCGCGCCGCCGATGCCGAGTACGTGCCCTTCACCGCCCAGACCCGCATGAGCGGCGTCAACCTGAAAGACCGCATGATCCGCAAGGGCGCGGTCGATGCGGTGCGCGCCTGGCTGGCCGAGCAGGACGCCATCGTGCCCGAACAGGTGCTGCGCCTGGCCGAGGACGTGGCGCGCCGCGGCAGCACGCCGCTGATGGTCAGCGACGGCAACCGCGCGCTGGGCGTGGTCGAGCTCAAGGACATCGTCAAGCCCGACATCCAGTCGCGCTTCGCCGAGCTGCGCCGCATGGGCATCAAGACGGTGATGATCACCGGCGACAACAAGCTCACCGCCGCCTCCATCGCCGCCGAAGCGGGCGTCGACGACTTCCTCGCGGAAGCCACGCCGGAAGCCAAGCTCAAGCTGATCCGCGCCTACCAGGGCGAAGGCCGCCTGGTGGCGATGACCGGCGACGGCACCAACGACGCGCCGGCGCTGGCGCAGGCCGACGTTGCGGTGGCGATGAATTCGGGCACCCAGGCCGCCAAGGAAGCGGGCAACATGGTGGACCTGGATTCCAATCCCACCAAGCTCATCGAGATCGTCGAGATCGGCAAGCAGATGCTGATGACGCGCGGCGCGCTCACCACCTTCAGCATCGCCAACGACGTGGCCAAGTACTTCGCCATCATCCCGGCGGCGTTCGCCACGGTGTACCCGCAGTTGAACGTGCTGAACATCATGGGCCTGGCCACGCCGGCCTCGGCCATCCTGTCGGCCGTGATCTTCAACGCGCTCATCATCATCGTGCTGATCCCGCTGGCGCTCAAGGGCGTGCGCTATCGCCCGCTGGGCGCCTCGGTCCTGCTGCGCCGCAATCTGCTGATCTATGGACTGGGCGGCCTGCTGGTGCCGTTCGCCGGCATCAAGCTGGTCGACATGGTGCTGGCCGCCCTGGGCTGGGTCTGACCCGCGCCCGTCACTGGAAAGGAACTCATCATGAAACAAGCTCTTCCCCTGCCGCGCCAAGGCGGCATCCTGCGCCCCGCGCTGGTCGTCTTCGCCGCCCTGTCGCTGGTGACCGGCCTGGCCTACCCCTTCCTGACCACCGGCATCGCCGCCGCCGTGTTCCCGCATGAAGCGTCGGGTTCGCTGATCCGCCAGGGCGACAAGGTGGTCGGCTCGGAATGGATCGGCCAGTCGTTCAGCGCGCCGCAGTACTTCTGGGGCCGGCCGTCGGCCACCTCGCCGATGCCGTACAACGCCGCCAACTCCGGCGGCTCGAACCTGGGCCCGCGCAATCCGGCGCTGGCCGAGGCCGTGCAGGCGCGCATCGCCGCCCTCAAGGCGGCCGACCCCGACAACCCCACCCCGGTGCCGGTGGACCTCATCACTGCCTCGGGCAGCGGCCTGGATCCGCACATCAGTCCCGCCGCCGCGGCCTACCAGGCCGCGCGCGTGGCCCGCGCCCGCCAGCTGCCGCGCGACAAGGTCGACGCGCTGATCGCGGCCAACACCAGCAAGCCCTGGCTGGGCGTGCTGGGCGACCCCGTGGTCAACGTGCTCAAGCTCAATCTGGCGCTGGACCAGCTGGCGCCGGTGAAATGACACGCCGGCGTATAGTATTGCCAGCCGTTCCCCCACTTCACCTGCGCGTTCATGGCTGACAATGCTGGCGAGCGTCCCGATCCGGACGCGCTCTTGAAAGACCTCGACGCTGCCGCGCGCCAGGCGGTGCGCGGCAAGTTGCGGGTCTACTTCGGCTCGTCCGCCGGCGTCGGCAAGACTTACGCCATGCTGGTGGCCGCCCGAGCCCATGCCGCGCAGGGCGCCCGCGTGCTGGCCGGCATCGTCGAAACACACGGCCGCCGCGAAACCGCCGCCCTGCTCGAAGGCCTGGCGGTCCTGCCGCTCAAAGAGGTCGCCTACCGCGGCCACGCGCTCAAGGAATTCGACCTGGATGGCGCGCTGCGGGCGCATCCCGATCTGGTGCTGGTCGACGAACTGGCCCACTCCAACGCGCCCGGTTCGCGCCACGCCAAGCGCTGGCAGGACATTCACGAACTGCTGGCGGCCGGCATCGACGTCTGGACCACGCTCAACGTGCAGCACCTGGACAGCCTCAACGAGGCCGTCGGCAGCATCACCGGCGTGCGGGTCTGGGAAACCGTGCCCGACGAGGTCTTCGACGCCGCCGACGAAGTCATCCTGGTCGACCTGTCGGCCGACGAACTGCTGCGCCGCCTGAAGGAAGGCAAGGTCTACCTGCCCGAGCAGGCGCGCCACGCCACCCGCAACTTCTTCCGCAAGGGCAACCTGATCGCGCTGCGCGAGCTGGCGCTGCGCCGCACCGCCGACCACGTCGACGACGACGTCCAGGCCTATCGCCGCGACCGCGCCATCGAGCCGGTGTGGCGCACGCGCGAAGCGGTGGTGGCCTGCATCGGCCCCGACGCCGACGCCGAATACGTCATCCGCAGCGCCCACCGCCTCAGCCAGCAGCTGGAATGCGACCTGCACGTGGTCACCATCGACGTGCCGCGCGCCGCGCCGCCGCCGCAGGCCGAGCAGGAACGGCTGCAACGCAGCCTGGCGCTGGCCGACTCGCTCGGCGCGCGTTGCGAAACCCTGGCTGGCGGCGACATGGTCGACGCGGTGGTGCGCTACGTGCGCCGCCACAACATCACCAAGGCCATCGTCGGCCGCACCCGCGCCAGCGGCCTGCAGCGCCTGCGGCTGTCGCTGTCGGCCCTGCTGACGGCGGCCATCAGCCCCGGCTGGCTGTGGCGCCGTCACAGCTTCGCCGACATGCTGGCCGCCGGCTGCCCCGAGATCGACATCATCCGCCTGGGCGCCCCGCCCCTGCCCGCCGCCAACGTGCCGGGCCGCGATCCGCTGACGCTCGGCCGCCGCGGTCGCCAGGCGGCCGACGAACGCGGCCCGCTGGCGCTCGCCGGCTATGCCTGGGCCCTCTGCTATTGCGCAGTGGCCACCGCGCTGTCGGCGCTGGCGTTCCCGGCGCTGCACCAGACCAACATCGTCATGCTGTTCCTGCTGGCGGTGGTGGCGGTGGCGCTGCGCCATGGCCGCGGCCCGGCCGCGCTGGCCTCAGTCGTCAGCGTGGGGCTGTTCGACTTCTTCTTCGTGCAGCCGCTGGCCTCGTTCGCCGTGTCGGACGTGCAGTACCTGCTGACCTTCGGCGTACTGCTGGCCGTGGGCCTGTTGATCGGCCAGCTCACCGCCGGGCTGCGCTTGCAGGCTCAGGCCTCGGTCAAGCGCGAGGCCGATGCGCGCAGCCTGTACGAGTTCGCGCGCGAGCTGTCGTCGGCGCTCCTGCCCGAGCAGATCGTCGCGTCCGCCGGCGCCTTCGTGCACGCCACTTTCGGCTCGCGCTGCGCGCTCTACATCCTGGGCCTGGACGACCGCCTCAAGCTGGCCTCGCCCGCCGCCGACGACATGCCGCCGCTGGAGTCGGCGCTGGCCCAATGGGTCTACGACCACGGCCAGCCGGCCGGCGCCGGCACCGCCACGCTGTCCAACAGCGACCTGCTGTACCTGCCGCTGAAGGCGCCGATGCGCACCCGCGGCGTACTGGCGCTGGCGGCGCCGCGCCGCAGCCTGTTCTCGCAGCCCGACTCGCGCCGCCAGATCGAGGCCTACGCCACGCTCATCGCCATCGCCCTGGAGCGCCTGCATTATGTCGAAGTGGCGCAGCAGGCGCTGGTCAGCATGGAATCCGAAAAACTGCGCAACTCGCTGCTGGCCGCGGTTTCGCACGACCTGCGCACGCCGCTCACCAGCCTGGTCGGCATGACCGACACGCTGATGCGGCGCCAGGACGCATTGCCGGCCGACATCCAGGACACCATCCGCGCCATGCGCGACCAGGCACAGCGCATGCACGCGCTGGTCGCCAACCTGCTCGACATGGCGCGGCTGCAGAGCCGCGACACGCCGCTGCGGCTGGAGTGGCAGTCGATCGAGGAACTGGTCGGCGCCTCGCTGGCCGCCATGCGCGAAGCGCTGGCGGCGCATCAGGTCACGGTCGACAGCCTGTCCGGGTTGCCGCTGGTCGAATGCGATGGCGTGCTGATCGAGCGGGTGCTGTGCAACCTGCTGGAGAATGCCGCCAAGTACACCCCGGCCGGCAGCGTCATCCGCCTGCATGCCGCGGCGCAGGACGGCGAGCTGCGCGTCGCGGTCTGCGACAACGGCCCCGGCGTCGCGCCCGGCGCCGAGCGCCGCATCTTCGAGAAATTCACCCGCGGCGAACGCGAATCCGCCACCCCCGGCGTCGGCCTCGGCCTGGCCGTGTGCGAAGCCATCGTCAGCGCGCACCATGGCCGCATCTGGGTCGAACACGCGCCAGGCCAGCCCAGCGGCGCGCAATTCGTCTTCACGCTGCCACTGGGCACGCCGCCCCCGATCCAACCCGAGCCCGCCTGAGCCCACCGCATGTTCGACTTTCAACCTACTGTCCTGATCATCGAGGACGACGCCAATATCCGCCGCTTCGTGCGCCAGGCCCTGGAGAGCGAAGGCTGCGCCGTGTTCGAAGCCGACACTGTCAAGCGCGGCCTGATCGAGGCCGGCACCCGCCAACCCGACGCCGTGGTGCTGGACCTGGGCCTGCCGGACGAGGACGGCATGACCCTGATCCGCGAACTACGCGGCTGGACCGAAGTACCGGTGCTGGTGCTGTCGGCGCGCACCGCCGAGGCCGACAAGGTAGCGGCGCTGGACGCTGGCGCCGACGACTACCTGACCAAGCCGTTCGGCGTCAGCGAACTGCTGGCGCGGCTGCGCGTGCTGCTGCGGCGCCATGCCCGCGGTGGCGCCGGCAGCGCCGCCGAGATCAGCTTCGGCGAGGTGCGCGTGGACTTCGCCAAGCGCGTGGTCGAGCGCGGCGGCCGGCACGTGCACCTGACCGCCATGGAATACCGCCTGCTGGCCGCGCTGCTGGCCCATCGTGGCAAGGTCATGACCCACCGCGAACTGCTGCGCGAGGTCTGGGGCCCGTCGCACGTGGAAAGCAACCACTACCTGCGGATCTACATGGGCCACCTGCGGCAAAAGCTCGAGGCCGATCCGGCGCAACCGGTCTACCTGCTGACCGAGATCGGCGTGGGCTACCGCTTCGCGGGCTGACGTCTCGCGCCGCGCGCAGGCGCTGAGTCAGGCGGAGCGATGGGTTGTATTGACCGGCGTCGTATTGGCCAGCGTCGCATTGCACAGCGTTGTATTACCCAGCGTTGTATTGCCCAGCGTTGTATTGTCTTGCGTTGTATCGCCCTGCGCTGCGCTGCCTTGCGCTGCATTGCCGTACGTTGTACTGCCTTGCGTGGTACTGCCGTGCGGCGCCCGGGCAGGCACGACAAACCGCGCTATTGACGCGCCCTTTACGCGGATCGCGCCACTCTTGTCTCGCCGTTTATGCCGCTTCTCCTATTGTGGCGAACCCGTCCAACACAGGAGAATTCCATGTCCCGCAACACCCTGGCCGCGCTCGCGCTGTTCGCCCTTGCCGCCCCCGTGCACGCCGCCGATGCGCCCACCGCCGGTGAGCCGGCCCCCGAGTACTCGCTGACCGCCAACGTCACCCTGGCCAGCCAGTACCGCTACCGCGGCCTGATGCAGACCAACAACCAGCCCGCGATCCAGGGCGGCTTCGATTTCACGCACGCCAGCGGCCTGTACCTGGGCAACTGGAATTCCAGCATCAGCTGGCTCAACGACAGCAACAGCAAGGTCTCGGCGCCGGTGGAAATGGACTTCTACGGCGGCTACAAGGGCAACCTGGCGCCGAACGTGCCGTTCGACCTGGGCGTGCTGCAGTACTACTACCCCCGGCGACTACCCGTCGGGCTACACCAGCCCCGAAACCACCGAGCTGTATGCCGGCCTGGGCTACGGCCCGGTCCTGTTCAAGTACTCGATCGCGATGACCAACCTGTTCGGCTTCGCCGACAGCAAGTACAGCCAGTACTTCGACCTGAGCGGCAATTTCGACACCGGGGTCTGGGGCCTGACGCTCAACGCCCACGTCGGCCGCCAGACGGTCCGCAACGTCACCGACGGCGCCTACACCGACTGGAAACTGGGTTTGACCAAGGACTTCGGCCAAGGCCTGGCAGTCTCGATCGCCTATATCGACACCAACGCCGACCGTGCCGTCTACACCAACAGCCGCGGCCGCTACATGGGCCGCGCCACCGGCCTGCTGTCGCTGACCAAGACCTTCTGAAACGCCCGGGCGTTGACGCGCTTTTTACGCGTCTCGCCCGCATTTATCGGCAGGTTTTACGGCCCGCTTTCTATAGTGGAATCGTCATCAACCAACCGGATACGCGCGAGCCCGCCCTCACGGCTGCGCCCCCCCGACCGCCATGATTCCCCGCCAAGAACGTAGCACGCACGCCTCGTTTGAACGTCCCGCTCCGGCCCATGCGCCGCAACCCGCGCAGATGGTTTCCCTGACCGTCAGGATCGACACGCTGGACGCCTTGAAGGTCCGGCTGGCCCTGCACCGCGAACTGGGCGAACGGATCGGCGTATACGTGCTGTCGGTGGATCACGCCCATGGCCAGAGCATCCTGCAGCTGCATTGCGACCGCAACCAGGTCGACGCCCTGATGCACGCGGTGATGTGCGGCCTGCCCCAGGCCGAATTCGGCCCGCTGCGCCCCGCGGCCGCCATCACGGTGCAATAAGCCATGGATACCCCGCTCACTCCCGCTTTCGAAGGCCTCTGGCTGCCGATGGTCACGCCGATGCGCGGCGGCTACGTCGATTGCGAAGCCGCCCAGGCGCTGGCGCGCTACTACCGCAACGCGGGCATCGCCGGCCTGGTGCTGTTCGGTTCCACTGGCGAAGGCAACCTGCTCTCCATCCCCGAGAAGATCGAGATGATCGAGGCCATCCGCCGTGATCCGCACGCCCTGCCGCTGGTGTTCGGCGCGGGCGGCGTCGACACGCGCGGCGTGGCAGCCGCCATCCGCCGCCTGGACAAGTACGCGCCCGCGGGCTATCTGGTACCGCCACCGTACTACCTGGGCCCGTCGCAACAGGGCATCCTGTGGCACTACCGGCAGATCGCCTGGGCCACCGAGCGCCCCATCATCCTCTACAACATCCCCAAGCGGACCGGCGTCACCATGACGGTCGAAACCATGGAATCGTTGGCGCTGCTGCCCAACTTCCGCGCCGTCAAGGAATGCAATCCCCCGGTGTTGATGGCACTTAACGCGCGCGGCCACCTGACGGCGCTCTGCGGCGAGGACATGGCGCTGCTCGACCATTTCCTGGCCGGCGGCCTCGGCGCCATTCCCGCGGCCGCGCACCTGTTTCCGGAACGCTTCGTCGAAGTCATGCAGCTGGCGCGCGATGGCCACGCCGAAGCCGCGCGCGAACTGTTCGAGCCCCTGCGCGGCCTGATCCGCCTGCTGTTCGCCGAACCCAACCCGGCGCCAATCAAGCGCGCGCTGGCGCTGCAAGGCCTGATCGCCGACGAGCTGCGCCTGCCCATGACCAGCGCCAGCCGCGAGCTGACCCCGCGCCTGCAACGGGCCATGAGCGTGGTGCAGGGATCACCTAATAGGCTGCAGACAGCTTGAACACGGCCACCGCGCGCGCCAGGTCGTCGGCCTGATCGTGCAGTGTGGACGCCGACGCCGCGAACTCCTCGACCAGCGCGGCGTTCTGCTGTGTCACGCCGTCCAGGTGTGTCACCGCCTGATTGATCTGCTCGATGCCGACACTCTGCTCGGCCGACGCGGTGGCGATCTCGCCCATCAGCGGCGCGCTGGTCGCCGCCGATTGCAGCACGCTGCCCATAGTGGCGCTGGCCTGCTCCACACGCTGGCTGCCGCGTTGGACCGAACCCGACGAGGCCTCGATCAGCGTCTTGATCTCCTTGGCCGCGGTGGCCGAACGCTGCGCCAGCGCCCGTACCTCGCCCGCCACCACCGCAAACCCGCGCCCCTGCTCGCCGGCGCGCGCCGCTTCCACGGCGGCATTGAGCGCCAGGATATTGGTCTGGAAGGCGATCTCGTCGATCAGGCGAATGATCTCGTCGATCCGTTGCGAACTGCGCGATATCTCGCGCATCGCGTCGATCGCATGCTGGGTCTCTTCGCTGCCCTGGCGCGCCAGTTGCGCCGACTCGCCCGCCAGCGCACTCACTTCACGCACGTGATCGGCGCTCTGCTTGGCGGTGGCGGTGATCTGCTCGACACTGGCCGCGGTCTGCTCCAGCGCGGCTGCCTGCTTCTCGGTACGATCGTGCAGGTCCATGCTGCCCGCTGCGATTTGGCGCGAAGCCGCCGCGATCGAACCGGTGGCGTGCACGATGCTGCGCACCGCCACTTCCAGCCGCTCCTGCATCGTTGCCATGGCGCCGAACAGCCGGCCGATCTCGCCCCGATGGTGGCGCGCGATGACGCTGGACAGGTCCCCTTGCGCCACCCGTTCACAGACCGCCACGGCCTCGTCCAAGGGACCGATGATGTGCGAGCGGAAGAATCGCAACGCCACCGCCAGCAGCGCCGCCAGCAGCAGCACCGTCACGCCGCCCTGGCGCCACAGCGTGGCGCTGAAGGCCGCATCGACGTCGTCCACGTACAGCCCGGTGAACATCAGCCAGCGCCATTCCGCGTCGTAGACGGCATAGCTGATCTTGGGCAGGGACTCCTCCGCGCCCGGCCGCGGAAACCGGTACTCGACGAAGCCCCCGCCCTCTCTGCCGCGCTCGTGCAGATTCTCGAAGATGGGCAATCCGCCGCTATCCTTGACCGCGCGCACGTTGGTCCCCAAAAGCTTGGCATCGGGATGCACCAGCAGCGCATAGCCATCGTCGAACACGCCGACGTAGCCGTCCGCGCCGTAGCGCAGTTGCGCCAGCCGCTGCGCCACATTGCGCTTGGCCTGCTCGGCCGACAGCCCCTCGTCGATGGCGCGCTGCTTGCCGTTGCGCACAATGCCGGCGGCCAGGTCCAGCACGTGGCGCAGTTCCGTCTTGCGCCCATCCAGCATCTCGGTCCGCCGCTCCCAGGCATCCCAGCCTCCCAGCGCCAGCACCGCGACCCCGATAGCCAGCACAAACCACAGCAGCTCCCTGCGCAAACTTGAATTCTTCATAGGCCCCCTCTTTCCCGATATCCTTCCGCGCCCGCAACCAAAGACGGCGAAATGTGACGATTTATCTTTGCGTCCGATCAGAATACGAGGGAGCGGCAGGGTTTTCACCGACGAGGCCAAGCCGACTTGATCTACGTCAAACCCTTCAAGCTTTTGCCGCGCAACGTGCGCGCAAAAAAAAAGCAAGGCCATGCAGGCCTTGCTTTTCATAACGCCATGCCGCTCGCAAAAGCGGCCGCGGGCCACTAGCGTCGCGCTGCCAGGCGCTGTTGCGCCAGCCCGGTGCGAGCCGACGTCAACGCATACAACACCACCACCGTCAACGCATAGATCGGCACGCTGCGCATGTTGCGAAACATCATTTCCGACATGCTGAAGACGAAATAGCCCAGGCAGAACAGCAGGCCGATCTGCGATCCGACATGCACCACCGGATCGTCGCTGGCGGAACGGCGCCAGAAGATGGCGGCGGGGATCAGGTACAGCGCGAGGATGCTGAGCAGACCCAGCAGGCCATAACCCGACAGCGCGCCCAACATGTCGTTATGGGGCTCGCCATAGCCGACCGCGACTTCCTCGGTAACCACGCCTTGCTGCTGCAATTTCACCAATTCAGCGCGGAAATTGGGCACCCCCACGCCAACCAGGGGACTTTCCTTGAACATCAGCCAGGATGCTTTCCACAGCTGAATGCGAATTCCCACGGAGGTATCCCGGTCGTGCTGCTCATAACGGTTCAGGTCCGACACCACCTTCTGCCAGCGGCTGTCCTTCGCGTACCAGGACACGGCGGCCACGATCGCCATCGCCACCATCAACCCGCCCAGGAAAACCAGCTTGGTACGCCGCGTCCACTGACGCTTGGTTAGCAAATACACCAACCCGAAGACGACCAGCAACGCCCAACTGCTGCGTGTCTGCGATACCCACAACGCAAGATGCCCAATACCAGACTCATTCCCTATGAACCAACCACATTCATGAATGAACGCGGCAACATCCGCCAGCGAGGGTGACTGCTGGATGGCCAGGCCCGCGTCGGTCAGGCAGGTCCAATCGGGACGTTCGTGTGGCGCCAGGATGAAGACCGGCTCGTATCCCTGGCGTTGCAGCCTCAGACCCAGCTCGACGAAATGCCGCGGCGCCCAGCGACGGGGGGACGCGAGCCGATGTCGGTGCCCGGAAGCGCCAAACCCAAAGCATCGCAGCAATAATCACTGATCTGGTTCAGCTTGACGAAACCTTGCCCAGTAATGACCACGTGCGCGTCGTAATAAAAATAGGATCGCGCATGGTCATGCAAAGCATAGGGCCACCCCACGTGCATCTGCGCGGCGCAATCGTAATCCGCCAGCACGGCCGAAACCTGCCCCCGCGGCAGCGATGGTCGAATGTCAAGACCAGGCAACCAGGAGCGCACGCAGGTTGTAGGCAAAATCGCCGAAAACGGTTACCTAGCGCCCATGCGCCACTAGGTTGTGCACCGTTGCCATCATCAGCAATGCGTCACCAGCGGGGGCGCCATCAACATTGCGATCCGCTTGGCGTTCCAGATTACCGAGATCGGCAGAGAATTTCACCAAAAAAAACCGCAAACCTTACGGAATGCGGTTCTTTGAAAAAAACGGACCAATCTGATTCCGATTACATATTTTCAATCATGACCTGGCCGAAGCCCGAGCATGACACCTGCGTCGCGCCTTCGAGCAGGCGGGCAAAGTCATACGTCACCTTCTTGGACAGGATCGACTTCTCCATGCTGGAGATGATCAGGTCGGCGGCCTCGGTCCAGCCCATGTGGCGCAGCATCATCTCGGCCGACAGGATTTCCGAACCCGGATTCACGTAGTCCTTGCCCGCGTACTTCGGCGCCGTGCCATGAGTGGCCTCGAACATGGCCACCGAGTCCGACAGGTTGGCGCCCGGGGCGATGCCAATGCCGCCAACTTGCGCGGCCAGCGCATCGGAGATGTAGTCGCCATTCAGGTTCAATGTGGCGATCACGTCGTATTCCGCCGGACGCAGCAGGATCTGCTGCAGGAAGGCGTCGGCGATGACGTCCTTGACGATGATCTCGCGGCCCGTCTTGGGATTCTTGAATTTGCACCACGGCCCGCCGTCGATCAGCTGCGCGCCGAACTCCTTCTGCAATAGCGCATAACCCCAATCGCGGAAGCCGCCTTCCGTGAACTTCATGATGTTGCCCTTGTGCACCAGCGTCAGCGAGGTACGGTCGTTGTCGATGACGTATTGCGCCGCCTTGCGCACCAGGCGCTCGGTGCCTTCGCGCGACACCGGCTTGATGCCGATGGACGAGGTGTTGGGGAAACGGATCTTCTTGACCCCGAGCTTGGTCTGCAGGAACTGGATCAGTTCCTTGGCCTGCTCGCTCTCGGCCATGTATTCGATACCCGCGTAGATGTCTTCCGAGTTCTCGCGGAAGATCACCATGTTGGTCTTTTCGGGCTCGCGCACCGGCGAGGGCACGCCCTTGAAATAGGCCACCGGGCGCAGGCAGACGTACAGATCCAGCTGTTGACGCAGCGCCACGTTCAGCGACCGGATGCCGCCGCCGACCGGGGTGGTCAGCGGGCCCTTGATCGACACCACGTAATCCTTGACGACCTCCAGGGTCTCGTCGGGCAGCCACACGTCCGGACCGTAGACCTTGGTGGCCTTCTCGCCGGCATAGACTTCCATCCAGTGGATCTTGCGCTTGCCGCCGTAGGCCTTTTGCACCGCGGCATCGACGACCTTGATCATCACGGGGGTGATGTCCGCGCCCGTGCCGTCGCCCTCGATATAGGGCACGATGGGCTGATCGGGCACGTTCAGCGAGAAATCAGCGTTGACCGTGATCTTCTGGCCCCCAGCGGGCACCTTGATATGTTGATAGGACATGAATGCTCCATTTGCTCCGGGTGGTTTTTCTGCACGCGCGCCGCATCGGCCGGCGTGAGCGCCGCGGGCCGCGTGGCCCCGGCGAAACGCGCACTGGATAGCGGATAGCAACCAATTCTATATCGCATTGGGGCCGCCGGGCGGGCGCGGCGCCGGCGGGCGGTAAAATAAAGCCCTCTCCAGCCCGCATGGCCCCCGTCTGACAATGTTCAACCCATCCCGCGACCAGGTTCGCGAATTCTTCATCGAAACCTGGCGCAAGCACCGCGCCAACGAGGTCCTGACCCCACTGGAGGCCATGGCCCTGGACTGGGTCATCGAGCATCCGGAATACCATGGCGACCTCGAAAACCCCGAGGCCATGACCACCGAATACGCGGTGGAAAAGGGTCGCACCAATCCGTTCCTGCACCTGTCGATGCACCTGGCCATCGCCGAGCAGTTGTCCATCGATCACCCGCCGGGCATCCGCAACGCGTACCAGCGCCTGGTG
The DNA here is from genome assembly GCF_902859695.1 of Achromobacter ruhlandii. Taxonomy (GTDB): domain Bacteria; phylum Pseudomonadota; class Gammaproteobacteria; order Burkholderiales; family Burkholderiaceae_B; genus Achromobacter; species Achromobacter ruhlandii. The sequence goes on from NZ_CADIJL010000004.1 coordinate 24,325, forward strand.
GCGCGCAGCGACGCGCACCAGGCCGCGCACGAGATCATGGAATGCCTGGGACGGGTGGTATGGGAAGCCCAGCGCCTGGGCACGCCGCTGGACAGCGACACCTACATCGACCTGATCCGCCAGCGCGCCGAACGATAGCCGGCCGCGCGACGCGAGCGCCCAAGGAAAAACCCTCGGCGAACCGAGGGTTTTTTGCATGCGGGGCAAACAGCGCTATTTGCGCACGCCCAGGTCGCTAGGCAACGATGCCAACCAGGCCGCGACGTTGCTGATGTCCTGGTCCGACAATTGGGTGGCGAAAGCGCCCATGATGGGGTTCTTGCGCACGTTGGCCGTGGCCGCGCTGCCCGAGGCGCCGCGGCGGTAGGCCTTGAGCGCATGCACCAGATAGTCGGCGTGCTGGCCGGCCAGCGTCGGGTAGGCCGGATCGACCGCCGTCTTGGCGTCGGCGCCATGGCACGACGCGCAGTTGAATTTCTCGAAGACAGCCTTGCCGGCCATCAGGTCCTGGGCCTGGGCAGCCGCGCCCGAAATGGCCAACGTCGCGCCCGCGAGGGCAAGCATGATGCGGTTCATGTGATTGCCCCCTGTCATTTGAGATTCGAGTAGTACGCGGCCAGATCGGCGATGTCCTGGTCGGACAGGCTGCCGGCGATGGCGTCCATCGTGGGATGGCTGCGCGCGCCTTTCTTGTACTCGTTGAGGGCGGTTTCGATGTATTTGGCGTTCTGGCCGGCAATCATCGGGACGTGGTAAAGCTCGGGAAAGGTCGCCTTGTAGCCTTCGATGCCGTGGCAACCGATGCACATGGAGACCTTGTCGCGGGCATTCTGGACGTTGCCGACCGGCGCCGCGTCCGCGGCGGCCGCCTGGCCGGCGATCGCACAGGAGGCCAGGGTCAGCAGGGAAACCGTGTACTTCAGAGAGAATCGCAACTTCATTGGGATGGCTCTTCTTGGTATGGCTTGAGGACTAGGGCCTGCTCACACGGAAAGGCCCCCGGCAAACACGTTGCGGGTCGAACCCAGCTGCAAAACCGCCTGATTGTACGATAATTGTCTAGGATTAATACCCGAAAATGGCCTTGATCCCCATCAACCCCGAGAAGTCCGCCGATCCATGTCCGCTGCCCAGACCGCTCCTTCCGCACCGCAAACACGCTTCGATGGCACCGACCGATACGTCGCCACCGATGACCTCAAGCTCGCCGTCAACGCCGCGCTGACACTGCAGCGCCCGCTGCTGATCAAGGGCGAACCCGGCACCGGCAAGACCATGCTGGCCGAGGAAGTGGCGCGCGCGCTGGGCCGTCCCTTGCTGCAATGGCACATCAAGTCCACCACCAAGGCGCATCAGGGTCTTTACGAATACGACGCGGTGTCGCGCCTGCGCGACTCGCAGCTCGGCGACGAAAAGGTCCGCGACATCCGCAACTACATCGTGCAGGGCACGCTGTGGCAGGCCTTCGACGCCGAGCAGCCGGTGGTGCTGCTGATCGACGAAATCGACAAGGCCGACATCGAATTCCCCAACGACCTGCTGCGCGAACTCGACCGCATGGAATTCCATGTGTACGAAACGCGCCAGACCATCGCCGCGCGCCACCGGCCGCTGGTCATCATCACCTCCAACAACGAGAAGGACCTGCCCGACGCCTTCCTGCGCCGCTGCTTCTTCCACTACATCCGTTTCCCCGACCGCGAGACCATGCGCGACATCGTCGCGGTGCATTTCCCCGAACTCAAGCAGGACGTGCTGCGCGCGGCGCTCGACACCTTCTTCAGCCTGCGCGACGCGCCCGGCCTGAAGAAAAAGCCGTCGACCTCCGAACTGCTGGACTGGCTGCGCCTGCTGCTGGCCGAGGACGTCAGCGCGGCGCAGATCGACGCGCACACCGCCACGGCGGTGCCGCTGATGGCTGGCGCCCTGCTCAAGAACGAACAGGACGTGCACCTGCTGGAACGGCTCGCCGCCATGACCCGCGGCACCCAGCGCCGCTGACGCCCTCCTCGCGGCCATCATGCTGATCGACTTCTTCTACCACCTGCGGGCACACAAGCTGCCGGTCTCGGTGCAGGAATACCTGACGCTGGTGGACGCGCTGCGCCAGGACGTCATGACGCCCACGCTGGACGACTTCTACTTCCTGGCGCGCACCGCGCTGGTCAAGGACGAATCGCTCTACGACCGCTACGACAAGGCCTTTGGCGCCTACTACAAGGGCATCGAGGCCGCGCTGCCGGCCGGCAAGGACATCCCGCTGGACTGGCTCATCAAGCAGTTCGAGAAGAGCCTGTCGCCGGAAGAAAAGGCCGCCATCGAGAAGCACGGCTGGGACAAGCTGATGGCGCTCTTCAAGGAACGCCTGGAAGAGCAGAAGGAACGCCACGCCGGCGGCAGCAAGTGGATCGGCACCGGCGGCACCTCGCCCTTCGGCAACGGCGGCTACCACCCAGAAGGCATCCGCGTCGGCGGCCAGTCGGCCGGCAACCGCAGCGCGGTCAAGGTCTGGGACATGCGCCAGTTCAAGGACTACGACGATCAGGTCGAGCTGGGCACGCGCAATTTCAAGGTCGCGCTGCGCCGCCTGCGGCGTTTCGCGCGCGAAGGCGCCGAACTCGAACTGGACCTGGACGACACCATCGCCAGCACCGCGCGCAATGCCGGCCACCTGGACCTGCGCATGGTTCCGGAGCGCCACAACACCGTCAAGGTGCTGATGCTGCTGGACGTCGGCGGCAGCATGGACGACCACATCGGCCGCGTCGAGGAGCTGTTCTCCGCCGCCCGCAGCGAGTTCCGCAATCTCGAGGTCTACTACTTCCACAACTGCCCGTACGAAAGCCTGTGGCAGAGCAACCGCCGGCGCCAGAACGAACGTTTCGACACCTGGGACGTGCTGCGCAAGTACAACCCCGACTGGCGCCTGATCATCGTCGGCGACGCCACCATGAGCCCCTACGAGATCCTGCAACCGGGCGGCTCGGTCGAGCACTACAACAAGGAACCGGGCGCACAGTGGATGCGCCGGCTGCTGGATGCCTGGCCCAAGTCCGTGTGGCTCAATCCCGAGCCCACCGCGTCGTGGCAGTACCGCCAGTCGATCGCGCTGATGCGCGACATCATGCAGGACCGCATGTACCCCGTGACGGTCGCCGGACTGGAACAGGCGATGCGGGTGCTGTCGAAGTAGTGCGACCGCCGGGCGCCGCGGCGCGGTCCCGGCAAAGCCCTCAGCCGTCCACCGGCCGCGCCGGCGTGTCCAGGGTCAACTGGTAGAACGCCAGGTCGAGCCAGCGGCCGAACTTGAAGCCAGCCTCGCGGATGGTGCCGGCATGCACGAATCCCAGCTTCTCATGCAGCTTGATGCTGCCCTGGTTGGCCGCGTCGATGCCGCCGATCATCAGGTGCACCTGGTTGGCGCGGGCGCGTTCGATCAACACGCGCATCAGCGCCTCGCCCAAGCCCCGCCCGCGGAAGCGGCCGTCGACATACACGGAATGCTCGACCGAATACTTGTAGGCCGGCCAGGCGCGGAACGTGCCGTAGCTGGCGAACGCCATCAGCTCGCCCGCCGCGTTCTCGAACCCCACCACGGGAAAGCCTCCGCCGGCCTTGGCCTGGAACCAGCCCAGCATCGCCTCGCGCGGACGCGGCTTGTAGTCATACAGCGCGGTCGAGGTGGCAATGGCCTCGTTGAAGATGGCCAGGATCTGGTCGGCATGGCGTTCGTGCGTGCAGTCGACCAGGATGGCGCCGTCCGGGGCGCGGTTATCAGCGTGGGAAGTCATGCGTCGGATTGTAGCGAGCCGCCCCGATCACAAGATAAAAAAAACCGGCGATCTCGCCGGTTCAGTGAGGGGACTGCCGCTTCTGGCCACTCTCAGGCGGCGCGGCTCTCCACAGATCGGTTGGCAGTGTCGGCCATGCTGCGCATCCCGGGACACTGGCGCCAGGACAATTCGTCCGCATCCATGTCCAGGTCGAACAGGTCATTGGCCGCGGGCCACGGATGCTGGCGCGCCTCGGCGCCCTCCATCTCGAGCACGTGCCCGGCGAAGCCTCGCGGCGACCCTCCGCACTCGGCGAAATAGCGCTGCGTGCTCAGGTCCACCACGTAGGTGGTCATGTCATGGGTCAGTATGGCCACGAATTGGCCGTCATCACTGGCATAAGCGTACTGAAACTGCCCTTTGATGCGGTCGCCGCTCATGGGGCTGCCGGTCAATTGGGACAAGGCACGCGTGACGATCTCGGTCAGCATGGGTCGTTCCTCCGAAAGATGCGCCGGCAGGATGCCGGCGGCGAAGGCGCGAACAACAAGCACCGTCGTCGCCCGCGGGGCGGGGGCGCGCGTTCCGGCATGCTGCCGATGCGGCCCGGCGGGGCGGCGGCTGGCGTTGGACGGGAAACCTGTAGACGGCTGTCGCGCATCCCGTCGACAACAGCAACTACGTTCTGCAAAGCTTACACCCGCGCCCGCTTCGATCTCAAATCGGCCGCGCCACGCCAGGATATTGCATCGCAACATCCTGGCATGACGAGGCCTGCCGACGCTTATGCAGCGGCAAACGGCTCCCTGCCTGCGCCTGCGTCACCATTTTTTTGCGCATTCCAGACTTCTCGCGCCAGCCGGTACAGCACATGCGTCTTCAAGGGATGGCCGTCCGGCACCGCCGGATGCTCGAAGCGCTGTGCATCTTCGCGCATGCCCAGGCGCCGCATCACCGCGCGCGATGGCTCGTTTTCCGGCACCGTGAACGCCACGATCTCGGGCACCCCAACCTGCTCGAACCCCACCCGCAACGCCGCCTGTGCGGCTTCGCTGGCATAGCCCCTGCCCCAGTAGGGCGCCGCCAGGCGCCAGCCGATTTCCACGCCGGGCGCGAACGGCAGCGTCGGCGCCAGCGCCTTGATGCCGACGAACCCGATGAACGGCGCGACGCCCGGCGCCTCGACGGCCCAGAAGCCCCAGCCGTATTCATCGATGCCGGCGGCCAGCCGGTCGGCCAGCGCGTCGCTTTCCGGCGCGGTCAGCGGCAACAGGTAACGCGTCACGCGCGCATCGGTATTCATGGCCGCGAACGGCTTGCGGTCGGCCGCCAGCCACTGCCGCAGCACCAGGCGGGGAGTCTCAATTTCAAGGGATAGCGACATGCGCGTTTTTTCCAGACGGAACGACAGGCCGGCGCGCCAGGGGCGGGCCCCTGAACCATTCACACCGTATACACTCCAACGGATTCTGCCATGCCAAAGGAATAGTCCGCCATGCGCCTGTCCATATCGAAGCTGCCGCGCCCGCTGGGCGCGCTGCTGTTCTCATCCTTCCTGGCCTTCCAGGCCGGAGCCGCCAGCCTGCCGGCCGGCGTCACGGAGGCCGCCTCGATTGAAGGCATCACCGAATACCGACTCAGCAACGGCCTGCGCGTCCTGCTGGTTCCCGACGAATCCAAGCCCTCGACCACGGTCAACATGACCTATCTGGTCGGCTCGCGCAACGAGAACTACGGCCAGACCGGCATGGCCCACCTGCTCGAACACATGCTGTTCAAGGGCACCTCCACCACCCGCAACGCCATGGGCGAATTCTCGCGCCGCGGCCTGCAGGCCAACGGCTCGACCTCCAGCGACCGCACCAACTATTTCGCCAGCTTCGCCGCCAATCCCGACACCCTCAAGTGGTATCTGGGCTGGCAAGCCGACGCCATGGTCAATTCCCTGATCGCCAAGGAAGACCTCGATTCCGAAATGACGGTGGTGCGCAACGAGATGGAAAGCGGCGAGAACAGCCCTTTCCGCATCCTCATGCAGAAGATGCAGGCGGCCGCGTTCCAGTGGCACAGCTACGGCAAGAACACCATCGGCGCCCGCTCCGACGTCGAAAACGTCGACATTGGCCAGTTGCGCGCCTTCTATCATGAGTACTACCAGCCCGATAACGCGGTGCTGATCGTGGCCGGCAAGTTCGATCCGCAGGCCACGCTGGCCGACATCGAGGCCACGCTGGGCAAGCTGCCCAAGCCCGAGCGCAAGCTGCCGCCGGAATACACCGTCGAGCCGGCCCAGGACGGCGAACGCGCCGTCACGTTGCGCCGCACCGGCGGCACGCCGCTGGTCGCCGCGATGTACCACATCCCGGCCGCCGGCAGCCCCGACTTCGTGCCGTTCGACCTGGCCACCACCATCCTGGCCGATACGCCGTCGGGCCGCCTCTACCACGCGCTGGTGCCGACCAAGCTGGCCTCGGGCGTGTTCGGCTTCACCATGGAAAACCTGGATCCGGGCCTGGCCATGTTCGCCGCCCAACTGACCCCGGGCAAGAACCAGGATGCCGCCATGAAGGCGCTGACCGGCACGCTGGAAGATCTCGGCAAGAAGCCCTTCACCCAGCAGGAACTGGACCGCGCGCGCAGCAAATGGCTGACCTCCTGGGAGCAAACCTACAGCGATCCCGAACAGGTCGGCGTGGCGCTCTCGGAGGCCATCGCCGCCGGCGACTGGCGCCTGTTCTTCCTGCAGCGCGACCGCGCCCGCAAGGCCACGCTGGCCGAGGTGCAGCAGGCCGCCACCACCTACCTGGTGCAAAGCAACCGCATCGAAGGCCGCTACATCCCGACCGACAAACCGGTGCGCGCGCCGCAGACCCAGCGCGTCGATCTGACGGCGGTGTTCAAGGACTACAAGGGCGATCCCGACTTCAAGGCCGCGTCCGCCTTCGATCCCACCCCGCAGAACATCGACCGCCTGACCCAGCGCAAGACGCTCGACCTGCCCAACGGACCGGTGCAACTGGCGCTGCTGCCCAAGGCCACGCGCGGCAACCGCGTGCAGGCGCAGATGCTGATCCAGTTCGGCAACGAGAAAGACCTGCTCGGCCAGCGCGTGAATTCCAGCGCCGTGGCCGACCTGCTGACGCGCGGCACCGCCAAGCTGTCGCGCCAGGACATCCAGGACCGCCTCGACAAGCTGCAGGCCGAACTCGGCTTCAGCGGTGGCGGCACCACGCTCAAGATCGCCATGTCGACCAAGCGCGAGAACCTGCCCGAACTGACCCGCCTGGCGCTGGACATCGTGCGCAACGCCAACTTCCCCAAGGAACAGCTCGAGGAATACCAGCGCCAGCTCGAAACCTCTATCCAGAACGCCATGACCGAACCGCAGGCCCTGGCCGGACGCGCCCTGGCCCGCCAGGACAATCCGTGGCCCGCCGATGACCTGCGTTACGTGCCGACGTTCGAGGAATCGCTGGCCGGCATCCGCGCGCTGAACCGCGATGCGCTGGTCAAGTTCCACGCCAAGTTCTATGGCGCCGGCAAGATCGAATATTCGGCCGTGGGCGATTTCGAGCCCGAAGCCGTCGAAAAGGCCGTCAAGGACGGCTTGGCCGGCTGGAAGCGCGCCCCCGCCTACACCCGTGTCGGCAATCCGTACCGCGACATCCCCGCCAAGCAGTTCGATATCGAGACCCCGGACAAGGCCAACGCGTTCTACATCTCGCGCATGCCCCTGAAGTTGCAGGACAGCGACGCCGACTATCCGGCGCTGTACCTGGCCAACTACCTGTTCGGCGCCTCGGAAACCTCGCGCCTGTGGAACCGCGTGCGTGAGACTGAAGGCCTGTCCTACAACGTGCGCAGCTCGCTGTCGGTCTCGTCGTTCGAGCCCAGCGCCAGCTGGACCATGTACGCCATCTACGCGCCGCAGAACCGCGAGCGCCTGGAAAAGGCCATCGGCGAGGAACTGGCCCGCGTGCTCAAGGACGGCTTCAGCGACAAGGAAATTTCCGACGGTATCACCGCGCTGCTGAACTACCGCAACCTGGCCCGCGCCCAGGATGACGTGCTGGCCGGCACCTGGCTCGACTACCTGCAGCGCGGCCGCACCTTCGAATGGTCGGCCGAGATGGACAAGAAGATCAGCGCGCTCACGCCCGACACGGTCAACGCCGCCTTGCGCAAGTACCTGCGCCCCGACGGCTTCAGCACCGCGGTCGCCGGCGACTTCAAGAAAAAGACGCCCTGACGCTACGTCTTCCCGGCATCCCCAGCCCCTGCCCAGGCAGGGGCTTTTTTTTGCCACAAAGCGCATCGCGCACCCATCTCGGGGACGGAGCAACCGCATAACCATGCCATAGACGGGGAAATTTCTTATCCAAATATTTATTACCCATCCATATGGAAAGATGTTTTCAGGATATACGGGTTTATCCCAGGTGGGATGACGCGCACAATTCAGTCATCGGGAACAAACAACGAACCACGACGGAGGGCCGCCGGATTCGGCCCCGTCTACAACATTGGAGGTCATTATGAAAACCCTGACGACTACCCTACTGATTTCCCTAGCCCTGGCTGGCGCCGGCGCACAAGCCGCCGGTGTCGAGCAAGCCAAGTCGAGCGCCCAGGTGGCGACCGAACTGCAACAGGCCAAGGTCAGCGGCCAATACACCTTTGGCGAACTGGACTACCCGCCCGCCCTGCCCCAGGCCACCAGCCTGAGCTCGCAGGAAGTGCAGGCCCAGCTGCAACAAGCCAAGACCAGCGGCGAATACACCTTCGGCGAACTGCAGTACCCGCCGGTCGTGGCAGCGCCCGCCGCCGGCAAGAGCCGCGCCGAAGTCCAGCAGGAACTTGCCCAGGCCAAGGCCAGCGGCCAATACACGTTCGGCGAGCTCGAATACCCGCCGATCACCCGGTGAGCTGCTTGCTGTAGCCCGACCGGCCTCGGACGGCATCATGGTTCGGGGTCGGTATTTTCCGGCAACGGCGGCAGAACTGTAGCAGTGGAAGTAGCAGGACCTGTAGTAGCAGTACGAAGTCTGTTTTGGAAGAGGCAGCAACTGTAGTTAGCAAGACCCGTAGTTAGCAGCACCCGTAGTCAGCAGTACGAAGTCTGAAGCAAGAAGTAGCAGTACCCGTAGTGAAACCGCGGCGCAAGCCGCGGTTTTTTTTCGCCCCGACGTCGTGCCGCCTGCCACAATGAAAGCGGCCCAGGGTCCGGATACCTCCAGACCCTGGGCCGTGGTCCGCCGCAATGGCGGGAGTCAGTTCAGCCGATTCAGCTGAAGAATTCCTTGACGCGGTCGGTCCAGGACTTGCTTTGCGGCGAGTGGCGGTCGCCCCCGTCGTTCAGCGAGGCCTCGAACTGGCGCAGGATGTTCTTCTGGTCGTCGCTCAGGCGCACCGGCGTCTCGACCACCACGTGGCAGTACAGGTCGCCCGGATAGCTGCCGCGCACGCCGCGGATGCCCTTGCCGCGCAGGCGGAAGGTCTTGCCGGACTGCGTGCCTTCGGGAATCGAGATCTCGGCCTTGCCGCCCAGGGTCGGCACCTGCAGTTCGCCGCCCAGCGCCGCCGTGGTGAACGGGATGGTCAGCTCGCAGTGCAGGTCGTCGCCGTCGCGCTGGAAGATCTTGTGCTGCTTGATGTGGATTTCCACATACAGATCGCCCGGCGGGCCGCCGTTGATGCCCGGCTCGCCATTGCCGCTGGAGCGGATGCGCATGCCATCGTCGATGCCGGCCGGAATCTTGACCTGCAGGGTCTTGTTGCGGCGGATGCGGCCGACGCCATCGCAGGCCGTGCACGGATCGGTGATTTCCTTGCCGTTGCCATGGCAGGTCGGGCAGGTCTGCTGCACGCTGAAGAAGCCCTGCTGCATGCGCACCGCGCCGGAGCCGCCGCAAGTGCGGCAGGTCTTGGGCGAGGTGCCGGGCTTGGCGCCGGAACCGTGGCAGGTGTCGCAGTTTTCCCAACTGGGCACGCGGATCTCGGTGTCGAAGCCGGCCGCGGCCTGCTCCAGCGTGATCTCCAGCGCGTACTTCAAGTCGGCGCCGCGATAGACCTGCGGACCGCCGCCGCGACGGCCACCGCCGCCACCGCCGAAGATCTCGCCGAAGATATCGCCGAAGGCGTCGGCGAACCCGCCGCCCATGCCGCCGCCGCCCATGCCGGCGGCGTTGGGATCGACGCCCGCGTGACCATAGCGGTCGTACGCGGCGCGCTTCTGTTCATCGCCCAGGACCTCGTAGGCTTCCTTGGCTTCCTTGAACTTCTCTTCGGCTTCCTTGCTGTCCGGATTGCGATCCGGATGGTATTTCATGGCCAGCTTTCGATAGGCCTTCTTGAGTTCGTCGTCCGAAGCGTTTTTCGCCACGCCCAGGACGTCGTAATAGTCGCGTTTTGCCATGATCGGTGGGCTCGGGGGAGAGCCTTCTTTTCAGTGCTACAGAATGAGTTCGCCCGGTAGGCGGATTTCTCCGGCTACCGGGCGGCAGAGGCAGGTCAGCGCCCGGCCATTATTGGTCGCGCTTGACTTCCTTGAAGTCGGCGTCGACGACGTTGTCGTCCACCGGCTTCGCGTTGTCGGCGGCCTGCTGCTGGCCGGCCGCTTGCTGCGCCTGCATGTCGGCGTACATCTTTTCGCCGAGCTTCTGCGAGGCGGTCGACAGGGCTTCGACCTTGGCGTCGATGGCGGCCTTGTCGCCGTCCTTCAGCGTGTCTTCCAGCGCCTTGATGGCCGCCTCGATGCTTTCCTTCTCGGACGCCTCGAGCTTGTCGCCGTATTCGGTCAGCGACTTGCGGGTGGCGTGCACCAGCGCATCGGCCTGGTTGCGGGCCTGGGCCAGCTCGGCGACGCGGTGATCTTCCTCGGCATTGGCCTCGGCATCCTTGACCATGCGCTGGATCTCGTCTTCCGACAGACCCGAGTTGGCCTTGATGGTGATCTTGTTTTCCTTGCCAGTGCCCTTGTCCTTGGCCGACACGTGCAGGATGCCGTTGGCATCGATGTCGAACGTGACTTCGATCTGCGGCATGCCGCGCGGCGACGGCGGGATCCCTTCGAGGTTGAACTCGCCCAGGGCCTTGTTGCCCGCGGCGATTTCGCGCTCGCCCTGGAACACCTTGATCGTCACGGCCGGCTGGTTGTCATCAGCGGTCGAGAAGGTCTGCGAGAACCGGGTCGGGATGGTCGTGTTCTTCTGGATCATCTTGGTCATCACGCCGCCCAGGGTTTCAATACCCAGGGACAGGGGGGTGACGTCCAGCAGCAGCACGTCCTTGCGGTCGCCCGACAGCACGGAACCCTGGATGGCGGCGCCAGCGGCGACGGCTTCGTCGGGGTTCACGTCCTTGCGCGGATCCTTGCCGAAGAATTCCTTCACCTTTTCCTGGACCTTGGGCATGCGGGTCATGCCGCCGACCAGGATCACATCGTCGATGTCGGAAACCTTCACGCCGGCGTCCTTGATGGCCACGCGGCAGGGTTCGATGGTGCGTTCGATCAGTTCCTCGACCAGCGCTTCCAGCTTGGCGCGCGTGATCTTCAGGTTCAGGTGCTTCGGACCCGAGGCGTCGGCCGTGATGTACGGCAGGTTGATCTCGGTCTGCTGAGCCGACGACAGTTCGATCTTGGCCTTTTCGGCGGCTTCCTTCAGGCGCTGCAGGGCCAGCACGTCCTTGGACAGATCGACGCCTTGTTCCTTCTTGAACTCGCCGATGATGTAGTCGATGATGCGCTGGTCGAAGTCTTCGCCGCCCAGGAAGGTGTCGCCGTTGGTCGACAGCACTTCGAACTGCTTTTCGCCATCGACGTCGGCGATTTCGATGATGGACACGTCGAACGTGCCGCCGCCCAGGTCATAGACGGCGATCTTGCGGTCGCCCTTTTCGGTCTTGTCCAGGCCGAAGGCCAGCGCGGCCGCGGTCGGCTCGTTGATGATGCGCTTGACTTCCAGACCGGCGATGCGGCCGGCGTCCTTGGTGGCCTGGCGCTGGCTGTCGTTGAAGTACGCCGGCACCGTGATGACGGCTTCGGTGACTTCTTCGCCCAGGTAGTCCTCGGCGGTCTTCTTCATCTTGCGCAGCACGTCGGCCGACACTTGGGGAGGCGCCATCTTCTTGCCGCGCACTTCCACCCAGGCGTCGCCGTTGTCGGCCTTGACGATGGCGTAGGGCATCAGGTTGATGTCCTTCTGCACCGCCTTTTCCTCGAACTTGCGGCCGATCAGGCGCTTCACCGCGTACAGGGTGTTCTTGGGGTTGGTCACTGCCTGGCGCTTGGCGGGCGCGCCCACCAGGGTCTCGCCGTCGTCCATGTAGGCGACGATCGAGGGGGTGGTGCGGGCGCCTTCGGCGTTTTCGATGATCTTGACCTGACCGCCGTCCATGACAGCCACGCAGCTGTTGGTCGTGCCCAGGTCGATGCCAATAATTTTGCTCATGGTCGGGTTACCTTGGATAGATCTATGAAATTGGAGAGAAATTTCCTGTCCCCACATAACTGGGGCTGCCCGCAGGGTTTTTCAAGACGCCTGGCTGGAATTTTCCGCCGGCGTTTCCTGCAGGCGCCGGATGGCCGCCGTGAACTGGGGCAATCCGGGCCAACCGGTGATGCGGCCGAGCCGCTTTCCGGCCCGGTAAAGCACAAAAGTGGGGACGCCATGCAGGGAAAAGCGGCGGCCCAGGGGTTCATCGGCGTAGACATCGGCCTCGAACCAGCTCAGGTCCAGGCCCAGCAGGGTGTCCTGGTGCAGCAATGCCGCCTGCTTGAAAAGATTGCAGTTATAGCAATCCTGGCCCCACAGGAACACGCAGCGCAGGTCCGATCCCGGGGCCTGGACCACGGCGGCGTCGAATCCCGCGGTATCGACATGACGCATGCCGAACACCGCGAAAACCTGGGCCGGGTCGAACCTGGGATCGGTCATGGCGCGCGGTCCGGTCAGCCTTGGCCGGCGGACACCACCACCAGGGCCGGACGCAGGGTGCGGTCGGCGATGGCGTAGCCCTTCTGCAGCAGCTGCACTACGGTGTTGGCGGGCTGCTCGGCCGGAATCGAAGAAATGGCCTGGTGCAGGTGCGGATCGAACTTGTCGCCCTGGACCGGCGCGATTTCCTTGAGCATGTTGCGCTCGAAGGCGGCCGCGAGCTGCTTGAGCGTGACCTCGACGCCTTCGCGCAGCGTGTCCACGGTCTGGTCGGCCTGGGCCAACGCGGCCTCCAGGCTGTCCTTGACCGGCACCAGGCTTTCCGCGAACGACTCGATGCCGAACTTGCGTGCCTTGGACACTTCTTCCTGGGCACGGCGGCGCACGTTCTCGGCCTCGGCGCGGATGCGCAGAAGCTGGTCCTGCTGCTCATTGACGGTAGCCTGGGCCGCGTCCAGCTGGGCGCGCAACTCGTTCAGCTCGGCCTGCGCGGCGTCCTGGGCGGCGGGGGCCGCATCGGCGTCGTCGCCGAATCCGGGCGTCTGATCTACAGGCTCGTTGGGTGCCGTCATGGGGAATCCTCCAAAAAGAATGGCTTTCGCAGACATGAATGGGGGCCAATACCCCTATTTCAAGCCCGGGAAAGCAAATATTCCCCGCCGCGCACCGCTGCCGCGGCAATGGGCGACGACGCTGAAAAATCCGGCAAAAATCTCTAAAAATGCAGCATTAGCCGTAAAAACCAGCCAAGATCCGGATTTTCGGCATAGCCGGCGCCATCAGGCACCGATCATTTCTTGTGCGGCTGCGCCGGGGCGACGGCATCACTGGCGGGAAAGCTCTCTTTCAGGGCGCGGTCGACGCGCGGATCGTCATCGGGTTCCGGGTTGATCGCGATGGGATCGCTGGCGGGAAAGGTCTCGGCCAGCGCCTCGTCCAGCTCGTGCTCGACCTGATCCTCGTCCACCGGGGTGCTGACGTTCCCCTTTTTCACAACTTTGCCCGTCTTGGGATCATGGTGCATGCGCCCTCTCCTTCAAGTCCGTGAATGTGTGGGCCATCCCCGCAAGTGGCGTTCCGCCAGGGTGGCCAACCCCGCGATCCAGGCCGGATCATCATTCAGCGCCGGGATGTAACGGAACTGCTTGCCGCCCGCGCCGAGAAAGGCGTCGCGGCACTCCAGGCTGATTTCTTCCAGGGTTTCCAGACAGTCTGCCACAAATCCCGGACACACCACATCCACCTCGGTGACGCCCGAGGCGGCCAGCGCCTTGAGGGTCGGTTCGGTGTAGGGCTCGAGCCAGCGGGCGGTGCCGAAACGGCTCTGGAAGGTCACCTCGATCTGCTCGCGCGGCAGCGACAGGCGCTGCGCCAGCAGCCGCGCGGTTTCCATGCAGTCGCGGTAGTACGGGTCGCCCAGCTCGATGGAATAGCGCGGCAGGCCATGGAAGCTCATGACCAGCTTCTGCGGTTTGCCATGCTCGCGCCAGTACGCTTCGATGCTGGCGGCCAGCGGATCGAGATAGATGGGGTCCTCGTGGAACCGCTTGATGAAGCGCATTTCCGGCTGGTCGCGCAGCCGGCCGGCATGTCGCGTGACGGCATCGACCACCGTGGCGGTGGTGCTGGCGGCGTATTGGGGATAAAGCGGCACGGTCAGGATGCGTTCGCAGCCCTGCGCGCGCAGGCGCGAGATGGCGTCGGGAATCGACGGGTTGCCGTAGCGCATGCCCAGCGCCACCACCGCCTCGACCCCGGCCGCGGTCAACGCGGCCTGCACGCCTTCGGCCTGGCGGCGGCTGTAGACCATCAGCGGCGAGCCGTCCTTGAGCCAGATGCCGGCGTAACGCGGCTCCAGTTTCTTGGGACGCAGCGTCAGCACCAGGCCGTGCAGGATCGGCTTCCACAGATAGCGCGGAATCTCTATCACGCGCGGGTCCGACAGGAATTCGCCCAGGTACTTGCGGATGTCCTTCCTGCCCGGGGTGTCGGGCGTGCCCAGGTTCACCAGCAGCACGCCGACCTTGCCCGGCGCGCGCGGCGGCGGGTCTTCATTGAATGGGTCGTCCTGCTCGGCTTCGGGCAGGTAGCGTTCAGGCCAGAGATACTTGAACAGGCGAAGAAACACAAAAACTCCCCTTCCTCCGCGAGGAGGATGTCGGTTCGAATGGAACTACTGGTTGTGGCTGAGGGCGTTGGACAGCAGACGCGCCGTGATGTCCACGATGGGAATCACGCGTTCGTAGGCCATGCGGGTCGGGCCAATGACGCCGAGCGTTCCGACCACCTTGCCGTCCACGCCGTAGGGCGCCGTGATGACCGAGACTTCTTCCATCGGCACCAACTGGGAATCGCCGCCGATATAGATCTGCACGCCCTGCGCGCGGCTGGACACGTCGAGCAGTTGCAGCAGGTCGGTCTTCTTCTCGAACAGCGAGAACATCTTGCGCAGCCGGTCCATGTCGGAAGCGATGTCGGTGACGTCCAGCAGCTTGCGCTCGCCAGAAATGACCACGGCATCGCCGTCCTCGGCGGCCTCGGCACTGGCCTCGACCGCCGCCTGCATCAGCCGCGAGATGTCTTCGCGCAACTGCGCCAGTTCGGTGGACAGGGTGCGCCGCACCGCGTCGAAGGACTTGCCGGCGAAGTGGACGTTGAAGAAGTTGCCGGCCTCCAGCAATTCGGCCTCGGCGTAGTCGCGCTGCACGAACAGGATGCGGTTCTGCACGTCGCCGTCGGGGGTGACGATGATCAGCAGCACCCGCTTGTCCGACAGGCGGATGAATTCGATCTGGCGGAACACCTGGGCGCGCTTGGGAGTCAGCACCACCCCGGCGAACTGGGTCAGGTTGGAAAGCAGCGCCGCGGCGGCATTGACCGCGCGGGTGGGCTCGGCCGCGGCCAGCATCTCGCCCATGTTGTGCGGCTCGAGCTGGTAGGACTGCACCGCCAGCAGCGAATCGACGAACATGCGGTAGCCGCGCGGCGTCGGAATGCGCCCCGCCGAGGTGTGCGGACTATGGATCAGCCCCAATTCCTCCAGATCCGCCATGACGTTGCGGATGGTGGCGGGCGACAGATCGAAAACCTTCGATAGCGTCCGCGAGCCGACTGGTTGCCCATCGGCGATGTAGCGTTCGATCAACGCTTTCAGTAGTGCGCGTGCGCGGTCATCCATAGCGGGTATTTTAGGGAATCTTTTCCAGTTGAGGCGATTTTTGTCCCGCAAGCCGATATGCGGCCCCATATAATCGGCTAACTGGCCCGATTCCGGACCAATTTCGTTTTTCTGACTCGCCTTGCCACCATGCACTTTCCTACCGTCGCGCTGATCGGCAGATACCAGGACACCGGCCTGGCCACTCCGCTAAGGGCGCTCGCGCACGCGCTCACGCAGGCCGGGCGGCAGGTGCTCGTCGATGCCGACACGGCCCGCAACACCGGCCTGACGGAATACCCCGTCGCCACCTACGAACAGATCGGCCAGGACGCCTCGCTGGCGGTGGTCATGGGCGGCGACGGCACGGTGCTGGGCGCCGCGCGCCATCTCGCCCCGTACGGCGTACCGGTGGTCGGCATCAACCATGGCCACCTGGGCTTCATCACCGACATCCCGGTGCAGGACGCGCATGGCGCCCTGACGCGCGTGCTGGAAGGCAACTTCCAGATCGAGGAACGCATGCTGCTCGAAGGCAGCGCCTGGCGCGGCGACCAGCAGATGTACGCGGCCTCGGCGCTGAACGACGTGGTGCTGAACCGCGCCGGACGCGGCGGCATGATCGAAGTGCGCGTCGAACTGGACGGCGCCTTCATGTACACCCAGCGCGCCGACGGCCTGATCATCGCCACCCCCACCGGCTCGACCGCCTACGCGCTGTCTGCCAATGGCCCGATCCTGCACCCCGGCATGAACGCCATGGTGCTGGTGCCGGTGGCGCCCCAGACCCTGTCCAACCGTCCCATCGTCATTCCGGACACCGGCGTGTTGAACATGACGCTCACCGCCATGGGCCGCGTCGAGGTCGGCGCCAGCGTGCATTTCGACATGCAGACCTGGTCCGACCTGCAGCCCGGCGACCGCATCGTCGTGCAGCGCGCGCCCTACACCATCCGCTTCGTGCATCCGGAAGGCTACAGCTTCTTTTCCACCCTGCGCCGCAAGCTGCACTGGAACCTGATGCCGCAGGCCACCGACAACGTAGAGTAGTAAGCGCCCCGACATGCTGCGCACCCTGCACATCCGCGACTTCGTCATCGTCGAGCAGACCGAGATCCATTTCGGTCCCGGCTTCACCGTATTCTCCGGCGAGACCGGGGCGGGCAAATCCATCCTCATCGACGCGCTGGCGCTGGCGCTGGGCGAGCGCGGCGACGTCAGCGTGCTGCGCGAAGGCGCCGCTCGCGCCGATATCACCGCCGTCTTCGACACGCCGCCGGCGCTGCGCGCCTGGCTGGCCGAACGCGAGATTGACGCCGACGACGAACTGGCCCTGCGCCGCGTGATCGACGCCCAGGGCCGCAGCCGCGCCTACATCAACGGCACCCCGGCCACGGTCGCGCAATTGCGCGAACTGGGCGACAGCCTGGTCGACATCCATGGCCAGCATGCGCACCAGAGCCTGATGCGTCCGGAGGCCCAGCGCGACCTGCTGGACGCGCACGGCGGCCACGGCGACCTGCGCCAGGCGGTAGGCCAGGCCTGGAAACAATGGCGCGCGCTGGCGCGCCAGCTGGAACTGGCCGAAAAAGACGCCGAGGGCCTGGCCGCCGAACGCGAGCGGCTGCAATGGCAGGTCGACGAACTCGATCGCCTCGGGCTCGCGCCGGACGAATGGGAATCGCTGCAATCCGAGCACACCCGCCTGTCGCATTCGCAGTCGCTGCTGGACGGCGCCACCCAGATCCTCGACGCTCTCGATGGCGAAGGCGATTCGGCCCACCACCGGCTGACCGCGGCCAACCACCGCATCCAGCAGATGCTGCGGCACGACAGCGGCCTGCAGGGCATCTACGACGAACTCGAATCGGCCCGCATCGCCATCAGCGAAGCGGTGTCCGACCTGAACAACTACGTCAGCCGTGTCGATCTCGATCCGCGCCGGCTGGCCGACGTCGAGGCGCGCCTGAGCGCGGTGTTCGAGACAGCGCGCAAATTCCGCACCGAACCCGACGAACTCTGCACCTTGCGCGACAGCTTGCACGCCGAACTCTCGGCCCTGCAGGCTGCCGCCGATATCGACGCGCTGCGCGCCCAGGCGCAGGCGGCGCAGGCGCAGTACGACGCCGCCGCGGCCAAGCTCACGGCGGCGCGCCGCAAGATCGCCAAGGATCTCGGCAAGCAGGTCACGCAAGCGATGCAGACGCTGGCCATGCAAGGCGGCAAGTTCGAGCCCACGCTGGCCGCCGCCGCGCCGTCGGCCCATGGCAATGAACACGTCGAGTTCCTGGTGGCCGGCCATGCCGGCACCACGCCACGGCCGCTAGCGAAGGTCGCATCCGGCGGCGAACTGTCGCGCATCTCGTTGGCGCTGTCCGTCATTGCCAGCCGCGCGGCGCGCGTGCCCACCCTGATCTTCGACGAGGTCGACAGCGGCGTCGGCGGCGCGGTGGCCGAAGCCGTCGGCAAGCTGCTGCGCGAACTGGGCGAGCGCCACCAAGTGCTGTGCGTCACCCACCTGCCGCAGGTCGCCGCCTGCGGCAACAACCAGTTCCTGGTCAGCAAGACCGAATCGCGCGGCACCACGCGCTCGCGCATCGAAGAACTGGATGAAGGCGCCCGGGTCGAGGAGATCGCCCGCATGCTGGGCGGCATCAAGCTCACCGCCACCACCCGCGAGCACGCCCGCGAAATGCTGGCAGGCTTCGGCCGCGCGCCGGCCTGAATCTGCAGGGGCCAGGCAACCCGCTCCTCGCGGGCCTGATGCGACGCAAGCACATCCGGGGCGCGTGCGCCCCCAGAAAAACCGGGCGCCGGCGGCCTTTGCGCCGACAGCCCGTATCGCAATGGTCCGCAGCCTGATTCAGTCCGAGAATAAAAAAAGCCCCTTCATATAGAAGGGGCTTTTGCTTTCAACCACCCACGGCGAGCGCGGCCGTGGGCAGGTCCGAGGCGAAGAAAGCTCAGCGGCCTTTCAGGCAGCTGCCGCAGATGCCGTACAGCACCATGGCGTGGCTTTCCAGCGCGAAACCGTTGTCCTTGGCGATCTTTTGCTGGCGTTTCTCGATGTCCGGATCGGAGAACTCAACCACCTTGCCGCAGTTGGTGCAGATCAGGTGGTCGTGGTGATCGCCGTCGTTCAGTTCGAACACGGCCTTGCCGCTGTCGAACTGGCTGCGGGCAAGGATGCCGGCCTGTTCGAACTGGGTCAGGACGCGATAGACGGTGGCCAGGCCGATTTCGACGTTTTCGCCGATCAGGGCACGGTAGACGTCTTCGGCGCTGAGGTGGCGCTGGTCCGACTTACGGAAGATATCAAGAATTTTCAGGCGCGGGAAAGTCGCCTTCAAACCCATGTTTTTCAGTTCGCTTTGGTCGCTCATGGTGTAATCGCTCTCCGTCCGCGTTGGCATGGGCAAGGATACTCGGTAACCGCGAGCCGGCTCCCCAGAATTCCTGCCGCCCCGCAGAACTATCCTTATGAAACCTTTATGATAACGGTTTTGTCTGCTTCCAAATAATAGGGGCGCGTAGTGTCCATGATTGCACGAATTCCTTCCCGCTCGCTCAAGACCGGTTTGGCCATCGCCGCCCTGGCCGTCGCCCTCGCCGGCTGCACGGGGGACAAGTGGGGCTTCCCCTACAAGGCCGGTGTCCAGCAAGGCAACTGGATCACCCAGGAGCAGGTGGCGCTGCTGCAGCCGGGCATGACGCGCGAACAGGTCCGCTTCGCGCTGGGCAGCCCCACCCTGACCAGCGTGCTGCACGCCAACCGCTGGGACTACCCTTACTACTACAAGCCCGGCTACGGTGAGGCCCAGGAACGCAAGTTCACGGTCTGGTTCGAGAACGACCGGCTGACCCGCTGGGAAGGCGACAAGCAGCCCGACCTGCAGCCCTACCAGATCAACACGCCCAGCGCCACCGCCGATGAAAAGGCCGACAAGCGCCTGAGCGAAGACGAGGCCCGGCTCAAGCAGGAAGAAGAGCAGAAGAAACGCGACGCCGCCGCCCCCACCAGCCCGATGAACCAATACCCCGGCCAGCCCGGCAACGCGCCCGAGCCGCTGCGCTAAACCCAAGGATTTTCTTCATGCGTATTGCTATCGCCGGCGCCAGCGGCCGTATGGGCCAGATGCTGATCGACGCCGTCCTGAAGGCCGACGGCCTGCAACTGGCGGTCGCGCTCGACCGCAAGGGTTCGCCCTCGCTGGGCCAGGACGCGGGCGCCCCGCTGGGCCAGCAGACCGGCGTCGCCATCACCGACGACCTGGGCGCGCTGGCCAACGCCGACTGCCTGATCGACTTCACCCGCCCCGAAGGCACGCTGGAGCACCTGCAGGCCTGCGCCAAGCTGGGCGTGAAGGCCGTCATCGGCACCACCGGCTTCGACGACAACGGCCGCGCCGCCATCGAAGTGGCCGCGCAGAAAACCGCCATCGTGTTCGCGCCCAACATGAGCGTGGGCGTGAACGCCACGCTCAAGCTGCTGGACATGGCCGCCCGCATCCTGAATTCGGGCTACGACGTGGAGGTCTTCGAGGCCCACCACCGCAACAAGGTCGACGCCCCCTCGGGCACCGCGCTCAAGATGGGCGAGACCATCGCCTCGGCCTGGGACGTGGCCCTGCCCGACGTGGCCACCTGGAGCCGCCACGGCGACACCGGCGTGCGCAAGCCGGGCACCATCGGCTTCTCGGTGCTGCGCGGCGGCGACATCGTCGGCGACCACACCGTGTCGTTCTGCGGCATCGGCGAACGCATCGAGATCACGCACCGCTCGGCCAGCCGCGCCACCTACGCCGAAGGCGCGTTGCGCGCCGCCCGCTTCCTGGAAGGCAAGCACAACGGCCTGTACGACATGCAGGCGGTGCTGGGACTCTGATCCCTTCGCGCCCACAAAAAAAGGACCCGCGAGGGTCCTTTTTTTCATGCAGCACCCGGTCACGCCACCACGGGCTCCGGCTCCAGCGCCACGCCGTAGCGCTCGGCGACCGCATCCTGGATCGCGCGCGCCAGCGCCAGGATGTCGGCGGCGGTGGCGCCCCCGCGATTCACCAGCACCAGCGCCTGCCGGTCATGCACCCCGGCCGCGCCCAGGCTGCGCCCCTTCCAGCCGCACTGGTCGATCAGCCAGCCGGCCGCCAGCTTGTAGCTGCCGTCCGGCTGCGCATACGACACCAGGCCGGGATAACGGGAGACGAGCGCTTCGCGCTGCGCCGCGGACACGATGGGATTCTTGAAAAAACTGCCGGCGTTACCGGTGACCGCCGGGTCCGGCAGCTTGGCGCGCCGGATCTCGCAGACCGCCTCGAAGACGGCGCGCGCCGAGGGCTCGCCCATAAGGCCGGGATGACGCTGCAGGTCCGGGTACGACAACACCGGCCGCCAGGGCCGCGGCAGACGCAAGCGCACCGCCACGATCACCCAACGTCCGGGCCGCTGGTGCTTGAAAATGCTGTCGCGATAGGCAAAGCGGCACTCGGCCGCGCTCAGGTCGACATACCGGCCCGCCTGCACGTCCCAGGCCGTCAGGCTGTCAAAGCGATCGGCCAGCTCGACCCCGTAGGCGCCGATGTTCTGCACCGGCGCCGCGCCGACCGTGCCCGGGATCAATGCCAGGTTTTCCAGGCCGTCCCAGCCCTGCCTCACGCACTCGGCGACGAAGTCGTGCCAGGTCTCGCCGCCTGCCGCCTCCACCAGCCATGCATCGGGCTCGGCCCGCAGCAGGCGCACGCCCCGCAGCGCCACGCGCGCCACCAGGCCCGGCACGGTCTCGGGCAACACCACATTGCTGCCACCGCCCAGCACCAGCAGCCGGTCGTGCCGCGCGGCCAAGGCCGACAGGGCCGGCAGTTGCGCCACATCGTCGAGCGTGACGCAGGCCTGGGCCGTCGACGCCAGGCCCAGGGTGTTCAAGGAGGAAAGGTCCCGCGCCTCGGGGATGAGGACAGGTGCGGTGGCAGAGGAATTTGACATGGATACTACCGGGTGTGCTATATTTTCTGTCTTCGCTCATATTACTTGATTGAGCTTGGCAGCCAGACGGCACTCAGTGCAGCCTTGGCCACGCAAAGTTAAGCGCGATCCGCCTGCCCCAGCAATCTGCCAGCGGCAAGCACGATCGAAAAAAATCATGTAGAATGCGCGCCTTCTGATCGATAACCAAGTTGATCAGGCAACCACGAAAGTGGTTGGCAATAAGAAATGGTTTGCACTGGCACTGCGTGGAATTTTCACCAGGCCAGAAATTGCGGACCCATGCGGGAGTAGCTCAGTTGGTAGAGCGCAACCTTGCCAAGGTTGAGGTCGCGAGTTCGAGACTCGTCTCCCGCTCCAGATTTTATGGGCAGTGTCTTCACACTGCGCATGTTGCAAGAAAGGGCCTGCGGGCCCTTTTTTCATTTCCGCCCCGATTACCACAGTTTTCTCCCGAAGCCCTGTCAATGCGAGCAACACCTGCGTGCGAGCAACACCTGCGCCGCAGGTAAGTGAGCACGGGCAGTAAACCAGGAATGTTCGTGACAGGGCCGCCAAGAATGCTCGTGGCAGATCCGCTGAAAGCGGCGACACTGACAGCAATGGCGACGCACCCGGAACCCACAACCGAAACGGCAAGCATGGCGACATCTCCGCAAACGGCTGCGCAGGACGCGATCTGCGACAGATACGGCATGCAAGGCATGGCGCCTGAAGAAATGGTCGCGGTCGCCCTGCGCACGCTGGGCGCGATGCCGATCCATGGCACGCGCATAGCATTGCCCCGGGACGGCACCATCGGCTGGTTCATCCACTGTGGCGAACACTCGGACGCCGACGACTTCTACCAACCCATCCACACCGCGCACCTGGCGACGCTGTTGCCGCGAGTCGTCGACTACCTGCGCCTGCCCCCGGGCGCGAAGTTCATCATCGACGACCAGGGTTACGAAGACGTGTGGATGGAAGCCTAGACGCCTCTCAGTCCGGCGGGCAACGCCGCGCGGCCGCTAGGCGACGAACGCATCGACCAAGGTATCCGCCGCTTTCGTGAAGTACGCCTCGATCTCCGCGCGGGCCCGCAGCCGGGCCGCCTCCAGCGCCTGCCCGCCCATCGCGGTGCCCTCCACCGAAAAGAACGTCAGGCGCTTCAGGCCGATGGTGGCCAGCGCCGCCTTCAGGTAGGGCGTCAGGAAATCCGGCTGGCGCGCCTCGGCCCCGGAGAACAGGCCGCCCGACGACACCGCCACGAAAACCGGCTTGTCGGCCAGCACCCCGACCTTGCCTGCGCGCGTCACGGTGAACGTGCTGCGCACCCGCACCACATGATCGATCCACGCCTTCAACGCCGACGGCACGGTGTAGTTGTGCATCGGTGTGGCGATGACGACGTAGTCGGCATCGACCAGGGATTGGATCAGGTGGTCGGACTGGCGCAACGATCCGGCGGAGTCGCCGTCGGGGTCGGCCGGCGAGCCCAGCGCCCAGGCGTATTCGGCATCCACATGCGGCAGCGGATTGGCGTCGATCTCGACAAGGTCGCGGCCCCGCCTGGCATCGGCCCGCGCCAGGCCATCGAGGATGAACCGCGACAGCCGAAGGCTCTCCGATGCCGCGCCGCGCGGACTGCAGGTCAAACGCAGGACGCTCATGCGACCGCCCCCTCCAACACCTTGCTGAAGCGCATCGCGCCCGTCAGCAAGCCTTGCCGGAAGTAGAAGCGCTGCGCCAGCGCGTTGGCCAGGCCGGTGTCCAGCACCAGCTTGGCGCAACCGGCCTCGCGCGCCATGCGCTCGAGCGCCTGCAGCAGACTGGCGCCATG
This sequence comes from Achromobacter ruhlandii, assembly GCF_902859695.1. Taxonomy (GTDB): domain Bacteria; phylum Pseudomonadota; class Gammaproteobacteria; order Burkholderiales; family Burkholderiaceae_B; genus Achromobacter; species Achromobacter ruhlandii. The sequence goes on from NZ_CADIJL010000004.1 coordinate 47,992, forward strand.
GCGCGAGCCGCGACTGCATTCGGTGACGACAAGGTCATCGACGTAGAGGAAACGGCCATAGATCAGGTTTTCCTGGAAGCGGTAGCCAGCCAGCGCGACCGGCGCGTCGCCCTCCCACACCGCCAACAGGGCGTAACGCTCGGCGCGCATGCGCGCGACGCGCTCGGCGAAATCGCGCTCGCCGGCCAGGTGCGGGCGCAATTCCCGCATGACCGGAAAGCAGGCGCGCAGCGCCTCGTCGGTTTCGATAGGGCGAATGTCAGGTTGACTCATGAAGATCCTGTCTGGAAAGAAATCACCCGCCGCCATAGCGGGCATGAACATCATGCTAAGGAAGCCATGACATAATTTGAAGAACCATAAATTGACCTTTCGACTAGGCCATGATGCCCACCTCCCTTGCCAACCTGCCGCCCGCCGTTTCCGGCGACGAACCGCTGTACCGGCAGGTCTACGAGCGCTTCCGCGGCGCCATCGCCCAGGGCACGCTCAAGCCGGGCGACCGCATCCCGTCCGCGCGCGCATTGGCCAAGGACCTGGGCGTGGCGCGCGGCACGATCGAGATGGCCTACTCGCTGCTGCATGCCGAAGGCTATGTACAGCCGCGCGGCCAGGCCGGCACCGTAGTCACGCCGGGCTTGCAGGCGCAGGCCACGCCGCGGCCGCTTCCAGCGCCCGCCAAGGCGGACCCCGATACCTGGCGCCAGCCGCCTACGCTGCTGCCATTCCAGATGGGCCTGCCAGCGCTGGACGCCTTTCCACGCAAGATCTGGGCGCGGCTCGGCGCCCGCCACCTGCGCGCCACGCAGGCGGCTGACCTGTCCTACCCGCCCGCCGACGGGCTGCCCGCGCTGCGCAACGCGATCGCCGCGCACCTGCAGGTGGCGCGCGGCATCCACTGCTCGCCGGCGCAAGTGTTCATCACGTCCGGCTATCGCGAGAGCCTGAACCTGGTGATCCAGGCCCTGCTGCACCCCGGCGACCAGGTCTGGGTGGAAGATCCCGGCTACCCGCCGACGCGCGAGCTGCTCAAGCATTCCGGCCTGACGTTCGCGCCGGTGGAAGTCGACGCCGAGGGCATCATGGTGTCGCAGGGTATCGCGCAGGCGCCGGGGGCGAGCGCGGCGGTCGTGACGCCCGCCCACCAAAGCCCACTGAGCGTGACGCTGTCGCTGACGCGCCGCCAGGCGCTGCTGGAATGGGCCGAGCGCAATCAGCGCTGGATCGTGGAAGACGACTACGATGGCGAATACCGCTACGTCAGCCGGCCGCTGCCGGCGCTCAAGAGCCTGGACCGCCATGGCCGCGTGCTCTACGCGGGCACCTTCAGCAAGGTCATGTTCCCCGGCATCCGCCTGGCGTACCTGGTGGTGCCCGAGGCCCAGGTGCGGCGCTTCGAGGACGTGAACCGGGTGCTCGGCAACGGCATCCCGGGCCTGACCCAGGCCATGGTCGGCGCCTTCATGCTGGAGGGCCATTTCGCGCGCCATATCCAGCGCATGCGGCGGCTCTACTCGGAACGCCGCAACGCCACCGCCGCGGGGCTGGCCAAAGTGTTCGGCCCCACCATGCCGATTCATCCACAACCGGGCGGCATGCATTTGCTGGTGCGAATGCAGGGCCACCAGACCGACCGCCCGCTGGCGCAGCGCATGGTCGAGCACGGCATCTACGCGCACGCCCTGTCGCGCTGGACGACCCACGCGCCGTGCGGCGCCGGTCTGTTGATGAGCTTCACCAACATCGAGTCGCAGGAACGCGCCGAGCAGCTAGGCCGACGCATCCTGGAATTGATGTAGCGGCGGCGTATCCGCCATCGGCGAGCCGCCGCCGCTTGCCGCAACCCCGCCTACTTCAACCCGGCCTTGCCCAGACCGAACTCCTCGTCGGAGGAGCCAGGCTCGGTGCGGAAGGCGACATTCAGGCGGTTCCAGCCATTGATGCCCACCACCAGAAAGGTGAGATCCGAGATTTCCTCTTCGGACAGTTGGCCGCGGACCTGTTGATACACCGCATCGGACACGCCGTGCGGGTGCAGTACGGTCAGCGCCTCGGTCCATTCGAGCGCGGCGCGCTCGCGCGGGCTGAACAGTGTGGATTCACGCCAGATGGCGATATGATGCAGGCGCAACTCACGCTCACCGCCGATCTTGGCCTGCTTGACATGCATGTCCAGGCAGAAGCCGCAGCCATTGATCTGCGAGGCGCGGATCGTCACGAGGTCATTGAACTCCCGGATGACGGCCTTCTTTTTCAATGCCGCGCTGAAATCGAGATAATGCTTGGACAGCTCGGCGGAAACCTGGAAGTAATTCAAGCGCTGGGTCATGTTGCGAACACCTATGTGGAATGGATTGCGGACGACATCGCCGCATGTCCACATGGTGCCGCCAGCAGCCGCGGCGGCAAAGCGCCAAGAACCGCCATTTGGACTGGGCCATGTGACGGGCCGCGCGGACCATGCCTGCCCGCCACGTCCGTCCACGCGGCGCCAGGCCAGGCCTGACGCGGCGCCCGCTTGCCCCGGCGTCAAATTACGGTATACTCTCGCCTCTTCGCAGTACAGCAGTATCCGCGCGGGAGTAGCTCAGTTGGTAGAGCGCAACCTTGCCAAGGTTGAGGTCGCGAGTTCGAGACTCGTCTCCCGCTCCAGTTGATGCGCCGTTTTCATGAACGTCGCCGCATCGTTGGAATCACCAGCCGGATGTGCTTATCCAGACGGACCGCCAGGCATCATCGGCGCCGTTTGCCTCACGACAGGTTCTTGTCGATTTCCCCTTCAGTGTTACGTTGCGGTCCCGAGCCTCGATGTCGTCATCGCCTCATGCCATGCGCCCTGCGCGCGGACCTGTCGCGCACCTTCGCGACGAACTCCGCCGCGCATCGTTGCGGCGACTTTTTTTGCGGGCCGCACGGACAGACCCGCACAAGTCCTAAAAACTGTGTATAATCGCTGTCTTTGGTGGACACGGCCTCTTTCAAAAAGTGGCTTAGCCGGCTAAAAGCGCCGGCAGGTTTAAAGCTTCGGATTAAAAACCCAAGGCAATCAACATCCGGTTCACCAAACGCAGTGCCCCGCGGGAGTAGCTCAGTTGGTAGAGCGCAACCTTGCCAAGGTTGAGGTCGCGAGTTCGAGACTCGTCTCCCGCTCCAGTTTATGATCTACAGACTTCCACTGACGTCTGTAAGTCATTGAAAAGAGGAGCTTCGGCTCCTTTTTTCTTTCCAGCGAAAGCCATGGGAATCCACTGACAGCCACCATTTTTGAGGCCAAAAACAAGGCCAAAGAATGCGGGTCGTGCCGGTTCCGGGTTGTTGCTGGGGTTGGATCGGGATGACAAGCAGCATCGGGCCTAAGTCCAAGACTTAGGAGCTTGATGATGACACTCTCTGATCTGACCGTGCGGCAAGCCAAGGCCGCCGAGAAAACCTACAGCATCCCCGACACCGATGGCCTCGGCCTGGTGGTCGCCCGCACCGGCGGCAAGTCGTGGCATTTGCGCTATTACTGGCTCGGCAAGCAAAAGCGCATCTCCCTGGGGAACTACCCCGAGATCGGTTTGCGCGAAGCGCGCACCTTGCGCGACGAAGCCCGGGCGCTTCTGGCAAAGGGCGTCAACCCCCATACCGATCGGAAACAGAAGCGACACGCGGTCAAGCTTGCGGCCGACTACACCTTCAAGGCCGTCTTCGATGCGTGGGTCGAGCATCGCCGCAAGGAAATCAAGGAGGGCAGGAACAGCACGCTGTCGCAGATCCTGCGGATCTTCAACAAGGACGTGCTGCCTAGCCTCAAGCAGATGTCGATCTACGACATTCGCCGGCCCCAACTCCTGGGCGTCCTGGCGAGGATCGAGGAGCGCAAGGCGTTCACCACTGCCGAGAAGGTCCGCACCTGGCTGGGGCAGTTGTTCCGCTATGCCCTCGTCATCGTGGAGGGGCTGGAAGCCAATCCGGCCTCCGACCTGGACGTGGTGGCCGAGCCCAAGCCCCCGGTGAACCACAACCCCTACCTGCATCTTCCGGAGCTCCCCGAGTTCCTGCACAAGCTCAGGCTCTACAACCCTCGTGGTTGGCAGACCCAACTCGGCATCCGGCTGCTGTTCCTGACCGGCGTGCGTACCGGCGAGCTGCGGCTGGCGACCCCGGACCAGTTCGATCTCGACCGTGGCCTGTGGATCATCCCGCCGCAGATCGTCAAGCAACTCCAGGACGAGATGCGCAAGGCCGGCAAGCGCCCGCAGGACGTTCCGCCCTACATCGTGCCGTTGTCCGTGCAGGCCATCGAGATCGTGCGCTACCTGTTGGGTGTGATGAGGCCGGCCCAGGTCCATCTGCTCACGCACCGCAGCGAACTCAAGAAGCGCATCAGCGAGAACACCCTCAACGCGGCCTTGAAACGAATGGGCTACGAGGATCAACTGACCGGTCACGGCATCCGCGGAACCATCTCGACGGCGCTCAACGAGATCGGCTATCCCAAGATTTGGGTGGACGCGCAGCTTTCGCACTCGGACCCGAACAAGGTGAGTTCGGCCTACAACCACGCCAAGTATGTTGAGCCGCGCCGCCGGATGATGCAGGACTGGGCGGATCGTCTCGATCTGCTCGAACAGGGCCAAGTGGAAGCGGCCAGCGCGCACCTCACGATCCATATCGAGGGCGTGCCGGCCATGGCAGAGGAGGACAAGCCCAACACCATCGTCGCTGCTGCTTCTGCGGCATCCGTTCCGCCTGTGGTGGCCGAACCCATCGTCGTGACGCCAAACGACGGGGGAATCACATTCCAGCGACTGTCGCAGGTACCACCGCCCCCGACGCATGCGCCAGAGCCGGAGGTGTCAGTCATCCAGCGCGAGCGCGAGGAAATGCTGGCCATCTACGAATCGCCGAGCAGTCTGCCGGTCCCGCTGTTCGGCAAGTTGGCCGGGAAGTCCAAGGACCAGATCAACCGCGAGCTGAAGGCGGGCAAGCTGCTGTCTATCAGCTTGGGCAACCGCGGGCAACGCGTGCCCGACTGGCAGCTGGTACCCCTCAAGCACAAGCTGGCACAGGTGCTCATGAACCAGTGCCCGCATGCGGATCCGTGGGACCTGTACCGGATGCTGACCCGCCCACATCCGGACCTGGGTGATCGCGCAGCCATCGACATCGTGACACCAGGAAATTTGGGCATGGTCGTGCGGGTCATCGCGGGCACCCAGCAGCAGCCAAACAGGCCCGGACCTGACTCGTCTGTGCAAGGTATTCCAGAGGAGACTCGCCAGCGCATTCAACGGTTGCTAAATGATGCGGCAATGTTCGAAAGTGCCTGACGCTGGCCGACGGCCAAAGATGGATGCTTTGGCCGTCGGAATTGAGAAGAGTTAATGCATCGGGACTGCATCACTGGTCCTCGGGGACGGCAGAGACCCACTTGGTTGCTCCGCGTATCGGACCAGCGCGTACGTCGGCAGGAAATCTATCCGCGCCATGAGTTCAGTGATGGTGAAGCAATGCTGGCGGCGGGTCTGGCCGGCTGCGGCATCATGCAGATGCCGACATGGCTGGTGGCCGAAGATATACGGCAGGGGCGCTTGATCCCCGTGCTGCCGGACTGGGCAGGTGGTGAGGTGCCTATCCATGCAGTGTGGCCGCAATCGCGTTACCTGCAGCCCAAGGTTCGGGCTGTCATAGAAATGCTGACGATTCTGTCTGAACGGCCGGGGGCAGGTTTTGTTCCCTGATATGGCTCGTCACTGCCAAGTTCTTGCGCCGGCTAAAGCGCATGTGTCGAATGGTTATTCACTTGGGGTGCCGATAGGCCGCACCGGAAACGGCAGGGCCTCGGTTATGACACCCTGCCGCGTTGCAACGTTAGCGCGGCTTACGCATCAGCAGATAGGCAGCCGGAATCACGAACAGCGACAGCAACGGTGCGGTCACCATCCCGCCGAGCATCGGAGCTGCTATGCGGCTCATGACTTCAGAGCCCGTGCCGCTGCTCCAAACAATGGGTACCAGGCCCGCCAGGATGACCGCAACGGTCATCGCTTTTGGGCGCACGCGCAGCACCGCCCCTTCCCGGATCGCATCTAGCAGTTCTTCTCGCGTTGGGTTGCGCCCATCGGGGCAACGTTCCGCCAAGGCCTGCTTCAAATAGATGAGCATCACCACGCCGAACTCCGCCGCCACACCTGCCAGCGCAATGAATCCCACGCCGGTGGCGATGGACAGGTTGTAATTCAGCAGGTACAGGAACCAGATGCCCCCCGTGAGCGCGAAGGGCAAGGTCGCCATGATCAAGCCCGCTTCGTCCACACGCGCGAAGGTCAGGTACAACAGAACGAAGATGATCAACAGGGTGGCAGGCACCACAACCTTCAGGCGTGCATTGGCCCGCTCCATGTATTCGAACTGCCCGGAGTAGGTGATGCTCACACCCGGCTCCAGCTTGACCTGCTGCCCGATGGCATCGCGCAGTTCGTTGGCCACCGAGGCTAGATCACGGCCGCGCACATCGACATAGACCCAACCGGAGGGCCGTGCGTTCTCGCTCTTGAGCATGGGCGGTCCATCGGTGATCGCGATGCGTGCCACGGTCCCCAACGTGATCTGCTGACCCATCGGCGTGAAGATGGGTAGTTCTGCCAGCCGTTGTGGTGAATCACGCCATTCTCGCGCGTAGCGCAGATTGATCGGAAAGCGGGCAAGCCCCTCGACCGTTTCCGAGACGTTTTCGCCACCCACCGCGCCGGCGATGACCGCCTGGACATCGGCGATGTTCAGGCCGTAGCGACCGGCGGCTACGCGGTCGATCTGAACATCCACGTAGCGCCCGCCCGTCAAGCGCTCCGCGAGTGACGACGTCACGCCGGGAATGCCCTTGGCGACCTGCTCGACCTCTGCAGCGATGCGATCGATCACGCCCAGGTCGTTGCCGGTCACCTTCACCCCGATCGGGCTCTTGATGCCGGTAGCCAGCATATCGATGCGATTGCGGATAGGGGGAATCCAGATATTGGACAGGCCCGGGATCTTCACGGCACGATCCAGCTCTTCCACGAGCTTCTCGGGCGTCATGCCTGGTCGCCATTGTTCCCTGGGCTTGAGCTTAACCGTGGTCTCGAACATCTCCAGGGGCGCCGGATCGGTCGCAGTTTCGGCCCGTCCTGCCTTGCCGAACACCTTGTCCACTTCAGGTACGGTCTTGATCATGCGGTTGCTCAGCTGCAGCAACTCCGTGGCGCGCTGCGCCGAGAGTCCCGGCAGGGCCGAGGGCATGTAGAGCAGGTCCCCTTCGTCCAACCTCGGCAGAAACTCACCGCCGAGCCGCGCCAAGGGCCAGGCCGTGGTCGCCAAGGCCAGCACGGCGATCAGCAGCGTCGCCTTGGGCCGGCGCAGTACCCACTCCAGTGCTGGCCGGTAGGCTGCAATCAGGATGCGGGTGATGGGGTTCTTCTGCTCATCCGGGATACGCCCGCGAATCCAGTAGCCCATGAGTACGGGAATCAGCGTCACTGACAGCCCTGCGGCCGCGGCCATCGCGTAGGTCTTGGTGAACGCCAGCGGGCCGAACAGCCGGCCTTCCTGCGCTTCTAGGGTGAAGACCGGGATGAACGAGAGCGTGATGATGAGCAGCGAGAAGAAGAGCGCAGGACCGACTTCCTCCGCGGCCTGTGTGATCACGTCCCACCGTTCCTTGCCCTGCAGCCGTTGATCTGGGTGCGCGTGCTGCCAAGCCTCCAGCTTCTTGTGGGCGTTCTCGATCATCACCACCGCTGCATCCACCATCGCCCCCACGGCGATGGCAATCCCCCCCAGCGACATGATGTTGGCGTTGATGCCCTGGTAGCGCATGACCAAGAACGCCGTCATCACGCCCAGAGGTAGCGAGATGATGGCCACCAGCGCAGAACGAAGATGCCAAAGGAACAGTGCGCAGATCAGCGCCACCACCAGAAACTCTTCGCCTAGCTTGGTCGTGAGATTGCGAATGGCCCGCTCGATCAGCGCGCTGCGGTCGTAGGTGGTGACGATCTCGACGCCCGGCGGCAGGCTGCCCTGCAGCTCCGCGAGCTTGGCCTTGACGGCAGCGATCGTCTCCTGGGCATTCTTGCCGGAGCGCAGCACCACCACGCCGCCGGCGACCTCGCCTTCTCCGTCGAGTTCGGCAATGCCACGCCGCATCTCCGGGCCTATCTGGAGCGTCGCAACATCCCCCAGCCGCACCGGCACACCGCCGCGTGCCGTCAAGGGGATCTCCCGGAACTCGTCCAGGGTCTTGAGGTAGCCGCTCGCGCGGACCATGTACTCCGCGCCTGACAATTCCAGGACGGAGCCGCCGGTCTCCTGGTTGGCCGCCATCAGGGCATCGCGGACTTGAGCCTGACTGAGGCCATAGGACGCCAACTTGATCGGGTCGAGCACGACCTGGTACTGCTTGACCATGCCCCCCACCGATGCCACCTCGGCCACGTTGGGCAGGCTCTTGAGTTCGAACTTCAGGAACCAGTCCTGCAACGCACGCAGTTGCGCCAGATCGTTCTTGCCCGTGCGATCCACGAGCGCGTACTGGAAGATCCAGCCGACGCCTGTGGCGTCCGGACCCAGGGCCGGCTTCGCCGTGGCGGGCAATCGGCCCTGGACCTGGTTCAGGTATTCCAGTACCCGTGAGCGGGCCCAGTACAGGTCGGTTCCGTCCTCGAACAAGACATAGACGAACGAGTCGCCAAAGAACGAGAAGCCGCGCACGGTCTTGGCCCCTGGCACCGACAGCATGGTGGTGGCCAACGGGTAGGTGACCTGGTTCTCGACGATCTGCGGCGCCTGTCCTGGGTAGTTGGTGCGAATGATGACCTGCACGTCTGACAAGTCCGGCAGCGCATCCACGGGCGTGCTGCGAACGCCCCACACGCCCCATGCCGTGAGCATGGCGGTGGCCAGCAGCACCAGGAAGCGATTGGCCACCGACCATCGAATCAGCTTGGCGATCATGGCTGCACCTTTTCGATGGCGGTGATCACGTAGCCCTCACCTTGCTTGGAGAAGGTGAATCGCACCTGCTGCCGAACCGAAAGACCCGCGGCGAGCTGCGGGCTGCTCAGCTTGAAGCCCATGGTCATGGCCGGCCATTGGAGGGCTGGCACGGCCTCGTGCGCCAGCGTCAGCTCGGTGGGCGACATCTCCTCGATCACGCCGCGCACCACGAAAGCGTTGGTGGCCGCGGCCGGTGGCGACGAGGTGCCGTGCCCGTTGTGCGGCGATGCAGGCGCGGACGCCGCGGCACCTGCAGGCAGCACGCCCCGCAGGCTGGCTTCCGAATCGATCAGGAACTGCGCCGAGGCCACCACCTGCTGTCCCGCCGCGAGCCCGCCGTTGACCACCAGTTGATCGCCTACCTCCGCGCCCACCTGGACCTCCACGGGATGGAACTTGCCGGGTCCATCGACCACATAGGCCAGTGCGCGCTTGCCGGTGCGGATGACCGCTTCGCTGGGAACAAGCAGCGCGGGCTGTTCGTTGCCTTTGAGCGCGATCTGGCCGGACATGCCGGCCTTCAGGCGCTGGCCGGGATTGGCCATTTCAAGCCGCACTCGCACCGTACGGGTGTCGCGGTTGGCTTCGGGCAGGATGCTCACGATGCGCGCCTGGAGCACTTCACCGGGAAACGCCGCCAGCCGGACCTGCGCCGTTTGGCCGACCTGCAATGGTCCGCTTTGTGCTTCGGGGACGGCCGCTTCGATCCACACCGAGGCCAAGCCATTCACCCTGGCCAGGCTTTCCCCGGCGGAAACCGTCATGCCCTGGCGCACCATCAGTTCGGCCACCAAGCCGCCTTGAGGTGTTGTGACCGTGTACAGCCCCTTGGGCTCGCCTGTGCGCTCCACCTGGGCGATCAGGGCTTGCGGCATGCCGAGCAGCAGCAGCCGTTGGCGGGCAGCTGCGGTCAACGGTGCGTCGCCCATCGCGCGAACCGAGAGAAACTCGCGCTGTGCGGCGATCCACTCCGGCAGCAATAGGTCAGCCAGCGGTGCCCCTGCTGCGATCACGTCGCCCGCAGCCCGTGCGTAGACACGCTCGACGAAGCCAGCGGTCCGCGCCTGCACGATGCTGACGTCGCGGTCGTTGAGCAGCACGGTGCCCACGACGTTCACATCTGCGCCGATCTTGCCTTGCAGGACTTCGGCTGTACGCAGCCCTAGGGCTTGCACCGCTTGCGCCGACACGCTGAGGCCCGTGCTGTCTTGCGTGTCTTCATCCGCGTACTTCGGCATCAACGGCATGTCCATGTAGGGCGACTTGCCGGGCTTGTCGAACTTCTGGGTCGGCACCATCGGGTCGTACCAATACAGCACCTTGCGCTCGGTCGGAGCGCTTGCAACGGTGACGTTGGCAGCGGGGGAGCCGCTGAGGTGGCCGGCGCGCCATTGGGCGACGCCCCATCCAACGGCAATACCGGCAGCAACCAGCGTCAAGCCGGCAAGGATGTTTCTCGAAGAGGTATTCATGGCGAGGGTCTCCACTCAGTCCGCGATCAGGCTGTTCAGTCGGGCGACGAGGCTGTCGCGCTGCGCTCCAAGGTCGATCAGACGCATGCGCGTCTCCAGCACCTGGGCGCGTGCACTGAGCACAGCGCTCAGGTCCCCCTTGGCGGATCGGTAGTTGCTCAATGCAAGTGCCGCTCGGTTCCGTACCAGTTGCAAGCCGGCGGTCTGCAGGCGGTCGATCTGGCTGTTCAACGCTTGGAGTTCGGCGGCGCTGTCGTCCAGCTCCTGCAAATGCCGCCGCGCCACGTCTTCGCGTTCGGCGTCCAGACGTTCCAACTCGTGCCGTTTTGCCTCGATCATGGGCACTTGGCGTCGATCCTTCTGCCAAGGCAGATCGAATGTCACCTGAAATGACACCATGTCGCCCCATCGGCGATCACGCCGGCTATAGGCTATCTCCCAGGCCCAATCGCCGCGGGTCTCTGATTGGGCTTCGCGGGACTCGGCCCGGGCCATGCTTTGCATCGCCGGATAGAGTTCAAGCTCCGCGTGATTCGCCAGTTCTGTGCGCAGTTGCGCGACGGGGCGAGTGAGCGGGCCTGGATCGCCTTGCAGTGCTTCGTCGGCCCTGGAGCCCACCCAGCGCCGCAACGCGGCCCTGGCCTTGGCCCGGTCCCGCTGTAGATCGTCACGGCGGTCCGTGAGTGTCAGCGCCTCCTGTTGCGCGACCAACAGATCGCCAGCCTGGGCGGTGCCGCCGGCGACGCGAGCGGGGAGACTGTCTTGCAGGCGCTGGTTCTCCGCGAGCAGTTCCGTCAGCAGTATCTCCCGTTGCTCCACCGCCTGCGCGGCGATCCACGCCAGGCTGAGCTCCTGGCGGATCTGCAATCGCTGCAAAACCAGCGCCGCGCGTTCTCGATCCACACGCGCCTGCGCGCTGGCGACCTGGGCGTCGCGCTTGGCCCTGTTGGGCACTTCCTGCATGAGCGCCAAGCGCTGCATCGTCATGGATTCGCGCGTCATGCTCCAGCGATCCATGCCGCTGATGGGGTAGTTTTCGATGCCGAGCGAGAGCTTGGGGTCGGGCAGCGAGCCTGCTGCCTTCTGCACGGATTCGGCGACGTTAACCTGCAACTGCTGCGCGCTTATGCGTGGGCTCTGCTGCTCCGCGATAAGGCGTGCCTCAGCAAAATCGAGGGCGTAGGCTACAGGCGAGACAAGCGCACTGCCCGCCAACGCGATGCTGATAGCTTTCAGACGATGCACTCGCATCGAGGCCGGCGTTGTGCCTCGGCCGTACGCCGACGGGCGCCCCTCGGGGGCGCCAAAAAAGGGAGTAAACATGGTTGTCCTCGGAATTGGTATTCACGAAATCACGTGGTCTGCCGCATCGGTGCGCGGCGAGCACGGACACATAAATCAATTCCGCAGGACTTGGAACGTGAGGTAGATCGGCGGAAAGCCCGCGCGGGGATTGGGAGGAATGTAGGTAACGTGCCGCCTGAGGGCTACCCGGTCGAGAACCAACCCGGGCAGCGAGTTGGCGAGCCACATCACGTGCGCCGCGAGAAACTGAATGTCCAGCCCCTGCCATGAAAGCGCCGACTCCCGATCGCCACTGCAATGAGCGTGGCACAACTGTGGCGCTTCGCTGTCCATGGAATCAGGCATGCCGGTGCAATCCGACATTGGCAACTTGTCAGCCTGCTGCATCGAGATCGTGGCACGCATTTGCGTGGTTTCCACAGATGCCCTCGGGTCTGGCTTGGGACAGACGTACATCGCCATCGCAACCTGCGAGAAAAGCAAGGTTACGACTAGGCCGCTGGTAATCCAGCGGCTCCATCTTGCGAGAAGGCGCCTTAAGCCGATCATGCGGACATACTATTGGAAGTTGTAGGGAGTTGAATTGATCAAGGTCAGTTTCCAGGATGAATTGATGCGTCTGGACGGCGCCTTGGCCCGAACCGGCACCCGCTGCAAATCCACCGGCAAGGGCGGGCACCGCACGTGGTTGTCATGCTTTACGCGCCTCGGCAACTCGCAAGGCTCTAAGCTCAAATCGATCAGCTACAAGATTCGTCTGTCCCGAGAGTCGCTGCAGGTGCGTAATGACCTCGTAGGGGCCATCGGCTATTGGGCGCGTGCAGATTCCGCACTGGCTAGCGGTTTCGATGCGTGATCGCGAGGAAATCCCTACGCCATATCCAGCTGCGACCCAGAGCAATAACATCTCAAAAGAACTGACATGCTGGACATTCGGCCTTTCCGTTGATGACATGGAGGACAGGTACTGGTCCAGCGAAGGAGAATATTCGGCCTTCCATCGAAACACGGAGTGCTCCTTAAGTTCGTCTATTCTGATTGACTGCTGCCGGAGCAGTGGGTATCGCAGCGGCGTGGCAAGAGCTGTCGCCTCGAACCAAATAGAAAGACTCTTCAGCGAAGAATCGCTCACCTGCTTCAGAGAAAGGCCGACGTCGAAGCGCCGTTTGTAGAGGCCCGTAATGAGATCGCTCGCCGTAACCTCATTAAATTCCATAGAAACTTCGGGCTCCTCCGCGCGCTGCAGGGCAAGCAATGCAGCTAGGTACGAAGAGGCCACACCAGGCGCTATGGCGAGCCTGAGCTGTGGGCGTGGGCTGGTGGCGTCGTGCATGAGAGGCCCCAAGAAGCGATAAGACAAGGATGGAAAGTCTTCATGATAGCTAGTTTGAGTTAAACTTAACGTGGTTAAATTGTTTGGACTGTTCGACGCTTCCAAGGATGGAGAAGCGAACTGTCCGACGAGGCCGTCCCCCAGGAACTACCACTTTCGACGCCGAGCCAGCGTTGGCATTCGGAGCGGCCGTTCGTGTCGCCCGCCTGACGCAAGGTGTTGCTCAGGAAGAACTGGCTGCGAAAGCAGGGATCGAGCGATCGCACATGGGCAAAATAGAGCGTGGGGAGCACATGCCCACTCTCGCTCTGATCTTAAGAATCGCCGCCGGACTCAAGCTCAGTGCTGCGGAACTCGTCAGCGCAGCCGAACGCAATCTTCGTGCCGCGGCGCACGATTCAGATAGGCATTGACGCTTTAGTCATCCGGAGGTCCTCGCAGACGTTCGATGAAGCGATCCAGCGAAACCGATGAGTTGCTGCTTTCTGGCCGAAGCAGATAGGTTGTGATTACCGCCGTGTCCTGCGCCAGAGGGCGAATCACCACGTCCGGCCTCTGGCTGATGGGAATCTTGGTCGCCGTCATGAAACCAATCCCATAGCCTGCGCCGACGAGCGTTAGCATCATGTCCAGCGACGACACTTCTTCGACAACGTTGAGTCTGTGTTCCAGAACCTGTAGCAGCCGATTTAGTTCTCGGCAGTAGCCTTCGCAGGCCAGTTTGTCGCACAGAACCAGTGGGTGACCCTGAAGTTCGTTCAGCGGAACTTGCTTGTGCGCAAGAAGCGAGTGCCGCGCTGGCACGGCGATCACAATCGGATCTCGCCAGATCGGTTCAGCCACGATGCCTTCGCCAACATCCGCCGCGTGTGCAAATCCGATCGTGAAGTCGCCAGACCGTAGGCCCCGTATCTGCTCGGTCAGCGGTACCTCGGAGAGACGTATCTCGACCTCGGGCTCTTCCGCGCGGCAACGAGCTAGGAACGCCGATAGTCGTGGGTCCATCGCACCATCGGAAATTGCAATGCGCAGGCTGCCCCTCAGGCCCGCGGCAATGGCTCTGGCATTCTCACGCGCTTGCTCCAGGACAGTGAAGAGTCGGCGGGTGTCCTGCAAGAATGCCGCCCCCGCCACGGTCAGCCGTGTGCCCCTGCGGTCGCGGTCAAACAGCGTGACCCCAAGCTCATCTTCCAATTCCTTGATCGCGCGAGACAAGGGGGGTTGCTCTATATGCAGCCTCTCGGCCGCCCGCGTGAAATGCAACTCCTCTGCCAAGACGACAAAGCATCGTAGATGACGCAACTCCATAAATCGGGCTCCTCGCAAGTTCTCATTCGCGCCAGATGTCCCGTGGACGAATCACGGTGGACGGGGAGGCTGGATCCATTTCAGGGAAGTTGATGCGCTTGACATCGCAAAAACTGGCACCTTGAGCGCTCGTGGTTGCTCGTGACGCGTCCCAAGCGCGCGCGCGCCCAATCGGGGCGCGCGTCTCTGTCACACTGTGCAGAAGCTTTGAAAAGCACCGCACACCCGCGGCGTCATCCGCCGTGCTCTTTTTGTAGCAGCGACCCGAGGCGAGCGACTTCATTGCTGGTGATCGCGATGTTGCGCCCATCCTTCGTCGACACCGAAGCTCCGACATTGAGATAGACGGCGCGCCCGAAGCGGCTTTCCTGTGCCATCTTTCCGTCCTTGAAGATGTACAGCGTTCCCCCGTCAGCCAAGGGAACCATTTCCTTGGCTGCTTGGGCTGCTGCATGACCGGCGAAGGCTGGCACGGAGAGAGCGCTCAACAGGGCGGCAATGACAATTTGCGATTTCATGATCGACTCCTTTGTAAAAACGACGACAACTTGCGCCGCGTCGTTAAATGTAGAAGCAGGCGGTCTACAGAGCGCTTACCCGTGCATTACATTCAATTCATGTGCTGTCATCTGCCGCCCATGAAGGACTAGGTTCCAGTGGGAGACAAGATGCCAAGCCATGCAACGCTCGCCAGAACCAAAACGGCCAAGGTCGCCTCCGTGAACAGACTCTGTCTAAGCTTGATGACTGCCTGTGCGCGATTGCCTGCCTTCAAAGCAGCCTCCAGGCTCGGGCTCAACCGATACCGATTGGCAGCAGCCAACGCCAGCATGCCTGCGAAAAGCAAGAGCTTTACCATCAGCAGCCGGCCATACAGCGTCGAGATGAGCGGATCAAACGATGGTCCGGCGATCGACAGGTAATTGAGAATTCCACTCACGACGAGTGCAGCCACGATCGCTGTACCTATGCGAGCAAAGCCATTCGACGTCCGACTGAGGACCGCTACCGGGTCTTGCGCGACATCCTGCTTGTGGGATGCCAGCATCAAGAACGCCACCAATGCGCCCACCCAAGCGCCCGCTGCCCAGAGGTGCGTGATATCCGACGCAAGATGGATGTAGCCGCGAACGCCGTCGTCCATCGCGCCGTGGCCTGCCCACGCAAGGGTCGCCAGCGCCACGCCGGTGGAGAGCGCCATCACTGCAAATCGCAAGGTAGCGTTCAATTTCAACATTGCGACGAGCACACACACCAACAGCGCGAGGATGCGAATGCACCAGGCGATGCCCATGTGCGTGCCCGTAATGAGCATGTCGAAGACGTGCGTTGACAGCTCCGCGTAGCTCTGGGCACCGGACATGGCCTTGGCCATGACCGTCATGCCCCACATCGACAGGGCAATGCCGATGGCAGCGGATGCGCCAATGAGGACGCGATAGCGGCGCGAGATCGTCGAGGATCGCTCGTCGTTGCCCAAAGCATAGAGACCGAACATGGCGACGCCAAACGCCGCCGCCAGGTCCAGATACAGCGCCAGGCGCAGGACGATGGTCAACCAATCCCCGGCCATGGGCTTACTTCACCATGAAGGTGACGTTACCCGTGATCGGATGCGTGTCCGAGGAGACGGCACGCCATTCGACGCGATAGTCACCGGGCTGGAGCGCCTGTGCCGGCGTGATGACCATGGTCTTGCCGTCGCCGGCAGCCGCGACGCTGGCGTTGATCTTCATCGGGCCATGGCTCGCCATTCCCGGCATGCCAGTCATGACAAGGCTCGCGGCGGAGAACTGCGGCACCAGCGTCTCGGAGAACTTCAGTTCGATGGTGGCTGGCGCAGAAACCTGCGACTTGTCGGCCGGCGTTGAAGACACCAGCGAAGGATGCGCGAATGCGGCGGTGGCGAACAGACCAGCAGCGATCGGCGCGACGAGCTTGGCGATGAAATGTGAACGGGTCATAGAAGTTTCTACCTGGATGTGTGAGGTGTGGTTTAAGAACGAAATGCCGAGATAAGGCTCGCACCTTTGCAACGGCGTGGAACGAAAGAAACGGTTTGCTGGGCGATAGCAGGCTCCTGTAGGTTCAGAAAGAAAATCCGGTCACAGTCGGCTCGCTCTCAGGCGCAAGGCGTTGCCAACGACCGACGCCGAACTCAGGCTCATCGCCAATGCTGCGATCAGCGGCGACAGCAGCCAGCCCGTGAGGGGATAGAGAACCCCGGCGGCGATGGGGATGCCCAGCGCGTTGTAGAGGAAGGCGAACATGAGGTTCTGCTTCATGTTGCGCACGGTACTCACCGAGAGCGTGCGAGCGACAGCGATGCCACGCAGGTCACCCTTGACCAGCGTGACCTGGGCGCTGTTCATCGCCACGTCGGTTCCCGTTCCCATGGCGATGCCCACGTCTGCCTTCGCCAAGGCCGGCGCGTCGTTGATGCCGTCTCCGGCCATGGCGACGATGCGTCCTTCTTTCTGCAGTCGCTCGATCAACATGAGCTTGTCCGCCGGCTTGACCTCACCATGCACCTCGTCGATGCCTAGGCGTGCACCGACGGCTTTGGCGGTGGTCTGCCCGTCCCCGGTGGCCATGATGACCCGCAGGCCCGCAGCCTTCAACGCGGCCAGGGCCTCGGGGGTGCTGCCCTTGACCGGATCGGACACGGCGAGCAAGCCCGCGAGCTGCCCGTCCACCGCCAGGTACATGACGCTGGCCCCTTCGCCGCGCAGAGCTTCGGCCTGGGGTACGAGCGGTTCCACCGATACGCCAGACTGTTCCATCAGCACTGTGTTGCCCAACGCCAGTTGCCGGTGCTCAACCTTTCCGCGCACGCCGATGCCGGTTCCCGATTCAAAGCTCTGAGGCTTCACGAGTTGGAGGCCCTGGGCACGCGCGGCCTGCACGATGGCGTCGGCCAGGGGGTGTTCACTGCCCTGGTCCAGGCTGGCCGCAAGACGCAGCACCTCATCGTTCGTAAAGCCGGGGGCTGCGACGACCTGATCGAAAGCAGGTCGGCCTTCGGTCAGGGTTCCTGTCTTGTCGATGACGAGGGTATCGACCTTGCGAAGATTCTCGATCGCCGCGGCATCGCGGAACAGCACGCCCTGCGTGGCGCCACGGCCCGTTGCGACCATGATCGACATCGGCGTGGCCAGACCCAGCGCGCACGGGCAGGCGATGATCAGGACGGCCACCGCATTGATCAGTCCATAGACCCAGGTGGGCTGTGGCCCGAAGAATCCCCATACAAGGAGCGTCGTTACCGCAATGGCGACGACGGCCATCACGAAGTAGCCGGCAACGACATCGGCCATGCGTTGCATCGGTGCCTTGGAACGCTGCGCCTGGGCGACCATCTGGACGATCTGCGATAGAACGGTGTCCGAGCCGATCCGCTCCGAACGCATGATCAGCGCGCCGCTGGTGTTGAGTGTGGCCCCGATGACCTTGTCGCCCACGCGCTTGCTGACGGGCAGCGGTTCGCCGGTCAGCATGGATTCGTCAATCGAGCTGCTGCCCTCGTGCACGATGCCATCCACCGGCACCTTCTCGCCGGGTCGGATGCGCAGCAGGTCGCCGACGTGCACATGGCTGAGTGGCACGTCTTCCTCGCTGCCGTCCGCATTGATGCGCCGCGCCGTCTTGGGTGCCAGCCCCAGCAGCGACTTGATGGCTGCCGAAGTCTGGGAGCGGGCCTTGAGTTCCAGCACCTGGCCGAGCAGTGTCAGCGAGATGATGACGGCGGCGGCCTCGAAATACACGCCGACCCGTCCCATGGACATGAAGGAAGCTGGAAACACTTCCGGCGCAACGGTTGCCACAACGCTGTAGATGAATGCCGCACCCGTTCCCAGGCCGATCAGTGTCCACATGTTCGGGCTGCGGTTGACCACGGACAGCCAGCCGCGGGAGAAGAAGGGCCAGCCGGCCCACAGCACGATCGGCAACGACAGCACCAACTCGACCCAGCTCTGTGTAGCCATGTCCATCAGGTGCAGCCGCTCGCCCAGCATCGCCAGCGCCAAGACCACGAGCGTCAGCGGCAAGGTCCACCAGAAGCGACGCGAGAAGTCACGCAACTCCGGGTTGTCGTCATCGAGGTCGGGCAGCAGAGGCTCCAGCGTCATCCCGCACTTGGGGCAGGTTCCCGGATGATCCTGGCGGATCTCCGGGTGCATCGGGCAGGTGTAGATGGTTCCGGGTGCGGTTGGCGATGCCGCCGGGGCCGGTGAAACTGCGGTGCTGGCATGGTGATGCGGTGCATGGCCGCTGCCTGTGCCTATGCCCGCGTCACCGCTGGCATATCGCGCCGGATCGGCGTCGAATTTGGCCTTGCATCCGGTGCTGCAAAACAAGTACGTGTTCCCCAAGTGCGTGGAACGGTGCTCCGACGCCGCCGTGACCGCCATGCCACACACCGGATCTCGCGTCGCGGCATCGGGCTGCGTGTGGCTTGAGGACCCGCCCGCGTCGTCACTTCCAGCATGGCTGGCGTGATGGTGGTGCGTATGCGGGCCGGACGTTGTGGCACCCGCCGCCATGCCTGCGTGCTCATGTCCTGAAGACTTGCTGGGTGAATTCATAGTGACAAGTGCCCTCCGCCGTTAACCTTTGGTGTCTGGTGATCGCAGCAGGCCGCAGGCGCGCAAGGAGACAAGCGCGGCGTCGCGTGCTCGCACGGTGCGAGTGCCTCGACTCATTGCTTCTGCTCCTTGGAGGCTGCGGCACCTTCCTTACCCTGACGCGCGGCATGATCGTGTCCGCCGTGGCCGTGACCACGGTGCATGAACAGGTGCATCAGCGGACAAGCCGCCAGCAGCAGGAAGGGGAGATAGCCGGCAACATGTGCCGTGTGCTCCTTGAGCAGGAAATACGCGGCGACAGCGGCGATGATGAGGAACGCCACGCCGTAGCGCGATCGCCAGAACCGGGGGCGATCGCTGGGGGTCTGTGTGTGCTGATGCTGCATGGCATATCTCCACGGAGAAGGGTTGATGGATGGTCAGCGATGCGACTGATAGACCGTGCTGCTACCGTTTTTCCCAATCAGCAGCACGTCGTAGGCGTCCTTGCGTCCACCATAGGCCGGACCATCCATGCCGGGCGAACCGACCGGCATGCCGGGCGCCGCGAGGCCGATGGCCTGCGGGGCTTCGCGCAGCAAGCGTTGAATGTCCGAGGCAGGCACATGACCCTCGATGGCATAGCCGCCGATCTGCGCCGTGTGGCAAGAACCGTACTTCTGCGGGATGCCCAGCCGCGTGCGCGCTGCGGTGTTCCCGGTGTCGAGAACCTGCACATCGAAGCCTGCGCCTTGCAGGTGTGAGACCCAGTCCTTGCAGCATCCGCAGCTCGGGTCCTTCCAGACCTTGGCAATCGGTCGGCTCTGCGCCAGGCTCGGTCCTGCGAGTGCCATCACCAACAAGCCAGCGATCAATGCCTGG
Source organism: Achromobacter ruhlandii (assembly GCF_902859695.1). Lineage (GTDB taxonomy): Bacteria > Pseudomonadota > Gammaproteobacteria > Burkholderiales > Burkholderiaceae_B > Achromobacter > Achromobacter ruhlandii. The sequence goes on from NZ_CADIJL010000004.1 coordinate 67,875, forward strand.
CGTCTCGGCACTTTGCCCTGGCTTCTGTCGTGGTGCATGTTCATGGATCGCCTCTCATCAGATGATCAAACCCGCTAGGTTCTAGAACCAGAATCGCACGCCAGCCACCCAGCGCGTCTGCTGCGCACGGCCGCCTTCGGCACGCACATAGTCCGCGGTGCGTCCGAAGCTGCCCGCCCGTTCCACGCCGATATAGGGGGCGAACTGGCGACTGAATTCATAGCGCAGGCGCAAGCCAGCAGACGCTTCGGCCAGGCCCTTGCCGATACCGCGTTCCGGGTCGTCCTTGCCATAAAACTGCAACTCGGCGCGAGGCTCCAGAATCAGTCGCTGGGTCAGCAGCAGCTCGTAGCTGCCTTCGACACGCAGCGCCGTACGTCCACCACTTCCCACGTAGCCCGTCGCCTCCAGCTCGAACCAGTAGGGGGCGAGGCCCTGGATGCCGAAAGCCAACCATTGACGGCTCGGGCCTTCCCCGTTATCCACCCGAACGCCGAGCTGGGTGTCCCAGTACGGTGCGACGGCGTGCCCCCAGAGAAGCTCGGTACGCGATTCTTCGAGCTTTCCTTTGGCGATATCGCCTTCGGCCTTCACGACGGCCTTGTTGTAGGTCGTCCCATACCACGCCTGGAGGTCGTAGGCCGTGGAGTCGTCTCCTTTGCGCGTGAAGCGGCGTTCCAGAGTTTCGCCGCGCAACGAAAAGAACCTGTGTTCGTCGGCCAGCATCAGCCGCGGCACACCGGGTACGGCGTAGTCGCCCGATCCCAATGTCAGGCCATTGGAGTAGCCATGCGGATCGCGGGCGTCAGGAGGCGCCGACCCGCCCTGCATCTGCATGTTGCCGTGATCCATGGCCGGGGCCGCGGTCGAGCCGCTCGCCGACGTCGCGTGACCCGCGTGCGGGTCGGCGGCAGGAGCCACGGTCTGAGTGGATGGCGCGGCCGTTTGAGCGTCGGCCTGGCCGTGCGCTGCATGGTCGTTCTGTGCTTGTGCCTGGGCGGCGACGCTTACCAGGGCCAGAAGCGTCGTGGCCAGTGCGCGAGTGGGGAGTGCTTTGGACATTCTTGGTCTTCCTTGTGCGCTGGGTTCAAGACACCACGACTTCGCGGAACATGCCGGCATCCATGTGGAACATCAGGTGGCAGTGCCACGCCCAGCGGCCGAGCGCGTCGGCTGTCACCAGGAAGCTGATGCGTTGTGCCGGCTGCACCGGCAGGGTGTGGCGGCGCGCAAGGAAGCGACCGTCGGGGCTTTCCAGCTCGCTCCACATGCCGTGCAGGTGCATGGGATGGGTCATCATGGTGTCGTTGTGCAGAATGACCCGCAGCCGCTCGCCGTGTTTGAAGTGCACCGGCGTGGACTTTCCGAACTCCAGCCCGTCCAGGGACCATGCGTAGCGTTCCATGTTGCCCGTGAGGTGCAGTTCGACCTCCCGGCCGGGGCCTCTCTTGTCCAGCGGCCCCGACGGGGTATGCAGATCCGCGAGGGTCAACACGCGCCGACCGTTGTTGCGCAGTCCGATGCCGGGGTCATCGAGGTTGGTGCGCGCCATGTCAACGCGCATGTCCGTGCTGGCACCATACTCGGTGCGAGCGTGGCGAGCAGTAGTGCTGGGCACGGCCAGTCCCCCCGCCGCCGCGGCGTGTTGGCTGTGATCCATCGCCATGCCACCGTGGTTCATGGCGCCGTGATTCATGCCTGCCATCGCCCCATGATCCATCCCGGACATCGAACCCGAGCCCATCCCGGTCATCCCGGTCATGCCCGTCATGCCCGTCATCCCGGTCATCTCCATGGCCTGGCCGGACCCGCCATGGTCCATGCCCCCCATCATGCCGCCCATCATGTCGTTCATGGTCAGCCATTCGACCGGATCGAGGGCAGGCACGGGAGCTTGAAGACCTTCACGCACGGCCAGCGTGGCACGCGCGTAGCCTGTCCGGTCCATCGCCTGGGCGAAGATCGTGTAAGCGTCATCCCGTGGCTGGACGATCACGTCGACGGTTTCGCCAGGACCGAATCGGAACTCATCGACGGTCACCGGCTCCACGTCAACACCATCGACGTGCACCACCGTGAGTTTCAGTCCTGGAATGCGTACGTCGTAGAAGGTGTTGCCCGCACCGTTGACCATGCGCAGCCGCACGCGCTCACCCGGTCGGAACAGCGCCGTCCAATTGCCGGCGGGGGTGACGCCGTTGGCCAGATAGGTCAGCGTGGCGGCAGACAGATCTGCGAGATCCGTCGGATTCATCCGCATCTCGTTCCACATCTTGCGCTTGTCGATCGCAGCGGCCGTGCCTTCGCGCGAGGCGTCCCGGAAGAAGTCGAAGACGGTAGGTTGGTTGTAGTTGTAATAGTCGCTTTGGGACTTGAGCTTGGTGAACACCCGCATCGGGTCTTCGTCGGTCCAATCCGAGAACAGCAGCACGTGGTCACGGTCGGCGTGGATGGTCTCGGCGCCAGCGGGGTCGATGATGATCGCCCCGTACATGCCCGTGAGTTCCTGGAAGCCGGAGTGCGAGTGGTACCAGTAGGAGCCGCTCTGCTGAACCTTGAAGCGGTACGTGAAGGTCTCGCCGGGAGCGATGCCATTGAAGCTGATGCCCGGCACGCCATCCATCTGATACGGCAGGATGATCCCGTGCCAGTGAATGGATGTGGCTTCACGCAGCTTGTTGGTTACACGGATTGTGACGGTGTCACCCTCGCGCCAACGCAATGTCGGTGCCGGCAGCGAGCCGTTGATGGTCGTAGCCACGCCTGGCTTGCCCGTGAAGTTCACGGGCGATTCGGCGATCACCAAGTCGAACTCGGTGCCCTTCAGCACAGGGGCGGCACCGCGCGTCGCGGAGCCTTGCTGGGCAAATGCCTTGAACGCCGGCGTGGACAGCCCAGCGAGAACGCCGCCGGCGGCTAACCCTTGGACGAAACGCCGACGAGAAAGGCCCTGTGTGGGCACGATAAAAAAGGGTGAACGAGGCGGCATGGCCTGAAATCCTCCATAGATGACTCGGAAGTCGTTCTAAACGCCACCCCATCCTGAGCGGCACAGTTCGACGCAATGCAGGTCATGCTATGGGTTGGGCACTTTCCATCGAATGACCCCTGAATTACATTCATGTAATGTTCGTGTCATGTTCGTGGAAGCTGGCAACCAGTAAATTGCTGATTGAAAGTGGATGAATGCGTACATCGTGAGCGGCTATTTTTCCGCGCCGTAGCGATTTCATGGGACATGCGATGAAACTGCTGGTCGTTGAAGACGAGAACAAGACGGCGGATTACGTCCGCCAAGGTCTCATGGAGGCGGGATTCGTCGTGGATCTGGCGCGCAACGGATTGGACGGACACCACCTGGCCATGGGCGAGACATACGATCTGGTGGTCTTGGATGTCATGCTGCCGGATGTCGATGGTTGGCGCATCGTGCGTGCCCTTCGAGATGCCGGTAAACAGGTCCCTGTGCTCTTTCTGACGGCGCGTGGCGGTGTAGACGACCGTGTCAAGGGATTGGAACTGGGAGCGGACGACTACCTCGTCAAGCCATTCGCGTTCTCTGAGTTGCTGGCGCGGGTGCGGACGCTGCTGCGACGCGGAAGCGCTCCGAGCCAGCCTGATCGCATCCAGGTTGCCGATTTGGTGCTGGACTTGGCGCGCCGGCGCGCAACGCGCGCTGGCCAACGCATCAATCTCACCAGCAAGGAGTTCGCGTTGCTTGAGCTCCTGGCCCGTCGCCAGGGGGAGGTCCTTCCACGTTCTCTGATCGCGTCGCAGGTATGGGACATGAATTTCGACAGCGACAGCAACGTCATCGATGTAGCCATCCGCCGTCTACGCGCGAAGATAGACGATGCGTTCAATCCGAAGCTCATCCACACCGTGCGTGGAATGGGATACACGCTCGATGCGCCCGATGATGCCCCTGCGCCATAAGCCGCGGCAAAGCCGTCCAGCGTCGCTTGCATTGAGGGTCACGGCCCTCGTTGGTATCGCCACGACCTTGGTGTTTCTTGTGTTCAATTGGGTCATTCTCCGGTCGTTGGAGCACCACTTTGCTCAACAGGATGCCCACGAACTGGAGGCAGTGACAACCGCTTTGGCTCAGCCCTTGCACCAGCTTGCAAGTGACATCGCAAGCGACGAACTGAAGCAACACTTGGCCAACGCAGTCGCAGGACATCATGGGATGACGTACGGCGTCTACGATGGGGCTGGCAATAGCATCTATGCCACGCCCGGTCCTGACCTGTCTAAACTTGCCAGTAGCAAAAAGTTGGTCAACCGCATCACCGCTGACGATTTGATCGTGTGGCAGGAGGATCAGAGGTCATATCGAGGTGTGGTGCTGCAACTGCCTGCTGACGATTCAGCGGCGCCCGGCTACCGCATCGTCGCTGCCATGGACATCGGCTTTCATCTCGACTTCCTGGCGGAGTTCAAGCGCATGCTCTGGTGGGCAACCGGCTTGGTCATGTGTCTGGCGCTCGGTGTGGCTTGGCTGGCGGTGCAGTGGGGCCACCTGCCGATTCGCAAGGTCAATGAAGAGATTCGGGCGATTCGCTCTTCAAAGCTGGATGTGAGGCTGGATCCTCGGGATGTGCCGATCGAACTGGCGGAACTGGTATTCGCCTTCAACGATATGTTGGCGAGAATCGAGGAAGGCTTCACCCGGCTATCACACTTTTCCGCAGACATCGCGCACGAGTTGCGCACGCCCGTCACCAACCTGGTCACGCAGACTCACGTGGCGCTTGGCCAGCCGCGCAGCAACGAGGAATACAGAGAAATCCTCTATTCAAATTTGGAAGAGTTTGATCGGATGGGACGCATGATTGGTGACATGCTGTTTCTTGCCCAAACGGAAAATGATCCCCGCAACTTGCGTCTGTCTACCATTGATCTGTCCGAATTGGTGCGGAGTCTGTTCGACTATTTCGAGGCGCTGGCAGAAGATAGCGGCATTACGCTTGGTGTTAAAGGGGCGATCGGCAGCATAGCGGCGGATCGGGAAATGCTCACCCGGGCGCTGAACAATCTTCTCTCGAATGCAATTCGACACACGCCTCGCGGCAAGAGCATCACGGTCTTGCTTTCGCAGGATGAGCAGTGGACAACGATCAGTGTGGTCAATCCCGGTGAGAGAATTCCTGAGCGCGATCTACCAAAGCTCTTCAACCGCTTCTACCGAGTTGATCCGGCACGGCAACGAAATACGGCGGGCGCCGGTCTTGGCCTTGCCATCGTGAAATCGATTGCGGAGGCACATGGTGGCTCCGTTGCCGTGACCTCCAGTGAGCTTGTCACCAGGTTTGACTTGGTATTGCCCCATCTGCGGCAGTAGTCCGAGGGCGCTGCGGTCCGTCCAGCCAACTGGCGTATCTCTTTGCCTGATTCTGGGATCTACCCGGCCGGCCACGTTGCTACGCGAGCGGGACATTTTTTCTCCGTGACTGCCACGTGCCCAGTCCTAGCGGCAGGCGCCGACATCATGCGCTTGTGTATCCCATCGCTACGTCCACACCGCACGCGAGGGCCTTTGCTCGGCCGCGATCCGGTCACAGTTCCGGACACCGTTCGTAGATAGCCTCCGATCGGTGCCGAACGTCTGCCTGCTCGGCACATCTGTCGCGCGCTCACTTGGCGGTGTGCGCTGAGCCCCTGAGGTGAGCTGGTCTGCTGGTTCGCTGCGCGGGGTATGTACCCCGTAGCTGGGTACAGAGAGTCTTTTTGATCAAGATCAAGGTACTGCCTTCACCTCAGCTCTATGCTGAGCTTAACAAGCCACATTTGGCACGGGTCGATCATGCTCAGAAACTATCGAGGACTTTTTAGCGGGGCCATGGAAATCTCCGGTGTTCAGCCCCATTCTTCTGGCATACCTGTTTTATGGATGGGCCTGATCAGCGCCCTGCACGGCACTCGAATGCGGGAATCTCGCCAATCGACAAGGGTCAACTTCACGAAGGAGCATCGCCATGAATATTCCGCCCGATCGAAGTAAGAGCACAGGAAACGGCCCGAACTGGTCTCGCATCAACCAGTGGCTGCTGTGGCTCGGCCTCGCCGCCGCCGTTGCCTGGATGTTCTACCGCCACAACGCCCATCTTCTGCAACTGCTTCCCTTCCTCTTCATCCTCGCCTGTCCGTTGATGCACATCTTCGGCCATGGCAGTCACGGCGCACATGGCGGTCATGACCATCAAGATCAGCCGCCTCGGGGCGATGAAGGGGGTTCGCCTGCGCGCCAATCAGACGACCGGAGCCGCCCGAAATCCGTCGACCAGTCCGGGCACCACCACTGAAACCACCGGAGCATCATCATGGAAACCATCGAACTCAAGGTTGCCGGCATGACCTGCGCCTCCTGCGCGAACTCGGTCAGCAAGGCGCTCAAGCGCGTAGCTGGTGTGCAAGACGTGCATGTCGATCTCGCTCGCGGCGCAGCGAGTGTCACCGGCGACCAGACGGCCCAGAAGACGCCTGAGCTGATCGCGGCCTTAGCTGCCGCGGGCTACGAGGCATCCGCTGATTCCTCGCCGGGCATTGCGGCGGGTGCCGGTGCCTCCCATGCGCCGGCCGCTGCCCGTTCAAAGGGGCATGGCGGCTGCTGCTGCCGCTGATCGACGCCATGGACGCACGCACGAACTCCCAGGGTATCGCCGCCGCACCGCTTGGGCTCTTTGCTGCCTACTGGGGCGACATGCTGTGGCGGACCGTCGCGTCCGGCGAAGCGCTGAGACAGCGCGCCAACAACATGACCGAACACGAAGCGGCGGGTATGCCGCCGCTGCTCCACTTCGAGTCAGAGCAGGTGGCTGACGGCCACGACTTGCAACCGGCGAGCAACTACCGGCTCCTGCGTGTCACTCGCTGTGGCACCGACGCCTTGGAGAAGCATGTGCGCAAAGGCGCCGCGCCGGTGCTGGTGGTCGATCCACGCGCCGGCCACGGCCCTGGCATTGGCGGCTTCAAACGCGATTCTGAAGTTGGCATGGCACTGCTCGAAGGCCATCCCGTGTACTTCGTAGTGTTCGATCCGGAGCCCGTCGAGGGCCAGACCATGGGCGCAGTCGTCCAGACCCTGGCCACATTCATCGACATGGTGGCCAAGCGCCACCGAGGCAAGGCCCCGATCGTCTACGGCAACTGCCAAGGCGGTTGGGCGATCACGCTGGCGCTGTCGCACTGCGAGCACCGTGCCGCCTTGGCAGTGCTCAATGGCTCGCCGCTGTCGTACTGGGCAGGCGAGAGAGGCATCAACCCCATGCGGCTGCTCGGTGGGCTCACGGGCGGCATCTGGCCGGCGCACTGGGCGTCGGACCTCGGCGCCGGGCGATTCGACGGTGCCTGGCTGGTCCAGAACTTCGAGGCGTTGCGGCCCGAGGGCGTGTTCAAGAAATACGACACGCTCTTCGCGCAGCCGGAGACTGAGCGCGATCGCTTCCTGGAGTTCGAGCGTTGGTGGAATGGCTTCTACCAGCTTGCCCGCGAGGAAATGTTGTCGATCGCAGGCGATCTTTTCGTAGGTAATCACCTGGAGAGCGGCGAGGTCGTGGTCGATGGCCACTGCCGCGCGGATCTCAGCCGCATTGGCGCACCGCTGGTGGTCTTTTGCTCCAACGGCGACAACATCACACCGCCCCACCAGGCGCTCGGCTGGCTCAAAGCGGTATATCCGACGACCGCAGACCTGGTGGCGGCGGGCCAGCGCGTGGTGTACCTGCTGCACCAACATGTTGGCCACCTTGGCATCTTCGTCTCCGCGGGGGTGGCGCGACGCGAGCACCGCGCCATCTTGCATCATGCCGAATCGATCCAGGCACTCAAGCCTGGACTCTACGAGATGGTTCTGGAGGACAGCGCCTCTTCGGAGTCGGCCGCCGCTGCGCAGTTCCAGCCGCGGCGGCTGGAAGACCTGCCTTACGACGCCAACCCGGCGGGGTTCGACAAGGTCGAAGCACTCTCGGAGATCACCGAGCGCTTCTATTCGCAGTGGGTGTCGCCGTGGGTCCGCTTCGCCGTCACCCCCGACTCGGCTCGTGAACTTCGCGCGCTGCACCCCATGCGCGTCAGTCGCAAGGTCTGGTCCGAGCAGGTGACCCCGGCCCTGGCGCTGCTGCCATGGGTGCAACGATGGCTTGAGCAGTGGAGTGCGCAGGATCCCCATCGGGTCGAAAATCCTTGGTATCAGCTTGAGCGAACTGGTGCAGACGCGATTGGGCAGGCCATGGAATCATGGCGCAAGAGCCGGGACCTGTGGGCTGAGCTTGTGTTCGAGCAGGCCTATGCCAACTGAACGACCCTCCACTGTGGCTGCAAAAAGAGACGCTCACGGGTCGCAAGCAGCACGCTCCTTGTCGGAGGCGATGCGCCTGCCACGGCCGATTTCGCTTTTCAGCGTCGTCCAGGCACGGATCAAAGTTGGATTCTCCCGTATCACCACGCCAGCAACGGCGCTACAGCATCGGAAGCATGGGCCTGATCGGCGGCCTCGCGTGCTGCTAGCGCCGAGCGAGACTTGGCAATTCGATCTGATGAACGTTGCCAATGGCGGCGACGTCGGCACTGACCGGCGCTGACGGAGCTCCGACATGCGCGTCCTCGCCATCAATGCCGGCAGTGCGACCCTGAAGTTCGGAGTTTTCGAGTCGGCTCGTACCTTGCCATTGATCGACTCGGCGATTGATCATCCTGCGGTGGATGCTGCGACCTTCGAGGAGATCGAGCGGCACTTGCACAGGGCGGGTGTCACAACGCTCGATGGCATTGGTCACCGCGTCGCACACGGTGGCCCACTGTTGAGCAACGCGGTGCTCGTGGATGAAGAAGTCGAACGCGAGATCGGCAAGGCTTCGGCTCTGGCGCCGCATCACAATCCTGCCGCATTGGCCGGCATACGCCTGACCCGTGAGCGTTGGCCCGGCGTGCGCCACGTCGCGGTCTTCGACACCGCTTTCCATGACGACATGCCCGAATACGCCCATTCCTATGCTGTTCCGCCATCGTGGCGCGCGGCAGGGGTACGGAGATACGGCTTCCATGGCCTGTCCCACCAGGGTGTACTGGCCGCCGTCAGCACCGAGCTGAAACGGCCGCCGTCAGAACTTCGTATCGTGAGCTGCCACATTGGAAGCGGCGCCAGCGTCTGCGCGATCGATCGCGGAAGGTCGGTCGATACATCTATGGGAATGACCGCGCTTGAAGGTCTTGTGATGGGCACGCGCTGTGGAGACCTCGACCCTGGCGTACCCGGCTTCGTCGCACGCGCACTGGGTTTGACGTTGGCGCAGATCGAGGCGGCGCTTTACAGCGACAGTGGACTCAAAGGATTGTCGGGTGAGAGTTCGGACCTGCGGATTGTGGAGAAGCGCGCGGGAGAAGGAGTCGCAGCCGCCCAACTGGCAATGCAGGTTCACGCGTACCGCGTGCGCAAATACATCGGCGCCTACGCCGCCGCGATGGGCGGTTGCGATGCTGTGGCCTTCACTGGCGGAGCTGGAGAAAATTCGGCCGCGTTGCGTCGGCGCATCGTTGATGGCCTGGAGTTCATCGGCCTGGAACTAGACGAAGAGCGCAATCGCGCCTACTCGCCCAACACTGAAGTCGCCCAGTTGCAGTCATCCCGATCCGCCGTCGCCGTGCTGGTGGTTCAAGCACGCGAGCAGTTAGCGATCGCGCGTGAGACGTTCCGAGCGCTGAATGACCAGGCAAGTGGTTTGGTATAGGCAATGAACTGGGACAAGACCACGATAATTCTTCCTCCGGGCCGGGAGCCACGCCCGTTGATGCTCGCGCCGATGATGGTCCAGTTGCCCATCCAACCGCACGTTGAAGGAAGAAACGGAGCGGTTCAGACACCGGGCCCTTGACCCATGTGCAGCACCTGGGTTCAAACTCGCTCGAAAGTGAAGGGATTCAAGACAACCTTGCTGGAGGATGGTGATGCAACTCATTGAATGCGCCAAGGCGGCAGGCGTCACACCGGACACGTTGCGTCACTACCTTCGGGTGGGGCTTGTGGTGCCCGATGGCCGGGGCACGAACGGCTACCGCGCATTCTCGGATCGAAGCGTCGCCCGGGTTCGTTTCATACGCAATGCATTGGCCCTCGGCTTCACGCTCAAGGACGCTGCAGAGTTTGTCGAGATGAGCCAGCGCGGTGCATCGCCTTGTCCGCGCGCGCGGGCGCTGCTGAGCGAACGGCTTGACGAGCAGGCCCGGCGGCTGAAGGAGGCGACAGATTTGCATCGCCGCATGCAGCAGGCAGAGCGCGACTGGAAGCGGCTGCCGGACGGCGTCCCGGATGGCCATTCCGTCTGCGGTTTGATCGAAGGAGCGGATGCGGACGTTCAGCGCAATTCGGTGCGCGCGAAGTCCCGTCGTGTACGCGCATGAATCGCTCTGATCATCGTCGACATTCCCCGGCATCACGACGCTCTACGTACATGCGGTGCAGCGGTTGTGGTCGTGCCGATCACGCCAGCGCCAAGTATGAGTCGTCTATCCACTTCGCAGCATCCGCTGCACACGAGCGAGCGAGGCGCCCCCAATGAGCCACCTCACGACACGGGATCGAACCGTATCGCCCGACGGATATGCCGCCGCGCTACGGATCTTGCGCCGGCTGCTGGCCGGCATCGAGCGCCCGCCGGCGTTGCGTCTGGGCGATATGCTCTTGCACGAGCTCGAATCGCACCCGGAATACACCCTGATCATCCGTGACCCGGGTCTGCTGCGTCGCTTGGTCCTGCGCCCGGATCCGCTGCTGCTGGCGGAAGCCTATTTCCGCGGCACCATCGACATTGAGGGAGACCTGTACACCGCGCTCGGGCTCAAGGCGCATTTCGAGAGGTTTTCGCTCTCTTGGCGCGACAAACTGGCCCTGTTGCGCGACGCACTGCTGCTGCGCGTGTCCGACCAGGACGGGTTGAAGCCCTCGCGGAGTCTGGCCTCGCGCGTCGCACGTCGCTTCTCCCATCGCCATTCGCGTCAAACCGATCAGGCCGCGATCTCCTTTCACTACGATGTGTCCAACGCGTTCTATGGACTCTGGCTCGATGCCGAGAGGGTCTACTCATGTGGCTATTTCAAGGCGACGGATGACACGCTGGACCAGGCTCAGTGCAACAAGCTGGAGCACATCTGCCGCAAGCTGCGTCTGCAGCGAGGCGAACGCCTGCTCGACATCGGCTGCGGCTGGGGCGCGCTCGTATGCTGGGCGGCAAGAGAACATGGCGTCCGTGCGCACGGCATCACGCTCAGCCAACAGCAACTTGAATACGCGCGCGAGCGCATCCGCTCGGAGGGCCTGCAGGATCTCGTCACTGTTGAACTGCGCGACTACCGTGACCTCGAAGGCACGGCCGTTTTCGACAAGGTGTCAAGCATTGGCATGTTCGAGCACGTGGGACTCGCGAACCTAGCGGCCTACTACGCCGTGGTCCAGCGGGTTTTGCGGCCAGGAGGACTCTTCCTCAACCATGGGATCACCCATGACGAGGAGGGCTGGAACCGAACCGTCGCGACCGAGTTCATCAACCGCTACGTCTTCCCCGACGGCGAATTGGACTGCGTCAGCAATATCCAGCTAGGGATGGAGCGCTCCGGCTTCGAGATCCATGACGTCGAAGGTCTTCGACCCCACTACGCGCTGACCTTGCGTCATTGGGTCCAGCGGCTCGAAGCGCGCCGGGAGGAGGCCTTGCGGGAGGTCGATGAGGTGACCTTCCGCATCTGGCGCTTGTACATGGCGGCGTGTGCACTGGAATTCGAGGCCGGGGGAACTGGGATCTACCAGATCGTCGCGTCCAAACGCGACGGCGGAAGCTGGCCCGTGCCCTTGACCCGCTCTGATCTTTATGGAGAACACCAGCCATGAACGCTAGATGGCCGTGCCGCTGGCGCGCGAAAGACGATCGCAGACGCCAGCCTTCCCAATCTCGCCGTCGCGCTTACCTGCGTACCGGCTCTCAAGGACTTTCCACATGAACCACGAGCTTCCCTGGGTCGCCGAGCGCGTCCGCGTGTTCCGCGAGTCTGATCCCGAGTTCGCCCGCTGGGCGCGCGGCCACGGCCCCATCACCCACAACGATCTCACGCAACTGCGAGTCCACGATCTCGCACAGGTGCTGGTTGCCGAAGGCAAGGCGAGCGACACAACCGCGGTGTATCGCACGCTTTGGGCGGCGGACCGCCTGGCCGTGGCAGGCATGTGGTTGACGGTTCACATGACCTATGCCGACCGGGTCTATCCCGATGGCCGGGGGATGAGAGCCGAGGATTTCAAGGAGACGCCGGAGGGGCATACCGGTGGGTCGCTGAACATCGTGCCGGCCTATGTCGGCTACCTGGCCGCGAACGCGCTCAGTGGGTTGACGCGTGGCTGGTTGATGGGCCAGGGCCATTGCGTCGCGGGCATCGATGCCTGCAACCTTCTGGTGGGCAACATGACGCCGCGCCACGCCGAGAGATACGACCGCAGCGAAAGCGGCCTCACGCGCTTTGCCCGGGATTTCTATAGCTACGCGATCGACGCACAGGGGCGTCCCGCCTCGCCGCTGGGCAGCCACGTCGGCCCGAATACGGCAGGCGGTCTGTCCGAGGGCGGCTATCTCGGCTTTGCCGAACTGCAGTACGTGCACATGCCCTTGCCCGGCGAGCGGCTGGTGGTGTTCCTCAGCGACGGCGCTTTCGAGGAGCAGCGTGGCAGTGACTGGGCGCCGCGCTGGTGGCGGGCAGAAGACAGCGGCTTCGTGGCTCCGTTCATGATCCTCAACGGTCGCCGCATCGAACAGCGCAGCACCATGCAGCAGCAGGGGGGCCGAGAATGGTTCCACCAGCATCTGCGGCTGAACGGCTTCGACCCGATGGAGATCGACGGCACCGACCCCGCCGCGTTCGCCTGGGCCGTTCACGCGATGGAGGAGCGGTTGTCGGCCTGCGCGGCTGGAGTTTCGCAGGGCACCGTTCAGTACCCGGTACCCCTCCACTACACCATCGCCGAAGCGCCCAAAGGATTCGGCTTCCCCGGTGCTGGAACCAATGCCGCGCACAACCTGCCGCTGGAGGGGAACCCCCGGGTCGACCAGATAGCGCTTCAGCAATTCAACGAGGGTGCTCGCGCTCTCTTCGTGCCGTCGCACGAACTCGACGAAGCGGTGGCACTACTGTGCCGGCACGAAGTGCAGCATCGTCCCCTGGAGCGGGACCATGCCCTGGCGCACCGCCAGGTGGCGGCCCCCAGACTTCCGGTTCCGCAGTGGCATGTTGCGGGCCAGGGCGAGGTCTCGCCAATGGCGGCACTCGACGGAGCCTTCGCGGCCCTCGTCCAAGCCAACCCACAGCTGCGTCCGCGGGTGGGCAATCCGGACGAGCTGCGCAGCAACCGCATGGGCCAGACATTGGACCTGCTCAAACACCGCGTCTTCACGCCCGAACCGGGCCTGGCGGAGGCCGTCGATGGCGCCGTGATCACGGCGCTCAACGAAGAAGCGGTGGTCAGCGCGGCGCTGGGCAACAAGGGCGGCATCAACTTGGTCGTCTCTTACGAGGCATTTGCCGTCAAGATGCTGGGCGCGCTGCGCCAGGAAATCCTGTTCGCGCGACATCAGGCGCAGGCAGGCACACCACCCGGATGGCTGTCGGTGGTCACGGTTGCGACGTCCCACACCTGGGAGAACGGCAAGAACGAGCAGTCGCACCAGGATCCGACGCTGGCCGAAGCGCTGTTGGGCGAAATGTCCGACACCTCGCGCGTGTTGTTCCCGGTCGATGCCAACAGTGCCGTTGCGGCGCTGCGCGCGGCCTACGCCTCGCATGGCCAGTTCTGGACGCTGGTCGTTCCCAAGCGGGCCGTCGCCAGCCAGTTGAGTGCCGAGCAGGCCGAACGCTTGGTCGATCAGGGTGGTTGGGTGGTGAAGCCCTGCGACGCCCCCGACGTGTTGCTGGTTGCCATCGGCGCATACCAGCTACAGCAGGCCCTGCTTGCGGCGCGGCGCCTCGAAGCCGCTGGACATCGGACCGCAGTGACCTGCGTCATCGAGCCGGGCCGCTTCAGAGCACCCCGCGACGAACGCGAGCAGGACTTTGTGGCCGGCGACCAGGCCTTGCGCGCCCTGTTCCCGGAGACTGCCGCCGTGCGCGTCATCGTCTCGCACATGCGACCCGAGCCGACGCTGGGCCTGATGCGTCGGATCGATACAGGGGCGCGGCAGACCCGTGCCTTGGGCTACCAGGCGCGCGGCGGGACACTCGATGTGGCCGGCATGCTGTTCGCGAACCGTTGCACGTGGGCGCACGTCGCGGCGGAGGCCGCTCAAGGGCTCGGTGTCGATCCGCAGAGCTTGCTGAGCGCCGAGGAGTGGGCGGCCGTGCAGGGGCGTGGCGACCCGCGCGTCATCACGGTCTCGGCTTAACCCCCTTCCAGCACGACCCACGACCGGACGCTGATTGCGCCAACGCACTCTGCTTCTTCATGTGCGTTGCCAGGTCGCACTGGGTTCGGATGTCTGACGAATGGCTGTGGGACCGATGGCCACGTCGCGCCTGAATGTCGTCCTCCCGTGCCAAGTAGCACTTCCTTGTCCGGGCGTTCAGCGCGAGGCGTCAACCATTTTCCTGCGCTGGAGAGGGGATTCGCCAGGCGAAAGCATCCGCGCAATCGCCAACTGAATCGCCCGTCTGCGCGCCTCGTGCTCCTGCGAATCCCTCGCCGCCGGTGCCATGCACCACGTTTGCACGACCGTCGCTACCAGTCGCACGATCTCATCAGGCGTGAAATCCGCGGTGATGCGTCCTTCCGCCTGGGCAGCGGTGATGGCCGCATGTTTGGCTTCCAGTACGCTGTGACCGGCGGGAAGCAGGAGCACTTCTTGGCCTCGCTCCAGGTGGAACCAGGTCATGAGCCGCCATAGGTGCGGCCGCTCGGTGAGCAAATCGTAGGTGCGCCCTGCATAGCCGGGAAGATCGTCCGCATCGAAGCGCTCGTCCTGCGCCGCGGCGAGGATTTCCCGGCTGAGCACGGCGTCGAAGAGAGCCTCCTTGTCCCCGAAATGGACATAAAGCATCGGCTTGCTGATGCCTGCAGCCGCCGCGATCCGGTCAATTCGTGCCCCCGCCAGCCCGTTCTCGGCAAATTCCCCCAGCGCAGCGTCCAGCAGCATTTGCTGGGTCTCGGCGGGACGTCTCTTGGCCATGGGCCGTTACTCCTCAACAACATTTCATCCGAGCGCCCATCATCGCTTGACACGGGCGCCATTAACTTACAAACTAGTTGGTAAGTAAACCACAGGAGTGCATTTATGTCCAGACATTGGTTCCTCACCGGCGCATCCAGCGGCATCGGTCGCCATCTTGCCGAAATCATCCTGGCTTCGGGGGATGACCTCACGGCCACCGTCAGGCGTCCCGAGACGCTCGACGACCTGGCAGCACGCTACGGTGACCAGCTCGTTGTCGAACGGCTCGACGTGACCGTGAAGGGGGACATCGCACCCGTGGTCCAGCGCGCCGAGGCCCGCCGCCCGGTCGATGTCCTGGTCAACAACGCCGGCGGCGGCATCATCGGCGCCACCGAAGAGTTTTCCGACGCGGACATCGAAGGGCAGATCAGCCTCAACCTGCTGGCGCCGGTGCACGTCACGCGGGCTTTCATTCTCGCCATGCGCACACGGCGAGCCGGTCGGATCATCCAAATCTCCAGCGCCAGTGGCCAAGGCTCCCTGCCGACCAGCAGTCTTTACCACGCCGCGAAATGGGGTCTGGAAGGCTTCAGCGAATGCCTTCGCCAGGAACTGGAGGGGTTTGGGGTCTTCGTCACACTCATTGAACCGGGCGGCGCACGCACGAGCTTCAGCCGCAATTTGCAGTACGCGCTGGCGAACCCCGCCTATCAGGACACGCCTGCTGGACAGATTCGCGCGATGTTCGAGAACGCGGGTGACGAGTTGTACACGCTCGATCCGCAGAAGATCGCGCACCGGATCTTCGACACGGCCACGAGCGAGAAGCCACCGCTTCGGGTGGCGCTGGGCGGTGACGCCTTCGGCGTCATCCAGGCGGCGCTCAAGGGCAGGCTGTCTGCTCTTGAAGCGCAGGAGAGTCTGGCGCGATCGGTGGCCTTCGATAGCTGATCGCTGTTTCAGGTCAAGCCCAGGGCGACGGCAAAGCCAGCAGCAGCCATGGCCGCGTACGACGGCAGCACTCTCCATGCGAGCGCCCTACCGGCCAGCGACATCAACAGGACAAGTTTGGTGACCTGATTGACGGATGCGGCGATGAACAAGGCCAGGGTGGCCGAAGCGGCGGTGACGGCGCCCTCGGTCACCAGGCGGCCAATCGAGAGCGTGATCGCATCGACGTCCACCAGACCCGAGGCAGCGGCGGTCAGCATGACGCCGGCATCCCCGAAGCGATCGGCAAGAAAGCGGCCTGCCAGCATCACCGCGGCCAGGAAGGCTGCGAACTGGAGCGCGGAGCGCAGCTGCAATGGGTTGCCAAGCTGAAGTTCGGGCAAGTCGTCGGCGGGCGACCGCGCTGCCAGGAACGTCCCCAGAACACCGCCAGCCACGGCCATGGCCACGAAGATGACCACCGGGTCCCAGCCGATGCCGGGGGCTGCGATGGCGACGAGAGCCGCCATGCGCGCAAACATGGCTGCGCAGGCGAGCGCCGCCCCCGCCGCTGCCAGTGGACGCCAGCCTGGCGTCTGCCCGGCCCAGCGCGCCAACGTGGCCGTGGTGGCGGTGCTCGACACGATCCCGCCGAGCAGCGCTGTGAATACCAGCCCTCGTTTCCTGCCGAGCGAGCGCATCAGGACGAACCCAGCGAACGACAGCACTGCCAGCAGGACAACGGCCCACCAAAGGCGATAGGGATTCAACGCCTCATAGGGGCCAAAGCCACGATCAGGGAGTACGGGCAGTACGACCACGCTGATCAACAGCAACTGCGTGCCGCTGCTGATCTCCGCCTCGGACAGCTTGCCGACGCCGGCGTGCAAGAGCTGCTTGAAACGCAGCAGCGCCAGCACGACCACGGCGGCGACCGCCGAAACGCGCCAAGCGCCACTGGTCGCCAGCGCCCCGATGGCGAAAGTCGCAAGGGCGGCGACGGACGTGGTCAGTCCCATCACGGCATGCATATGCGCCGTCACCAGGTAGCCCACCACCAGATACACCCCGACGAGTACGAGCAGCGCGATGAGCATGCCGGCTCCCCAGCGCTGGGCCAGCAGCCCGCCAAGGCCGCCGAGCAGGCCGATCAGCGCAAAGGTGCGAACGCCCGCGACGCGATGTCCCTCGGGCCGCTCGCGTTGCTGCCATCCCCGTTCCAGGCCGATCAGAAGTCCCGAAGCGAGTGCCAGCCCGAGCCCGACCAGCGCGGGATCATCGAATTCACTCATCGTCGAACCTGGACGCGGTCGCGGATGAAATCACGCTGCAGTCCCAGCGAAGCATCGGTGCGCGCCATCGACACCTGGGGATCGGTCTCGATGCCGCTCAAGGCGCGAATGGCATCGATGGTTTCGGGAATCACGATCGCCTGGTTGAAGACCTGGTAGGTGTAGTACGCCTGATCGCCTTCGACCGAAAGCACGTCCTCCCACAACGCGACCTCCCACAGGTCGCCGCGCGGGCGGCCGAGATCGGCCATCAGTTCCACCGTGCTGTTGAGGGCCACGAGACCATCCGAGGATCGCACGAACGCGATCCGTGGCGCAGCGCGAAAGGCCGCCAGCACCTCGTCGCGCGTGGCCGGCCTCGTCAGTTCGACCCACCAGGTGTGCAGGTGGCTGCTGTTGTGCGGCGCCTTGACCGCGATCGTGACGACGTCCAGGTCCGGGATCACAGTGCGCGCGTCCGGTCCCTGATGGCTGGGGATCGTCTTCTCCGGCACGAGCGTGTTGATGATGCCCTCCGCATGCGCCTCCCACGGGTCGGAAGCCCGGCGGATCAGCGTCCCGCGGGCTCGCTTGAGCAGGCCCGCTGTCCGAAGCGCCCCGAGGGTGCGCACGATCGACGTCGTGTTGCAGGACACCACCCGGGTGGAGGTGCGGCCGATCGCGGTTGCGTAGTTCTCCTGCGCGACGAACGAATGACCGGTCAACGCGTGGGACTCGCCGCCATGGAAGATGGACTTCACACCGGCAGCGTCGTACGCCCTCTTGTTGACCGCGGCGACTTTCTTGGGTGTGCAATCGACCACGACGTCCGCGTTGGCGAGCAGGTCGGCCAGATCGCCCGCGACAGGAAGCCCCGCAGCACGCATCGATTGTGCGGCTTCAGCGGTCGCCGCGTAAATCGGGAAAGCGCGCTGCGCGGCCACCTGCAGGCGATAGTCGTGCACCACATCCGCGACGCCGGCTAGCGCCATGTCCTCCTGGAGTGCGACCGCATCCGCCACCCGCTTGCCGATCACACCGTATCCGTTCACCGCCACTCTGACCTTGTTCATGCCTGACTCCTTGCTTGATGAGGCGCCTCAGCCGCGGCTGCGCGCGATGGAAAACGTGAACCGGATCGCCAGCGCATAGCCCAGCAGCGCGAGTACCGGCATGTCGCCCCAGCGCGGGCCCACGCCGTGCTGCATCAACAAGCTCGATGCGATGTACAGGCCGAGCGTCACGAGCGCCAGCGCGACGCGACGGCCGAGGCGGTCGATCCCGCTCAGCATCCTGGCATCCGGCTTGATCGACAGTTGCAGCAGGTCACCCTGCCGCAAGACGCTGTGCAGACGCCGCGCCAGCAGGGAGGGCAGGGCGTGGGCCGCGTTCCCCAGTTCATAGGGCAGACGCTGCGATGCCGCAGACTTGGGCTCGTCGAAGACGCCCGTGGTCGTGTGGCGAGAGATGGCTTCGATGATGGAAAACTCGGGTGCCAGCAGGCGCACCGTCCCTTCGAGCAACAACAGGGTACGCGTGAGCACGAGGAGGTCCCTGGGCAGCCGGACTTCCTGGGTCCGGCCCGCCGCCACGAGCTGCGCGAGAGCACCTGAGAGCGACCAGTCCTTCAGCGGCCTCTGTGCGCAGTCTGCGACCAGGGCACGCACGACAGGCACGAACACGGCCCGATCGGTGCCGTCGCCGAGCAGGCCCAGGTCGAGCCAGGCATCGACCACCCATTCGGCATCCTGCTCGACGAAGGCCAGGGCGAACGCCACCAGCGCCCGCCGCATGTTGCCGTCGACCCGGCCCACGATGCCGAAGTCGTGCAGGCATATGCGGCCATCGTCCATCACGAAGACGTTGCCGGGATGGGGGTCGCCGTGGAAGAAGCCATCGCGGAAGATCTGGGCGACGTAGCTGTCCACGAGTTTGCCCGCGGCCGCCACCGCGGTGGACGAAGGCAGACCGTGCAGGTGAGCTCCGTGGCTGAACTGCTGGACCATGACGGTCGGCGTGCACAGGCCGTCCACCACGTCGGGGATCACGATGTCGGCAGAGCCGCGCCAGGCGTCGGCGAAACGTCGCACGGAAGCTGCCTCGCGCGACAAATCCATCTCGTAGCGGAAGTTGGCCGCAACCTCGTCCACGATGGCTGCCAGCCCCCAGCGACGCAGCGAGGGCACGAGCCCCTGCATGACCAGGACGATGCGGCGCAGGATGCGCATGTCGGTCTCGGCCTGCTCGGCCGCGCCAGGGCGGCGGATCTTCACCACCACTTCCGTCCCGTCCGGCAGGGCTGCACGATGAATCTGGGCGATCGAGGCCGCGGCGAGCGCGTGCATGTCGAAGCGTGCGAAGAGCTGCTGCCATGGGCGGCCGAGCGCCGCCTCGACCTCCTGGACCGCCTGCTCGGGAGGAAACGGCGCCACATTGGCCTGCAGGCTGGCCAGAGCCTCTTGCGCATCGGGCGCCAGAATGTCGGCCCGCAGGCTGAGATGCTGGCCCAGCTTCACGAAGGTCGTGCCCAATCGCTGCAGCACTTCGGCGAAGCGGTCGGCCGCCCGGTGGGTATCACAGCGCATCAGGCCCCGGTGCCAGGCCACCCAGAGCAGGAACCCGCTCAGGGCCATAGCGATCTGCGTGGCCCGGCGCAGCGCCGAGCGTTGCGTTGGGCGGCCCGCAAGACGCACGGTGGAAACGGGGCGGTTCGGTCGCGTCATGGCTCATCCAACCTGTTGCGCAGGCGGCCCGCATGCCAGGCTGCGATGTTCGAGATGGTCTCGTCGAGGATGCGCGCGATCGCCTCCGACGTATTGAACCCGACATGCGGTGTCACGAGCACACGCGGATGCGTCAGCAGTGGGCTGGATGCCGACCAGCCGGTATCGCAACCCAGTCCGCCGCAGCCCGTGGGCACTTCGGGAGACAGATCCCCTTCCTGTTCCAGCACGTCCAGTCCTGCTGCGGCGACGGTACCTGCCTCCAGTGCGTGCAGCAGGGCGGCCTCGTCGATGAGCGCACCCCGTGCCGTGTTGATCAGTACCATGCCCGGTTTCATGCGCGCGAAGGCCTGCCCATCGAGAAGGTGGTGCGTGGCCTGCGTGGCCGGAACATGAAGGCTCAGAACATCGCTGCTTTGCAGGATCTGCTCCCACGTCACCACGCGGACGCCGGCGATGGGCGCTGCCGTGATGTCGAGCGATGGGGCGAGGGCCGGGTCGTACGCGAGAACTTCCATGCCGAAGCCCAGGGCGATACGGGCCACGTGGCGCCCGATCCGGCCCAGCCCGACGATGCCCAGCGTCTTGCCTTCCAGCTCGAAGCCGGTGAGGCCGCGGTAAGCGAACGAACCTTGGCGCGCCCGCTCGTGGGCTTGTGTCAGATGGCGAGCCACGCCCAGCAGCAGCGCGAAGGCATGTTCGGCGACGCTGGCGGACCCATAGTCCGGCACGTGGCACACGGCAATGCCGCGTCGGCGGCAAGCCTGCAGGTCGATGTGATCGAAGCCCGCGGAGCGCGTTGCCACGAGCCGCACGCGCGGCCGCAACCGGAGCACCGATTCGTCAACGCGCGTGCGCACGAAGACGCACAGCACCTCGGTGTCTTCATCGCCGACATCGGATACCACCAGGCGTTCGTTCTGGACGAAATGCGCGTGCCAGTGGGTCGGAAGCCGTTGCTGCAGCGCGGCCTGGTCCGCCGGTGCGATGTCGGAGAACAGAACGGACAGACGGTTTTGTGCGGTCATGAGCCCTCCTCGATTACCCGGTGCAGGGACAGGATGCAGAACGCGGCGATGAAGTGCCCGATCTTGGTGCCTTGCGCGAGTCCCGCTTGCGCGAATACCGTCGGCAGCCGGCCGGCGACCGCATCGCGCATGGTCTCGAATCCGTCGAGCAACTGAACCGTGAAGAACGCCGCGCGGCGCATCGGGCCCTGCGTGGGGCCGCAGTCCGCGTAGGCCAGTGCGGGCTTGAATCTGGCCGGAGGATTCGTCATGGTACGGCCAGCCTCGCTCGGGGCTCACGGAACTGCCACAGCACGATGAAGCTGAGCACAGCGGCAAAGAAGCACCACACCGAGATGAACCAGGTTGCATAGAACATGTAGGCGGCGATTGCGGAGACAAAGGCGGCCACCCCAAAAGCCGCCACGCGCCGGTGGCTAGAAACCATCAGGCTTGCGCAGGTGCCGATCAGATACAGGGCCATCGTGGTCATCACGTAGAAGTGCGGCGAGTCGTAGAGGATGTGCTGGCCGACCACGCGGGCCGTGATGGGCAGCTTCACCAGCATCGCCAGCAGGTACAGACCGACGAGCGCGCCCGCGACTGCAATGGCCACCAGAACCCGACGGCGCCAACGGACGCTCTCCAGCGCCAGCGCAGCCAGCGGGACGTAGATCGGCCACAGGACGTGCGAGAAGAACGAGTAGAGATGCGTCAGCGCCACGTTCAGCAAGGGCGCGCGGTCGGGGAACGTCAGCCACAGCATGCCTTCGAGCAGTTGCTGGACCCCGAACAGCAGCGGGATGGCGGCATACGGCAGTTCGCGCCGTGAGCGGGCCCGGCGCATGGTGACGGTCCCCAGGCCCAGCAGAACCGCTGCGGCCGTGAAACTGGCGGGTGCGGAAAAGCACATGGGCAGTCATCTCCCCTCGATCGTGAGCGTCATGGCGAGCGCGGCGCAGCGGCTCATGGCGCGCCGGCTTCCATCAGTTCCTGCACCGCTGTCGCCAGCGGTGCCACCACGCTGATGCCGTTGGAGACATGCGGCACGGTGTCGCAGGTCACCACCCGCTGGGGCCCTGCCGCAAGAAGTGCGTGGTACGCGTCGGCGGCGAACAGGGCGTGCACCCCGATGCACACCGGTGGCGGCAATCCCACGCTGCGCACACTGGCGATTGCCTGGATCATCGTGCGCGCGCTGGACACGATGTCATCGATGAGCACGGGCTGGCGGTCTGCCAGGGCCGCGGTGTCGGGAAGGCTGACCTCCACGTCCTTGTCGCCCCGGCGGATCTTCTGCAACACCGTGAACGGCGCGCCAGCCAAGCGCGCGACTTCCTGGACCCATTGCTCGCTTTCCGCATCGGGTCCGATCAACACGGGACGGTCCACATGGGCTGCGACCCAGGCCGCGATGGCGGGCGCGGACTGGACCACACGGGTCGGCACCCGGTAGACCTCGCCGAGCGAGCGGTAGCGGTGCAGATGGGGATCGACGGTGACGACACCGTCGAACACCGTCGACACCAGCGCAGCGAACGTGCGGGACGTGATGGCTTCGCCCGTGTTGAAGCGCCGGTCCTGACGCAGGTACGCCAGGTACGGGGCAGCCAGCAACACGCGGGTGGCGCCGAGGTCGCGCGCTGCGTCCGCGGCGAACAACAAGGGCAGCGCCTTGGCGTCCGGCTGTGCCAGGCTGGCCACGATCACGACGGTGCGGCCGGTGACGTCGGCGTCCAGCCGCACCAGCGACTCGCCGTCCGGGAACCGGTGCAGTTGCAGGGCAGCCCGCTGCGCGCACAACGCCCGGATCAGTCCATCGGCGAAGTCTTCGTCGCCCGGCAGGTGAAAAACGAGAGGTTTCATAGGTTCTCCGAAATCTGGAAGATCGGTGGGCGCGAGCGGACGAACTGCAGCGCATAGGCCAGCTCGCCCGGCGCCTGGGCGTGCAGCGTGAAGAGCGGCTGTCCCGCTTCGACCTGGTCGCCCAGGCGCGCATGCACGTCGATGCCGGCGGCAGCGGCGGTCGGTGCTCCGGCGAGCTTGGCCGCCCGCGCGAGCAGCCGGTTGTCGATTCGGGAGACCCGTCCCGTGGACGGCGATGCGACGGTGTGCCGATGCGTTGCCACCGGGATGCTGCGCAGGCCGCCCTGCTCAGCGCAGATCGCCTGGAACGTGGCCCAGGCGCGGCCGTCGGCCAGCACCTGCGTGGCGAGCGTCAGGCCGCCGCCGGCGGGCGCTGCACCGCCCATTTCGAGGATGTCCGCCGCCAGCCGCAACGCTCGCTCCCGCAGGTCGGCCGGGGCCTCGGGCGTCCCTTGTAGGACGGCCAGCACGTCGCGGGCCTCCAGTGCCGGGCCGATCCCGCGGCCGACCGGCTGCTCACCATCGGTGACGCGCAAGGCCACGTGCAGGCCGATGGCGCTGCCCACCTCCTGCAGGCGCCGACCGAGCGCCGCCGCGGCCTGCGCGCTGCGCACTTTGGCGGTGGCACCCACGGGCAGGTCGATCAGCACATGGGTCGAGCCCGCAGCGGCCTTCTTGGACAGGACCGAGGCGACGAGCTGGCCCTCGCTGTCCAGGTCCAGCGGCCGCTCGACGCGGATGAGGATGTCGTCGGCGGGGCTGAGCCGTACCGAGCCGCCCCAGACGATGCAGCCGCCCGTGCGTTCGACCACGCGCCGCATGCTCCGCACATCCAGGTTCACCGGCGCCAGCACCTCCATTGTGTCGGCCGTCCCGGCCGGCGAGGTGATGGCGCGCGAGGAGGTCTTGGGCGTCGTGAGGCCGCAGGCGGCCACGATGGGCACCACGAGCAGGGTCGTGCGGTTGCCGGGCAGGCCGCCGACGCAATGCTTGTCCACCACCAGCGGGCGCCCCCAATCGATGCGGTCACCGACGCCAATCATGGCTTTCGTGAGCGAGACGGTCTCCGCGAGGTCCAGGCGATCGCCGGCGCAGGCGGTGATGAAGGTGGCCAGATGCAGGTCAGAGTAATGGCCCGCCGCGACGTCGGAGATGATGGCGCTGAACTCGGCATCGCCCAGGGCATTGCCGTAGACCTTGGCCCGGACATGGCTGAGCGAATCCAGCGGCGGTGCATGGGTCACCGTGACCAGCTGGCCCGGCTGCGCCCCCAGCGACGCCCATGCCGATTCGGACAGGCCAGCGACGTTCTCGGCCAGCCAATCCCCATCGACGACGCTGAGCGTCGCCACGATGCTGCGGCGGCCGGCCGTCAGCTGCACGCGCGCCTGGGTCGTGAAACCCTCCGACCGGCAGACAGGGCAGTCGCGCCGCATGTAGACCACCGGCTCCTGATGGGTGTCGATGCCGGTGCGCCACGCCTGCAGCGTGTTCACGCCATCCTCTCCGGTGCCGGTGCCGGTGCCGGTCTCGTGCAGGTGCGCCGTCATACCAGATCCACCGTCTGCAGGTACTCGGGCACGGCAACCGACCAGCCCAGTTCATGGTCGATCCGCGCGCGCAGCGCATCGGCCGCCTCCGGCTCGCCGTGGGTCACGAAGGTTCGGCGCGGTGTTTGCGTGAAGCCGCGCATCCACGCGAGGATCTCGTCGGCATCGGCGTGGGCGGAAAGGTTGTCGAGCGAGGCCACCTCGGCGCGGATCGGCACGTCCTGGCCATGGATGCGGACGGTGGACGCGCCGTGCACGATCGCGGCGCCACGGGTGCCGCCCGCCTGGTAGCCGGCGAACAGGATGGTGTTGCGATGGTCGGGCGCGAATGACTTGAGGTGGTGCACCACGCGTCCTCCCGTGGCCATGCCACTGGCGGAGATGATGACCATCGGTCCACGACCGGCGCTGAGCGCCTTGGACTCCTCGACCTTGTTGACGATCTTCGCGGCATGGCACATGCCCTCGCATTCCTCGGGCGAGAGCCGGTGCTCGTCGCGATGGGCGTGGTACAGCCGTGTGGCATCGATGGCCATCGGGCTGTCCAGGTACACGGGCAGGTGCTGGTGGATGCGCCCTTGCTTCTTGAGCTGGTAGATGCCGTACATCAGGCTCTGCGCTCGGCCGACAGCGAACGCTGGGATGACCACGACCCCTCCACGGGCGGCCGTCTTGTTGATGACAGTCTCCAGCTGCGCCAGTGCGTCGGACGCTTCATGCTTGCGGTTGCCGTAGGTGGATTCCACCAGCAGGTAGTCGGCGCCGGGGACCTGCACCGGCGGGCGCAGCACCGGGTCGTTGGGCCGGCCGATGTCGCCGGAGAAGAGCACGGATCGCCGGCCGTCGTTGAGGTGCACGAAGGCCGAGCCGAGCATGTGCCCGGAAGGCGTCAACCGCGCGGTGAGTCCGGGCAGCGCCTCGAAGTCCTGAGAGAACGGACGTGGCGCGAACAGCTTCAGGCAGCGCTCGGCGTCCTCACGGGTGTACAGCGGCAGCGCGGGCTGGTGTTTGGAGAAACCGTGCCGGTTGGCGAACTTCGCCTCTTCCTCCTGCAGATGGCCGCTGTCGGTGAGCAGGATCTTGCACAGCTCGTGCGTCGCGGACGTGCAGTAAACCCGGCCGCGAAAGCCTTGTCGCGCCAGCAGTGGCAGGTAGCCGCTGTGGTCGATGTGGGCGTGGGTGAGCACGACCGCGTCGACGGTCTTGGGCGCGACCGGCAGCGGCTCCCAGTTGCGCAGGCGCAGCTGCTTGAATCCCTGGAACAGGCCGCAGTCCACCAGAATGGTCGCGTCGCCATGGCGCAGCAGGTATTTGGAACCGGTCACGGTGCCGGTGGCACCCAGAAATTGAAGTTGCATGGTAGGTCTCCAAGGATGTTGTCGTTCAAAGAAGGACCGGCCGATCCGGCAACTCGTTGCCGTGGTCCGCGCCCCGCGGAAAGTGCTGCACCAGCAGGTGGCTGACGGCCACGATGCCTTCCAGGGCTCCGGCCTCGAAGCGTCCCTGCGCAAACTGGGCTTCCATGCGCTGGCACACAGCCGACCACCTTTCGGCACCGCAACAGGCATGGATGCCGCGATCGGCCACGATCTCCACGGCCCGGTCGGCCAGCAGCACGTAGATCAGGACGCCGCTGTTGTGCGCCGTATCCCACACACCCAGGCGTGCGAACAGGTCCAGCGCCCGCTCGCCCGGCGATTGGTTGCGCCACAGTGGCGATCCGTCCAGCGCACCCTCGACCACGAAGCGCAGTTGGCCCCCATGCTGGAACTCTCCCGTGCGGATGGCCTGCTCGATCGCATCCAGGGCACGCGGGGGGAAGGCGCGGCGGACTGCGCGATCCGTGGTCGCAAGGTGGCGAAGAAGTCGTTGCATGTTCATCTCACCACCGTCCTGACGCGCCGCCGCCACCGAAGCCGCCGCCGCCGCCGCGGAATCCACCGCCACCACCGCCCAATCCTCCGCCCGGCCAGCCGCCTCCCCGGTGGCGCCCGTGCAGGCCGCCGTGGCCACCCATGCCGATGCCCAGCAGCGTGACGAGGAATCCCGCCAGTCCAGCCACCGCGGCCACCGCGAAGGTGCCCACCAACAGCCACGCAGCGGCACCCAGCACGCCAGCCGTGACCAGGGAGCCTGGAAGGCGGCCGAGGGCGTTGCGCAGCACTCCGCCCAGCATCAGGGCCGCGACGAACAGGAAGGGCCAGGCCTGCCCGATGTCGTTGGTCTGCCCCTGCCGCCGTGGGTCCGCCGCAGGCAGGGCCTCGCCATCGATCACCCGCATGATCTGTTCGGCGCCTGCGACGATGCCGCCGTCGAAATCGCCCTGGCGCAGGCGCGGCGTGATCACCTCGTCGATGATGCGCCGCGATACCACGTCGCTCAGCGCACCCTCGATGCCGTATCCGACTTCGATGCGCACGGTGCGGTCGTCCTTGGCCACCAGGAGCAACGCGCCGTCGTCCACCTTGCGACGGCCGAGCTTCCATTGCTCTACCACCCGCAGGGTGTACTGCTCGACGGGTTCGGGCCGCGTCGAGCGGACCATCAGCACTGCGATCTGCACGCCCTTGCGTTGCTCGAAGGCCCGAAGCTGCGCATCCAGCGCGGCGACACGATCGGCGGCGAGCGTTCCCGTGAGATCGGTGACGCGCGCCTGCAGCGGGGGAACGGCGACCAACTCCTGCGCGGACGCGACCGAAAGGAACAGGCTCAGCAGCAGCCAGGCCAGAGCGTGGGCCAGCCGAAGAGGGGCCGCCGGAGAGAGCACCGCTGTTCTGGGCGTTCTCATGTCAGGGGCGCGCCGCCGGCGCCGAGGCGCCGAAATCGACCTGTGGCGGCGCCGCCATGGCCTTCTCGTCGGCGACCGAGAAATTGGGCTTGACGACGTAGCTGAACAGCTTGGCCGTGATGTTGGTCGGGAAGCTGCGCGTGAGCACGTTGTAATCCTGCACCGCCTTCACGTAGCGCCCACGCGCCACGGTGATGCGGTTCTCCGTGCCCTCAAGTTGGGCACGCAGGTCTTGAAAAGCCTGGTTCGCCTTGAGTTGCGGGTAGTTCTCGCTCACCACCAGCAGCCGGCTCAGCGCGCCGGACAGTTCGCCCTGTGCCGCCTGGAACTTCTGGAACGCCTCGGGGTTGTTGACGAGTTCCGGCGTGGCCTGGATCGAGGTCGCCTTCGCGCGGGCCTCGACCACCCGGGTCAGCGTCTCCTGCTCGAAGTTGGTCTCGCCTTTGACGGTCGCGACGATGTTGGGGATCAGGTCGGCGCGCCGCTGGTACTGGTTCAGCACCTCGGACCAGGCGGACTTGGTCTGCTCGTCCAGCCGCTGGAAGTCGTTGTAGCCGCATCCGCTCAGCGACAGGGCAAGCGCTGCGAGCAGGGACATCAGGATCAGTCTCATGGTTCGGTTTCCGTGGAAGTGAGAAAAGTGCGGGACGGTGAAGCGCTCACCAGGACGGGGTTGGCTGGCCACCAATGCCGCGGAATGAGCAGCAGCGCGAGGGTGGCGGCCAGTGGAATCGACAGCCACGCAAAGGTGCTCTGCATCACAGCGCCGAATAGCCATCCGGTGGCGGCCGATCCCAGTGTTTGTCCGAGGCCGGCTGCCGCGGCGAGCCCTCCCATCGCGATACCGAGCCGCCGCGCCGAGGTGCCGGCAGCGAGGTAGGCCAGGGTGGGGAGCACGAGACCCGTGCCCGCAGCCGTGAAACTCACGCCGACGTACAGCCACATCTCGCTGCCATGGCGGGCCAGCATCAGGAGCCCGGCGATGCCCAGGACCATGCCGCAGGCCAGTACGCGGCGTGGGTCGGCGCGCTCCAGCAGGCCGGTGAAGAACAGCACCGCGTTGACGCCCAGCATCACCAGACTGCACTCGGCGAACATCAACGACACCTCTCGGGAGGAGAGATCGGGGTGGCGCTGGCCCTGCAGCACGATGCCGAGTTCAAAGCCGGCAAGCACGAACATGACCACACCGTTGAGAATCCAGAGCGCCAGGGAGCGGCTCCGGGGTGCTCCGTCGTGATCGGCTGCGTCCGCCTCTCCAAGGGAGGAAGGTGCGGGAAGCGTTGCGGCCAGGCCCAGCATCATCAGCGCGCCGAGCGCGGCCGAGAGTGCGATCACGAGCGTGGTCGATGAGCCCTGTACCAGCACGCTCAAGAAGCCCAGGCCGACAAGCCGTTCTGCAGCGGCGTTCAGGCCGGGGCCGAACAGGAACCCGAGCAGCGACATCGCACCCAGCCATGCAAAGCGCCTGGCGCGAATCGATTCTGGGGTGTACTGCGCGACGAGCGCCGGCACCACCGGCACGACCGCGGCCACAAAAAAGCCCGTCGCGCCGCGCAGCGCATAGATGCCGACCACGCCCAGGGACTCGGGGCGCAGCAGCGGGAGCAGGCTGGCCACGTAGCCGATCAGGCCCACCAGCAACACGCGGGCACGCCCCAGCCTGTCCGCCAGCATGCCCCACAGGGGCGCACCCAGCAGGATGCCCGCCGTGTAGATGCCGCTGAGGTAGCCGACATGGCGCGCAAGCGCCGCAGGATCCGCGTCGCCCATCAAGGGCCGCAGCCAGTCGGGGATCAAGGGCATCAGTGCCCCATATCCGGCCGAGACGACGAATACGGCCGCAGCGAGCCAACCCAGCTGCGCGACGCCGAGGTCTTGCTGGCGGGTGGGCCCGGATTCGCGCGGTGATCGCATGGCGCGGCTCTCTACCATGGTGGCCCGCCGCTCAGGCTGACGCGGCCGCTGGGACACTGGCACGCGACGTCACGCGCTTGATCCCCGGCAGGCGCGTGCGCTTGAGCATCAGCGCATTGATCGCGACGATCGCGGAACTGCCCGACATGGACAATGCAGCGACCTCGGGCGACAAGGTGAACGGATACAGCACCCCGGCCGCCAGCGGGAAGGCGATCACGTTGTAGGCCACGGCCCACCAGAGGTTCTGGTGCATCTTGCGCAGCGTCGCCCGGGACAGTTCGATGGCCCCGACCACGTCGTAGGGGTCACTCTTCATCAACACCACCTGGGCGCTTTCCATCGCAACGTCCGTCCCCGCGCCAATCGCAAAGCCCACGTCGGCCTGCGTCAGCGCCGGAGCGTCGTTGATGCCGTCGCCGACCATGCCGACCTTGTGACCCTGCTGCTGCAGTTCCTTGATCTTGGAGGCCTTCTGCCCGGGCAACACATCCGCAAGCACGATGTCGATACCCAGTTCCTTGCCGATGCGCTCGGCGGTCGCCTGGTTGTCCCCGGTCAGCATCGCGACCTTCACGCCGCGTGCCTGCAGCTTGGCGATCGTCTCGCGCGAGGTCGGCCGCACGGCATCGGCGATCGCGATGAGGCCGATCAGCCGGCCACCGCGCGCGACGTGGACCACAGTGCGCCCCCCGCCTTGCAGCCGCGCCGCCTCGCTGGCAAGGGGGGCCAGATCCACCTGTTCCGACTGCATCAGCAGCCGGTTGCCCAGGAGCACCGTCTCGCCCCCGATAGTGGCCCGTGCGCCTTGCCCATCGATGTTGGTGAAGTTCTCGGTGACCTCCGTCGGCATGTCTCCCGCACGCTTGAGCACTGCGAGCGCGAGGGGGTGCTCGGAGAACTTCTCCACCGCGGCGGCCGTCGCCAGAAGCCGCGTCTCCTCGACACCGGGCGCGGCCACCATCTCGACGACATCGGGCTGCCCCAGTGTCAAGGTGCCGGTCTTGTCGAACACCACGACCGTCAACTTGGTGGCGTTCTCCAATGCGGCCGCATTCTTGAAGAGAATGCCGTTCATTGCGCCCAGCCCGGTCCCGACCATGATGGCCATCGGGGTGGCCAGCCCCAGCGCATCAGGGCATGCGATCACGAACACGGTGATGGTCAAGGTGAGTGCGAACAGCAATGTCTGTCCCATCACCCAGTACCAGACGCTGAAGGTCAGCAGGCCAATCACGATCGCCGCCACCACCAGCCACTGGGATGCGTGGTCGGCCAGCAGCTGGCCGGGGGCCTTCGAGTTCTGGGCCTCCTGGACCAGCTTGACAATCTGCGCCAAGGCCGTGTCCGCGCCGACCTTCGTGGCCTTGTAGCGAAAGCTCCCGCTCTTGTTGATGCTGGCGCCTACGACGGTGCTGCCCACGCCCTTCTTGACCGGCATGGACTCGC
Organism: Achromobacter ruhlandii; assembly: GCF_902859695.1. GTDB lineage: Bacteria > Pseudomonadota > Gammaproteobacteria > Burkholderiales > Burkholderiaceae_B > Achromobacter > Achromobacter ruhlandii. Next base: position 98,558 of record NZ_CADIJL010000004.1, read on the forward strand.
CCGTCAGCATCGACTCGTCCACTTGCGACGCGCCCTCGACGATCTCGCCATCCACCGGGATCTTGTCGCCGGGCTTGATCACGACCAGTTCCCCGGCTGCAACCTCGGCGGTCGGTACCTTGGTCTCCACCCCGTTGCGCACGACCGTGGCCATGGGTGGGGCGAGATCCATCAACGCGCGAATCGCGTCGGATGCGCCCGCGCGGGCGCGCATCTCCAGCCAGTGCCCCAGCAGGATGAAGACCAGCAGCACCGATGCCGCTTCATAGAACACCTCACCCTCGTAGAAGAAGGTCGCGCCGATGCTGAACAGGTAGCCGGTGCCCACCGACAGCACGACCAACGTGGCCATGTTGGCGACGCCGTTGCGCAGCGCGCGCCACGCCGCCACGTAGAAAGGCCAACCTGGATAGATGATCGCGGCACTTGCGAGGAAGAAAAGAAAGAGCTTGTCGTCCAGCCCGAACGGCGTCTGGAAGTCGCCGAACATCTTCCCCATCGGGGAATAGAAGAACACGGGAATGGCGAAGACCAGGGCCACGAAGAAGCGATTGCGCATGTCCCGAGCCATGTCCCGCATCGAGCCCGACCCGTGGCCCATGTCGTGCATCATGTCGGCCATCGCAGGGTCGCCTGCGTGGGCCTGGTGCGCAGCATGGGCGGCGGGCGTCGTGGCCGCAGCCTTCGCGCGTGCGGCCGTGGCGGGGGCATGCGCGTGGTGCCCCTCATGCCCCATCTCTTGCGCCTGACGTGCGGGTGCGCCGTGATGGCCGTGCACCGCATGGCTGGGGTCGGCAGAGACGCCAGCGGCGGGCGCGCACACGTGCTTGGGCGTCTGCTCGCCACGGCAGTGATAGCCGCATTCGGCGATGCGCTGGCGCAGATCCTCGACACTGAGTTGTCCCTCATCGAGATGGACCGTTGCGCTTCCCGCAACATAGTTGACATCTGCATGATGGACGCCGGGAAGCTGCAGCAGCTTGCGGCGTACTCCCTCCGCGCTCAGGCTCGATACGAGCCCTCCGACTTCAACGTTGATCGACTTCATGGCTGTTCTTCCTGTTCGCTGTGTTCGTGGTCTCAACGAGCGAGTCGGCCCGAGTCCAGGCAGTCCTGCGAGAACTCGAAGACGATCTCCCGGTCGGGAGCGATGACCTTGTGCTTCTTGCCGGCGTAGTGCAGCCGGGAGAGGATGTCTCTGATCAGGTTGAGCCTCGCCAACCGTTTGTTGTCGGCGTGCACGACAGACCAGGGCGCCGCGGCCGTATGGGTGCGCATGAACATCTCGTCGCGCGCCCGTGTATAGCCGTCCCAGTGCTTCAGCGCGACGGCATCCACCGGGCTCGACTTCCACTGTTTGAGGGGATCACGGCGGCGTTCCCCGAGCCGGCGGCTCTGCTCCTTCTTGCCGATGTCGAGGTAATACTTCAGCAGCTTGATGCCGGAGTTGACCAGCATCTCCTCGAACTTGGGCACTGAGTTCATGAATTCTTCGTGCTCCTCGGCGGTACAGAAGCCCATCACCGGTTCCACGCCCGCACGGTTGTACCAACTGCGGTTGAACACCACGAGCTCTTCGCCAACTGGCAGGTGCGGGACGTAGCGCTGGAAGTACCAGCCCGTGCGATCCCGGTCGGAGGGCTTTCCTAGCGCGACGACCCGTGTTTCCCGAGGACTCAGGTGTTCGACCAGCCGCTTGATGCTGCCGTCCTTGCCTGCGCCGTCCCTTCCCTCCAAGAGGATCAGGATACGGTCGTTGCATTTGATGAAATGCCGCTGCAGTTTCACCAGTTCGATCTGCAGCATGTGCAACTGTGCTTCGTAGTCCTCGCGGCCGATCGAGCGTGTCGCTGTCTCGTCGCGCGCTGAGCCGTGGGCAGTGCCGGTGCCGTCCACATCGGCCTTGTGCTTGGCGCCTTTGGCGCCCTTCTTGTTCTTTGCCATGGGTTCTCCGTTAGGTCTGGTCGCAGGCGATCAGCATTGCGTGTGTCGACGCCCGGCGGGGCGCGGCGCTCATGTCCGCATCCGAGCGGGAGCCGCAGCCATCGCCTTGTCCGTAGGCTGCAGCCAGGTACGGTCGATTGATGCGCTGACGCCAGCGGGTCTTCTTCATGTCAGCCTCGCTGGCGCGTGTCCGAGAGGGAGGGAAGGAAGCGCGGCGTGCGCGCGGCATAGGCGTCGAACTCGGCGCCGAACTGCTTGCGCATGTCCTTCTCCTCGTTGACTGCCAGCCTCGAATACATCACGACGAGGAAGGGGAACATCAGCAGCGTCAACAGCGTCGGCCACTGCAGCAGAAAGCCGAAAAGGATCGCCACGAAGGCCACATACTGCGGGTGCCGAATCCTGGCGTATGGGCCGCTCACGGCAAGTTGGGCGTGCCGTTGCGCGTGGTAGAGCACCGTCCAGGCGCTCGACAGAAGCCAGAAGCCGCCCCCGATGAAGATGTAGCTTGCGATATGAAGCGGGCTGAAGTGAGGGTCGCCGCTCTCGCCCAGCAGGGTCGACCAGAGATGGCCGCTGTTGTGCGACAGCAAGTCCAGACTGGGATACTTGGTCTGAAGCCAGCCGGACAGCACGTACAGCGTCAGCGGAAAGCCGTACATCTCGACGAACAAGGCAACAATGAACGCTGCGAATGTCCCGAAGGTTCTCCAGTCGCGCGAGGTCTGCGGTTTGAAGAAGCTGAAGGCGAACATGATGAAGACCGCCGAGTTCACGAGGACGAGCAACCAAAGCCCATAAGCGGGCGCATCGTGGTTCATTTGCGCTCTCCCGGGTACGGTGGATTCGCCTTGCTACCGTCGCCTGGTACGGCATGGCGATGCATCAGCACATGAGCGATGACGCAAGTCGCCAGGAGGACCAGTGGCAGCGCGGCCAGGTAGTGCCCGCGGTGTTCCGTCAGCAGCATGTAGATGCTCACGGCCAGGAAGACCAGAAAGCCCAGGAACCATCGCGAGCGCGAAAACCTTGGACCGGTGCGGTGAGAAGTTGTCATGGTCGTCCTCCTCACTTCGCCGGCTCAGGCATCCGGTCCATCATCATCTGCATCATGGACTGGCACATGTCCATGCGCATTTCGAGCATTTGCTGCCGCTCAGCTGTCGGCGCCGACTCGGCTCCATCCTTCATTGCGCCCATCATCGCCATGCCAGCCCGCATGGCCTGCATGTGTTCGGCCATGAGCGCCTTGCGCTGCGCAGGCGTCTTCGCAGCCACCATCCGTTCGTGCATGGCCTGCATCGACTTCAGTTGCGCATCCATGCCCTCGGTGGTCGGCGCCCTTGGCGTCTCGGCCGCGGTCGGACTCGCACCTGCGGGGTGATGGGCCTGATGGTTGTCCTGCGCGAACGCAGACAAGGTGACCAGTGCGGCGCCAACGATGGCCGCGATCGAATGCGTGAATTTCATTTCTCTCTCCTTTAGCCGCGGGTGCCTGCCATTGGGGCGAAACCGATGTCGCCGCAAGCGGACAAAGCCCTATGAAAACTCCGTAGTCGGGTACAGAGTCAAGGCTTATGAGTTGTGCGCCGGGTGTGACCGACACGGCAACTCAAAGGAGGCGCTACAGCGCGAGACGCTCGAACAGCAGCCACGACGGCCGCTTGGGAGGTGGTCGCTGGTGACCCCTCGATGGGATGGCTCGCAGAGCCAACGTCGGAGCCAGCAGCTGGTCTCCATAGGCGGGAGGCGCCAAACCGACGAGGTCGAACGCGAAGGTTGGTGCTTTCTGAATGGCGGACTGGTTGACGTCGCCGCAGAGCTTCAGGCACGGGGCCTTCGACGGGTCGTGGGAACCTTCTTCGTGCTCACCATGGAGGCCTTCATGATTTCCATGCCCGGACGATGGGACATGCTCATACCCGACAGCATGCCGATGTTGCTGCGGAGACTCCAGAAGGCAGGCATTGGCCACCCCGGCCCCGAGCGCAAACAGCCATACCCCGAGCACCATCCACGCGATGGCGCGAATCCTGCGGTGGTTGAGAAGTGTGCGCATGTGCGGCCTATTGACCCATTGACACCTGTGATCCTATTCCCAACTGAGCTGCGGGAAATTGATTTGGATCAAATGGAGGCAAGGGTCAACTACGCGGTACTGCGTTATTCTGTGTTGCTCGTGAATAGACAGTGGATCGCTCGATGAACGAAGGTTTGGGTGATTGGATGACGGTTGGCAGGCTGGCGAAGGTCGCTGGCGTCGGCGTGGAGACAATCCGCTACTACCAGGGACGCGGCCTGTTGCCGATCCCGAAGAACGCCGGCAGCTTCCGGCGCTACCCCGCTTCGATGATCCAGCGGATCGGCTTCATCAAGCGCGCTCAGAGCCTTGGGTTCTCGCTGGACGAGGTGAAGTCGCTCTTGGATCTGGAGGATGGGCGGAATCGCCGGGCTATTCAGACGGTGACACGGCGGCGCCTTGACCAGATCGATGAGAAGGTTGGCGACCTTCAGCGCATGCGAGGCGCTCTGAGAGACATGCTGGAGAGGTGCGAAGACACGGGAGAGGCGCTTCCTTGCCCTATCATTGCTGCGCTCATGGGGCCTTTGAATACGTCCGAATGATTGCGCGCTGTGAGGAACAGACGAGACCCAAGGAAAGCGAACGAGGCCTGTCGCACTTCGTTGGTAATGGTCGTGCGGACTGTTCGCTGCACAAAAATGCCGAATGAATTTTCAGCAATCTCACGGCCGACTTAGACGACGTGAACTGCGGCGGTCGGCGTAGCGGATACATCGCCCTACGTCGACCCTGCCGGCGCGATCCACTCAGTCGACTGTCAATCTCACAAGTCCCGCCTATTCTCGCTCAAGGATACGCGCACCGGGCCCCTGGCCCGCGAGTATGTCGCCCGGATTACGCAACGGGCACTCTTTGAGAGAGAGACAACCGCACCCGATACATCCCCCGAGTTCGTCCCGCAGCCGCATCAACTGCGTAATGCGGTCGTCAAGGTCTTCACGCCACCTAGACGCCACACGGCGCCAATGCGCAGCAGTCAGATGAACGCCCGGCTGATACTGCCCGAGAGCGTCGAGCACTTCGTCCAGCGATAGTCCGGCCCGCTGCGCGACTTTGACGATGGCCAGATACCTCAAGATAGCGGGCGAGTATCTCCGCTGATTACCGGACGTGCGTTCGCTCTGGATCAGGCCCTTGGACTCGTAGAAGTGGATCGTGGATACGGGCAGGCCGCTGCGCTGTGACACCTCTCCAACCGTCAAGCGACGCGACGTGTCGATCCGGTTCATGGCTGACTCCATTGCTCAAGTTATGTTGAGATTCTAGTTGTGCCCAAGTCGCATCGCAATCGAAAGTCTGGCCACGCAGTCAGACGGCTGTGCGTAGCAATGGCGGCGGTCACGCCAACCACTCGCTGTGTTGGACGGTACTGAGTGCCGAGGATGGCAAGCCGCAAGGAAGGTTGGCCAGGACGGCAACCTGTTAGTCAAGAGCAGCGCTAACCAGGGCAGTTCTCTGATGGGCGCATACGCAGGCCTCTCAGGTGAGACGCCGATCCTTGCTCTGGATGTCTGGGAGCACGCGTACTATCTGGACTACCAGAACCGCCGTCCCGACTACATCGCGGCCATCTTCAACATCGTTAACTGGCACGAGTCGCCCGGCGCTACAAAGAGGCCGTCGGTTCAATGATGCCGCTGCCGGTTGCCACGGCTGGCGTCCGGCAGCGCACAGCGGCATGTCCGTGCATGCTGGCGCACAGTGCTGATGGTTTCTCATCTCTTTCTGCTTCAAAGGGATGGGCTCCTCCTCTGGGATCGCACGCCCGTTGTCAAGATCACGGCCGCCCCTGCCAGCAACGCTGCGCAAGCGTAGGTGAAGACGCCGGAGAGGCCGAAAGTATCGATGGCAACGCCGCCGACGCCGGCGCCGAGCGCAATGGAGAATTGGAATGCGGTCGCCTGCAGGGCACCGACGCTCTCAGCAAGGTCAGGGGCCACTCTCGCGTGCCACGTCGCGATCGAGACGTAGAAAGCGCTGAAGGCCAGCCCCCAGATAACGAGGAGCAATAGCGAGATCAGGGAAGTGGTTCCAGCGAATGCCAGCAAGGCGGCCATCAGTGCCATCACAAGCGCCGCTCCCGCTGCACATAGTGACGCGTTGCGCGCCGCCAGCAGCCCGCCGACCGCACCTCCGATGAGGCCCCCAATCCCATAAAGCAAAAGCGCCAGCGAGATCTGGCTGACATTCAGGTTAACCACCTGTTCCAGCAGCGGCCGGATGAAGGTGTAGCCGGCAAACTGTCCTGAAAGCACCAGGACAATCGTGACCAACCCGCCCAGCACCGGAGCCCGGCTGAGCGCATCGCCGAAAGCGTTCAGTGCCGGACGATGCATCGTGGGAAGGCGCGGAAGGGTCGACAATTGCGCGAGCAACGCCAGCACGCCCAAGCCTGCCGTGACAAGAAATACGCCACGCCAACCCCAAGTTTCGCCCAGAAAGGCACCAGCGGCGGGCGCGGCGACACTCGCCGCTGTTACGCCCGTGAAGATGATGCTCATGGCCCGGGCGACCTGGGCCGGAGATACCAGCCGCAGTGCTAGCGTGGTCACCATCGCCCAGGTTCCGCCCAGTGCCACCCCCAGCAGCCCGCGCGCGAAAAGCAGCGTCCACTGATCGGTCGCGACCGACGCCAGCAGACTCGATAGCAAGAGGACGACGGTCAGCCCACGAATCAGCAAACGTCGGTCAATCCGCCCGGCGAGAAAGATGACCGCGGGGCTGGCAACGGCGGCGACCACGGCCGTTGCGGTCACGGCCTGGCCTGCCTCGCCGACCGACAGTTCCAAGTCCTTGGCCATGGGCGTCAGAATGCTGATCGGCAGCAGTTCGCTACAGACCAGCGCAAACATGGTGATTGCCATGGATAGTACCGCCGGCCAGTTGGCGTCGTGCTGGTCGTCCGTCGTGGAAGAATGACGCATTTGCTGTGTCGTCCGTTTGGTATTCGGCCAGATGGCCTGAGCGCAAGCGCGCATAGAAGACCGCGCCGCGCGCTTGATGCTCGGGGCGGCCGCGGGCCTGCGCAAGACTGGTGTCGGCCTACTTGCTCGCCACGTTATGGGCAGCAGGGTGATGGCGAGGCCAACCGCCTGCGAGCGCCTGGTACAGCGAGACGACGGCCAGTGTGCTGCGCACGCGGCCCTGCGCGAAGGCGTCGTGGCTCTGCAAGCGCGCGTTCTCGGCGTCGAGCAACTCCAACACGTCGATCGAGCCTTGGTCGAAGCGCAACCTCGCCATGCTCGCGGCGCGCGTCCCGGCTGCCGCCGCCTGCTCCAGGTGCGCGGTCTGGCGTGCGCTGCGGGAAACCTGCACCAGCGCGTTTTCGGTCTCCTCCAGCGCAGTCAGCACGGTGCGCTCGTAAGTTGCCAGGTTGCCAGCCTCGGCCGCGTTGGACGCAGCGATGCGCGCGCGCACGCGGCCGACATTGAGAAACGATCCATCCACGCCCAGCGTGAGCAGCCGCATCTCGCTGTCGCGCTCGAATAGGGCACCCGCGTCGAAGGCCTGGGTTCCGATCAACCCGCCGAGCGTAAAGCGAGGAAAAAGATCGGCGGTCGCCACGCCGATGCGTGCGGTAGCGGCGGCGAGCCGACGTTCGGCCGCTGCCACATCGGGACGACGTCGCAGCAGATCACTCGGGGCGTCAACGGCGATGTTCTGCGGCAATGCCGGCAGTTCGCCGGGGGCCTCCAGCACAGTGACCAGTGATTGCGGCGGTCTGCCGGTCAGCACCGCGATTCGGTGGGTGGCGACGGCGATGTCGGCCTCCAAGGAAGGGATGCGCGCACGGGTGCTTTCGAGTTGCGTGCGACCGCGATCCACGTCGAACGGTGTCGCCATGCCTGCCTTGAGACGCACTTCGAGCAATTGCAGAGTGCGGGCCTGGTTGTCGGCGTTCTCTTGGGTGATGCGCAGTTGCTCCTGCCAGCCGCGGAGCTGGAAGTAGGTGCGGGACAACTGGCTGACTACCACGACCTGCATGGCGGCCAGGTCCTCGGCGCTCGCCGCGGTCTCGGCGCGCTGCGCCTCCACGCTGCGGCGTACCCGGCCAAACAGGTCCAGCTCCCAGGTGAAGCCGATGGTGGCCTGGTATTGATTGTGGTCACGGGCATCGCGATCGGCCAAAGGGAACTGATTGGCGGTGTCGCGCACATCGCTTGCCTCGGCGTCGGCAGTGATGGTCGGCAGCCGGTCATACCGGGAGCCGCGCAGCAGTGCGTTGGCTTGCTCGTAGTTGGCCAGCGCAACGCGAAGGTCCTGGTTGTTCGCCAGCGCGGTGTCAACCAGGCGTTCGAGCAACGGGTCACCAAAGGCGCGCCAGAACTCGGGGTCGGTCTGTGCCGTTGCGTTGACGGTGACCGCGGCATCCTGGCGGACGAAGGCGTCCACCTGCGGGGGCTGCGGCCGCACGTAGTCGGGGCCCACGGCGCACGCCGACAGCAGCGCGGCGGCGGTGCTCGCTGCGAGGATCTTCAGGACGCTCGGGCTCTTCATGGTGCCACCTGTTTTGAGCGCTCGCGCGTATCGGAATTGCTGGTGAGCCACTTTGCCGCGGCAGTGCACGCCGGGGCTGCTTCGGAATGTTGGTTCATGGATCGGTCTCCGATCGAATAGGACGACGGCTTCATGCATGGGCGGGCTGCGTATGCGTGGTCACGTTCGATTCGCCGTGCTGGACCAGCTTGCGGCCGGAGAGCTTGCGCAGTGCCACGTAGAACACCGGCGTCAGGAACAGGCCGAACAGGGTCACGCCGAGCATGCCGGCGAACACCGTGATGCCCGTGGCGGCGCGCACCTCCGCCCCGGCGCCCGCGGAGAGCACCAGGGGCAGCACACCGGCGATGAACGCGATCGAGGTCATGATGATCGGGCGCAGGCGCAGGCGGCACGCTTCCAGCGCGGCCTCCAGGATGTCCTTGCCCTGCATTTCCAGCTCGCGGGCGAACTCGATGATCAGGATCGCGTTCTTGCAGGCCAGGCCCATCAGCACCACCAGGCCCACCTGCACGAACACGTTATTGTCGCCGCCGGTCAACCACACGCCGAACAGCGCCGACAGCAGGCACATCGGCACGATCAGGATCACGGCCAGCGGCAACGTCCAGCTCTCGTACAGCGCGGCCAGCACAAGGAAAGCCAGCAGCACGGCGAGCGGGAACACGATCATGGCGGCGTTGCCCTGTGTGGCCTGCTGGTAGCTCAGGTCCGTCCACTCGATCTCCATGCCGGGTGGCAGCACCTGCCTCGCCAGCTCGGTGACCTTGGCCATCGCCTCGCTGGAGGACAGCACGCGCGGATCGGCCTCGCCGCTGAGGTCGGCTGCGGGGAAGCCGTTGAAGCGCAGCACCGGGTCGGGGCCGTAGGTGCGGTTGACCGTCACCACCGAGCCGATCGGCACCATCTCGCCACGGTCGTTGCGCGTGCGCAGGCGGGCGATGTCCTCGATGCTGTCGCGGAACGGCGCGTCGGCCTGGGCGATCACCTGCCAGGTGCGGCCGAACTGGTTGAAGTCGTTGACGTAGGCCGAGCCCAGGTAGGTCTGCAGCGTGTCGAAGACGTTGGTGAGCGGGATGCCCTGCGCCTTGGCCTTGATGCGGTCCACCTGCGCGTCGAACTGAGGCACGTTGGCCTGGTAGGTGGTGATCGGGAAGTGCATGCCCGGCACCTGCGAAGACGCCCCCTGGAAGGCGCCCACCGCGCCCTGCAGCGCGCCGTAGCCCAGGCCGGCTCGGTCTTCGATGAACAGCGAATAGCCAGCGCCGTTGCCGAGCCCCAGGATCGGCGGCGGCATGATGGCGAAGGTGATCCCTTCCTGCAGTGCGGCGATCTTCTGGTTGATCTCGGCGTTGATCTGCGCGGCCGTGCGCCCCGTGCGTTCGTTGAACGGCTTCAGGGTGAGGAACGCCATGCCGGTGTTCGGTGTATTGGGGGTCGCCTCAGAAAACGGAAAATAAAGCACGCTAAGCCGGTTGCAGCGGTCGTAGCGGCCTGAACTTGCCCGCGCCGATCTTGGCGCTGCTGCGCCAGAGGTAATCGCCGGTGAGGTTGATGTGCTCCCAACCGAGCGGCGACAGGTACTGCAACAGCGCGTCATCAACGGCATGGCCGTTGCCACGCAGCGCGTGCGCAGCCCGTTCCAGATAGACCGTGTTCCACAACACGACGGCAGCCGTTACCAGATTGAGGCCGCTAGCCCGGTAGCGCTGCTGCTCGAAACTGCGGTCGCGGATTTCACCCAGGCGGTTGAAAAACACTGCCCTGGCCAGCGCATTGCGCGCCTCGCCCTTGTTCAGGCCGGCATGCACGCGGCGGCGCAGTTCCACGCTTTGCAGCCAGTCCAGGATGAACAGCGTGCGCTCGATGCGGCCCAGCTCGCGGAGCGCCACGGCCAGGCCGTTCTGGCGTGGGTAGCTGCCGAGCTTTCGGAGCATCAGGGAGGCCGTCACCGTGCCCTGCTTGATCGAGGTGGCCAGCCGCAGGATTTCGTCCCAATGGGCGCGGACGTGCTTGATGTTGAGCGTGCCGCCGATCATGGGTTTCAGCGCGTCATAGGCGGCGTCGCCCTTCGGGATGTAGAGCTTGGTGTCGCCCAGGTCGCGGATGCGCGGCGCGAAGCGGAAGCCCAGGAGGTGCATCAGGGCGAAGACGTGATCGGTGAAGCCCGCCGTGTCGGTGTAATGCTCCTCGATCCGCAAGTCGGACTCGTGGTACAGCAGGCCGTCGAGCACGTAGGTCGAATCGCGCACGCCGACGTTCACGACCTTGGTGTGAAATGGCGCGTACTGGTCAGAAATGTGGGTGTAGAACGTCCGCCCTGCGCTGCTCCCGTATTTCGGGTTGATGTGGCCGGTGCTCTCGGCCTTGCTGCCGGTGCGGAAGTTCTGGCCGTCCGACGATGAGGTGGTGCCGTCGCCCCAGTGCTCGGCGAAGGGATGGCGGAACTGTGCGTTGACCAGATCGGCCAGCGCCGCCCCGTAGGTTTCGTCGCGGATGTGCCAGGCTTGCAGCCAAGCCAGCTTGGCGTAGGTCGTGCCGGGGCAAGACTCCGCCATCTTGGTCAGGCCCAGGTTGATCGCGTCGGCGAGGATCGTGGTCAGCAACAGGTTCTTGTCTTTGGCCGGGTCGCCCGATTTCAGATGCGCGAAATGCCGAGTGAAGCCCGTCCATTCGTCCACCTCCAGCAGCAGTTCGGTGATCTTGACGTGCGGCAGGATCATTGCCGTCTGGTCGATCAGCGCTTGGGCGGTGTCGGGTACCGCCGCGTCGAGCGGCGTGATCTTCAAGCCTGACTCTGTGATGATGGCGTCCGGCAGCTCGTTGGCCGTCGCCATACGGTTGACGGTGGCAAGCTGTGTTTCCAGCAGCGTCAGCCGGTCGTTCAGGTACCGGTTGCAGTCGGTGGCCACGGCCAGCGGCAATTCGCTGGCCTGCTTGAGGCTGGCGAATTTCGCGGGCGGCACCAGGTAGTCCTCGAAGTCCTTGAACTGGCGCGACCCCTGCACCCAGATGTCGCCGGAACGCAACGCGTTCTTCATCTCCGACAGCGCGCACAGTTCGTAGTAGCGCCGGTCGATGCCGGTGTCGGTCATGACCAGCTTCTGCCAGCGCGGCTTGATGAACTCGGTCGGCGCGTCGGCGGGCACCTTGCGGGCGTTGTCGCTGTTCATGCCGCGCAGCACCTCGATGGCGTCGAGCACGTCCTTCGCGGCGGGAGCGGCCCGCAGCTTGAGCACGGCAAGGAATTCCGGCGCGTAGCGGCGCAGCGTGGCGTAGCTTTCGCCGATGCGGTGCAGGAAATCGAAGTCCTCGGGCTGCGCAAGCTTCTGCGCTTCGGTGACGCTCTCGGCGAAGGCATCCCAGGACATGACGGCCTCGATGGCGGCGAACGGATCGCGGCCCGCCTGCTTGGCCTCGATCAGCGCCTGGCCGATGCGGCCGAACAGCCGCACCTTGGCGTTGATCGCCTTGCCGGACGCCTGGAATTGCTGCTGATGCTTGTTCTTGGCGGCGTTGAACAGCTTGCCCAGGATGCGGTCGTGCAGGTCGATGATTTCGTCGGTGACGGTGGCCATGCCCTCGATGGCAAGCGCCACCAGGGTGGCATAGCGTCGCTGCGCCTCGAACTTGGCCAGGTCGGCGGGCGTCATCTGGCCACCCTCACGGGCGATCTTGAGCAGGCGGTTCTGGTGCACCGACCGCTCGATGCCAGAAGGCAGGTCGAGCGCCTGCCACGCTTTGAGGCGTTCGATGTGTTCCAGCATGTGCCGCGAATTCGGTTTGACGGGCGATTGGCGCAGCCAGGCCAGCCAGGTCGTTTTGCCGTTGTCCCGACGCTTGAGCAGATCGTCGAGGCGGCGGCGATGCGCGTCCGACAGCGGTTCGGCCAAGGCATCGTAGATGCGCCGGTTGGCGCGGGTGATTGCTTCGGCGCTCGCCCGCTCGACGGCGTTGAGGGCAGGCAGAATGACCGACTGCTGCCGCAGGTGCTCGATCAAGGTGCTGGCCAGCACGATGCCCTTGTCGGTCTGCAAGGCCATCTCGGTCAGCAACTGGACGGCCTGCCGGTAGTGGCCCATGGTAAAGGGCTGGAAGCCGAACACCGTTTGCAGTTCGACCAGGTGCTCGCGCCGGGTCTGCTCCCGCTGCCCGTATTCGTCCCAGCTTTCGACGCTGACCTTGAGCTGGTCGGCGACCAGTTTCAACAAGGGCGGAAACGGCGGCTCATCGACGCCCAGGATGACACCAGGAAAGCGCAGGTAACAGAGCTGCACGGCGAAGCCCAGCCGGTTGGCCGGGCCGCGCCGCTGCCGGACGATGGAGAGGTCGGTTTCGCTGAACGTGTAGTGACGGATCAACTCATCCTTGGTGTCCGGCAACGCCAGCAGGCTTTCGCGCTCGGCGGCGGACAGGATTGAACGACGTGGCATATTTACTGATCCGTTCTCAAGTATTGATACAGGGTTTCGCGACTGATTCCGAATTCACGAGCCAGCTTGGTCTTTTGCTCGCCAGCCTCGACACGTTGGCGCAGTTCGGCAATACGCTCAGACGACAGGGATTTCTTCCTGCCACGGTAGGCCCCGCGCTGCTTGGCGAGCGCGATGCCCTCGCGCTGCCGCTCGCGGATCAAGGCGCGTTCGAACTCGGCGAACGCGCCCATTACCGACAGCATCAGGTTCGCCATCGGCGAGTCCTCGCCGGTGAAGGTCAAATGCTCCTTAAGGAACTCGATGCGTACGCCGCGCTGGGTGAGGCCCTGCACCAGGCGGCGCAGGTCGTCGAGGTTGCGCGCCAGACGATCCATGCTGTGCACCACGACCGTGTCGCCTTCGCGCACGAAGGCGAGCAGCCGTTCCAGTTCGGGCCGCCGTGTGTCCTTGCCCGACGCCTTGTCGGTGAACACTTTATCCACCTGGATCTGTTCGAGCTGCCGTTCTGGGTTCTGGTCGAAGCTGCTGACGCGGACGTAACCGATGCGCTGACCGTGCAAGGTATCCTCCTGAGGGAAATGTGTCAGGAAGAAATCTATGACCCTTGACGGCGTATGTCAATCAATTCGGAAGGCAACTCTATTCTGACGATTTAGCGCCGGATGGTCTGACGCCAAGTTAGGGTATGCCTCAATCTGACGGTAGCGAGTCGCAGGCGTTCGGATCGGCATCGGTTTCGTTCCCTGTCTTGGCACGCGCTTCGAAGCGTTGATAACACTCCAACCCGCAGAAGTGCTCGACGTATTCCGCGCCTTCCGGGGTGAAGGCGGCATCGAGCGGGATTTCCTTGCAGCACACGCAGCAACTGGTGGTGGTCGAGTCACTTGCATTCATGGTGGCACCCCTCCATTGACTGACGAAGACGGCGAATGCCGCCGCCGGCATTGGCTTCGCGAACAGGAAGCCTTGTCCTGTGTCGCAGTCCGCTTGTCGCAATAGATCAAGACTCGCCGATGTTTCCACGCCTTCAGCCACCACATCCATGCCCAGCCCGTGCGCAAGCTGAATCACGGTGTGCACGATGGTTTGGTCGCGGCGGTCGTTGGCGAGCCCGGCGACAAACGATTGGTCGATCTTGAGCGTGCTGATTGGGCAGCACTTCAGATGTTGCAGACAGGAATACCCCGTCCCGAAGTCATCGGCGGCGAAGCGCACACCGATCTGCCGCAAGGCGTCCAGGGCGGGGAAGATCGCCGGATCACCAAACGCGACCGATTCGGTCAGCTCGATTTCGAGATACTCGGCGGGCAACTCGGCATCAGCCAGCACGCCCTTTACCCACCCGTCGAAGTCCGGTCCCACTTGGCTCGCCGAAACATTGACGGCCAGCCGGAACGGTCGCCATGCCAGCATTCGCCAGTCACGCATCTGGCGGCAGGCTTCGCCCAGCACCCAAGCGCCGATTTCAGGCATCAGGCCGGACGATTCGACCACGGGCAGGAACTGGCCCGGTGGCAATAGTCCAAGCGTCGGATGACGCCAGCGCAACAGGGCTTCCGCGCCGACAATCCCACCACTGCGCAGATCGACGACGGGCTGGTAGTGCAGTTCAAGCTGCCCGCGCTCGACCGCTTGGGCCAGTTCCGGCGTCGTCCATCCATCCGGCCGGAAAGCGCTCATTCTCTTTCCCTGAATGCCCGCAACGCCCGCGACAGGGACAGAAGGAACAGGCCGGTCAAACCGAGCGCCGCGATGACCCAATGCTCGCCGAGGAAAGCACCGGCGGTTGTGCCGGCCAGCACGACAGCGAGGATGGGCAGGTGGCAGGGGCAAGTCAGCACAGCCAGTCCGCCCCACAGGTAGCCGGTGATCGGTTTGTGCGTCTCGGACGGCAAGCGCTCGGGGTTGTTCATGGCAGACTCTCCGCGTGCTGTGCCGGCTCGGTCGGCAGGGTGGCCAACTGCACTTCCAGATCGGCCAACGCTTCGCGCCGACGCTCGACGAACTGACGCAGCAGGGCAAGCTGCGCGGCCGCTTCGTCGCCGTCCGCCGCATCCAGCGCCCGGCACAGCCGCGCCAGCGCGTCGAGGCCGATGCCCGCCTCGAAGGCCGCCCGCACGAAGCACAGCCGTTGCAAGGCGGCGTCATCGAACAAGCCGTAGCCGCCTGGTGTGCACGCCACCGGGCGCAGCAATCCGCGCAGCAGGTAGTCGCGCACGATATGCACGCTCACCCCGGCATCAAGAGCCAGCCGGGACACCGTGTAGGCGTTCATTGAACACCTCCTTTTTCTCACCCGGCGCAGCAGGAAAGCTGCTTCACATCCTTGTTGAAGGTCTGCGCCGCGAGCTTCAACCCCTCGACCATCGTCAGGTAGGGGAACAACTGTTCGGCCAGTTCCTGCACCGTCATGCGGTTGCGAATGGCCAGAGCCGCCGTCTGGATCAGTTCACCCGCTTCCGGCGCGACCGCCTGTACGCCGATCAGCCGATGGCTGCCTTCCTCGATAACCAACTTGATGAAGCCGCGTGTGTCGAAGTTGGCGAGCGCACGCGGCACGTTGTCCAAGGTCAAGGTGCGGCTGTCGGTCTCGATCCCGTCGTGGTGGGCTTCCGCCTCGCTGTAGCCCACGGTCGCCACTTGCGGATCGGTGAACACCACGGCCGGCATTGCGGTCAGGTCGAGCGCCGCATCGCCGCCGGTCATGTTGATCGCGGCACGGGTGCCGGCCGCTGCCGCCACATAGACGAACTGCGGCTGGTCGGTGCAGTCGCCGGCCGCGTAGATGTTCGGGTTGCTCGTGCGCATGCCTTGGTCGATGACGATGGCACCTTGCGCATTGACAGTGACCCCCGCTGCGTCCAGCGCGAGGCTGCGCGTGTTCGGTGTCCGACCGGTGGCAACCAGCAGTTTGTCGGCGCGCAATTCACCGTGCGTGGTGGTCAGCACGAATTCACCGTCCATATGGGCGACCTGGCTGGCTTGCGTGTGCTCCAGCACCTCGATGCCCTCGGCACGGAAAGCGGCTGTCACCGCCTCGCCGATGGCCGGGTCTTCACGGAAGAACAAGGTATTGCGCGCCAGGACCGTGACCTTGCTGCCCAGCCGGGCAAAGGCTTGCGCCAGCTCCAGCGCCACCACCGACGAGCCGATTACGGCAAGGCGTTCGGGAATGGTGTCGCTCGCCAGGGCCTCGGTGGAAGTCCAGTAGGGTGACTCTTTCAAGCCCGGAATCGGCGGGACCGCCGGGCTGGCACCCGTGGCGACCAGGCAGCGGTCGAACATCACGACGCGCTCGCCACCCTCGTTCAAACGGACGGTAAGGCTCTGGTCGTCCTTGAAGCGCGCCTCACCGTGCACAACGGTGATGGCCGGATTACCGCCCAGGATGCCTTCGTACTTGGCGTGCCGCAGTTCGTCGACGCGGGCCTGCTGCTGGGCCAGCAGCTTACTGCGGTCAATCGTAGGCACAGTTGCCGCAATACCGCCATCGAACGGGCTTTCCCGGCGCAGATGGGCGATGTGGGCGGCGCGGATCATGATCTTGGACGGCACACAGCCGACATTGACGCAGGTGCCGCCGATGGTGCCGCGCTCGATCAGCGTGACCTGCGCGCCTTGCTCGACGGCCTTCAGCGCCGCCGCCATCGCGGCTCCACCGCTGCCAATGACCGCTACCTGCACCGGGGGCTCGTTGCCACTGTGCTTTTCGGCGGCGGCCATCCATCCCCGCACCTTGTCGAGCAGTCCGACGCGGTTGTCCGCCAGTGGCGCATCGGCTAGCGTTGCCTTGTAGCCCAGTCCGGCCACGGCGGCAGTCAGCGCGTCCGGCGATGTGCCCGGCACGATGGCGAGTTGCGCTGTGCCCTTCGGATAGGACACCAGCGCCGACTGCACGCCTGGCACTTTTTCCAGCGCTTCCTTGACGTGCGCCGCGCACGAGTCGCAAGTCATGCCGGTGATTTTTAGATGGGTCATGCAACAGATCCTTTATCGTTTGTGGCGCCAGACAATGACGTCCGTTGTGCTGCGGTGCCGTTTTCAGTGACTCACTGCTTGACGCTGGACGGATAGCCCGCGTCTGCGGTTGCCTTGGTCAGCTTCTGCACGCTGGTCTTGGCATCGTCGAAGGTGACGACCGCTTGGCGTGTCTCGAAAGTCACGTCAACTTTGCTGACGCCTTCGACCTTGGAAATCGCCTTCTTGACAGTGATCGGGCAGGCGGAGCAGGTCATGCCCGGTACGGACAGCGTGACGGTCTGGGTGGCGGCCCAGACGGGGGCAACAACGGCGGCGAGGGCGAGGGAGGCAAACAGTTTCTTCATGGTGAACTCCGATCAGTAGAAAAATGGCATGACGTAGGGAAATCCGAGCGCGACCAGAACCAGCGCGGCCACGATCCAGAAAATGAGCTTGTAAGTAGCTCGCACTTGGGGAATCGCGCAGACCTCACCCGGTTTGCAGGCCGCTGCCTGCCGGTAGATGCGCCGCCAGGCGAAGAACAACGCCACCAGCGCCACGCCGATAAAGATGGGGCGATAGGGTTCCAACACCGCCAAGTTGCCGATCCAAGCGCCGCTGAACCCCAAGGCGATCAGAACCAACGGCCCGAGGCAGCAAGCCGAGGCGAGGATGGCGGCAAGCCCTCCAGTGAAGAGCGCGCCGCGCCCGGTTTTTGGTTCAGACATGCGCTTGTCCTTTCGAATTGAAATTGGATAGCGTAACCTTACTTCCGTACTCATGTACGGAGTCAAGCGATATGGAAAACAATTTGGAGAACCTGACCATTGGCGTTTTCGCCAAGGCGGCCGGGGTCAATGTGGAGACCATCCGTTTCTATCAGCGCAAGGGCTTGTTGCTGGAGCCTGACAAGCCCTATGGCAGCATCCGCCGCTATGGCGAGGCGGATGTAACGCGGGTGCGCTTCGTGAAATCAGCCCAGCGGCTGGGCTTCAGCCTGGATGAGATCGCCGAGCTGCTGCGGCTGGAGGATGGCACCCATTGCGAGGAAGCCAGCAGTCTGGCCGAGCACAAGCTCAAGGACGTGCGCGAGAAAATGGCTGACCTGGCGCGCATGGAGGCCGTGCTGTCTGAGTTGGTGTGCGCCTGCCATGCGCGAAGGGGGAACGTTTCCTGCCCGCTGATCGCGTCACTACAGGGTGGAGCAAGCTTGGCAGGTTCGGCTATGCCTTAGCGTGCTTTATTTTCCGTTTTCTGAGACGACCCCTATTGGTCATCTGCAGGGCATTCAGGCCGGGGAATGCCACCGCGCTGGCAACGCCGTCGGTTTCCAGTGCGACGTCGATGACCTTGCTCAGCAGCGCATCGGTGCGCCCGATGGAGGAGCCTTCGGGCAGCTTCACGCCCGCGATCAGGTACATCTTGTCCTGGGTCGGAATGAAGCCGCCGGGCACGGCCTTGAACATCAGACCCGTGCCCAGCAGCAGTAGCGCATAGACCACGAACACCGCCCCGCGCCGACCGAGCACGCGCGAGACCCCGCGCTCGTACTTGTTGGAGCTGCGGTTGAAGAAGCGGTTGAACGGGCGGAACAGCCATCCAAATGCCCGGTCAATGCCGCGAGACAGTGCATCCTTGGGGGCGCCATGGGCCTGCAGCAGCCGGCCGGCCAGCGCCGGGGACAGCGTCAGGGAGTTCAGGCCAGAGATCGCCACCGAGATGGCGATGGTGACCGCGAACTGCTTGTAGAACTCGCCGGTGACGCCGTCGAGGAATGCCATGGGCACGAACACCGCGCACAGCACCAAGGTGATGGCGATGATCGGGCCCGACACCTCCCGCATGGCCAGGTGCGCCGCTTCCAATGGCTGCGCGCCGGCCTCGATGTGGCGCTCCACGTTCTCCACCACCACGATGGCGTCGTCGACCACGATGCCGATAGCCAGCACCAGTCCGAACAAGGTGAGCGTGTTGATCGAGAACCCGAGCAGGTGCAGGACCGCGAACGTACCCACGATGGACACCGGCACTGCGATCAGCGGGATGATGGAGGCGCGCCAGGTCTGCAGGAACAGGATCACCACCAGCACCACCAGGGCCACGGCCTCCAGCAGCGTGGCGACCACAGAGTTGATGGATTCGCGCACGAACACCGTGGTGTCATACACCGCTTCGTACTTGATTCCCGGCGGGAAGGTCTTCTGCATCGCGTCCATGGTGGCGATCACCTGGTCACGGATGTCCAGCGCGTTGGCCCCCGGTGCCTGGAAGACGCCCATGCCCACGACGGCGCTGTTCTGGTCCAGCTTGGCGCGCAGCGTGTAGTCGCCCGCGCCGAGTTCGAGGCGGGCGACATCGGACAGCTTCACGATCTGGCCGTTGTCGCCGGTCTTGAGCACGATGTTGCCGAACTCCTCGACCGTGGTCAGCCTGCCCTGCGCATTGATCAGGCTCAGGAAGTCGCTGTTCGGCATGGGTTCGGCGCCGACCTGGCCCGCCGAGACCTGTACGTTCTGCTCGCGCATCGCTGCGATCACGTCCCCGGCCGTCAGGCCTCGCGAGGCGATGGCCTCGGGGTTGAGCCACGCCCGCATGGCGTAGTCGCCGCCGCCGAAAACATTGACCTCACCGACGCCGGGAATGCGCGCCAGGGTGTCGCCGGCCTGCTGCACGATGGCGCCCGGACCGTTGGATCCGTTCAGGAGGAAGCTCGACCATGAACGAGCGCAGGCCGCGCATCGCGGCAATCGCATTTCTGCGCAGCCGGCACACTCCGCCAGGGGGAGCCATCCGGTGACCCGGTTGCTTTCTCCGTGCCTGCTGGTTGCCAGTGCCCATGATCCGCTCGGCCGGCGCGTCGTCGAACTGCTGCTGCGCCGCGATGAAGCGGAGGTCATCGCCACCAGCCGCCAACCAGTGCACCTTGTGGATCTGGCTGCCCGTGGGGCGCGTATTCGCGGCGCGGATCCCGACGATGCAGCGTCCCTGGATGCCGCCTTCACCGGTGCACACCGCCTGCTGCTCCTGCCGGGCGCTGCCGACGGCTCGTGGTCGCGGCGTCGCCAACTGCAGGCCATGATCGATGCCGCAGCGCGCGTCGGCGTCCGCACCGTGGTGTACGCGGCCCAGATCGAAGTGTTCGACCCCTCGCTGATGACTGTAGCGCGGGAATGCGAGACGGTGGCACAGGCATGCGAGGCTCGCAACCTAGCCTTGTCAGTCTTGCGGGTGAGTTGGCCTATGGAGCGATTGTTTCCGCGGATCATCCTGGCGCTTCGGTGCGGGAAGTGGTTTAGCTCAGCGCCGCAAGGCAGACTGCCTTACGTGGCGGGCGAGGACGTGGCGCGCACCGCTGCGGCGGTACTGCGGGCGGACCCTGTTCCGCCCGGAGAGCTGGCGATCACCGGCCCGCAGGCTCTCACTGCCGAGGCGCTGGTGAACAGCATCAATATCATCTTCGGAGCCAGCATCGACCTGGTGCCCGTCAGTGAGGAAGCCCTGGCGCTGCATCTGCAGGTCTCGGGCTTTCCGAAATCCACGCTGCGAGAGGCGCTGATCATCGAAGAGGTGTCCAAACGCGGGCTGGCGCCGTTCTCCGACGGTGTCATCGAGCAGATGACCGGTCAGCCGCCGCGCAGCATCGAGGCGGTGCTGGTCGAACACCGCCTCGATTTGCTGTTGTCCACCAGCACCCCCCGGCTTTGAGACGAGTCGACTTCTTCGACTCTAGAGGCTGCAGGCGTGCTTGCTGCAGTACATGATCCACGCCGAGACGATGATGAAACAACGATCTGTACGAACAGCCACCCCGACGACGGTGGTCGCCAAGCCTTTTGCCACGGAACGTGTGCCAATGGTTGGCGACGTCGCCAGCCTCGGCGGCGTAACCGTGTCCAACGTTCGTTTCTATGAAGCAGAGAGGTTGATCCATGCTACGCGCACGGCAGGCAACCAGTGCCTCTATGGGCCCGTATCTAGCACCTATGCCAGTTTCAAGTAGGGATTGTTCGGTGGCCGCTCATCGAACAGTTGGCCAGGGTCATCGAGTAAGTAGCCATGCAGCTTGCGCGACTTGCGCGGGCCGGTGACCTCGCAGGTCCAGATGTTCAAGCTGCTGGGCTGCTTGCGATGGACCTGCAGCTTCTCGAAGCGCTTCTGGACCCATTGCCAGTCGACAACGGCATCCTGCTTGGCGAGTGCTGGAACTTGAGGATGCTCCTGGACATAGCGCTGAAACACCCCAGGGCTTACCAGGAACACCGTGTCGTCCACGGTATGCACCAGTGCCTTGGCATCGTTGAGAATCAGCTTTCGGCTCTGCAAGCCATGCCTAAGCCAGCCCATGAAGTGCTCGCCCGAAGGCTGCTGTGTCGATGCCGAAGATTTAGACGCTGGCACAGGCAGTACCAGCGAACTCGTTGCGAAGGCCGGGACGGGCTCTGCATCCTGTCGCGTCGCAAGGAGGTGTCCGGAGCCCACCATCGCCAGCATGTCTTCCATGACGTCAGGCAGGGGCTGAACTGCGGGCGGTGAAGCCAAGTCAGCGGGGCTGCTGCCTTCCCAAGGTGGCGTCGTCTGTTCTTCGAAGACAGGCTTCGCGGCAGTCATAGGCGGGGCAGCCTCCAAGCCAGCATCCTTCTCGATTGCCGCAGCGTCGACTGCCACCGTGCCGGTAAACGATGCTGGCCGTTCGCCAGCTTCCCAGATCAGCGCGGGAGCTAGACGCAGCAGGGTAAATGAGTGGGACCAGCCGGTCGCACTGGTCACGGTCGCGCGCCAGACCGCCTTCCCGTCCGACGTCGGCTGCAATATGCCGTGGTCCTGAAGCACGTTGAACACCGCAGTGTTGTTCGTAGGGATGCCATCGATGCCCTCTGACAGCAGGTGCGCACGTAGCTTGTCCGAAACCGTCTTGCTCACCAGCCACAAGGCGTCCTCGGTGAGCCAGCCATCGGAGGCTTCGGGCTGGTTCAGCTTCAACTCTTCCTTGAGCAGGTAGCGCAACCCGTCCAGCAGCTTGCGTTGCAGCGCGTGCTTGGGGGCGGCCATAGCGCGCGCGGGATCGCCTCCCAACTCTTGGGCCACGGAAGCGCGGTCGGCCTGTACGACAAGTTCGCCCAGCACGCCGGCGTGCTCGTACTGGCCGGCCAGGACGTAGAGCAGCGGTCCCCACAGGTCGGGATAGCCACTGAGCCAGTCCAGGGCATCACTGTCGAGGAGTTGGCGGTAGAGCAAACCTGTCGCAGCGCTGTGGAGCCGATATTCTCGATCGTCGCGGTAGCGGAAGCGGTATGGCTGGTGCAGCGGGCCATGCCAGGGGTGCCACAGCGAGCCGTCGGCCAGTTCGACGTGCAGATCGACGGCGATCTTGCCGATGTCATGCAGCAGCGCGGCATAGGCGACTGCGGCAGTCCAGGCTTCAGACTGCGCCGCCTGGTCTTCGGGGCTGGCCCCGATGGGCAGCAGATGCGACTGCCGCAGCTTCAGGCTGTAGGCGACGATTTCCAGGCCGTGGTCGAGCATGCCGCCGGGGTAAGCGTGATGATGCGCCTCGGAAGCCGGGAAAGCCTGGACCAGCTCGGCGTAGCGTTCCAGTGGCGCCCGGTACAAGGTGGCGAACTGCTTACGTGAGAGCGACGTGCGCTGCCAGATGTGCTCCAGCAGTTTCTGCCGGCGCGGGGTGGCCAGCAGCGATGCGGCCGACTCGGGCCGCATCAACCCTTTCGGGAGGTCGGATGCGGGAGGTGGCGTCGGAGCGGTAGCGACCGCGGGCCGTTTTCGCTGGAACAGAGAGAGCATGCGGATGTCCTGTCGCGGGCCGAGCGGGGTGCCTTTTTGCCTTTTCGAGGTAGGGCCATTCCCCTTGCAACCCATTCCCTCGCCATTTCGACCCTTTACAGCCTTTGGGTATAGGGCGACGGGTGCTGACCGTCCACCGCCAATGCGGGTTGCGGAAGGGCCGTATTGATACAGGAAGGCTGGCTGTTCACGCCCTACGATGGGCCGATTCTTGGACTCGGGAGAACGCTGTGAGGCCTCAGATTGACAAAGTAAGGAAATTTCCTTACCATGCAGGTATCGCAATCAGGAGAGTCGCCATGCCTGCCATCCACGAAGTCGCCACGCTGACCTCTAAAGGCCAGATCACGCTGCCCAAGCCCATCCGGCAGGCGCTCGGCGTCGATGCCGGCGGCAAGCTCGCGTTCGATCTGCGGGGCAGCGAAGTCGTCGTCACCCGTGTTGATGCCGAGCACGAGGACCCCGCCATTGGCGCGTTTCTGAGCCTGCTGGCCCGCGACATCGAAGCTGGCCGGAACGTCCGGGGCCTGCCCGAGGATCTGGCGCGCGCCATGCTGGAGCATGCTGGCCACGGTGTGAACCTGGACGAGGAGATCGACGGGAAAGTGGAACTCTGATGCAACGGCATGGCTGGACGCTGCTCTTCCACGACTGCGTGATCGAGCAGTTGCAGAAACTGCATGCGGCCGCGAGGCGCGCGCAGGAGAATGACCCGGCGGGCTTCGAGTCCAATGCCAACGTCAAGCTCTTCCGGGCCCTGAGCCAGTTGATGTTGGATGTGGTGCCAGGCGATCCGGCACGCGACGAGTACCGCCAGGGCAACACCTTGGGACCTGCCCACCGCCACTGGCGAAGGGCCAAGATCGGACGGCGGTTCCGGCTGTTCTTCCGGTACGACTCGAAGGCGAAGGTCATTGTGTACGCCTGGGTCAACGATGAACAGACCCTGCGGTCTTCGGGTAGCAAATCGGACCCGTATGTCGTGTTCGAGAAGATGCTCGGACGCGGGAACCCACCAGACGACTGGCACGCGCTGATACAGGCAAGCAAGCAGGATTGGAGCAAACTGGAATAGGCATCCCTCAGTAGCAGGAGACGACCATGAACACCACGACACGCATCAGCACCGCAGAACGCCTCGGCCGCACCTTGGGTCGCGGATGGCGTGCCTACGTGCGCGGCGAACGCCGGGCATCGAGTTGGTTGGTGTCCAAGGGGATGCCGGCGGCCGGTGCCACCGCGTTCGTGTGGGTGGTCAAGCTGGTTGCGCTCGGGGTGCTGCTGTACACCACCTTCTGGCTGGCGGTGTTGCTACTGCTGGGCGTTGCGGCGGCATGGTTGGCTGGCAATTCGGCTAGGGATGATGACCGCTGGGCGCAACAGGATGAACTGCGCAATGGCGAGGCGGGCTTTGGCCTGTATTCTTCCAATGGCCAGCGGCTCGACCCTCACGACCCGAACGATCCGTTCGATGACTGAGGTTTGGACTGTCCGTCACAGAACCTTGCCGGCTACCTTGTTTACACCTGACCCGGCGCTATCACGCGCTTCCTTGGAGCCGACAGCAAGGTTCTGAGCAATCACCCCAGCCTTAACTCCGACCCACCCCAAGGCAGCGACCCAAAACGTCGGCAGGACCAGAAACATCGTGCCCGTGACGAACATTAGGAGCATGTCACCGAAGGCGTTGTTCAGTCCTACCAACGGGTCGAAATTGGTGTGCGGCCGGTTCCAGCCGAACCCCCAGCCATAGAGCGCGTCGAGGATGGTGCTGTCAATCCAGCGTGCAAGCTGAAACCAGAAGTCCGTGAAGAACAGCGCGAACTGCACGACGCTGACCGTGACCACCGTCTTCAGGTCATAGGTGCCCACGACCAGCACGAGCGGGATGCAGATAACCAGTGCCATCTTGAGCAATGCAAGCACCATGGGCAGGGCCTGCCTCGCGACGTCCATGGCTGGAAACGCGGCAATCGCGCCGACTGCCATCCCAACATCGCCCGTGGCCCGCGTCACAATGTTCGGCAGGGTCTTGTCGATCTGGCCGCCGTAGTCGGTATAGACGCTGCCCTGGTTCAATTTCTGCTGCCGCGGTGACGCGATCGTGCGGATTACCGAGTCGTCCACCTCGGCTCGGCTCAGGAACCCGGCCCAGCCCGCCAGGCGATTGAGCAGGCTCGGGTCCACCTGTCCCAGCAAGCGTGCCCGCAGGCCATTACCGCCATCGGCCCACCATTGCCTGCAGGTCGGGTAGCCACCGCCACTGGATACCTGAGCCAGCCCGGCGTCGCGGTTGCTGTCATAGGGCCAGTCATCGCGCGGCGTGCTGGAACGGTACGTGTCGTAGTAGCCGTTCGTGTCGGTGAAGAACCGCGATCCGATCCAGGTCACGTCGTGCATCTGCTGCTCATCGAGCTGAGGGCGCTGCATGAACAATTTGGCCCGTGCAGGCCCATAGCAATCCCGCGAGAAATCCGCTACTTCCTGAGCCAGCACCGGGTCATCGATGCGCGTGGCGTCGATCTCCATGCGCATCTGCCGCAGGTCCGTGCCACACGGGATCGCCGCCACCGAGGCGCTCGTGACGGCGCGCGAGAGTGCATGCATGAACGCCCACCAGACGGGCACCTTCGCCGACTGGTTGTTGATGGTGCTGAAGGACTGCGACCAGCCGGTATCCGTGGGCTGCGGCACGCTGACCTGGCACTGGGCCGAGCGCGAGCTGTCGTACTGGATGGTGTTCAGGTCCACGTCGATGAACGGAATGCCGGCGAACATCACCACCACGATGGCGACGAAGACCCGGTTCTCGATGCGGGCGGCGCTCAGCACGCCTTTATTGCCCTCGTCGGCACCTTCCGCACGGGCCTTCAACCACTCCTGCACGATGATGGCGACGAAAGGCAGCGCGAATACCCCGCTGGATACCAGCACCGCCCAGATGCCGTTGTTGACGATCCAGGACACCAGCGTCAGGTAGTACTCCAGGTAGTCGGTCGTGAAAAGCGTCATCGCGCCATCTCCCCTCAACCGGCCTGCATCAGCAGGCTGGCTTCCAGCGCCACGATGGCGACGACGCCCGCGACCTCGGTGCGCACCAGGCGGCGCCGCGCCTGGGCGTCGTCCTCACGTACCAGCAGCCGGCGCCGCATCCAGACCCAGCCATAGGCCGTCGCCCCGTACAGGCACAACCGCCACACGAAGAAGTAGCCCGATGCGGCCGCGAGCCACCGCTCCCAGCCGGCCACGCTCCCGACCAGGTAGATGCCGGCGACGTTGGCCCCCACCGCAGCGGCGACGATCACCACCGCCCACAGCAGTGCTTTCGCCGCGCGCCGGCTGAACAGCCAGCGCAAGGGGCGCCAGGTCATGCGCATTGCGCTCATGGCCGGACTCCCGGATTGCCCTTCTGCAACTGGTCGAGGCGGTCGGGCACCGGATCGCCCTCGTAGATGCCGCGCGAGCCGGCCGCGCGCGTACCATGGCGCTGGATGATCGCCATCGGCGAGTTGTTCGCCAGCTCGCGGCGCAGCTCCAGCTCCGTTTTCAGGTTGCGGATCTCCCGGTCGAGCGTGTCGCTCTCGTGGTTCACAGCCTCGACCGCCAACTCGTTGGCCGCCACGTTGGGCTCCTTCTTTCCCGTGAGCAGCGTGCGCTGGAGCAACAAGGCCTTCTCCAGCACCGACGACAGCGCCACCTCGGACGCAAGGCGCCGCGCCAGCAGGTCCTGGTCCGGCTCGTCGCGCAGCGCCTCGATGACGCCGCGCGTGATCGGCAGCGACGTGCTGCCGGCCTCGCGCAAGTTCTCGAAGGTGGTGTTGCGCACGCCGGAAACCAGTTCCTGCAAGACTTCCAGTTTGGCTTCGTACTCCTCCTGGATCAGCGGCGTCAGCCCGACGCCGGGCACCGTCTCGGTCTTGGTGCAGGAATCGCACGTGCGCTGCACCTGTTCCCCGAGGACCCGGGTGGCCCATTCGGTCGCCTGCTGCGGCGACGTCCAGGTCTGGCAGGACAGGCTCGCGCAACTGGCGGGCGCGATGGAGGATGTGTCCGTCACGCCGCGCCCGTTGACCAGGTTGTAGCCCGCGCGGGTGACGTCGCCGACCACCCGAATGGCGGACTGGCCTGCGCCACCGGCATTGCTGCCGCCCACCCAGGGAACGCCGTCGTTGCCGCGGCGCGTCTCAGCCTGCTCGACGGCCGAAACGGCATCGTTGCTGCCAACCGCGTCACGCAGGGCCATGCCTTCGGCCATCTGGCTCCAGCCAAGCTGGCCGCCCGCCGTCTCGGCCATCTTCTCGGCCATCGCGCGGCACGTCAGCTTGGAGCGGTCGAAGTCCAGCCGCGCCTGCAGCACGCCGTTGGTCAGCAGGTTGTACAGGCCGGGATCGGCGCGCTGAATGATCAGCGCCGGCAGGGACGCCACCGCGCTGGTGGCGCTCTGGATCACGTTGCTCATGATCTGCTGGAAGCCGTTCGTGATGCCGTTGAGCTGGTTGCGCAGCGTGGTCTGGATGCTCATGTCGCCGCAGATCAGGTTGCTGTTCCACCCCAAGCCGACCCCGATGGAGCGCATGCCAGCCGCGCGGCCCATGGACACCGCGCTGCCGCCTCCGATCGAGTACATGACGTCATCGCCAATGACGGGGCCGCTGTTCTGGTATCCGACCTGCGCCCACGCCAGGCCGCAGACCAGAGCGAGCGTGCCGGCCAGCGCCGTCGGGCGCAGCAAGTAGCACGCCTTGGCGGAAAGGTTCATCGGTTCAGGACGCTTCATCGTGGCACCTCAGAGGAAATCGACGCTGCCCAGGAACACCTGCCCGCGGCGTTCGCAGCAGGCATACGGCCGCCACAGCGCCCAGGCGTAGTCGCCTTGCTGGGCCTGGGTCAGCGTGCCGCTGTGGGGGAAGACCACGCAGGTGTTCGACAGACGAGGGGTCAGCTCCTGCCACTTCCCGGTGGAGGTATCGCCTTCGACCAGCGCCCCGGCCGGCCAGTAGCCGTCACGGGCGTTGGCGAGCAGTGGCTGGTACACGTGCAACTGCCCGCGGCGCGTGACGACATCGCCCGCGCGCTGGGCCACCACCGCCCCGGATTTGTGGTCGTCGGTCTGGTGCAGGAAGCCACCGCGTGGATAGACATTGCCCCAGAGGTTCATCGTGGTGCGCGCACCGACCTCACGCATGCCCGGAATCAACGCCTCCGGGTAGGCCATCTCGGGCACGTTGTAGCGCCAGGCCAGCGTGTCCAGGGTGCTGAGCAGATACGGCATGAAGGCCGTGCCCGCGCCTTGGCAGAAGTAGCCGGAGGACGAGGCGAACTGGTTGAACACCTCGCCGCCGGGATGGCCGATAACATCGCTGTTCTTGAATTTGGCGAGGTTGTTTTCATGATCCTCGTTCGTGGTGCCGTCCCCGCCGGCCTGGGCCGAAGGATTGGGCGTGCTCATGGCGCGCACTTCAACCCAGGGGTTCTCGCCGGTGTTCGAGTACGACGACACCACTGCATCGGGGATGTAGTGCCTGACCTTGACGGAGGTACGCACCGTGCAGCCGGTCCAGGTGCAATAGAGCCAGTAGCAGATACCCACCACCCGGTATTCCAGGCAATCGGGCGAAGCCACTGAACCCACGATGGTTGCCGTGTTCAGGGCGTAGCTGCCCGTGGCGCTAAGCAGCAGCACGGACGCGACAGCAGCTCGCATGCGGCGCAGAAGGTCGAATGGGTGGATCACGGTTCGGTCCTCCGGTGCTGTTCGATCCGCGCGATGGCGCGGGCCACGTCCGGCTCGCCATAGACCACATAGCGCTGGTCCACCACGACGGCCGGGACGGCGGTGATGCCCAGGCTCCATGCGTCCGTCACGCCCTGGTAGGCCGTCGCGATGCGCCGCTGAAGGTCAGTGCCTCCCTGGGTCAGCCGACGCTTGACCAGGGCTGTCGCCTGGTCGGGGTCGGTGGGCAGATTCGCCGAAAGCTCGGCCTCGATGCGCGGCGCTTCATCCAGCTCGATCAGCCGTTCGCCGCCCATGGTCTTGACCGGGTGGTGGCCGTCGGTGACGACCACCACGTCGGCGGCGAAGGTGACCGGGCTGAACACCGCCAGGGACGCCGGCAGCGCCACGGCCAGGCCAAGGGTTCGCCAGCCTGGTGCGAACCGGGTAAAAGCTGCTGGCATGTCATGCGCCCCGGAAGTTGATCAGGGCCATAGTCAAACGCCGAACCCCATGCGGTCCCAACAAACAATGCGCATCGCGGCCACCCCGCATACCTGCTTGTGTCGCCGCGAAGAAAAAGCGGAGGCCGAAGCCTCCGCGCTGATCAACGAAGCAGTGCAACACTTACAGCAGGCCGGACTCCGCAAAGGAGAACGGGGCACCCTGGCCGACGATGATGTGGTCCAGTACCCGCACATCGATGAGCGCCAGCGCGGCCTGCAGTTGCTGGGTCAGCACGCGATCCGCGATCGACGGCTCGGACATGCCCGAGGGGTGCTGATGTGCGAAGACCACCGCAGCGGCATTCAATTCCAGCACACGCTGTACGACGACACGCGGATAGACCGAAGTCGAGTTGATCGTGCCCCTGAACAACGGCTCGTAGGCCAGCACCTGATGCATGCTGTCAAGGAATACAGCGACGAATATTTCGTTGGGCTCGGCCACCAGCTTCACGTGCAGGTAGTCGCGCACGGCCGTGGGGTCGAGGAGTTTCGGACCCGCTTTGAAAACCCGCTTCTCCAGCAGTGCAATGGCTTGCTGGATGATCCAGTCCTCGTGCTGGGCAGCGATGGCGGAAAGCGACTCCAGGCAGGAGTCATTGACGACGAAAGACATGGCGAACCTCCAAATGGTGAGATCGGAGGGCGCGCGCCCGGGGAGGGCAAGCCCTCCTGGGGAACGAACAAGGTGCATCCATCACCGCGGGAGCGGTGATCGTTCGCGGCCAGGATGCGAGGCGAACGGGTTGCGGTCAGCGCAGCGGACTGCGCCGTAGCCTTGAAGACCGGGGCTACCTGGGCATGTCGCCGACGACGTCGGCAGGCATTTCCGATGTAGGTGTGGCGGCGGGATCGCGGGCCGCGAGCATGTCCATGGCCGACAGCAAGGCATCGCCCTCGATCGGACCCTGCAGCAGGATAGCCTTGCCGGTTTCGCGATCGTGTAGCCGCAGCGACGGCGTGGCGGTCACGCCGCTGTTCGTGGCTTCCGCAGTTTGGGCGCGAATCGCCGCGTCGGGCCGCTCGCTCGCGATGCACTGCTCGATGGGTGGCGTAAGGTCGGGGTAGCGCAGGTCCTCGGGCAAGCCCTGACCGTCGCTGCGCGTGTGGGCATATACCCACTCGACGGCCTGCCAGAAGGCGGCATGACCGCTGGCTTGGCCCGCGCATTCCGCCAAGCGCGCTTCCGCGGACGCGGCCGGCTCATGCGCTGCCAACGGGAGGTGATGCCATTGCAAGGCCACGTCCGCATTGCCGGCCACCCAACGCTTGAGCACTGGGAAATAGGACCGGCAGAACGGGCATTCGAGGTCCGCGTAGAGCGTCAGCGTGAAGCGTCCTTCCGGATTGCCCATCTGCCACGGAGGCCCAGCCACCTGCGTCTCGCTGACTGGCGCTGAAGTCTGAGGCGTGGACTGCCCGGGCCAACGGGACACGAGCCAGATCAGCAGCAGTGCAACCAGCGCTGCGGCCACTGTCCAAGGCCAGCTGGGCCGCCAGTGCCGACGGCGGAACGCCTGCACCTGCATCGGAATGGAAGGACGTTTCTGTTCCATGGCGTTCTCCGGTGTACGGCAGATTCAGGGCAGGTCCAGGGTCGGCGACTCGATGCCACGTGCCCGGTCGATCTTCTCAGCCACCTTGAAGGCGGCATCCAGCTCGCTGACGCCGTGCTGCCGCATGAGTTGGTAGCGTTCTGCCTTCTCCTCGGGCTCGGTTTGCGCGAGCGCGAGGTAGAGACTTGGCGGCACGGCGCGGAACAGCACTTCCATGCTCTTGGAGAGGATGACGCCCTCGGTGAACTTGCCCGCTTCCTTGCGTGCGGAGAGCATCAGCGCCTTCTGCGCCGGCGAGAGTTCGCGGAAGCGCGCGATCTTCTCCACCTCGTCCGGCGGCATCGACAGGCACACCCACCACTCGATCATGTTGAGCATCGGCTCCGCTGCACGTGGCAGGTCGTCGATGTTCTGCGTCGCCAGCCAGAACCAGGCGCCCAACTTGCGCCACATTTTTGTAATTTTCACGACATAGGGCGCGAGCAGCGGGTTCTTGGTGATGATGTGACCTTCGTCGGTCACGTTGACGATCGGCCGTCCCAGGTACTGGTCGCGCTCGGCGATGTTGTTCACCGTGCTGATCAGGCTGATGTAGGCGATGGAGAGCTGCGCGTTGTAGCCCTCGCGGGCATAGGTCGCCAGATCGACCAGCGTGATGTCGGCCTCGGGCCACGGCGTGCCGTCGCGGTCGAACATCTCGCCGTCCGTGCCTTGGCAGAACATGTCCATCGCGTCCGCCATCTCCAGCAGCCGCGCACGGCGCATCTCGGGCAACGTCGGGTCCTGGCCACGGGTGCGCAGTGCATTGCGCACATCGCGCGTGAGCACGGTGCGCTTCTCCGCCACGCAATGTTCGGCGGCGTCGAGGATGCACTGGCGGATCAGCGAGCGGTCGGCCCGCGTCATCCGCGCTTCTTCCTTGTCTTCGCCGCCCGTGATCATCAGCCGTGCCGTGATCTCCAGTTCGCCGAGCACGTCGCGCTGCTCATCCGCCTCCATGGCCGAGGCATCCGGTGGCAGGTCTTCGTCCAGGGCATCGGCATCGAGCGTCTGCACGTCGCTGGGCGTTTCGATCAGCCGGCGTGCGTCGGCGAACGGCGCCAGGCTGATGCCCGATCCGGGGGCCAGCTTGACCCGGTTCACGGTCAGGCCCAGGCGCCGCGCGAAGTCGCTGAACAGGCCGAAGCTGTTGCCGGCTTCCACGATGAAAAGCCGCGGCCGGTAGATGGCCGTCACCTGGTTCAGCAGGTTGTTGAGTGTGGCGGACTTCCCCGAGCCGGTGGGGCCAAATAGAAACAGATGGGCATTCATCTGCCGATCCAACCTGTTCAAGGGGTCGAACGTAATCGGGCCGCCGCCGCGATTGAACATCGTGATGCCGGGATGCCCCGTGCCCTGGGCGCGGCCCCATACTGGCGACAGGTTCGCCGCGTGCTGGGCGAACATCAGTTGCGTGTACCACCGGCGCCGGTCCTTGCCGGGGTTGTAGCAGCACGGCAGCCAGCGCAGGTAGCTGTTGAGCGGCGCCACCTCGTCGTCCTCGCGCACCGGCTGCAGGCCGGCGTTGAGCATCACGTTCGCGAGGTCCAGGCCGCGCCGATCCAGTTCCGCCTCGTCGCGCCCGCGTAGGTAGAACGCCAGAGTGCCCCGGTAGAGCTTGTGCGCGCTGCCGATCAGGGAGCGGGCTTCATGCACGTCCTTGAGCGTCTGCTCCGACGCCAGCGTCTCGCCCACAGCTTTCTTCGCCAGATGGTTGAGGTCCGATTCGAGGACGTCCTGCGGCGTGGCCACCATGGTGAGACACATCAAGGTGTCCTCGGGCATCTGGTCGAACAGCGTGTTGATCGCGTCCCCCTTGCGGGTCTCGCCGGTCAGGTGCCCGGTGCCGGGCGGCATGCGCAGCCGGTCGGTGATCAGCACGCGGTGCGGCATGCCGTCGAAGTACCAGGCCCCTTGCGCCACGTCCGAGCGCGGCTGCCCAAAGAACAGCCGCTGGCTGAAATCCCGCCCGCTCGCCAGCTCGATCTCGCCGGCCTCGCTTTCCTCGGTACTGTCCGGATAGCGCGCCAACGCGTAGAAGCGCTCCCGGTCCTCCACCCCAGGCCCGAGCAGCGTGGGGCGCGGGTTGAACCACCGCAGCAGCCAGTCGTGGACGTCGGCCGCGACCATGCGCCGGGCCTGGATGCCGGCGTTCGCCAGGCCGCCGCACAGGCGGTCGCAGACGATGCCCAGCATCTGCTCGGGTGTCTGGCCGCGGCGGTTTGCCTGTCCCTGTCCGCTCGCGCGGCGGTACACCACCATGCGCACGCGCCGCGTCTGGCCGCGCCAGCGCAGCCGCGTGACCACCGTGTCCTCGAACAGGCCGCCGGGCTTGGCCACAGCGCGCAGGTGGTGGCCGAAGAAGCGCAGGTAGAACTCGGTGAACGCCGAGCCGCGCGCACGTGGCTGCACGTAATCGCGCAAGGTCTGCATGTACTGGTCGAAGCTCGGTTCGTCCTGGGCATAGAGCTGGAGCACCCACGGGTTCTCGTCCAGTTCATCGAAACTGTCCTGAAGCGCGTTTTCCAGGGCGTCGCGGGCATGCGCGAGCCAGCCGGGTTCCCGGCCTTCGGTGCCCAGCGGCACCAGCTCGTAGAACGCCGCCACCGATTGGCCGTCCTCCAGGAGCATCGATTTCGACTCGGGCATGAACTCCACCCAGGGCAGCAGTTCCACGAAGGACGGCGCAACGTCGTACAGCGCCTGCTCGTCGGCCACGGTCGCTGGCTTGCGGCCGTGGACTGCCGAACCGGGTTCGGGGATGCCGGCCTGGCGCAAGGCCTCGACGTGGCGCTGCCAGCTGTCCGGCTGCTCATCGCTGGCCGGGCTACTGGAGCCGGCGCCGGCCAGCTTCGGCCATGGGAGTTTCCACCGCATCAGTAGTCCTCCACGCGCTCGCCCGGCATCGCGTACTGGATGCGCTGGTAGAGCGGGAAGACGGTCGTGTAGCCGGGCACCGGCACAGGATCGGTGCCGGCCAGGTGCGGGTACACGTACATCACGAGATCGGGATTGGGCAGGCGCTGGAACTGGCGGTGGACCTCATTGCGCGCGGTGCGCGTGTAGCGCATCTGCTCGACAGGTGCGGCCTGCACGTCGGCGTCGGTCAGGGGCCGACGCAGGCTCTGGCGCGCATCGAGCAGCTGGCGGCCGGCGTTCCGTCCGGCTGCGCCACCGCCGTCGCCGGCCTCCTGCTGCCAGATATCCATCATCGTGCGGTCACCGTGGGTCAGCAGCTTTTCCTTGCTGGTGGCGCAGCCGCCAAGCACCGCGACGGCGAGGGCCAGCGCCAGGCCACGGGCCAGGTTAGTCAAGTTCAAGGGCATGGCTTTCTCCTGCGCGGTGATCGACCTTGCGGCCTTCGGGATCGAAGTCGATGGCGAGCGGCTTTTCGAGGTGGACGGCAACCTTGGCGCCGGGCTGGACATAGACGGCGGCGAACGCCTGGCCGTACAACTTGTTGACCCAGGCCGACATGTCCCGCACGCCGCCCGCCAGAATCTGGCCGACCGCTTCCTGGCCGGTGATGCCCACGGTGCCGATGGAGCCGTCCGAGCCGACATAGGACATGCGGCCGCTGTCGCTCTCGATGAGCGAGGCCACGCCGGCACCGGCCGCGGTGATCAGGGCCTGCGAGCCGAGGTACTGCTGGGCATTGCTGCGCCGCTCGCCGCTGACGCAAGGAATGCCGTGGGGATCGCTGATCCAGCCCAAGCCGTCGCGCTGTTGGTTGTTCTGCTGGTTGCCCTCGCGGTCTTCGGGGATCGTGCGAATCGTCCCGTCGTGGAAGACGAACGTGATGCTGCGCACCTGACCGCGCACGCACGACAGCGTCCAGTCGCCCGAGGCGGTGCCGCTGAACACGGCGCCGGCCACGTCGGGAATGTCGATGCCATTGGCGGTCAGGTTGTCCGGCCCGACCAGGACTTTGAACGGATAGGGATCATTGACCGTGCCGTCGATCGGCACGCGGCCGATCAGCGCGGTCATGGCGACCGAACCCATGAGCGTGGAGTTGGTCGGCACGGTATAGACCGGCTTGGCACTCTTGACCCCGGCGGCGCGGGCGCCCGCGTTGGCCACGGTTTCCGCGGTGGTTTCGAGCGTGCTCTGCGCCGGGCCGAAGCTCGTGGGGAAGCTCATGCCGCCGCTCGCGCCACGCCCCCCGTTGCGCCCCTCGGCGGGCTTTGCGTCGTCCGGCTCGACCCACCGCACGCCGCCCTCCATGCCGGCCTCGTCGCCGCCCTGCAGCCCCAAGCCCACGGGCAGGTCCGCATGGCCGCCGCCGCGCCCGCCGATGCTGTCCAGGCGCCGCTGCAGGTCGGCGAGCAGCCCTTCGGTCTGCTGGCGCGCGCTGGCCGCCTGCTCCTGGTCGCGGCGCAGGTTGGACCGCTCGGATTCGAGCGCCGAGTTGATGCGCTGGTCGATGGAATTCTCGCGCTGGCGCAGCCGCTGGTTCTCTTCGCGCTGGGACTTGTTGTCCGAGAGCGCGGTCTGAAGTTCGGTGCGCAACTGCTTGACCTGCGCAACCAGCGTCGCCACGGTGTCGCGCGGGGTGTCGCCTTCGATGCCCAGCGCCTTCATTTCCTCGGGCGTGAGCTGGGCGCCGTTGTCCGCCGCGGGTGGCGCCGTGCTGCCTCCACCCGAGAACAGCCGGATACCGACGAACAGCACCAGGATGGCGACAGGGATCATCAGCCACTTGAGCAGGCCGTTACTGCGCATGGCGGGCCTCCTTGGCGTTCTCGTCGCCGTCCGGCTGCGGCAGATGCACGGCAGGGTCGAAGCGGTGAATCGCCGGCAGCAGCGACTGCGCGAGGCCGCGGCCGCCCGTGACCAGGTAGAGGACGGTCGTGTCCTCGGGCGTGCCGCGCGGGCCCAGCGCCTCGTGCTGGAAGGTGGCGGTGAGGAAATCGCCTTGCAGCATGCGCGGGTCGAGCGTGATCCAGCCGCCGCTGCCGTTGGTCAGGCGCACGGCAGTGACCCACTGGTCCTCCAGCCGCCACGACGCGAGCGCGACCGCGCGCACGGGCAGCGTTGGCATCAGTGTGTCCAGGTCGAGGTCGCGGCGCAGGTTGACCCGCATGACGCCCGGAAGCGGCTCGACGGTGCGCAGCGGTGCGTAGAGGTTCTGCGCGGCGAAGCGCGTCAGCACGACAGGGACCGGAGTTTCGCGCCGCGCGGTCCGCGCACCTGCCTGGCCCTGGGCGCGTGCCGGGGCCTCGGCACTGTCGGCCTGCTCGCCATAGCGTCCCGGTGCGCTGTCACCCTCGACGATGCGCACCGGCTCCAGCTCGGCTTCCCCGTCCTTGGGCGGTTCGGCTGCGATGTCCAGCAGGATCAGCGCGCCCGTGTCGGCGTCCTGCAGTTGCAACCGCGTGGGCTCGATCGGCTCGCTGGCGCGCAGGTACACCGCGCCACCCGCACTCTGCACGCGCAGGCGTTCGCCCACGCCCGCGGGCACGCCCACGCGCACGTTCCGGTCGATGAACACGATGCGTTCCTGACCGACCTTCAGCGGCACTGCCAGTGGCGTGCGTTCCCAACGCAGGATCTCCACCGCCTGGGCGACGGGTGCCGCGGCCACGGCCAGTAGCCCCAGCAGCGCGAGTACAGGATGCTTCATGGGGTGTTTCCTCCTTGAGGCGCTTGCGGAGACAGGCCACTCGGCGCCGGGCGCGCCGGCTCCGGTGCACTGATGCGCTGGGGCGCGCCTTCGTAGCAGTCCAGCGCCAGGCCGAACGGGTTGCGGGCGGGATCGACGTCCACCCGCGTGACCTTGATCGGATAACGCACCAGGGCGCGCTTGACCTGCTCGGCGCCGTAGTACTCGTCCGCCGTGATGTCCAGCGTCACCACCCAGTCGCGATCGGACACGGTGCGCACGCGCGCCGTGGGGTCGTCGCCATAGCCGCGGCCGGGAATCTCGTAGATGCCGCGCACGCGCTGGCGTAGCTCGCCGGTGGAGCGGCGGTAGTCGTAGTCCGCGCGAAGGAAGGCCTGGCAGGACGGGGTGAGGTACGGCGAGAGCGTGTGGAGGTTGCGCGAGTAGTCTTCTTCGCCATTGGTCGGCCAGCGGTTCAGCGTCTGGAACACGTAGAACGTGAACGCATAGACCGATTCGGGCGGCACTTCCCACCACTTGCGGGTACTGCCAGAGCGCAGGTCGGGCGGGACGTGGATGGTCAGGTCGCGCGGCGCGCTCCACCAGCCGCCGCCCATGACCAGGGCGACAATGACCAGCGCGCCCGCGCCCAGGCGCAAGGTCTTGATGTGAGCCTGCAGGTGGGCGATCTCGTTCTTGAAGCGACTCATCGCATGCTCCTGCGGGTGGACCAGAAGCCCGAGCGCGAGATCAGCACGTGGCCGCCCACCCAGCCGGCCATCAGCGGATGGCGCGTTGCGATGCGCCACTGCAACTGCCGATAAAGCCAGGTGTCGGGGCGCCCACGCTTGAGGCGGCGCAGGATGCCGCCGCCGATGAACACGCCCAAGGCCACGCCCAGGACAACGAACGTCGGTGCGATGGCGATCGTGCGGAACACCCACGAAAGCGGCGCGCCGACCAGCAGGCCGGCGGCGCCGGACAGGCCGCAGCAGATCCACAGCTCGTCGGCGGTGAGGCCGCGCACGACAACGGGATGGCGGTTGAGCCGGTGCGGAAGGAACGTGACCGTCCCGTCCGCACGGACGTGCTGCTGCTCGGACATACCGGCCTCGCTTACAGGATGCCGGTGGCTTCGGTGAGCAGCCAGATGCCGATCACGAGCAGCACGGCGCCGATGGCGACCGTGAGGCCGAACTGGCCCCACGTCTTGCGGCCGGTGTGGATCTCCGCGTAGGTCCCGTAGGCGTGGTAGCAGACGCCGATGAACATCGACGCCACCACCAGCAGGGCCACGAGCATGATGATGTCGTAGCCGTAGTTGCGGATGGTCTCCATGATGCCGTTGCCGGTGCCGCGCGTGGGGTTCTCCAATTGCGGCAGACCTTGCGCGAACGACAGCGCGGGCAGCGCGGCGGCGCCCAGGGCCACGGCGGCGCGCTGGGCAAAACGGGAAGTGAGGTTGCGGTTGTGCATGGTCGGGCCTTTCAGGTCAGGACAGAAGGAAGAAACTCAGAACGAGGTACATCGCGACGAAGCGAATGCAGACGCCGAGGAACTGGCGCTGGTTGAGGCGGCTCTCGGACCACCCCACGTAGGCCGTTCGGATGGCCCAGACGCCCCACACGAGCAGGACCGCGAGCACGACGCCGACCAGGACGGTCGCCATCGCGGAAGGCGCGATACCGCTGTTGGCTTGAAATGCCGAGACCTGGGCGCCGTTCATTGCTTGCCCCCCGCAGTCGTCGCCGGCAGCGGCTCGGCCGCCCGCTCGGTGCGGTAGTCGCCGGCCAGTTCGGAGGGGTCGCGCGGCTGAGCGCGCGATGGCGTCAGGTGAAACTGGATGCCGGCGCGAACGCGCGCCAGGTCAGCCAGCAGCCGCGGGTAGTCGAAGTGGTAGCGCTCGCCCGGCTGGATGGGGGCATGCGCGGCGCTGTCCGCGACGGTGCGCTCCAGCGCGTCGAGCTGGCGCAGTGCGGCGACCAGCTCCTGGCGCTGTGCCGGGGACTCGGCCAAGGCCATCTGGGACTGACCCAGCAGGAGGGCCGTCACGAGAAAAGTGGGCACGCCGCGATGCGCGGCGCGCAGCCAGATCGAAGCCACCATCGCGCCATTCCTGTGTGATCAGCAATGGGGTGATCGTGGAGATCAGGGCTGTTTTAGGCCGCAAACAATAGGAACTGGCGGACGACCGGATTGGGCATACCGCGAGCGAACCTACAAAAGCCCGGGTTGAGTTTCGATTATTGCGTTTTTCGAGTGTTTCGAATATGATCGGCTCTGCAACCGTTTTCGCTTAGGAGCTACCCATGACCACCGCCACTGCCCAATCCAAGATGACCCTTCCCGCCGCGGGAGAGGTTAAGGCAGCCGTCCAGGGTCAACGTGCCTTGGCGGCTTACCTCGCAACCCAGTTCGAGACGCAGCACATCCAGATCTTTGATGACCACAAACAGGCTCATCAGGTGGAACTGCCTACCTCGGCTTTACGCCTGCTGGTCGACATCCTGGCCGAGTTGGCCGATGGCAATGCAGTAAAGGTGGTGCCCGTCCATGCAGAGCTGACGACCCAAGAGGCGGCGGACTTGCTCAACGTGTCCCGTCCCCATTTCGTCAAGCTGCTAGAAGATGGGGTGTTGGCATTTCATCGCACCGGCAAGCACCGCAGGGTGAGGTTCGCCGATCTGATGCAGTACAAGGAAGCGCGCGAGCGCGCCAGTGAGCAGGCGATGGCCGAACTCGCTCAGCAGTCGCAAGAGTTGGGAATGGGATACGAATGAGGCATTCCCCATTCACCGCCGTCTACGACGCGTGCGTTCTATATCCCGCGCCACTGCGGGATTTCCTGATGTGGCTCGGCCTGTCTGGCCGCTTCCGGGCGCGGTGGAGCCAAGCCATTCATGAGGAGTGGAAACGCAACCTGTTGATCAACCGCCCCGATCTCACCCGGGTTCAGGTCGACAGGACGTCGGATCTCATGGACAGGGCCATTCCGGACGGCTTGGTGGAGGGCTACGAAGCGCTCGTGGCAGGCCTGACATTACCCGATCCGAATGATCGGCACGTCCTGGCTGCGGCGATTCGCTGCGGTGCGAGCGTGATTGTGACGTTCAACGAACGTGATTTCCCGAACGATCTGCTGGCTCCGTACGGCATCGAATCGCAGCACCCCGATGAGTTTGTGGACAACCTGCTGGATCTGGATGCGGCCGCCGTAGTGTCGGCTGCGCAGCGCCAGCGTGCCCAACTCAAGCATCCGCCGATCGATGTGGACCGCTATCTCGAAATCCTGCTGCGCCAAGGCCTTGTGCAAACGACCAAGGTGCTGGCGACCTATCGCACCATTCTCTGACCCGCCGAGAGCCACGGATGACCAAGAATCCTTCATCAGACGCCACTTTGCCGAAAGGCATCCATCGAAGCTGGAAGCTGCCGGATAAGTCGCTGGGTGACTTGTGGGATTCGATCGTGATGGACGAAGCCATCAAAAAACAGTTGCTGTCACAAGCGATCGTCAACTTCACGGTGCGCCCCAAGGTGGAGCGCACGGTACTCCCCCTGCACGGCGTGATCTTGTTGGTCGGCCCGCCGGGGACTGGGAAGACCTCCTTGGCACGGGGCTTGGCGCATCGTGTGGCCGAATCTTTTTCTTCTGCGAAGTTTCGATTGCTGGAAGTGGAGCCTCACACGCTGACGAGCTCTGCAATGGGAAAGACTCAACGCGCCGTGGCAGACCTGTTCTCGCAATCGATCGCAGAATCCGCAGCGGCGGGCCCGACGATCGTCCTTCTGGACGAGGTCGAAACGCTTGCGGCTGATCGAGCGAAGCTCAGCCTGGAAGCCAACCCGGTTGATGTGCACCGGGCCACCGACGCGGTGTTGGTGCAGTTGGACATGTTGGCCGAACGCAACCCGCATCTGCTGTTCGTGGCCACCAGCAACTTCCCACAGGCCGTCGACAGTGCCTTCCTATCTCGTTGCGACATGGTGATGGAGGTGCCACTGCCCGGCAAGGATGCCTGCAAGCAGATCCTAGTGGACTGCCTGAATGGCCTGGCAAAGACATTTCCGGGGATTGGCAAGCTTTCCTCGGCTCACCAGTTCGACGTGTGCGCTGGCGAGTGCGTCGGATTGGATGGTCGGGCCATTCGCAAGGTCGTAGCCAACGCCCTCGCGGCCGACCCGCAAGTGGCTATCGATCCGAACAAGCTTTCCGTAGAGCACCTGCGCAGTGCGATACGACAGGCAAAGCAAATGCGCCTTCAAGGAGGGAAGCAAAAATGACCACCGTTGTCAGCCGGACGTTTCGCAGCTCGCCGCACCGCGATGCGTTGCAGACATGGGATGCCATTGTCGAACTGCTCACTCAGGGCAAGGACGGCACGGCTCGCTCTGAACTCAGGGCCGTGACGGGCGTGGCCGCCAGCTTGATCGCCGACCAGGCACCCAAGAGCGCGCCCATCGTTGCGACATGCGATGGACCACGGACCAGGATCTACTGCCTCTTCGACGAAGACGCGATCGATGGTGATGATGCCAACGAAGAAGTCTTGGGGTTCGAGCCGTTGAAGGGAGACTGGGGAGTCTCGCTGCCGTGTCCGAAGGAGCAGCTCGGCTGGGTGCAAAGCGCGCTCAAAAAGCACAGTTCTCGCATCATTGCACGGGACTTGAGCCAAGGAATTGCCACGCAGGCGCAGGCCGATGCTGGGCAAGCGCTGTCGCTCGACCTCGGAGGTTTCCTCAAGTCATGAGCACCGTCGCCACCTACTCGTACACGCACTCGGTTACCTATGTGACCGACAACATCCTCAAGAGCTTGAAAGACATCATCCTGCTCAGTGGGCTGGACCCTGAGCACTTTGCGGATCGCTGGGAGAGCAATACCCGAGCCATCAAGACGTGGCTCGGGACCGGTGATCTGCGCAAGGTGATTCTGGAGATCTACAACCCGGCAACCGACAAGCTCGTGACCCGATGGGATATCGACATCGTGTATGGGTGGTCCGATGGCGACGGCAGCTTCTGGACAGATACCGAGCAGTTGAAGTACGCGATCAAGAAAGCTGGGCTGCTGCCATCGCAGGCCAAGTACAAGTTAATGCTCGATACAAAGCCAGGGCGACCTGATGTGGAGGGATGGAGCAAAGGAAGTTATCGCTCGACGGATGGAATGGTCAAGCAGAGCCTAGGCTCGACTGTCGAACACAGCGGCCTGGCGGGTCAGGCCGGATATTGGAGGCAACGCTGATGCTGTCGATCGATGAAGCTTTTCGCAAGTTCAAGTCGCGTCTGGAACTCAACGAACGCGAACAGAAGAATGCCTCGCAACGCCAGAACGAAGTGCGGGACTACCTGCAGACCAAGTTCGGCATTGCGCGCAGCTTCCTGACCGGTTCCTATGCTCGATACACGAAGACGAAGCCGCTCAAGGATATCGACATCTTCTTCGTGCTGAAGGACTCGGAGAAGCATTACCACGGCAAGGCCGCATCGGTAGTGCTGGATGATTTCCACTCTGCATTGGTGGAGAAATACGGTTCGGCGGCCGTGCGCAAACAGGCGCGCTCGATCAACGTGGATTTCGGTGTTCACATCGACGCGGAGGACAACACGGACTACCGGGTGGTCAGCGTGGATGCGGTGCCCGCATTCGACACCGGCGACCAGTATGAGATCCCCGATACGGCGTCCGGAAAGTGGATCAAGACGGACCCGGAGATCCATAAGGACAAGGCGACCGCAGCGCACCAAGCCTATGCCAATGAGTGGAAAGGTCTCGTGCGCATGGTGAAGTACTGGAACAACAATCCCAAGCACGGCGATCTGAAGCCGGTGAAGCCCTCGTTCCTGATCGAGGTAATGGCCCTTGAGTGTCTTTACGGCGGCTGGGGAGGATCGTTCGATCGCGAGATCCAGTCGTTCTTTGCCACGCTTGCCGATCGAGTTCATGACGAGTGGCCGGATCCCGC
The DNA here is from genome assembly GCF_902859695.1 of Achromobacter ruhlandii. Lineage (GTDB taxonomy): Bacteria > Pseudomonadota > Gammaproteobacteria > Burkholderiales > Burkholderiaceae_B > Achromobacter > Achromobacter ruhlandii. The sequence continues at coordinate 140,665 of NZ_CADIJL010000004.1, forward strand.
CGGACTTGGCCCGGCGATCAGCAACGATATGGATGCCGCGCGCAAGCAGCGCGCGCAGCAGCTGCTGTTCCAGGCGAGCCAGGACGCAAGCATCGCCATCGACCACGCGCGTCGTGGTCGCAATATCGAAGCGCTTCGCGCCTGGCGCGCACTGTTTGGCCCCAAGTTCCCACTGTCCTGATTCCATCGGCTTCCATACACGTCCCATCGAGGTACAGCATGTCCCAGTGGTCGCTTTCCCAGCTCCTGTCGTCCCTGCATGAGGACATCCAGCAGCGCTTGTCCGTAGTACGCAAGACCTTCGGTCACCCGGGTACGAAGGGGGATGCGAGCGAGAACGTCTGGATCGACATGCTGGATACCTATCTGCCCAAACGGTACCAGGCGGCCAAGGCGCATGTGGTGGACAGCCTGGGGAACTTCAGCCAGCAGATCGATGTGGTGGTGTTTGATCGGCAATATTCGCCTTTTATCTTCACCTACGAGAACGAGACGATCATTCCAGCCGAAAGCGTGTACGCCGTTTTCGAGGCCAAGCAGACGGCTGACGCGGGGCTTGTGGCCTATGCCCAGGAGAAGGTCGCCAGTGTGCGCAGGCTGCACCGCACGAGCCTGCCGATCCCGCACGCTGGCGGGACCTACCCAGCGAAGCCGTTGATTCCGATTCTGGGTGGCTTGCTCACCTTCGAGAGCGAATGGAGTCCTGCATTGGGTCCATCCATGGACAAGGCGCTGAACGCAAACCTCACCGAGGGGCGTCTGGACATCGGATGCGTTGCCGCCCACGGGCACTTTTTCTATGACCAAGCCAGCGGCGCGTACAGCTACACCAACGAAAACAAGCCGGCGACCGCGTTTCTTTTCAAGCTGATCGCGCAGCTTCAGTTCAGTGGAACGGTCCCCATGATCGATGTGGAGGCTTACGGTCAGTGGTTGACCAAGTGAGGGGGCGCTGTGGCAAGCATACGTTCGGAGTACCACCGGTTCCTGGCGCACTTGGCGCAGCGGCACGTGCACGACGACGTGCGCCGGCTGGCGCACCTGGTGCTCGATCACCTGCAGCCACTGGCCGAGGTCGGTGCTGCACGCCGGGGGCGCTCCACGCGCTTGGCGCCGCTGGCCATCGCGCATCTGGCGCAAATGCCTGTCGCCTACGACGGGGACGCGCGCGGCCCCGAAAACGGGCCGGCGTTCGGGCGACTGCACCAGCTCGAAGTCGGGCCGTTTCGAGGATTCATGCGGCAGGAGACGTTCGACCTCAGCCATGACATCACCTTGGTCTACGGTGCCAACGGCACCGGCAAGAGCAGCTTCTGCGAAGCCTTGGAAGTGGCGATGCTCGGTTCGATCAGCGAAGCGCAGGCCAAGCGGGTCGACCAGCGGACGTACTGCAACAACGCTCGCCTGCGCCGCCACGTCGCGCCAGTCCTGTCGTCTACGGCGGCGGGCGAAGCGCAGGCCGTCCAGCCCGACGAAGCTGAGTATCGCTTCTGCTTCATCGAGAAGAACCGCCTCGACGATTTCGCCCGAATCGCCGCGCGGACCCCGAGCGATCAGCGCCAGCTCATCGCCACCCTGTTCGGCGTGGACCAGTTCAGCGAGTTCGTGCGCGGCTTCAACCCCTCGCTCGATCAGGACCTGATGCTTGCCGGCGTGCAGGCGGCGCAGCTGGCGCAGCGTCGCCTGCGGTTGGCGAGCTCCGAACAGACCATCGCCGCCTACCCGCAGAAGATCGCAGCGGTCGAGGGCCTGGAACAAGCTTTGGCGCAGCGCATGTCACCTGGCGCGACCTATCAAGCCTGCGTGGACTGGCTGCTGGGTACGCCGCAGCAGCAAGGACGGCTACCGTATGTCCAGGCTCAGCTGGACGCCAACCCGCCTGCCATTCACGAGGTGACCCAGGCCCGCCTGCAAGCGTTGCTGGCAGAGGCCTACCGCGTCCAGGGACTGTGGCAAGCGTCTTCCGCGCAACTCGCGGCCCGCGCGGGCGAGGTGTCGTACGCGAAGCTCTACGAGGCCGTGCAAGCGTTGGCGGACGGGGCGACCGCGTGTCCGGCATGTGGAACCGGACTGGCCGCTGTGGCACAGGACCCGTTCGCCAGGGCGCGAATGGGCCTGGAGCAGCTCGCGCAACTGGCCGTCCTGCAGCAGCAAGAGGCCGGGCATCGGACGCAGTTGAGCGAGGCGGTCCGAGCGCTGTGGGACGAAATGCGCCGCGTGGTGGCGGCGGCTGGGGTCGCTTGTCCTGCCGAATCGCAGGCCGCGGGCCTGCCACTGCTGCCTCCCACGTCGGCGGGCAATTGGCTCGGCGGCTGGGTGAATGGGGACCAGCGCGCCTGGCAAGCCCTCTTACGGATCGCACAGATCATCGAAGGCTTCGACGCGCAGGCGCGCGACGTGCATGCCCAGCGCGGCGCGATGGCCCAGGAGCGCGACCGCCTGCAACAGCATCAGCTGGAGATCGAACGGCTGCGGACCATGCGCACGACTGCGGATCAGGAGCTGGCGGCCGCCCGCCAAACCGTGGCCCAATTCGACGACGCGAACCGCGGCCTGATCCAGGCGGCCACGGACGAAATGCCGGTGGTGGTGCACCATCAGCGGGTCAAGGCCGCCTACGACGGCTTCCTACCCGAGATTCAGGCATACCTGACCGCTCTGCCGGGGGTTCTGCTACAGGGGCTGGGAGACCAAGCCCGCCATCTCTACAACGCATTCAACCGGGCCGATCCGCCCGGCGATCTGCTGCACGCGCTGTGGTTGCCCGTGGCCGAGAACGGCAAGATCGAGGTGGAGTTCGCCGGCGAGCCGGGCGTGCGCTACGACGCGTTGATCGTCTTCAGCGAAGGGCACATCAAATGCTTGGGTCTGGCGATTCTGCTTGCCAAGAACCTCGCGCAGGGCTGCCCCGTGGTCATCTTCGATGACGTCGTCAATGCGATAGACGACGACCATCGCGATGGCATCTGGCGTACCTTCTTCGAGGACGGTTTGCTCCACGGCAAGCAGGTTATCCTCACCTCGCACGCAGAGGAGTTCCTGCACCGCATCCAGCAGGAGTTGGGCGTGCGCCGCGCCGCGGCCATCAAGCGCTACAAGTTTCTCCCGCATCAGGGAGAGCACGAACTGCGGGTCGACAGCGACCCGCCAGCGAAGAACTATGTTCTTCTGGCCCAGCAGGCGTTGGCGGCTGACGAGAAACGCGAGGCACTGCGCCAGGCCCGGCCGGCGCTGGAGAGTCTGACGGACCGCCTGTGGACGTGGCTGGGTCGGCGGGCGGACGGCCGGATCGACATCAAGCTGAGCGGGCCCCGCGCGCCTTGGGAGCTGAACAATAAATGCACCAAGTTGCGGTCGGCCGTCGAGCGTATCGCGGCGCAACATGCGGGTGCGCCGGATGCCGTAGGGGCGTTGGTCAGGCTGCTCAATGTCAGCGGTACGAGTATTGAATGGGGTTACCTCAATAGCGGTGTGCACGACGCTCAGCGCGATCATGAGTTCGATCGGGCGACGGTAAGAACGGTCGTCGAGGCGGTTACGGCGTTGGATGCTGCTCTTGATACCCTGCAGAACCGATGAACGGCACACGGCTTTGCAGAGCAGTGCCGCCCGTGTCACCTCATAAGTACTTCTTGAAGCTGCCTGCGGTCAGGCTGACTGCCATCCCCAGCATCGCCGCGCTGGGCAGCAGGATGACCAGAGGATGCACCGATATGGGCAGAGCGAGATAGGTGACCCAAGGCAGCACGGCCAACGGCATCAGGCTGGCCTTCGCGCGGTGGTAGATGAAGCCGGATTCGCGGCCCGCGCCGAACCGGCGCACATCCCGTCGCACCAGGCCGTCAATCAGGCCGACGAATGCCGCCGTGAGGATCAGCGGCAGCGTGAGCACCAGGACCAGCAGGCGCACCAGGAAGGTGAGCGTCGTGAAGGCCGCAGCGATCAGGTAGCTTTCGGCCCAGACATAGACCTGGCTGATGTAGTAGCGGAAGTTGCGGCTCTGCCCGTGGCTGGGCGCGCGGACGCGCTCGGCGGTCTGGCTCATGCGCTCCAGCAACCCCGAGCGCACGAACACCCACTCGTACCCGGTATCCACCAGCTCGTGCGCCGTGCGCCCGGGCTCCTGCACCACCACGCTGCGCGTGAAGTGGTTGGACAGGTGCCCGAGTTCGTACTGCAGCATCTGCTGGGAGTGGCGCCAGCCCTGGTCCTTCCAGAACAGGTGCATGCCGACGCACTCCACCACGATCGAGAACAGCAGCGAGCCAATGAGCACCCCGAGCAGCCGGAACGGTAAGGTGATGGTGCCGACGATCAAGCCTTGGCGTTGGTTCTGCTCCCGCTGCGCGGTCGAGGTGGCATCCTTCATGGCACGGCCTCGTTGCCCGAGCCATCGTCGGCGCCAGTGGCCACCGCGCCGGGCTCGGCCGCAGCGGCATCGTCCAGCAGGTCGTCGGGCAAGGCCGCATCCTGCAAGGCCGGCGAGCTGGTGAACTCCCACCACTGCGTGGCCTCGCTGTAGCTCTGGCGCATGTACCCGGCCAGTTGCTGCAGGTCCGCCGGCATCACTTCATCCGGGTCCGGCGCCGGCAGCGGCATGCGTACCTTCCAAAGCTGGCCGCCCTGCAGCAGCGCGAAGCACTGGCCCTTGGGCAGACCGACGACGTGTGACGGCTCGATCATCGGCACGCTGGACATGCTGATGCGGTCCTGGGTGTTCGACGTGAAGTCCGTCGCGCCGCGGATGTCTGAGCTGTCCGTCGCGCCCGAGACGATGGTGGTCGTATAGACCTCGACCTTCGGCAACTGCCTCGTCAGCAGTTCCGCGGTGGCCGTCTCGCGCACGCGCAACATGAATAAATTGTTGAAATTCCCGATCACTTGGCCGGCCTTCGCGCGATTTCCGATGCGGGCCTCGATGTCCGAAAGCGTTTGCGTGTAGGCGGTGACTTGTAGGCCCGCGCCACCGCCCTTGTTGATGAGCGGAATGAACTCGTCACCCATCAATTCATTGAACTCGTCCGCATGCACGTTGATCGGCACGCGCGCACCAGCCGATGCGCCCGGCAGGCCATCGTCGATTCCGTGCTTGTAGATGTGTCCGGCCACCGAAACCAGGTCAGAGAACATCGAATTGCCGACCGCTGCGGCGACCTCGGCGTCAGACAACGCATCCAGACCCACATAGACGATGGCCCGCTTTCGGATGACCTGCATCCAGTCGAAGATCGGGCGCGGGTCGGCCAGGTCGGAGTAGTTCGGCGCCAGGAGATGGGCGATCTTGCCGCTCGTGAGCTTTTCCAGCAGCGGCAGCAGCGATGCAACGATCTTGTCGAAGTAGGTCTTGTCGTAGCGCACCGCCGAGCGCAGGCCATCGAGCACAGGGTCGTAGTTGCGCGCCTGGGAGAGGTATTGCTCCAGCGCCACCACACGCTTCTCGCGCCCGATCATGTTCCTTGGGATGTTCTTCTCGTTGAGCTTGGCCTCGATCTGGACGATCACCTCCCAGGCCTTGGGCTCCGTCTTGGCAAAGTAGTGCTGGGCGTACTCAATGAACAGCGCGTCGATGTTGATGACGTGGCGCTGGATCAGCATGTAGTCCGGGCGCTGCCCCAGTTCCACCAGGGCGCGGGCGATGATGTTCACGAAGCGCCATGCGAACTCGCGGAACGCCGCGCTGTTGCCTTCGCCGGAGAGCTGCCCCGCGATGCGTGTCGCCACTTCCGAGATCCGACCGAAGCGGCCCACGGCGTTGTAGCGGGCGCTGATTTCCGGCCAGCCCAAGTGGAAGATGTAGAACTCGCCTTCGCGGCCAGCGCGCTGGGCTTCGACGTACATCCGTTTCAAGAGATCGGCATCCCCCTTGGGGTCGATGACGATGACGACCTCATGCTCGCCGGCAGCATTCCTGCGGCGGATGTCCTGCGTGACGAACAATTCGGCCAGGCGCGTCTTGCCCACCCGCGTGGTGCCCAGCACCAGCGAGTGCCCGACGCGCTCGCCCAGCGGCAGGCTGACGTCCACTTCGTCGGGCTCGATGCCGTGCAGCCTTGGCAGGCCGCCGACAGGCGGCAACGGGCGCACGGGGTTGAAAGGCACGTCCCAGCCGGTGAGCTTCGGCAGGCGAGAGAGCGGCAATGGCGCGAACTCCAGCCGTTCCTCCAGGCGCCTGGCCAGCCGGTAGGCCGGCGTCGGCTCGACGTAGCGGCGGAACTCGGGCCGGTACGTCTGCATCAGCCGATGCGTGTGCTTCTGCTCCCAGAGAAAGCCGCGCCCCACGAATAGGCGCTGCTGGCTGACCGGCACGTCCTTGCTGGTCATCACGTAACGCGGCAGACGGCGGATGTTGCGCCGGTAGCGCAGGATGATGCGGGCATCGCGGTAGCGGATCGCGCCGTAGGCGCCGAACGCCAAGGCGCTGCCGATGCCCATGGCCGGGCTCAGCGCGAGCGACCATGGGGCCACCAGGCACAGAAACGCGGCGCCTGCACACGCCGCGACGGTGTATAGCTCCACCGCTGGGCGTAGCAGAACCTCGACCGGCTGTTTGCCTGACATGGCTTCATTGCTCGATGCCGGTGGCCGTGATCAGCGCCGGGTAGTGCCGCAGGCCCAGGCGATCGGCCAGGTCGTCGCCGGCCACGGGCGCGAGCGGTACGCCAGGCACCAGAGCGCGCAGCCGTGCCAGGCTCTGCGCGGTCTCGACGTTGACCACCAGGCCGACCGCGCCGCGTTCACGCAAAGCGGCGGCGCGGCGCTGCAACCAGACCCGGGAAGCCTCGTCGTCGCCGATGACCGCGAACGGCCGCAGGCCGGGCGCTTCGATCACGCGCCGCGCGACGGTACCGGGCGTGAGCTTGCTGCTGCGCACCGGCAGCATCGCGGCTTCGTCCGCTGGCGTGGCGGGAACCCGGGGCGTCGGGATGGGGGGGCGGGCCGGCGCGTTGGCGCGCGGCTGGAGGTTCAGGGCTTCGTAGTACGGCAATGCCGACGTGCCGCCACGGTCCTCGACCACGATCAGCGGCTCGCCAGCACGCGAGGCCAGCGGCAGGCCTGACAGCAGCATGAGCAGGCCCGTGAGCGCGAGTTGGACCGGATGGGGTTTCGTCATGGGGAGGTCTCCTGGCGCGCGGCGAAGACCGCGGCGGTTGGGCGCGTGCCCTGCACGCGGGCAAGGTGGCGGGACACGCTGCGCCGATAGCGGACGGCGGGCTCGCCGCCAGCGGGGCGGTGGTAGCGGCCGATCGCCAGCAGCCAGTCCTCGCCGGGGGTGTGCTGCTCCTTCAGGATCTCGGCGGCAACGGCGAGGTTGCGGTACGGGTCCAGCAGATCGCACGCGCCGGTGAAGCGGTGCTTGTGGTAGCCAAGGTTGATCTGGCCCAGGCCCGCGTCGATGCGCGTGTGCGGCGTGGCGCGCATCGCCTGCTGCAGGCCAGCGCAGGCGTCGGCGCGCGTGGCGAAGCGGCGCGATTGGCCGGCGACGTTGAGGGACCACGGCCATGGGACGATGCGCCCGTTGCGCCGGATGCCGCTCTCCTGCAAGGCCACGGCGTAGAGCACCGTCGAAGGGATGCCCGCGCGCTGGGCGGCAAGCTGGTAGGCCGGTGGCGGCACCTCCTGGGCATGGGGGGTGCTGGCATACACGCCTGCAGAGAGCACCAGTGCGCGCAAGAACTGCGATACGGGGGCAGCTACGGCTGGCGCTGCCATTGGCCGTTCACCTCGCGCACGGCTGCGGGCAAATCACCGGGCAGGCCCAGCGACAGCCAGCGGCCGCCATCGTGGTTGAGCGTGATGCTGCCGGCGCGCACGCGCGCCGGGTCGATCTGCGCGCGCTTGGCCCAGTCGCGGATGCGCGCGTCGTCCTGGCGGCTTCCGACCATGTACAGGTCGAAATCGGCGCCTGAGGATTGCAGACGCTGTACGAGCTGCCCGCAGGCAGCGCAGCCATCCTTGACGAACACCGCGGTGCGGCCTCTACCACGCACGGGACCGGCGCCGGGCTTGTCGTCGGGCAGGTTCACGCGCTGCATGCCGGGGTTCAGGCGCTGCCAGGCTTCGTCGTAGGCGCGCTGGTAGGCGAGCAGCTTCTCGACGCGGCGCGCTTCGACCTGCACCTGCAGCTCTGCGTAGCGCCGCCGCTCTTCGTCAGTGCGTGCCTCGATGCCCAGGGCGGACAGCGGGTCCAGGTTGGGCGAGTAGATGCCCAGCGGCCCGTCCATCAGCTCGCGATAGCGAGTCCACTCCTGCGGTTGCAGGCCCCATTCACTGGCCGCCCGATCGTCCAGCACGCGGGCGGCCAGCGGGCGCTCCTGGCTTTGCGCATTGCGCGCCGGGGCCGTTGCGGGCTGCTGCGCCCAGATGGGCCACTGCACCGACGCCAACACGAGCGCGGAAAGGAGGATCGACGGCTTCATGGGGTGCTCCGGTCAGGGAATCGCCACACGGCGGGTCTGGTTGCCGGCCTGGAACACTGCGGTGTTGCCCTCGATCGCCTGCAGGCGCCACGGGCCGACCGCATCCCCGGGCAGCAGCACCTGAAGTTGGGCGGGCATGAAGTCCCCGGTGCTCGGCGCGACGGACACGCTGCGCTGGCCAGCGCGCAGTTCGGCGCCGACGACGCGGAACGGCAGCGGCGGCGGTTCGGCCTTGGAGGCGGCGGCCGGGCGTGATGCGCGCGGCTGGGCGGGGGCTGCGGCACGCGCGGCGGTCTGGCGCGTCTTGATCTGCTCGATTTCGGCGCGTAGCGCCTGAAGGTCATCAGCGGCGGCATAGCCGCTCAGCGACTTCTCGACCTGGGCAGCGCGTGCTTCCAGGACTTGGCGGGTGTCCTTGAGGTCAGCGGCCGTTGCGACGGCTGGGCGCTGCTGGATGGCCTCGATGGTCTCGGCCAGGCCAGTCGCCTGCGCTTCCAGGCGCTGCAGGCGGGAATCCAGCCGATCCTGGTCGGTTTGATCGCGCATCGCCAGGTAGCCCAGCGCCACGATGACACTGAGGCCGATCAGCCAAAGCCAGAACAGGCTCTGTATGACAACCGCCGCGGTTGAGCGTTGGGCGGGATGCGAGGCATTCATGGCTGGCCTCCCGAAACCGCAGGCGCCAGCGGGAACGTCTGCACCGTCTCGGTGGCGAGTGGCCCGGATGGGGACTCGGCGACTGCACGGTCGCCGGGCCGATCGAAGCAGATTTGCCGTGCGCGGTCATCCGCGTGCAGTTCCCAGGACGGCCCAGCCAGCGTGAGCAGCGCATGGCGCAAGGTCATGGGGCCGAGATGCAGATGTGCCGCCGGCAGCGGCAGCGCGTACAGTTCGATCACGGCATGCGCGGTCTCGCAAAGGCCGTAGCCGCTGCGCTTGAGCACATGCCGCATCCCGTCGCCGACCGTGGCGCGGGCATCCTCGGGCATGGACACGTCGATGGTCTGCAACAGCAGGTCGCGCTGCGCTGCCGTGGGTGCCAACTCGACCAGCGTGTAGCGGCCGTAGCGCACGACCGGGATGTACTCGGGCGCCTCGGGTTCGGGCGCGGCCGAGACTTCCTCGATGGCATCGGGTGCGAGCGGCGCCGTGGTGGTCGCGCAGCCACTGGGCAGGGCTGCGGCCAGGAGGCCGGCGCCGACCAAGTGCCGGGATACATGGATTGCGGGCATGGCATCGGCTCTTCTGTTGCGATGCCGATACCTTGGCCGCGCGCGGCGGCGCGGTCAGTCAGGAATGCGAACTGGGAGCTACCCGCTTTTGCAGTCCAACACATAGCGCAACCCGCAAACCCAACTGTGGTTTGCACATTGATTCAATAATTGTTGTATTATCGAACCATGCAAGAAGATCAAGCCATTTCCGCCTTAAACGCCCTGGCTCACACCCAGCGCCTGCGCGTGTTCCGCGCCTTGGTCGTTGCTGGCCCGGGCGGACTGACGCCAAGCACGCTAGCCGACCAGCTCGACGTGGCCCGCAACACCTTGTCCTTCCACTTGAAGGAGCTGGCCCATGCCGGCCTCGTCACCATCGAGCAGCAGGGTCGCAACCTGATCTATCGGGCCGAGTACGGCCACATGAACGGCCTCATCGGCTACCTGACCGAGCATTGCTGCCAAGGTGGCGTATGCGAGGTTTCTCCATCCAAGACCTGCTGCTGACCATGACCGATACCACTTACAACGCCTTGTTCATCTGTACGGGCAATTCGGCCCGCTCCATCCTCGCCGAAGGCATCCTCAACGACATGGGCCAGGGGCGGTTTCACGCCTGGTCGGCAGGTAGCCATCCGAAAGGCGAAGTTCACCCGCTGGCGCTCGCCACGCTGGAGCGGCTGCACCTTCCGACAACGGGCTACCGCAGCAAGAGCTGGGACGAGTTCGTGAAGCCCGATGCGCCGGTGTTCGATTTCATCTTCACCGTCTGCGACAACGCAGCCGGCGAGGCTTGTCCTCTATGGCCGGGCAAGCCGGTGTCGGCGCATTGGGGCGTGCCTGACCCGGCTGCCGTGGAAGGCTCCTTGGAACGACAAAGCAAGGCGTTCTTCGATACCGCCATGACGCTGCGCCGACGCATCGAGTTGTTCCTGTCGCTGCCGATCAAGAGTCTAGATGCCATGTCGTTGCAGCGCGAACTGCGCGACATCGGCCGCCAGTGAGGCCTGAACCGATGAGCGCAACCGATACCGCCGGCCCCGCGCCAGCAAACTCCGCCATGAGCGGCTTTGAGCGTTACCTGACGCTATGGGTGGCGGTGTGCATCATCGCGGGTATCGCTCTGGGCCAGTTCGCGCCCGCCGCATTCCAGGCCATCGGCCGCATGGAGATCGCTCAAGTCAACCTGCCGGTGGGCTTGCTGATCTGGGTGATGATCATCCCTATGCTGCTGAAGGTGGACTTCGCCGCGCTCGGCCAGGTGCGCCAGCATTGGCGAGGCATGGGGATCACGCTGTTCATCAATTGGGCCGTCAAGCCGTTCTCAATGGCACTTCTGGCGTGGATCTTCATCCGCCACGCTTTTGCTGATTGGCTGCCCGCCGACCAACTCGACAGCTACATCGCCGGCCTGATCCTGCTGGCTGCCGCACCGTGCACCGCAATGGTTTTCGTTTGGAGCCGACTGACTGGCGGCGATCCGGCATTTACGCTGTCGCAAGTGGCCTTGAACGACACCATCATGGTGCTCGCCTTCGCACCCATCGTCGGCCTGCTGCTGGGCCTGTCCTCGATCACGGTGCCTTGGGACACCTTGCTGGTGTCGGTGGGTTTGTACATCGTCATTCCGGTCATCCTGGCCCAGCTTTGGCGCCGGGCGCTGCTGCGCAAGGGACAGGCCGCGTTCGACAGGGCACTGGAACGCATCGGCCCGTTGTCCATCGCCGCGCTGTTGCTGACGCTGGTGCTGCTGTTCGCCTTCCAAGGCGAGGCCATCATCCGGCAGCCGCTGGTGATCGCCATGCTCGCGGTGCCGATCCTGATCCAGGTGTTCTTCAATTCCGGGCTGGCGTACTGGCTCAACCGCCAGGCGGGCGAAAAGCACTGCGTCGCTGGGCCATCCGCGTTGATTGGTGCCAGCAACTTCTTCGAGCTGGCCGTGGCCGCCGCCATCAGCCTATTCGGCTTCCATTCCGGTGCGGCACTCGCAACAGTGGTCGGCGTGCTCATCGAGGTGCCGGTCATGCTGCTGGTGGTGCGGGTGGTCAACCGCTCACGCGGCTGGTACGAACGCCGCGCGACCACTTCGTAATCTCCAAGAGGCATCCATGAGCACCATCACGATCTACCACAACCCAGCCTGCGGCACATCGCGCAACGTGCTGGGCCTGATCCGCAACAGCGGCGAGGAACCGACCATCATCGAGTACCTGAAGACGCCGCCCGGCCGCGACACGCTCCAGGCGCTGATCGCGGCGATGGGCGTGCCGGTGCGGGACATACTGCGCGAGAAAGGTACGCCCTATGCCGAACTCGACCTGGGCAACCCGAAGTGGAGCGACGACGACCTGATCGGTTTCATGCTCCAGCATCCCATTCTCATCAACCGGCCGATCGTGGTCACGCCGCTGGGTGTGCGCCTGTGCCGGCCATCGGAAGCCGTGCTCGACCTTCTGCCGCAACCGCAGCGCGGCGCGTTCAACAAGGAAGACGGCGAGCCGCTGGTTGATGAGAAAGGCCGTCGTGTCTGAAGCCCGCCTCGACCTGCCAAACATCGACGCGGCGCTGTTCCAGCAACCAGACGCCGAACACCTGTTCGCGCCGGCACGGACCACCCACGCGCCGCGCTTCCTGCTGCTCTACGGCTCGCTGCGCGAACGCTCGTTCAGCCGCCTCGCAGCCGAAGAAGCCGCCCGCATCCTGCGGGCGCTGGGCGGTGAAACCCGATTGTTCAATCCGTCCGGCCTGCCGCTGGTGGACGATGCACCCGCTGATCACCCCAAGGTCAAGGAACTGCACGAACTGGTGCAATGGGCCGAAGGCATGGTGTGGAGTTCGCCGGAGCGCCACGGCGCGATGACCGGCCTGATGAAGACGCAGATCGACTGGATTCCGCTGTCGGTCGGCGCGGTGCGCCCGACCCAGGGCAAGACGCTGGCGGTGATGCAGGTGTCGGGCGGCTCGCAGTCCTTCAACGCGGTCAACCAGATGCGCGTGCTCGGCCGCTGGATGCGGATGCTGACCATCCCGAACCAGTCCTCGGTCGCCAAGGCATACCAGGAGTTCGACGAGGTCGGGCGCATGAAGCCCTCGGCCTATTACGACCGCATCGTGGACGTGATGGAAGAACTGATGAAGTTCACGCTGCTCACGCGCGACGCGGTCCCGTATCTGGTGGATCGGTACAGCGAGCGCAAAGAGGGCGCTGAATCACTGTCCAAGCGTGTACGGCAAGGTGCAATTTGACGATGCAAGGCACTGAAAAAAAGCCGACGACCTCTCGGTCGTCGGCATTGTGTGAAGTTCAGGCGGCGACCAATTGCCGGGCCAGTGCGACCTCGACGGAATCACCATCCTGGTTCAGAACATCGAGCCCGGATTCAGGCACGTCGCCCGAGGTGGACTGCGAGACCATGATCTTCTTGGCCATCAGCTCCAGGCAGGTCATCTGCGAAGAACCGGCATAGCCAAGGTAGATCACGCGCACGGGCTGCTTTTGCCCGATGCGCCAGGAGCGGCGTGCCGCCTGCTGGAGCGAGTACACGTTGTAGCCCGACTGCATGAACACGATCGTCGGGAACTCCAACAGGTCCAGCCCCGTCTTGACCAGCTCGGGGTTAGTGATGAGCACGTCGATGCCACGGTCCAGTTGCTCGGCGATCCAGTCTTCGCGGCGGCTGGCGTCCACGCTCGCGCGCAGCACCGCCACTTTGAAGCCCTCCTGCTCCAGCAGCACCTTCAGGCGCGACGTGGTGTCGCGCGTGCCGGTATAGACCGTGTAGGCCAGGACCTTGCGACCCTGTGCCTTCTCCTCTTTGCAGATGTCGATCAGCTCGCGCTCTTTCGGTGTCACCTCGAACTCGTTGAACTGAGCCGGGACGAACGCCAAGGTGTTGCGCGTGCGCGGATGCACCACGGTCTCCGACCGGAAGCAGCAATCCGGCCAGGCCAGCAGCACGTTGAGAACCACGCCCAGCAAGGTCGTATCGCGTCGCGCCAGAGCCTGTTTCAGCTCGGCGGTCAGCCGACCCGCCAGATCGCGGTAGGCCGCGGCTTGTGCCGTGTCCATCGCGACTTCACGGAACTCCTCGTCATAAGGCGGCAGGACGTTGCCGCCGATGTCCTTGAGCTTGAGGAAGATCGTGAACGGCAGGATGCAGCGCAAGACGCCCTTGGGGCCGAAGCCCGGGGCCTTGACCGTGCGCACCGATACCTTGGTGCCCTTGGCCGTCTTGTGCGCCGTGCCGGTGCTCTCGGAGTAGATGTCTTTCAAGACCCCGTGATCGCGCATGAACGCCATCGCAGCCGAGGTCATGCTGCCGCTCGTGGTCGGGCGGTAGCCGTCTTCGATCATCCGCCCAGGCAGGGCTCGGAACAGCAGATAGAACAGGTCGTCCCCATAGCCGCCCATCAGCGTGCCAGTCAGCAGCAAGGTCTTGCGAGCCTTCGCCGCCAGCACGCCCATGGCCTGGCCTTGGGCACTGCCGCCGTTCTTGTACTCATGGGCCTCGTCGGCGATCAGCAGGTCGAACGTGCCTTGCGGCAGGTACCTCTTGATGAACTCGGACGGTTGGTAGCCGCCCTCGCCGAAGCCGAACTCCATGTTGGCCATCGCACGTTCCATGCGCGTGGCCTGACGGTCAGAAAACACCAGCTCGCCGTTGCCGTCCATCAAGTTGATGAACTCGTGGATGTTGTCGCCGAGCATCGATGCCAGGAACCCGTCCCCGAACTTCTGCATCAGCTTCTGCGCGGTGACTTCCCCGATCGTCGGAATGCGCTTCAAGGCTTTGAGCACGGCCGAGGATTGATCGCTGCCGGACAGGCTGCGCGGGCGGATCAGCGTCCACAGGGGCGCGGCGCAATGGCTGCACTTCCTGCGGTACTCATCGGCTTGGAGAGCGACCGGGTTGACCGGCTCGCCGTCGAGGTCGGTGATAACCGTGCCGCAGTCCGGGCAAGCCGCCACGTCGCCGTGGCGGGTGCGTCGCGTGGTGAAGACAGGCTTCCAGTGGAAACCCATCCGCATCCTGACGCGCCCCAGGACGAAGAACTCCTGGCCCGTGGGCTGCACACCCAACTGCTCACGCAGCTTGATGAGTTTGACGAGCGTATCCGGCCCATTGAGCACCCATACCTTGGCGCCGGCCACCGTCTCCTGGATCTCCCGCCGCCACTTGTAAACCAGGTGCGGTGGCGACAGGACCAGAGTGCGGCGGTAGCCTTCGGCGTTGAGCACGGCGGCCGCGGCGATGCCGACGGTCGTCTTACCGCAGCCCATCTCGCCATTGACGATCGCGGCGCGTTCGCCACGGTCGATCAGCAGCTCGGCGGCGGCGTGGACGACTTCGGCCTGTGCTGGGAACAGCTTGCGCTTGAGGCTGGCGACGACGAGTTGCCGGTGCGCCTGCGGTTGGCCGGTATAGACCGGCGGGTTGGCGCTGTTGAGGGCGTCGAGCAGTTCGTCGCCGAACTCGCCGACGAAATCCTGAAGGCTCAGGGTCAGAGGGTTGGATTCCGCGTCCAGCAGTTCGCCCTGCACGGGCGTGGCTTCAGCGGCAGTGGTTTCGAGATCGAGGGACATGGTGATGCTCCAAAGAAAAATGGGGCATGCACCACCCCCAGCGGGGCAATGGCATGCCCCGTGGTGGGAGGAGAATCGGCGCGTGGCCGAAGGTGGTTGAAGATGCTGGCCTGGGTGGCCCGCGGGTGAACCGTGCTCAGTCCTCGGACGGCAGCACGATGGCGGTGATGCTGCGCCCCGTATCGGTGATGATGCGAATGGCGAGTCCCGGGTGGATCACGTAGTGCGATTCCAGCGGCGCGCCTGATTGAAGCGCAGAGCTGTTGGCCTCCCCCATTGCTGGGCGGTGACGTCGCCCCAGTCGCCGCGGGCGTGCCGTCTGAAGTACGGAATCGGGTCCAGGCGACCCGCGTTGAACAGGCGGTTGATACCTCTGCTGAAGATGAGCGCCCCAATGGGGAACGTCAGCCTGTGGCAGTAGGTTTCGATACGATGCGATGCCATGGGCTCCTCCTTGATGGTTCATTGGGCCACGACACCCCTGCCGGAGTGAAGTGGCTCCGTCAGGTGGATGAAGATGACGATGTGGGGCCTCAGATCAGGTCCCGCTCTTCGGGAAGCTGGACCACCGTGGTCTGGTGGTCTTCGCTGGTCTTGACGATCAGCGCCAGGTCCGGCGTGATCCTGAACTGCGAAATCATCAGGTTGTCCTGTTGGATCGCCACGTCGTTCGCTTGGCGGGTGGCCTCATCGATCTCGCCCCAGTCCCCGCGCACATGGCGCTGGACATAGGCCAAGGGGTCAATCAGGCCTCGCCGGGCCAGCCAATGCACCTTCTCGCTCAACTTCAACGTACTCGGTGTGAACAACGGTTGCTTGTGCGGCGCAGGCCGCTTGAACGGATTGGGGATCATGGTGTTTCTCCTTCGAGTTGGTACAGCAGGACGGCAGCGCGTCCGGTGGATCAGCGAATGGTCAACACCTCGCCCCGTGTCGGGGAGCCAGGCGTCATGTCCCACGCGCGGATGACAGGCACGAACTTGTCGGTGAGGATGCGTGTCTCGGCGATGGAGCCGTCTTCGCGTTCGGTGAATTCCCGCTGGAGCGTCTTGTCCTTGTGGGTGTCACCTTTGACGACGAGCACGCGCCCCGTCTGGGAGCGCACGACGCCGGAGATCGCGCCCGCGGCCAGAGCCAGGGCGAGATGCCAGTGGGACAAGGCCCGCGCCGGTGGACGCAGCGACTGCTGCGCGGTCCCCAAGTGCGTGTCCAGCGACGGCCAAAGGCCTTGCAGCCGGCCAACCTCGTCGGCGAACTGTTCGGGCTCCATCGTCACGCGGAAGAAATGCTCCGGCTCGGCCGGACTGGCGGGGACGATGTACGGCAGGAACGGCCATTCGCTCGGCAGTTCCTCGGCTTCGACTTCGCCAAGCCCAACCTGCAGCAGCAGATTGCGCACGGCCTTGACGCCATCGGGTGCCAGCTCCCGCTGACGGACCCGGCGGCCGAAGATCACCACCTGCTTGAACTGCGTTTCCACCGCTCGGTAGATACGCAGATCGGTGTAGTGGCGCGTCAACCAGCCGACCAGCTCCGCGTCGAGCACGTAGCCGGGGACGATGAAGACCAGCACGCCGCCGTATTGCAACAGCGACAGCGAACGCTGATAGAACAGCTTTTCGAGGCGGGCACGGCCCTGGCCCTGATAGCCGATGTTGCCGTTGACGTCCTTGGACAGGTCGCCATACGGTGGATTCAGCCACAGTAGTCCGAAGGACTGCTTGGAGATCATCGTGTCCATCAGGTCCGCGTGCAGGCAGTGATCGACCAGGCCGCGGGCATGGCGCGCCCGCTCGGCGTCGAATTCGACGGCGAACGCCTTGGCCTGTTCGCGCCCGAGGGCATGAGAGGCTTCGGCGATTGCCACGCCTTCACCGGCGCAGGGATCGAGGATGCACATCGGCCCGTCGCTGGGCATCAGTGCGTTGAGGGCTCTTTCGAGCGTGGGTTCGTCGGTCGGGTAGTACCCATTTTTGGCGAAATTGCGGGCGAGCCGCGGGAACATGAGAGCCATGGAAGTCTCCTGGTTGGCGGGGATGAATGACGGAAGCACGCCAAGGCGTGCCTCCGAGGGTGGGTCAAGCCGCTACCGCTTCCGGCGTCCAAATCTTGGCCGGATAGGGATAGGCGGTGAGCGCGTCACTGCGGATCAGGGAGCCCAGCGCCAAGCTCAGCGCCGGCACGTCGATGGCGAGCCGATGGCCTTCCAGCGGCCCGAGGGCGAACGGAAGGCGGGCCAGCATCTCGCGGCTTTGCAGCAGTTCCAGCACGGTCTCGCGCCAGTGGTCGAGTAGCGGTAACGGGCAGGTATCCCGCACCAACGTCCACAAGCGGTCGAGCCGGTGGGCGCTGTCGCGTGGCAGCAGTGCCAATGCGCTGGCGTTGGCCCTATCGGGCTTGACGCAGCGCCGGTCGAACAGCCACACGTTGGACAGCGAACCGAACAGCGTGCGTCGGTAAGCGCGCGTGATGCGCTTCTCCAGACGATCGACGTTGCCGATGAACACCGGGACGCTGCCGCCCTCGTCGGTGATGATGTGGAACTGGTCCAGTCCCTGCTCGTCGCGCCCGAGGGTCAGGCGGGCAAGGAACTGCTGGACGGCGGTGTCGCGCGCCCAGATGGACAGGAAGATCAGGTTGCCCTGGTCATCGCCGACGCAAGCGTCGGCCATAACGTCCGGGCATTCGTCGATGTGGAACAGCGTGGTGGATGAAGTGTGTGCGTGCATGGTGGTGTCCTCGATGAAATGAGGGGCAGCACCGCCCGCAGGGGCAGCGAATGCCCCGTTAGGGATGAAGGAATGCGGATAAGGTGTTCGATCCGCTTGGGCGTTCAGAACGTCTGTTCGGTGAACGAGCCGTCGGCCTGATGCTTGACTACACGGTTGCCAATGTTGCCCTCGCAGTCCTGTTGGACTTCGGTGAACATGCTTTCGGGCACGTCGATGTGGAAATGGCGCAGGACCACTCGGTAGTAGTCCAGGTAGTGGTTGAACGGGTCGCTCTCGTGCAGGTTGCTGTACAAGAAGTCGTCGCTCTCGACCTTCGCGGTATCGTCGATCAGCTCGGCCGGCTTTTCGATGAATAGGAAGAAGTAATTTGCCGGCCGGTCCCAGCCCAGTACGACGGTGATGGGAAAGCCCTTGTGAACGGTGTCGAAGTAGTGCCGACTCATGGTGATGTCCTCGGTGAATCGGAAACAGCACCGCCCCTGAGGCAGGTGCTGCCCCAAGGGGTGGAGAAAAGCCGCGCAAGCGGCGATGACGTGTGCCGGACCTCAATAGTCCGAATCGCAACCGGACGGGCAATAACCCAGTTCGATTCCGTGCGAGCAGTAGCCGTTTTCGGCGTTCCAGTCCTGGGTTTCCTGCCTTTCGGCCGGTGTGGCGTAGCCCCATTCCTGTGCGATCTGCAGCGCCTGTGCGCGTTGCTCTTCCGGCAATCGACTGGCTTGCGCGTCGATCTCCGAACTGAAAAGCGTGACCCAGTGGTCCCAGGACAGGCCACAACCACGCTGGGCGTGCTCGGCGGCTGTCTTGCAAACAGCTCGCCACGCGGGTTCACCCAGCGAAGAACGGGGTGTATCGCAATCGATGGTGGACATGATGGAGACCTCCAGAAGAAAGCCGGGGGCCTCCCCGCATAGGGAAAGAGCCCCGGCGGGTGGATGAAGAACACCGCGCATGCGGTGTCTGCGATCACGCAGGTTGCAGTTCGGCCTGGCGGCTCCACTCCTGCGTTTTGAAGTCCAGCGCGTAGCCCAGATCGCCCAGGCGGGCGATCTGCGCGCGCAGGGCGCGGCGGTCGATGGTCGAATCCAATTTCACGGAATCGCCCAGCGGCCAGAGCAAGCCGAACAAAGCAACGTCGCCCTCTTCGGTGCTGCCAGGGGCAGCCGCCGCAGCGGGCGTCGGTGCATCCACACCGAAGGGCGTGGTATCGACCAGCGGGTCCGCCGAGGCCTGCACGGGTGCGGGCTTGGCGGGTCTGGAGGCCTTGGCGGGCTTGGCCGGCGTTTCCGCAGGCTGCGTCCCCAGCTCTTCATCGAGTGGATCGACTTCCTGGGTGGCGAAGCTGCGGGCCTCATCACGACTCAGTTTGTCGATGCCGTTGAGCGTCATGCCGTCGAGGTTTGCGCGCACTTCAAACCGCGCGCCGCCCGCGACCGGATAGGACTTCGCGAAGATGTAGCGAATGACGAAATCCCCGTCGTACTTTCCTTCGGGGTACTGCTCCAACTCCGCGTCTTTAACCGCGAACTCGCCGATGGGGGTAGAAAGGCGCCCAACCGTGAACGGGCCGTTCTTGCCCCGGATGGTCCGCAACGTGAGCTGGCCCGGGACGACGATGGGTAGGGCTGATCTCGTAGGTGCCGATGTGGCTGCCATGATGGTTCTCCTTGGACGAATAGGAAAAAGGCAAGGCCCCGTGAGGGGCCGTGCCGGATCAGAACGAAGCAGCCAATGCCGGCTCCTGCTCCTCGACTGCACATTCGGGCTCGCGCTCGGCGGGCTCGGCAGATTGGTAGGAAACGGCGTCGGCGGCAGTGTCGATGGCGTTGGCGGCTTCGGACGCGGGTGCGTCCTCCGCTGGCGCTGCCTCGGCATGCGCCTGGCTCGTCGGATAGACCTGGGTGCCGTCGATCTTGATCAGACCGATGTGGACCAGCGTCGATTCCAGGCTTGCGGCCGGTTCCCCAGCGTGCTCGCCCTTGGTGCGGATGTACGGATCGATCTTCATGTCGTTCAGACGAAAGGCGATCAGCACCTTGCGATCCCCCTCGATGGCCTGCACGCATCGGCGAACCAGATGCTCGGCTTCAGGGGTGGCGACGATCGTGTCGAAGTACCGATATTCCGGTTCATCGACAGGTCCGGCCAGCGCGGCGATGGAGCACGACAGGAACGGGTCACCATCCTTGGGGGTGACGTCCTTCGGACGGTTGAGGTAGCCGATGCCACGGGTGATCAACTCGTGCTGCTCGATCGAAGCCAGTTCGGCCCGCTCGATCAGCTCGGCCTTGAGCAGTCGCGCCTTGAGGGATGCGGCGGCCTGGCCTTTCTGTTCGCCCTTGTCGCGGATGTAGGCATCGCCCCAGAGGTCGCCGAGGCGAAAGCGCACCAGCGGTCGCTGCTTGGAATCGTCAACGCCGATGTAGCGCTGAACGAGCTTCTTGGCCTCGGCACCCGAGACCTTGACGTCGAAGTAGCGGTAGCTCGGGTCCCTGGCGGGGCCGACCAGCGCGGCGATGGTGCAGGCCAGGAAGGGCTGCGCACGGCGGCCGCCCCTGACGGGCACCTCACGGACACGCTGGAGGTAGCCGATGCCCGAGGTGTGGAGGTCGAAATACGATTTCTCGTTGGAAGTGGTGTTCATGGTGAATCTCCATAGGGAAAAGCGGAGACACACCGAGCCCACGCATGCGGGGAAAGGTGCGTAACCCCGCGGTGGGTTGATAAGGCGAAAGCATCCGCCACCAGGGACTGGTGGCCGCTCGCGGATGGATGCGGTGCGAGCTGGCTCGGTCACGCAGTGGAAACTGCGCCGCAACCTCGAAGACCGATGGTTGCCTGGCATGTCGCTGACAGCGTCAGCAGGCATGGGGTCAGCATGGCCGGGCCTCGCGCGCGCGACAGCAATCAATTGGCATCCGCGCGTTTCCCTTTGTCCACGCAGCCCGGCTCAGCGCAAAAGAAAGCCCCCGGTGTGGGGGGCTGCGAGAGTCGAGTGGCGGTTGCCGCGCTATGCGGGAGGCACCACCTCCAGCGACAGATGTGTGGCGGTGGCCGACAGCATCAGGTCGTCTTCGGTGTGCAGGATGCGCGTGAATACGCCGTCCTTCGGGTCGAAGTACTCCCCGAAGTCGTCGCCGCCCAGTTCGGCGCGCGCCAGTTCCCACCAGTCGTCGAACGGGTCGGTATCCGGGTTGCAGCCGACGGCATAGGCCAGCAGCTTCACACGCCCATCCGGGCGGCGCTCTCCCTGCTCGGCGAGGAAGTACACGCCCTGGTCCTTGACCAGGATGACGCGGCATTGGCTGGCGATGGCCTCGGTCAGCACGGGGCGCAGGTCGGAGCCTTTGAATCGCAGTGACATGGTTGAAATCTCCTATGTGGAATAGAGAAAAGGCCCTCCATCCGCATGGATGGAGGGCCTGTGGGCACATGGCCCATGGGCGAAACTTCGTGGCGGGACCCACGGGTCAGCCGTAGAACCGGCAGGATTCAGTTTCCGGCGTCATGCCGGCACCGCCTGGCGCTGCCGGGTAGCCTTGGCGTCGATCACGCTCACATCGATCAGGCGCCAACGTCCGTCGTCGATGAGTCGCTCCAGCACTTCGCCGAGCATGTCGAAATACACCTCGTCATGCCGATCGACCAATTCGCCGTCGCGATGCAGCTCCACCACGTAGGTGTCGCCGCCTCGGTCGTACAGCACCGTCACCCGGCCCTCGAACTTCGCGGTCGAGACCGTGAAGCTGATCGCCGGAGGCGTCTCGATGATCTTGGACGGCGTCGGATCGACCCAGGTGAAATCCCGGGCACCCGCATCGACCAGCATGTGGGTGATGCGCCGGAAGCCATCGGGCGCCGGCATTTCCTCCAACTGCTGGATGAGCTGACCCAGCTCCATGCACTGCGGCTCGGGAATGGGCAGCTTGGCCGGCGCGGAGCCGAGGATGTGCGTCTTGACGGTGTAGGGAATGCCGTCGGACGTCATCTCGGTGCGCTCTTCCGGCGTGTCCGCCCGCAGCCCATCGAAACGGCGCCGTGCGTAGGGTTGGACATGCACCTTGGCGCCTTCGTCGGGGACGGTGGTCACCAGCTTGGAATCGAGCACAGCGAACTCGCTCGGCTTGAGCTTGACGACGATGGCATCGTCGGTGATGGCGACTACCTTCCCGTCGAAGGGCTGGGGGTCGACGGCGAAGCCCAATGTCGAAGATTGCGGCTGATCGTCGAACACGCGGTACTTGAACGACCGCACGTTGCGGGGCACGTGGCCTGCGACTAGCGAAGGCATCATGGATTTGATGAGGGAACGGTCCATGGGAATCTCCTTGAGGAAGAAACAAGGGATTCCCCGCCCGCAAGGGAGAGGTCCCTTGTGGGTGGTGTGGATGGACGCGGTACGTCCGTGGAAAACATCGACCAGCACGGCTTCCCGTGCTTGCAGCCTTGAAGGTCTTGGCTGCCTGGGCATGTGTCGGCAACGCCGACGAACATGGGGCAAGAATGGCCCGGGAGTAAGCGGCCCGCTTGCAGGAAACGGCACCCCATCGCACCCGCTTTCCAGCGCTGCGGGCGAGAAAAAGCCCCTCGAAAGGGGCTTGGGGGTCAGGCTTCGTACACGAAGTAGTGTTCTCGCTGACGCGGGAAGAACACGTGCTTCCACGTGTCGCCGCTTGTGTTGCCACCGTCGAATACGACCATTTCGTAGTCGTCAATGTCGGTGTCCACCAGATCGGCGCTGTCGATATGGCGCATGTGCAGCGTACCGCTCATGCGCTCGAACACCAGGATCTGGCCGATGGCGTCGTCCTGGCTCATGGCGTTGACGCAGGCTCCAAGCTGATTCTCGAAGTCGGGCGTGGGCAAGATGAGATCGGGGAACATGAGATTGCTCCTATGGAATTGAACCAGCCCGGCTCCTGGTGGGAGGCGGGCTGGCATATGGGGGATAAAGGGGAAGGCTTGCGCGTCGCGTGTCTGCTAGGTCTCGGCCAGTGGCAAGCCCAGTAGCGCGGGTGCGTCGGCATCGAGGATGAGGATGCGCACATCTGCCTGGCCGGCCAGTTCAAGGATGTTCGCCAGGTCGTCAGGCATGCCCTTGTCGCGGTGCTCCTGTCGAAGCTGCTCAGCACTGATGCCCTCGGCATATTCCAGGTTCTTGTCTGTCCAGGGCGTGGAGATCAGCTTGACGCCAATCGCCGGGCTGTACGGAACCCGAAAGGCGATGAACAGAAAAGCCTCCGGCGTGGCGAGGTCTGCCAGGTTGGCGAGGTACTGGCCGGTTTCCTGGCAGATGTGCGCGCTGCTGACTTCCCAGCACCGGCTGTAATAGCCGGTCTCGAAACTCAACCGCTGCACCACGTCTCGCGCGGCTTCGGCCGAATAGGTATCACCG
The DNA here is from genome assembly GCF_902859695.1 of Achromobacter ruhlandii. Taxonomy (GTDB): domain Bacteria; phylum Pseudomonadota; class Gammaproteobacteria; order Burkholderiales; family Burkholderiaceae_B; genus Achromobacter; species Achromobacter ruhlandii. The sequence continues at coordinate 164,007 of NZ_CADIJL010000004.1, forward strand.
ACATGGACCGGGCGGCCGTCGAGGTCGTCGCCATGGATGGCATAGACCACGGCGCCCACCACGCCTTCGCCGTTGATGCCTTCAACAGCATCACATTCAGCAATCAGCTCGTCGCTGATGGCGTCAGTGCCGCTTTTGATCAACGCGAAGTCGCTGGTGACGATGCAAGGCGATGAGATCAGGTCGTTGTCGGAAAGATGCGCTTGGCTCGTGTGGATGGATCGCCAGACATGCGGGCTTCCGTCCCCGTAGCAGATGCACAGCGTTCGGACGACTCTCAGATTCCAGTAGCCGCGTACAAAGGGATTGGGATTCTGGGTCATGGAATTTCTCCAGATTGAATAATGGAGCCAATTCCCGCCACCGGGAATTGAACCCCGGTGGGTTGAAAGTGGAAAAAGCGTCAGGCGGCACTGATCGAGGGCTTTGGGCCAATCGGCGCAGGCTGACGGAAGAAAAATCGAGGGACATGGCCGCGTGGACGCATGTCCCTCATGGGCAGTGAACAAAAAGACGGTGGTATGCCGCAGACCGGCTCACCAACCGCTGTAGTTCACCAACAGATCGGCGATGACCTTGCGGCGTTGCAGATCGAGACCATCGAAGTCCGACAGTCCTTGGAAGTGGCAGCGCTTGAGCATGGCACCGCCCTCGCGCGCGTTGTAGAAGCTGAACATGGCGGACAGGAACATGCGTTCCCCGCTGCTCAGGACGCCGAGTGCGTCGTTGGCACGCAGCATGTCGGGACGCAGATCCCACTTGCTCTTTGCCTGGTTCAGGCCTTCGCGCGTGCCGTCGCCAAACCATTGCGGGCCTGCGATCTCGACGCCGCGCTTCCAGACCTCGAAGAAGGCTTGGGGCGCGGCGGCGAAATGCTGCTCTTCCCGCATGATCTGATCGACGACTTCCTGGGGCAAAAGCTGGTTCATGACGTGGTTCCTCCAGTTGGATCAGGGTGTGGCGAGCTGGGACCAGCCGCCTCTTTCGAGGGCACGTTGAGCCGCGGCATAGCTGCGGAAGTACTGGCAGGATTCCCGCGAAACGGGACCTTCTGTATCGCGCGTGCCGATGTAGTGGCCGGCGGCGCTATGCAGGATTTCGAGCGGCAGGAACTTGCCGCAATGGATCAAGGCCAACTGGCCGAAAGAGGCTTGCTGGGACATGGACGGGCTCCTTGGAAAAAGCGGGGCCTCGTCCCTCACGGGATGGCAGCTCCCGCACGCGGTTGAGAAAAAAGCATCGGCGTCACGGGTGACGCGCGTCCGCAGACTCGATGCGATGGCGGACTGGCGGGTAGCGCGGAAAGAATCCGCGGCAGCCTGGAAACTCTGGCTGCTGGCATGGTGCTGACGAATCAGCGACACATGCGGGCAGCTTCATGCGCGAGGCGAGCCGCGTCAGCCGGAAATCGGCATTTGCAACAGCCCCGATTGGCGAACGCGGAAAAAAGAAAGCCCCGCAATAAGTGCGGGGCTGTCAGGAGGATGAGGCGAAACTGGGTCAGCGAGGCCTGTCGCCCAGTACATGCTGCTTCCACAGGGCGAATGCCTCGTCCGGTCCCAGCTCTGCGAGGATGACGATGGGCTGGCCCCGACGGGCACGCAGCGATGCGAAATACGCTGGCCGGTCGGCGATGGCGTTGAGCTTGATGCCCTTTAGGAACAGCAACTGGCGGGGGCGAACTTTGGTGGTAACGCAGGCATGATTGCGCTTGTTTGGGGCAAAAGGGCCAGCGAAGCGGGCGGACACGGCCAGAAAACCGCGACGAACTACTTGTACTTGCCAGGCGAGGCGAACGGGTGACATCAGCATATCGCTATGCGGTAAAGAAGACCGTCCTAAAGCTTGCAGGATCCCGGCATAGCTTCATCATCACCTCTCCGTGACGGCTCATTGGAACGAAAAAGGCCAGCATCGCCGTGATGGACTTTCATAATTGCCAGGTCAACTGGCTTGCGTGCTGTTTATTCACAGCAAGGCATTGCGACGTCGTTGCAGCAATCGCCGCCATCGCAACAGGGCGTTGCAGCAAAAGCGGCGGTGGGCGCTAGCATGAGGGCCAAGCCGCGGCCGCTCATGCTGGGGGCCGTTCTCTTCAGATTGGTGTCCTGCACCGTGTGCATTGCGAATTTCCGGATCGTCCCAATGTCACTGGGACTCCTTTGTGGCGGCCGGGTTCTCCACGCTCATGAACGACTGGGCCACCAGCGCGATCGCCCCGCCCACGATGGCCATGTCAGCGATGTTGAAGGCGGGCCAGTGCCAGCCGTGCAGGTGAAAGTCGATGTAGTCGATAACGTGCCCGCGCGTGGCGCGGTCGAACGCGTTGCCCAATGCGCCGCCCAGAATGAGGCTGTACGAAAGGCCTTCCGTTTTGCGCAGCGGCCGGGAGAGCAGCCATGCGAGCCATGCCGATATTGCGAACGCGATCGCCAGAAAAAACCACCGCTGCCAGCCGCCCGCGCCAGCAAGGAAGCTGAACGCCGCGCCGGGATTGAGAGCGTGAACTAGGTTGAAGAATGACGCCACCTCGTGCGACCAACCCAAGGGAGTTGTCGCGTCAATGTAGCTCTTAGCTGCCTGATCGCCGGCGAATATAACGATCGCGAGTGAGTACCACTGCGTCTTGCGAAGAGATGGTTCATCCATTGTTCATGCCGCCTTGAACTTCAGGAGGCGCAGCCCATTGACGACAACCAAAAGACTTGCCCCCATGTCAGCGAACACAGCCATCCACATGGTGGCATGCCCTGTGAACGTCAACGCAAGGAACACCGCCTTGATGCCAAGGGCCAGAACGATGTTCTGCGTGAGGATCGCCGCAGTGCTACGCGACAGCCGGATGAAGGCGGGGATCTTGCGCAGGTCGTCGTCCATCAGGGCGACGTCGGCTGTTTCGATCGCGGTGTCGGTGCCGGCCGCGCCCATGGCGAAGCCGATGTCGGCACGGGCGAGCGCGGGCGAATCGTTGATGCCGTCGCCCACCATGCCCACCTGGCCCTCGCCGCCGACCAGGCTTTCGATGGTCTTGAGCTTGTCTTCGGGCAGTTGGTCACCACGGGCTTCAGAGATTCCGACCTGGGCAGCGATGGCCGCGGCCGTGTGCTGGTTGTCCCCCGTCAGCATCAGCGTGCGCACACCCAGCGCCTGCAGGTCGGCCACCGCCTCACGGCTGGTTTCCTTCACGGTGTCGGCCACTGCAAAAATGCCGAGCACGGTCGCATCGTCCATCAGCAGGATCGCTGTCTTGCCTTGGCGCTCCAGGGTCTCCAGCCGAGCCTGGAGCGTCGCTTCGCTCAGGCCCAGCTCCTGGGCGAGCCTGTGGTTGCCCATGTGCAACATGCGCCCGGCGACGCGGCCGCGCACGCCGCGGCCAGGCAGCGCCGCGAAGTCGTCGACCTCGTGCAGCGCGATGCCGTCACGGTTCGCCTTGCGGGCGATGGCCTGAGACACAGGATGGTCCGAGCGTGCCGCGAGGCTTGCGGCCCAGGCGGCAACTTCCTGCGCCTCGCCGATCAGCGGCACGAAGTCGGTCTGCTCGGGCTTGCCATGTGTGAGTGTGCCGGTCTTGTCCAGGGCCAACGCCTTGAGCTTGCGCCCGCCCTCCAGGTAGACGCCACCCTTGATCAGGATGCCGCGTCGGGCGGCAGCGGCCAAGCCGCTGACGATGGTGACCGGCGTGGAGATGACCAGAGCGCAGGGGCAGGCGATCACCAGCAGTACCAGGGCCTTGTAGACCCAGTCAAACCATGCGCCGCCGAAGGCGAGCGGCGGCACGACGGCAACCAGCACGGACACCGCGAACACCGCCGGCGTGTAGACGCGGGCGAACTGGTCGACGAAGCGCTGCGTGGGCGCACGGCTGCCCTGCGCGGACTCCACGGCATGGATGATGCGCGCGAGCGTCGAGTCGCTGGCGCCTGCGGTCACCTTGTATTCGAAAGAGCCGGTCTCATTGATGGTTCCGGCGAAGACCTGGTCACCTTCGGCCTTCTCGACGGGCAGGCTCTCGCCGGTGATGGGCGCCTGGTTGATGGCCGATCGACCCGAGGTGATCAGGCCGTCCAGTGCGATGCGCTCGCCAGGACGCACGCGGACCACCGCGCCCTTTGCGACCTCCTTGGCCGGCAGCTCTGTCCATGAGCCATCGGCCTGCCGCACGGTCGCGGTCTCGGGCGCCAAGTCCATCAGCCCCCGAATGGCGTTGCGGGCGCGGTCCAGCGACTTCGCCTCGATCACTTCCGCCAACGCGAACAGGAACATGACCATGGCGGCCTCCGGCCAGTGGCCGATCGCCATGCCGCCGGTGACCGCGATGGCCATCAGGGCGTTCATGTTCAGGTTGAGGTTCTTCAGCGCGATCCAGCCCTTCTTGTAGGTGCTGAGGCCGCCGGTGAAGATCGAAACCAGTGCCAGCACGATCACGGCCCAATGATTGCCGTCGTTGACCCAGTACACGCCTTCGGCGGCCACCGCCGCAACGCCCGAAACCGCCATCGGCCACCAATTGGTCTTGTGCGCGGCCACCGGGGCATCGCGCGGCTCATCAGTCCTCTGGACCTCGGCTTCCATGCCCAGCGATTCGATGGCTTCGACTGCCGGCTTGATCGCGTCGGGTGTGTGCCGAACCGTGAGCGTGCGCTGCATCAGGTTGAAATCCATTCCCTGCACGCCCGGCATGCCTTGCAGCTTGCCGCGGATCAGACTTTCCTCGGTCGGACAGTCCATCTTCGCGATGCGAAGTACCGTGGTGGCTGTCTGCATGTCCTGCCGCGCAGCCTGCATTCCAATGGAAGCAAGCGCCTTCTCGATCGGCGCTGAGGTCGCCAGCGTGTGCTGGACTCCCAGCACACGCTGCATCAGATTGAAGTCGAGCGCGGTCACACCCGGCAGCTTGCCCAGCCGGTCGCGGATCAGCGCTTCTTCCGTCGGGCAATCCATGTTCTCGATCCGGTACGTCACCCGCTCGCCGATCGGCGGCGCGGAAACGGCAGCGGTTGGTTGCTGCTGCAGGGCCGAGGATGGGATCACAGCCGCGGCTTCGATCGGCCCCGTGTGGCCGAAGGTCTGCTCCTTGGCGCGCATGCCGATCGAGGCCAGGACCTGCTCCATCTGCGCGCGTGCCTGAGCGAGGTGTTTCACCGACAGGGTGCGCTCAGCGAGGTCGAAGTCGAGGTCCTGAATTCCCTCGACTGCCCCGAGGTGCGAGCGGATGAGTTTCTCCTCGCTCGGGCAGTCCATGTTCTCGATGCGGTAGGTGGTCGACACGGCGGCGTCTCGGACAGCCTGAGCCTTCATGCCCACCGAATTCAGCGCTTGCTCCAAGGCATCGGCCGAGACTTCGCGGTGCGAAATGGTCAACAAACGCTGCGGAAGATCGAACAGGAGCCGCTCGACACCGGGCATGCCCTCCAGCGTTCGCCGCACCAGTGCTTCCTCATTGCGGCAATCCATGTTGCTCACGTGGAAAACGGTGGTTTCAGTGCTGGCCTGCTCACTGGCGCACGCCGTCTGTTGGCCATTGCCGCCGGAGCAGGCGCATGGGCTGGAAGGTTCTTTGTTCATAGATCGCTCTTCATTGACAAGGTTTTCCCCGGATGCCATCATTAGAAAACCTCTAGTAGATATAGAGTCAAGTTTTTTATAGGAAGCAACCATGATGCGGATCGGTGAACTGGGCAAGAAGGCAGATTGCTTGGTGCAGACCGTGCGCTTTTACGAGTCAGAAGGCTTGCTGCCCGAGCCTGCACGTAGCGAGGGCAACTTCAGGCTCTATGACGAAGTCCATTTGCAGCGCTTGCTGTTCATCCGCCGCTGCCGGGCGAAGGACATGACGCTGGATGAGATCCGTCAACTGCTGAACTTACGGGATCGGCCAGAGTTGGGCTGCGGCGAGGTGAACGCGCTGGTCGACGCTCATATCGCGCAAGTGCGGACCAAGATGAAGGAATTGCGCGCCTTGGAGCGCGAGTTAATGGATCTGCGACGCTCCTGCGATAGCGCCCGAACCTCGCGCGAGTGCGGCATTCTCAACAGCTTGGCCGAGCCCGCCTGAAGCTCGAGCGTGTCATCGGTGCTGGAAGTGATCGGGTCCAGTTCTGAGAGCCACGTGCCGCGCTCCATCATGCGAAAGCGCGCGGTTCTGACGTTTTGAGACGGCGTGCGACCGAGGGCGTGGCCCACAGGAGCCAGCGCGAGCCGGACGACCTGCGCGCCGCAATCTCCGCCACCTTACGGGTTCTCCAGGCCAGACCGAGCATCGCGGCGTGGCTGCGCAGGTGCAGGTGCAGGCCAAGGTAGCAGTGCGCCACGACGCGGCCCGACTCATGGGCACGCCACGCAACTCGCGATCGCTTCGCAAGAAGCCGCAAGGCCCGACTCGCGCAAGAATGCGACGTGGGCAAGATCGTATAGCCAGCAGCGCAAGCGTTTGCCGCTGCTGGCCGGCTCCGGAAGGGATAGACAAGCTGCGGGCCGTAGTCCATTGGAAAGTCCATCTTTCTTGAGTGTCACTCTTTGGCGCCCAGCGTGTGCTTTTGCGACCGGAAAGCGCTGAACAAGTGGCCCCCGGGCATCCAGAAATCGCCGTAGTTGACTTGGGCGTCTTCGTGCTCACGCTTGTGATGCCAGCGATGGGCTTCAGCCACCCCGATCAACAATCCCAACGGCCCGACCCGGTATCCCAGATTGGAGTGCTGGAAGGCCAGATGCACGACCAAGAAGCCGAGCCATGCGCCGACGGCCAACCACAGCTTGGAACGCCGCTACTGGCTCAACGGGGAGTGGAAAGGCCGCCCGCCCTCTAGCAAGGCGGCACAAGCGAGCGCGACGATCACTGTGAGTAGCTCCGTCGGAAAAGACGGCCGGCCGGTCGCGAGCTCGCCGAAGAGCACAACCGCAGTGGCGCCACGGATCAGTGGATAGCAGCCATACCGGATGACAGTCGCAATGAAGGGGGCGCATTGGTGCTCATCTGTTCTGTCCTAAAGCTCTGACTGGATTGGAAAACCTTCTAGCTACGGTAGAGTCAAGGGCGTCCGGGAAGACCCTGTGGCAAGTTCGTTGCATCTGCGCCTTGACTCTCCAGCCGCTACAGGCTTCAGCATCCATCGATTTGGAAGGAACAATGCATGGCTGAAAACCACAGAAATCACGAAAACGACGAGTTGGGCCGCCTAGATGCGAGCGATGCGAAGGACCGAAAGATTCTTCTGACTGTGTTGCTGATCAACCTGACGCAGTCCGCCGCCGGCATTGCCCTTGGCATCTGGGCTGGCTCTACGGCGCTGATGGGCGCCGGGTTGGACAACCTCGCCGATGCGTCGGTCTATGCGGTTAGCCTGTATGCCGTCGGTCGTGCGGCAACGGTCAAGGTGGGCGCGGCCCGCTTGTCGGGTTTCTTGCTAATCGGCCTGGCCGCGCTGCTGCTGTTGGAAGTCCTACGCCGCTTCGCTGGAGGGGAAGAGCCTGTCGGCCCAGCCATGATGGCCATGGCCGCGCTGAACGCGGCTTTGAACCTAGTGTGCCTCAGACTACTGCGCCGCCATCGCGGGGAAGATGTGAACTTCAAGGCGTCAGCGATCTTTACCAGCAACGACTCCATCGTCAATGGTGCGATTGTGCTGTCCGGGGTGCTGGTGATGGGGTTCGGGTCGAACATCCCGGATCTGGTGCTGGGCGTCATCGTGGCCGCAATCGCAGCGAATGGGGGGCGGGAAATCCTGCGCGAAGCATCGGAAACAGCTCGCCGTAAGGCGGGCACATAAGGCATGTTTTCGCCCAGTTCATCCCGAGGTTTACCTCTGCAAAAGAGGTAGTCCAGCCTTTGGGCTACGGCCTCGGCTGCAGCCGAGCGTACCATTGGCGATGGCCGCGCGATAGGCGGGCATGCCGTTCTCGACCTCCGTCTGCCGTACAGCAGCGGTGCGCAAGGTTGAGGGTGCATGTCGTCTCTCCTGTTCGTGTGGCCCAGGCCAATGGCCGGGCCGGGACGTTGATGGGCAGGAGAATGGCGCCGAAGGCCCAACGGCCTTCGGCTCGGGAGAAAAGAGGAACCACCCGTGGGCTGATTGGCAGGCCCGGTCGTCGCTAGAACCGTCTGCTCATCAAGCAATCACACCCGGCCCATGTCGTGGCTGGGGCCGGCATCGTCTGGCGCACATCCGCGCACAAAGGGAGCCCGTTTTTGCACCGGCGGGCACCGGCACCGATTACCGCTGACCACGAAGGGTCTCCCGGTGGCTCGTGCAGCCTGGCAAGCCACCGGGAGACCCTTCGCAGAGGGCGGAAGAAACGCAGATCAACAGAACGCGCGTGGTGCGGCTCGCAGAGAAGCTACCTTCAGGTCCCGCGGCCGGGGACGGCTGGGCGGGACGCGCACACGGATCAAGAAGGCGTTGCGCGCTCGGCGTCCCGCAGGGCATGCGGCGGAGTGCGGGACAGGGGCCACGCCGCCGAAGGCGGGCACGGCTCACGGGGAACGGGGGCGGTCAGGAGCCTTTGCGGCCGCTACGGCGCGGGCGCGAGGCGCCGCGCTTGGAGCTGCCGGATTCGACTGGCAGCGTGCCTTTGCAGTCCGGGTAGCGGCTGCACGACCAGAACGGGCCGCTCTTGCCGCTGCGCTGGCGCGTGGGTGCGCCGCACTGCGGGCATGCCGGCCCTTGGGGAACCTTGATGGACAGGGAGGCGCTGCCGTACTGCGCAATCAACTGCGAAATCCACGCGGCCTGCTTGCCGATGAACACGTCCAGGGTGAGCTGTCCGGCCTCGATCATGTCGAGCGCCTGTTCCCAGACGGCGGTGGTGCCAGGGTCGGCAATCGCCGCAGGCACGGCATCGATCAAAGTGAAAGCCGCATCCGAGGCGCGGATGGCGCGCCCCTTCTTCACGAGGTAGCCGCGAGCGATCAGGCCGCCGATGATGTTGGCCCGCGTCGCTTCGGTGCCGATGCCAACCGTATCCTTGAGCTTCTGCTTCAGGCGGGGATCGGACACCAGCTTGGCGACGCCTTTCATGGACTTGACCAACTCGCCTTGCGTGTACGGTTTGGGCGGCAGCGTCTTGAGTGCCTTGAGATCGACGTCGGCCACCTGGCATGCCAGGCCCTCATACAGTTTCGGCAGCGCGGGCAGCACCTGGGCGCGGACCGCAGTATCGCCCTCGCCATCACCGTCTTCGGCCTGCGGCTCGGCGAGCACCTGGCGCCAACCCGGGATGACAACCTGCTTGCCCGTGGCCGCCAGGTTCTGCCCCCCGCACGAAAACTTGGCCACAGTGCGGTCGAACTCGTGGTGAGGGAGGAACTGCGCCAGGTAATGCGACCGGATGAGCCTGTACACGGCCAGTTCCTTCTCGCTCATGGCGGAGAGCTTCGCCGGTTCGAGCGTCGGGATGATGCCGTGGTGCGCCGTGACCTTGCCATCGTTCCAGGCGCGCGAGCGCTGCGAGCGGTCGAGCTGGCCCATGATCGAGCGCAGCGAGGGATCGGTCTTGAGCAGGCTGTCGAGAACGGTGGGCACTTCGGCAAACATGCTCTCGGGCAGGTAGCCGGAGTCCGAGCGGGGGTACGTCGTGGCCTTGTGCGTCTCGTACAGGGCTTGGGCAATCTCCAAGGTTTCCTGCACGTCCAGCCCAAGCTGCTTGGAACACACTTCCTGCAAGGTGCCCAGGTCGAACGGCAGCGGCGGGCCTTCGCGGACACGCTCAGTCTCCACCGACACGACGTGGGCACTGCCCGCAGCGCGGATCTGCTGCATGGTCTGCTGTGCGACCGGCTGCCGCAGGCAGCGGCCTGCGTCGTCGGTGCACGCATCGGGTGGAACCCATTGCGCGGCGAAAGTCGAACCGCCTGCGAACAGGGACACGGCGATGGCCCAGTATGGTACGGACACGAAGCGCGCGATCTCGCGGTCGCGGTCCACAACGAGCTTGAGCGTCGGGGTCTGTACGCGGCCGACCGACAGCACGCCGTCGTAACCCGCCTGTCGCCCCAGCACCGTGAACAGCCGGCTCAGGTTCATGCCCACGAGCCAATCCGCACGGGAGCGCGCCAGCGCCGAGTGGTACATCGAAAGCGTCTCGGCCGAAGGCCGCAGCTTGCCCAGTGCCGCCCGAATGGACGCATCGTTGAGCGCCGACAGCCACAGGCGTTCGATGGGGCCGCGGTAGCCGCAAAGCTCCACGATCTCGCGGGCGATCAATTCGCCCTCGCGGTCGGCATCGGTGGCGATAACCAGGTGAGTCGCCTTCGCCAAGAGCGCCTTGACGACCTTGAATTGCGTGGCGGTCTTCGGTTTGACCTCGACCCGCCAGTGCTGGGGAATGATGGGCAACTGCTCAACGGACCATCGTTTGAGCTGCTCGTCGTAGGCCTCGGGCGGCGCCGCCTCCACGAGATGGCCGATGCACCAGGTGACCGTGACGCCGGAACCGTTGAGGCAGCCTTCACCGCGCTGCGTGGCGCCGAGAATCCGGCCAATGTCTTTGCCCTGGGAGGGCTTCTCGCACAAGAACAGCCGCATATCCGTCCATCCCGATTCCTGTTGTTCATGGAGTTGCTGGGATCGAGGATGCCGAGCGCAGCCCCTGGCAGCAGCAAACAAGCCGCATGCGGCAGCGACCGCTTTCACGCCGATGAAATGGCGAGTGCGGGGAAGGTGCGTGGCCGGAAGTGTGCGGGCCGAGAGCCGCGATTTCCGGGAGCGCGCGTGGAACTCGGTGGACGTTGGTGGAGCTATCCCCTGGGGATAATTCGCAGCGCATGGAGGGCGGCGAAGCACTGCGGCAGCCGCCCTCCATGCCCGATCACTTCCTGCGCTTGGTCTCTTTCGGCGCCGTCGATTCCTGGGTGGCCTGGGGCTTCGGCTCTGCCTCCTGTGGCTTCGGGCTGAGGGCCACAGACTCGATGCGGTACGGCAGGATGCCGACACTGCGCGCGTTGACCTGCCAAGTCTCACGCGGCTGATCTTCGTTGTCCGTCCAGGGGTCGCGCTCCATGCGGCCGACGACCAGCACCCGCATGCCCTTCTGGTAGAGCTGCTGCCAGCGGTCGGCGTCGTGGTGCCAGAGTTCCACCGGCGCCCAGAAGCCGCCGCGGTCCTCGAACTCGCCGCCCTTGGTGGGGACGGGGTTGTCGAAGTACACGTTCAGCCGGAGCAACCGGCGAGGATCGTCGTTGCCATTGGGGAATTCGCGGTACTCGGGAGGCGATCCGATGTTGCCCTCGCCGATGAATTGTGTGCTCATGTTGGAATCTCCGTGGTGGTTGAAATACCCGTGCCTCGTTGGGCTCGGGCGCGTGCTCGGATGGCAGGCGCAATCACCGATCGCGCACTGCGGCAGGAACGGACGCGAGCCGGCGCAGGTAGGTGTTGTCCGCCTGCGCGGCCTTGCTGGCGCATTCCTGTGCTTGCCTGCCCAGGGTGTGCAGCAGGCTGATCTGCATGTTCAGCATGACGCGCTGCAGTTCGATCTCGTGCAGGTCGTGCAGCAGGTTGACCGGCGTGCTGGGGCTCGCCATCAGCTCCTGCCACAACGCCACGCCCATGGCCGATCGATCGTGCTTGCGCCAGCGAAGAAAGGTCGTGCCTGCGCCAGTGGTCTGCTGGGCCAGCTCGACGGGAAGCAGGTGGAAGGGATGCCCGCACGCCTGTGGCAGCACCTGTCGCTGCGCCAGGGCAATCAACTCGTCGCGCATGGCGAAGCACTGGCTGGCCCAGGCCTCGAAGTCCCCTTTACCTTTAAAAGGCTTTAAAAGGCCTTTTAGAGAGGCCGCGTGTTCCAGCCGCATGAAGGCTGGCTGTTCCAGACGACGGAAGTAGCGCGGTTCGCGGTTCGGGTCGCTCATGCCGGTTCGTCCTCGCCGGCGGCTGTGGACTTGGCCTCGGCCGAATCGGCGGCAGCGCCTTCGTCGGTGGGAGATGCGGCTGCGGCAGCGCTATCACCACGCTGTTGCAGACCACGGCGCACGACGGGCGGCGCAAACTTCGAGCGGCGCATGCCTTCGAGCACGTCCTGCGGCAGTTCGCCGAACTTCTCCAATGCTGCCCGAGCTGCGGCGTTCTTGGCCGCGAAGTCGTCGCGGGTGCAGCCCGAGTAGCGGTATTGCTGGGCCAGGCTGAACAGGCTGCGCAGCGCGTGGGCACCTTCGTTGAGCCAGCGCTCCAACGTCGAGCGATCGATCAGCGCGGTGTGGTGGGCGAGGATCAGCTTGCGCGCGATGTCGTCGTAGTCGGCCAGGAGATAGACGGCGGCAAAGCCCAACTGCGCATTGACGAACAGCGGAAGCTTGACGGGCTGCACGTTGAGGTTCTCGCCCAGGGTCAACGCGGCGGGCACGCCGGCCAGGGCCTGGTCCACCTGGTCGCGCAGCGTCTGCAGCGTGGTCCTGGTCTGGTCGAGCTTGTCTTCGATGCGAAGCATCCACCAGTCGCTGTATGGGTCGTCCTGCTCCGAGCCGCGCTTCATCTTGTTCATGACGGCGATGTAGCCGTTCAGGCCGACGATGCCCGGTCGCCCCTCGGCGGCGGCGCGGCCATGCCAGATGCGCGAGGCGTGGTGGGTGTGCAGCGTCAGCGACATCGCGCTGCGCAGGGAGCCGAGGTTGAGTTGCAATGGTTCGTTGCTGGTTGCCATGGTGATCGCTCGCTGGTGGACAGGGAGCCGCCAGCATCCGCATGCAGCGGAAGGCAGTCAGTCAACAAACCGAAATGAGCCGACCCCCGGTTCTGTGCGCGCTGGCGGCGCAGCGCGCAACGGTCCCCTGGGGACCGCTCCGCAGATGGGCACTCACATCGGCGTTCCCGTCCTCGGTTGTTGACGGTATGCGTGCTGCACCGCACGTCGCGCTGCCGTTCGACACGATCCTTCGCCGCGCAGCCGTCCCCAGGGGACCGTTCCGTTGAGCGCCATGGAGGTCTGCTTCATGGTCTTGCATGCGCTCTACTCAGGTTTTGCGCAGCATGTCGCGCCGTCGCCCGGCGCTTCACCGCACAGCCGTCCCCAGGGGACCGTTTCTGCCGACCGCCATGGAGATCTACTTCACGGCTTTGACAAGCCCTGTGCTCAGGATTTGCGCAGCAGATCGCGCAGGCGCTCGATGTGCTGCCGGGCCACCTCGGGCGGCACGACGTTGCGCGGCGGCTCGGTTGGTGGCGCTCGCGCCGCCGATGGTGTTGGCGGTGCCGGGCCGGTCTGCTTGGCCCAGGCATTGAACTCGCCGCGCATGGCGCGCTGGATGATGCCGAACAGATAACCGGCGGGGTTGCGGATGCCATGCTTGCCGCACCGTGCGGCCCATTCGTCCAGCACGGCCTGCCGCAGGGCAGCGTCCACCTGCTGCAACGCCATCTTGGCTCCGGCCTGCTGTTCCGCCTTCAGTTCCGCGAAGCGCTTGGGCCATTGCAGGTCGCCCAGCGCACGCGCCTGCGCGGTAGTACGTACTTCATCAATACGACTACTACGTACTGTACGGTCCTGCTTCGGATTCCGAAGAGCGCCGTCTGGCGCGGGTTTCGGCCCTGCTTCGGATTCCGAAGATGGGCGATCGCCATTCCGAAGAAGGCTCGCGGGCCCTTCTTCGGAATCGTGGACCGCATCCTCCTGTGGATAACTTTCGGAGGCGGTGATGCCCTGGTCGGCCAGGCGCTCGGCGAGCACTTGCAGCCGCGACGGCAAGGTGCGTCCGGACAGCATCGGGTCGTCCGCGATCTCCTGGAGGGTGTTGAGTCCCACCACCTGGACGGCCTTGGCCGAATGCCCCAGCGACTGGCTGACCAGGGCCAGGTAGTCGGCGTCGAGTTGCATCGCCTCGAACGGCGTCAGCGGTTCGTCGTGCAGGACGTAGAGGTTGCCGAGGATGCGACCGGTCTTGGGGTCGCGCCGTCGTCGCACGAGGCTCAGCCAGCGCGTCAGGCGCAGCAGCGTCAGCGCCCGCGCCACGGTCTCATGGGAGGCCTGGCCTGCGCAGGGCATCGACGCCAGCCAGGGGCGCAACTGCTCATAGGTGGGAAATGCCGTGACGCCATCGTCGTTGAGCATCAATCGGAACACCTGCCAGGCGTTGCGCTCCAGCGGTGTCAGGCGGCGGTCGAGGAACAGCCGCCGCGGCACGCTCTCGTGCCGATTGCCACTGAACAGGAAGGCGTCGCCGGACGTAGGAGGCGTGGGCGTTGGAGCAGGCAGGGACGCGGGAGCGCCAGAGCTGGACTTGGGCGCGAGGTCCTTCAGCGCAGCGTCGAACAGGTCGGCGAGTGCGATGGGGCCAGGGCGCTGGGCTCGTGGGGCGGTGTCGTCCACGGCCATGGCCTAGCCCAATCCCTGATCGACCCAGTTCCTGATCGCGGCCCAGACCACCGAGAGCGGCAGCGACATGCCCTCGGCCAGGTCCATGGCCGCATCGAGAATCGAGGTCTCGTCCTCCAGATCGACGTTCCTGCTGCTGGTCACGGCTTTCCATTGCCGCCACAGTTCGGTGTCCTGGGTCTCGTCCAGGACGGGGTGGCGCCCCTTGCGCTTGGGCAGGCCGAGGATCTCCCGCCGCAGGGCGACTTCCTGATGGGTCAGGCCATAGAAGCGGCTGACCATCTCCGTGCTGGCCCCCAGCCGCAGCATGCGATCGACCGTGGCGATTTCCTTCTCCACGTCCTGTGCCTGGTTGAGCAGGCGCTGCAGCACTTCGCGGTTGACCGTGACCGAGCACCACGAGACGCTGGCGTTGGCCAGCACGCTGATCAGCGCGGGGTGCTTGAGCGCATCCAGCTCGGCCTCGCCGAAGCCCATGGCCTTGCAGCGGCGCAGTTGGCCGTTGCGAAGGTCATACAGCGCCTGGGCAATCACGGCCTGGTTGAGCGGATGCGATGTGGACATGCGGCCTCCCTCGCTCACGTCCCGGGCGCCGTGGTGCCGGCTTCCAGGTCCAGCAGACGCCGGGCGAGGCGCAGCAGCCGAAAGAGCTTGACCAACGCCGTGTCGCTCAAGCGCCTTGCGCCGCTGCCATGGCCTTGGCTCTGGCCGTGCAACAGGGTCGGCAGGTCGGCGGCGAGCTGCGCGCCGTCCAGGCCCGCTTCGGCGACGGGCTGACCCGTCAGGGAAGTGAGCAGCGTCAGCACCGCGCGGCCGAGCGGCGACGGGGCTTGGCCGCGGGCGCGGCACGCAAACCCGATGCCATCGGCGCGATCCTCGATGCACTCGTCCAGGTCTGCCTCCCCGGCGATCTCGCGCGCGAACTGCGCGATGTGGATGCGCAGCCGATCGGGCGTGTCCAGGCCGGCGTCGATGTACCAGACGTCGGAGATCGGATAGAGTCCGCCGGCTTGCACCGGGATGGACTGCAGCACGCTCGCCGAGAAGTCGGGCGGCAGCGCATCGCCCAACTGGTCGGCGACCATGCGCTGGATCGATTGGAGCCGTTCTGTCGTCGGTGCTGGCGAGACGATGTGCTCGCGAAGCAGATCGCCCGGTGCGGCCGGCTGGCTTCCCGTGGCCGCTTCGCCAACCGCCGTGTCGTCGTGGCGCAAGGTGGGCTCGGACGCCGGAGGGCTGGCGGGTGGAGGACCGGCCGCCGCTGCAGGCGTGGCGATGGACGATGCTGCGCCCGGCGGAGTCGGCGTGCCGGCGGTGGGCGAAGGCAACGCCGGCTGCGCCGCAGGTGGCGTCGGGTCACTGACCAGCGCCCGGTGGCGGCTTTCCGATTCGGTCAGGTCCAGCGCCAGCACGTCGTAGCCGATGCCCAGCAGCTCGGACATCTGGCCGATCAGCTCGTCTTGCACGCGCTGCGGCGCGAACTCGTCGCCCTGCGTGTCGAACTGCGCCAGCACCTCCTGAAAGAAACTGTCGAAGTCCAGCGGCAGCGAACGGTCCTTGGCGTAGTGCTCCCAGGTGCGTTTGCAGGCCGTGCGCATGACCGACAGCCGCTCGACCTGGTGGCGCCCCAGGCCGCCATAGAGCACAGTGGGAATGGCGGGCAGCAGGTAGCGCACCGCGTCGGCCATGCGGGTGATGTGCGACCGCTGGACGGGGAAGCCATCGGCCGCCAGGCGGCGGGCCAGTTCCGACTGGCTCAGGGCGGCGCCGCTCTCCTGCTCGTAGAACTCCCGTGCTTTCTCGACGCCGAGCGCGCGCTCGATGAACGTGAGGCCGCCGCGCAGTTCGTTCTCGGCAAGATGCCCGGTCAGCGCGACGATTTCACCGCGCTCCGGCCATGGTCGGAACAGGCACGATATGCGGAAGAAGCGTTCTTCCTTGGTCTCCGACCAGAGTTCGCGCAGGATCGCCAGTCGCGTGTTGCCGCCGTTGCGGATGATGTAGTGGTCCTCGCCGGGCCTGCGCGTGATGGCCGGCGCCGCGTCCAGGCCGCGCTCGCGGATGGATGCCTTGATTTCCTCGTAAGCCGGGTTGCGCTTCATGCGCGGGTCATGGTCGTAGGGCCGCAACTGGTCCAGCGTCACGACCATGGGCGTGTCCGCGATCGGGTCGCTCAAGGCCGTAGCCGCTGGGCCGCTGCGCTCGAAGCCGGCCGCGAGCAGCTTGCCTGCCATGTCCTGCGAGGTCATGTCAGCCATGGCCGCACCCCTCGCAGTCCCCACGACCGCCGGCCGGCGCCATGCGGGCCTCTCGCTCGGCGCGGCGGATCTGCGCACGGGCGTTCAATTCGGCCCGGTGGTCACTCGCTGTCGAACTCGTGTAGATCGCCGCGCAGCCGGCCTTGGTGAACTTGAGGTGCCCGCCCGGCGTGCGCTTGACGTGCCAGCCCTCACCGACCGCGAACTCGATCAGGGCGCGCAGCCGCTTGTGGCCGCGGGCCAGCTCATGTGCGTTCGCCATGGGGCCTCCCAGGATCAAGAGGTCGCTGCGGGCGGCCGGATACTTGAGCCAGTCGGTCCTGCCATTGCGGGAACAACTCGCTGGCGAGCGCGCGCATCGTGTCGAGCGCGGCAGGGGCGACTCTGCCGGGCGGCTGGCGGTGCTCGACCCGATGCACCGGCAGGCCGCGCGTTGCGGCACGTGGATACGCTTCTATGGCCGGCACGTCGGTGGCGAGCACGCGGATGCCGGCGCTGTCCTGGAACAGGTCGCGCAAGGCCTGCTGGATCAGCCGTGCGTTGGCGGACACCGGGTGGACGCGGTTGATGAGCAAGTGCAGCGGCGGCGGTTCGATGCCCAGGTGCCGGTACGGCGCAATGTCTTCGAGCAACTGCATGGTGCCGCGCCGCAGCTCGCGTGCCGCGAGGATCTCCGGCGTGACGGGCGACAGCGCGAGATCGGAGGCGAGCACCGCCATCTCCAGCAGCACGGAACGCGCGCCCTGGGTGTCGATCAGCACCAGGTCGTAGAGGGGAGCAAGTGCTGGCAGCAGATGCCGCAACCGCAGGCGGCCATCCGGCGCATGCAGCAACAACGTGTTCAGCTCGCCCCGGTGGTCGTCGGACAGCACCAGGTCCAGGCCCGCGATGATCGTGCGGGACACGAGCTGGCCAAGGTCGCGCTCGTTGAAGGCCAACAGCTCATAGATGCCGCCCGGCGCGCGCTGGGTCAGTTCGTAGTAGGAGGACAAGGTGGGCTGCACGTCGAGATCGAGCAGCAGCACGCGCAGGCCCGCGTCCGCGGCGAGCCCGCCCAGGTTGGCGGCCGTCGTGGTCTTGCCGACGCCGCCCTTCGTTGAAATGATGGACACGACCTGCATGGCGCTCTCCGGCTGGGAATGGGAAGTCCGCGGGAGAGCGGGTCAGGTCCGGTGGTTGAGGCGCTCGGCGATCCACTGGTCGATTTCGATCGAATCCCAGCCGACAGCGCGCACGCCCAGGCGCAGCGCCTGAGGGAACTGGCGCTTCTTCATCAGGTTGTAGATGTGGGCGCGTTTGAAGCCGGACTTCGCTTCGACTTCATCGAGCCGCAGGATGCGGCGCTCGTTCGGCGGGAGTACAGGGGTCTGCGACATGGCGGTCACTCCTGAACGCTCGGCGGCGTTTGTTGGCGTGACCTCTATTCAATAGACCTGGCTGCGGAAAGACATTGCAAATGCAATCTCCGCGATTGCACATACAAGCTGGATAACCTCATGCGCTTGCGCTACGAACGTACCTCTTAGCGTTGGCGAACTTTCCGTTTAAGGTGCGCTCAGTGATGCCCATGGTGCCGCCGTAGTGGGCGACCAATGCAGAGACAAGGGCCTCCTGCGTTTTGAAGCTGGAATAGGGCACGCCTGAAGGCGACTGGCTCAGCATCAGCGTCAACATCCCTCCAATGATGTTGAGATAGGTCGTTTCCGCCCGTTCGCTGATCTCGCATTGCTTGGATGCCAACAGCACCGAGGATTGCTTGAGTAGCGTGTCGTGCTGCTCCTGCAGTTCTCGCATCTCACGTCGGGCTTGTTCAAGCGCGGCCTGAAGGGCCAGCCGCTCCACGAGGATCGCCTGTCCTGTTTCCATGGTGATGAAAGGATGCGCCATGCGTTCGCCACGGCTGAACAGAAATCCTGGCCGGTGCTCGGGATAGTGGGTGCGCATCCAGCGTTTTAGATCGACATGGCGAACAGTCAGATCCAGAGAATTGAGCAGGTTCGGATCATTGAGCGTGATCCCGTTCTTGCCGTAGGGCAGCTCTCCGTTGAGGATGCCGTCATAGATACGTTCCGAGTGCAGCCGGCACTCATTCCATCGAGGGCAGTTCAGCGACCGAGGCAGGACACGCGGTGACGCGATCGTGGCCAGGATCATCGGGAGATACCGCAGCAACCCAGCCCATCGGATGGCCGCCTCGATGGGACGATAGAACACCTTTGATGTTGAAATGTCCTTGTGCATGTCTTCGTCTCCTTTCGGGTGCGCTACATCACCGGCTCCTTTCTTGCCCAAGGGCTGTTGTGTCGTTATGGCCTGCGACGGACGCTTGAGGCGATGCCCTAAGCGAAGGCGGAGGAGGCCATTGGCGTCCGCCGCAGGTGGCCTTGTCTTGCTTGATATGCAAGAATCGATCAGTTGCCGGCCCATCGAGCGATGAGGACGCAAGCTCGATATTGGCGCTCACGGTACCAGCGTCATAGGTGGCGCAAAGCCCATCAAGACCGATTTGGTATGGTCTGATATCCAGACGGTTCAAGACCAGCGAGTTGAAGCGTTCGACGCCCCTACGTCCAGTTGGGGACTGGAAATCAGCGGTTAGTGATGCATCGCTCCACATGCTGATATATCGACAAAGTATCTGCCGCAGTACCAGTGACCCTGCCAGGTTGCCCCAGCACATAGGAGACGGAGATGGCTGAACATTCCCATGAACATCAACATCACACATCCGGTCAGATGGGTAAGCACGGCCGACCATACGCCAAGTTCTGGGTGAACATGGTGTTGGGCCTCGTCGTCATGTACTTCGTAATGTTCAGCATGATCGACGGCGCCAGGGACTTCAGAAACAATCTCAACATGCTCTACATGGCGGTCACTATGTGGGCGCCAATGGGCATCTTCATGCTAGCGACAATGCCCGGCATGTTTCCAAACCGGCGGCTCAATCTCGTGCTGTACGGCTTGTTTGCCGTTCTCACACTCGGTTCTTTTGCCGCTACCCGTGCTCAAACCGGAATCGGCGATCGACAGTTCATCGCGTCTATGGTCCCGCACCATTCGGGAGCGATCCTCATGTGCCGCGAGGCGCAGCTCTCAGATCCGGAACTCGTCAACCTATGCCAAGCGATTTCCGATGGCCAGCGCGCGGAGATCGAGCAGATGAACCGGATTGCTGCACGCCTTCGTTGAGGCTGGCTGCCACTACACTGGCGCCGCGTTGCGCTCCGGCGAAGTTAGCCGCAGCGATGTAAAGATGAGTACTTGCGGTGTTCCGATGCCGGCGGTTGTGTCCTACAGCCGTCCAGGTGCCAGGTAGTCCACGCGACACCACCCCGCGCTGCCTGCGGAGCGAGCGCAAGTCATGATCGTCGCAAGTTGGAGTTCGATAGCGAACCCGCTCAGCAGCTGGACGCATCAGGCGTAACGACGGGTGGATGGATCATCCTTGGACGCTGGTGGAAGTGGTTGGATGAACTTTGTTGCCGAGGGCGAAAAACAAGGCTATAATTGAGTTCTTCGCTGATCACCACAGTGGAGAAAGTGATTGGGAAACAGAGACTTAGCGCTCTAGTGCATGACTCGTTTCCCGCTCCAAATACAAAAAGGAAGCACCGGCCTATACCGAGCTTCCTTTTTTCTTGCAGTACTGGCGCAATGGCAGAGTGGTTATGCAGCGGATTGCAAATCCGTGTACGTCGGTTCGATTCCGGCTTGCGCCTCCAGTATTTCTTCCCCCTGCATCTCGTTACCCATCCCTACGCCCGGTCAATCGATTGATTGTTAAGGTGACGCCGTTTTCATTTGACGACGATCCCATGCACAACCATCACGCACCGCGCCGCGTCCGCCCCACCCTGCTCGCCCTGTCCGCCGCCACGCTGATGACGCTGGCGCCGCTGGCCGCAGAGGCCGACTCCGACCGCCATCATCATCGCCATGGCCACGGCCATGGCCGCGGCGAGTACAAGGAAAAGTACTGGGATGGCGCCTGTGAAGTCGAGCGCAAATGGAAGCGCAACGGCGACTATCGCGAAAAGCGCAAATGCCGCGATGACTACCGCTACGGCTATGCCCCGCAGCCCGTGCTGGTGCCGGCGATGCCCGCTCCCGCCATCGTCATCAACCCGCCGCCCATCATCATCCGCCCCTGACCATGGATCCCTCGGTGAAAGACGCCATCGCCCGCTGGCCCGACGTGCCGGCGGTGTTTGGCTGGCTGTCGCTGGATCCGCGCGGCCGCTGGCGCCTGCATCCGCAAGGACAGGCCGCGCGAGGCGGCGCCGGCGAATCCATCACCAATCCCCAGATCCTGGGCTTCATCAACCGCAACTACGAACATGACGACACGGGTCGCTGGTTTTTCCAGAACGGCCCGCAACGCGTTTTCCTGCGGCTGGACGCGGCGCCCTATGTGCTGCGGCTGGACGACGACGGCCGCTCGCTGCGCACCCACACCGACATGCCGGTGGCCACCGTCACCGGCTGGTGGCTGGACGACGCCGGACAGTTGTACGCCATGACGGACCGGGGCCCGGGCATCGTGCTGGACCGCGATCTCGCGGCGCTGATGGAACGGCTTGTCACGGACGAAGGCGCCGCCCTGCTGGACGTCGTCGATCGCCTGGCGCCTGCGCAGTCGCTACGCATCGCGCTGCCGCACGTCTACGATGCGGCGCCGCTGCGCCTGATCGTTCGCGCCCAGGTGCCCGGCGCCTTGGGCTTCCAGGCCAACCCCACCGCCTGATTCCACTCCACCCCGGCGCGTCACGCCCCGGCGACAGGCCACGCAGGCCACCCCGGGTCAGAACATGCCGTTGCCGTTGGCCGATTGCTCGGGAATCGGTTGCACCGCGTCCCAATGCTCGACGATCTTGCCCCGCTCCAACCGGAAGATGTCGATGATGGCATTGCCGCGCGAGCCCGGCTCGCGCATGGCGTGCACATGCAGGATCACATAGTCGCCATCGGTGAAGACGCGCTTGATCTCACTTTTCGACTGCGGATATTTGTCGCGCAGGAACGCGACGAATTTGCGGAACCCCTCGGGTCCGTCAGCGGCGTTGGGATTGTGCTGGATGTAGCGGTCGCCCAGGTATTGCAAGGCCGCATCCGCGTCTTTCTGGTTCAGGCCCTTTTCATAGAAGGCGAGCACGGCCGCCTTGTTGGCGGCCTCCTGCTCGGGCGAGGCCTGCACGGCCGGCGACAGGGCGGCGGCGAACAGCGCGGCACCGAGAATACGCGTGATGAACGACATGGAAGCTCCAGAAAAGCCGAGGCGGCCGGCCCATTCTAGGTGCCGGCCGCCTCGAGGACGACGTCCAATCCAGTAGACAGTTTGATGCGCGGGACGGTCAGCCGCCGCGACCGCTCTTGAGCAGCGCGTACTTGCCATCGCCCAGCAACGCCAGCGCCGCGGCCGCCACCGCCAGGAAAATCGGGTATTCCCAGCCGCCGCCCGGATTGCTGAACCCCCAGCCATTGCCGAAGTGGACCGTGGATGCCACGAACAACTGCACGGCGGCGATCACGGCGATCCAGCGCGGCCATACGCCCAGGATCAGCAACACGCCGGCGCCGATCTCAAAGAAGGTCACCGGATACGCCAGCCAGCCGGCAAAGCCAATCTTGGCGAAGAACTGTGCGGTGCCGGGCAGCGTGAACACCAGCAGTTTGGTCAGGCCATGGGCCAGGAACATCACGCCAAGCGCGATGCGGAGCAGGAGCGCGGCATACGGCGCGGTACGGGTATCGATCATTGCATTCTCCGTGAGCGAATCGCCCAGGACGGGAAGATTCTTCATGGCCGCTATTCTTGCGATTCCAAAAACAAAGATAAACATGCAAAATCGCAACTTATTGTTCCCCTTTGGGAAATAATCATGGATACCCACACCGCCATGCAGACCTACGCCCGGGTCGTGGAATTGGGCTCGTTCGCCGCCGCCGCGGACAAGATGGGCCAGGCCCGCTCCGTGGTCACGCGGCAGATCGCCTTTCTGGAAGAAAAGTACGGCGTGCGGCTGCTCAACCGCACCACCCGCAAGCTCAGCATGACCGACGCCGGCCGCGCCTTCTACGAGCGGGTGCGGCCGATCCTGGCCGAAGTGGCCGACCTGGAACTGTCGCTGCAGGCCGAGGGCCAGGCGCCCAGCGGCCGCCTGCGCGTCAGCGCGCCGGTGTCGTTCGGCATCCTGCACCTGGGCCCGGCCATCGCCGAATACCTGCTGCGTTATCCGGACGTAACCATTGACCTGGACCTGAACGACCGCGTGGTCGACCTGGTGGAAGACGGCTATGACGTGGCGGTGCGTATCGGACCGCTGCAGGATTCCTCGCTGGTGGCCCGGCCGCTGGCGCCGCAGCAACTGCTCGTGTGCGCGGCGCCGGCCTATCTGGAACGCCACGGCGTGCCGCGCACGCCCGAAGACCTGAAGCAGCACCGCTGCCTGCACTACGCCTATGCCAGCACCGGCAATGAATGGCATTTCGAGAAGGACGGCATCATCCATCTGGTGCGGGTCAATGCCGCCCTGCGCGCCAACAACGGCGATGTGCTGCGCACCGCCGCGCTGGCCGGGCACGGCGTAATCCTGCAGCCGGAGTTCCTGGTGGGCGAGGACGTGCGCAGCGGCCGCCTGACGGCCCTGTTGCAGGACTATGCCCACACCCCGATTTCCATGTACGCCGCCTATCCGCACCGGCGCTTCCTGTCGCCCAAGGTGCGCTCGTTCGTCGAGCACCTGGAAGAGCGCTTCGGCAGCCCCGCCCCCATGGCGCCCGCCCGGCGCGCCAGCCCGGCGCGCCAGCCGGCGCCGCAGCCGTTAGAATCGTAGCCATGACCGCCAAATCGCCCCTCGAATACTTCCCCGCGCCGCGCCGCGCGAACTTCTGCAGCCAGTGTGGCTCGCCCGTGAACCGCCGGGTGCCGGAGGGCGACAACCGCGAACGCGACATCTGCGACCACTGCGGCGCGATCCACTACCAGAACCCGCGCCTGGTGGTGGGCACGGTGCCGGTGCTGGACAATCGCGTGCTGCTGTGCCGGCGCGCGATCGAACCGCGCTACAACACCTGGACGCTGCCGGCCGGCTTCATGGAACTGGGCGAGAGCACCGCGCAAGGCGCGGGCCGTGAAACGCTGGAGGAATCCGGCGCGCGCATCCGTCTGGGCGAGATCTACACCATCATTGACGTGCCGCAGATCGAGCAGGTGCACGTCTTCTATCTGGCCGAGGTGCTGGGCCCCGAGCTGGATCCCGGCCCGGAAAGCCTGGAAGCCCGCTTCTACGACGAGGCCGACATTCCCTGGGACGACCTGGCGTTCCGCACCGTGGCGACCACGTTGCAACGCTATTTCGAGGACCGCAAGCGCGGCACGTTCGGCCCTCACCACTACACCCTAGAATCGCACCGTTGAAGCTGCCCTGGCTTGCCGCCGAT
The DNA here is from genome assembly GCF_902859695.1 of Achromobacter ruhlandii. Classification (GTDB taxonomy): domain Bacteria; phylum Pseudomonadota; class Gammaproteobacteria; order Burkholderiales; family Burkholderiaceae_B; genus Achromobacter; species Achromobacter ruhlandii. The sequence goes on from NZ_CADIJL010000004.1 coordinate 188,009, forward strand.
ACGCCATTCCCGCCGGCGGAGTTCGCCCTGACGGATCCGGACGGCCTGCTGGCGGCCGGCGCCGACCTGTCCACGCCGCGCCTGATCCAGGCCTATTCCAACGGCATCTTCCCCTGGTATTCCGAGGGCGAGCCGATCCTGTGGTGGAGCCCGGACCCGCGCATGGTGCTGGCCTGCCAGGACTTCGCGCCGTCGCACTCGCTGCGCAAGCTGCTGCGGCAGATCGCCAGCCACGAACATGAGGCCGCGCCGCGCATCGAGGTGCGAGTCGACACAGCCTTCACGGCGGTGATGGCGCAATGCGCCGCGCCGCGCGACGGCCAGCCGGGCACCTGGATCACCGCCGCGATGCGGCAGGCCTATCAAGCGTGGCACGAGGCCGGCTACGTCCACAGCATCGAGACCTGGATCGACGGCGAACTGGCCGGCGGCCTGTATGGCATCAACCTGGGCCGCATGTTCTTCGGCGAATCGATGTTCACGCGCGTGCCCAATGCCTCCAAGATCGCGCTGGCCTACCTGGTGCGCTACGTCAGCGCGCAGGGCGTGCAGTGGATTGATTGCCAGCAGCAGACCCGTCACCTTGCCAGCCTGGGCGCGCGGCCGGTGCCGCGCTCGCGCTTCCTGGAGCACATACGCGCCGCCACCGTGCAACCGCCGCTCACCTGGGGTCCGGGACGGCTGGACAGCGGAGGGCGGCTGCTGCCCCTGGCGCCGGGCGCCCCGGCCTGACGGCCTTCCCGCCGGGTGGCGCCGCGCGCCGCCCTCCCCCACATCACCAGCCGGGTTAGGCGTTAATATGTAGTGGTCCCCGTCACGGACTTGGCGCCGGACGCCGGGATTCCACATGAGCCAGCTCAAAGAATTACCTTTCTCCACGCTGCAGTTCTACGCGACCGCTCCCTACCCTTGCAGCTATCTGCCGGGACGCCAGGCGCGGTCGCAGGTTGCCGCGCCCGGCCACCTGATCAACGCGGGCACCTATTCGCAACTGGTCGAGCAGGGCTTTCGCCGCAGCGGCCTGTTCACTTACCGCCCGCATTGTGACAACTGCCACGCCTGTGTGCCGGTGCGGGTCGACACCGCCAGCTTCGCGCCCAACCGCAGCCAGCGCCGCGCCTGGCGCGACCATCGCGACCTGCAATCGTTCGTGGCCGAATTGGCCTGGTCGCCGGAGCACTACCGGCTCTATACCCGCTACCAGCAGGGCCGCCATCCGGGCGGCGGCATGGATGAGGACAGCCGCACCCAGTACGCGCAGTTCCTGCTGACCAGCCGCGTCAACACCCGCCTGGTGGAGTTCCGCGACCCCGCCGGCGTACTGATGATGGTCTCGATCATCGACGTGCTCGACGACGGCCTGTCGTCCGTCTACACCTTCTACGACCCGGACGTCGCGGGCAGCCTGGGCACCTACAGCATCCTCTGGCAGATCGAGCAATGCCGCACGCTCAACCTGCCCTGGCTCTACCTGGGCTACTGGATCGCCGACAGCCAGAAAATGTCGTACAAGGCCAGCTTCCATCCCGCCCAGTACCTGGTCGACGGCGCCTGGGGCGACCGGCCCGCGCCCGCCGCGTCCGGCCCCAAGGCCTGATCCGCCGCCGCGCCTGGCCCGCAGGGCCGGCCAAAGACGCTTTACAATCCCGCTCCATGTCGATCCTCTTCCACGCCTATCCCCTGGCCCGCCCGGCGCTGTTCGCCATGGACGCGGAAACCGCCCACGAAGTCACCCTGTCGGGACTGCAGCGGGCCTACGAATGCGGCGCCACGCGCAAGCTGCTGCACGCGCAGCCCAAGGCGCCCTGCACCCTGATGGGCATGCAGTTGGCCAACCCCATCGGGCTGGCGGCGGGACTGGACAAGAACGGCGCCTATATCGATGCGCTCGGCAACCTGGGATTCGGTTTCGTCGAGGTCGGCACGGTGACGCCGCGGGCGCAGCCGGGCAATCCCAAGCCACGCATGTTCCGGCTGCCGCGCGCCAACGCGCTGATCAACCGCCTGGGTTTCAACAACCAGGGGCTGGACGCATTCCTGGCCAACGTGCAGCGCAGCCAGTGGCGCAAGCAGGGCGGCATCCTGGGCCTGAACATCGGCAAGAACGCCGACACCCCGATCGAACGGGCCGCCGACGATTACCTGATCGGCCTGGCCGGCGTGTACCCGCATGCCGACTACGTCACGGTGAACATCTCGTCGCCCAACACCAAGAACCTGCGCGCGCTGCAAGGCGGCGACGAACTGTCGGCCCTGCTGGCGCAACTGGCGGACAAGCGCCGCGCGCTGGAAGACCAGCACCAGCGCCGCGTGCCGATGGCGGTGAAGATCGCCCCCGACCTGACCACGGAACAGATCGACGCCATTGCCGACGCGCTGCCGCGCCATGGCATCGACGGCGTCATCGCCACCAACACGACCCTGTCGCGCGATGCCGTCGCCGGCATGGCGCACGCCGAGGAAGCGGGCGGCCTTTCCGGCGCGCCGGTGCATGAGCTGTCGCTGGCGGTAATCCGCCGGCTCAAGGAGCGCCTGGGCGACAGCCTGGCGATCATCGGGGTGGGCGGCGTGCTGTCGGGCCGGCAGGCCAAGGAAAAGATGCAGGCTGGCGCCGACGCGGTGCAGCTCTATACCGGCCTGATCTACCGTGGCCCGGCCTTGGTGGGCGAGTGCGTGCGGGCTGTCGCCCGCTGAACGCCGGGGACGCCCCTCTGCCCCATCGGAAGCCCGCCGAGGCGCCCGCCCCGCGACGCGCCGCAACGTGGTGGAGACACGCCCCGCCGCCCCGACACGGGAAAAGGGCAAAAAAAGAGGCCACCCGAAGGGTGGCCCTAATTCCAGCTCTGCTCTGTCACTCAACAGTACTACATAACTGCAATTTGCGCAGCAAGGCCGCGCCAAATACTCAGGCGGCGCTGCGGCGGCTGCGGCTGGCAACCTTGGTGGCGGCGTCGGCGGCATCCGTCGCGGCCTTGAAGGTCGCGTTGGCGGCGGCGTTCAGGTTCGACTCGGCGACTTCGGCGGCCTGCTTGGCGGCCTTGGTCAGCGAATCGTAGGCGCTGTTGGCGGTGGCCAGCGAGGACTTGATCAGGGCGACGGCGCTTTCCGAACCCGTGGGGGCGTTCTTGGAGAACTGTTCGACGGCCTCGGTCAGCTGCTGCTGGCCTTCGGCGATCTGTTCTTCGGTCAGCTTGACCAGGTTGCCCTGCACGCCGGCGACGATGTCATACACGTGCTTGGTGTAGGCCAGGGCCTTTTCGGCGCCCGGCTGCAGCAGGCCGGAGGCGAACGCCGCGGCTTCCTGCGGGTCCTTCACTTCGGCGGCTTGTTGCGACTTCTGGGCGACTTCGTCCAGCGTGGCGCGCACGACCTTCAGGTTCAGTTCGACCAGCTTTTCGAAGCCGGCGAACACGGCCGACTGGGCGGCCACGAAAGTGTTGATGCTGGCTTTTTGACGGTCCAGGACTTGTTGCGGGATAGCGCTCATAGAATTGCTCCTTTTAGGGGTAGCCGGAGGCTGTCCGGCGAGTAAGGATGGTGTCTGCGACGAAATAAGGAACGTGCGCGGAAACTGGTACTACAAGCTACCGCCGGCCCGTTTGATGCACTGCACAATTGACATTCTACGGGCCTAAAAAACCTTGTCAAGCAATATTGGTGCAACGCAACAACTATTTGCACATTAACAGTGCAGGCGCCGGTGCCGGGTTGATCCAACGCAAGCATTTCCCATGATTCGGGAAATACCCGACATGACGGCGTATCAATTCTTTTCTACACTGCTTGCACGCTGATGACAGATAAACACAAACGATAAGTCAGCGGTCAAAAACACATCGCAGCAAGCAAAACCCTGCAATTGGAGACTTCATGACCCTCATCCCCCGCACGCTTTCGGCCCTGCTCGCGGCCAGCGCCATGCTCGCGGCCGGCGCCGCCCACGCGGAATTCCCGGAACGCCCCATCAACATGGTGGTGCCTTTCGCCGCAGGCGGTCCGACGGACAACGTCGCGCGTTCGCTGGCTGAAGCCATGCGGCACTCGCTGGGCCAGACCGTCGTGGTCGAAAACAAGGGTGGCGCGGGCGGCACGATCGGCACCACGCAAGTGGCCCGCTCGCAGCCGGACGGCTATTCCGTACTGCTGATGCACGCCGGCTTCTCGACGGCGCCCTCGCTGTATAAGAATCCGGGGTATGACCCCTACAAGAGTTTCGAGCCCATCGGCCTGGTCGTCGATGTGCCCATGACCATCATCGCGCGCTCGGACTTCCCGCCCAACAACATCCAGGAACTGGCCGACTACGTCAAAAAGAACAAGGACAAGGTCTCGCTGGCCAACGCCGGCATCGGCGCCGCCAGCCACCTGTGCGGCACCATGCTGGTCGAGGCCCTGGGCGTGCAACTGCTGACCATCCCCTACAAGGGCACGGCGCCGGCCATGAACGACCTGCTGGGCAAGCAGGTCGACCTGCTGTGCGACCAGACCACCAACACCACGCAGCAGATCGACAGCGGCAAGGTCAAGGCCTACGCCGTCACCAGCCTGCAGCGCGTGCCCACCCTGCCCAAGCTGCCGACCATGGACGAGTCCGGCTTCAAGGGCTTCGAAGTGGGTATCTGGCATGGCATGTGGGTGCCGAAGGGCACGCCCAAGCCGGTGGTCGACAAGCTGGTCAAGAGCCTGCAGGCCGGCCTGGCGGATCCGAAGTTCCAGGAACGCATGAAGCAGCTGGGCGCCACGGTGTTGACCGCCGACGCCAACCCGCAGGCCCTGGACGCCAAGGTCAAGCAACAGGTCCCGCAGTGGGCCGAGCTGTTCAAGAAGGCAGGCGTCGAACAGCAGTAATTCAGGGCGGGCCCCGCCGGGCGGGGCCTGCGCTGTGCATCGCGCCTGGCGGATAGTTTCGCCACGGCCATGAAAAAGCCCCTCGGTTGCTGAAACCGGGGGGCTTTTTCATGGCCGCGGCAACGCAGGCGATCAGGTGCGCATCGCTTCCGCCGCCATGCCCAGGCCGTTGAAGCCGCTGGACACCGAGGGCTCGTAGCCCAGCGCCTCGGAAATGCTGGCGGCCGTGTCCACCAGGGCCTTGATCCACTCGTCCTGCAGGCGTTCGGCGGGCGCCGAGATCGACAGACCAGCCACCAGCTTGCCGGTGTCATCGAAAATGCCCGCGGCGATGCAGCGCACGCCCAGTTCCAGTTCCTCGTTGTCGCGCGCGTAGCCGTGGCGGCGCACCAGCGCCAGCTCGCGCTCGAGGCGGTCGAGATCGGTCAGGCTGTTGCGGGTGTGGCCGGCCAGGCCGGTGCGCAAGGCATAGGCGCGCACCTGGCGGGCGTCGCCCGTGGACAGGAACAGCTTGCCGGTGGAGGTCAGGTGCAGCGGCGCGCGGCCGCCAATGGCGCGCACCACCTGCATGCCGGAACGCTCGCTCCAGGCGCGGTCGATGTAGACGATTTCGTCGCCCTGCTGCACCGACAGGTTGATGGTCTGCCCGGTGAGCTTGTGCAGCGAGCGCATGGCGGCGATGGCCGCCTCGCGCACGTTGAGCCGTCCCTTGACCAGCGACCCCAGCTCCAGCAGCCGCATGCCCAGCTGGTACAGGCCATTGTCCACCCGCTCGACATAGCGACCCACCACCAGGTCGTTCAGGATGCGATGCGCGGTGGACGCATGCAGACCGGTGGTCGCGGACAACTCCTTGAGCGTGACCGGATCGGGCTGCGCGGCCAGCGCGTCAAGCAGGCGCATGGCGCGCTCGATGACCTGGATGGCGATGGGATGAGCCGAGGCGCCGTCGGTTTCGGCATCCAGGGCATTGCGTGTGGAGGAAGGACGGGACATGGGACGGAAAGGGGCTAGCGCGGCGCCACCGAAAGAAACCTTACTTGCGGCAACGCAGCAAACAGTTCTTTCCCGTATTGTGAAATTTACCGGGGCATTTGGCAACCGTTTTTTGGTCCCGGAATCGGGGACGCTCCCCGATTCGTCCGCGATTTCGCGTCAGGCCCCGGGCGGCGCCAGCTTGCCGCCCAGGCGCAGCACCTCGGCCCGCAGGAAGGCCAATGCCTCGGCCGCCGCCTCGGGTTCCCCCTTCACCCCCAGGTCGATGTGGGGCGTGCCACCGGCTTCGCCGACGCTGGGCAGGCTGAAGGCCCGCACGCCCGGCCACCGGGTTTCCACGGTCTGCATGGCCGGCGTAATGCGCGATTCCGGCATGCTGAATACGAGGAACGAGTGCTCCGCGTGGCGCCGCGTATGCTGCAATGCACGATAGCGCGTGTCGAGCGTCCATTCGAGCATCGGCCACGCCATCACCGGAAAGCCGGGCACAAAGGTGTGATCGCGGATGAAAAAGCCCGGAATGCGGTTGTACGGATTCGGCACGATCTCGCAGCCCTGCGGAAACACGCCCATCTGCAGGCGCTGCTGGTTTTCGGGGGCGCTCATGTCGGCCGTGCCCTGGCCCTTGGCCGCCATTTCGGCGGTACGCAACGCAATCGCCTCGGCTGCCTCGGGATGCAGGGCCAGCGGCAGATCCAGCGCGGCGGCGGCGGCCTGGCGGGTGTGGTCGTCGGGCGTGCCGCCGATGCCCCCGCAGGAAAACACCACGTCGCCCGTGGCAAAGCTGCGCCGGTAGGCGGCCACCAGGGTGTCGCGGTCGTCCGGCAGGAACTCCGCCCAGCCCAACTGCATGCCGCGCGCGCCGAGCAGTTCGACGACCTTGGAGAAATGCTTGTCCTGCCGGCGGCCCGACAGGATTTCGTCACCGACGATGATGAGGCCGATGCGGCGGGAGGCGGATTCTGCTGCCATGGTCCGGTTCCAGAAAGTGGCGGTTGAGGGATCGGGCGACGGCGCCGCGTCAGGCGACGTCGATGGTGCGTTCCTGGCGCAGGCGCTGTACCGCGTCCAGTCCGTAGTGCGCATAGACCAGGGCGGAGAACACTGGCAGGATGATCCAGGCTGGCGGCAACAGGTTCAGCAGCGCACAGATCAGCCCGATGATCCAGAAGCCGCCGTTGTTGCGTTCCAGGATGAGTTTGCGCTCGGCCGGGCTGGCGTGCTCGACGATGGCGTCGACCCGCATCATGCGCGAGAAGGCGAAGGTCCACCAGAAGATCGGCAGCACCAGGGCCATCGGCGGCACCAGCCATAACGGCAGGGTGAATAGCCAACCGAGCACGAACGCCCCCGACACCCAGACGGCGTTCCAGACGCTGACGGTGGTGGCCAGCTTGCCCTGCCGGCTGAGGCCGGCATATTCGCGCTGGCTCACGTGGCGCAGCACCAGCGGCATGACGAAAACCGCCGCGATCGCCAGGCCCAGCACGCCCGACAGCGGCAGCAGGATAGACACCGCGACCAGCGGCACCAGGTAGAGCTTGAGCGAGAACAGCCCCATCGCCAGCAGCCATTCGTCGGTGCGGTTGATGAAGTCCCAGTGCGAGGCCTGCGCGGCGAGCCAGTCGGTCAGGGGCGTCCAGAACAGCCAGAACAGGAGCAGCGCGCCGACCAGCGCGATCAGGAAGGGCAACAGCAGCGCGAATAGCATCGTCGGATGGCACTGCGACACCAGCGCGCGCTTGAAGGCCTGTGCCACGCCGCCCATGCTGCGGGCGAAGCGGCCGGTGCCGGGCATCTCGGTATCAGGGCGCAGGACAGGCATGGCGGGAGAAATGGAAGGTGATCATCCCGGGTATGATAGTCAAACACGCTTTCCCGCGCTCGTATGACATTACTGGTTCCCGGCTCCGATCTCACCGCCCTGCGCGCCCAACTGGCGGCCTCGCCCAAGGCCTGGCTGGTGGCGTGTTTCTGCGCCGCCTGGTGCGACACCTGCGAAGAATACAAACCAAAGCTGCGCGCCCTGTCCAGCGCCCTGCCGCAGCATGTTTTCGCCTGGATCGACATCGAGGATCACGCCGAATTGCTGGGCGAGGTCGACGTCGAGAACTTCCCCACGCTGCTGATCCAGATCGGCGGCCGCGTGGTGTTCTACGGCCCGATGCTGCCGCACATCGGCCATCTGGAACGTCTGCTGGAAAGCCTGGACGAACGCAGCGCGGCGGTCACCTCGGCGCTACCCGATTTGCCCCGCCTGCTCGCCGCCTGACGGCCACGCCGGACCGGAGATCCACGCCCCCGGGGAGGCTCGGCCCAATTCGCCGTTATTGCTGCAACAAGGCGCCGATGGCTTGCGCCGCCCCGCGCAGCAGCGGCACGATCTCACGCACCCGGGCGTCCGTCATGCGGTTGTGGGTCGCGGCGACCGTGACAGCGGCCAGCAACAGACCGCTCTCGCCATACACGGGGACACCTAGCGCGCTGATGCCGGGCACCGCGCGATTGGCGATGTGCGCGTAGCCAGCCTTTGCCACCAGCGCGCAATGCGCGCGGACATCGTCGGCGTCCAATTCCCCATATGCCCCAAGCCGCGGCGCAACGGCCTCGATGATGCGTTTCTGTTCCGCGGCCGGTAACGCCGCCAGCAGCGCCAGGCCGCCCGCGCTGACCCCCAGGGGTTGGCGGCTGCCCAGCGGCAGCGCCGGCGTCTGCACGGGATAGGTCCCCTGGATGCGATTGATGCAGACGGCGTCGTCGCCGCTGCGCACAAACAGGAACGTCGTATCGCCCGTCACGCGCGCAAGGTCCGCCAGGGTGGCCGTGCTCAGGTCGCGCAGATTGAAACGATGCGCCGCCGCCAGGCCCAGCTCGAACACCAGGGGACCCAGCCGGTAACGACGGGTCGCGGCATCCTGCACCGCCATGCCTTGCGCGACGAGCGCCTTCAGCAGCCGATGCATGGTGGGCCGCGTCAATTGTGCGGCCTGCGCCAGATCGACCAGCCGCAGGCCGGCATCGGCTTGGCGCGCCAACAGTTTGAGCACCAGCACCGCCCGGGTAATGCCTTGGGCGCCATCGACCCGCGCGAGAGAATCATTCATGCTATTCCAATTAGTGGAATTATTTTCGGTTGTGTTGCGAGCGAATTTATCGCAACGCTAGCATTTATCGCCAGTTGCTGGAGTATTTCACCGAATCATTGATTTCCATTTAATTCCAAATAATGGAATCAGACGTGAACTGCTCCCGCGTGTTTCCTCACATGGAGCCTGCCGATGAATCCCCCCTCGCCCGTCTGGTCCGCTCGCGATCGCGTCGCCTACGAGCCGATTACCCAACGTCGCCCATTCGTCCTGCCCGACGGCGCGCGCGTTGCCGTCTGGACCATCGTCAACGTGGAAAACTGGCTGCCGCAACATGCGATGCCGCGCGCCGTCCTGCCTCCGCCGATGGGACAGCCGTTGCTGCCGGACATTCCCAATTGGTGCTGGCACGAGTACGGCATGCGCGTCGGCTTCTGGCGCTTCCTCGAGACCTTGGGCGCGCGCGGTCTGAAGGCCACGCTGGCGGTCAATGGCACCGCCTGCCGCGAATACGCCCAGGCTTGCCAGGCGGCGCTGGCGGCAGGCTGGGAATTCATGGGCCACGGCCATGTGCAGCAACCGATGCACCGGGTGGCGGACCAGGCCACGGCGATCCGCGACACGATCGCGGCCATCCGTGATGTCACCGGCCAGGCGCCGCGAGGCTGGGAAAGCCCCGGCCTGACCGAGACGGATGACACGATCGACCTGCTGGCCGCCGCCGGCATCGAATACGTGGCCGACTGGGTGCTGGACGACCAGCCGGTGCCCATCAGGACACGCACGGGAAGCATGCTGTCGGTGCCCTACACCGTCGAACTCAACGATGTCGTCATCTCCGCCGTGCAGCAGCACCGGTCCGAGGAATTGCTGATCCGCGGCCGCGACCAGTTCGACCAGCTCTACCGGGAAGGGGCGAGCATCCCGCGGGTCATGGCGATCTCGATCCACCCCTATCTGACGGGCGCGCCGCATCGCATCCGCTACCTGGCCGAGCTGTACGACCACATCCTGTCGCACCCGGATGTATGTCTGTGCACCGGCGGCGACATTCTCGATATCTATCGGAATCAAGCCGATCAACCCGAGCAGGCCTAGCCCGGAGCCGAACATGGACCTTCCCCGCGTTCTCCTGCTGGCCACCGGCGGCACCATCGCCATGACGCCCGGCGCCGATGGCGGCATCGCGCCCGCATTGGACGCCCATGCCCTGGTCGCCGCCGTTCCGGGCCTGGCCGCGGTGGCCAGCCTGGAGGTCATCGCTTTCTCCAACAAACCCGGGGCGTCCCTGACGCAGCAAGATCTCGCACGGCTGGCGGCCTTGATCGAGGAAGGATTCGCCCGCGGCTGCCAGGGCGCGGTGGTGGTCCAGGGCACCGACACCATCGACGAAACCGCCTTCGCCCTGGAATTGCTGGCGCGCCGCCCGCTGCCCATCGTCGTCACCGGAGCGATGCGCGGCGCGGCGGCGCCGGGCGCCGACGGGCCCGCCAATCTGCTGGCGGCAGTCACCGTGGCCGCCGCCCCCGCGGCGGCCGGCATGGGCGCGCTGGTGGTGCTTGGCGACCAGGTGCACGCCGCCCGCCATGCGCAGAAAGCGCATACCACGCTGCCGTCGGCCTTCCATTCGCCCGGCCGGGGACCGCTGGGCACGCTGTGCGAGGGGCGCCTGCATCTGCACGGCCGACTGACGCTGCTACCCGCGCTGCGGTTTCCGCGCCCATTGCAGGAAGCGCCCATCGCGTTGCTGCGTATCGGCCTGGACGACGACGGCAGGTTGCTACCCGCGCTACCTGACCTGGGCTTTCGCGGCGCGGTCATCGAGGCGATGGGGGCCGGCCATGTGCCAGGCCACCTGGCTCCGCTGCTGGGCGACCTGGCGGCGCGGATGCCCGTCGTGCTCAGCACCCGGGTGGCCGCCGGTCCGGTGCTGCGCGCCGCCTATGCCTTCCCCGGATCGGAGAAGGATCTGCTGTCCCGCGGGCTGATCCATGGCGGCGCGCTGGGGGGCCTGAAGGCACGCCTGCTGCTGCGCCTGCTGCTCGCCACAGGCACTTCCCCGGAGGCGCTGCCCGCCGAATTCGCCCGACGCTGCGACGCGCTCGCCTAGGGCCCATCGACATTCAAAGGAGACTGCCATGCAAACGCGCCGCTACGCGCTCGGGATGTTCGCCGCACTGCTTTTCTCATATGTCATCAACGCCATCGACCGGCAGCTGTTTTCAGTCCTTGCCACGGATGTCCGCAACGCCCTGGGCCTGACCTTGCCGCAGGTCGGCCTGGCGTCGACGGTCTTCACGCTGGGCATGGGCCTGGCCGGCATACCCACCGGCTATCTGCTGGGCAAGGTGTCGCGCAAGTCCGTCACGCTGATCGGGCTGGTCATCTTTTCCGTGGCCACCTTCCTCACCGCCTATGCGAAAGGACTGCCGGACCTGCTGGCCTATCGGTTCATTTCCGGCCTGGGCGAAGCCATGCAGCTGACGGCGCTGCTCGCCATTGGCACGAGCTACTTTCTGCAGCACCGGGCGGTCGCCGCGAGCTCGCTGAATTTCACATTCGGCATCGGCGCCATCATCGGTCCCAATCTCGGCGCGGCGATCCTGGCCGCAAGCCACTGGCAGATGCCCTTCATCGTTTTCGGGCTGTCGGGCATCATCGCCATCATCCTGATCGTGCCGCTGGTCAAACCCTGGTTCAGCGAAGCGCAGGCGCTGCCGACGCAGGCCGAAGACACCGCCAGCCCGGCGGCCGGGACAAGCCTGTGGGCGCGCACGCCGGCCATGCTGGCCATCGCGACCGCGTTCGCCGGTCTGTCGATCTATGGCTATCTGGGCTTGTATCCCACCTACCTGCGCGAAGCCCTCGGTTTCAGCCCCAAACAGGCGGCGGGCGCAGTCAGCTTCTACGGCCTGGGCGCCCTGCTATCGCTGCTGGGAGGCTGGCTCGGAGACCGCTACGACTATCGCAAACTGTTGTTCGGGTCGCTGCTGCTGTCCGCGTTGGCCGGAGGACTGCTGTTCACCGACCTGGAGAAATCGCTGAGCGCGCACGCCGCCATGTCGTTCATCTTCGGCGCCGCCATCAGCGGCATGGTGTATGCCAACCTGTCGGCCGGCATCATCAAATCCGTCAGCCGGGCCAAGGCGGCGCAGGCATCCGGCCTGTTCGTGGCCAGCCTGTATGTGCCCGCGGCCTTCGCCGGGTATTTGCTGGGTCAATTGAAATTGACGCTGGGTTGGACTCAGGCCGGCATTCTCCAGGTAACGGGCTGCGCGATCCTTGCGGCATTGTTCTCGATCGCGGCCGGCGTGCGACGCCCGGATCCGATCAATACAGCGACGACAAGCGCCCCATGAACGCCGCACCACCGTTGTCTTGAAATAAAAAAAGCGTCCATCGAGGACGCTTTTCCATTGGCGCGGGCCGCATCGACGATGCGGGCGCGCGGCGCTGCCGCTACTTGCGGCTGCCGCCCAGCAGGACGGCGATCTGGCGCTTGGGCGCGGACGAATTGCCACCCTGGCGCGGGGCGTCGGGCTCTTCGGCCGGGGCCGATGGCGCCGACGGTTCGTAGGGCTTGAGGAAGAAGTCGTCCACCGGTTGGCGCGACGAGCCGCCACCCGAACGGCGTTCCGACGAACGGCCACGCTCGCGGCCGCCTTCGCGCGGCGACGCGGCGCGCTCTTCGCGGCGGCCATGGCCATGATGGCTGCGCGCGACCAGGTCGGCGGGCAACTCCAGCGTGCCGCGCGGCACTTCGCGCTTGATCAGCTTTTCGATGTCGAGCAGGAAACGTTCTTCGTCGGCGGTGAACAGGGCGATGGCTTCGCCCGAGGCGCCGGCGCGGCCGGTACGGCCGATGCGGTGCACGTAATCCTCGGCGTTGTACGGCAGGTCATAGTTGATCACGCAAGGCACGCCGGCCACGTCCAGCCCGCGCGCGGCCACGTCGGTAGCCACCAGTACTTCGAGATCACCGGCCTTGAAGGCTTCGAGCGCCTTCATGCGATCGGCCTGGGTCTTGTCGCCGTGGATCGATTCGGCCTTGACGCCGTCGCGCTCGAGCTCGCGCGCCAGGCGCGCCGTGCCGATCTTGGTGTTCGAGAACACGATGACCTGCTTCAGGCCGCGCGACTTCACCAGGTGCACCACCGCCGCGCGCTTCTGGTCGCCGCTCATCTTGTAGGCGATCTGCGTGATGGTGTTGGCCGTGGCGTTGCGGGCCGCGACTTCGATTTCGACCGGGTGGTTCAGGTACGAACGGCCGAGCTTGCGGATTTCGTTGCTGAAGGTGGCCGAGAACAGCAGGCCCTGGCGCTGCGCGGGCAGCAGGCGGATGATGCGTTCCAGGTCGGGCAGGAAGCCCATGTCGAGCATGCGGTCGGCCTCGTCCAGCACCAGGATGCCGACCTGGCTCAGGTTCACGTTCTTCTGCTCGACGTGGTCGAGCAGGCGGCCGGGCGTGGCCACCAGCACTTCGCAGCCACGGCGCAGCGCTTCCTTCTGCGGACCGATATCGACGCCGCCGAACACCACCGCGGAACGCAGCGGCGTCTGCTTGCTGTAGCGCTTGACGCTTTCGTAGACCTGGTCGGCCAGCTCGCGCGTGGGCGTGAGGATCAGCGCGCGCACCGGATGGCGGGCGGGGGAGGCGCTGGTGTTGGCCAGCGGCATCAGGCGATGCAGGATCGGCAGCGTGAAGGCCGCCGTCTTGCCGGTGCCGGTCTGGGCCGCGCCCATGACATCGCGCCCTTCGACCACGACGGGAATGGCTTGCGCCTGGATCGGGGTGGGCGTGGTGTAGCCGGTTTCGGCGATCGACTGCAACAGCAGGGGATGCAGCCCGAAGTCGGAGAACGTGGGCGTCGGCGCGGGCGCTTCGGCGGTGGGTGCTGCGGATTGAGTGGATTCAGTCATCAGGGTTAGGCAAGTACCGGGACCAGTGAAAAAGAACAAAACGAGAGTGCTGCGAGCACTGCAATGCATATGCATCGGGACAACCGGAACGCGCGCCACGCTCGCGCGGCCACGTGCGAACCACCCGAAGCGCAAGCGCGTCGCGGGCAATCGGCACCCTGCCTTGCAGGCCAGGTGGCGCATTCTGGTTTCGATACTTATGAGGGCAGTACCAGGCCCGGATTGCTGTGGATAACTTAATTTTAGCGCAGCCGGACGCCGGGGCGGTCAAGCCAGTGCCTGGGGGCGACTCCTTTGGCCTGGCGGAAGCTCTTGCTGAAATGGCTCAGGTTGCCGAATCCGGTGGCCAGCGCGGCGTCGGTGACGCTGTAACCGGCCTCCAGCATGGAGGCCGCGGCGTCCAGCCGGACCGATTTCAGATAGGCATGGACCGAACGGCCGGCGACCTGGCGAAAGCCGGCCTTGAGCTTCTTTTCGCTCAGGCCGACCTCGCGCGCCAGCCGCGATACTGTCCATTCCTCGCCGTAGCGGGCGTCTATCAGGCGCCGCGCCTGCGCCAGCTGGCGCCGTTCGCGCGGCGCCGCCGGCGGCTCGCCCGCCGCATCGCTCATGGTTTCGAGCACGATGGCCAGGGCTTCAAGCGCCTTGGCGCGCATGTACAGGCGGCGCGCGGTGGCGTCTTCGTGGCGGCAGTCAAGCACATCCGCCGCCAGCCGCAACAAGCCTGGCGGCGCGGGAAAGCCCGCCATCAGCGATCCCGTGGCCGGCACGCTGTGATCGAGCACGAAAGCGCCGCGCAGCGCGGCCAGCGGCCTGCCGCCGGCGCGCAGCAGCCCGGCAGGTGAATAACGGATGTCCACCAGACGGACATTCTGCCTGCCCGGCATGTGAAACCAGCCGCGAGTCCCGCGCTCACCGGTTTGCACCACGGCCATGCCGGGCCCCACGGCCAAGGGCTCTCCCCCCTGGATGGACATGCGCGCCCGGCCATCCAGGAAGACCGCGATGCAGAACATCGGCGGGCCTTCGGCGTTGACGTTGAGCCCGATCGCAGGCGTACCGCTCCAGACGGTCAGGGCCAGGTCGTCGTCACGCGACTCCGAACGCAGCATCGTCATCCACTCGGGCGGCATGGCCACCGCCGACAGCAACGGATGGTCGGCGCGCGCGATAGACGCGGCGGCGGGGGGCGTCATAGCGCCGATGGCGAAATCCAAATTTAGACCCCGATTTGAACAACGGCGGCACCGAAAACGTCAGCGCGGCGCCTATCAAACAACAATAATTCTCATTAATGATTCTACCGAAAGCCCGGACCGACAACATGACGACTGCGTTCCCATTCCGACACACCGCGTTGGCGGCCGCTCTATGCGCCCTCGCGCTCCCCGCCGCGGCGCAATCCGTCAGCGAGCTGGCCCCCATCACCGTTACCGCCAGCAAGCAGGAACAGTCGCTGCGCGACGTCAACGGCGCCGTGGTCGTCGTGCCGGCCGAGGCCCTGCAGGCCGCGCAGATCGACAACACCATGCAGTTGTCTCGCGTGCTGCCCGGCGTGCAGATGTCCAGCAGCGGCTCGTTCCTATACCCGGTGATCTCGGTTCGCGGCATCACGTCCGCGCAGGACTTCTACAACCCCGCCCTGACGGTCTATGTGGACGGCGTGCCGCAATTGCCGACGTTCACCTCGCAACTGCTGACCGACGTCGACCGCGTCGAGCTGCTGAAGGGCCCCCAGGGCACGCTCTACGGCAAGAGCGCCATGGGCGGCGTCCTCGACATCGTGTCGCGGCAACCGGGCGACGAACCCTATTTCCGCGCCAGCGCCGGCGTTGCCAGCCGGGACGGGTACCTGTTCAAGGCCAGCGGCGGCGGGCCGCTGGTCGACAACCTGCTGTACGGGTCGGTCACCGCCGTGGCGAACGACGCGCCCGGCCGGCTGGACAACGCCGCCACCGGCGCCAGCCATGTCGGCGGCGCCTCGGCCAATGCCGGCGCCGCGCGGCTGCGGCTGGCGCCCGCCGGCAGTCCGTGGGAACTGGGCCTGGCCGTCAGCGGCGAATGCACCCGCGCCAGCCAGGACGCCTACGTCCCGTTCGACGATCTCCATGCCAGCCACGCGTACACCGCGCCGGGCATGCCGGCGTCGCTGGCCGATTTCTACCAGAAGCGCTGCGGCAACAGCCAGTCGCTGACCGGCCGCTACGACTTCGACGGCTGGCGCTTGAACGCGGTGGCGGCCTGGCAGGCCCTGCACTACGACCGCCACTACCCCATCGGCCCCAGCTACACCAGCCAGCCCGAGCGCTGGCGCCAGCAGGTGCAGGAGCTGCGCTTGTCCACCACCGGCAAGCGCGCCGTCGACGGCGTGTTGGGCCTGTATCGCCAGCGCGTCACCCAATCGCGGGCGGTGTTCAACCAGATGCAGGGGCCGATGCCGCTGGACACGCACCAGTCCGACTCGCGCAACACCAGCGAATCGCTCGCCGCCTATGCCGACGCCACCTGGCACGCCACCGATGCGCTCGACCTGTCGGCCGGCCTGCGCTATTCCCACGACAAGGCCGCCACGCGCTATGACGGCCAGACGCTGGATTTCTCCACCTTCGGCCAGACGCCGTTCGGCGGTTCGGGCGCCAGCGCGGGCAACAGCGTGCTGGGCAAACTGTCGGCCGGCTACCGGCTGTCGCCCGAGTGGCGCGTGTATGCCAACGCCGCGCAGGGCTACAAGCCGGGCGGCTACAACCTGGCGCCGTCCAATCCCAGCGACGCCCGCCCCTACGGCAAGGAAAAAGGCCTGAGCTACGAGGTCGGCACGCGCTATGACGGCGACACGCTGCGCCTGGGCGCCGCCGTCTACCGCACCGACATCCGCGACGCGCAGCTCTATGTCGGCGGAATGGGGCAGCAACACCTGCAGAACGTCGGCAACACCCGCGCCACGGGCGTCGAGTTCGACCTGGGCTGGGACGTCTTGGCGCAGTGGACGCTGGGCCTGGACGGCTTCGTCAACCACACCACGTTCCGCAGCTTCGGCGACGCCTCCGCCTGCCAGGGCTGCGACGGCAACCGGGTGCCGTTCTCGCCGGGCTACGGCCTGACCGCCAGCGCCCGCGGCCACTTCGACACCGGCATCGGGCGGCTGTCGCCGACCTTGGCCGTGCGGCGCATCGGCGCGCAGTTCTTCGACATCGCCAACACCCTGCGCCAGGACGCCTACACGCTGGTAGACCTCAGCCTGGCCTGGCGCATCCGGCCGCAGGTCGAGGCCACGCTGTATGCCAACAACCTCACCGACAAGCGCTACCGCACCTTCGCCTTCGCTGGCGGACCGATGGGCAACTTCGCCCAGGTCGATCCGGGCCGGACGGTCGGCCTGAACGTCGCCTTCGAATACTAGGATCGGCTTCATGCGCCCAGATGTGCCCGCGCGCCTGCCCACGGCGCAGGTGATCGCCGCCATCGGCGGCATCTGCATGGCCCAGAGCCTGGTGAGCGGCATTGCCTTCCAGGGCGTGCCCGCCTTGCTGCGCGACAGCGGCGCGCCGCTGGACCAGATCGGCCTGGCCTACCTGGCGTTCCTGCCCTGGGCGCTCAAGTTCCTGTGGGCGCCCTGGATCGAACGCTACCGGCTGCCGGCGGGCCATGCCGAGCGGCGCACCCGCCGCATCGTGCTGCCCGGGCAATGGTTGCTGGCCGCGCTGCTGTTCCTGCTGGCGGGCCTGGGCCAGCCCTCCATGCCCGTGCTGCTGGCCATTCTGGGCCTGATTTCGTTGACCGCGGCCACGGTGGACATCGCCGGCGACGCGTTCGCCGTCGAACAGTTGGCGGAGAACCGACGCGGCTGGGGCAACGCCACTCAGGTCGGCTCCAGCTATCTGGGCATGTTCCTGGGCGCCGGGCTGTTCGTCATCCTGGCAGGCAGCTACGGCTGGCGCGTGGCGGCGGCCACCATGGGAGGACTGGTCCTGCTGTTGACGCTGCCATTCGCCCTGGTGCGCGAGCCGGCGCGCACGGCCCAACCGTCCGCGCACCGCCCCAGCCTGGCGCATGCGCTGGGCCGCCCCGACGTGCGCCTGGGCCTGGTCATCACGATCGTGTTCCAGGCCGGCTCCCGGCTGGCCTATGGCATGACGCCCCTGCTGCTGCTCGACCGCGGCGTGCCGCTGGCGTCGGTGGGCTGGATCAATGGCGCCGGCGCGGTCGTGGCGGGCCTGGCCGGCACCCTGCTCGGCGCCTTGATCCTGCAGCGCCTCGCGGCGGCGCGGGCGGTGGTCGTGGCCTTGGCCCTGCAGACCGTGGCGTTGGTCCTTTTCCTGGCCGCCGTGTTGGCGTCATCCTGGCTGCCGCACGCCGGCCCGCATTGGCTGGTGGCGCTGGCGTTGCTGAAAGCGGCGACGGCGGCCACCGGCTTCGTGGCCTTGTACGCCTTCCTCATGGGCCGGGCCTCGCCAGCGCAGGCCGGCGTCGACTTCACCCTGTTCCAGTGCGCCGACGCCATGATCGCCACGATCGGCGGCGTGGCCGCCGGCTGGCTGGCGCAGCACTGGGGCTATGGCATCAGCTTCGGCGCCGCGGCGGCCTTCGGCGCTGCCGGGTTGCTGGCCCTCCCTACCCTGATGCGGCGCCTGGCGCCGCCCTTTTCCCCGGAGAACGAACATGTCTGAACGCACCGTGGTCATCGCCGGCGCCGGCGTTGCCGGGCTGGCCTGCGCCTGGTGGCTGACGCGGCACGGCTGGCGCGCCGTCATCGCGGAACGCGCCGCGCACCTGCGCGATGGCGGCTACATGATGGGCCTGTCCGGCCCGGGCCTGCTGACCGCGCGCCGCATGGAGCTGGTACCGGCGCTGCGCGCGGTGGAACGCGAGATCGGCGAAAACATCTACCGAGACCGCCGGGGCCGCGAAGTCATGCGGATCCGCTATCGCGAATTGCTGAAGGAACTGGACTGGATCACCTTGCGCCGCACGGACCTGGTGCAGGTCCTGCATGGCGCGGTGCGCGACCACGCCGAGATCCGGTTGGCGACCACTGTCGCCCACTGTACCCAGGCCCCCGGCGGCGTCGACATCACGCTGTCGGACGGCAGCCAATTGCGCGCCGACCTCCTGATCGGGGCGGACGGCGTGCGCTCGGCATTGCGCGCCCAGGTGTTCGGCGCCGACGATCCCCCGCTGTCCACGCTGGGTTATCGCTACGCCGCCTACGACTCCGTGGACGACACTGGCATGGCGCGGGACTTCGTGTCCTACGCAGCCCCCGGCCACCAGGTGGAATACCACGGGCTCGGCGGCGGCCGCAAAGCGGCCTTGCACGTATGGCGCAGCCATGAACACGGTTGGGTCGCGGCGCCGCAACGGCTTGGCCTGCTGCGCGAACTGTCCCGCGGCACACACGCGGAAGTCGGGCGTCAGCTGGCCATGCTGGCGCACGACACGCCCATCGTCATGGACGACCTGGCGCTGGTCGAACTGCCCTGTTGGCACCGGGGCCGCATCCTGCTGGCGGGTGACGCCGCGCATAGCCTGTCCCTTATTTCTGGACAGGGCGCGGGGATGGCATTGGCTGGCGCCTACGTGCTCGCGCAGGAATTGGGCAGGCTGCCGATTGAACAGGCCCTGGCCGCCCACGAGCGGCGGCTGCGGCCAGTGATCGAAAGCCTGCAGCAGCGCAGCCGCAAGCTGGCCCCGGTCTATGTCCCGGAATCCGCACTCGCTTTCGGCCTGCGCAATACGGCCTTGCGGCTGCTGCCCAGGCTGATCCTCAAGCGCTATTTCCTCAGCGGCCTGAAATCCGAAATGGAAGCCGCCGCCGCGCTGGGCGGATGACCGCCGTCACCCCGCCAGCCAGCGCAACCCCCACAGCACCAGCATGCCGACCACGATGACCAGCACGGCGCTGCGGGTGCGCAGGAACACCAGGATGGCGACAATGCCGGCGACCAGCTTGTAGTCGAAGATCGGCCCCAGCCCCGCCTTCCAGGGCAGCAGGTCCGGCACCACGATGGCGGTGAGCGCGGCGGCGGGCGCATAGCGCAGGGCGCGCCGCACGCCATCGGGCAGCGGAATATAGTCGCCAAACAGCATGAAGCCGGCGCGCGTCAGCACGCTACACAACGCCAGCAGCAGGATCGCCGAATAGACGTAGATTTCGGAGGGCCAGAGGGTCATGCGCGCGCCTTGAAGAAGCGTTCGGCCCACATGCCGGCCACCACGCCGGCGATGACCGCCGCCGCCAGGCCCAGCCGCAGCGGCAGCACCTGGCCGGTCCAGGCGACCACGCCCGCGGCCAGCATCGAGATCAGCATGGGCTTGGAATTGGCCAGCGGCACCGTGATGGCCAGCAGCGCCAGCACCGCCGCGAAGTCCAGCGACCAGCCCGTGGGCACCATGGTGCCCAGGTAGATGCCGACGATCGACGAGGTCTGCCAGACGAACCAACCCGGGGCAATGGTGCCGATGAAGTACCAGAGCTGTTCGCGGGTGCCGCGCTCGGCCGCGTCGCCAAAGCGCGGCATGAACAGCACAAAGCCCATGTCGGTGGTGAAGTAGCCCAGCCCCAGGCGCTTGGGCCAGGACAGGTGGCGGAAATAGGGTTGCAACGCCGCGCCGAAGATCAGGAAGCGCAGGTTGACCACGCAGCCGGCGGCGAAGATCAGCCACAGCGGCGCACCGGTGGCGATCAGCGGCAGGGACGTGAGCTGGGCCGAGCCGGCGTACAGCAACAGGGTCATCGCCAGCGCCATGGACTCGGTCAGGCCCGATTTGACCATGGCCACGCCGGTCACCAGGCCCCACGTCGCCGTGGCGATGAGGGCGGGCACGATGGCATGCACGCCGGCGCGGAAGGCGGCCACGCGCTCCTGACGGACCTCCCGGGGGTCTTCGGTTTCGGGGAACGCGGACTCAGAGGACAACGGCGAGCCCCTGGGGATTCGAACGGAACGACATGGACACTCTGTGGGGAAGGAACCGCACGACAAGCTGCTCGCCCGCCGGGCCTGCGAACTCCCGCAGGCACCGTGCCGGTGCACGAATGGACCATTATTGTAACCTCGTCGCTTGATACAATACGGCCCTCGGGTTTATTGAGGGAGCAGACCATGTCGATGGCTGACCGCGATGGCTTCATCTGGTATGACGGCAAGCTCGTGCCCTGGCGCGACGCGACCACGCACGTCCTGACGCACTCCCTGCACTATGGCCTGTCGGTATTCGAAGGCGTGCGCGCCTACCGCTCCGAGATCGGCACCGCCATCTTCCGCCTCGAAGACCACACCAATCGCCTGTTCAATTCGGCGCACATCTACCAGATTCCCATGCCGTTCGATCGCGACACGATCAACGAGGCCCAGCGGACGGTGGTGCGCGAGAACCAGCTCGAATCCTGCTACCTGCGCCCGCTGGTGTTCTACGGCCCCGAAAAGATGGGCGTATCGCCCAAGGGCGCCAAGGTGCACGTGGCGATCGCCGCCTGGCCCTGGGGTGCCTACCTGGGCGAGGAAGCCCTGTCGCAGGGCATCCGGGTCAAGGTGTCGTCGTTCGCCCGCCAGCACGTCAACGTAACCATGCCGCGCGCCAAGGTTGCCACCACCTACGCCAACTCGATCCTGGCCAACACCGAGGCCCTGCAGGACGGCTACGACGAGGCCCTGCTGCTGGACACCGAAGGCTTCGTGGCCGAAGGCTCTGGCGAAAACCTCTTCCTGGTCAAGGACGGCGTGCTGTGCGAACCCGAGATCGCCTCCGCCCTGACCGGCATCACCCGTTCCACCATCCACGCCCTGGCGGCCGATTTCGGCCTGCGCGTGGTGACCAAGCGGCTGACCCGCGACGACGTCTACATCGCCGACGAGGCCTTCTTCACCGGCACCGCCGCCGAAGTCACGCCGATCCGCGAGGTCGACAACCGCCAGATCGGCTCGGGCCGGCGCGGCCCCATCACCGAGAAGCTGCAGAAGGCGTTTTTTGACATGGTGAATGGCCGCAACCCGAAGTACCATCACTGGCTGAGCAAAGTCTGATTCGCGCCGCCCTGCCCGGCAGGGCGGCACTACTGCCCCAACCCACCGTATCACCGGTATTTTTTATTCAGGAAATTCCATGACCGCCGCTGCCCCGGCCGCCGCCCCCCACGAAGTCATCGAAGTCGGCGCCGAAGACCTGCCTGTGTTCTGTCCGGGTCCGAAGGCCCCGCTGTGGAGCATGCACCCGCGCGTCTTCCTGGACGTCGCCCGCACCGGTTCGGCGCGCTGCGCCTACTGCGGCGCCGAATACAAGCTCAAGCCCGGCACCGTGCTGCACGGCCACCACTGAGAATCGCCGCTCAACAGCCATCCGTCCCGCCATCATGTTCGCCACGCCCGAAGAAGCAGAACACGCGTTCTATGAAGCCCTTGAGCAGGGGGACACCGTCCGCCTGATGCAAGTGTGGGCGGACGACGAGGAAGTCGTCTGCATCCACCCGGGAGGCCTGCGCCTCGTCGGCCACTCGGCCGTGCACGAGTCCTGGCAGCACGTGCTGGCGAATGGCCCGCTGCACATCCGGCCGCTGCGCCCGCTGGTCATGCTGAGCATGATGTGCGCGGTGCACGTGCTGGTCGAGCAGGTGGCGGTGCGCACGCGGGAAGGCACGCAGTTCGCCAACTGCTACGCCACCAACATCTATCACAAGGGCCCCACGGGCTGGCGCATGGTCATGCACCACGCCTCGTCGGCGCCCACCGAAGCCGGGGTGCTCGACTTGCACGACGTGCCCGATATGCTGCACTGATCTCGGGTCGACTTTGGCTGCTGCACGTTTCGATACCACCCCCTGTCCTGTTCCCTCCTGGCTGCCCGGAGGCGATGCCCAGACGGTGTACGCCGCGCTGTTCGCGCAGTACCACCGCATCGCCTTCGTGCGCGACCGGGTCGAGACGCCCGACACGGATTTCGTCGATTTCGACTGGACCGGGCCGGGGCTGTTTCCGCACAAGGCCGCCGACGGCGCGCCCGTGAGCGGCCAGCAGCCCGTGGCCAACGGCAAGACCGCGGCCGCGCGCTGGATGACCGAGGCCGACTGGAAGTCCTTGCCCCAAACGGCCGACACGCCCGCGCTGTTGCTGTTCCACGGCCTGGAGGGCGGCAGCAACAGCCGCTATGCCCAATCCATTGCGCACCACTTCCGGGCGCGCGGCTGGATCGTCGTCATCGCGCATTTCCGCGGTTGCTCCGGCGTGCCCAACCGCCTGGCGCGGGCCTATTACTCGGGCGATTCGGCCGAGGTCGGCTTCCTGCTGAACACCGTGCGCAACCGCATCCCGCATGCGCGCTGGCACGCCGTGGGCGTGTCGCTGGGTGGCAATGCGCTGCTGAAATACCTGGGCGAACACCAGGAAGACACCGGCTGGCTGACCGCCTGCGCGGGCGTCTCGGTGCCGCTGGACCTGGTGGCCTGCGGCAAGACCCTGTCGACCGGATTCTTCAACCGCAAGGTCTACACCAACCACTTTCTCAAGACCCTCAAGCACAAGGTGCTGGAGAAGGCCCACCGCTACCCCGGCGCCATCGACGTGATGCGCATCGCCCACGCGCGCGACCTGCGCGACTTCGATGACGCCTACACCGCGCCCATGCATGGCTTTCGTAATGCGCTCGACTACTGGACGCGCGCCTCCAGCAAGCCCTGGCTGCCGCGCATCTCGGTGCCGACGCTGGTGCTGAATGCGCTGAACGATCCGTTCATTCCGGCCAGCGCCTTGCCCAAGCCGGACGAGTGTTCGTCCAGCATCCTGCTGCACCAGCCCACCGACGGCGGCCATGCGGGCTTCCCGACGGGCGCCTTTCCGGCCCACCTGGGCTGGCTGCCGCAGCGGCTGGGCCGCTTCTTCGAGACCGGGCTGTAGGCGCCGCGGCGCCTCCTGGCTCGGGTCGGCCAGGCGTCAGCCCGACTTGAAGCGTTCCAGCAGCTGGCGCTCTTCGGCCAGCTTGTCCTTGACTTCCTTGATCTGCACGTCGATCTGCGATTGCTCGTAGAAGTCGGTGGACATGCCGCGCGCCTGCTGCAGTTGCGATTCCGCCGCGGCGAAAGCGCCAGTCATGACGTAGTAGCGCGCCAGGTCGCGGCGCGCCTGCACCGGCTTGCCGGTGCGTTCCTCGCTCTGCGCCAGCATCTGGTAGAGACTGGGTTCGTCCGCCCCCCACTGCTTGATCTTGGCGCGCAGGTAGTCTTGCGCTTCGGCGTGACGGCCGTTGGCCTGCAGCGCCGTGGCGTAGGCGATGCCCAAGGCCCGCTGCTCAGGCCAGCGACGGGTGGCGGCTTGCGCCAGGTCCTGCGCGCGCCGGTTGTCCTTGCGCGCCAGCGCGATATCGACGGCGAGCTTGGCCATCTGCGGCGAATCGCGGCCGTCGGCCTGGGCCTGGGCGAGCTGGCGGTCGGCCTCGTCCAGGCTGTTGCGCTGGAAAGCCTGCAGGGCCAGCCCGTAATAGGCGGCCGAGCGGCGCACGCCGGACAACGCCTGGGCCTCGTCCTGCAGCTGCTGGCCGGCGGTGCGCAGGCTGACCGCGTCGCGCCCCTGCACCACGCGCATCTTGGCGCGGATGTACCAGAAGTCGTCGCTGTCGACATGGCGCGAGACCGGCAGCGAGCGCACCCGGTTCTGCACGTCGGACATGCGTTCGATGGACAGCGGGTGGGTACTGGCCCAGGAACCGCCGCCCGCCCCTTCGTTCAGGCGCGAAGCGTTCATCAGGCGCGAGAACATCTGCGCCATGCCCTGGGCGTCGTAGCCGGCCTTGGTCAGCATGGTGAAGCCGGCGCGGTCGGCCTCGCGTTCGGCGTCGCGCGAGAAGCCCAATTGGCGGTTGATGGCGGCGGCCTGGCCGAACGCGGCCACGCCCATCGCCAGGTTGCCGCCGCCGCCGGCCAGCGCCGCCAGCAGCGCGCCCGCCAGGCTCGCCAGCATGACCATGCTGTTCTGGTTCTGCTGCGTCATGCCGCGCGCGATATGGCGCTGCACCACGTGGCCGATTTCGTGCGCCAGCACCGCCGCCAGTTCGGATTCGCTGCCGGAGGAGACGATCAGGCCGGTGTTGACGCCAATGAAGCCGCCCGGCATGGCGAAGGCGTTGATTTCGGGATCGCGCACGCCGAACATCTCGACGTCCGGCACCGCGCCGGGCGAGAACGCCGCCAGCTTGCGCCCCATGGTGGTGAGGTACTGGCTGAGTTCGGGATCGTCGACGTAGGTCGGGTCGCGCCGCCCCTGAGACATGATGGCCTCGCCAAGGCTGCGCTCCAGCGCGGGCGACAGGTCCGCGGCGGAAGCCGCGCCCATCGAGGGCAGCCCCACCGGCTGGGCCCAGGCGGTTGCCGGCAAGGCCGGCAACGCCAGCGCGGCACAGATTCCGATGATCGCGCCCCGCTGCGCAATCGAGCAAATGGATGGCATTTTCCTGCGGTTCATGAGCCTATGATAGCGATGCGCTTAAAATGTTTCATCGATACCCCCAACGAGGTTTCAATGCGTCCCGTCCGTAAAGCCGTTTTTCCCGTCGCCGGCATGGGCACGCGCTTCCTGCCCGCCACCAAGGCGATGCCCAAGGAAATGCTGCCCGTCGTCGACAAGCCGTTGATCCAGTACGCTGTCGAAGAAGCCGTGGCCGCCGGCATCACCGACCTGATTTTCGTTACCGGTCGCAACAAGCGGGCCATCGAAGACCATTTCGACTCCGCGCCCGAACTGGAATCCGACCTCGAAAGCAAGGGCAAGCACGAGCTTCTTGCCATGGTGCGGGGCATTCTACCCGCCCACGTCAATTGCCTCTATATCCGCCAATCGGCGCCGCTGGGCCTGGGCCACGCCGTGCTGTCGGCCGCGCCGGCGGTGGGCGACGAACCGTTCGCCGTGCTGCTGGCCGATGACCTGATCGACGCCGACACGCCGGCCATGAAGCAGCTGGTGGATATCGCCATTGCGCAAAACGCCAGCGTGCTGGGGGTACAGGACGTGCCGCGCGCGGACACGCGCAAATACGGCATCGTCGCCACCCGTGAGGGCCAGGGCGATGGCCGCACCGAGCGCGTCACCCACATCGTTGAAAAGCCCGACCCCGAAGCCGCTCCCTCGACCCTGGCGGTGGTGGGACGCTACGTGCTGGAAGCCGCCATCTTCGACCACCTGCGTTCGACCAAGATGGGCGCCGGCAACGAGATCCAGCTGACCGACGGCATCGCCTCGATGATGCGCGAACGCGCGGTGTATGCGCACCGCTACGACGGCACGCGCTATGACTGCGGCAACAAGGCTGGCATGTTCCAGGCCACGGTGGCGCTCGGCAGGAAATACCACGGCCTGCTGCCGGAATGACACGGCGGCCACGCGCGCCGGCTTGACTACCCGCCGCCGCGCATCGACCGGCGGCGGCAACCCTCCCCCGGAGCGGTCGCCACCTCGCGCGGGGCGCCTCCGATATCGCGTGTTCTACGCAGACGCCGCGCGGCGGCGCGCCCTGGCCCGCGCCAGGGCATCGCGATCGGCCTTGCGCAAGCGGCCCTTGGCCGACAGGCGCATCAGCGTGCCCAGCGCCACCATCAGCCCGATCACCTCGACCAGGGCGGCGGGAATCCACATGGTCAGCCCGCCGATGGTCTGGTCGGTCTGCGCCGACATGGCGATGGCGCGGCCGCACAGTTCGAACAAGGGATAGATGTCGCTTTCGGTGAAGGCGATGACGGCCCCCGCCACCATCTGCGGCAGCATTGTCAGGATCGGCGAGATCACGCGGCCGCCCGGCGTCATCGCGGCCGGCGGCGCGGGACGGCGGTCCAGGATCAGATTCCAGTACATGAAGCCGCTGATCACCACCGACCAGTTCATCAGGCGATACAGGCGCCAGTCGAGCATGGAATAGAACTGCACCGACGGGATCAGCCAGACCAGCACCAGGAACACGAACAGCGCGGGAACGAAGATCCTGTGGGTCAGGACTGCCACCGTGGCGCGGCCGGCGCCGGTGCGCAGGAAGTCACGCAGGCGCACGCGCCAGCGCATCGGCAGCCCGGCCCGCATGACCTGCCCGGGAAACGCCGCCATCACCAGCAGCGGCCCCAGATGGTGCAACACCAGGTGCTGGATGCGGTGGATGAAGAACATGCGTTCGGCGTAATAATCCAGGCGCGTGTGCATGGACAGGTACAGCAGCACCATGCCCGCCCAGAACAGCATGCGGCGCGCGCCCGTGACGTGGTGCACGCGCTGGCCGCGCACGAACAGCACGATGGCCACCAGGAAGGAGGCCACCAGCGTGGGAGAGAACTCCCAGGGTATGAGCCATTCGAGACTGTCCATGCGGGTCATCCGGAAAATGCCGACGGGGGCGTGGCGGGCCCCCGCCTGGACGGGCCGGAACTCGCTGCCGGGTCGATTGTAGTGGACCCGGCAGCCCCCCATGCGGCTCAGAACCGGTGCGAAATGCCCGTACCGAAGCGCGAGGTGTGGGAATGGCCAGGGTCGAACTGGTTGTCCAGGGTGTAATTGGACGCATAGCCGGCGAACGCATAGAGCGTGGTGCGCGGCGACACGTTATACGTATACCCCAATGTCACCAATTGCGCATTGCGCGCCGTCGACCCATCCTCCCATTTCCAGTCGGGGCGCGCCAGCGACCACTGCGCCACCACGGCGCCATGGCCCAGCGGCACGCTGGCGCCCAGCAGCCAGGCGTTGACGGCGCCGCCGCGCGCGAAGGCCGCCGGCCCCAGGTTCTGGCCCAGGCTGTCGGGATCGCCGCCGTCCAGCCCGACATAACCGTTGCGCTGGCGGGACCAGGCCACCGATACCTTGACGACCTCGAAGTCGTAGGACGCCCCCAGTTGCACCGCCTGGGGCCGTCCCGCCTGGCCCGCCGGCGGCTCGGCCAGGCGCAGCTGGTCCCAGGTGGCCACCGCCAGCAGGGGGCCGTCCTCGTACTTCAGGCCCAGGCTCAGTGCGCGGTTATTGGCCGCCGTCTTGAAACGGTCGCGGCCGTCAGCGTCGAAGGAATAGCCGATGCCGGCCTGGAAACCCTGCCAGGTGGGGGTGTAGTAGTTCACCAGGTTGCTGAATTGATAGTTGTCCGAGGCCTTGAAGGTGGCGCCCATGCCCATTTCCTTCCAGGACGCCAGCTCCAGCGCGTTGCCGTAGGTCTTGCCGACGGTGTATTGGCGCCCCAGGCGCAGGTCGCCGTAGCTGTCATGGGCCAGTCCGACCCAGGCGCCGTAGTTGAACATGCGGTCGTCGTCGGCGCGCTTGCCGGTGGACGGGTCGAAGCCGCTTTCGAGCTGGAAGCGGGTGCTCCAGCCGTCGCCCAGGTCCTCGGAACCACGCAGGCCCCACAGGGAGTCGGTCAGGCCGCCATCGAGAACACCATTGTGGGTGCCCTGCCCGGAGGTATGGGTGGTGGCGATGCCCGCATCGACCACGCCGTAGAGTTGGATGCCCGGGCCATCACCGGCCGCATTGGCCGCCAGCGGAAGCCAGGCGGCGCCCGCCATGAGCGTCGTGGCGACAGTCGAGATTTTCATGCTTCTCTCCAGAATCCGGGGTGGCGCCGCCACCGCGGGAGGTATTGAATCCGCGGCGGGCGCCTGCCCGCCGCCAGGTGTATCAATAGTGACTATTGCCAGCCATAGCGACGCACCCAGATGCCCTTGAGCATTTGTGTCAGCACGCAGTAGCTCAGAAGGATGCCGACCAGCCACGGGAAATAGCTCCACGGCAGCGCTTGCAGCTGGAAGTACTCGGCCAGCGGCGAGAACGGCAGGAACACCCCCAGTCCGACCACCATGACCGTCATCCACATCAACGGCCACGCGGCGCGGCTTTGCAGGAAGGGAATCTTGCGTGTGCGGATCATATGCACGATCAGCGTCTGCGACAACAGGCCTTCGACGAACCAGCCCGACTGGAACAGCGTCTGGTGTTCTGGCGCATTGGCCTGGAAAACGTACCACATGAGGGCATAGGTCGTGATGTCGAATATCGAGCTAATCGGACCGAAGAACACCATGAATCGGCCTAGTCCTGCCGGGTCCCATTGTTGCGGCCTTTTAAGCAGTTCCTCGTCGACATTGTCGAAGGGAATGGCGGTCTGCGAGATGTCGTACATCAAGTTCTGCAGCAGCAGGTGGATCGGCAGCATCGGCAGGAACGGCAGGAATGCGCTGGCCACCAGCACCGAGAAGACGTTACCGAAATTGGAGCTGGCGGTCATCTTCAGGTACTTGAGCATGTTGCAGAAGGTCTTGCGGCCTTCGATCACGCCGTCCTCCAGCACCATCAGGCTCTTTTCCAGCAGGATGATGTCGGCGGCTTCCTTCGAGATATCCACCGCCGAGTCCACCGAAATGCCGACGTCGGCGGCGCGCAGGGCCGGCGCATCATTGATGCCGTCCCCCATGAAGCCAACGGTATTGCCCTGGGCGCGCAGCACGCGCACGATGCGCTCCTTGTGCGCCGGCGTAAGCCGGGCAAATACGTTGGCCTCGCGCACCGCCACGGCCAGCCGGCTGTCGTCCATGGCCTCGATATCGGCCCCCAGGTAGACCTTGCGGACCTCGAAGCCGACTTCGCGGCACACCTTCTGGGTCACCAGCTCGACGTCGCCGGTCAGGACCTTGACCTCGATGCCGGAGTCGCGCAAAGCGGCCAGGGCCGGGCCGGTCGATTCCTTGGGAGGATCGAGGAAGGCGATATAGCCAACCAGCACCAGGTCGGCCTCGTCGGCCACGCCGTAGGCCTGCTGCGTGGGCGGCAGTTCACGCACGCCTACCGCGATCACGCGCAATCCGTCGCGGTTCAGATCGGCTGTCACGCGGCGGATATCGGCGCGCCGTGCGTCGGTCAGCAGGTGCACGTCGCTGCCCACCCGAAGGCGGGTGCATACCGACAGCATTTCCTCCAGCGCGCCCTTGCAGATCAGCTCATGGTGTTCGCGGCCATTTTCGGTTTCGCTCACCACCACCGACATGCGCCGCCGCGAGAAGTCGAAGGGGATTTCGTCGATCTTGCGGTAGCGGGCGGCCAGGTCCAGCTTGCGTTCCACTTCGGCGTGGCGCAGCACGGCCACGTCGAGCAGGTTCTTCAGGCCTGTCTGGTAATAGCTGTTGAGGTAGGCGTAGGCCAGCACATCGTCGCTGGTGGCGCCATACACGTCGGTGTGGCGTTCGAGCACGATGCGGTCCTGGGTCAGGGTGCCGGTCTTATCGGTGCACAGCACGTTCATGGCGCCCAGGTTCTGGATCGCGTCGAGCCGCTTGACCACCACCTTGCGCCGCGACATCCGCACCGCGCCCTTGGCCAGCGTGGCGGTGACGATCATGGGCAGCATTTCCGGTGTCAGGCCGACGGCGATGGCCAGCGCGAAGAGCAGCGCCTCGAGCCAGTCGCCCTTGGTGAAGCCGTTGATCAGCAGCACGATGGGCGCCATCACCAGCATGAAGCGGATCAGCACCCAGCTGACCCGGTTGATGCCCTGCTGGAACTGGGTCGGCACGCGCGAAGTCTGGGTCACCCGCCCGGCCAGCTGGCCGAAGTAGGTGCCGGCGCCGGTGGCCACCACCAGGGCGCTGCCGGAGCCGCTGACCACGTTGGTGCCCATGAAGGCCATGTTCTCGAGTTCCAGCGCGTTGGCGGTCTCGACGCGCTGCACGGCGTATTTCTCGACCGGCAGCGATTCGCCGGTCAGGGCCGCCTGGGCCACGAACAGGTCCTTGGCGCCCAGGATGCGGCAGTCGGCGGGAATCATGTCGCCCGCGGACAGCAACACCACGTCGCCCGGCACCAGCTCGGCCAGCGGCACCTCGATCTGGCGCGAGCCCGAGGCGTGCAGCGTGGCGCCGAAAAAGCGCCGCGCGTCGCCCTCGGCCACGCCGGCGGCGTCGCTGCGCAGCACCGTGGCGGTGTTCTGCACCATCGCCTTCAGGGCCTCGGCGGCGCGGTTGGAACGGCGCTCCTGCACGAAGCGCAGCAGCGTCGAGATCACCACCATCGAACCGATGATGATGACGCCCTTCCACGACTGGTCGTCGGGCTCGGCCATGTACACATCCGTGACCCACGACAGCGAGGCCAGGCCGGTCAGCAGCAGGTTGAAGGGGTTGCGGAACGATTGCCACAGGTGGGCATGCCAGGTTAGCGGTTTTTCGTGATCGACTTCATTGGCGCCGTAGCGGGCGCGGGCCTCATCGGCCTGGGCTTCGGACAGGCCGCCGCGGCCGCTGCGGAACATCGAGAACAAGGCATCGAAATCCATGCGCGAGACATCGAGCATGCGGCGGTTGGCGCGGCGCGCGGCGTCCGAGGAGTCCGCCGAAGCGAGGGCCGGTCCGCCGCCCTGCTCCAGCATGGGGGAACGCCGGAAATGGCGTCCCGATCGCCGCAGCCCGGCGGCGGAGGAAAAGAAGGTCTTCAGGAATTTGAACATCGGAGTGTTCCCGTTATTGGTGTTGTTCTGGAAGACACGGGCTGGCCGCCACCATGCCTTTGCGCGGGCAGCACGGGGCCGCGGCCCGCGCAAAGCAGGCCGTTTCCGCCACGTACAGGCGTGCGCAGGCACCGGGGCGATGTTGCCGGTGTCCGGATCGCGTCGAGGCGCGCCGGGTGCGGGAAGCGGAACGGGAAACTAGCGGAAGAACCGGGGCCGGCGGAACCGGCGCGCGTCGAGCGGGCCTGGCCGGGGGTTCAGGGCTGCGGCTTCCGTACTAGACCGGGTGACTCTCCGGCCAGTCGGCTCGCAAGGGAGAAGACAGGTCAGACAGGCAGGCCGGCGCCGCGCACGTGGCGCAATCGAGGCTCGGGGTCTAAGGCACTGGGCATGGTCTCTCCTGGGAAATGACGGGCGGATTCAGGCCGCCAGCGGTTGCGCGCCGAAATGGACGTGGCGCACGGCGGGGTTGGCGCTCAGCCGACGCGCTTGCGACATCAGTTCGCCACGCAGCTCGGGCGGGCAATTCACGGTGATGCAGGCCGAGGCCATGCCGGGGTCGCGCCCCTGGTCGATCTGTACTTGCGATACATCGAGCCCGGCGGCGCTGAAGTCCAGGCAGATCTGCTTGCGCAGCGCGCCCAGTTCATCGCGCGGGCAGATGACCGTCAGGCGCGATGTGCCGCGGCGGCGGCCCAGGGCGGTGGCGCGGTCGACGCCGGCGCGGCGCAGGAACAAGTCGAAGAAACGCATAGCGACCTCCATTGCGTAATGGGGAGCGGCTTTCGCGCATACGCGCGCACGCAGGCACACGGCGCATGGCGGGCGGGCACGAAAAAGGCGTGCACGAACGCGGGCGCTGCGACTAGCGGCGGTTCTGGCGGTTTACGTTGGGGAGAATCCCGGCAAGCCGTGGGCCTGCACTGCTGCCCGGCAAGAAGCCCGGGGCTTGGGATACAACCGCAACCTGTTCAACAGGCTGCGGCAGACGGAGTTCTGCGTGGACCTGTCAAACAGCGGCGTCGATGCAAGATCGACTACTTTCGCCGGAATCGGTATTCACGAAGACTGCTCCTGGGATGGATAACGGGCAGAATTTTACGCGGGTTTCCACTGATGGACAAGGTTTTCCGGCACAAAAATTGCTTTTTGTGCAACCCGGCGCGGGCCGGCGGGGCCGCGCGCCGTTGCGCCCTCAGGCGTAGAAATGCCAGCCCAGATAGGCCGCGAACAGGGCATAGAAGCCGCCCGCCGCCGACAGCGCCGGCACGCTCATGCCAGCGCGGCGGAAGCGCAGCCACAGCAGCCCGATGGACAGCATGGTGAACAGGCCGGCGGCCAGCAGCGGGCCGTCGAGCAGCCACGGCGTGAGGAAGATGCCGAGCGCGCTGGGAATGGTGGCCTGGATCATCATGGCGCCGGAAATGTTGGCCAGCGCCAGGCGTTCCTTGCCCTGGCGCACCCAGATCAGCGCGTTCATGATTTCCGGCAGTTCGGTGGCGACGGGCGCCAGCAGCAGCGCGGCCACGTGCGGCGACGCGCCCATGGCGATGCCCAGCAGTTCGATCTGGTTGACGAATACGTGCGAGGCGCCAGCGATCACGACCAGCGCCAGCAGCGTCTGCGTCGCCGCCCAGAACATCGAAGGGTTGTCGTCGCGCGGCCGCAGCTTGAGCGGCTCGAGATCTTCGCAGTCGATGCAATCCTCGTCGTTGCTCAGCTCGCGCTTGACATACAGACCGTAGGTGGCCAGGAACAGGATGCCCAGCCAGGGCTTCCAGGCGAACGCCAGCAGGCCCAGCCCGACCTTGAAGACGAAGATGCCCATGAACCAGGCCTGGTCGCGGGCCAGCCGGCGCTGGTCCGCGTTGATACAGTTGGCTTGCGTGGGCTGCCCGCGACGGGCGCGCCACAAGGCAAGGCCGACCACCGCGTAGGCCAGCGTCGCCAGCACCAGCGGGCCGCCCATGGCCGCGCCGACGCCGATGTCCTTTTGCTCAGGCGTGTCGCCGAACACCACGGCCATGAACGTGACCGCGCTTTCAGGCAGCGCGGTGCCGAATGCCGCCAGCACGGTGCCGGTGGCGGTGGCGCCGAGCTGGAAGCGGTGTCCGACCCATTCGACGCCATTGACGAAGAATTCGCAGGCAAGATAGATCACTGCCGCGGACAGGAAAAACAGGAACAGGGTGAGCAACATATAGGCGAGCCGGACGAGCAGAAACCAATTGGCGCGACGCAACGGCTCGCCCGGCCAAGGGTGAACGCTGCGCGGCCAAAGGTCTCGCCTGGCTGATCCATGCGCGGGCGTACCGCGGCACGGAGACCGTTAGCGCCATGGAGTCCTGGAAACCGCTACGCGATACCGGACCACCAAGTCTGTTGACGCTAACTCCTTTGGGGACAAAGGATGGCTACTCCCCAATGACAGAGCCGCGATTGTAGCAGCCCGGCCATGACCGTCCAGAGAATCTCCGCGGCGCGCGCGTGAATGCCGCCGGACTGTCGTATTGGCGGCACGGCGAGTAAAGTAAGTGGCACCACCGTTTCCCGCCGGGCCCTGCGCCCCCTGCCCATGAGCCTGCCTCCCACCGATATCGCCCCCTTCGCCGCCCGCCGCCAGCGCCTGATGGCGCGGATGCGCGCCGATGGCGGCGGCATCGCCATCCTGGCCACCGCGCCCGAAGCCATCCGCAACCGCGACGCCGAATACCCCTACCGGCACGACAGCGACTTCTTCTACCTGACTGGCTTTACCGAGCCCGGCGCGTGGCTGGTGCTGATCGCCAGCGCCACCGACCGCGCCCTGCTGTTCTGCCGCCCGCGCCATATCGAGCACGAGATCTGGGAGGGACGGCGCTTCGGCCCGGAGGCCGCGGCCGAGCATTTCGGCTTCGACGACGCGCATGCGCTGGACGCGCTCGACGAACTGGTGCCCAAGCTGCTGCTGGACCAACCGACCCTGTATGCGCCACTGGCCGGTGACAAGCGCACCGACGGCCGGCTGCACCGCTGGCTGGCGGCGGCGCGCGAGGCCAGCCGCGGCGGCCATCAGCCTCCCATGCGGCAGCAGGACATCCGGCCGATCCTGGCCGAGATGCGGCTGGTGAAGGACGCCAGCGAAATCGCCGCGATGCGGCGCGCCGCCAAGATCTCCGCCGGCGCCCACGCCCGCGCCATGCGGGCCGCCCGCGCTGGCATGCGCGAATACGAACTGGAAGCGGAGCTGTTGTATGAGTTCCGCCGCCATGGCGCGCAGGCGGTGGCCTACAACAGCATCGTCGCGGCCGGGGCCAATGCCTGCGTGCTGCACTACCCTGCCGGCGAGGCGGTGCTGCGCGACGGCGACCTGGTGCTGATCGACGCCGGCTGCGAGGTCGACAGCTACGCCAGCGACATCACCCGCACCTTTCCGGTCAACGGCCGCTACAGCGGCCCGCAGCGCGCGTTGTACGACCTGACGGTGGCGGCGCAGGAGGCCGCGGCCCAGGCCACCGCGCCGGGCCGCGGCTGGAACGATGGCCATGACGCCGCGGTGCGGGTGCTGGCCCAGGGCATGCTGGACCTGAAACTGCTGAAGGGATCGCTGGATGGCGTGATCGAGTCGGGCGACTACAGCCGTTTCTACATGCACCGCACCGGCCACTGGCTGGGCCTGGACGTGCACGATGTGGGCGACTACCGCCAGCCGGGCGGCGCTGCCGGCGCGGAACGCCCGTGGCGCAAGCTGGAAACAGGCATGATGCTGACGATCGAGCCGGGCATCTATGTGCGCCCCGCCGACGACGTGCCCGAGGCCTACTGGAACATCGGCATCCGTACCGAGGACGACGCGCTGGTGACGGACGAGGGCTGCGAGCTGATCACCCGCGGCGTGCCGGTGCAGGCCGGCGAGATCGAGGCGCTGATGCGCGAATGAGCGGGCGGCGCGCAGGCCGGCCGGCGTGGCCTCGGCCACGCTCGTGAGGGCGGCCCGAGGGGCTACAGTGTCAGGCCGTCCAGCCAGCCCATCGCCACCCACACATAGACCACCACCATCGCGATCGCGAACATCGACACGGTGGCGCCCACCAGGCAGGCCAGGATGGCCACCAGCACCGGCCCCCAGCCGGTCCTGGGGGACGGCGGCAATCCGGGGTTGTAGCGGCGGTCGAACTTCTCGTCGGGCATCAGCGAGAACACCGCGCTCTCGATGAAGCCGTCGATCATGGGAATGAACACCAGGAAAAAGGCCGGGTTGTCGTACCAGACCGGGTAGTAGCGGAACGCGCAGAACAGGCTGAGCAGGGACAGCGCCGTCACCAGCCAGGCGTAACGCCGGCCCAGGTACCACCAATGTGCGCCGAGCCACCCGAACAGACAGGCCAGCAGACCGACGGCGACCTTGCCGCGGGGGCGGCGCGGGATTGCGGCGGACAGCGAAGAAGAAGCCTCGAGCTGCGTCATATCAATCAACCGGTGAAGGGTCCCGGGCGCCAAGCCGCGCCGGCAGACCTGGATTGTAGTGGACGGGTAAAATCCCGGCATGACTATCTCCGCCTTCGACATTGCGATTCTCGGCGCCGGCCCCGTGGGGCGTGTCCTGGCGTTGATGCTGGCGCGCGTGGCGCCGGACCCCTCCCGCATCGCCCTGCTGCAAGGCGCCAGCCCGGCCCCCGTGACGCCAGCCGCCGCCATTCCCGCGGCCGATCCGCGCGTGCTGGCCATGAACCATGGCAGCCGCGTGCTGCTCGAATCGCTGCACGCCTGGCCCGCCAAGGCGGCGGACATCCTCAATATCCACGTCTCCCAGCGCGGCCGGCTTGGCCGCAGCGTGATCCGCAACACCGACTTCGACGTGCCGCAGCTCGGCTGCGTGGTCGCCTACTCGGCGCTGCACGCCAGGCTGGAGGAATGCGTGGCCGCCAGCGGCGTCACGCTGCTGTCCGGCCCGCCCGCCGTGGTCGACGGCCAGGACGCCGACGGCGTGCGCATCAGCCAGGGCGACACCGCCCTTGCCTGCCGCATCGCCGTGCAGTCCGACGGGGCCGGAGGCAGCGATGTGCGCCGCGACTACGGTCAGCACGCCCTGCTGACCACCACCCAAGCCAGCCTGCCGCGCCGTGGCTGGGCCTGGGAGCGCTTCACCGCCGAAGGGCCGCTGGCGCTGCTGCCGCATCCGCAGATGGCGGACGCCTATTCGGTGGTCTGGTGCAGCGCGCCCGAGCGCGCGGCCGAACTGGCGGCGCTGGACAACACCGCCTTCTCGCAGGCGCTGACGACGGCCTTTGGCGACCGCCTGGGCCGCCTGACGTGCCAGGCGCCGCGCCATGTCTTCCCGCTGGCGCTGAGCGCGCGCCGCGGGCTGGTGCAAGGCCGCGTCGCCGTGATCGGCAATGCGGCGCAGACGCTGCACCCGGTGGCCGGCCAGGGGCTCAACCTGGGACTGCGCGACGCCGCCCGGCTGGCCCAGTCCCTGGGCGGCTGGCTGACCCAGCCGAATGCCAGTCCCTCCCACGCGCTGCAAGACTTCGCCCGCGCGCGCCAGGTCGACCGGCTCATCACCGCCAGCGTCACCGACCTGATGCCGCGCATCTTCGCCACCGGCCTGGCGCCGGTCGAACACGCCTGTGGCCTGGCCTTGCTGGGCCTGGATCTGGCCGCGCCGCTGCGGGCGCCGCTGGCGCGCCATCTGCTGCAGGGCTTCCGGGCCTGATCCTCCCTTTTTTTGTCGGCCTGTTACCAAGCTGTTGCGGACGAAAAAAGAGGGTTCGATCGAGCCGGTTAAAATGTGACCATGCGCATCGGCCCGTGGACTCTCCCCAACAACGTTCTGGTCGCGCCCATGGCGGGCGTGACGGATCGTCCTTTCCGACAGCTCTGCAAGAAATTGGGGGCCGGTTACGCCGTCTCGGAGATGGCCGCCAGCAACCCGAAGCTGTGGGACAGCGTCAAGACCTCGCGGCGCCTGAACCACGACGGCGAGATCGCCCCCATTTCGGTGCAGATCGCCGGCGCCGACCCGGCCATGATGGCCGAGGCCGCCGTGTTCAACGCCCACAAGGGCGCGCGCATCATCGACATCAACATGGGCTGCCCGGTGAAAAAGGTCTGCAACGTGGCCTCGGGCTCGGCCCTGCTGCGCCACGAAGACCTGATCGCCCGCATCCTGGACGCCGTGGTCGAGGCCTGCGCGCCGCTGGGGGTGCCGGTCACCCTCAAGACCCGCACCGGCTGGGACCGCGACAGCCGCAACGCCCTGCGCGTGGCCAGACTGGCCCAGGATGCCGGCATCGCCGCCCTGACGCTGCATGGACGCACCCGCGCCGACCTCTATACGGGCGAGGCGGAATATGACACTATCCGCGCCGTCCGCGCCGAGCTGAAAATTCCGCTGATCGCCAATGGCGACATCGACTCGCCCGAAAAGGCCAGGCGCGTCCTGGATTACACTGGCGCCGACGCGGTCATGATCGGCCGGGCGGCCCAAGGGCGTCCCTGGATCTTCCGCGAGGTCGACCATTACCTGCGCACGGGCGAAACACTGGCCCCTCCCAGCTATGGGGAAATGCGCGAACTGCTGCTCGAACATCTCGACGACCACTACCGCTTCTATGGCGAACACACCGGCGTACGCACGGCGCGCAAGCACATAGGGTGGTATCTGGACGGCCTGCCGGGCGCGGACTCGTTCCGCGACCGCATGAACCTCATCGACAACACCCGCGACCAGTGGCGGGCGGTGTCGGAATGGTTCCTCAATCTTTCCCGTGACGGCAACCCCAACCCGGCGCCTGTCGCGAAAGCCCTGCTGGCGGCATAACCGCCTCAACACCAACATAAAAATATCTGTACTCCGATGAGCAAGAAAGATGTCCTGGAAGAATGCGTGCGCGCCAGCCTGGAGCGCTATTTCGAAGACTTGGGCGAATCCGAGCCCCACGACATGTGGGACATGGTGATGCGCTGCGTGGAGCGCCCGGTCCTCGAAGTGGCGTTGGAACGGTCCGGCGGCAACCAGTCGCGGGCATCCGAAATGCTGGGCATCACGCGCAACACCCTGCGCAAGAAACTGCTGGCCCATAACATCCAGGTATAGCGCATCGCCGCGCGGGCGGCCGCTGGCGCGCCCCGCATGACAGATTTCCCATCCCGACCTGAAGCGAGACAGGCGCCCGCGCCCCACTCCCGTCCCTCACCATGAAAATCGAAACCGCCCTGCTTTCGGTGTCCGACAAGACCGGCATCGTTGAATTTGCCCGCGCCCTGGCCGCGCGCGGCGTGCGCCTGCTGTCGACCGGCGGCACCGCCAAGCTGCTGGCCGAGTCCGGCCTGACCGTCACCGAAGTGGCCGCCCACACCGGCTCGCCCGAGATCCTGGACGGCCGCGTCAAGACGCTGCATCCGAAGATCCACGGCGGCCTGCTGGCCCGCCGCGACAGCGCCGAGCACATGGACACCATCAAGGCGGCCGGCATCGATCGCATCGACATGCTGGTGGTCAACCTGTATCCGTTCCGCGAAACGGTGGCCAAGCCCGACTGCACCTTCGCCGACGCGGTCGAGAACATCGACATCGGCGGCCCGGCCATGCTGCGCGCCGCCGCCAAGAACCATGGCACCGAGGCCGGTGGCGTGACGGTGGTGATCGACCCGGTCGACTACTCGCGCGTGCTGTCCGAAATGGACCAGGGCGGCGGCACCTCGTACGGCCTGCGCCTGGCGCTGGCCGCCAAGGTCTACGCCCACACCGCCGCCTACGACGGCGCCATCGCCGCCTACCTGACCAGCCTGACCGACGCCGAACCGGCGCAGGACGCCGTGCCGGCGCGCCAGGAATGGCCCGGCACCCTGACCCTGCAGGTCAAGCAGGAACAGGCCCTGCGCTACGGCGAGAACCCGCACCAGACCGCCGCGTTCTACGTCGACGCGCAGCGTCCGGCCGGCCTGCTGGGCAACTACCGTCAGCTGCAGGGCAAGGAACTGTCGTACAACAACATCGCGGACGCCGATGCCGCCTGGGAATGCGCGCGCAGCTTCGAGGCGCCCGCCTGCGTCATCGTCAAGCACGCCAACCCCTGCGGCGTGGCGGTCGCGGCCGACACGCTGGGCGCGTACCAGCAGGCCTTCAAGACCGACCCGACCTCGGCCTTCGGCGGCATCATCGCCTTCAACCGCCCGGTCGACGCCGCCACCGCCGAGGCCGTCAGCGCCCAGTTCCTGGAAGTGCTGCTGGCCCCGGCCTATGACGGCGCCGCGCTGGCCATCCTGGCCGCCAAGAAGAACGTGCGCGTGCTGGAAGTGCCGATGGGCACGGGCCAGAACGCCTTCGACGTCAAGCGCGTCGGCGGCGGCTGGCTGGTGCAGAGCCCGGACGCCTACAACGTGCCGCGCGACGCCCTGAAGGTGGTGACCAAGCGCCAGCCCACCGAACAGGAAATGAACGATCTGGCGTTCGCCTGGAAGGTCGCCAAGTACGTCAAGTCCAACGCCATCGTGTTCGTCGGCGGCGGCATGACCCTGGGCGTCGGCGCCGGCCAGATGAGCCGCATCGACTCGGCCCGCATCGCCTCGATCAAGGCCGAGAACGCCGGCCTGACGCTGAAGGGTTCGGCGGTCGCGTCGGATGCCTTCTTCCCCTTCCGCGACGGCCTGGACGTGGTGGTGGCCGCGGGCGCGACCTGCGTGATCCAGCCCGGCGGCAGCGTGCGCGATGACGAAGTCATCGCCGCGGCCGACGAGCATGGCATCGCCATGGTGCTGACCGGCACCCGCCACTTCCGCCACTGATGCGCGTCCTCGGCATCGATCCCGGCCTGCGCCGCACCGGCTTCGGTGTGATCGATGCCGACGGCCCGCGCCTGCGTTATGTCGCCAGCGGCACCATCGTGGTGCCGCCGGCGCTGACGCTGTCCGAACGCCTCAAGGTCATCCTGGACAACCTGCGCCAGGTGGCGCGCGACACGCAGCCCGACGTGGCCGCGCTGGAAATCGTCTTCCTGAACACCAATCCGGCCTCGACCCTGCTGCTGGGCCAGGCCCGCGGCGCGGCGCTGTGCGCGCTGGCCGACAGTTCGCTGGCGGTGCATGAGTACACCGCGCTGCAGATCAAGAAGGCCGTGGTCGGCACCGGCCGCGCGGCCAAGGAACAGGTGCAGATGATGGTGCAGCACCTGCTGGCGCTGGACGGCACCCCCGCCCCAGACTCGGCCGACGCGCTGGCCTGCGCCATCTGCCACGCCCACGTCGGCCCCTTGCAGGACCGGCTGACGGAATTGGGCACGCGCCTGAGCCTGAGCGGCAAGACCCGCCTGCGCAACGGCCGCCTGCTCGGCTGAGCCCCGCCCCCCGCTTCGCGCGGACCCGTATAGAATCCCCGCATCCGCCGCGACTGACGCGGCCCCATCTTCTGCCAGGCCATTGCCACCATGATCGGACGCATCACCGGAACCCTGATCGAGAAACTGCCGCCCACCGTCTGCGTGGACGTCAACGGTCTGGGCTATGACATCGACGTGCCCATGAGCACGCTGTACTCGCTGCCGGAAACCGGCGCGCGCGTCACGCTGTACACGCACCTGACCGTGCGCGAAGACGCCCACATCCTCTACGGCTTCGCCACCGCGGGCGAACGCAGCGCCTTCCGTGAACTGATCAAGGTCAGCGGCATCGGCGCGCGCACCGCGCTGTCGGTGCTGTCCGGGCTATCGGTGGCCGACCTGGCCCAGGCCATCACGCTGCAGGAATCGGGCCGCCTGACGCGCGTGCCCGGCATCGGCAAGAAGACCGCCGAACGCCTGCTGCTGGAAATGCGCGGCAAGCTGGGCGCGGACATCGGCGCCACCGCGCATCCGGTGCAGGATAACCAGTCCGACATCCTGAACGCCTTG
This sequence comes from Achromobacter ruhlandii, assembly GCF_902859695.1. Taxonomy (GTDB): domain Bacteria; phylum Pseudomonadota; class Gammaproteobacteria; order Burkholderiales; family Burkholderiaceae_B; genus Achromobacter; species Achromobacter ruhlandii. The sequence goes on from NZ_CADIJL010000004.1 coordinate 229,173, forward strand.
CTGGCGCTGGGGTACTCCGAGAAGGAATCGTTGTCGGCCCTCAAGACGCTGCCCGAAGGCGTGGGCGTGTCCGACGGCATCAAGCAGGCCTTGAAAGCGCTGGTGCGCTGAAGACGCGCCCTCCGGGCCGCCGCTGGCGGATCATTGCGGTCGTGGCAGGCGCGGGGCAAACGTCATGCGCCTGCGGCCCCCCCGCCGACGCAGGCGGCCCGCCCTAGCGCGCCGCCCCCAGGTAACCGGGCGCCACCGCCTCCAGCCCGGTCGGCACCACGTTCAGCTCGGGCGCCATCGGCGCGCCGCAGATGTTGTCGCTGCGCAGGGAATCGAGGTTGTCGCGCGACATCAGCGGCGGGCCCGGCAGGCATTCGAACAGCAACGCCTGCATGCGGCCCACGCCCATCGGCACGCTCACCACCGGACGCGGATGGCCGGCCCAGCCGGCGCACAGGCGCGCGATCTCGCCCAGGGTGTAGACCTGCGGCCCGCCCAGCTCGTAGGTCTTGCCGCAGGTGTGCGTATCGCCCAGCGCCGCCAGCATCGCCGACACCACGTCGCCCACGTACACGGGCTGCATGCGCGCGTTCGCGCCGGCCAGCGGCAGCACCGGCAGCCAGCACGCCAGACGCGCGAACAGGTTGGTGAAATTGTCGTCCGGTCCAAACACCACCGAAGGACGGAATATGGTCCAGCCCCCTTCGCGCCAATCGGCCAGTTCCTGCTTGATGGCCGCCTCGCCGTCGCCCTTGGAACGCTGGTACATGCTGGCGCCATTGGAATCCGCCCCCAGCGCGCTGATGTGCAGCAACCGGCGCACGCCCTGGCGGCGGCAGGCCCGCGCGATACGCTGCGGCAGGTACACGTGCGCCTGCGCGAAGTCGGAACCGTAGGGACGGCCGGCCTTGCCATGCAGGATGCCGACCAGGTTGACCACCACATCGCAGTCGCGCACCAGGCGATCGAGCGCGTCATCGTCGTGCACGTCGCTGGCAAGCAGCGTGACGGTGGGCAGAAGCTGGAGTTCACGCCCCTGGCCGTAACGGCGGGTGGGCACCAGGATCTGGTGCTGTCCGCCCGCCAGCCGGGCGATGAGATGACGGCCGATGAAGCCGGTGCCGCCAATGACAAGGATACGCATGAAGCAGCCCCTGTTCTTCAGGATTCAGGCCCGATTCTGCCCTGCACGGGCCGCCTCCGCAAGCGTGCCACCAAAGCACCGGACGATATCCCGCCGGCGCCTCAGCCTGAACGGGTCAGCCGGCCAGCAACTTGCCGTAGGCCGGAAGATCGACGTTGCCGCCGCTGATGATGACGCCGACCCGCGCGCCCCGCACCGGCACCACGCCCTGCAGCACGGCCGCGGCCGCGAGACAGCCGGTGGGTTCGACCACCATCTTCATGCGCTCGGCGAAGAACTTCATGGTCGAGACCAGTTGCTCATCCGTCACCGTGACGATGTCGCGCACGTGCTTCTGGATGAGCGGGAAGGTCAGATGGCCCAGATGCGTGGTGGCGGCGCCGTCGGCCAGCGTCTTGGGCGCCTGGATGCGGACGATCTCGCCCTTGCGCAGCGACTGTTGGCCGTCGTTGCCGGCTTCCGGTTCGACCCCGTAGACCAGGCAGCGCGGACTGAGCGCGAACGCCGACAGCGCCGACCCCGACAGCAGGCCGCCGCCCCCCAGGCACACGAACAGGTAGTCCAGCTCGCCGACATCCTCGAACAATTCCTTGGCCGCGGTGCCCTGGCCGGCGATCACGTCCTCGTGGTCGTACGGCGGAATCAGCGTGGCGCCGGTCTCGGCCTGGATGCGACGGGCGATCTCTTCGCGATCCTCGGTGTAACGGTCGTAGGTGACGATATGGCCGCCGTAGCCTTCGGTGGCGGCGCGCTTGGCCGCGGGCGCGTCCAGCGGCATGATGATGGTGGCCTTGACGCCCTGCAGCCTGGAGGCCAGCGCGATCGCCTGCGCATGGTTGCCCGACGAGAACGTGACCACGCCGGCGGCGCGCTGCTCGGGCGTCAGCCGGGCGATGGCGTTGAAGCCGCCCCGGAACTTGAACGCGCCCATGCGCTGGTAGTTCTCGCACTTGAAGAACAACGAGGCGCCGGCGATGGCGTCGGCCGTGGTCGAGGTCAGCACCGGCGTGCGGTGCGCCTGGCCAGCCAGGCGCTCGCTGGCGCGCGCGACGTCGTCGAAGGTGGGCAGTTCGGGCAGCATGTAAACGGTCCTTTGATTGCGAAGAGAATCGAAAGCAGAACCTACGGATCATAAACCCCGGGACGCCCCCTCCCCGGGATGCCCGACCGATTTATTTGCCGAACAGCTCGCCGCTGCCGCTGGCGGCGCCGGCGGGCGGCGTCAGGCCCAGATGGCGCCAGGTGGTCAGCGTGGCCGTGCGTCCGCGCGGCGTGCGCTGCAGGTAGCCGTGCTGGATCAGGTAGGGTTCGATCACGTCCTCGATGGTGTCGCGCTCTTCGCCGATGGCCGCGGCCAGGCTGTCCACGCCCACCGGGCCGCCATCGAACTTGTGAATGATGGCTTCGAGCAGCTTGCGGTCCATCAGGTCCAGGCCCTGCGGGTCGACCTCGAGCATGGCCAGCGCGCGGCCGGCGACGTCGGCGTCGATGGTGCCGCCGGCCTTGACCTCGGCGTAATCGCGCACGCGCCGTAGCAGGCGGTTGGCGATACGCGGCGTGCCGCGGGCGCGGCGCGCCACCTCGGCGGCGCCATCGGAAGTAATGGTGGCGTTGAGCAGGCCCGCGCTGCGGGTGACGATGCGGCCGAGATCGTCGGCGTTGTAGAACTCCAGCCGCGAAACGATGCCGAAGCGGTCGCGCAGCGGGTTCGTCAGCATGCCGGCGCGGGTGGTGGCGCCGACCAGCGTGAACGGCTGCAGGTCGAGTTTGACGCTGCGGGCCGCCGGCCCTTCGCCAATCAGGATGTCGATCTGGAAATCCTCCAGCGCGGGGTAGAGAATTTCCTCGACCACGGGCGACAGGCGGTGGATCTCGTCGATGAACAGGACGTCGTTCTTTTCCAGGTTGGTCAGCAGCGCGGCCAGGTCGCCCGGGCGCTCGAGCACGGGGCCGGAGGTCTGGCGCAGCTGCACGCCCATTTCGTGCGCGATGATGTGGGCCAGCGTGGTCTTGCCCAGCCCGGGCGGGCCGAACAGCAGCACGTGGTCCAGCGCCTCGCCGCGCTTGCGGGCGGCGGCGATGAAGATTTCGAGCTGTTCACGCGCGCGCTGCTGGCCGACGTATTCTTCCAGCGCCTTGGGCCGCAGGGCGCGTTCGATCGACTCCTCGTTGGGCGACGCCGGCTGGGGCGCCACGATACGGGGCGCGTCGGGACGGGAGGAAAGCGAATCGGACTGGATGGCCATGGTGCGGGAACGACAGGATACTGAGCGGGATGCTGCATCGTACCGTAACCGCCGGGCGCGGGGCCGGCGCCGGGCGCAAAACGGGCCCGGGCCGGATCAGGCGCCGTCCGCGACCGGCAGCTTGACCCGCACGCACAGCCCGCCCGATTCGGCCTGCAGCAATTCCAGCGAGCCGCCGTGGGCGCGGGCGATGGCCTCGGCCAGCGCCAGGCCCAGGCCGACGCTGCCGGTGCGGGTGCGGGCGTCGTCCAGGCGGCTGAACGGCCGCAGCGCCTCCAGGCGGCGTTCCGGCACGATACCGGGGCCGTGGTCGGCCACGTCCAGCACCGCGTGGCGGCCTTCGCGCCGCAGGCTGACGTCGACGGGCGGCGCGCCGTGGTTCAGGGCATTGCCGATCAGGTTGTCGAGCAGGCGGCCCAGGGCGACCGCGTCGCCCTGCACCACCAGCGTGTCGTCGCCGTCCGCGGTCTTGAGGTGAATGTCGGTGCCCGCGCCGCGCCAGGCATTGACGCGCTCGGTCAGCCAGTCGGGCAGCACCATCGACGCGTATCGGTAGGCCGCCGGATCGGTGCCGCGCACGAAACCGATGAACTGGTCGACCATGTGCTGCATGTCCTGCAGGTCGGTGCGCAGCCCTTCCTTCAGGGCCGAATCGTCGGCCAGTTCAATGCGCAGCCACATGCGCGACAGCGGCCCCTTCAGGTCGTGCGGCAGGCCCGACAGCAGCGTGCGCCGGACCGAATCGGATTCGGCCAGCGCGTCCAGCATGGCGTTGAAGCGTTCGCCCAGCACGCGGGTTTCGTGCGGACCGGAGGGCTCGACCCGCTGCGGCTGGCCGGCGGCCAGGCGGTCGGCGGCGTCGGCGAGCCGCGTGATGGGCCGGGTGATGTGCCAGGAGAAGCCCACCGCCAGCAACAGCAACAGGCCCAGTCCGCCCAGCCAGGCGGCGATCAGCGGCGTGGCCACCGGGGGATCGAGGCGGTCCAGCGGGATCACCAGCCATTCACGCAGGCGCGGCGCATCCTCGCTGGCCGGATTGGGCGCCAGCGAGATGAATATCTCGGGCGTGGGGCCGCGCGACAGCGCCACCCGGGTGCCGTCGTTCAGGCGTTCGTTGAGTTGCTGCACCAGGCCACGCAGGTCGCGGCGGATGTCGTCGGGCTCGGGCTTGTAGCGGCGCACGCGCTCCTCGTGCTCGCGCTGGCGCTCTCGTTCGGCCTGCGCGTCGTCCATGTCGCGTTCGCCGCCGCGCATCTCGGGCGGCAGGGGCGGCCCCTGGATCTGCGAACTGGGCGGCGGTGGAGGCGGAGGCGGCGGATGCTGCATGTTGCGCGGCGGCGGCCGGCGGCCATTGAAGCGTTGCAGCTTGGCTTCGGCCGGCAGCACCCGCGACCACAGGCGCCATTGGTTCTGCGAAGCCGCCCGCACGAAATCGGCGCGATCCTCGGCCGGCACCTGCGACACAGCGGCGCGCAGGGTGCGGATGGTGGTGGTGATGTAGCCGATGGCCACGTCTTCCATGAACTTGTGGCGGAAGTACGAGACCGTCACGAGCGTGGCCGCCTGCGTCAGCAGCACCGACCCGAGAATCAGCAGGATGAGCCGCGCCCGCAGCGAACGCGGAACCAGGAAACCGGCGGAAAGGCGCATCAGGGCGAGAACCGGTAGCCGATGCCCCAGACGGTCTGGATCCAGCGGGGTTGCTTGGGATCGTCCTCGATGACGCGGCGCAGGCGCAGGATGGCGATGTCGATGGCGCGGTCGTTGCGTTCGCCGGCGTCGTCGTCGCGCGCCAGCGCCAGCAGGCGTTCGCGCGACAGCGGCTTGCCGGCGTTGCGCACCAGGGCTTCGAGCAGGTTGATTTCGCCGCCGGTGAGCTTGACCACCGAGCCGTCGCGCGACAGCTGACGCGTGGAGGGATCGAACAGGAACGGCCCGAACGCGACCGGGGCGTCCTTGGTCAAGGCCGACGGGCCACGCTTGCGCCGCAGCACGGCCTCGATGCGGGCCAGCAGCTCGCGCGGATCGAAAGGCTTGCCGACGTAATCGTCGGCGCCGGCCTCCAGGCCGATGATGCGGTCGACGGCCTCGTCGCGGGCGGTCAGCAGGATGACGGGAATGTCTTCGCCCTGTTCGCGCAGGCGGCGACAGGCATCGGCGCCGTCGCCGCCGGGCAGCATGCGATCCAGCACCAGCAGGTCGGGGGCGTAGCGGGTGATGCGTGACGGCAGGTCGCTGGCATCCGGCGCCAGCAGCGTGTCGTAGCCGTGGCGGTTCAGGTAGTCGGCCAGCAACTGGCGCAAGGCCGGGTCGTCGTCGACGACCAGCAGCTTGGTGTGGTGATTGTCCATGGTTGCCATAGTGGAGCCGTCCGCCGCTGGCGGCAAGAGCCGGGAAATCATCTGAAATATACCTGTTGCACGATGTTTGCCGGCGATGCTGGCCCGTTGCCGCCGACATCGCCGCCAGCCGGGACTGGCCCTAAAATACTGGACATTGCCCCGCATACGCTGGTCCGGTTTACTAAAAATCGTTTACAGCTGGGGCAACGTCCCCTTTCTACACTGTTGGTTATGGTCGCCCCTGCATCCTGGCGCAGGCGGCTGCTGCACACGGCGTTGACGGCTGGCCTGGCCAGCCCGTTGATCCCCGCGTCCGGCGCGCCCGCCGCCCCCTCGTCTCCCCCGCCGGCCCCGGCCTATGTGGCGCGCGGCATCGGCGTGCTGTCGCCGGTGCAGCCGGTGCCGGTGCGGCCAGCGCCGTCGATGGCGTCGCGGGCCGTGCCGCTGGACCCGTCGCCCTGCGACCTGCAGACCAGCGAGCCGGCCATGGACACCAGCGTGGCCGGGGGCAACGCCGATGCCGACGTCATACCGGGGACGGGCTCAACCCTGTCCGGCGACGCCGCCGCCAGCCCCCTGGGCTGTGAGCCCCCACAGACGGCCGCGGCGCCGGCCGATACCCCCGACTACTCGTTCGACCTGGAAAGCGGGGACGTACCACGGGTGCCCGTGGTCGTGATCTCCGGCGTATCGCGGCCGAGCCGCCCCTGGTTCGCCTCGGTCAGCGGCCAGGACGGCCTGCGCTACGGCGGCGACCGCAACTGGGTCTACCGCAACACCACCGGCCCCTCGTTTTCGGTGGGCAACATCAACGCCAATGCGCCCACCTGGGGCAGCAGCGCGCCGGTCGGCGGGCTGCAGATCTCCAATCTGCCGAGCACCACGGCGCCGCTGGCAGAGGGCAGCTTCGGCTATTCCTCGTCGCTGGGGCGACTCAACCGCATGGATCCATCGGCCACCTCCGGGGCGGTCGACTATGGCGCTTCGGTCGGCAACAGCACCGTGCGCTACGGGCTGACGCCGGTGCTGACGCTGGAAGGCCAGATGCAGAGCGCGCCGTCGCTGACCACCCGCGGCATGGGCACCACCTATGCCGCCGGCGACTACGGCACCTTCCAGGCCGGCGCCACCCAGAGCTCGTTCGATGCCGCCAGCGCCTGGCGCTACCGCTTCGGCTACAGCGTGGACGTGGCCGACGCGGTCAACCTGGGCTACACCAACGAACAGATCGGCGCCGGCTTTGGCGACCTGTCGACCTATTCCGGCGGCGTGGCCGCGGCGCCGCAGACCCGCAACACCCTGACCGCCGGGGTGCCGATCACCGGCTGGGGCACGCTCAGCGGCACCTATTCGGGCCTGCACGAAGGCTCGGCGCTGGCCGAGCAGCGGGTCGGCCTGAGCCACAGCATGTTCGTGGCGCCCAAGGTCAAGCTGGCGGTGGGCGCCGACCGCGACATCATTTCGGGCAATTACGAGTGGCGCGCCAACCTCAGCATGCCGGTGGACACCTTCATGCGCGGCACCTGGCTGAGCTGGTGACGCGGCCGGGCCGGTGGACGAAAATGCCCCCCCGCGCCCGGGCCGCCAAATTTGCGGCTTAAAATCCCCGCCATGATGCTCACGGCCTACCCCCATGTCTGACACGCGCGCCCTCGGAGTCCTGCAGCGCGTTTTCGGTTACGAATCCTTCCGCGGCGACCAGCAAGCCATCGTCCAGCAAGTCATCGACGGCGGCGACGCGCTGGTCCTGATGCCCACCGGCGGCGGCAAGTCGCTCTGCTACCAGATCCCGTCCCTGGTGCGCGAAGGCACCGGCATCGTCGTCTCGCCCCTGATCGCGCTGATGCAGGACCAGGTCGACGCGCTGACCGAACTGGGCGTGCGCGCCGCGTTCCTGAATTCGACCCAGGAATGGCGCGTGGCCCGCGACGTCGAACAGGCTTTCCTGGCCGGCGAGCTGGACCTGCTGTACGTGGCGCCCGAACGCCTGCTGACCGACCGCTGCCTGCAACTGCTGGAACGCGGCAACATCGCCCTGTTCGCCATCGACGAGGCCCACTGCGTGTCGCAATGGGGCCACGATTTCCGGCCGGAGTACCTGGGCCTGTCGATGCTGCACGAGCGCTGGCCGGACGTGCCGCGCATCGCGCTCACCGCCACCGCCACCGCCGAGACCCGCACCGAGATCGCCCAGCGCCTGTCGCTGACCGACGCGCACCACTTCGTCTCCAGCTTCGACCGCCCCAACATCCGCTACCGCATCGTCGAGAAGAACGAGGTGCGCAAGCAGTTGCTGGACATGATCCGCACCGAGCACGAGGGCGAGTCCGGCGTGGTCTACGCCCTGTCGCGGGCACGCGTCGAGGAAACCGCCGAATTCCTCTGCAACCAGGGCATCGACGCCATGCCCTATCACGCCGGGCTCAGCCCCCAGGTGCGCGCCGCCAACCAGGCGCGCTTCCTGCGCGAGGACGGCGTGGTCATGGTCGCCACCATCGCCTTCGGCATGGGCATCGACAAGCCCGACGTGCGCTTCGTGGCGCACATCGACCTGCCCAAGTCGGTCGAGGGCTACTACCAGGAAACCGGCCGCGCCGGCCGCGACGGCCTGCCCGCCACCGCCTGGCTGGCCTACGGCCTGCAGGACGTGGTGCAGCAGCGCCGCATGATCGACGAGTCCCCCGGCGACGACGCCTACCGCCGCCGGCTTGGCCAGCAACTGGACGCCATGCTGGGCCTGTGCGAAACCGTGGAATGCCGCCGCGTGCGGCTGCTGGCGTACTTCGGCCAGCACATCACGGCCTGCGGCAACTGCGACGTCTGCCTCGACCCGCCGCAGGCCTGGGACGGCACGGTGGCGGCGCAGAAGGTGCTGTCCGCCGTGTACCGGCTGTGGAAGGAACGCGGCCAGCGCTACGGCGCCGGCCACATCATTGACATCCTGCGCGGCAAGGTCACCGACCGCACCAAGCAGCACGGCCACGAAACGCTCAGCGTGTTCGGCGTGGGCGAAGACCTCAGTGATACCGCCTGGCGCGGCGTGCTGCGCCAGTTGCTGGCGCAGGGCCTGCTGACCGTCGACAACGAAGGCTACGGCACGCTGGCCCTGACCGAAGGCAGCCGCGCGGTGCTCAAGGGCGAGCGCCAACTGATGCTGCGGCGCGAATCCGAGAAGAAAGCCCGCTCCGGCAAGACCAGCGGCAGCCGCGCCAAGGCCGCCGCGATCGACCTGCCCGCCGAACTGCAACCGGTGTTCGAGGCGCTGCGCGCCTGGCGCGGCGAAGTGGCCAAGAGCCACGGCGTGCCGGCCTACGTCATCTTCCACGACGCCACGCTGCGCGAGATTGCGCTGGCCCAGCCCGACTCGATGGACGCGCTCAGCCACATCAGCGGCGTCGGCGCGCGCAAGCTGGAAGCCTACGGCGAGGAAATCCTGCAGCGGGTGGCGCGGCCGGTGCTGTAAGGCCGGGCTTGGCGCGGCATCCCCGGGAGCCGGGGCGGCCGAAGACGGCGGCGCGGCACGGCGGATGGCATGGCCATCCGCCGGCGCCTCACCCCCGCGGCATCAAGGCGACGGCGGCGGCAACAGCGGCACGGGCGCGCGCTCCTTGCCGAACACCGAGCGATAGGCCAGGATGTTGAACACCAGCACCACCGGGATTCCCACCACCGCGCCGGCCATCACCAGGCGCATCGAGCCCAGCGCGCCGGCGCCGTCCCACAGCGTCATGTCGTCCAGGATCAGGTAGGGGAACAGGCTGTAGGCCAGGCCGCTCAGCATCAGCAGGAACAGCGCCACGCACAGCACGAACGGCAGCCAGCTGAAGCGGTCGGCGCGGCCCGGCAGGCGCGCCAGCAGCATTTCGGCGGCGACGAAGCCCGCCAGCATCATCACCCACACCGTGGCCGCCAGGCTCAAGTGGGCGATGTTGCTCCATTTGTAGAAGATGCCGGCGTTGGCCAGGCCCAGCGTGACGGCGATGGCGACCATCCCCACCGCGGTCCAGCGAATGGCGTGGCGCGCCCAGTTGGCGGCGCGGCGCTGCAGGTCGCCGTCGACCCGCATCACCAGCCAGGACGCGCCCAGCAGCACATAGGCCGCCACCGCGCACAAGCCGACGAACAACGCGAACCAGCCATAGCCCGCGTCGGATTGGTAGCCGGTGGCGATGCGGCCTAGCAGCATGCCCTGGCCGAACGCGGTCATCAGCGAGCCGGCCCAGAAGGCGAAGATCCAGCGCGGCTTGGACTCGTTGCGGGCGCGGATGCGGAACTCGAAGGCCACGCTGCGCAGCACCACGCCCAGCACCATGAAGGTGAGCGGTCCATACAATTTGCCCAGCACCGCGCCCCAGGCGAACGGGAAGGCCGAGGCAAACAGGCCCATGCCCAGCAGCAGCCAGAACTCATTGGCGTCGCGCCAGGGGCTCAACAGGCTCATCATGCGCCCACGCTCCTGCTCGGGCGCCAGCTGCAACAGGATGCCCACGCCCAGGTCGAAGCCGTCCAGCACCACGCCCGCCGCGATGACGACGAACAGCAGGCCCATGAACGCCAGCGGCATCCAGAAGGATGGATCATCGGGGCTCAGGCCCTGCGAGGCGGCGAGCATGGCGATCATGATGCGCCTCCGCCAAGTTTGCGCACCGGCACCACGCCATACCGGGCCGCGTGGAACAACATGCCGGCAAACGCCGCCAGCAGCAGCGCGTAGAGCAGGCCATAGCCGATCAGGCCATACAGCACGGTGCTGGACGACATGGTGCCCAATACCTCGGTCTGGGTGACGGTGCCATTGACGACGAAGGGCTGCAGGCCGATCACCGAGAACCACCAGCCGGCCACCACGGCGATGCCGCCCGAGAACATCATGCCGCAGAGCACGCGCTGCCACCATTGCGGCAGCACCGAGACATCCATGCCGCGGCGCCAGGTCCAGAGAAAGGTGACCCAGGACACGGCCAGCATCAACAGGCCCAGCCCGGCCGCGACTCGCAGCGACCAGAAGGTCAGCGCCACCGGCGGCAACATGCCGGAATACTTGTCCAGGCCCTGGTAGGTGCCGTCGTCATTGCGGTGCAGCCACCTGCCGCCGGCGTTGTTCCAGGTCCAGTCGGCCACATTGGCGTGGTTGCGAGCGTCCGGCCAGCCGAACAGCACCAGGCGCGGCTCGCTGCCGCTTTCCCAGTAGCCTGCTGCGGCGGCGGCCTTGGCGGGCTGGTACTTGGCGACCACCTGGCCGGCGCCGGTGGCCACCGGCAACTGCAGCACGGCGGCCAGCGCCGCGATCACCAGGCCGGTCTTGAAGGTGGCGCGTTCGCCGTCGCCGAGCGGGCGGCGCAGGGATTGCAGCGCGGTCACGCCCATCATCAGGAAGGCCGCGGCCAGGGCCGCCCCTACCACCACCACGGCCATGCGCCAGCCGACGGACGGGTTGAACACCACCGCGGTCCAGTCGTAGACCTGGTAGCGGCCATCGACCAGCACGGCGCCGTCCGGCGTCTGCATCCACGATTGCAGCGCCAGCACCCAGAACAGCGCCACCAGCTGCCCCACGGCCACCATCAGCACCGCCAGGGTGTGGGCGCCGTCGGACACGCGGCGCTGGCCGAACAGCATGACGCCCAGGAAACACGACTTGAGGATGAAGACCGACAGGATGCCGTAGCCCAGCAACGGGCCGGCGACGTTGCCGATCTTGTCCATCAGGCCGGCCCACAGGCTGCCCAGCTGGATCAGCACCGGCACGCAGGCGGCCAGGGTGAGCACGAAAGACAGGGCGAAGATGCGCACCCAGAAACGGTAGGCGGCGGTCCAGCCGCTCCGCCCCGACAGGCGGGCGCGGATCTTGAAGAACAGCAGGACCCAGGCGAGCGCCAGGGCCACGGCGAGGAACAGCGCCAGGAAGCTCAGGCTGGCCACGAATTGCGCGCGGGCCAGGGAAAGGGTCGAGATATCCATGATGGCCCGTAGTGTAGAGCCAGTTACACGACAATGGGGGCCAGTTTGAAACCGCTTGCAGCGGGCCAAAAATGGCTTGTCCCGGGAACGTGGCAAAATTGACGCTTTGTCGCTGCTTTTTCCTATTCTTTCAAGAATGACCTCCGCCACGACGCCGACCCCCGCCGCATCCAATTTCCTGCTCAACATCGTCGAAGACGACCTGCAAGCCAACCGCTTCCAGGGCAAGCGTTGGGCGGGCAAGCCTGGGCCGGCCTCCGTGCAGCAGCAGGGCGAACCCGATCCGGCGAAGATCCGCACCCGTTTTCCGCCGGAGCCGAACGGCTATCTGCACATCGGCCACGCCAAGAGCATCTGCGTGAACTTCGGCCTGGCCCGCGACTTCGGCGGCGTCTGTCACCTGCGCTTTGACGACACCAACCCCGAAAAGGAAGACCAGGAATACGTCGACGCCATCATCGAGGCGGTGCACTGGCTGGGCTTTGACTGGAAGGCCGACGGCCGCGACAACCTGTATTTCGCCAGCGACTACTTTGGCTATATGTACGAGTTCGCCGAGGCGCTGGTCGAGGCCGGCCACGCCTATGTGGACGAGCAGAGCCCCGACGAGATCCGGGCCAACCGCGGCACCCTGACAGAACCCGGCGTCGACTCGCCCTGGCGCAACCGCCCGGCCGCCGAGTCGATCGCGCTGCTGCGCGAGATGCGCGACGGCAAGCATCCGGACGGCAGCCTGGTGCTGCGCGCCAAGATCAACATGGCGTCGCCCAACATCAACCTGCGCGACCCGGTCATGTACCGCGTGCGTCACGCCACTCACCACCGCACGGGCAACCAGTGGTGCATCTACCCGATGTACAGCTGGGCGCATCCGGTGGAGGATGCGCTGGAAGGCATCACCCACAGCGTCTGCACGCTGGAGTTCGAGGACCAGCGCCCGTTCTATGACTGGATCCTGGAACGCCTGGCCGAACTGGGCAAGCTGGCCCGGCCGCTGCCGCACCAATATGAGTTCTCCCGCCTGAACCTGAGCTACGTGGTCACCAGCAAGCGCAAGCTGCTGCAGCTGGTGCGCGAAGGCCACGTGGACGGCTGGGACGATCCGCGCATGCCGACCATTTTCGGCCTGCGCCGCCGCGGCTACACGCCGGCTTCGATCCGCCTGTTCTGCGACCGCACGGCGGTGTCGAAGTCGGATTCGCGCATCGACTACAGCCTGCTGGAGCAGGCCGTGCGCGACGACCTGGACCCGATCGCGCCGCGCTCGGTGGCGGTGCTGGACCCGCTCAAGCTGGTCATCACCAACTATCCGGAAGGCCAGACCGAGATCTGCACGGCGCCGCGCAATCCGCACGATCCGGAAGCCGGCGTGCGCGAATTCCCGCTGTCGCGCGAGCTGTGGATCGAGCGTGACGATTTCCGCGAGGAAGCGCCCAAGAAATACTTCCGCCTGTTCCCGGGCAACCTGGTGCGTTTGAAGTATGGCTATGTGGTGCGCTGCACGGGCTTCACCAAGAACGAGGCCGGCGAAGTGGTCGAGGTGCAGGCCGAGTACCTGCCGGAGACGCGCAGCGGCACGCCGGGCGCGGACAGCGTCAAGGTCAAGGGCAATATCACCTGGGTGAGCGCGGCGCATGCGGTGCCAGCGCAGATCCACCTGTACGACCGCCTGTTCGCGGATCCGCGGCCGGATGGCGGCGACAAGGATTTCCTGGCCTGCCTGAATCCGAATTCGAAGGAGACGGTGACGGCGTGGCTGGAGCCGGGCACGGTGGCGACGCCGGGGGCGACGTGGCAGTTCGAGCGGCTGGGGTATTTCACGGCTGACTTGAAGGAGTCGACCGTGGAGAAGCCTGTGCTGAATCGGGTGGTGACGTTGCGGGATTCTTGGGCGCAGGGGTGAACGGGATTTGCCTTTTTGCGTTGTGCATTGAAAAAAGCGCCTTCGGGCGCTTTTTTTATGGCCCGCGAGGTTGTGGGCTTCGTAGGCCGCGCCTCGCGCGGTGGGCCGGGCTGGATACAGGGGTTCCGGAGAGGGTTGCGGGGCCCGCCAAAATCGGCCGCGCGGGCGGCCGGTTTTGGCATACGTGGGGTCTGGCGTCGGGGCGATGGGCGCTGCGCGGAGGGGGGCGTGGTGGTTGCTTGGGGGCGGGGGCGCCCCCCGCCCTCTTTCAGTCCAGTTTGATGTTGGCGGCCTTTACTACGTCGGCCCACTTGGCGGTTTCGCTTTTCATGTAGGCCTCGAAGTCGGCGGGGGTGCCGCCCAGGGGTTGGCTGCCTTCGTCTTCCAGGCGCTTGACGACGGCGGGTTCCTTGAGGACGGCCTGCATGCGGGCGTTGAGCTGGTTGACCATGTCGGCGGACATGCCGGCGGGGCCGACCAGGCCGGTCCAGGCGGAGGCCTCGAAGCCGGGGTAGCCGGATTCGGCCACGGTGGGGACGTCGGGCAAGGCGGCCAGGCGGGCGTTGGAGGTGACGGCCAGGGCGCGCAGCTTGTTGGCGGCGAGCAGGGGGAAGGCGGTCTGCGGGGTGATGAAGTAGAGGTCGGTCTGGCCGCCGACCAGGTCGGTGACGGCGGGGCCGGCGCCCTTGTAGGGGACGTGCAGGAACTCGACGCCGGCGCGGCGCGCGAGCATGACGCCGGACATGTGGCCGATGGTGCCGTTGCCGGCGGAGGCCAGGCGCAGCGAGGCGGCGGGTTTTTTCCTGGCGTCGTCGACGAGGTCGGCCAGGGTCTTGTAGGGCGAATCGGCGCGCACCACCAGGACCACCGGCTGGGCGGCGACGAGGCCGACCAGGGTGAAGTCCTTCTTCGGGTCGAAGGGCATCTTCGGATACAGCGCGGGGTTGATCGCGAGGTTGGCGGCCTGGCCCATGCCGACGGTGTAGCCGTCGGGCTGGGCGCGGGCCACGTAGTCCATGCCGATGTTGCCGGTGGCGCCAGGCTTGTTCTGCACCACCAGGTTCCAGCCGGTGGCCACGCCCAGGCGCTCGGCCAGCAGGCGGCTGACGACGTCGGTGCCGCCGCCCGGCGGCATCGGCACGACCAGGTTGATGGGACGTTCGGGATAGGCGGCGATGGCGGGCGCGGCGCCGGCCAGGGTGGCGACGGCGATCGCGGCCGCGGCCAGGCGGCGCGGCATGAGGCGCGAAAGGACTTGCATGAGGTTGTCTCCAGATGGAATGCGTAGCGGAACGGCCGGGGCCGGCCGGGTCAGTTCACGGGCCCGACGACGCCCGCTTCGTTCAGGGCCGCGATCTGCGTCGCGCTCAGCCCCAGGGTTTCCAGCAATTGGGCGCCATGCGCGCCCAATGCCGGGGGATCGATACGTACGCCGGGGCGGCGGCCGCCCAGCGTGATGGGCAGCAGCGGCACCTTGGCATGCGCGTTGGCCGCGCCGCTGCCCGCACCGTCTTGCGGCAGGGCGATGTCGGCCAGGCCGCCGGTGGCGGCCAGGTGCGGATCGTCGAACAGGTCCTGCGGCTTGGCGATGGGCGCGTAAGGCAGGCCGTGCGCCTCGAAGCGGGCGGCGATGGCGGCGGCCGGCTCGGACGCCAGGCGTTCGCGCAGGATCGGCATCAGCCAGGCGCGGGCCTCGACACGGTCGTTGTTGCCCGCCAGGCGCGCGTTGGCGGCCAGGTCGGCGAAGCCGAAGGCGTCGCAGAACAGCTTCCACTGGGTGTCGGACACCACGGCCAGGAAGATCTGTTCGCTGTCCTTGACGGTGAAAACGTCGTACACCGCCCACGCCGAGATGCGGCTGGGCATGGGCGCGGCCGGTTTGCCGGTGACGGCGTACTGCATCATGTGGTGGCCGACCAGGAACACGTTGTTCTCGAACAGCGCGCTCTGCACTTCCTGGCCGCGGCCGGTGCGCTGGCGTTCGAGCAGCGCGGCCATGGCGCCCATGGCGCCGAACATGCCGCCCATGATGTCGTTGACGGCCGCGCCCGCCCGCAGGGGCCGCCCTTCCGGGCCGGTCATGTAGGCCAGGCCGCCCATCATCTGCACCACTTCGTCGAGCGCGGTGCGGTGCTGGTAGGGGCCGGGCAGGAAGCCCTTGTGCGAGACATAGATCAGGCGCTCGTTCAGCCTGGACAGCGTGGCGTAGTCCAGCCCCAGCCGGGCCATGGTGCCGGCCTTGAAGTTCTCGCTGACGATGTCGGCGGTGGCGATCAGCTTGAGCACCAGTTCGATGCCACGCGGATCCTGCAGATTGACTGGCAGGCTCTTCTTGTTGCGGTTGAACATGGTGAAGAAACCCGCGCCCGAGCCTTTCAGGCGGCGCGTATTGTCGCCCTGCACCGGCTCGATCTTGATGACCTCGGCCCCCAGGTCGGCCAGCATCATGCCGCAGGTGGGACCCATCACCATGTGGGTGAATTCGACCACCCGCACGCCTGTCAGCGGCAGCGCCGGTTCGTCGCTGGCTGGATGTGCGTCATGCGTGCTCATGCGGCCTCCCGCGCGTAGGTGAATCCTTTCGGCAGGCCCGCGTCGGGCACGTGACCGTACAACGGTTCGTCCGGCAGCCCGTCGCGCAGCGCGGCGCGGGCCGCCATCAGCGCGTCGACGTCGATGCCGGTATCCAGGCCCATCGACTCCAGCAGGAACACCAGGTCCTCGGTGACGATGTTGCCGGTGGCGCCGGGCGCGTAGGGGCAGCCGCCCAGGCCGCCCTGGCTGGCGTCGAAGGTGTCGACGCCGACCTCCAGCGCCGCCACCACGTTGGCCAGCCCCTGGCCGCGGGTGTTGTGGAAATGGGCGCCGCCGGCGCGCGCGCCCAGCTCGGCGCGCAGCGCCTTGAACAAGCGGCGCACCTGCGCCGGATTGGCGTAGCCGGTGGTGTCCGACAGCCCGACCTCGTCGACGCCCAACTGCGCCATGGCCACCGCCATGCGCAGCGTGTCGGCTTCCGGCACCTGGCCGGCCAGGGTGCAGCCGAAGGCGGTGGACAGCCCCGCCTCCAGCGTCACGCCAGGAAAGCGGGCATTGCGCAGCGCCACCACCGCCGCGACTTCGTCACGCATCTGCGCGTGGGTCTTGCGCACGTTGGCCAGGGAGTGGGCCTCGCTCACCGACACCGGCAGCGTGACCTTGGCCGCGCCGGCCTCGAAGGCGGCCTGCGCGCCGCGCAGGTTGGGGGCCAGCGCCGCGACGTGCAGGCCGGGCAGTTCGCGCGCGGCCGCCACCACGTCGGCGGCATCGGCCATCTGCGGCAGCAGCTTGGGCGGCACGAACGAGCAGACCTCGATTTCGCGCAGGCCGGCCGCCGCCAGCGCGCCGATCCAGCGCAACTTGGCGGGCGTGGGCATGACGGCGGCGATGCTCTGCAACCCATCCCGGGGGCCGACCTCGCTGACTAGAATCTGGGGCATTGACTTTCTCCTTGTCGTTCTATAAGATAGAACGTCGTTCTATAAATTATTCCCCATCCGGATTCCGGGTGTCAACCCTGCCTGCCCGAAAGGCCGCTTCGCCATGCCCAGAAAAGCCAGCCAGCCCTCCCTCGCCGACCAGCACGCCGCGCCCGGGGGCGCCGCCGCGGTCGATCGCGCGCTGTCGGTGCTGTCCGCCTTCCGCGCGGGCGACGCCTCGCTGTCGCTGGCGGAACTGGCCGAGCGCACCCAGCTCTACAAGAGCACCGTGCTGCGCCTGCTGGCCTCGCTGGAACATGGCCGCCTGGTGCAGCGCACGGCGGATGGCCAATACGCACTGGGCGCGGAGATCGCGCGGCTGCACGCCGTGTATGCGGCGTCGTTCTCGCTGGAAGGGGTGGTGATGCCGGTGCTGCGGGAACTGACCCGCGTGACCCGCGAAAGCGCCGCGTTCCACGTGCGCCAGGGCGACCATCGCCTGTGCCTGTACCGGGTGGATTCGCCGCAGCCGGTGCGCGACCACATCAAGGCCGGCGACCTGCTGCCGCTGGAACGGGGCGCGGGCGGACGCGTGCTGATGGCCTTCGCCGGCGCGGCCGGCGAGCCGTACGAGACCATCCGCCATAGCGGCGTGGTGGTGCTGGAGGGCGATCGCATGCCCGAGTTGTCCGGCATCTCGGCGCCGGTCTTCAATGAAACGGGCGCCCTGGCCGGCGCCGTCACGCTGACCATGCCGACGCCTCGGCTGCAACGCGAACATGCGGCGCTGGTGGTGGCCGCCGCCGCCGAAGCCACCCGCAACCTGGGGGGTTTTTACCCTTGGCCGAACGATTGAACGGGGCCTGGGCGGGTTATCATGCCCGACAATCCGCAGCCGGTTGCGCGCGCCCCTTCCAGGCGCCCCGAACCGCCAGCCCCAATCAAGATGAACACTGAATCCCTAGCCCTGGACTTCAAGAGCGCCACCCTGTATGCGATCCGGGTGGTCCTGCACAGTGCCGACCCCGCACGCCTGAACGCCGCGCTGGCCAAGCGCATGGCCGACGCCGGCAGCTTCTTCGAGAACGAGCCCGTGGTGATCGACGCCAGCCGCGTCGAGGACGCCATTGACTGGCCCGCGCTGGTCGCTGCCCTGCGCGGGCACAACCTGCCCCCCATCGGCGTGGTCGCCGAAGGCGCCAACCTGGCCGCGGCCCGCGCCGCCGGCCTGACGCCGGTGGAGCTGTCGACGCCCGCGGCCCGTCCCGCGCAGGTGATCGACACGGCGCCGCCCAACGACGTTGCCACGCCGGTGCCGTCGGTGCCGGCCGCCGCCGTCGAGATCGCGCCCGCCCCCACAGCCGCCGCCGAAGCGCCGGCCGGCAAGGCAACGGAAGGGGCATCGGAAAAGGCAACCGAAAAGACGGCCGATAAATCCGCGGACAAGACTGCCGGCAAACCCGCCGCCGAGCCGCTGCCCGAGCGCGCCGCCGCCAGCACCACGTCGGCGCCGAGCCCGACGCCGGCCGCGCCGCAGTCGTCCTCGGCATTGGTCATCACCAAGCCGCTGCGATCCGGCCAGCGGGTCTACGCGCGCCACACCGACCTGGTCGTGATCGGCATGGTCAGCCAGGGCGCCGAGGTCATCGCCGACGGCAACGTGCACGTGTACGGTCCGTTGCGCGGCAAGGCCATGGCCGGCGCGCGCGGCGACACGTCGGCGCGCATCTTCACCACCCACCTGGACGCGGAGCTGCTGGCCGTGGCCGGCGTGTACCGCGTAGTCGAAGACAAGCTCGACCGCTCGCTGCACAACCAGCCCGCGCTGGTGCGGCTGGATGGCGACACCCTGCGCATCGAGGCCCTGAAAGCCTGAGATGCCCTGCCCCGGATCCAGGCCGGCCGGACGGGCGCGAGACCGCGCCAACGCGGAAGGGTCCTGCAACGCAATACTCTGTCAGTCCCGAACGGGCCGTGCCCGTTCAACACATTCTGTAAGAAGCCTTACACGGGCTTTTTGCTTTACGATAACGCGATTTATTCGAACATAAGGGTTTGATCGTCATGACACGCATTGTTGTGGTGACTTCCGGCAAAGGCGGCGTGGGCAAAACCACGACGAGCGCCAGTTTTTCCGCGGGCCTCGCGATGCGGGGCCACAAGACCGCTGTCATCGACTTCGACGTCGGCCTGCGCAACCTCGACCTCATCATGGGCTGCGAGCGTCGCGTGGTGTATGACTTCGTCAATGTGATCCAGGGCGAAGCCACGCTCAACCAGGCGCTGATCAAGGACAAGCAGCTTGAAAACCTGTTCATCCTGCCCGCCTCGCAGACGCGCGACAAGGATGCGCTGACGCAGGAAGGCGTGGAAAAGGTCATCAACGACCTGAAGGAAATGGGCTTCGACTACATCGTCTGCGACTCGCCCGCCGGCATCGAGACGGGCGCGCTCATGGCGGCCTACTTCGCCGACGACGCGCTGGTCGTGACCAACCCCGAAGTGTCGTCGGTGCGCGACTCCGACCGCATCCTGGGCATCCTGGCGGCCAAGTCCAAGCGCGCCGTCGAGGGCGACGAGCCGGTCAAGGAATTCCTGCTGCTGACGCGCTACAACCCCAAGCGCGTGGTCGACGGCGAAATGCTGTCGCTGGGCGACATCGAGGACATCCTGCGCATCAAGCTGATCGGCGTCATTCCCGAATCCGAAGCCGTGCTGCAGGCCTCGAACCAGGGCCTGCCCGCCATCCACCTGAAAGATACCGACGTCTCCGAGGCCTACAAGGACGTCGTGGCCCGCTACCTGGGCGAAGACAAGGCCCTGCGCTTTACCGACTACGAAAAGCCGGGTTTCCTGAAACGCCTGTTCGGAGGCAAGTAAGCAATGTCCTTCCTGTCGTTTCTGCTTGGTCAAAAGAAAACCTCCGCATCCGTCGCCAAGGAACGGTTGCAGATCATCCTGGCCCACGAGCGGGGCCGTGGCGATTCGCCCGACTACCTGCCGCAGTTGCAGCAGGAATTGATCGCGGTGATCTCCAAGTACGTCAAGATCAACCCCGAGGACATCAAGGTGCACCTGGAACGCCAGGACACCCTCGAAGTGCTCGAGGTCAAGATCGAGATGCCGCAAAGCGAGACCTGACGCGTTCCGCGCGCCGCTGGCCGGCGCCGGATCCGCATGCGATGCGCGCAAAAAAACGCCCGGCAATGCCGGGCGTTTTTGCGTTCGGCGCGGTACGCCAGCGTGCGCTGGCGCCCGCCCGGTCCAGGGCTCAGTGCTTGCCCACCTGATCGCCGATGACACCGCCGATGGCCGCGCCCCCCACCGTGCCAAGAATGCCGCCGTTGGTGATGACCGCGCCCGCCACACCGCCGAGCGCCGCACCGCCCACCGTGCTTTTCTGACGATGGCTCATGCTGTCCCACGACGAGCAACCCGCCATGGTGGCGGCCATGGCGACAGCGACACAGATTTTGGAAAGAGATGCGATTTTCATGATGAGGCTCCTATTCTTGTACCCGGGGCCGCTCCTGGGTCCAGACGCGAGCGCACGACACCCCTTATGGGTTTAGAACCTTCAGGATCGCAAAATATCCCGCGCGGCGGTGTGAGGTTTGCCCAGGAATTGTGTCAAACGGCGAGGGAATCTTTGCGACTCCCCGGGACAATGTTGCAGCCAGGCCCGGCTATTTGACCAGACGTAACACGTCGCGGAAACGGGCGTGCTCGCAAGTTTCCATCCACTCGAAAATGGCCATTTCCGTGGTGACGATCTCGGCCCCGTGGGCGCGCGCGCGGCGCAGCGCGGCATGGTGGTCGGACGATTTGCGCGAACCGGCCGCATCGGCCACCAGCACCGCCTTGTAACCCAGCTCAATCAAACCGATAACGGTCTGCAACACGCAGATGTGGGCCTCGCAGCCAGTCACCAGCACGGTCTTGCGCGCCGCCGGCAGCCAGGCGTCGAAGCCGCGTTCGCGCGCGGCCGAGAAGTGCATCTTCTGGAAAGTGGATTGCACCCATTCGGCGAGCGGCGCCACGGTGACGCCCAGCATCTTGCTGTGGTGCTCGGTGGCGACCACGGGTACGTCGAGCAGCCGCGCCGCCTGCGCCAACTTGGCGTTGGCCGCCACCACCGCGTCGCCGTCGTGGATCACGGGCATCAGGCGGCCCTGCATGTCGACGATGAGCAGCGTGGAATCGGAGGCTTGCAGCAGCATGGGAGGTCTCCTGGGGTTGAAGGCGGTATCGACGATACGGTATGACCATCACGCCAAACCGCTTCATTCAATGATATCTCGGGGGATCAACCGCCAGGCTCAAGGTGTTGGCGAGTGCCCGCAGCCGTTTGTCCCGGGTCCATAGCGCAGCGCCAGGTGTCAGTCGCGTGGACGCCAACAAGTGTAAATCCACATAGCCGATGCCCTTTCCAAACAATTTCTCGCTTTGAAGAAAGTGCATGACTTCGTCATGACTCGCACGCACGACTTGAGGCAATAGCGACATCGCGCCCAATACGACATCACGTCGGCCCAACGAACCCAGCGCCAATTCACCCGCGATGAACGGGTGCATCAATACACTTTCTTCCTCCAGCAAGCGCACCAGATATGGCTCGCCGTCGGATAAATGGTCTATCCAGATGGAAGTGTCAACCAGGATCATTGCGTTCCGTCTGCCGCCGCGGGATAGGCTTCAACTTGGGCGAACTGCCACCAAGCTTGGCCAACCGCTTCGCGGCCTCTTTCTGCACGAGCTGGGTCAACGCTCGCGTTACGAGCGCCGATGTCTCCTGGACGCCGGTATAGGTACGGGCCAATTCGAGCAGGTCGTCATCGAGCGTCACAGTCGTACGCACACTGGCCTCCTTGCAATGATTGGAGCAAAAATTCGCATCAGATGATGAACTTTTTGATTCTATCATCCGAAAAAAAAATCCCGGCGCGCAATGGCCGGGATTTTCGGACCGCCTGACAGGCCGGCTTACTTCAGCGCCTTGTAGCGCAGGCGCTTGGGCTTGGCGCCCTCTTCGCCCAGGCGGCGCTTCTTGTCGGCTTCGTACTCCTGGTAGTTGCCGTCGAAGAACACCACTTGCGAATCGCCCTCGAAAGCCAGGATGTGCGTGGCGATACGGTCCAGGAACCAGCGATCGTGGCTGATGACCATGACGCTGCCGGGGAACTCCAGCAGCGCGTCTTCCAGCGCGCGCAGCGTTTCGACGTCGAGGTCGTTGGACGGTTCGTCCAGCAGCAGCACGTTGCCGCCGGCGATCAGCGTCTTGGCCATGTGCAGGCGGCCGCGTTCACCGCCCGACAGCTGGCCGACAACCTTGTTCTGGTCGCCGCCCTTGAAGTTGAAGCGGCCCAGGTAGGCGCGCGAGGACATCTCGAACTTGCCCACGGTGATCAGGTCGGCGCCGTCGGCGACCGCGTCGAACACGGTCTTCTTGTCTTCGAGCGCGTCGCGCGACTGGTCGACGTAGGCCAGCTTGACGGTCTGGCCGATCTTCACTTCGCCCGAATCCGGTTGCTCGCGGCCCGCGATCATGCGGAACAGCGTCGATTTACCGGCGCCGTTGGCGCCGATGATGCCGACGATGGCGCCAGCCGGAATCTTGAAGCTGAGGTTGTCGATCAGCAGGCGGTCGCCGTAGGCCTTGCTGACGTTGTTGAATTCGATGACCTCGTTGCCCAGGCGCTCACCCACCGGAATGAAGATTTCCTGGGTCTCGTTGCGCTTCTGGTATTCGTAGGACGACAGTTCCTCGAAGCGGGCCAGGCGCGCCTTGGCCTTGGCCTGGCGCCCCTTCGGGTTCTGGCGCACCCACTCCAGTTCCTTCTTGATGGTCTTCTGGCGGGCCGATTCGGAAGCCTCTTCCTGCTTGAGGCGGTCTTCCTTCTGCTCCAGCCACGAGCTGTAGTTGCCCTTCCAGGGAATGCCGTAGCCGCGGTCCAGTTCGAGGATCCATTCGGCGGCGTTGTCCAGGAAGTAGCGATCGTGGGTCACGCCCACGACGGTGCCCGGGAACTTGTGCAGGAACTGTTCCAGCCACTCGACGCTTTCGGCATCCAGGTGGTTGGTGGGTTCGTCCAGCAGCAGCATGTCGGGCTTGGACAGCAGCAGGCGGCACAGCGCCACGCGGCGCTTTTCACCGCCGGACAGGTTGCCGACGATGGCATCCCAGGGCGGCAGGCGCAGCGCGTCGGCGGCGATTTCCATCTGGTGTTCGATGTCGTCGGCGCCGCTGGAGGCGGCGGCCGCGATGATGGCTTCCAGCTCGGCCTGTTCGGCGGCCAGCGCGTCGAAGTCGGCATCGGGCTCGGCGTAGGCCGCGTAGACCTCGTCCAGGCGCTTCTTGGCGGTGACCACCGCGCCCAGGCCTTCCTCAACCGCCTGGCGCACCGTGTGCTCGGGGTTGAGCTGCGGCTCCTGCGGCAGGTAGCCGATGTTCAGGCCCGGCATGGGGATGGCTTCGCCTTCGATCTCGCGATCCACGCCCGCCATGATCTTCAGCAGCGTCGACTTGCCCGAGCCGTTCAGGCCCAGCACGCCGATCTTGGCGCCAGGAAAAAACGAAAGCGAGATGTCACGCAGGATCTGCCGCTTGGGCGGCACGATCTTGCCGACGCGGTTCATGGTGTAGACGTATTGGGCCATGGGCTCGTATAGGGAAAGAAAGCTGATGAATCGCTGATTGTAGGCCGGAACCCGGACAGGCGCGCGGGCGGGGTCCGCGCGCGGGTGACAAGGCTATATTTACGGCTTGTGTCCGTTCCATGACGCCTTTCGCGGCGCCCTGCCCACCCCGATGACCGAAGCCGACCTGCTGGCCCGCACCCCGTTTCCCGCCACCCGCGACAGCCTCGCGGCGCAATTGCGCGAGGGCGGCCTGCGCCCCGGCGACACGGTGCTCGTGCACACCTCGCTGCGCGCCCTGGGCTGGATCGCGGGCGGTCCCGTGGCGCTGATCCACGCCTTGCTCGATTGCGTCGGTTCCGACGGCCTGGTGGCGATGCCGGCGCACTCCTCCGACCTGACCGATCCCGCGCAATGGCAGGCGCCGCCGGTGCCGGCCGCCTGGCTGGACACCCTGTGCGAGCACATGCCGGCCTACGATCCCGCCATCACGCCCACGCGTGGCATGGGCGCGGTGGCCGAACTGTTCCGCACCTGGCCCGGCGCCGTGCGCAGCCTGCATCCCACCTGCTCGTTCGCGGCCGTCGGCGCCGGCGCCGACGCGCTGACCGCCAACCACCGGCTGGACGACCCGCTGGGCGAAACCTCGCCGCTGGCAAAGCTGCTGCGCGCCGACGCCGAGATCCTGCTGCTAGGCGTCGGCTTTGACGTCTGCACCATGCTGCACCTGGCCGAACAACGCGCGTGGCCGACGCGACCGCGCCAGCCCGAAGCCTCGCCCATCATCGAGCACGGCCGGCGTGTCTGGAAGCGTTATGACCAGCCCGCGCTGCTCGACTCCGACCATTTCCTGCCGGTCGGCCAGTCGTTGATCGACGCCGGACTGGCGCGGCGCTTCGCGCTGGGCGCGGGCCACGGCCTGCGCGTGCCGGCCAGGGTGGCGGTGGAACACGCCCAGCGGTACTGGCAGGGCAAGCCCGTGCCCGACTGAGGCGCGTGGCGCCCTACGAGGCTGCCCGCGCGCGGCGGCCCGCGGCGAAGGGCGCCCGCATCTGCGCCAGCATCACGCCGGCCAGCGCCATCGCGCCGCCGACAATGTGGAACAGGTGCGGTTTCTCGTCCAGGAACAGCGCCGCGATCGCCACCGTGGCCACCGGCATCAGGTTCAGGAACACGCTGGCGCGGGCCGGCCCCAGGTGGCGCACGCCCTGCATCCACAGGAACGGCGCGAACAGCGACGGGAACAGGCCGGCATACAGCACCAGCGGCAGATTATCGCCATTGAGCGGCGAGGCCGGCGCCATCAGGAAGGCGGGCAACTGGAACAGCACGCCGAACGCCACCTGCACGTACAGCGACACCCATGGCCCGGCCGGCAAACCCCAGCGCCGCAGCAGCACGCCGTACAGCGCGTAGGCCAACGCCGCCACGCCCATCAGCACATCGCCATGGTTCGCGCCCACCGACAACAGGCGCGCCGGATCGCCTTCGCCGATCAGCAACGCCAGCCCCGCCAGCGACAGCAGGCCGCCCAGCAGCGCCATCAGGGAGGGACGCTCGCGCAACACCACGGCGCCGACCGCGATGGTCAGCAACGGAATCATCGCGGTGATGATGCCCATGTTGGTGGCGGTGGTGCTGCCGGCCGCGACGTAGGCCAGGCCCTGGTACAACGCCATGCCCAGGCCGCCCAGCACCGCGAACTTGGGCAGGTACGGCCACAGCGCGCGCCGCTGGCGCCAGGCGGCCGGCAGCGCGAACGGCGTCAGCAGCAGCCCGGCCAGCGCCCAGCGGTAAAAGCCGATGGCGGCCGGCGCGATCACGCCGGCCGCCATCTTGGTGACGATCATGTTGACCGACCAGATCAGCGCCGCCAGCAGCGGGAACAGCAGATAGCGGGCGGGAGTGGGCGAAACATCGGCGCGCGTCATGGGGATACAGCCAAAAACAGGATAACGGCCGGCCAGTGTAGGACCTGTCTGACTCGCTGTATATAATGAAAAACCGACAATCCCCAGCGAACTTCGGACATGGACCTCGCCGACTCCCCGCCCAGCCTTGGCCCGGGCCGCCCCTATCCGCTGGCCTGCCGCATCCTGCACTTCCTGCCGCACTCGCGCATCCAGCGCCACAGCTCGCCCTGGGGCGAACTGAATTTCGCCCTGTCCGGCATCATGGAAATCGGCATCGAGGACAGCACCTACCTGTCGCCGCCCCACTACGCCATCTGGATACCGCCGCACGTCTCGCACTGCTGCCAGAACCAGGGGGAAGTGCACTACGCCTGCATCGACATCCCGGCCGCCGCCTGCGCCGCCCTGCCCGCCAGGCCCTGCACGCTGGAGATCAGTCCCGTCATGCGCGCCATTCTGGGCGACTTCGAACGGCGCGGCATCGCCTATCCAGATACGCCGGAAGACCGGCGCCTGGCGCAAGTGGTCATCGACCAGATCCGCATCGCGCCGGCCTACGCCAGCTACCTGCCGTCCGCCACCGAACCCGTTCTGGCTCCCATCCTCGCCGCCCTGCAGCGCCAGCCCGGCGACAAACGCGGCGCCGCCTACTGGGCCGCCACCGCCGGCATCACCGAACGCACCCTCCTTCGCCACTGCCAGCAACACCTGGGCATGTCGTTCAACGAGTGGCGCCAACGCTTGCGCGTGGTCAGCGCGCTGGAAATGCTCGACGCCGGCCAACCGGTACAGGCCGTATCGCGCGAACTCGGCTACAGCACGCCGTCCGCCTTCATCGCCATGTTCCAGCGCCTGACCGGCCAGTCACCCGACAGCGCCCGCAAGCGCGCCCCGGCGGCCGCCTGAAGGCCGCGTAATCCAAGCGCCCGATGCAAGCTGCGCGCGATCGCGAGACAATAGCGTATGCATTTTTTTCGTAACGCCGTCCCCGCGGCATCATCGCGCCAGGAACCCCCATGTCCGCCTCCGCCACGCCCCCGCCTTCCCTGACCCACTTCAGCGCGACCGAGCTGGACATGCTCGCCAAGACCGCCGACGCCCTCAGCGCCTACCTGGGCAAGCCCGTCCTGGCCGAAGTGGTGCTGGGCGAAGAAGGCACCGAATGGGTCACCTATGGCGTGCCCATCGACGAAAACGCCGAGCCCGACGAAGCCCAGACCCACGTCCAGCTCGGCGGCCCCGGCGCCCGCCTGCTCGGCAACCGCGGCGGCCTGCCCCCGAGCGGCGACGACACCTACGACTGCCTCTATCTCTGGGCCATCCAGATCTCGCTGAACGAAGGCGAACGCTTCATCAAGCTCGACCACGACGGCGAAGAGTCCGCCTGGTCCGACAACCTGGAAGACGTCCTTCCCTTCGCCCTGACCGAGGAACCCCTGCCCGATCCGGATGAGGAAGACGAAGAAGGCGACGACGAGGACGACGAGGACGAAGACGACGCCCACGACCACCCCCACGACCACAACGATCCGGGTCATCGTCACTGAACACTATGACAGACGCAGGGCACGATACCCCCACATCCGCCCGCCGATAAAAAAAAGGGCTTCCAAGAAGAAGCCCTTTGCCAAACTCACTGCCCGAGACACCCCGCGCCGAAACCGACCACCCGGCACCGCCTCGACGCCCCACCACCCAGACGCTGCAACGGGCCGCCCGCGCGGCCCCGTTGCAGCAGCCCCGCAAGACCCTCTCCCCCCACGACAGTGCCGGCAAACACGCCAAGCACACCAGTCGCCCCAGCACCCGTCATGAGCCGCTGACGCAAGTCTGTCGCGGCGGGCGGCGGCGGGCGCGGGGCGTGTAGATGCGCCCGACGGAATCCGAAGGCAGCCGCCGCAGGCGGCAACGAGGATGAGGAAGGGGCAGTCCGGAGCGAACGCTCCGGACCGCAATCGTAGCCCCGCGCCCGCCGCCGCCCGCCGCGACAGACGCCTCAAGAACTCAACAAACTGCCCACACTGGAATCACCCCGCAATCCTCCCCTCCTCCACCGCATGGCAAGCCACCACCGCCACTCCCGCCATCCGAGCCACCGGCGCCTCCGCCCTGCACCGCTCATTCGCATGCGGACACCGAGGATGAAACGTGCACCCCGACGGCGGATTCAACGGATTCGGCACTTCCCCCGCCACCGCCGTGCGCGGCTTGCCGGCCCCGTCGATATCCGGAATCGCCGCCAGCAGCATCCGCGTATACGGATGCCGCGGCCGCGCGAACAGCTCATCGCGCGGCGCCACCTCCACCATCCGCCCCAGGTACATCACCCCGACCCGATCGGCCACGTGATGCACCACCGCCAGGTTGTGCGAGATGAACAGATAGGTCAGCCCCAGCTCGCGCTGCAGGTCCTTCATCAGGTTCAGCACCTGCGCCTGCACCGACACATCCAGCGCCGAGGTCGGCTCGTCGCACACCAGGAACTCCGGATTCACCGCCAGCGCCCGCGCGATCGAAATCCGCTGGCGCTGCCCGCCCGAGAACTGGTGCGGATAGCGGCCCTGGTCGGCCGGATCCAGCCCCACCTGACGGAGCAGCTCGCCGACCCGCGCCGTGCGCTCGGCCGGCGTCATCTTCGTGTGCGTCAGCATCGGCTCGGCGATGATGCGGCCGACGCGCCAGCGCGGATTCAGGCTCGCGTACGGATCCTGGAAAATCATCTGCAGCCGCTTGCGCAGCTCGCGCCCGCCCGGCTCCGCCATGCGCGACAGCGGCTGGCCGTCGAAACGGATATCGCCGCGCGTCAGCCCATACAGCCCCACCAGCATGCGCGCCACCGTCGACTTGCCGCAGCCCGACTCGCCCACCAGCGCCAGGGTCTCGCCGCGATTGATCTCGAACGACACGCCGTCCACCGCGCGCAGCATCACCCGCGGCTTGCCCGCCAGCTTGCGCTCCAGCCAGGGCGGCGACACATCGAACCAGCGCGCCGCGTCCTTCACTTGCACCAACGGCGTGCTCATGGCGTCACCTCGACTTCGTTCTCATGCAACCAACAGGCCGCGCGGGAGGTTCCCGCCGGCATCAATTCAGGCCGGTCCTGGCCGCAGCGCGGCAGGCGCCGCCCGCAACGCGGATTGAAGGCACAGCCCGGGGGAATCGCGTTCAGCCGCGGCATGCTGCCGTCGATCTGCACCAGCCGCTCGGCATGTCCTTGCAGCGACGGGATCGATCCCATCAGCCCCATCGTGTACGGATGGCGCGGCTGATGGATGACGTCGCGCACGGGGCCGATCTCGGCCACGCGTCCCGCGTACATCACCGCCACCCGGTCCGCCGTTTCCGCGATCACGCCCATGTCGTGCGTGATCAGCATCACCGCCGTGCCCTGTTCGCGGCACAGGCGCTTGAGCAGCTCGATGATCTGCGCCTGGATCGACACGTCCAGCGCCGTGGTCGGCTCGTCCGCCACCACCAGCTTGGGCTCGGCCGCCAGCGCCAGCGCGATCACCACACGCTGGCGCATGCCGCCCGAGAACTGGTGCGGATAGTGGTCGATGCGCTCGCGCGCCGCCGGGATGCCGGTGGCCGCCAGCAGCTCGACCGCGCGGTTGCGCGCCTGCGACCAGCTCATGTCCAGGTGCGTCACGATGGTCTCGGCCAGTTGCCGGCCCACCGTGTACAGCGGATTCAGGGAGGTCAGCGGGTCCTGGAACACCGCGCCGATCTCGCGGCCGCGCACGCGGCGCATCTGCTCGTCGGGCAGGTTGTCGATGCGCCGGCCCGCCAGCAGGATCTCGCCGCCGGCGATGCGGCCGGGCGGTTCCAGCAGGCCGATGATCGACGCGCCGGTCAGCGACTTGCCGGCGCCCGATTCCCCCACCACGCCCAGGACTTCGCCCGCCTGGATCGAAAAGGACACGTCGTCCAGGGCCAGCAGCGTGCCGCGACGCGTGGGGAACTCCACGCGCAGGTTGCGGACTTCAAGTAATGCGCTCATAGGTATTTCTCAAATTCGTGTTCCACGTACAGCGCCCCCGAGGCCGATGAAATGCCGACGGGGCCATCGGGATGCCGCGGAGCCGGCTTCGCCGGTCCGCCAGCATGCCCCCTTGAGGGGGAAGCGCGCAGCGCTTCGGGGGTGGGCCATCACCCTAAGCGCGGGTTGAGTGCGTCGCGCAGCCAGTCGCCCAGCAGGTTGACCGACAGCACCAGCAGCACCAGCGCCGCGCCCGGGAAGATGGTGATCCACCATTCGCCGGAAAACAGGAAATCGTTGCCGATGCGGATCAGCGTGCCTAGCGACGGCGCCGTCGGCGGCACCCCCACCCCAAGGAACGACAGCGTCGCCTCGGTGATGATGGCCGTCGCCAGGTGCACGGTGGCCAGCACCAGCACCGGCCCCAGCACGTTGGGCAGCACGTGGCGGAACATGATCACGGGCGAGGCCACGCCGATCACGCGCGCCGCCTGCACGTACTCGCGGTTCTTCTCCACCAGGGTCGAGCCGCGCACCGTGCGCGCATACTGC
Organism: Achromobacter ruhlandii; assembly: GCF_902859695.1. Classification (GTDB taxonomy): domain Bacteria; phylum Pseudomonadota; class Gammaproteobacteria; order Burkholderiales; family Burkholderiaceae_B; genus Achromobacter; species Achromobacter ruhlandii. The sequence continues at coordinate 259,295 of NZ_CADIJL010000004.1, forward strand.
GGCCAGCCGGCCAGCGCGATGGCGCCGATCAGCACCGGGAACGCGATGATCTCGTGCAGCTCGCGCGGCACCGCCGCGCGCGCCACGCCGTCGATCAGCAGCGCGATCAGGATCGCCGGGAACGACAGCTGCACGTCGGCGATGCGCATGATGAAGGCATCGATGCGCCCGCCCGCGTAGCCCGAGATCAGCCCCAGCACGATGCCGATCAGCATCGACAGCAGCACCGAGGCCAGGCCGATCAGCAGCGACACGCGAGTGCCGTACAGGATCGCCGAATACAGGTCGCGGCCCTGGCTGTCGGTGCCCAGCAGATAGGTCGACTGGCCGTTGGGCGACCAGGCCGGCGGCAGCAGCGCGTCCAGCAGCTCGACCTTGGTCAGGTCGAACGGATTGTGCGGCGCCACCCAGCCGGCCCCGAAGGAGCCGATCAGCAACAGCGCCAGCATGACGGTGGCGACAATGGCCACGGGCGCCCGGCGCCAGGCCCAGGCAATATCGCTGTCCCACCAGCGTTTCAGAACGGCACGCATCAGTGGCCACCTCCGCCGCGGGTCAGCCCGGAGCGCAGGCGCGGGTCCACGACAAAATACAGAAGATCGACGATCAGGTTGATCACCACGAACACCAGCGCGATCAGGCACAGGTACGCGGCCATCACCGGCACGTCGGCGAATTGCACCGCCTGGATGAACAGCAGCCCCATGCCGGGCCACTGGAACACCGTCTCGGTCACGATGGCAAAAGCAATGATGCCGCCCAGCTGCAGGCCGGTGATGGTGATGACGGGCACCATGGTGTTCTTGAGCGCGTGGCCGAAATGGATGGCGCGCCGCTTCAGGCCGCGGGCGCGCGCGAACTTGATGTAGTCCGAACGCAGCACCTCCAGCATTTCGGAGCGCACCAGCCGCAGCACCAGCGTCATCTGGAACAGCGACAGCGTGATCGACGGCAGGATCAGGTGCTTCCAGCCATTGGCGGTGAACAGGCCGGAGGTCCACCAGCCCAGCGCCACGGTATCGCCGCGGCCGTAGCTGGGCAGCCAGCCCAGTTGCACCGAGAACACCAGGATCAGCAGGATGCCGATCAGGAAGGTCGGCAACGACACGCCCAGCAGCGAGCCGGCCAGCAGCAGCTGCGACAGCAGGCTGTTGCGCTTGAGCGCGGTGTACACGCCCAGCGGCACGCCCACCACCAGCGCCAGCAGGGCCGCCACCAGGGACAGCTCCAGCGTGGCCGGCAGGCGCGACTTGAGCAGGCTCGAGACCGGTTCGCTCTGGCGCAGGGAAATGCCGAAATTGCCTTGCGCGGCGTTGGCCACGAAGTGGCCGAACTGGACGATGGCGGGCTCGTTCAGCCCCAGGCGCTCACGCAGCTCGATGCGCTCGGCATCGGTGGCGTCCTGCCCCAGCATGATGGTGACAGGGTCGCCGACATATTGAAAAAGCACGAAGGCCAGTAGCGCGACGGTGAGCATCACCGCTACGGCCTGCAACAGGCGACGCAGTATGAAAGCAAACATAGGCGGGAAAGGCAAAACGGCGAAGCCCCGCGGGGCTTCGCTGTCTGGTTAGCCGGAAGGGCGGGGTCAGTCGACCTTGACCCAGTCGGCAACGAGGCGGTTGTCCGCGCGGTGGATCACCGACACGTTCTTGCGCATGGCCCAGGGAATGACCTGGTCATGCAGCGGGATGTGGCCGAATTCCTGGGCATGCACCTCCAGCACCTTGCGGATGTCGGCGTCGCGCTTGGCCACGTCGGTTTCGGTCTTGATGCGGTCGATGATCGCATCAAGGTCCTTGTTGCTGTAGTTGCCCAGGTTGTACATGCCGTCCGCGCCCTCGCCCTTGGTGCGGATCAGGTTCTGCAGCGTGTACATGGCGTCGAACGTCGGCACGCCCCAGCCGAACAGGTAGGCGCTGGTGTCGGAGTTCTGCACCTTGGGGAAGTAGGTCGAACGCGGCATGGCGTTCATGGTCGCCTTCACACCCACCTTGGCCCACATGCCGACCACGGCCTGGCAGATGGCTTCGTCGTTGATGTAGCGGTTGTTGGGACAGTCGAGCGTGAAGTTCAGCGTGCCGTCATAGCCGGCGTCCTTGAGCAGGGCACGGGCCTTCTCGGGATCGTAGGGCACGCGCTTGTGCAGCGACTCGGCCCAGCCATGGACCTGCGGCGCGATCATGGTGCCGGTGGGCGCCGACAGGCCGCGCATCACCGCGCGCTTGATGGCGTCGACGTCGATGGCGCGGTACAGCGCCTCGCGCACGCGGATGTCCTGGAACGGGTTCTTGCCCTTGATGTTGGAATACTGCAGCTCGGGACGCTTCTGGTCCAGGCCCAGGTAGATGGTGCGGTACTCGTTGCCCTCGACCACCTTGGCCGACTGGCGCAGGCGGTCCAGATCCTGAGCGGCCGGATCGAGCACGAAGTCGATCTCGCCGGACAGCAGCGCGGCGGTGCGCGTGGCGTTCTGCTTGATCGGCGTGAACACCACTTCGGTCACGTTGCCGACCTTGCCGGCCTTGTTCCACCAGTCCTTGTTCTCTTCGAACACGGTGCGCACGTCGACTTCGCGTGACTTCAGCTTGTACGGGCCGGTGCCGTTGGTGTTGCGCGCGCCGAAGGTCTCTTCCTTGTTGACGAAGTCCTGCGGCTTGGCGATGTTGTTCTTCTCCGACCAGGCCTTGTTCATGATGAACACGTTGGGCAGCTGGCGCAGCAGCACCGGGTTGGGCGCGGTGGTCTCGATCTCGACCGTCAGGTCGTCGATCTTGCGCGCTTCCTTGATGCCGGTGGTGTAGGCCTTGTAGTTCGAAGTGGGCGCCATGGCGCGATGCACCGAGAACACCACGTCGTCGGCCGTGAAGGCGGCGCCGTCGTGGAACTTGACGCCGGGGCGCAGCTTGAAGCGGTACAGCGTGGGCGAAACCTGGTCCCACTCGGTCGCCAGGCGCGGCACCACCTTGAAGTCCTTGTCGTAGTCCACCAGCGGTTCATAGACGTAGCTGTTGGCGGCAATCGTCATGCCTTCGTTCTGCGAGTGCGGATCAAAGGTGAGGATGTCGCCCTGGGCGGCCCAACGGAAGGTCTTGGCCTGCCCGATCGAGGGCACGGCCACGGCGGCGGCGATCGCGATGGCAATCAAAGTGCGGCGCATAGGTTCAACTCCTGACTGTAGTCTGAATACCGGCGCGATATTGCCTAGGCCCAAGACCCGCGTCAATTAAGGGTTTATGCGTACCGGAGGGGGTTTTCAGAGGGAGAACATATTTAGGGACGTATAAAAATATGACAAAAAAATCGCTGGCCCGGTATGTAAACAGCGTTCGGTCGGCCCATCCCATCCCGGCCCCCCGGATCGGGGGCTTGTTTGCCGCCCGGCCCGCGCGCACCGCCCTATTCGTCGGCGTCCAGCGGCAGGTCGAGCGGCACGTGCTCGGCCATCAGGCGGCGCAGCATGTCAATCAGCAGGGCCGCCTGATCCTCGCCGAACGGCGCCAGCACCGCCCTCTGGTGCTGCATGGCCTGCTCGCATAGCGCGGCGATCAGATGGCGGCCCTTGGTGGTGATGACCACGCGCGTCTGGCGGCGGTCGGCGCGCACTTCGGTGCGTGTCACCAGCCCTTCGGTTTCCATGCGCTGCACCACCTTGCTCAAGGTCGGTTGCTTGGTGATCGCCAGCACCGCCAGGTCGCCGATGGTTTCGCCAGCGCTGCCTTCCAGGCTGGCCAGCACCCGCCATTCGGTGACCGACAGGCCAGCCGCTTTCACCTGCTGATGAAACTCCGCCGAGATGCGCTGGCTGGCCTGCGCCAGCAGATAGGCCAGGTAGTCATCGACGAACCGCGCACCGCCGTCCCGGGTACCGCCGCCGTGCTTGTCCGACCGCATGTTGTTCCGCTCCCACGCATCAATATTGAATAGGCGACCCGAGGCCGGCAGGCGCATTGCACCACGATGGCGCGCGCTGGCGCCATGACGCGGCGCAATGCTGTTGCGCAGCACAGGGTATACCCCGAATCGCAACCCGTTTTTGCACCATCAAAGCGCGTTTTCACGAGCACTCGGATAGAGAACAACCAGTATATACACCCTTGTTTTTGCGTGATATTTTTTTGATTCCATGAAATTTCATCTTTTTTGTTGACAGCTAAAACGTTGACTCCTAAAGTATTTTTCAGAGCGAAATTTCGTGACATGGGCGTGCTGCGCAGCAGCATGGCTTCGGGACCCGGATGCCGGTCCGCGTGGAGGAGTTCGAGATGGCTGAAAGGTCTTTCAAGAAAGAAGTCCAGCAGTTGCGCATCGGCGCGGGCGAGGAGTTCCGCGGCGAGGGGATTCTCGCGGTCACCAAGGCGCTGCTGCAGTCCGGCGTGGGCTATGTCGCGGGCTACCAGGGCTCGCCCATCTCGCACCTGATGGACGTGCTGGCCGACGCCAACGACATCCTGCAGGAACTCGGCGTGCACTTCGAGGCCAGCGCCTCGGAAGCCACCGCCGCCGCCACGCTGGCCGCCTCGGTCATGTACCCGATCCGCGGCGCGGTCACCTGGAAATCCACCGTCGGCACCAACGTCGCCTCCGACGCGCTGGCCAACCTGGCCTCGGGCGGCGTCACCGGCGGCTCGCTCATCATCGTCGGCGAAGACTACGGCGAAGGCTCGTCCATCATGCAGGAACGCTCGCACGCGTTCGCCATGAAATCGCAGATCTGGCTGCTCGATCCGCGCCCTAACCTGGAAAGCATGGTCAAGGCGGTGGAAGACGGCTTCGCGCTGTCGGAGGCCAGCAAGACGCCAGTGATGCTGCAACTGCGCATCCGCGGCTGCCACGTGCACGGTCGCTTCATTGCCAAGGACAACCAGCGGCCGGCGTTCTCGCTGGCCCAGGCGCTGGAAAGCCCGGCGCGCGACACCAGCCGCATCGTGCTGCCGCCGGCCTCGTTCCTGCACGAGCAGGAAAAGATCAAGGAACGCTGGCCCGCCGCCATCCGCTATATCAAGGAGCACAGGCTCAACGAGCACTTCGATGGCGACCAGGACGACATCGGCCTGATCTTGCAGGGCGGCCTGTACAACGGCGTGATCCGCGCCCTGCAACTGCTGGGCCTGGCCGACAACTTCGGCAACAGCCGCATCCCGCTGTATGTGATGAACGTGGCCTACCCCGTGATCGAGGACGAGGTCATCGACTTCTGCCGCGGCAAGCGCGCCGTGCTGCTGCTGGAGGAAGGCCAGCCCGACTACCTGGAACAGGCCCTGCACGCGGTGCTGCGCAAGGCCGGCGTCGATACGAAGCTGTCCGGCAAGGACGTGCTGCCGATGGCGGGCGAATACACCACCCAGGTGATGCGCGACGGCCTGCGCGAATTCCTCAAGCGCGAACGCCCCGAATCGCTGCAGACCCATCCAGCCGTGGCCGCCGACGCCGGCGCCGCCGAGCCCGCGCTGCAGGTCACCGAGATCACCCGGCCCAAGCCCGCGCCGCGTCCGGCCGAACAGCCCATCACCTTCCACAAGCACGTCGCGGAACTGGCCGCGGTGGTGCCGCCGCGCCCGGCCGGCTTCTGTACCGGCTGTCCGGAGCGGCCGATCTTCTCGGCCCTGACGCTGGCGCAGGAAAAGCTGGGCCAGCACCATATCTCCTGCGACATCGGCTGCCACCTGTTCTCGATTCTGCCGCCGTTCAACCTGGGCGCGACCACCATGGGCTACGGCCTGGGCGCGTCCAGCGCCGCGGCCTTCAACGTGCCGGCGGCCAAGCGGCCCATCTCGATCATGGGCGACGGCGGCTTCTGGCACAACGGCCTGGCCTCGGGCATCGGCAACGCGGTGTTCAACAAGTACGACGGCGTCATCGTCATCGTCGACAACTTCTATGCCTCGGCCACCGGCGGGCAGGACATCCTGTCCTCGCGCGCCGAGAATCCGGACCGCTCCACCAACAATCCCATCGACCAGGCCGTGCGCGGCGTGGGCGTGAAGTGGGTGCGCACGCTGGACCGCACCTATGACGTGGCCAAGGTGCGCGCCACCATCGAGGAAGCGCTGACCACCGACATCAAGGGCCCCAAGGTCATCATCGCCCAGTCGGAATGCATGCTGAACAAGCAGCGCCGCATCAAGCCGCTGTTCAACCAGGCGGTCAAGGCCGGCAAGCGCGTGGTCAAGGAACGCTTCGGCGTCGACCCCGACGTCTGTACCGGCGACCATGCCTGTATCCGGCTGTCCGGCTGCCCGTCGCTGACGGTCAAGGACAGCGGCGATCCCCTCAAGGAAGATCCGGTCGCCCACGTCGAGAGCAGTTGCGTCGGCTGCGGCAACTGCGGCGAAGTGGCGCACGCCGCCGTGCTATGCCCGTCCTTCTACCGCGCCGACATCGTCCACAACCCCAGCGGCCGCGACCGTTTCCTGGCGCGCCTGCGCCAGGGCGTGATCGGCTACCTGCAGCGCCGCCGCGAAGCGCGCCTGGCCAAATTCGCCCTGTGAGGACCCGCCCCATGAACCCGGTGGCATTGCAGCAAGGCACTCCCATCAAGATCGCCATCCTGGCCATGGGCGGCCAGGGCGGCGGCGTGCTGGCCGACTGGATCGTCGACATGGCCGAGCACGCCGGCTGGTGGGCCCAGACCACTTCGGTGCCGGGCGTGGCGCAGCGCACCGGCGCCACCATCTATTACCTGGAGCTGCTGCCCGAGTCCGACGTGGCCCGCGCCGGCCGTCCGCCCGCGCTGGCGCTGATGCCCACGCCGGGCGACGTCGATCTGGTGGTGGCGGCCGAACTGATGGAAGGCGGCCGCGCCATCCAGCGCGGGCTGGTGACGCCCGACCGCAGCGTGCTGATCGCCTCGTCGCACCGCAGCTACGCGGTCAGCGAGAAATCGGCGCCGGGCAACGGCATCGCCGATCCCAACAAGGTGCTGGAAGCCGGCCGCGCCGCGGCCCGCCGTTTCCTCTGCTTCGACCTGCAGGACCTGGCCGACCGCGCCGGCAGCGTCATCAGCGCCAGCCTGTTCGGCGCCGTCGCCGGCAGCGGCGCGCTGCCGTTCTCGCGCGACGACTTCGAGGCCACCGTGCGCCGCGCCGGCGTCGGCGTGGACGCCAGCCTGCGCGCCTTCGCGCTCGGCTTCGAGGCCGCCGACCAGGCGCCCGCGCAGCCGGCCGCGATCGACCTGACCCGGCCACAGCCGGTCGTGCCCGAACGCGCCGCCAGCCCGGCGGCGCAAGCGCTGCTGGACCGCATCACGCGCGATTTCCCCGCCTGTGCGCAGCCGATGTTGACGGCCGGCGCGCGCCGCCAGATCGAGTTCCAGGACCTGGCCTATGCCGAGGACTACCTGGCCCGCATGGCCGCGATCCGCGAACTCGACGCGCGCCACGGCGGCGAATCGAAGCAATGGGCGCTGACCTGTGCCGCCGCGCGCTACCTGGCCACCGCCATGGCCTATGACGACGTGATCCGCGTGGCCGACCTGAAGACGCGCGGCAGCCGCTTCGAGCGGGTGCGCGCCGAGGTCGGCGCCAAGCCGGACCAGTTGGTCTACACCACCGAATTCATGCATCCGCGGCTGGAGGAAATCTGCGGCACGCTGCCGGCCGGGCTGGGCCGCTGGCTCGAACGGTCGAAGGCCTTCGGCGGTTTCGTTGAACGCCGCCTGGGCAAGGGACGCCGCATGCAGAGCGGCACGCTGGGCGGCTTCCTGATGCTGTACACGCTGGCCGGCATGCGGCGCTTCCGCCGCCGCACGCTGCGCCACCAGATCGAATCCGAGGGTCTGACCCAATGGCTCGACCTGATCGCCAACCTGGCGCCGCGCGACTACGACCTGGCGGTCGAGACCGTCAACTGCCGCCGCCTGGTCAAAGGCTACAGCGACACCCACGTGCGCGGCGGCGGCAAGTACCGTCAATTGATCGCGGCCGCCGCCCAACTGGCGGGCCGGCCCGATGCCGCGGCTTCGCTGCGCGCCTTGCGCCAGGCCGCGCTGGCCGACGAGAAATGCGGCCCCATGGAACGCCAACTGGCCGAGAAACTGGCCGCCTGACATCGAGATAGAGACGAACGCCGTGCAAACCCTGAAACTCATCGTCCGTGAAGTCCGCCAGGAATCGCCGCTGATCCGCTCGCTGCGCCTGGCGCGCGAAGACGGCGGCGCCCTGCCCGCCTTCGGCCCCGGCGCCCACCTGAAAGTCAGCGTGCCCGGCCTGCGCGAACCGCGCTGCTACTCGCTGGTGCAACTGACGCCGGAAGCCGGCCGCTTCGCCGAACCCGTCGAATACCGCCTGGGCGTGCGGCTGGAAGAAGCCAGCGCGGGCGGCTCGCGCCACATGCACGGTCTGGCGGTGGGCGACACGCTCAGCGTCGAAGGACCGAAGAACGATTTCCCGCTGCACGAGGGTCCGGCTGGCGACGAACCGGTGGTGCTGATCGCCGGCGGCATCGGCATCACGCCGGTGGCGTCGATGGCGGCGGCGCTCAAGTCCGCCGGCCGCGCCTTCGAACTGCACTACAGCGGCCGCAGCCGCGACCAGCTGGCGTTTTTGCCGGAACTCCAGGCGCTGGCTGGCGACGCGCTGGTGCCCCATGCCGACGACGACGCTTCCTGCCGCTTCGACCTGAAGGCGCTGCTGGACGCCGTCAACCCGCGCCAGCACCTGTACGTCTGCGGCCCCAAGGGCCTGATCGACGCCGTCATCCAGGAAGCGCGCGCCCGCCACTGGCCCGACGCTCACATCCATTTCGAGCTGTTCGCGACCGCCGCGCCGCAGGCGGGCGACCAGCCCTTCGAGGTCGAGCTGCGCCAGTCCGGCCGGGTGCTGACGATTCCCGCCGACAAGACCATCGTCGACGTCATGGAAGAAGAAGGCTGCGACCCGATGTACGACTGCAAGCGCGGCGAATGCGGCGTGTGCCAGGCCACCGTGCTGGAGGGCGAGCCGGACCACCGCGACTACTACCTGTCGGATACCGAGAAAGCCAGCGGCAAGATCATCCAGATCTGCATCTCGCGCGCCAAGTCGGCGCGCCTGGTGCTGGACCTGTAGGGCCGGGCGCGACAAGAGGAGACTCCCATGGCCAAATACCGCGACAACCCCGACGCCATCCGCGCCCTGCTGCGCGAGACCGAGGTGCACAAGGACCTGTTCATCGACGACGAACTGTTCGACCTGGAGATGGAACGGCTGTACGCCAACACCTGGGTCTACGTCGGCCACGACAGCCAGGTGCCCAACCCCGGCGACTACATCACCACCACCGTCGGCAACCAGCCGGTGGTGATGGTGCGCCACAGCGACCGTTCGGTGCGCGTGCTGCACAACCGCTGCCCGCACAAGGGCACCATGGTGGCGGGCGACGCCTGTGGCAACACCGGCAAGTTCTTCCGCTGCCCGTACCACGCCTGGACTTTCAAGACCGACGGCAGCCTGCTGTCGATCCCGCTGAAAAAAGGCTATGAAAACACCGGCCTGGAGCAGTGCGAGGCCAGCCAGGGCATGGCGGCGGTGAAAGACGTGCGCAACCATCGCGGCTTCGTGTTCTGCCGCCTGAACCCGAACGGCCAGTCGTTCGAGGACTTCTTCGGTGACGCGCTGTCGACGCTGGACAACATGGTCGACCGCTCGCCCGAAGGCCGGCTGGAAGTGGCCGGCGGCGTGCTGCGCTACATGCACCGCTGCAACTGGAAGATGCTGGTCGACAACCAGACCGACACCTGCCACCCTATGGTGGCGCACGAGTCGTCGGCCGGCACCGCGGTCAAGGTCTGGGAACAGGCCCCGGCCGGCACGCCCAAGCCGATGGCGGTGGAACTGTTCGCGCCATTCATCTCGCCCTACGAGTTTTTCGAGAACATGGGCATCCGCGTCTGGGAAAACGGCCACGGCCACACCGGCGTGTCCGATTCGATCCACGCCGCCTATTCGGGCATTCCGGGTTACTGGGAGTCCATGGTCGCCGCCTATGGCGAGGAGCGCGCCCGCCAGATCCTGGGCGACGTGCGCCACAACACCGTGTACTTCCCCAACATCATGGTCAAGGGCCCGATCCAGACCCTGCGCGTGTTCAAGCCGATCGCCGCCGACCGCACCCTGGTGGAGTCGTGGACCTTCCGCCTGGTCGGCGCGCCCGACCTGCTGCTGGAACGCACCCTCATGTACAACCGCCTGATCAACGCGCCCACTTCGGTGGTCGGCCACGACGACCTGGAGATGTACGAGCGCGCGCAGGATGGCCTGCAATCGCGCGCCCGCGACTGGGTCAACGTCGGCCGCCTGTACGACCCCGCCGAGCTCGGCCAGAAGAACGTCACCACCAACGGCACCAACGAATGGCAGATGCGCAACCAGTACCGCGCATGGGGCCGCTACATGACGGAGCAGGCATGAGCTTGAGCGACCGCGACCTGATCGATTTCGTCTACGCCGAGGCGCGCCTGCTCGACGAGTTGCGCTTCGAGGACTGGCTGGAGCTGTATACCGAGGACGGCCATTACTGGATGCCGCTGGCCCACGGCCAGACCGACGCCCGCCTGCACGCCTCGCTCATGTACGAAGACAAGCTGCTGCTGCGCGTGCGCGTGGAGCGCCTGGCCGGCCAGCGCACCTTCTCGCAGCAACCCAAAAGCCGCTGCCATCATCTGCTACAGGCGCCCACGGTCGAACACGACCATCCCGATTCGGCGCCGGACCAGGGCCGCCACGTGGTGCGCACCGCCTTCCATTACGTCGAGACGCGGCAGGACGCGCAGACGCTGTACGCCGGCTGGGCCACGCATCACCTGGTCGAGCAGGACGGCGCGCTGCGTATCCGCCTCAAGCGCGTCGACCTGGTGAACTGCGACGCCGCGTTCGGCAACATCCAATTGTTCATGTAGGAGCGGCTTGTGAGCCCCACCGTCCACCAGGCTTTCCTGGACACCGCGGCCCGGCATGGCGCCCGGCCCTTCCTGTGCATCCTGCCGGAAACCGCCGACATCTACGGCATCGGCGCCGGCGAGCTGACCTACGCCCAGGCGGCCGCCGCCATCGAGACGCTGCGCGCGGCCTACGCCCGCGCCGGCTACGGCCACGGCCACCGCGCCGGCCTGCTGCTGGAAAACCGGCCGGCCTTCTTCCTGCACTGGTTCGCGCTGAACGCGCTGGGCGTGTCGGTGGTGCCGATCAACCCCGACCTGCGCGCGGCCGAACTGGAGTACCTGACGGGCCATTCCGAGATCGCGCTGGCGGTGGCACTGCCCGAGCGCCACGCCGACCTGCTGGCCGCCGCCGAGCGCGCCGGCCGGCCGCTGCGCGTGATGGGGCCGGACGCCGCCCCGCCCGCCGCGCCCTTCCCCGCGCCGCTGGCGGGCGCGCCCGACGAACTGACCGAATGCGCGCTGCTGTACACGTCCGGCACGACCGGCCGTCCCAAGGGCTGCATCCTGCCGAACCGCTATTTCCTGCACGCGGGCGGCTGGTACGCCCGCATCGGCGGCCTGGCCGCGCTGCGCCCCGGCGAGGAACGCATGCTGACGCCGCTGCCGCTGGTGCACATGAACGCCATGGCCTATTCCGCCATGGCCATGGTGCTGACCGGCGGCTGCCTGATTCCGCTGGACCGCTTCCATCCCAAGACCTGGTGGGACAGCGTGCGCGAATCCGCCGCCACCGTGCTGCACTACCTGGGCGTGATGCCGGCGTTCCTGATGAAGGCCGAGCCGTCGGCGCGGGACAGGCAACCAGCCATCCGATTCGGTTTCGGCGCGGGCGTCGACCGCAAGCTGCACCAGCCCTTCGAGGAACGCTTCGGTTTTCCGCTGCTGGAAGCCTGGGCCATGACCGAAACGGGCGCCGGGGCCGTCATCATCGCCAACCAGGAGCCGCGCCACATCGGCAGCAGCTGCTTCGGCCGCGAAGAGGATGACGTGCTGGTGCGCATCGTCGCCGATCACGGCGGCGAGGCCGCCGCCGGCGAGCCGGGCGAGCTGCTGGTGCGCCATGCCGGCGATGACCCGCGCTACGGCTTCTTCGCCGGCTACCTGAAGGACGCCGAGGCCACTTCGCAGGCCTGGGAGGACGGCTGGTTCCACACCGGCGACATCGTGCGCCGCGAGGCCGACGGCGCGCTGCGCTTCGTCGACCGCAAGAAGAACGTGATCCGCCGCAGCGGCGAGAACATCTCCGCCGTGGAAGTCGAAAGCGTGCTGCTGCAGCATCCGCTGGTCAAGGCCGTGGCGGTGGCCGCCGTGCCCGACCCGGTGCGCGGCGACGAGGTGCTGGCCTGCGTGGTGGCGGAAACCGCGCCCGCCGACGCCGCCGCCCGCGCCGACGCGGCCCGCGACATCGTGCAGTGGAGCCTGCAACAACTGGCCTATTACAAGGCGCCCGGCTACGTCGCCTTCGTCGACAGCCTGCCGCTCACCACCACCAACAAGATCCAGCGCGGCGAAATGAAGGCGCTGGCGCCGACCCTGCCGGGCACGGCCAGCTGCGTCGACACCACCGCCATGAAGAAGCGCCAGGAGCCGGCCCGATGAGCCCGCCGCGCGCCCGCTACGACGGCGTGGTGGCGGCCCTGCCCGTCAGCATTCCGTATGAGCGCTATTCCACCCATGCCGCGCATTGGTGGCTCGGCCGCGCGCTGGGCGCGCTGATCCGCCAGGCCGGCATCGCCAAGACCGACGTCGACGGCCTGTGCGTGTCCAGCTTCACGCTGGCGCCGGACACCGCCGTGGGCCTGACGCAGCACCTGGGCATGAGCCCGCGCTGGCTCGATCACATCCCCATGGGCGGCGCCAGCGGCGTGGCCGCGCTGCGCCGCGCCGCGCGCGCGGTGCAGGCGGGCGACGCCGGCATCGTCGCCTGCATCGCGGGCGATACCAACCAGGTCGACTCGTTCCGCAACACCGTCAGCCAGTTCTCGCGCTTCGCCCAGGACGCGGTCTACCCCTATGGCGCCGGCGGCCCCAACGCCAGCTTCGCGCTGCTGACCGCGCACTACATGCGCGGCACCGGCGCCACCCGCGAGGACTTCGGCAAGGTCTGCGTGGCGCAGCGCGACAACGCGCTGCGCTATCCGCACGCGCTGATGAAGAAGCCGCTGACGCTCAAGCAATACCTGGACGCGCGCGTCATCACCGACCCGATCCACCTGTTCGACTGCGTCATGCCCTGCGCTGGCGCCGACGGCTTCCTGGTGATGAGCGAAGACCGGGCGCGGGCGCTGAACCTGCCCTACGCCCGCATCCTGTCCACCATCGAGCGCCACAACGCCTGGATCGAGGACCCGATCCAGACCCGCGGCGGCTGGACCATGGACATCGACGAACTCTATGGCATGGCGGACGCGGCCCCGGCCGACATGGACTTCCTGCAGGCCTACGACGACTACCCCGTCATCAACCTGATGCAGATGGAAGACCTGGGCTTCTGCGCCAAGGGCGAGGCGCCGCAATTCGTGCGCGCCAACACCTTCACCGTCGACGGCAGCTTCCCCTTCAACACCAACGGCGGGCAGTTGTCGGTGGGCCAGGCCGGCGCCGCCGGCGGCTATCTCGGCATGGTCGAGGCGCTGCGCCAGCTGACCGGCACGGCCGGCGGCACGCAGGTGGCCAACGCGCGCCTGGGCCTGGTCAGCGGCTTCGGCATGATCAACTACGACCGCGGGCTGTGCACCGCCGCGGCCATCCTGGCCAGGAGGGACGCATGACCGAGCCGCTAGCCAAGCCGCCGCGCAAGAATCCCGTGGCGCGCACGCGCCAGCCGACCCTGCCGCCGGGCGCCCGCAGCCGCGCCGCCCTGGGCCTGACGGCCGCGGCCGCCGAAGGCCGCTTCGAGCTGCAGACGTGCGCCGATTGCGGCGCGGTGCAGTACCCGCCGCGCGAAGTCTGCGGCCATTGCCTGTCGGAGCGCCTGCCGTGGCGGCCGGTGGATCCCAACGGCCTGCTGCTGGTCAGCACCACCCTGCACCACAGCAACGATCTCTATTTCCGTGAACGCCTGCCGTGGCGCGTGGGCACCGTGCGCATGGACGCCGGCCCGTCAGTTGTCGCGCACGTGCACCAGGATTGCGCCGACGGCGCGCGCGTGCGGCTGGCGCTCAAGCTCGACCGCGGCGGCCAGGCCGTGATGATCGCCCTGCCCGAAAGGAATACGCCCCATATGGAAGACGACAAGACCCTGCGCGAGTCCTCGTGCGATCCGAAATTCCGCCGGGCGCTGGTCACCGACGGCAAGTCGGCGGTGGGCCAGGCGGTGGCGCGCGCCCTGCTCGACGCCGGCTGCCCGACCGTGTTCCTGGGCGATCCGCAGGCCTGGCGCCGCGACGCCGGCTTCGACGCGCTGGCGGCCGATCCACGGGTGCAGGCGCTGGCGCTGGACGTGACCGACAGCGACTCGGTCGAACGCGCCGCCGCATCGATCGGCGGCAAGGTCGAGATCCTGGTCAACACCGCCGACCTGGAACGCGAAGGCGGCCTGCTCGGCCGCAAGGACGTCAACACCGCGCGCGACGCCCTGGACGTCAATGTGCTGGGCCTGATGCGGCTGGCGCAGGGTTTCGGGCCAGCGCTATGCGGCCGCGCCGCCGACGGCGTCAACAACGCCACGGCCTGGGTCAACGTGCTGTCGATCTACGCCCACGTCAACCTGCCGGCGCGCGGCATGTGGTCGGCCTCCAAGGCCGCCGCGCTGTCGCTGGCGCAATGCCTGCGCGCCGAAATGCGGCCGGCCGGCGTGCGCGTGGTGAACGTGTTCCCCGGCCCGGTCGACCACGAATGGGAGCAGCGCACGCCGCCCCCGCGCGTGGCGCCCACGGCCATCGCGAGCGCCATCGTGCGCGCGCTGAAGGATGGCGTCGAGGACGTGTACGTCGGCGACGTGGCACAGGAATTCCGCGCGCGGCTGGCGGAGAACCCCAAGGGACTGGAACGGGAACTGGGCGCCTGACGCCCCGACACGAAAACCAAAGGAGCAACAGATGAGCCAACCCATACTTGCCCAATTCATGACCGAACTGGTGTCGGGCCGCATCCGCCTGGTGGACCTGACCGAGACGCTGACGCCCGAATTCCCCACCATCGTGCTGCCGCCGGAATTCGGCCAGGCCTGGCCGTTCCGCATCGAGGAAATCTCGCGCTATGACGAGCGCGGCCCGGCCTGGTACTGGAACAATTTCTCGTGCTCCGAGCACACCGGCACCCACTTCGATGCGCCGGTGCACTGGGTCACCGGCAAGGACCAGCCCGACAACACCGTCGACACCATCCCGGTCGAGGCCTTCATCGCCAGCGCCTGCGTCATCGACTGTTCGGCCGAGGCGCGCGACAACCCCGACTTCCTGCTGACCATCGACTTCGTCAAGAAGTGGGAGGAACAGCATGGCCGCATCCCGGCCCGTTCCTGGGTGCTGATGCGCACCGACTGGTCCAAGCGCGCCAAGCCGGCCGAATACCTGAACATGCAGGAAGACGGCGCGCATTCGCCCGGCCCCGACGCCGAGGTGGTGCCGTGGCTGATCAAGGAACGCGACGTGCACGGCTTCGGCACCGAATCGGTGGGCACCGACGCCGGTCAGGCCCATCACCTGAATCCGCCCTACCCCTGCCACTACTTCATGCACGGCAACAACCGCTACGGCCTGCAGTGCCTGACCAACCTGGACCAACTGCCGCCCACCGGCGCGGTGATTTTCTCGGCGCCGCTCAAGATCCGCAGCGGCTCGGGCAGCCCGCTGCGGGTGCTGGCGCTGGCGCCGCGCGCCTGAGCGGCCGTCAAGAACAACAGAACACAGGGGGATTCACCATGACGCAAACCAACGTTGCCATCGTCACCGGCGGCAGCGCCGGCATCGGCGCCGAAATCTGCCGCAGCATGCTCGACGCGGGCTACGAGGTGATCTCGATGGCGCGCCGCGCCGCCGACTTCAGCCATCCGCGCCTGCACAACGTGCAGGTCGACCTGCTGGACGCCGACGCCACGGCCCAGGCCGGCGCCGAGATCGCCGCGCGCTTTCCGGTCAGCCATGTCATCCACAACGCCGGCGTCATCTGGCCCAACCTGCTGCCGCAGGTGACCCAGGAGGAACTGCACGGTCTGACCCAGATCCACCTGGGCGCGGCCATCAGCCTGGTGCAGGCGGCCCTGCCCGGCATGCAGGAGCGCCATTTCGGCCGCATCGTCATGATGTCCTCGCGCGGCGCGCTGGGCCTGCCCACCCGCACCGCTTATTCCGCCACCAAGGCCGGCATGGTGGGCATGGCGCGCACCTGGTCGCTGGAACTGGCCCCCTTTGGCATCACCGTCAACGTGGTGGCGCCCGGCCCGATCCAGACCGACATGTTCTACGAAGTGATCGAACCCGGCAGCGAACGCGAAAAGCAGCTGGCCAACGGCATCCCGGTCAAGCGCCTGGGACGCTCGGACGACGTGGCGCGGGCGGTGATGTTCTTCGCCGACCCGGCCAACAGCTTCGTCACCGGCCAGACGCTGTTCGTCTGCGGCGGCGCCAGCGTCAGTTCCATCACCATCTGACCGGCGTCCCACGCATCCGCTTCGGGTTTTGACGGATAGGTAAGCACGCAGACCGCGTCTACAGTGCAGTGCCAGAAAGTTGAAGCCAAAAGCAATTTTCGCGGTATCCGTTTTCTCCGTTTTCCAGCCGCACCCACTCTGCCCCCTATCCGGAGGTTTTGCCATGCTGTCGAAGAAACTCCCCCTGGCCGCCGCCGTGCTGGCCACGCTGGTCTCCCTGCCCGTCCTGGCCCAGGTCAAGGTCGGCGTGGTCACCTCGTCCACCGGCCCCACCGCGCTGGTCGGCATTCCGCAAAAGAACACCGTGCCGCTGCTGCCCAAGAAGATCGGCGACCTGACCGTGGAATACATCTCGCTGGACGACGCCAGCGATTCCACCAACTCGGTCACGGCCTTCAAGAAGCTCATCACCGAACAGAACGTGGACGCCCTGATCGGGCCGTCGGGCTCGCCCAACGCCATGGGCGTGATCCAGTTCGCCGCCGAGGCCGGCGTGCCGATGCTGGCGCCGGTGGGCACCGCCGCCGTGGTGCTGCCGATGAACGAGCAGAAGAAGTGGGTCTTCAAGACCACCCAGAACGACGACATCATCGCCCGCGCGCTGGTCGACCACATGGCCAAGACCGGCATCAAGACGGTCGGCTTCATCGGCCTGAACGATCCCTATGGCGAGAACTGGTACAAGGTGTTCTCCGGCCTGGCGGCCGAGAAGGGCATCAAGATCACCGCCAACGAACGCTACCTGCGCTTTGACAGCTCGGTCACCGGCCAGGCCCTGAAGATCCTGGCGGCCAAGCCCGACGCCGTGCTGGTGGCCGCTCCCGGCGCCGCCAGCGTGCTGCCGCAGACGACGCTGTTCGACCAGGGCTACAAGGGCAAGTTCTACCAGACCCACGGCGCCGCGCTGCCCGACTTCCTCAAGCTCGGCGGCAAGAAGGTCGAAGGCACCGTGCTGGCCGCCAGCCTGATGCTGGTGCTGCCGGAAATGCCCGACAGCAACCCGTCCAAGAAGGTCGCCAGCGACTACATCGCCGCCTACGAAAAACTCAACGGTTCCAAGCCCGCCACCTTCGGCGCCAACGTCTACGACGCCGGCCTGCTGCTGGAAAAGGCCATCCCGCTGGCGGAGAAAGCCGGCAAGCCGGGCACCAAGGAGTTCCGCAGCGCGCTGCGCGACGCGCTGGAGCAGACCCGCGAACTGGTCGGCACCCAGGGCGTCTACAACATGAGCGCCGCCGACCACAGCGGCTTCGACGACCGCGGCCGCGAACTCATCACCGTCAAGGACGGCAACTGGACGCTAGTCAAGTAACCCCCCCCTTGAACGCTGCCCCATCGAGATGCCGCGGAGCCGGCTTTGCCGGTCCGCAGGCATGCCCCCCGGGGGGAGGCGCGCAGCGCTTCGGGGGGATAAATCCGCTGCAGTGTTTTTCCGTTTTATCCGGAAGTACCGATGAATGCTCAGATCGCCCTGATACTCGGGCAGGATGGCATCACCAATGGCGCCATCTACGCGCTGCTGGCCTTGTCCATCCTGCTGGTCTTTACCGTTACCCGCGTGCTGTTCATCCCCCAGGGCGAGTTCGTCGCCTTCGGCGCGCTCACCATGGCCGCGCTGCAGGCCGGCAAGCCGGTGCTGCTGGTGTGGCTGCTGCTGGCGTTCGCGCTGGCCGAAGCCGTGGCCGACCTGATGGCGCGCGCCAGGCGGCCGGGACGCCGCGCGCCGCTGTGGCGCATCATCGCCAAGGTGGTATATCCCCTGCTGCTGGCCGCGCTGTTCTACCGCCTGCCGCTGGCGCAGCTGCCGATGGCCGTGCAGGCGCTGCTGACGCTGCTGCTGGTGGTGCCGATGGGCCCGCAGCTGTACCGCCTGTTCTACCAGCCGATCGCCTCGGCCTCGACGCTGGTGCTGCTGATCGTGTCGATCGCGGTGCACCTGGCGCTGGTCGGCCTGGGCCTGCTGGCCTTCGGCGCCGAAGGCGCGCGCACCGCGCCGTTCAGCGACGCCAGCCTGGCGCTGGGTCCGGTCAACGTCAACAGCCAGGCGCTGTGGGTGGTGGCGGTGTCGGCGCTGCTGATCGTGGTGCTGTACCAGTTCTTCGAGCGCTCGATGTACGGCAAGGCCTTGCGCGCGGCCGCCTTCAACCGGCTCGGCGCGCGCCTGATGGGCATTTCACCGGTGTTCGCCGGCAAGGCCACATTTTTCCTGGCGGCGCTGATCGGCACCGTCTCGGGCATCCTGATCGCGCCCATCACCACCATGTATTTCGATTCCGGCTTCATGGTCAGCCTGAAGGGCTTCGTCGGCGCCATCATCGGCGGCCTGGTGAGCTACCCGCTGGCCGCCGCCGGCGCCGTGCTGGTCGGCCTGATCGAGGCCTTCTCCTCGTTCTGGGCCAGCGCCTACAAGGAGATCATCGTCTTCACGCTGATCATCCCCGTGCTGCTCTGGCGTTCCCTGAAAAGCCACCACGTCGAGGAAGAAGAAGAATGACCCCGCGCCACCTCGTCCTCGTGTTCCTGGCGCTGCTGGCGGCCGCGCCGCTGGCGTTGCCGCCGTTCTACGTCACGCTGCTGAACTACATCGGCCTGTACGCCATGGTGGCGCTGGGGCTGGTGCTGCTGACCGGCGTCGGCGGCCTGACCAGCTTCGGCCAGGCGGCCTTCGTCGGCGTCGGCGCCTACACCACCGCGCTGCTCACCACCCGCGCCGACGCCCTGCCCGCCTGGCTGGCGTGGCTCGGCGCCTCGCCCTGGCTGACGCTGCTGGCCGGCCTGTTGCTGACGCTGGTGGTGGCCTACCTGCTGGGCGCCATCACGCTCAAGCTGTCCGGCCACTTCCTGCCGCTGGGCACCATCGCCTGGGGCCTGTCGCTGTACTTCGCCTTCGGCTCGGTCGAGGGCCTGGGCGGCCACACCGGCATCCCCGACGTGCCGGCCATCCACCTGTTCGGCTGGGCGCTGACGCAGGGCGATGAGATCTACTACCTGATCTGGGCCTTCCTGCTGGTGGCCATGTGGTCGACCAGCAACCTGCTCGACTCGCGCGAGGGCCGCGCCATCCGCGCCCTCAAGGGCGGCCGTGTCATGGCCGAATCGATGGGCGTGGACACGGCCCGCTCGCGCATGGTGATCTTCATCATCGCCGCGCTGCAGGCCTGCGCCTCGGGCTGGCTGTACGCGCACATGCAGCGCTTCGTCAATCCGAACCCGTTCGGCCTGCAGATGGGCATCGAGTACCTGTTCATGACCGTCATCGGCGGCGCCGGCCAGGTGTGGGGCGCGCTGGTCGGGGCGGGCGTGTTCACGGTGCTCAAGCAATGGCTGCAGGACTGGCTGCCCAAGCTGCTGGGCCAGACCGGCAACTTCGAGGTGATCGTGTTCGGCTTCGGCATGGTGCTGCTGCTGCACCGCTTCCGCGGCGGCCTGTGGCCGGTGCTGGCGCGCTGCGTGCCGGTGCGCAGGCGCCAGCGGCAGATCGACAGCCAGGCCGAGCCGCTGCCGCGCAAGCCGATGCCGCCGCGCGGCGAGGTGGTGCTGAAGGCGGTCGACGTGACCCGCAAGTTCGGCGGCCTGGTCGCCAACAACGCCATGAACCTGGAGATCCGCGCCGGCGAGATCCTGGCGCTGATCGGCCCCAACGGCGCCGGCAAGAGCACCATGTTCAACCAGATCTCGGGCGTGGACACGCCCACCTCCGGCCAGGTCACGCTACTGGGCCAGCAGGTGGCCGGCGCCGGCGCGCGCCGCATCGCCCGCCTGGGCCTGTCGCGCACCTTCCAGCACGTGCGCCTGCTGGGCCGCATGAGCGTGCTGGAGAACGTCGCCATCGGCGCTCACCTGCGCGGCCATCGCGGCGTGCTGCCGGCCGCCTGGCGCCTGGACCGCGCCGAGGAGGCCCGCCTGCTGGCCGAGGCGGCGCGCCAGGTCGAGCGCGTCGGCCTGGGCAAACACCTGCACGACGAGGCCGGCTCGCTGGCGCTGGGGCAGCAGCGCATCCTGGAGATCGCGCGGGCGCTGGCGTCGGATCCCTGCATCCTGCTGCTGGACGAACCAGCCGCCGGCCTGCGCTACCAGGAAAAAGGCGAACTGGCCGAGCTGCTGAAGAAGCTGCGCGCCGAAGGCATGGCGATCCTGCTGGTCGAGCACGACATGGATTTCGTGATGGGCCTGGTCGATCGCGTGGTGGTGATGGACTTCGGCGAGAAGATCGCCGAGGGCCTGCCGGCGGAAATCCAGCACAACCCCGCGGTGCTGGAAGCCTATCTGGGCGGAGTGGAATGATGAGCGCGAAACTGCTGGAAGTGCGCGACCTGCGCGTGGCCTACGACAAGGTCGAGGCCGTCTCGGGCGTCAGCCTGTCGGTGGACGAGGGCAAGATCGTCACCGTCATCGGCCCCAACGGCGCCGGCAAGACCACCCTGCTGTCGGCCATCATGGGCGTGCTGCCCTCGCGCGGCGAGATCGTGTTCGGCGGCAAGCGCCAGGAGCACGCCGAGATCGAGGAAATGGTGGCGGCCGGCATGAACCTGGTGCCGGAGAAACGCGAGCTGTTCGCCGAGATGTCGGTGGAGGACAACCTGATGCTGGGCGCCTTCGACCGCTTCCGCCGCGGCCTGCGCGACCAGGACCAGACGCTGGCCGAGGTCTACGACCTGTTCCCGCGCCTGCGCGAACGCCGCGCGCAGTTGTCGGGCACGCTGTCCGGCGGCGAACGCCAGATGCTGGCGGTGGGCCGCGCGCTGATGGCCAAGCCGCGCCTGCTGATGCTGGACGAACCCAGCCTGGGCCTGGCGCCGCGCATCGTGCGCGAAGTGTTCCGCATCGTCGAGCAGTTGCGCGGCATGGGCGTGTCGATCCTGCTGATCGAACAGAACGCGCGCGCCGCGCTGCAGGTGGCCGATTACGCCTATGTGCTGGAAACCGGCGCCGTCACCCTGGAGGGTCCGGCCGCGCAGGTGGCGGAGGATCCGCGCGTGGTCGAAGTCTATCTGGGATTGGGCCACGCCGCGCCGGCCTCGGCGTAGCGAACGCCGCGGGCCGCCGCGGCTCAGGCCACGCCGCGGCGCCGGTCGCGGCGGTACAGCGCGTACCCGAGCGGCCACATCACGCCGACCATCAGGCGCGCCCACGGGTTCGTCAGGCGGTAGGCCTGCACCGCCGTCGGCACGCCGGAATGCTTCAGGTGCAGGCGAAAGCGGGTGTAGCGCGCGGCGGCCATGACGAATTCACGCGGCCGGAAGCGGAAGAATTCCAGGTGATGCTGCAGCATGTCCCAGGCCAGCAGGTACAGGCCCTGGGCGTTGTTGCCCACCGATACCGCGCCCTGGCTCAGGCCGCCCGGGGTGTCGTGGTAGGTGCGCACCACCTGATTGATGAAGCGGCTGAGGTAGCCGGCCCGGGCGATCGCCCACCACACCAGGCTCTCGGGGACGAAGCCGGCCACGTCCTCGGGAAAGGGAAACTTGCGCAGGATGTCCGTGCGCATACAGCCGAACTTCTCGCCCTTGATGCGATAGCGGAAATACACGTCGACCGCGGTGCTGTCGAACACGTCCTGGGGATAGCGGTCGCCCACGATGCTGCCGTCGGGACGCGCGCAAAGACCGGTCACGGCCACGTACGAATCGCGGCGGGCCGGCGGAATCGCCTCCCAGGCGGCCTTGAAGGTGGCCAGCGATTCGGGCGGCATTTCGTCATCGCTGTCCAGGGCGACGATCAGCTCGCCGCGCGCCTCGCGCACGCCGCGGTTGAAGGCGGTTTTCTTATGCTGGTTGTTCTGCCAGAAATAGCGGATGGGAAAATCGGCGCGCTGCTGCCAGTCGAGCACGGCCTCGTGCGTGTTGTCGGTGGAGCCATCGTCCACGATCACCCACTCGAAGTCCCGGAACGTCTGGCGGGAAAGCGATTCATACACCCGATGCAGCGTGCCCGCCCGGTTGTAGGTGGGCGTCAGAACGGTGAAGAACGTCGGCGTGTCGGTCATGCGAACTGGGCCCCTTTGCGATTTCCGGATAACCGCTGCGGTCTTGGTCTGTGTTGTTTTCGCCTGAAGTGTAGGGGATATGCCCGCGCCAACTGATGCCATGGCATGCAAATTTGCAATCAAATCTGACAATCCATGGATTTCCAGACTTATCCTAGGCGGCGGTCCTGGTCATTGGGTGACTGGCCGGAGTGGCGTAAACTCGGGCGGCCCAAACCGGAATGCCTATGGAAGCTTCGACCGTCCAGCTCAATGACATCGCCTTGTTCGTAGAGGTTGCCAAGCGCAAGAGCTTCAGCCTGGCCGCCCGGGCCCTGAACATGCCCACCTCGACGCTGTCACGCCGTATCAACGAGCTGGAACGGGCGATCGGGCTGCGCCTGATCAACCGCAACACCCGGCGCCTGGACCTGACCGAGGCCGGCGCGGCCTACATGAGCCGCTGCCAGGGCCTGATCGACGAGGCGCGCCTGGCGCACGAACAGCTGCAGGCGCTGTCGGGCGGCCCGTCGGGCAATCTGCGGGTGTCGATGCCCTACAGCCTGGCGATCTGGCTGCTGCCGGAGACGATCAACGATTTCACGGATCGCTATCCGGAGGTGGAATGCGAGTTCGACCTGAGCATGATGACGGCGTCGGACGCCCAGGGCACGCCGTTCGACATCGTGCTGCGATTCGGCCGCAACAGCGACTATCCGGTTGCCAGCATCGACAATGGCAACGGCAATGGCGGCGCGCCGGTGCCGCGCAGCGATGGCGCGGTGGTGCAGGAGCTGGTGTCGCTGGACAACTATCTTTATGCCTCGGACCGCTATCTGGAACGCTTCGGCGAACCGAAGACGCCGTCGGACCTGACGCGGCACCAATGCCTGCGCACGACGATCGATGACGCGCATTCGCATTGGACGCTGCACAATGGGCGGGTGAGCGAGCAGGTGCCGGTGAGCGGGCATCTGGCGGCGAACAACATGAGTATCGCGGGGACGCTGGCGGGGCTGGACCTGGCGATCACGCGGATGCCGCATTGCCAAGCGCTGGATCCGATC
This sequence comes from Achromobacter ruhlandii, assembly GCF_902859695.1. Taxonomy (GTDB): domain Bacteria; phylum Pseudomonadota; class Gammaproteobacteria; order Burkholderiales; family Burkholderiaceae_B; genus Achromobacter; species Achromobacter ruhlandii. Next base: position 282,838 of record NZ_CADIJL010000004.1, read on the forward strand.
ATCAAGCGCAATTCGTTGCGAAGGGTGTTGCCAGGCTGGTCGGTGGATCCGATTTCGATCTACGTGGTGTATCCGTCGAGTATTCAGCCGGCCAAGACGCGGGCGTTCATGGATTTCATTCGGCCTAAGTTGGGGCCGGCTGAGTAGTCTTTGTTTTTGGGCGATGCGGGGTTCTTGAGCCGCGCGTGGCGGGATCGGCGGGGATGGCGGGGCTACGATTGCGGTCCGGAGCCTTCGCTCCGGACTGCCCCTTCCTCATCTTCGTCCAGGCCTTCGGCCTTCCCTTCAGATTCCGTCGGGCGCATCTACACGCCCCGCCATCCCCGCCGATCCCGCCACGCGCTCACGATGAGACTTAGCCTCGGGCGTTGGGGCGTTCGGCTTGCTTGGCGTGCTGGCGACTATCAGGAGTGGAGCGGAGGATCTTGCGGGGTCCGCCTCAAACCGGCCGCGCGGGCGGCCTTTTGAGGCTTACGCGGTGTCTTGCGTCGGGATGATGGCGCTCTCGCGTGTGCGAAGGGGCCAATCAGCTGGCCTGTCGATGCATGTCCTGCACACGGAGCGGACCGAAAGGGGGCTTACCAAGCCAAATGCGTCCCTATTTTTTGACGCTCCCGGCTCTCCAGGCAAGCCCCCCAAATTGGCGCCCTCGCCACTTTCAGGCTAGAATGCCGAGTTACCCAATTTCCCCGCCAGCCCAGTTTCCGGTTGTGCGGCCGGGTCGAAGACACCCGCAAGCCAAGCTTGAAGGCGGCTTCGCCCCGCTAATTCGATTTCCGCAAATTCAACAGGAGAATCAACATGGCTGAACGCAAACGCGTGCGTCGCAACACCCTGGAACGCCGTTGCTTGGGCAAGGCCTTCAAGCGCTTGTTCGTCAAGTCGCCCAAGGGTGTGTTCAAGATGCTGGAAAAGATCAAGCGCGTCTAAATGACCCGCCCGCCGCGCCAGGTTCCTGGCATGCGGCCCGATCAAAAAAATCCCCGCTGGTGCGAACCGGCGGGGATTTTTGTTTGGGCGGCGGGGCACGCCAGCGCTAGACAAACGGCCCGGAGAGGCTGTCGGGAGGGCGACCCGCGCGTTGCCGGCAGGTCATTGTCGACGGGTCGCCCATGGCGCCGGCGGTGGGTGCCGGCCCCACTCGTTGGCGCCCCCCCTTCAGCCCCAGGCCTCAACCCCGCAGCTTCGCCAGCACCTGCTCGGCGCGGGGCAACGGGTCGACCGCGCCATAGCCCAGCGTCGACAGCGCCGCCGCCACGTTGGCATAGCGCACCGCGTCGGCCCAGTCGTCGCCCTGGCAGCGGCGCGCCAGCAGGCTGCCGGCGAAGCAGTCGCCGGCGCCGGTGGCGTCGACCGCGTCCACGCGCAGGGCCGCGACCGGGGTGCGGGTCTTGCCGTCGTCGATGATGGAGCCGTCCTTGCCCAGCTTCAGCACCACCACGCCGGTGGCGCCGGCGTCGCGGATCCAGTCGAGCGTGCGTTCGGGGTCGTCGTTGCCGGTCAGGTGCTGCATGTCGTCCATGCTCGGCAGGAACAGGTCGGCGTGGCACAGCGCTTCGCGCAGCACGGCGCGGGCGCGGTCCAGCGGCCACAGGCGCAGCCGCAGGTTCGAGTCCAGGCTGACCTGCACGCCGGCCGCGCGGGCGCGGGCGATGGCGGCGAAGACCGTGTCGCAGGCGCTGGTGCTGATCGCCAGGCTGATGCCGGAGACGTGCAGGAAGCGGGCGCGTTCGATCAGGCCGCCGTCGAGGCTGGCGGGCGTCATCAGGCTGGCGGCCGAGCCGCGGCGCAGGTAACTGAAGGCGTGGCCGTCGGGGCCGTGCTGCACGAAGTACAGGCCGGTGTGCGCAGCGGCATCGACCTCGACGCCCGAGGTGTCCACACCCTCGTCGCGCCACAAGGCCAGGAACTGCGCGCCGAAGGCGTCATCGCCGACGCGCGTCAGGTAGGCGCAGCGCGCGCCCTGGCGGGCGGCGGCGATGACGGCGTTGGAGGTGTCGCCGCCAAAGCCTTGCAGGTATTGGCGCTGGTCCTGGCTGGTCTGGTTCAGTTCGACCAGCGGTTCGCCTAGCGCGACGATATCGAAATCAGCCATGGGCGGCCTCGCGGGTGCGGGTGATCTGCGCCACCAGGGCGGCCGTGTCGCGCGCGGCGAAGGCGGCCTTGTCATAGAGGTTGCTGCCGATGCCGACCAGGCCCGCGCCGGCGGCGAAATACGCGGCCATGTTCTCGGCGGTGACGCCGCCGGTGGGGCAGAACACCGTGTCCGGATACACCGAATTGAGCGCCGCCAGATGCTTGGGGCCGCCGGTGTCGGCCGGGAACACCTTGACTACATCGACGCCAGCGCGGCGCGCGGCCAGCACCTCGGTGGGCGTGAAGGCGCCCAGCAGGCAGAGGGCGTCGGCGGCATGCGCCAGGTCGACGATTTCGGTGGCCAGTGCCGGCGACACCAGGAAGTCGGCGCCGGCCACCAGGGCCTCGCGCGCCTGGGTTTCATCCAGCACCGTGCCCACGCCCAGCAGCAGCGCGGGGCCGTGCTTGTCGCGCAGCGCGCGCACCAGGTCGGTCACGCCCGGAATGGTCCAGGTCAGTTCCAGCGTGGTGCAGCCGGCGGCCACGGCCACCTCGGCGGCGTAGGCCGCGGTGGCGGCATCCTGGTAGCGCAGCACGGGCACGACCCGGGCGGCGAGCAAGGCGTCGAGTTTCGAGGCACGGGGAGCAGCGGTCATGGCATTCCTTTCGGGATGGATCGTTCAGGCGCCGCCGGATGGCAGCACGGCGAGTTTGGCGGCGGCCGCATCGCGCAGCCGCAGCAGGGGTTCGATATAGGCCGATTGCGGATCGTCGCTGCGCCGGAACATCAGCGTGCTGACGCTGACGCATGCGACCGGCCGGCCGCCGGCATCGCGCAGCGCCACGCCGTAGCAGACGATGCCGGGCTCGTTTTCCTCGTTGTCCAGCGCATAGCCGCGCGCCGCCGTCTCGGCCAGCGCCGCGCGCAGCGCGGGCAGGCTCGCCACGGTGCCGGGCATGCGCGATTCCAGCGGCAGGTCGCGCAGCAGGTGTTCGCGCGCCGGCTCGCCCAGCGCGGCCAGGTAGGCCTTGCCGACCGCGCTCGAATGCAGCGCCACCGCCGCGCCCACGCGCGAGGCCATGCGCACCGGGCCGGGGCTTTCAAGCTTGTCGATATAGATCATTTCGGCGCCGGCCGGCACCGCCAGGTGCACGGTCTCGCCGGTGGCGTCGCGCAGCGCCTGCAGGTCGGCCGCCAGCGCGGCGCGCAGGTCGAACTGCGACCAGGCGCGGCTGGCCAGGGCCAGGAGGCGCGGTCCGAGGCGATAGGCGCCGTCGGCTTCGGCCACCATGCCCTGCTCGGCCAGCGCCGCCACGATGCGGTAGACGGTCGGCCGCGGATAGCCGCTGCTGCGCGCCAGCGCCGCCGCCGTGGGCGGCCGGGGCGCGTCGGCCACCGCCTGCAACACCGTCATGAACTTGGCGAACGCGGCCGCGCCCGCCACCTTGGATTCCGACACAACCGCCCCCACCTCGGGTAGATGCGCTGCGTTAACAACGCGCCGGCGGAAAGCACTCGGCAAACCGCGCTAATTTCAGACGAATCTGCGATACTGTTTATTTGTACAGCTTCGTCGCGCATGCTTGACCACATTGTGGACACATGCCTCACGATATAGGCAATTATTCCATATCGCCGCGCCCGGAACCAGCCATTGGCCGTCGTCCGGAGCCGCCCCCTCCCTCAGGCTACGATACCGTCCATGAGCTCCCAAATCCGCATCGTTGGCGCCCGCCAGAACAATCTCAAGAACCTGGACCTGACCATCGCCACCGGCGAACTGGTGGTCGTGACCGGCGTGTCGGGGTCCGGCAAGAGTTCGCTGGCCTTCGACACCCTCTACGCCGAGGGCCAGCGCCGCTACGTGGAAACCTTCTCGCCCTACGCGCGCCAGTTCCTGGACCGCATGGACAAGCCGCAGGTGGACCGCATCGAGGGCATCCTGCCGGCCATCGCCATCGACCAGACCAATCCGGTGCGCAGTTCGCGCAGCACGGTCGGCACGATGACCGAACTCAATGACCACATCAAGCTGCTGTTCGCGCGCGGCGCGCGCCTGCACTGCCGTGGCTGTGGCAAGGTGGTGCAGCGTGACACCCCCGAATCGATCTACCGCTCGCTGGCCGAGCGCTCGGCCGCGGCCGGCGATCCGCGCCTGGTGGTGACCTTCCCCATCGCCGTGCCGGCCAACTTCACCGAAGACGAAGTGCGCGGCTTCCTCGAGCAGCAGGGCTACACCCGCGTGCACGCCGAGGAAACCGCCGTGCCGAATGCCACCGCGCCGGCCAAGGGCGCCAAGAAGGAAAAGGGCAAGGCCAAGGCCGCCACCGAGGAACGCCGCATCCTGCACGTGATCCAGGATCGCTTCCGCTTCGCCGGCACCGAACGCGAACGCGTAATGGAAGCACTGGATACGGCATTGCGCATGGGCGCCGGCCACCTGGCCGTGTACGTCATGGACGCCGAGGGCGCCGACGCGCACACCTGGAAGTACAGCGACCGCCTGCACTGCGCCGACTGCAACATCGAATACACCGACCCGCTGCCCAGCAGCTTCTCGTTCAACTCGCCGCTGGGCGCCTGCGAGGCCTGCCGCGGCTTCGGCCGCGTGATCGGCATCGACTTCGGCCTGGTCATCCCGGACGAGAACAAGACCCTGCTGGAAGGCGCCATCAAGCCCTGGACCACGCCCTCGTACAAGGAATGCCAGGACGATCTGCAGAAGTACGCGCCGCGCGCCGGCATCCCGCTGGGCGTGCCGTGGAAGAGCATGAGCGAGGAGCACAAGCGCTGGGTGCTGTACGGCACGCCCGACTGGAAGGGCGGCAATGACGCCTGGAAGCACCAGTGGTACGGCGTGCAGCGTTTCTTCGATTGGCTCGAGACCAAGTCGTACAAGATGCACGTGCGCGTGCTGCTGTCCAAGTACCGCAGCTACACGCCCTGCCCCACCTGCAACGGCGCGCGCCTCAAGCCCGATGCGCTGCTGTGGCGCCTGGGCACCAAGGCCGAGGCCGACAGCGTGCTGCCGCCGGAAGACGGCCGCTACAAGCGCTTCATGCCGGTCGGCGCCAACTGGAGCCGCGCGCAGCTCGACAACCTGGACGGCCTGTCGATCCATGACGTCATGCTGCTGCCGATCGAACGGGTTCGCGCGTTCTTCGACCAGCTGTCGTTCGAAGGCGCGCTGGACGCCGCCACCGACCTGCTCATGACGGAGGTGCGCGCGCGCCTGAAGTTCCTGTGCGACGTCGGCCTGGGCTACCTGACGCTGGACCGCCAGAGCCGCACGCTGTCCGGCGGCGAAGTGCAGCGCATCAATCTGACCACGGCGCTCGGCACCTCGCTGGTGAACACGCTGTTCGTGCTGGACGAGCCGTCCATCGGCCTGCACCCGCGCGACATGCACCGCGTGGTCGAAGTCATGCACCGGCTGCGCAACGCCGGCAACACGCTGGTGGTGGTGGAGCACGACCCGCAGGTCATGGTGGCCGCCGACCGCATCATCGACATCGGCCCCGGCCCCGGCGAACGCGGCGGCCAGATCGTGTTCGACGGCACGCCGGCGCAGCTGCGCGCGGCCCGCACGCTGACCGGCGACTATCTCGGCGGACGCCAGCGCGTCGAAGCGCCGCGCCCCATGCCGGTGGCGGCCAACACGCCGCGCCTGCTGCTCGAAGGCGTCAGCGCCCACAACCTCAAGAATGTCTCGGTCGAACTGCCGCTGGGCCGCCTGGTGTGCGTGACCGGCGTGTCCGGCTCGGGCAAGTCGACGCTGGTGCAGGACGTGCTGTTCCCCGCCCTGCTCAAGCAGAAGGGCAAGCCGTCGGAAGCGCCGGGCGCCTTCGAGCGCCTGCTGGGCGCCGAGCAGATCGCCGACGTCGTCATGGTCGACCAGACCCCCATCGGCAAGACCGCGCGTTCCAACCCGGCCAGCTATGTGGGCGCGTTCGACGCGATCCGCAAGCTGTTCGCGCAGGCGCCGCTGGCGCGGGAACGCGCCTACACCGCCGGCACCTTCAGCTTCAACGGCGGCGACGGCCGTTGCCCGACCTGCGGCGGCACCGGCTTCGAGCACGTCGAGATGCAGTTCCTGTCCGACGTTTACCTGCGCTGCCCCGATTGCGACGGCAAGCGCTTCCGCCCGGAAGTGCTGGAAGTGCGCGTCGAGCACCTGGGCAAGAGCGCCTCGATCGACGAGGTGCTGGAAATGACCGTGAGCGAGGCGCTGGAGTTCTTCAAGGGCCTGCGCGACGTGCAGACGGGTCTGGCGCCGCTGGCCGACGTCGGCCTGGAATACGTGCGGCTGGGCCAGCCGGTGCCGACGCTGTCGGGCGGCGAGGCGCAGCGCCTGAAGCTGGCCGGCCACCTGGCCGAAGCCGCGCGCAGCGGCATCTCCACCGCCAAGGTCGCCAAGAAGGGCAGCCTGTTCCTGTTCGACGAACCCACCACCGGCCTGCACTTCGATGACGTCGCGCGCCTGATGCGCGCCTTCCGCAAGCTGCTGGCCGCGGGCCACACGCTGCTGGTCATCGAACACAACCTGGACGTGATCCGCGCGGCCGACTGGCTGATCGACCTGGGCCCCGAAGGCGGCGACGCCGGCGGCCTGGTGATCGGCGTCGGCACGCCGCAGGACCTGATGGCCAACCCCGCCTCGCACACCGGCGCGGCGCTGCGCGACTACGAGGTCAGCATCCTGCCGGCCGACGTGGTGGTCAGCAGCGACATCGACGCGCAGGAAGCCGAGCAGGCCGGCCTGACGGCCCGCATCGCCGAGCCGACCGCCGCCTATGGCGCCGGCGAAGGCACGCCGCTGCAATCGGTCATGCGCAAGCGCCGCCAGGACAACATGGCGATCGAGATCCGCAATGCGCGCGAGCACAATCTGAAGAACGTCAGCGTCGAGATCCCGCGCGACAAGTTCACCGTGATCACCGGCGTGTCCGGCTCGGGCAAGTCGACCCTGGCCTTCGACATCCTGTTCAACGAAGGCCAGCGCCGCTATCTCGAATCGCTCAACGCCTACGCCCGCGCCATCGTGCAGCCGGCCGGCAAGCCGGATGTGGACGCCATCTTCGGCATCCCGCCGACCGTGGCCATCGAACAGCGCACCAGCCGCGGCGGCCGCAAGTCGACCGTGGCCACGATGACCGAGATCCACCACTTCCTGCGGCTGCTGTACGTGAAGCTGGGCACGCAATACTGCCCGGACTGCAACGTCGCGGTGGAGCCGCAGAACACCGACCAGATCGTGGCGCGCCTGCTGCGCGAGCGCAAGGGCGAGCACATCGGCCTGCTGGCGCCGCTGGTCACCGCGCGCAAGGGCTACTACACCGACCTGGCCAAGTGGGCCGGCTCCAAGGGCCACACGCACCTGCGGGTCGACGGCGAATTCATCCCGGTGGCGCCGTGGCCGCGCCTGGACCGCTACAAGGAACACACCATCGAACTGCCGGTGGCCGACGTGGTGGTCGACCCGGCCAACGAGGCTGACCTGCGCGCCGCGGTCAAGAGCGCGCTGGAAAACGGCCAGGGCGTGATGTCGGTGGTGTGGCCGGTGGACAAGCTGCACGAGGCGCTGAACAGCGAACTGCAGCAGCAGCATTTCTCGGTCAAGCGCGCCTGCCCCTCGTGCGGCACCAGCTTCCCCGAGCCCGACCCGCGCCTGTTCTCGTACAACTCCAAGCATGGCTGGTGCACCGGCTGCTTCGGCACCGGCCTGCAACTGCAGGGCTTCGACGAAGAGCAGACCGGCGAGGAGACCGCCTGGAACGCCTGGTACGAAGGCGAGGCCAAGGTCTGCACACAGTGCGACGGCCAGCGCCTGAACCGGGTCGCGCGCGCCGTGCGCTGGCGTGACAAGTCGATCGCCGAGCTGGCCTCGCTGCCGGTGTCGGACGCGCACACCTTCTTCACCGGGTTGGTGGCGCGCGGCCGCGAAGGCGAGATCGCCCGCGACATCCTCACCGAGATCCGCGGACGCCTGAACTTCATGCAGGAAGTCGGCCTGAACTACCTGGCGCTGGACCGCGCCGCGCCCACCCTGTCGGGCGGCGAGGCGCAGCGCATCCGGCTGGCGGCGCAGCTGGGTTCGAACCTGCAGGGCGTCTGCTACGTGCTGGACGAGCCCACCATCGGCCTGCACCCGCGCGACAACCGCATCCTGCTGGACGCGCTGGCGCGCCTGGAAGGCAACGGCAACACGCTGGTGGTGGTCGAGCATGACGACGACACCATCCGCCGCGCCTCGCACATCATCGACATCGGCCCCGGCGCCGGCATCCGCGGCGGCCGCGTGGTGGCGCAGGGCAGCGCGCAGGACCTGATCGACGCGCCCGAATCCGTCACCGGCCGCTACCTGGCCAAGCCCTTGCAGCACCCGCTGCAGGGCCGCCGCCCGGTCGAGGCCGACACCCCCATGATCGAGATCAAGGGCGCGCGCCTGCACAACCTGCGCAGCGTCGACGCCAAGATCCCGGTCGGCCGCCTGAGCGTGGTCACTGGCGTGTCCGGTTCCGGCAAATCGACCCTGGCGCGCGAAGTGCTGCTGGACAACCTGATGCAGGCCGTCTCGCAGGGCAAGGCGCCCGGCTGGGCCGGCTGCGAAAGCATCAAGGGCTGGGAAGCGATCGACCGCGTGCTGGAAGTGGACCAGACCCCGATCGGCAAGACGCCGCGCTCGTGCCCGGCCACCTACGTCGGTTTCTGGGACGACGTGCGCAAGCAGTTCGCCGACACGCGCGAAGCGCGCATGCGCGGCTGGACCTCGGCGCGCTTCTCGTTCAATACCGGCGACGGCCGCTGCCCGATCTGCGAAGGCCAGGGCATGCGCACCATCGAAATGAACTTCCTGCCCGACGTCAAGGTGCCGTGCGACGCCTGCAACGGCGCGCGCTTCAACAGCGACACGCTGAGCGTGCAGATGCGCGGCAAGAACGCCGGCGAACTGCTGGCCATGGAAGTCGATGACGCGATCGAATACTTCGCCGCGCATCCCAAGATCCATCGCCCGCTGCAGCTGATGCAGGACGTCGGCCTGGGCTACCTGACGCTGGGCCAGCCGTCGCCGACGCTGTCCGGCGGCGAGGCGCAGCGCATCAAGCTGGTGACCGAGCTGTCCAAGGCCCGCCTGACCGACGGCCTGATCAAGACCGGCCGCGCCTCGCGCATCCCGCACACGTTGTACGTGCTGGACGAGCCGACCGTGGGCCTGTCGATGGCCGACGTGGAAAAGCTGATCCACGTGCTGCACCGCCTGGTGGAAGCCGGCAACACGGTGGTGGTGATCGAGCATAATCTCGACGTCATCGCCGAGGCCGACTGGCTGCTGGACCTGGGCCCCGAGGGCGGCACCGGCGGCGGCAAGCTGGTGGCGCAGGGGTCGCCGGAACACGTCATGACCTTGCGCGACCACTCCCACACGGGCCGGGTGCTGACGGAGTTTCTGGCACAACAATAAAGAGCGTCATGCATTGTCGTTTTGAAGACCGGCTGGCCGGCCGCGCCCTGCGGCTGGACGGCTTCCTGGCCCGCATCGAGGCGCGCGCGGCGGCCGAGGTCGGCCCCGCGCTGGCCGCCATCGACGCGGCACGCCGGCGCGGACATTGGGTCGCGCTGCTGCTGGACTACGAACTGGGCGAATGGCTGCTGCCCGAAGCCACCCGGCCCGCGCCCGCCGGTCCCTGGACGCCGCCGCGCGACGACGGCCGGGCGCGCCTGACGGCCCTGGTATTCGAACGCAAGATCGACGAAGCCCCGTGGGACGCGCCAGCGGCCGACAGCCCCCCGGCCGCCCTCAGCATTCCCGCGCCGCGCATGACCGAGGCCGGCTACACGCGCCAGATCGAGGCCATCCGCGCGCTGATCGGCGCCGGCGAGCTGTACCAGGTCAACTACACCCAGCCGCTCGACGTGCAATACCAGGGCGACGCGGCCACGCTGTATCGCCGCATCGCCGCGCGCAATCCGGTGGCGCACGGCGCCTATATCGAGGACGGCGCGCGCACGGTGCTGTCGTTCTCGCCAGAGCTGTTCGTGACCCGCCGCGGCGCGCGACTGACCACCCGGCCGATGAAGGGCACCGCGCCGCGCCACCCCGATCCGGCCGAGGACCAGCGCCTGGGCCAGGCGCTGCTGGTCAGCGACAAGAACCGCGCCGAGAACCTGATGATCGTCGACCTGCTGCGCAACGACCTGGGCCGGCTGGCCGAGCCCGGCTCGGTCAAGGTCGAGGCGCTGTTCTCGCTGGAACGCTATCCCACGGTCTGGACTATGACCTCGACCGTGTCGGCGCAGGCGCCGCACGCCACGCTCGAGGACGTGCTGCGCGCGCTGTTCCCGTGCGGCTCCATCACCGGCGCGCCCAAGGTCGCCGCCATGCGCCGCATCCGGCAAATGGAGGCCGCGCCGCGCGGCCTGTATTGCGGCAGCATCGGCTGGCTGGCGCCGGACGGCGACTTCTCGCTCAACGTCGCGATCCGCACGCTGGTGCTGGACGCGGCCGGCCATGGCGTCTACAGCGTCGGCGGCGGCATCGTGCACGACTCCGATCCGGCCGAGGAATGGCAGGAATGCCACTGGAAGGCCCGCATCCTGCGCGCCTGAGTGCGCAATCCGCGTCCGCGGGGTAGGATAGATCCCGGCCCCGCCCTCCTTCGCCCGCCGTTTACCAGGAGCCCGCATGCAACCCGAACTGATCGAGACCATCCTGGTCGATGCCGAGCGCCGCGTGCCCCTGCTGGCGCGCCACCTGCATCGCCTGGAGCATTCCTGCAAGGCGCTGGGCTACACCTGGGGCGGCAACGCGGTGCAAAGCGACATCATGATCGCTTCGCTCAGCCTGAACACCCCCGGCGCGCACCGCTTGCGCCTGTTGGTGGCGCGCGACGGCAGCCGCCACATCCAGACCGCCATGCTGCCACCGTTGCCGGCGGTGCAGGAAATCATGCTGGCGCCCGAGGCGCTGCGCTCGTCCGAGCCGCTGCTGCGCTACAAGACCACCTATCGGCCCTGGTACACCAAGACCATCGAGTGGCTGCCGGCCCATCCGCACATCTTCGACCTGGTCTACCTGAACGAACGCGGCGAGCTGTGCGAAGGCAGCCGCAGCAACGTCTACCTGCGCCTGGATGGCGACTGGTACACGCCGCCGGTCGACAGCGGCTGCCTGCCCGGCGTGCAGCGCGCCGAACTGCTGGACACCGGCAACGTCAGCGAACGCGTGCTGACCCTGGCCGACCTGCACGCGGCCGACGAAATCCGGCTGTCCAACGCCCTGCGCGGCTGGTTCACGGTCACCCTGCGCGAAACCTGATCCCGCCCGCCCCGGGACGACGCCGATGGCCGGACCGGCGGCCCTGCCACGCGATGACGCGCCACGCCGCCAGACCAGCGCCCGGGAGCCTGGCCGGCCGAACCGTCGCCGCGCGCCGCCCTAATCCGCGAACTGCTCCACCACCACCTGCCGCAGCCACTGGTTGGCCGCCTCGCGGTGATTGCGGGCGTGCCAGAACACGTTGATGACGGACTCGGGGATCTTCACCGGACAGGGCGCGGTGGCCAGGCCAAAAGGCTTGCAGGCGCAATCGGCGAAGCGCCGCGGCACCACCGCGATCATGTCGGTGGCCTGCAGCACCGGCCCCACCGCCATGAAGTGCGGCACCGTCAGCCGCAGGCGCCGGCGGATGCCGGCCTGCTCGATCACCTGGTCCACCACCCCGTGGCCGGTGCCCTCGGACACGATGGCGACATGCTCGGCGGCGCGGAACTGCCGCGCCGACACGCCGGTGCGCGCCAGCGGATGATCCTCGCGAAAGATGCACACATAGGGCTGGCGGAACAGCCGGCGCTGGAAGAAGCCGTGTTTCAGGCCCGGCAAAAAGCCCATCGCCAGGTCGATGCGGCCGCGCTCCATCTCGTCCTTCACATCGATCGAGGTGGTGCGCACGGTGCGGATGGTGACGCCGGGCGCGGCGTCGTCCAGCGCCCGCATCAGGCGCGGCAGGAAGTAGGTCTCGCCGACGTCGTTGACGCCGATGACGAAGGCGCGCTCGCTGCGCGCCGGATCGAAGCTGGCGCGCGCGTTGAGCGTGCCGTGCAGCGCCGCCAGCGCCTCGGCGATCGGCTGCGCCAGCGCCTCGGCATAGGGCGTGGGCACCATGCCGCGCGAGGTACGCAGGAACAGCTCGTCGCCCAGCAGCTTGCGCAGCCGCCCCAGCGCGTTGCTGACCCCCGGCTGCGAAATGCCCAGGTTCTGCGCCACCGCCGACACCCGGCCGTGCTTGCACAGCTCGTTGAACACGACCAGCAGGTTCAGGTCCATGTCTTGCAGGTTCATGCTTGTCTCCACCAATATTTATTTTGGTGATTGTTGTCATCATCCAGATTCTATTTATTTATTTCATACCCTGGCCGATGATGCAACAAACGCCTGCGCCCATGTCGCGCCGGCTCCGATGGATGAAGGAGACAACCATGCGCCATCCCCCCGTCACGCCCTGTAGGCGCGGCCGCCTCGCCGGAGGCCGCCGATGAACGCTCCCCTGGATACCGCGCCGGACGCGATCCCCGGCGCCCGCGCGAACTCTGCCTGCCCCGCCAGCGCCGCCCCCGAACAGCCGCTGTCGTTCATGCCCCCCTGGCAGGGCGACGGCAGCCACCGCATTCCCTTCGGCGTCTACACCGACGCCGCCCTGCACCAGCGCGAGCTGGAGCGATTTTTCTATCGCGGCCACTGGAGCTACGTCGGCCTGGAAGCGGAAATCCCCAATCCCGGCGACTTCAAGCGCACCGCCGTGGGCGAGCGCTCCGTCATCCTGCTGCGCGACAACGACGGCCAGGTGCGCGTGGTGGAAAACGTCTGCGCCCATCGCGGCGTGCAGTTCTGCCGCGAACGTTCCGGCAACCGCAGCGAGTTCGTCTGCCCCTACCACCAGTGGAACTACGACCTGCAGGGCAACCTGATCGGCGTGCCGTTCCGCCGCGGCGTCAAGCAGGACGGCCGCGTCAACGGCGGCATGCCGCCCGACTTCAAGCCGGAAGAGCACGGCCTGACCAAGCTGGCCGTGGCCTGCCGCAACGGCGTGGTGTTCGCCTCGTTCGATCACGACGTCGAGCCGCTGGAAGACTACCTGGGCCCGGACATCCTGCACTACTTCGACCGCGTCTTCGACGGCCGCCAACTGGTCATCCACGGCTACAGCCGCCAGCGCATCCCGGGCAACTGGAAGCTGATGCAGGAGAACATCAAGGACCCGTACCACCCCGGCCTGCTGCACACCTGGTTCGTCACCTTCGGCCTGTGGCGCGCCGACAACCGCTCCGAACTGAAGATGGACCGCCACTTCCGCCACGCGGCCATGATCTCGACCCGCGGCCAGGGCGGCAAGGGCAGCGTCACCAGCGGCGTGTCCAGCTTCAAGGAACAGATGACGCTGAACGACGACCGCTTTCTCGACATCGTGCCGGAACCCTGGTGGAACGGCCCCACCGCCGTGCTGATGACGCTGTTCCCCAGCGTCATCATCCAGCAGCAGGTCAACTCGCTGTCCACGCGCCACATCCAGCCGGTCGGCCACGACGCCTTCGACTTCGTCTGGACCCACTTCGGCTTCGCCGACGACTCCCCCGAGATGACACAGCGCCGCCTGCGCCAGGCCAACCTGTTCGGCCCGGCCGGCTTCGTCTCGGCGGACGATGGCGAAGTGATCGAGTTCTCGCAATCCGGCTTCGCGCAGAAGCCCTGGCACCGCAGCGTGGCCGAACTGGGCGGCAAGACCGCCGAGAACACCGACCACATGGTGACCGAAACCCTGATCCGCGGCATGTACGCCTACTGGCGCCGCGTGATGGAAGCGGAGGCGTGAACATGCTGGACTTCCCCCTCTACTACCAGTTGACCCGGCTGTACGCCGACTACGCCGCCGCGCTCGACGCCGAACAGTGGGAACAATGGCCGGAGTTCTTCCTGGAGGACTGCGTCTACAAGGTGCTGCCGCGCGAGAACCACGAGCGCGGCTATCCGCTGGCGACCATGTCGTTCGAGAGCCGTGGCATGCTCAAGGACCGCATCTACGGCGCCACCGACACCATCTTCCACGACCCCTACTACCAGCGCCACGTGGTCGGCGCGCCGCGCGTGCTGTCGGTGCGGGGCGACCGCATCGAATCGGAAGCCAACTACGCGGTGTTCCGCACCAAGCCGAACCAGCTGACCACGGTCTACAACGTCGGCCGCTACCTGGACGTGATCCGGCAGACGCCCGACGGGCTGAAGTTCGAGTCGCGGCTGTGCATCTTCGACAGCGAGCTGATCCCGAATTCGCTGATCTACCCCATCTGACCAGGACACCAAGACATGAGTACGAACTGGATCAAGGCCATCGCGCTGGCCGACGTGCCGGACGAAGACGTGATCGCCGTGCAGGCGGGCGACCGCGAGATCGCGCTGTACGGGGTGGAAGGCAACGTCTACGCCACCGACAACCTCTGTACGCACGGCAATGCGCGCCTGTGCGACGGCTTCCTGACGGGCCACGAGATCGAGTGCCCGCTGCACCAGGGCCGCTTCGACGTGCGCGACGGCCGCGCGCTCTGTTCGCCGCTGCGCGACAACCTGGCGACCTACCCGGTCAGGATCGAGGACGGCGTGGTGTTCGTGGCGCTGTGACCCGGGCGCGGCGGCGTTCCGTGACGGGCCGTCGCCGCCCAGCTAGCCTTGCAACGCCAGCCGCAAGGCCTCGTTGGCGGCCGCCATGCCCATGGCGGCGGTCACGGTGACCACCGAGCCATAGCCGGCGCAGGACAATCCTTGCGGCGCCACGGCCTGCGCCGAGGCGCCCATATCGTCCTCGGCCTCGGCCTGCCGCGTCCATTCATCGGGCAGGATGGCGGGCTGATCGAACCACAGGGCATGAATCCCCATCTTCGGTACGCGCTTGAGCGCCTTGCCGTTCTTGTCCGATGCGCGCGGAAACCCATGCTCGCGCCGTAGCTTGTTGCGCAGCTTGGACAGCAAGGCGTCATTGACCGCGGCCGACAGGTCGCCGGCGCGCAACGCCAGCGGATCGGTCTTGCCGCCGGCGCCGCCGCACAGCAGCATCGGAATCCCCAGCGCCCGCGCATGCAGGATCATGGCGATCTTGGCCGCGGCCTGGTCGGTGCAGTCGATGATGGCGCTGTAGGGGCCGGGCAGCACTTGCGCGACGTTTTCCGGAGAAACGAAATCGTCCACACGGGTCAGGCGGCATTCGGGATTGATGGCCAGGATGCGTTCGGCCATGGCATCCACCTTGGATTGCCCCAGGGTCTGCGTCAGGGCGTGGATCTGCCGGTTGACGTTGGATTCGGCGATGTGGTCCAGGTCGATCAGCGTCAGCGCGCCAACGCCGCAGCGGGCCAGCGCTTCGACCGTCCACGAGCCTACGCCACCCAGGCCGGCGACGGCGATGTGGGCGTTCTGGAGGCGGGCGGGAGCCTCGGGGCCGTAGAGGCGGGACAGGCTGCCGAAGCGGCGGGCGATGTCGGCTTTTTCTTCTGGAGCGGTCATGGGGGGGTATTTTATATGGGCGCGGGGTTGGGTTCTTGAGCCGCGCGCTGCCGGGCAGGGGGGGGGATGGCGGGGCTACGATTGCGGTCCGGAGCGTTCGCTCCGGACTGCCCCGGCCTCAACCTCGTACGCCTTCGGCTCCCTTCGGTTTCCGGCGGGCGCATCTACACGCCCCGCCATTCCCCGCCTGCCCCGCAGCGCGCTCATGAGGAGGTTTAACCACGGTTGCCGTGGAGGGCGGAGTGCTTGGCGTGGTTGCGCACATTGGGGGGAAATGGAGGATATTGCGGGGCCCGCCTCAAGCCGGCCGCGCCGGCGGCCTTTGGAGGCTTACGTGGTGTCTTGCGTCGGGCGCATTCAATGGCTCCGACGTTCCAGGATAATCAGCGCCCATTGGTATCGACGGAGCCGTTCATTGCCAGGACAGCATCGTCGCCGCCTAGCGCCTGGTAGACCTTTACCTGGTTGATCAGGCGGTTCAACGCGTTCTCATCCCGCGCAATCTCCGCCGTCCGCCGCTTCTCCTGGGCGTCCAGCCAGAACCTCAGCGACACCGATCCCGCTCGGTAGCGCACCTCGTACAGGCGCTCCGCCTCGCGCGCCGCCTTCAACGACGCGTCCAGCTGCTCTGCCTGCAGACGCAACTGCGTCCGGTTCGACAACGCGTTTTCCACATCCGCCATGGCCTGGTACAGCGCCTGGCGGAAGCTCACCACCCGTTCGTCGAAATCCGCGCGCGAGACCTTCAGGTTCAGGTTCAGGCGGTTGAACTGCAGGAACGGCAGCGTCAGCGCTCCCGTCAGCGTGCCCACGGGGTTCTGCAGCACATTCGACAGCGTCGGGCTGGAGCTGCCCAGCGCGCCGGTCAGGTTCAGGGTCGGATAGAAACTGGCGCGGGCCGCGTCGATGTTGGACAACGACTCCCGCAGGCGCAGTTCGGCGGCGCGCAGGTCCGGACGGCGGCCCAGCAGTTCGGCCGGCACGCCTTCGCGCGCCTGCGGCAGCGGGTACTGCGGCAGGCGTTGCGGGTCGGCCATGGTGCGGTCGGGCGGGCCGTCGAACAGGATCGCCAGCGCGTTCACGTATTCCACCCGTTGCTGCACCAGCAGCGCGTGCGCCGCCTGCTGGCTGGCCACGGTCTGTTCGGCCTCGGCCACTTCCAGCGCCGAGGCGCCGCCGGCGGCATATTGCGCACGCACCAATTCCTGCGTCTTGCGGGCGTAGGCGATGCTCTCCAGGCTGCTGGCGATGCGCTGGTTGATGAAGGCGGTCTGCCAATACAGCGTGGCCGTGGTGCCCACCAGGGTCAACGCCGAGCTCTGGCGGTCCTGCTCGCTGGCCAACGCCTCCCACTCGGCGGCGTCGAGCTGGCGCGACAGCTTGCCCCACAGGTCGACCTCGTAGCCGATCGACAATTCGGCGCTGTTAGTGCGCGTGATTTCGCGTTCGCCGCGCAGGTTGCGCGCGCGCGTCACGTTGCCGGTGCCGGACAGTTGCGGGATCAGCTGGTCCTGCGCCAGCCCGGCCTGCAATTGCGCGCGGCGCACGCGGATGGCGGCGGCGGCCAGGTCGTTGTTGCGCGCCAGCACGCCATCGACCAGGCCGTCCAGCACCGGGTCGTTGAAATTGCGCCACCAGGCGCCGCCAGCGGCCAGCGCGTTGGCGGGCGCGTCGGCGCCCGCGCCGTGGCGCCAGGCGGCCGGCGACTGCGTCCGCGGCGTTTCGTATTCGCTCTTGAGCAGGCCGCCGCAGCCGGCCAGGGCCAGCACCAGAGCCAGGGCGGCGGGTTTGCGGATCAGGGAAACAACTTTCATCGTTCTCATTCCCGGGCCAGGGCCTCGACGGGATCCAGGCGCGCCGCGTTGCGCGCCGGGAGATAACCAAACAGCACACCAATCAGCGTCGAGCAGGTGAATGC
This sequence comes from Achromobacter ruhlandii, assembly GCF_902859695.1. Classification (GTDB taxonomy): domain Bacteria; phylum Pseudomonadota; class Gammaproteobacteria; order Burkholderiales; family Burkholderiaceae_B; genus Achromobacter; species Achromobacter ruhlandii. The sequence continues at coordinate 300,382 of NZ_CADIJL010000004.1, forward strand.
CGCCACCATCGACGCGGTGGAATAGATCATGCGGAAGGACCCGCCGGTCGCTTTCGAGACCAGCACGCCCAGGCCCAGCGACAGCGCGATGCCCACGGCGCCGCCAATCAGGCAGACGAGCACGGCTTCGATCAGGAACTGCTGCATGATGTCGCTGCGACGCGCGCCCACCGCCATGCGCACGCCGATCTCGCGGGTGCGCTCGGTGACCGACACCAGCATGATGTTCATGACGCCGATGCCGCCGACCATCAGCGAGATCAGCGCGATCAGCGACACCAGCAGCGTCATGGTGGCCGTGGTGCGCTCGATAGTCTTGCGGATCGCGTCGGTGTTGAACACGAAGAAATCCTTCACCACGTGGCGCCGCAGCAGCACCTTGGTGATGGCCTGCTCGGCCGCCGCCGGCGGCGCGGCGTCGTTGACGCGCACGGTGATGCTTTTGAGATGCTGCTGCCCCAGCACGCGCGACAGCGCCGTGGTGTAGGGAATCCACACGTTCAGGGTCTCGTTGTTGCCGAACACGGTGTCGTTCTTCTTGGTGACGCCGATCACCCGCGCCGGCATCGCCCCCAGGAACACGATCTGGCCGATCGGGTCGGTGTGCGAGCCGAACAGGGTCTTGCGGGTGCTCTCGTCGATCACCACTTCCTGGGCGCGCCGCGCCACGCTGGTGGCGTCGAAGAACTTGCCCTGCGCCAGCTTGACGGCGCGCACCCGGAAATACTGCTCGCCCACGCCCTGGATCGAGCCATTCACCGCCACGTTGCGATAGCGCAGCGTGTTGCTGGTGGAGACCTCGGGCGTGACGCTGTCCACGTAGGACTCGCGTGACAGGGCCTCGGCATCGGCCGGCACCAGGGTGCGGATGGTCAGGGCCTTTTCGTCGCCGAAGTCCTTGCCCGGGAAGACTTCGACGGTATTGGTGCCGATCTCGCTGATGTCTTCCAGGATCTTCTGGCGCGAACCCTCGCCCAGCGCCACCACCGACACCACCGCGGCGATGCCGATGATGATGCCCAGCATGGTCAGCGAGGTGCGCAGGCGGTGCGCGTTCATGGCCAGCAGCGCCATGCGCAGCGCTTCGCCGCAGCGGTCCAGGTAGGCCTGCCAGGCCGGCCGCGGCGGCAGCGGCGCCGCCTCCTCCTCGCGCTTGACCTCGATGCGCGGCGCGTCGGGGTTGCGTCGGTCCGAGACGATCTCGCCGTCGCTGATCTCGATGATGCGCTGCGCGTGCCGCGCCACGTTCATGTCGTGGGTGACCAGGATGATGGTGTGGCCGGCGGCGTTCAGTTCCTCCAGGATGCGCAGCACTTCCTGGCCGGTGTGCGTGTCCAGCGCGCCGGTGGGCTCGTCGGCCAGGATGATGTCGCCGCCATTCATCAGCGCGCGGGCGATGCTCACGCGCTGCTGCTGACCGCCGGACAACTGGCCCGGGCGGTGGCCGGTGCGTTCGCCCAGCCCCAGGCGCTCGAGCAGGTCGGCGGCGCGTTCCAGCCGGGCCTCGCGGCGCTTGCCGGCGTAGACGGCCGGCACCTCGACGTTGCCCTGCGCCGTCAGGTCGGACAGCAGGTGATAGCGCTGGAAGATGAAGCCGAAATGCTCGCGGCGCAATTCGGCCAGTTCGTCCGGATCCAGTTCGCCCGTGCTGCGGCCGCTGACACGGTAGTCGCCGCTGGTGGCGCGGTCCAGGCAGCCCAGGATATTCATCAGGGTCGACTTGCCCGAGCCCGACGCGCCGACGATGGCCACCATCTCCCCGGCCTCGATGGTCAGGTTGATGTCCTTGAGGACGGCGATGGTCTGCTCGCCCGCGGGGAATTCGCGCCGGACCCCGGACAGCGAAATCAACGGTTCGGCCATGTCAGCGTCCCGCCGCGGCGGCCACCGGCGCGGCGTCGGCCGACACCACGCGCTCGCCCACCTCCAGGCCTTCCAGCACCTGCGCCTGCACGTTGTTATTCATGCCGATCCTGACCTGGCGGGTCTCGGTCTGGTTGTTCTTGCCGACCACCCGCACCTCGTAGCGCCCGTCCTCGCCGCGCTTGCCCAGGGCCGAGGCCGGCACCACCACGGCGTCGCGGGCCTCGCCCAGCACGATGGAAACCTGCGCGGTCATGGAGATGCGCAGCTTCTCGTCGGGGTTGGGCACGTCGAACAGCCCGTTGTAATAGACCGCCGCACTGGTGGAGGTGGAGCTGGAAGAGGTCAGCGATGCGGTGGCATCGTCCTTCTGGATCGAATCCGGCGCCGGCTCCACCGCGCGCAGCGTGGCGTGGTAACGCTGGTCTGGCTCGCCCAGGATGGTGAAATAGACGGGCAGGCCCGGCTTGACGCGGGTCACGTCGGCTTCCGAGATCTGCGCCTTGATGGTCATGGTGGCCACCTGGGCCACCTTGATGATGGTGGGCGCGCTCTGGATCGCGTTGACGGTCTGGCCTTCCTTGGTGACCACCGCCACCACCACGCCGTCGATGGGCGACACGATGCGGGTGTAGCCCAGGTTGACCTTGGCCTTGTCGACCTCGATCTCGGCCTGGACGATCTGGGCGTCGAGCGCGGCGATCTCCGCCCGCGTCACGCTCAGCGTGGCCTCGGCCGATTCATACGCCTCGCGCGAACTGGCGTCGGCCGCCAGCATCTGGCGCTGGCGGCGGAAAGCCAGCTCGGCCTGCTTCAGGGTGGCGACCTTGGCGGCGCGCTCGGCGCGGCGCGTCTGCAGCGCGGCCTGTGTATTACGCAATTCATTCTGCTGGGTCAGGTCGTCGATCTCGGCGACCAACTGGCCTCGGGTCACCCGATCGCCCAGCGCCACCTTGAGCGACTTCAACTGGCCGGTGGCTTGCGCGCCGACGCTGACACGCTCGATGGCATCCATCGTGCCGCTGGCCAGCACACTGTCTTCGAGATTGCCGCGGACGACCTCGGCCACGGCGAAAGTGGGCGGCGGCGGCGACGAGAAGAAGGCGGCGCGGACGCCAAAGGCGATGATCAGGAGAAAGACGGCGATCAGGACGTAACGCTGGACTTTGCTACGAGGCTTTTTCATTGAACCAGTTCGGAGGAGGCGGCGGAGGCATCGTCCACCACTCGAATAACTCGATACGGATCGGGCCGGCTGTGCGTACCCATACTGCCCGCTCATCCTAAACGGGGGGCCGCGTCAAAGCATGGCCAATCTGTGGCGAAAGGGTGAAAAACGGTAAAGGCCCCGGCATTGGGTCCTGGGCGGGCAAAATTGTTCCGTTGCACGAACGATACATCTGTTGCGGCGCATTAGCGTTTCCATTCTACGGAACCGTGCCGCCAACATGGTGCCATCTTGCCGCATCCCTATCCCAGATGGGCCATAGGTGGCGCCTATCTTGTCGCCACTGGCGATCGCGGAATGCGGCGGCGCAAAAAAACCACGCCTCGACATAGGGCGACGATAGGGACAGAATGAATGCAGTTAAGCCGTATCCGTGTCCAATCCGCCCCCCTCCCCCTCTTCAAACAGCGCCGCCCCGGAATTTTCCGGGGCGGCGCTGTTGTGCGTGCTGGCCATGCTGAACCACGTGGCGCTGACCGGAGGGCGCATCACCGTGTCCCTGACGGCGCTGCAGATGGGCCTGTCGACCTTCAAGGTCGGCACCCTGGTGGCCGTGTTCGCGGTGCTGCCCATGCTGTTCTCGGTGCGCGCCGGCCGCTGGGTGGACCGGGTCGGCATCGTCCGGCCGCTGGTCATCGGCACCACGCTGGTGGCGGTGGGCACGGCGCTGCCGTTCCTGTCGCAGACCCAGTTCGCGCTGCTGGTGGCGTCCTGTTGCATCGGTATCGGCTTCATGCTGCACCAGGTGGCCACGCAAGACCTGCTGGGCCATGCCGAGCCAACCCAGCGCCTGCGCAATTTCTCGCTGATGTCGCTGGCGCTGGCCGGTTCGGGTTTCTCGGGTCCGCTGATCGCCGGACTGGCGATCGACCATCTCGGCACCCGGCTGGCCTTCGGCCTGCTGACGCTGGGCCCGCTGCTGTCGGCCGCCGGCCTGTACGCGCTGCGGCACCAATTGAAGGCGGTGGATTCGCAACTGGCCGGCGCCAAGGAAGCGCAGCGCCGCCGCGTGACCGAGCTGCTGGCGGTGCCCGCGCTGCGCCGCATCCTGATGGTCAACACCATCCTGTCCGGGGCCTGGGACACCCACCTGTTCGTGGTGCCCATCTTCGGCGTCGCCATCGGCCTGTCCGCCACCACCATCGGCGTCATTCTTGCCTCCTTCGCGGCGGCAACGTTCATCATCCGCCTGGTTCTGCCCCTGATCCAGCGCCGGGTGCGTTCCTGGACGCTGGTGCGGGTGGCGATGGCCACCGCCGCCATCGACTTCATGCTTTACCCGCTGTTCACCGACGTTGGCGTCCTGATCGTGCTGTCCTTCATCCTGGGGCTTGCGCTGGGATGCTGCCAACCGAGTATGCTTTCACTACTGCACCAGCATTCGCCGCCGGGCCGCGCCGCTGAGGCCGTGGGGCTGCGGATGGCGCTGATCAACGGTTCCCAGGTGTCCCTGCCGCTGACCTTCGGCGCGCTGGGTGCGGTCATTGGCGTCGCTCCCCTGTTCTGGGCGTATTCCGTGGCCCTGATGGCTGGGGGCTGGGCCAATCGCAACCTCCCGCTCGAGCCTGACCGGAAACCGTAGTCGTGAACATGCAGTCCTCCCCTCCCGTGGCCGGCGCCAGCCTGCCTTTCCGCCTCTGGACCCCTGAAGAACGGCAGGCATCGTTGCAGGATGCCTTGCGCCATTGGCGCGACGGCGAGGACGTCTGGGTATATGGGTACGGATCACTGATCTGGCGCCCCGACTTCGATTTCGAAGAGCGCCGCCTGGCCACCCTGCGCGGCCACCACCGCGCGCTGTGCCTGTGGTCGCGGGTCAACCGCGGCACGCCGGAATGCCCCGGGCTGGTGTTCGGCCTGGATCGCGGCGGCTCCTGCCGCGGCGTGGTCTACCGCCTGGCCGGCCGCCAGGTGCCGACCTATTTCCCCGCCCTGTGGGACCGGGAAATGTCCACCGGCGCCTACCTGCCCCGCTGGATCAATTGCAGCACCGAGGCCGGCCCGGTCCGCGCCCTGGTCTTCATCATGAACCGCGACAACCCGGCCTACATCCGCGCGCTGCCCGAAGCCGAACTGCTGGCCATCGTGCGGCGGGCCGCCGGCCGCTACGGTCCCTGCACCGACTACGTGGTGCAGACCGCCCAGGCCCTGCGCGCCGCCGGCATCCACGACGCCCGCCTGGACGCCATCGCCCGGCGCCTGGAACAGGACAGCCACACCCTGCCCGAGGGCGCCTGAAGCGAGCCCGGCGCGGGGCCGCCCGGCCTGGCCGAAAGGCGCCGGAGGCCCTCGCGGCGCAAAAACTTGCCCGGACCCTGCGCGGGGTCAATGAGGGGAGCGTTTCTTCGGCGGTATAAACTGCTTGTTATCAACGCTGAATCAAACGTCCCATGTCTGTCTCCGATCTGCGTCAAAGCTACGAAAAGAACGTGCTGCTGGAAAGCGAGGCCGCCGCGTCCCCGTTCGAGCAGTTCACCCGCTGGTTCGACGAGGCCCTGGCCGCCAAGGTGCCCGAGCCCAACGCCATGACCCTGGCCACCGTCGACGCCGCCGGCCAGCCCAGCGCCCGCATCGTCCTGATCAAGGGTTTCGACGAACACGGCTTCACGTTCTTCACCAACTACGAGTCGCGCAAGGGCGCCGACCTGCTGGCCGAGCCGCGCGCCTGCCTGCTGTTCTTCTGGCAGCCGCTCGAGCGCCAGGTGCGCATCGAGGGCGTGGTGGAAAAAGTGCCGGCCGAGGAATCGGACGCCTACTACCACAGCCGCCCGGCCGGTTCGCGCATCGGCGCCTGGGCCTCGCGCCAGAGCCAGCCCATCACCCGCGCCGAACTCGAAGCCCGCGAGCAGGAATTCCGCGCCCGCTACGGCGACCAGCCGCCGCGCCCGCCGCACTGGGGCGGCTACCGCCTCAAGCCCACCTCGATGGAATTCTGGCAAGGCCGGCCCTCGCGCCTGCACGACCGCCTGCGCTACGTCGCCGACGGCCAGGGCTGGAAGATCGAGCGCCTGTCGCCCTGACGCCGCCGGGCGCCGTCCCCGGCGCCCGCCCCATTTCTCAATTGCATGCCTGCCTCCTCCCCTGATTTCGACGCTGCCTTCTTCCGCACCGCGCTCGGCCGCTACGCCACCGGCGTCACGGTCGTGACCACCGCCGACCTCGATGGCGCCCCCATCGGCCTGACGGTCAGCTCGTTCAATTCGGTGTCCCTGAACCCGCCGCTGGTGCTGTGGAGCCTGTCGCGCAACTCCTCGTCGCTGGCCGCCTTCGAGCAGTGCCAGCGCTACGTGGTCAATGTATTGAGCGCCGACCAGATCGCGCTGGCGCGGCGCTTCGCCACCGGCAAGACGCCGGACCGTTATGCCGGCCTGACCGTGCACCACGCGCCGGGCGGCACGCCGATGCTGGACGGCCATTGCGCCGCCTGGTTCGAATGCCACAACCGCAGCCGCTATGTCGAGGGGGATCACGTCATCATGGTGGGAGAAGTCGAACGTTGCGGCCATAGCGGCGAACCGCCGCTGGTCTTCCACGCGGGCGGTTTCGACCTGACGCCCGCCGGCGCCCGCGCGGAAGGCGGAAAGCCATGAGCGCCGACATCGATTGCGTCGTCATCGGCGCGGGCGTGGTCGGCCTGGCCATCGCCCGCGCCCTGGCCCAGTCGGGCCGCGAGGTGCTGGTGGCCGAGGCCACCGAGGCGATCGGCACCGGCACCAGCTCGCGCAATTCCGAAGTCATCCACGCCGGCATCTATTACCCGGCGGGCAGCCTCAAGGCCCGCCTGTGCGTGCGCGGCAAGCATCTGCTGTACGCCTATTGCGCCGAGCGCGGCATTCCGCACAAGCGGCTGGGCAAGCTGATCGTGGCCACCAGCACCGAGCAGGCCGCCCAGCTCGAAGGCATCGCGCAGCGCGCCCGCGCCAACGGCGTGGACGATCTGCAGTTCATTTCCGGCGAAGACGCCATGCGGCTGGAACCGGCGCTGCGCTGCACGGCGGCGCTGGTGTCGCCGTCCACCGGAATCGTCGACAGCCACGCGTTGATGCTGGCCTACCAGGGCGATGCCGAGAACGCCGGCGCCCAGTGCGTGTTCCACACCCCGCTGGTGTCCGGCCGGGTGCGCCCCGAAGGCGGCTTCGATCTGCAGTTCGGCGGCGATGACGCCATGAGCCTGAGCTGCAACGTGCTGATCAATTCGGCCGGCCTGCAGGCGCCGGCGCTGGCGCGCCGCATCGAGGGCGTGCCGGCCGCCACCATCCCCACCGATTACCTGTGCAAGGGCAGCTATTTCACGCTGTCCGGCCGCGCGCCGTTCTCGCGCCTGATCTACCCCGTGCCGCAACACGCCGGCCTGGGCGTGCACCTGACGCTCGACATGGGCGGCCAGGCCAAGTTCGGCCCCGACACCGAATGGGTCGGCACCGAGGACTACACCATCGACCCGGCCCGCGCCGAGGTCTTCTACGCCGCCGTGCGCAGCTACTGGCCGGCCCTGCCGGACGACGCCCTGGCGCCGGGCTATACCGGCATCCGCCCCAAGATCTCCGGACCGCACGAGCCGGCCGCCGATTTCGTCATCGCCGGCCCGGCCGCCCATGGCGTGCCCGGCCTGGTGAACCTGTTTGGCATAGAATCGCCCGGGCTGACCTCCAGCCTGGCGCTGGCCGAGGAAACCCTGGCGCGGCTGGCGGACGACGCTTCTTCTCATTCTTCCCACTGAATCATGCAGCACAACGACTACATCCTGACCCTGTCCTGCCCCGACCGCACCGGCATCGTCTTCCGCGTCAGCGGCCTGTTGTTCGAATCGGGTTGCAACATCCTCGATTCGCAGCAGTTCGGTGACGAGGAAACCGGCCGCTTTTTCCTGCGGGTGCACTTCGACCTGCCGGCCGGCGCGGCCCCGGACGCGCTGCGCGCCCGGCTGGACGAGATGGCGGCCGAGTACGACATGGATTTGCAGCTGCATGACGCGCGCCGCAAGGAACGCCTGCTGATCATGGTCAGCAAGCAGGGCCACTGCCTGAACGACCTGCTGTTCCGCGTGCACAGCGGCCAGCTGCATGCCGAAGTGGCGGCCATCGTCTCGAACCACAACGACTACGCCAGCCTGGCGGCGTCCTACGGCATCCCGTTCCACCACCTGCCGGTCACGCCCGACACCAAGGCGGAACAGGAGCAACAGGTGCTGGCGCTGGTGGACCGCTACGAGATCGACCTGGTGGTGCTGGCGCGCTACATGCAGATTCTGTCGGCCGACATGTGCCGCGCGCTCAATGGCCGCGCCATCAACATCCACCACAGCTTCCTGCCCAGCTTCAAGGGCGCCCGCCCATACCACCAGGCGCATGCGCGCGGCGTCAAGATCATCGGCGCCACCGCCCACTTCGTCACCTCGGACCTGGACGAAGGCCCGATCATCGACCAGGACATCGAGCGCGTCGACCACACCATGACGGCGCAGGACCTGACCCAGGTCGGCAGCGACATCGAGTCGCTGGTGCTGTCGCGCGCCGTGCGCAGCCACGTCGAGCACCGCATCCTGCTGAACCGCAACAAGACCGTGGTGTTCCGCTAGCACGGCACCGGCGCCCGCATTCCTTGGCGGGGCCCCGCCCGCCTCATGAACGCCGGCCACCGTGCCGGCGTTTTGCTTGACCCGCCTCGGCCGCGGGAAACTGGCGCTCGACCAGCGCCAGCGCCTTTTCCTGCAGCGGCGAACGATCCTCGTCCGGCCAGATCACCTGGCTGACCGAGCGCGCCTCGTGCTCGAACGCGATGAACCGGGTGCCCGCCAGGCCGCTGCGCGACAGGCACGACGGCACGATCGACACGCCCAGCCCCTGCGACACCAGCGAGGCCACGCTGAGCCAGTGGCGCACCTCGTGCCGGACCACGGGCATGAAGCCCGCCGCCACGCACAGCGACAGCACGGTCTCGTAATAGCTGGGCGAAGCGGCGCGGGCGAAGAACACGAAATCGTCGCCGGCCAGGTCCGCCAACGCCAGCGAACGCCGCCCGGCCAGCGCATGGCTTTGCGGCAGGCACACCACGAAAGGTTCGGCCAGCAGGTCGCGCGCCGCCACGCCGGCCGGCACCGGGTTGGCGTGGATGAAGCCCAGGTCCTGCTCGCCGCGCCGCACCGCCTCGATCTGGTCGTGCGAATTCAATTCGGTCAGCACGTGTTCCACGTCCGGCAGTTCGGCCCGCATCGACGCCAGCAGCGCCGGCAGGCCGCGGTACAGCATCGAGCCCACGAAGCCGATGCGCAGCCGGCCGCGCAGGCCGGCGTCGACCCGCTGCACCAGCATGCGCACGTCCTCGGCCTGGCGCAGCAGCGTCAGGGCCTCGCGGTACAGCACCTGGCCGGCGGCGGTCAGTTCGACGTGGCGGCTGGTGCGCGCCAGCAGGCGCGCGCCGACGTTGTCCTCGAGCTGGCGGATGGCGTAGCTCAAGGGCGGCTGGGAAATGTGCAGGCGCGCGGCGGCGCGGCTGAAATGGCGCTCTTCGGCCACGGCGATGAAATAGCGCAGCAAGCGCGGATCCAGGTCCATCGGTCTCCTCCCGGGGCGCGCCTGCCGGCGGCGCCCGAGATCCATATTTTTATTGGATAGGTCTACACCAAAACGGTATTTGTATAGATTAATCCATCATCGCACCATGCCGGAAACTCCCCTTTTGCGCAGGATGCCGCCATGGATACCCCCGCCCAGCCCCCCGTCGCCCCCGCCCACGCCGCCACGCCCGTCCCGGACGCGCGCGGCCTGAACCTGTTCCGCGCCGATCCGTACGCCGCGCCGCTGGCCCGACGCTACCTGCCGGCCGCGCTGCACGCGCACCTGCTGCCGCACCTGGACCGCCTGGGCGGACTGGCCGGCGGCCTGATGGACGAGCTGGCGGCCACCGCCGACAAGCATCCCCCCACCCTGTCGGTGCGCAGCCGCGCCGGCGCCGACGAGTCGCGCATCGACAAGCATCCGGCCTATATCGAGCTGGAGCGCCTGGCCTACAGCGAATTCGGCCTGGCGGCGCTGTCGCATCGCGGCGGCGTGCTGGGTTGGCCCGAACCGATGCCGGCCGCCGCCAAGTACGCGCTCAGCCATCTGTTCGTGCAGGCCGAGTTCGGCCTGTGCTGCCCGGTCAGCATGACCGACTCGCTGGCGCGCACGCTGCGCAAGTTCGGCGACCCGGCGCTGGTCGAGCGGGTGCTGCCGCAGGTCACCAGCCAGGACTTCGACGCCCTGCGCCAGGGCGCCATGTTCATGACCGAACAGGGCGCCGGCTCGGACGTCAGCGCCACCGAGGTCACGGCCACGCGCCAGGACGACGGCAGCTGGCGCATCCACGGCGACAAGTGGTTCTGCTCCAATCCCGATGCCGGCTTCGCCATGGTGCTGGCGCGCAGCGAAAGCGAGCCCGGCCTGAAGGGCGTGTCGCTGTTCCTGCTGCCGCGCGACCTGGCCGACGGCACGCACAACCACTACCGCATCCTGCGCCTGAAGGACAAGCTCGGCACCCGCTCCATGGCCAGCGGCGAAATCCGGCTGGAAGGCGCGGTGGCGTGGCTGGTGGGCGAGCGCGGCAAGGGCTTCAAGCACATGGCCGACATGATCAACAACTCGCGCCTGTCCAACGGCATGCGGGCGGCCGGCCTGATGCGCCGCGCCGTCACCGAGGCCACCTACGTCTCGCAGCACCGCCGCGCGTTCGGCAAACGCCTGATCGACATGCCGCTGATGCAGCGCCAGCTGGTGAAGATGACGGTATGGGCCGAACAGGCCCGCAGCGTCATGTTCCAGACCGCCCGCGCCCTGGCGGACGCCGACCAGGGCCAGGGCGACCCGGCGCTGGCGCGCATCCTGACGCCGCTGATCAAGTTCCGCGCCTGCCGCGATGCGCGCAAGGTCACCGGCGACGCCATGGAAGTGCGCGGCGGCTGCGGCTACATCGAGGAATGGACCGAGCCGCGCCTGGTGCGCGACGCGCACCTGGGCTCGATCTGGGAAGGCACCAGCAACATCGTGGCGCTGGACGTGCTGCGAGCCATCAAGAAGGAAAGCTCGCTGCCCGCGCTGCGCCGCCATATCGACCAGTTGCTGGCCGACGGCCTGCCCTGCCCGCCCGCGCTCGCCGCCACCCAGGCCGATGCGCTGGAGCGGACCTATGCGCTGGCCGAACATGCCGCGCAGGGCGACCACGCCGAACTGGCGCGCCAGGCCGCCTCGCTGCTGTACCACGCGGTGTCGATGGCGGCGCTGCGCTGGGAAGCCGCTGGCGAGGGCCTGGCCAGCCGCGCGCTGCTGGCCGACCAGGTGCTGCAGCACCGCCTGGCGCCGCGCGATCCCTACGCCATTCCCCCCGACGAAAGCGCCGCCTGCCGCGGCATCCTGCAACACGCGCTGTAGCCTGGCGCCCCCGACGCCGGCGGCACAGCCGGCGCGCCCCCACTGGAGACAACCATGAAACGCCTGTTCACCCCCCTGCTGCTGCTGGCGGCCGCCGCCATCGCCGCCGTCCCTCCCGCGCTGGCGGCCGACGCCTATCCGTCGCGCCCCGTCACGCTGGTGGTGCCGTTCCCGCCCGGCGGCCCGACCGACGCGCTGGCGCGCCGCCTGGCCGAAAAGCTCAAGCAGCCGCTGGGCCAGACCGTCATCGTCGAGAACCGCGCCGGCGCCGGCGGCAACATCGGTTCCGAATACGTGGCCGCCGCCAAGCCGGACGGCTACACCATCCTGTTCGGCACCTCGGGACCGCTGGCCATCAACGTCAGCCTGTACAAGAACCAGGGCTACAACCCCGAGACCAGCTTCGCGCCCATCATCCGCATCGGCCACTTGCCCAACATCCTGGTGGTGAACCCGTCGGTGCCCGCCAACAACGCGCAGGAACTGATCGCCTACGCCAAAAAGAACCCGGACAAGCTCAGCTATGCCTCGTCCGGCAACGGCGCGTCCTCGCACCTGGCCGGCATCCTGTTCAACCAGATGGCCGGCACCCGCATCATGCACATCCCGTACAAGGGCACCGGGCCGGCGCTCAACGACCTGCTGGGCGGCCAGGTGTCGATGTCGTTCACCGACATCCTGACCGCGCTGCCGTACATCAAGGCGGGCAAGCTGCGCGCCATCGGCCTGGCCAGCGCGCAACGCTCGGACGCGCTTCCCGACCTGCCGACGCTGTCCGAACAGGGCCTGTCGGGCTATGACGTCAGCGTGTTCTTCGGCATCGTCGCGCCCAAGGCCACGCCGCCCGAGACCGTGGCCAAACTGAACCAGGCATTCCAGGCCGCGCTGTCGGACCCCGCGATCGAACAGACCCTGCGCAGCCAGGGCATCGTGCGCGCCCAGGACCAGACGCCGCAGGGACTGTCCCGCTTCATCACGACCGAAGTGCCCAAGTGGCGCACCCTCATCAAGAGCGCCAACGTTTCCATCGACTGACCGCAGAGGCTCCATGGCTCCCAAGCTTCCCGACGCCCGCGCCCTCGCCGGCTGCAAAGTGATCGACCTGTCGCGCGTGCTGGGCGGTCCTTATTGCACCCAGATCCTGGCCGACCACGGCGCCGATGTGCTCAAGATCGAGCCGCCCGGCGGCGACGAGACGCGCGGCTGGGGCCCGCCGTTCCTGGGGGATACGGCGTCGTACTTCGTCGGCGTCAACCGCAACAAGCGCGGCATGACGCTGGACCTGTCGCAGGCGGCCGGACAGGAACTGCTGCGCCACCTGCTGGCCGACGCCGACGTGCTGGTCGAGAACTTCAAGCCGGGCACGCTGGAGAAGTGGGGGCTGGGCTACGACACCTTGAAAGAACGCTTCCCGAGACTGATCCACTGCCGCGTCAGCGGCTTCGGCGCCGACGGCCCGCTGGGCGGCCTGCCGGGCTACGATGCCTGCGCGCAGGCCATGTGCGGACTGATGAGCGTGAACGGCGAGGCCGATGGCGACGCCACCCGCGTCGGCCTGCCGGTGGTGGACATGGTGACGGGCCTGAACGCGGCAGTGGCGATCCTGCTGGCGCTGAACGAACGCGTGCGCAGCGGCCTGGGGCAGTTCCTCGACATCACGCTGTACGACTGCGCGCTGTCGCTGCTGCATCCGCACGCGCCCAATTACTTCTACAGCGGCAAGACGCCGGGCCGCAGCGGCAACGCGCATCCGAACATCGCGCCCTACGAAACCCTGCCCACGGCCAGCGGCCCGATCTTCCTGGCGGTCGGCAACAACCGTCAGTTCGCGCAGCTGGCGCAGGTGCTGGAGGCGCCGGCGCTGGCGACGGACCCGCGCTATGCCGCCAACGCCGACCGGCTGGCGCACCGCCAGGCCCTGCGCGACGACCTGTCCGCGCTGCTCGCGCAGCACGACGCCGCGGCGCTGGCGGACCGCCTGCTGCGCGCCGGCGTGCCAGCCGCGGCGGTGCAGACCGTGGACCAGGCGCTGGCCCATCCGCACACGAAGCATCGCGGCATGGTGCTGGAACAGGGCGACTACCGCGGCGTCGGTTCGCCGATCAAGCTGTCGCGCACGCCCGCCACGCTGCGCCGCCTGCCGCCCGACCTGGCGCCGTCCCAGCCATAGCGACCAGGGCAGCGCCCCCGCTCCGAGCGCCTTCCCGCCCGCCTCGCGCGGGCATTTTCATGCCCGCTCAAGCGGCAATCGCACCCGGGATTGCCGCCTTTCCCTACACGCGCTTGCATGTCTTGCATGCACAGACAATTCGTTGCATGACTGTTGCACTGCCGCGCGCGCGGCCGATTTAGACTTTTCCCCATCACACCGGCCCGCCCCTCCCGGCGGGCTCCGGGGGAGCGACGCGCGGCGACATCCGCGCAGCATGCCCGCTCCCTCGACGTTGCCCTGGCGCGACTCCCCCATCGAACGAGAACAAGGAGAAAGACTATGGCCACGAACGCCTCCAGCGGCGAGCCGCAACAGAACGCCCCGCTCAAGCGGGTGATGGGCCCCAAGCTGCTGCTGCTTTTCATCGTCGGCGACATCCTGGGCACGGGCGTCTACGCCCTGACCGGACAGGTCGCCAAGGAAGTCGGCGGCGCGGCCTGGCTGCCGTTCCTGGTGGCCTTCGGCGTGGCGCTGCTGACCGCGCTGTCGTACCTGGAACTGGTCACCAAGTACCCGAAAGCGGCGGGCGCCGCGCTTTACGTGCACAAGGCGTTCGGCGTGCATTTCCTGACCTTCATCGTCTGCTTCACCGTGATGTGCTCGGGCCTGACCTCGGCCGCGACGGCGTCGCAGGCTTTCGCGGCCAACCTGTTCGCGGCCTTCGGCATCGAGGCCAGCAAGGCGTGGATCACCATGGGCGCGCTGGGCTTCATGGCGCTGGTGATGCTGGTGAACCTGCGCGGCGCGTCCGAAAGCGTGCGCGCCAATGTGGTCCTGACGCTGATCGAACTGTCGGGCCTGCTGATGGTCATTCTGCTGGGCTTCTACGCCATGTCGGAAGGCCAGGCCGATTTCTCGCGCGTCATCGCTTTCGACACACCGGAAGACAAGAGCGTGTTCCTGGCCGTCACCTCGGCCACGGCGCTGGCGTTCTTCGCCATGGTCGGCTTCGAGGACTCCGTCAACATGGCCGAGGAAACGCACAACCCCAGCCGCATCTTCCCCAAGGTGATGCTGACCGGATTGGGCCTGACGGCGGTGATCTACGTGCTGGTGTCGATCTGCGCGGTGGCGCTGGTGCCGGTGGGCGAACTGGCCAGCAGCAGCACGCCGCTGGTGCTGGTGGTCAAGCGCGCCGCGCCTGGCCTGCCGGTGGAATACATCATGCCGGTGATCTCGATGTTCGCCGTGGCCAACTCGGCCCTGATCAACATGATGATGGCCAGCCGCCTGCTGTACGGCATGTCGCGCCAGGGCGTGCTGCCGGCCTTCCTGGCGCACGTGCATCGCCGCAACCAGACCCCGTGGACGGCCATCCTGTTCACCACCGCGCTGGCCTTCGGCCTGATCATCCTGGTGGCGCTGGCCGATTCCGAGGCCATCCGCGCCCTGGGCGGCACCACGGCGCT
The DNA here is from genome assembly GCF_902859695.1 of Achromobacter ruhlandii. GTDB lineage: Bacteria > Pseudomonadota > Gammaproteobacteria > Burkholderiales > Burkholderiaceae_B > Achromobacter > Achromobacter ruhlandii. The sequence goes on from NZ_CADIJL010000004.1 coordinate 315,499, forward strand.
GCTGCTATTGGGCGTGTTCGCCTTCGTCAACGTGGCGGTGCTGGTGCTGCGCCGTGACCAGGTCAAGCACGAGCATTTCCGCATCAACCGCATCGTGCCGTGGCTGGGCGCGGCCGCCTGCCTGTTCCTGGTCACGCCGCTGACCGGGCGCGACCTGATCCAGTACCAGGTGGCGGGCTGGCTGCTGTTGCTGGGCGTGGCAATGTGGGGCGTGACCTACCTGGCGCGCAGCCGCGAGGACAAGATGCGGCTGGATCCGTCGGCGCTGGAATGAACCGTTGCGCCCGGCCCCGCCGCTCGCGGGGCCGGGCGGCCAGCGTTTCGGAAGCCGGGCGGCAGGCCCCGCAATGAAAAGCTTCAACCGCCTTGGGCCAGGCCCTCGCGGCGCGGATCGACACCGCCCTGCAAGCCTTCGGCATCGATCACGATGCCGTGGATACCGCTGGGGAACTCGGTGATCTTCACCGGATGCCCCATGCGTTCGAGGGCCGGCGCCAGCGCTTCCAGCGCGGTGCCCTTCTCCAGCTCGGTCTCCTTGTTGCGGCTGCCCAGGTTCGGCAGGGCCGCCGCCGCCTGGATGTCGAGTTTCCAGTCCAGCACCGCCACGATGGTCTTGGCGACGTAGTTGATGATGGCGCTGCCGCCCGGCGATCCCACCAGCAGGTAGGGCTTGCCGTCGCGCAGCACGATCATCGGCGCCATGGCGCTGCGCGGGCGCTTGCCGGGTTCGACGCGGTTGGCCACCAGCCGCCCTTCGGGATCCTTGAACGACGACGAAAAATCCGTCATCTCGTTGTTCAGCAGGAAGCCGCGCACGAAGATCTTGCTGCCGAATTCGTTCTCGATGGTGGTGGTCATCGACAACGCATTGCCGTCCGCGTCCACCGCCACCAGATGACTGGTGGAGGGTTGCTCCAGGGCGTTGTCCCGGCCCAGCGACAGCAGCTTGCCTTCGGGGTCGCCGGGCAGCGCCACCTTCATGCTGCGGTCGGGCCGGATCAGCGCCCCGCGGGCGCGCAGGTACGTCGGATCCAGCATCGCACGCACCGGCACGCGGACGAAATCCGGGTCGGCCACGTAGAAATCGCGGTCGGCGAAGGCCAGCCGGCCGGCCTCGGCGAAGTAGTGCACCGCCTCGACGCTGCCGGGCGCGAAATCGCCGATCGGATATTGCTCCAGTTCGCCCAGCATCTGCAGCACCGCGATCGGGCCGCTGCTGGGCGGCCCCATGCCGCACAGCTCGTAGCCGCGATAGGCGCCGCAGACCGGCTCGCGCTGCCGCGCCTGATAGCCCGCCAGGTCGGCCAGCGTCAGATCGCCCGGCTTGGGATGCGCATGCACCGCGGCCACGATGTCGCGGGCGATATCGCCCTGGTAGAAGGCGTCCGCGCCGCCCTGCGCCACGGCCCGCAGCGTGGCGGCGAAGGCGGGATTCTTCAGCACGTGGCCGACCGGCCAGGCGCTGCCGTCCGGCGCATAGAAATAGGCCGCGGCGGCCGGCTGGCGCGGCAATTCCTTGTTGCCCGCCAGCAGCTTGTGCAGGCGCGGCGACACCGCGAAGCCCTGCTCGGCCAGCCGGATGGCGGGCTGGAACAGGTCGGCCCACGGCAGCTTGCCCTGGCGCTTGTGCGCCATCTCCAGGCCGCGCAGCAGGCCCGGCACGCCCACGGCCATGCCGTTGTTGACCGCCTGCGCGAACGGCAGCGGCTTGCCCTCGGCATCCAGGAAGCGATCGGGCCGCGCCGCGGCCGGCGCGGTTTCGCGGCTGTCGTAGGTGACGATGGCGCGGTCCTTGGCCGAATACACCACCATGAAGGCGCCGCCGCCGATGCCGGAGGATTGCGGCTCGACCAGGTTCAGCACCAGCTGCGTGGCGATGGCGGCATCCACCACGCTGCCGCCGCGCTTGAGCATTTCGTTGCCGGCGGCAGTCGCCAGGGGGTTGGCGGCGACCACCATGAAATGCGCGGCGCGCGCCAGTTCGCGGGCCTGGCTGCCCGTGGCGGCCTCGGGATTCCGGTCCTCCGTGGCCGCCGGCGAACGCGCCCAGGCGGACGGCGTCGCGGCCAGCATGACGGCGAGCAGGAGGGCGGCGGAGGAACGGCGCACGCGCATGGGACAAGCTCCAGGATGACGCCGGACGCCCGGCTCGGATGTCCATGATAGACAAGACCCGCGCCGCTGTCGCACGCGCGCCGCCGCGCCGTAGAATGCGGGATTGCGCCGATACCCTCCTTTGCTCCATGCGCCTGCGCCACATCGAGATCTTCGAAGCGATCCGCCGCACCGGTTCCCTGACCCAGGCCGCGGCGGCGCTGCACATCACTCAGCCCGCGGCCAGCAAGCTGCTGGCCAGCGCCGAGTCGCAACTGGGCTTCAAGCTGTTCGAGCGGGTCAAGGGCCGCCTGGTGGCCACGCGCGAGGCCGACATCCTGACGCCCGAAGTGGCGCGCCTGAACCAGGACCTGGACAGCGTGCGCCGGCTGGCCGCCAGCCTGCGCGACCGGCCCCATGCGCACCTGCGGCTGGGCTGCGCCCCGGCGCTGGGCCTGGGCCTGCTGCCCGGCGTGGTGCGCGACAGCCGCGATGCGCAACCCGGCCTGACCTTCGACATCCACACCTATCACAGCAGCGAGCTGGTGCGCGGCATGCTGACACGCGAGCTGGACCTGGCGGTGACCTTCGACACCGGCGAGACGCCGGGCCTGACGCGCACCGAACTGGGCCAGACCGAACTGGTCCACCTGGGTCGCGGCCCCGGCGGCGGCCCGCTGGCGCTGGCCGACATCGCCGGCGACAGCCTGATCCTGCTGGACGCCAGCGACGCCGCCGGCGCCCTGCTCCAAATGGCGCTGGACGCGCAGGGCGTGGACCCGCACGCCGCGATCCGGGTGCAGACCCACTACGTCGCCTGCGCGCTGGCGCAGGCCGGCGCGGGTGACGCCATCGTCGACGCCATCACCGCCCAGGCCATGCTGCGACCCGACATGCGCCTGCGGCGCCTGTCGCCCACGCTGGGCGTGCCAATCAGCGTGCTGACGCGCAGCCAGGATCCGCTGACGGCGGTGCATCGCGACCTGATCGATCGATTGCGCGCGGCCTGCGAAGCAAGCCAGGCAGCGCTGGAACGCTGACCGCGCCGGCGCGGGTCCCGCGCGCCACAAAGCAAGAGGCGCCCCGCGGGGCGCCTCCTTTTCAGGCTGGTGGCGGGCGGCGGGCCGAAGCGCCCGCGCCCTCAGGCCATCAATCCAGCTTGATGTTCTGCTTCTTCACGACGTCCTTCGCCCAGTCGTACTGTTCCTTGATTTCCTTGGCGAACTCTTCCGGCGTGTTGCCCGACGGGGCCGAGCCCTGATCGTCCAGCGCCTTGATGACCTTGGGGTCCTTCAGGGCCACCACGGCGGCGTCGCGCAGCTTGTTCACGACTTCCATCGGCGTGCCCTTGGGCGCCAGCAGGCCGTACCAGACCGGCTGGTTCAGCACCGGGAAGCCGGCCTGCTTGAAGTTCGGCACGCCCTTGAGCGAGGCGATGTCTTCCGGCCAGGCGATCGCCATGGCGTTCAGCTTGCCCGCCTGGATCTGCGGCATGGAGGACGGCAGGTTGTCGAAGATGATTTCGATCTGGCCGCCAACGGCGTCGGCCACGGCCGGGCCCGAACCCTTGTAGGGCACGTGCACGATGTCGGTGCCGGTGGCCATCTTGAACGATTCGCCCATCAGGTGCAGCACGCCGCAAGTGCCCGAACTGCCGTACGAATACTTGCCCGGGTTCTTCTTCAGTTCTTCGACGAAGCCCTTGAAGTCCTTGGCCGGGAACTTCGGATTCACCGCGACCACGTTGGCGGTGTTGGCGAAGTTGGTGACCGGCTGGAAGTCCTTGATCGGATCGTACGGCAGGTCGTTGGGACGGCACGCCGGATTGACGGCCATGGTGGAGACGGTGGCGATCGACAGCGTGTAGCCATCCGGCGCCGCGCGCGCGGCTTCGGCCGCGCCGATGGCGCCACCGGCGCCGCCCTTGTTCTCGACCACCATGGGCTGGCCGAGTTCCTGGCTCATGCGCTGCGTCACGAGGCGCGCGATGATGTCGGTGGAGCCGCCGGGCGCGAACGGAACGATGACGCGGATCGGCTTGTCGGGGTACTTGTCGGCGGCATGCGCAGCCGAAGCGCCGATCGTGCCGGTGGCCAGTGCGATGGCGACAGCCAGGGAGCGAATTTTCATCATTGGTGTGTTTCCTCCAAATGTGCGAGCCCGAGTGTGAACGGACCGTCTTGTGGCGCCCCCGTCTGTGGACGGGACAGCAGTTAGCGTTGGCGGGGCATCGCTTGTATGCAGGGCCGGAAGCCGTGCTGTTTATTGAGTTGCTTGTGGCACACGCGCCCGCCAGAATGACGGAGAATAGCAGCAAATGCTTACAGTCGCATAGCGTGCCGATCCCCGGCGGGCGCTCTCGAAAAAACACAATCCCCATGTCGGTCGCACTGCTGGTTTTCCCTGATTTCATGCTGGTCGCGCTGGGTTGGGCGCTGCGCCACAAACTCAATTTCTCACGTGAATTCTTCGCGGGCACCGAGCGCCTGGTGTACTTCGTACTGTTCCCCGCCCTGCTGTTCCAATCCATCCTGCGCACGCCGATCAGCGCCGGCAACGCCGCAATACTGTTGCAGGCCACGGCGGCGGTGATCGTCTCGGGCGTGGCGCTGTCGTGGCTGGCGGGGCTGGTGCTCAAGCCGACGTCGCTGGGGCTGGCCTCGTCGGCGCAGTGTGGCTATCGATTCAACACGTATATCGGACTGGCCCTATCCGCCAGCCTGGGCGGCACGCAGGGGCAGACAGTGATGGCGCTGATCATCGGCTTCGCGGTGCCGATGGCGAACATCGCGGCGGTGTACGGGCTGGCGCGCCACAACGGCGGCAACCTGCTGCGCGAGCTGGCGCGCAATCCGCTGGTGGTGTCGACCCTGGCGGGCCTGGCGTGCAATCTCGCGGGGCTGCATCTGCCGGGGCCGGTGGACACGGTGCTGGCGCGCCTGGGCGCGGCGGCGATCGCGCTGGGGATCCTGTGCGTGGGCGCCAGCCTGGCGTGGGAAGGCGGCAAGGGCTATGGCGGACTGATCGCGTGGATGCTGGCAGTGAAGCTGGTGGCGTTGCCGCTGGTGGCGGTGGGCGTGGCCAGGTTGCTGGGGCTGGCGCCGCTGGAGGCGCGCATGCTGTTGCTGTTTGCGGCGTTGCCGACGGCTTCGGCGGCTTATGTGCTGGCGATGCGGATGGGGGGAGATGGGAGGATGGTGGCTGTGCTCATTTCCCTGGGGACGTTGTTTTCTGCTTTGACGATTCCTGCTTGGGTGTTGTTGGCGGGGAGCGCTTAGGGGCTTCCTTGGTTGCGTGGCTTGGGGGTTTTTGCGGCGGTTGCTTTCTTCGTAGGCCGCCCCTCGCGGCGGCGTTGGGCCGTGTGAGCGCCCACGATTGCGGTCCGGAGCGTTCGCTCCGGACTGCCCCGTTGTCATCCTCGTCCTCGCCTTCGGCGACTCCTTCGGATTCCCTCGGGCGCATCGAGGTTGCTCACTCGGCCCAACGCCGCCGCGAGGGGCTACGGGGGGTGAGAAATGTCGCGCTGCTGGGCCGAGGGACAGGGAGGGGATTTGCGTTGCCCGCCAGGTCCGGCCGCGCGGGCGGCTGGACCTGGCATACATGGTTGTGGGCGTCGGGGGGGTGTGCGCTGCGCGTCTGCGCGGACGGCGCGCTATGGCGGCGCGCGCAGTACGGCGTGATGAGAGATTGGAACGACGGGGGGGACCACATCCTCTGGGCGAAGAGGGGGGCGGTCAGCCGCGTGGTGCGGCCGCGCCATCAAGCGCGGCGCGAAAATAAAAGCCGCCCCTCTGAACTGCCCCCCGAAGGTTGAATCCATGTCCAACTCTCGGGGGGCAGTTCACTCGGGGCGGCGTTTTTTTTGCGGCGGGATTACTTGCCGGCGTTGGTCATGCTGCCGGGCACGACCCATTCTGCGAATTGGGCTTCGGTGACGTAGCCCAGGGCCAGGGCCGATTCCTTCAGCGACAGGCCTTCCTTGTGCGCCTTCTTGGCGATCTGGGCGGCCTTGTCGTAGCCGATGTGGGGGTTCAGGGCGGTGACCAGCATCAGCGAGCGGTCGACCAGTTCGGCGATGCGTTCGCGGTTGGGTTGGATGCCGGCGGCGCAGTGCTTGTCGAAGCTGGCCATGCCGTCGGTCAGGAGGCGCACGGACTGCAGGAAGTTGTGGATCACCAGGGGCTTGTAGACGTTCAGCTCGAAGTTGCCGCTGGCGCCGCCGATGTTGATGGCGACGTCGTTGCCCAGGACCTGGGCGGCCAGCATGGTGATGGCTTCGCACTGGGTCGGGTTGACCTTGCCCGGCATGATGGAGCTGCCCGGTTCATTTTCGGGGATGCTGATTTCGCCCAGGCCGGAACGCGGACCGCTGGACAGCCAGCGCACGTCGTTGGCGATCTTCATGAGGCCGGCGGCGAGCGACTTGAGGGCGCCGTGGGCGAACAGCAGGGCTTCGTGCGAGGCCAGGGCCTGGAACTTGTTGGGCGCGGAGACGAAGGCGGTTTCGGTGGCGTGGGCCAGCTCGGCCGAGACCTTGGCGGAAAACTGCGGGTGCGCGTTCAGGCCGGTGCCGACGGCGGTGCCGCCGATGGCCAGCTGGTGCAGGCCCGGCAGCGTGGCGCGGATCTGCTGTTCGGCCAGGTCGAGCTGGGCGACGTAGCCGGACAATTCCTGGCCCAGCGTCAGCGGGGTGGCGTCCTGCAGGTGGGTGCGGCCGATCTTGACGATGTCGTAGAACTCGGCGCTCTTGGTGGCGAAGGTGGCGCGCAGGGTCTTCAGCGCCGGCAGCAGATGGTGCTCGACCTGGACGGCGGCGGCCACGTGCATGGCGGTGGGGAAGGTATCGTTGGACGACTGGCCGCGGTTGACGTGGTCGTTGGGGTGCACCTTGCGTTCTTCGCCGCGCACGCCACCCAGCAGTTCCGAGGCGCGGTTGGCCAGCACCTCGTTCATGTTCATGTTGCTTTGCGTGCCCGAGCCGGTCTGCCACACGGACAGCGGGAATTCGTGGGGCCACTTGCCCGCGATGACTTCATCGGCGGCGCGGATGATGCCGTCGGCGATCTTGGGATCGAGTTCGCCCAGGTCGGCGTTGACCTTGGCGGCCGCGCGCTTCAGGCGCGCCATCGCGATCACCAGCGGCTCGGGCATCTTTTCGGTGGAGATCGCGAAAAAATGCAGCGAACGCTGCGTCTGCGCGCCCCAGAGGTGATCCTCGGGGACTTCGATGGGGCCAAAAGTGTCTTTTTCGATGCGGGTCTTCATGGCGCTTACTGCTCCGTGGCGGCGTCCGTCTCGGCCGGCGGAACCCGCCTGGCCGGACGTATTTGAGAATAGCAATCACTTATAAGATTAGCAGAAACCCGAATTCCTATAATTGCGTTCGAACCGTGTTCCCATCCTGACCTTTTACCACTCGCCCCGCGACCCGCGCCATGTCCGCTCCCCTTCGCAGCCTGACCCTGCACCTGCCCGACGAAGCCGCCACCGAGGCGCTGGCGCGACAGCTCGCCCCGCTTGTCTCCGGCCGCGAAACCGGCCTGGCAGGCGCATGTATCCATCTTCAGGGAGACCTGGGGGCAGGAAAAACGGCCTTCTCCAGGGCATTGTTGCGGGAATGCGGCATCACAGGCCGAATCAAGAGTCCCAGCTACGCGCTGCTTGAATCCTATAAAGTTTCTAACTTATACTTCTATCACCTTGATTTTTATAGATTTAGTGATTCGCGCGAATGGCTGGACGCCGGATTCCGGGATTTGCTGCGTGAGGATGCGGTCGTTTTGATTGAATGGCCGGAACGGGCCGAGGGCCTTTTGCCCCCTCCCGACCTGCAGATTTCCCTGTCGTACGCCGGCCAAGGACGCGATGTCACGCTGACCGCGCACACCGCTCGAGGACAAACATGGTTGAACGCGATTGTCCCCCCGCCCGACACGGCGCCCTCCCCGCGGCAGGCGCCACCCGACGTCGCCTGATCAGCGTCGCTGCCACCCTGCTCGTCCTGCCGGTGGTGCCGCGGCTGGCGCAGGCCGCCACCATCCTGGCCGTGCGCACCTGGCCGGCGGACGAATACACCCGCGTCACGCTGGAGCTGGACAGCGAGCTCAAGGCTGAACAGTTCACCCTGGAAAATCCCCACCGCCTGGTGGTCGATATCGAGGGACTGACCCTCAGCGCCGCGCTCAACGACCTGGTGTCCAAGGTCCGCCCCGACGATCCCTACATCCAGAGCCTGCGCGTAGCGCAGAACCGGCCCAACGTGGTGCGGCTGGTGTTCGACCTGAAGCAGGCCGTGGCGCCGCAGGTGTTCACGCTCAAGCCGGTGGCCGACTACCAGTACCGTTTGGTGCTGGACCTGTATCCCAAGGTCGCGCAGGATCCGCTGGTCGCCATCCTCAACAAGACCGGCCCCGACGCCGACGATCCGCTGGCGCGCATCCTCGAAGACATCCAGCGCAACCCGGCCACCCGCGCCGACCCGCCTGAGCCACCGCGCGTGCGCGGCCAGCAGCCGGCCGCGCCGCTGCCGGTGCCGAAGTCGCCGCCCGCCTCCGCCGGCCGTGGCAAGCAACGCATGCTGACCATCGCGCTGGATCCCGGCCACGGCGGCGAAGACCCCGGCGCCATCGGCGGCAGCGGCCTGCGTGAAAAAGACGTGGTGCTGCGCATCGCGCGGCGCCTGAAGGCGCTGATCGACGCCCAGCCCTACATGCGCGCCTACCTGACGCGCGACGATGACTTCTTCGTGCCGCTGCATGTGCGTGTGCAGAAGGCGCGCCGGGTGCACGCCGACCTGTTCGTGTCGATCCACGCCGACGCCTGGATCAAGCCCTCGGCCAACGGTTCCTCGGTATTCGCGCTGTCGCAGCGCGGCGCCAGCAGCGCCCAGGCGCGCTGGATGGCCGACAAGGAAAACGCGGCCGACCTGATCGGCGGCGTCAACCTCGGCAGCCACGACCGCCAGGTGGCCAAGGTGCTGCTGGACCTGTCCACCACCGCGCAGATCAACGACTCGCTCAAGGTCGGCAACGCCTTCCTGGACGAGATCAAGAAGATCAACCGGTTGCACAAGAACAGCGTCGAGCAGGCCGGCTTCGCGGTGCTGAAGGCGCCCGACATCCCGTCGGTGCTGGTCGAGACCGCCTTCATCAGCAACCCGCAGGAAGAGGCGCTGCTCAAGACCACCGCGCACCAGGAAAAACTGGCGCAGGCCATGTTGACGGGCATCCAGCGCTACTTCACCGCCAACCCGCCGCTGGCGCGGTTGGGCGACGTCAGCTGAGACATCGCCGGATACGAGAATGGCCATGCCTGCGCATGGCCATTTTCTTTTGCGGTGCGCCGTCAATGCATTCGGACGATCCGGCTTCGATTTGAATGCGATGCGGCTATCGCAAGCGCCGGGTTATCCCATCCTATATGCCGGCGAGTGCGAGACTTGTCTCTGGATTTTCAGACGGATCCATACAGAGGCCAAAAGGCGACCCCGGTAGATTAGCGGCCATCTTTTGGAAAGATCCATGGCCGTCCGCCTGTTATCCGCTCCGCGTTGCGTTCCAGCGCAATCCTGTATTCATCATGCAGGGATTCTGGAACATGAAACGCACCAACATATCGCTGGCAGCAGCCCTCCTGTTGTCCACAACCTCTTATGGCCAGACCATCCCGAACGAGGCCACGCCCGGCGAGGCCAGGCAAGACGCTCGTGACGGGCTGAAGGTTTTTTCGCCGATCACTGTTAGCGCAACCATCAGGCCGGAAGATGTCGCCACGCAATCGATTTCCGCCGATGAGCTGAAAAGGACGGGTGGCAACAACTTTGGCACCATCATGCGCTACCAACCGCTGATCAGCGCATCAGGCGTGAATAATGGTTCCCGCAACGGCAAATCGGGTTTTGACCGCGGCGGTTACAGCAGCTACAACATTCGCGGCCTGGATGGCAACCGGGTGGCGCTGGATGTCAACGGCATTCCCTTGCCGGACGCCACCGGGCGCAGTTACGCGGTCTCCAGCGGCGAAGATACTTTTGGCATAGGCCGCGACTACATCGACCCCTATCTTTACGGCCAGGTGAACATCACTTCCGGATCGGCGCGCCAGAATACGGTCAAGAACGTGGTCGGCGGCTCCGTGTCATTCATCAGCAAATCACCGGACGCCTATCTCACGGACGGTAAACGCAGCTACCTGGAATACACCGGCGAGTTCGACACCTCCGATCATGCCTGGCACAACGGCGCAACCACCGCGTTCGGCAATGACAGCGCCCGGGCATTGTTCGCCTACAGCCGCCGTGATGGCAGGCAAACGCAGAACAACAGCGGCTATCTGGATACTTATCCGATGCGCTGGCATTCCGATGCCGCGCTGATCAACGGCGTGATCGACACCGGCGGCAGCGGCCGGATCATAGGCACGCTGGATTTCTACCGTAAATCCAGCAGGGAGAGCGCGCCCATGTATAAAAAGCTGAACAGCAGCGCCCCCCGCGAGAGCATCGTGGGCTCACACGGGCAGAAGAACTCCACGCAACGCGACTCAATCAGCCTGGCGCACGTATTCACGCCACGAAACAACACCCTGATAGACACGATGGAAAGCAAGGTCTTCTATCAGCGCACTCGCGTTGGCGACGACACGGTGTCAGCGCAGGATATCGTCACTTCATCCAGGTGGAGGTCGACCGGCATGGAGACGGAGAACCCCTTGGAGAATGTTTCGACCTTCTCCCACATGAACACCAAGACGTATGGCCTGCAAAGCGAAATCACCAAGGACTATGGCGCCCAGGCATTGAATTACGGCGTGAATTTCTCGATAACGGATTTTTCCCGGCCGTTTGAACAAGTCGGCGCGAACTATCCCACCTTGCAGCCACAGGGCAACAACAGAACCTATGACACGAATGTGTGGCTGAGCGACACCATCACCATCGGCGCGTTTTCGGTGATGCCGGGACTGAAATATTCGTGGCACAAGATCAATCCGCAGGGCTTCGAGGCGCCATCCGACGACAACGCGCTGGGCGCTTTGACGCTGGCGGAAATCAACGAAATACATGGCAAGACGTTTACGGACGGCAAGCTATTGCCTTCGCTGACCGTCATGTATGCCTTCAACCCGGAGTTCCACACCTACCTGCAATACAAACGCGGCGTTTCGTATCCCACCAGCAGCCAGATAGCGGGAATCTGGCTGCATCCCAGGATTGGACGCGCCTCGCCGGCCATGGTCGGCAATTCCGATCTGAAGTCCGAAACCAGCAATCAGTTTGAACTCGGGGTGGCTGGCAAGGCAGCCCGTGGCCTCATGGTGCGCGGCAGTGTCTTCTACAACCGTTACGACAACTTCATCTATAACCGCAAGTACGCCTTGAGGGATTACCAGACAGGCGCGCCGAAACCTGGCGTGGAAAGCCTGCTTGCCAGGTTGCCGGCCTCGATTTCCAGCCTCACCATCGCCGAGAACCGCGACAAGGCCTATATTTATGGCGCCGAGGTGGTCACCCGGATCGATTATGGCGCGCTCTTCGGCGCAGCCCATGGGCTGAGCAGCACTTTCGCCCTGGGGTACAACCAGGGCAAATCGAAATCATCGTATTCGGGTGATGGCTGGGTGGAACTGGACAGCGTGCTGCCCGTCAAGGCCATTGCATCGTTGGCCTGGGATGACCCTGAAAACCGCTACGGCGCAAGCATTACCGCCACCTTCGTCAAGGGCAAGCAAGCCGTCGATCCCGTCCGGCAGAACTTCCCGAACAATGGCAGCCTGACGTTCGAGGAGTATTCCGGCAAATACGAAAAGAATTACATGCGCATTCCGGGATACAGCATTCTCGATCTGGCGGCTTATTACAACGTGAAGAAGCACCTGACGGTGGCGATGGGCGTCTACAACCTCACCAACCGCAAGTATTGGGAGTACGCCAGCAACAAGCGCATGACGATGGCCTCGGACCAGGACCAGCGTGATATCGCCCTGGGTGTCGCGCCTGGCAGGACCTACCAGTTAAGCGTCACCGCGATCTTCTGACCCCATCCTTTTCCGTTTCCGGTGGCGGCTGCGCGTCCGTCGGCGCCGCTAGCCGCCCCGGCGCGCGCGCAGCAGCTTGAACAGGGCCGCGCCGACCACCGGCACGATGGCCGCGGCCAGGCCGATCAGGACGATGGTGTTCAGGTGTTCCCTCACCAACGGGATGTTGCCGAAGAAATAGCCCGCCGCCACCAGGCTCACCACCCACAACAGCGCGCCCAGGATGTTGAACATCTGGAAGCGCGACAACGGCATGTCGGCCACGCCGGCCACGAACGGCGCGAACGTGCGCACCACCGGAATGAAGCGCGACATGACGATGGTCTTGCCGCCATGCTTCTCGTAGAACGCATGCGTGCGCATCAGCGCCCCACGATCCAGGAAGCGCAGGTTCATCGAGAACACGCGCGGCCCGAGGTAGCGGCCGATGGCGTAGTTCACGCTGTTGCCGGTAATCGCGGCCACGATCAGCAGCGCGCCCAGCAATACCGGATCCAGGCTGCCCGTGGCGCCGAAGGCGCCAGCGATGAACAGCAGGGAGTCTCCCGGCAGGAAGGGCAGCACCACCAGCCCGGTTTCCGCGAAAACGATCAGGAACAGCACCAGATAGACCCACACGCCGTACTGCTGGACCCAGACGCCAAGGGTCTGGTCGATGTGGAGCACCATTTGGAAAAAATCGAGCATCAATACGTCCCTGGAAGCGGAAGGGGAATCAGGCCACGACTATAGCCCACCGTGTCCAGAGGCTAAAATCCTCCCTATGGCTACACCGGAACCCCCCATGACAGAACGCCGCTCCATTCTTGCGCTGCCCGACCTGCTGATCAGCCAGATCGCCGCGGGCGAAGTGATCGAGAGACCCGCCTCGGTGCTCAAGGAAATCCTCGAGAACGCCATCGACGCCGGCGCCCGCGCGATCGAGGTGCGCCTGGAGGGCGGCGGCATCCGCCGCATTGCGGTGACCGACGACGGCGGCGGCATTCCACCGGAAGAACTGCCGCTGGCGCTGGCGCGCCACGCCACCAGCAAGATCCGCAACCTGCACGAGCTGGAATCGGTCGCGTCCATGGGGTTCCGCGGCGAGGCGCTGGCCTCGATCGCCTCGGTGGCGCAGGTTTCGATTATTTCGCGCACCCGCGATGGCGAGCATGCCTGGCAGATCCAGGCCGGCAGCATGCAGGTCACGCCCGCGTCGGGCCCGCCTGGCACCACCGTGGACGTGCGCCAGCTGTTCGACGCGGTGCCGGCGCGCCGCAAGTTCCTGCGCTCGGAAGCCACCGAATTCGGCCACTGCGTCGACGCCATGGAGCGCATCGCGCTGGCCCATCCCCAGATCGCCTTCCGCCTGTTCCACCACGACCGCGCGCAGCGCCAGTGGCTGCCGGCCGATCCGCCGCAGCGCATCCGCGACGTGCTGGGCGCGGAATTCGCCGAACATGGCCTGCTGCTGTCGCACAGCGTCGGCACGGTCAGCCTGGCCGGCATGATCACCCGCCCCACCGCGGCCCGCGCCCGCGCCGACCGGCAGTATCTGTACGTCAACGGCCGCTACGTGCGCGACCGCACCGTCAGCCACGCGCTGCGCGCCGCCTATGCCGACGTGCTGCATGGCGACCGCCAGCCGGCCTACGTACTGTTCCTGGACATCGACCCGGCCGCGGTCGACGTCAACGTGCATCCGGCCAAGCACGAGGTGCGCTTTCGCGACAGCGGCGCCGTGCACCGCTTCGTCAACCACGCGGTCAGTCAGACGCTGGCGCAGACGGGCGGATCGTCGGCGGTGGCGCCGACCGCGGCGACGCGCGATGACGATGACGGATTCGAGACCGTGGCGCCATCAGCGCCCACGACAACCGGCGGCTTGCCCGCCTCCGCGCCGGCCGACACGCCTCGCCCCGGCTATACCGGCGCCAGCCCGGGCGCCGCGCCCGCCTACGGCCTGCGGCCCTCGCCGGCGCCGCAGCGCCCGCACACGCAGGTGCCGTTCCGCCTGCACGCCGAGCCGGCCGGGATTCCCGCCGCCGACTGGCAATCGCTGTATCGCCCCCTGACCGAAGACACCGCCGCGCGCGTCGAGCCGCTGCGCGACGTGGCGGCGCTGGCGCCGCAGGCCGCGCCCGCGCCGACGCTGCCGGCCGACGAGGAACACCCGCTCGGCATGGCGCTGGGCCAGTTGCACGGCATCTACATCCTGGCGCAGAACCGCCGCGGCATGGTGCTGGTGGACATGCACGCGGCCCATGAGCGCGTGGTCTACGAACAACTCAAGCAGGCGCTGGACGCGCGCAGCCTGCCGCGCCAGGACCTGCTGGTGCCGGTGGTGTTCCACGCCCAGGAAAAGGATGTGGCGGTGGTCGAGGAATTCGAGGAACAGCTGGAAGACCTCGGCTTCCAGATGCGCCCCTCGGGCCCCACGTCGATCGCGGTGCGCTCGGTGCCCGCCATCCTGGCGCGCGGCGACATCGAGACGCTGGCGCGCGCCGTGCTGCGCGACCTGGCCGGCGTGGGCGTGTCGCGCCTGCTGACCGAACAGCGCAACGAACTGCTCTCGACCATGGCCTGCCATGGCTCGGTGCGCGCCAACCGCAAGCTCACGATCGAAGAGATGAACGGCCTGCTGCGGCAGATGGAAGCCACCGAGCGCGCCGACCAGTGCAACCACGGCCGGCCGACCTGGGTGCAGTGGTCGGTATCCGACCTGGACAAGCTGTTCCTGCGCGGGCAATAGATCTTGTCCGTGTCCGCCCCTCCCCTCGTCATCTGCCTGGCCGGCCCCACCGCGGCCGGCAAGAGCGCCTCCACCCTGGCGCTGGCCGAACGCTGGCCGCTGGAAATCATCAACGTCGATTCCGCCACCATCTACCGCGGCATGGACATCGGCACCGCCAAGCCGTCACCGGCCGAACAAGCGCAGGTGCCCCAGCACCTGCTGGATATCCGGGACCCGGCACAGTCGTATTCGGCGGCCGAATTCCGCGCCGACGCGCTGCGCCTGATCGACGCGATCCGCGCGCGCGGCCGCATTCCGCTTCTGGCCGGCGGCACCATGATGTACTACAAGGCGCTGCGCGACGGCCTGGACGACCTGCCGCAGGCCGACCCCGCGCTGCGCGCAGAACTGGAAGCGCGCGCCGCCCGTGACGGCTGGCCAGCGCTGCACGCCGAGCTGGCGCGGCTCGACCCCGTCACCGCCGCGCGCCTGGCGCCCAACGACAGCCAGCGGATCCAGCGCGCGCTGGAGATCTGCCAGTTATCGGGCCAGCCCATGTCGGCGCTGCTCGGCCGCCAGCGCGCCGCCGCCGGCGACGACGACCACCGCTACCTGACCATCAGCCTGGAACCCTCGGCGCGCGCCGCGCTGCACGCGCGCATCGAACAGCGCTTCGACGCGATGCTGGCCAGCGGCCTGTTGGAAGAAGTGCGCGGCCTGCATGCACGCGCCGACCTGCACCCGGGCCTGCCGTCGGTGCGCTGCGTCGGCTACCGCCAGATGTGGGCCCATCTCGACGGCGAGATCAGCCTGGAGGAAGCCCGCGAGCAGGGCATCGCCGCCACCCGCCAGCTGGCCAAGCGCCAGATCACCTGGCTGCGGGCCCAGCCCGAGCGCGTGATCGTCGACTGCCTGGCGGCCGACGCGGTGGCGCAGACCATCGACGCGGTGGCCGCGGCGCTGGCCGACGCATCCTGACGCAAGCGGCTGCGAGCCTTCGGGCCTGGCCGCTCGCCGCAACCGGCCGCCCGCGACGGCGACCAATCACTGGATATCGAGATGATGGACATCAACGAAGCAAGCACGTCTTTCGCCGCCATGCTGCGCAAGCAGCACGAGGCCTTGATCGGCGAAATCCAGCGGTTGCTCCGCGAACGTCCGTTCACGCTGGACCAGGGCGTTTCCAGGGAAACCGTGGACGCCATCCACTTCGAGTACGACTGGGAGTCGTTCACTCCCGTCGCGATTCCCCTGAACACACGCTCCGGCTACTGTGGACGGGGCCTGCGGCTGGCATTGCAGTACCCGTTGATTCCGCCCGATGTCGACGCCGCGTTGACCGAAGCCATGGACAACGAGGACGACGATTTCGGCGATGAACTGCGCGAAAAAATGACCGAGACCTACCTCGCCTGGTTCCAGGCGGCCTGGCGCGACGCGCGGGACGCCAACCGGCAGGTGCGCGGCTTTCTGTCCGTTCACGACACCATCTGGCGCACGGACCTGGATACGGGAGAAGCATTCCGCGAGGACGCGGGCCGGGTCAAGTTCTTCTAGCCGGACAGCGAAATAAAAAACCCGCCACCAGGGCGGGTTCTTCATTGCGAGGCCAGCCGGCTCAGACCACCACGGTCTGCGGCATGCCTTCGGTCTGGGCGACGATCTCGCCCAGCTTGCTGACGGTTTCGCCCTGCTCGCGCAGCGTGGCGGCGATGGCGTCGGCCTGGGCCGGATCCACCACCAGCACCATGCCGATGCCGCAGTTGAAGACGCGGTACATCTCGGTGTCCTCGACGCCGCCCTGCTCCTGCAGCCACTGGAACAGCTTGGGCATTTCCCAGCTGTCGCGCCGCAGGCGGGCCGACAGGCCGTCCTGCAGGATGCGCGGCACGTTGTCGAGCAGGCCGCCGCCGGTGATATGGGCCAGGCCCTTGATGGCGCTGCCGTGCTTGGCCAGCGCGGCCAGCACCTGCTTGACGTAGATGCGGGTCGGGGCCATGACCACGTCGACCAGCGGCTGGCCGTGGAAGTCGTCGTCGGGCTTGGCGCCGGCGCGTTCCAGGATCTTGCGCAGCAGCGAATAGCCGTTCGAGTGCGCGCCGCTGGACGCCAGGCCCAGCACCACATCGCCGACCTTGATCGACTTGCCGTCGATGATGGCCGACTTCTCGACCGCGCCCACCGCGAACCCGGCCAGGTCGTATTCGCCATCGGGGTACATGCCCGGCATTTCGGCGGTTTCGCCGCCGATCAGGGCGCAGCCCGACAGTTCGCAGCCCTTGGCGATGCCGCCCACCACCGACGCCGCCGTGTCCACCGAAAGCTTGCCGCAACCGAAATAATCCAGGAAGAACAGCGGCTCGGCGCCCTGCACCAGGATGTCGTTGACGCTCATCGCCACCAGGTCGATGCCGACGGTGTCGTGGCGGTTCCAGTCGAACGCCAGGCGCAGCTTGGTGCCGACGCCGTCGGTGCCGGAGACCAGCACCGGCTCCTTGTAGTGCTTGGGCACTTCGAACAGGCCGCCAAAGCCGCCGATACCGGCCAGCACCCCGGGGCGCATGGTGCGCGCCGCAAGCGGTTTGATACGGTCGACCAGGGCGTCGCCCGCGTCGATGTCGACACCGGCGTCACGGTAGGTCAGGGGAGCTTTGGGTTGATTCGTCATGAGAAATGCCGTGGGATATGTAACAATTGCTGGGAATTGGGGTGGAACGCCCTGCATTTTACGATGTTGCAGCCCGGTCCTGGCCAGCGCCCGGCGAAAGCCGCCGGCGGCGGGCGGGACGGCCCCGGCCCGGCGCGGCGCCATTTTGGCGCAAACCCAAGCCAGGCAAAGGGCTTGGACGCGACACCGGCGCCCCGGGTGGTTTAAAGTGTAGGGTTGGCCGATAGCGATTTTGCCAGTTTCTGGCGGGCAACGCCGCCGCCGGCCGTGGGCTCACCCTGGAGCCTGGCTCTACCCGCCTGATCGATAACCTCTCATGAACCGCCAGCTGCTGCTCGACGTTCTTCCCGCGCCAGCGCCCTCGCTGAACAACTTCATCGCCGGTCCCAACGGAGAGGCGCTGGCGGCCGTGCGCACGCTCGCTCCCGGCCGCGCGCTGTACATCTGGGGCGCGGCCGGCTGCGGCCGCAGCCACCTGCTGCGCGCGCTGACCGCGCGCCCCGACGCTGTCTACATCGAAGCGGCCAACAGCGCCAACATCCTGCGCGTGCTGGCCGAGGCCGATTCCAAGTCGCCCATGCCCAAGTTCGTGGCGGTGGACGACGTGCACCTCATGGACGAGCACCGCCAGGCGGGCCTGTTCGCCCTGTACAACCGCTGGCGCGAATCGGCCGCCACCGGCCGCGCCTTCGCGCTGGCCGTGGCGGGCGACCGCTCGACGCTGTCGATGCCGCTGCGCGAAGACCTGCGCACCCGGCTGGGCTGGGACCTGGTGTTCCGCCTCGATCCCCTTTCCGACGCCGACAAGCTGGCGGCGCTGGCGGCCCAGGCGGCCCAACGCGGCCTGCACCTGGCGCCCGAAATCATCAACTGGATGTTGACGCACCACGAGCGCGACATCCGCAAGCTGGCGGCCTTGCTGGACGCGCTGGACCGATACTCCCTGGCCACCGGCCGTCCCATCACCCTGCCCCTGCTGCGCGCCATGCTCGCAGACCCGGATTCACAACGCACATGACCTCCCGACGTCTCGCCCTGTTCGACCTGGATCACACCCTGCTGCCGCTGGACAGCGACTACCAATGGGCCGACTACCTGGCGCGCACCGGCCGCGCCGGCGATCCGGACGAGGCCCGTCGCCAGAACGACGACCTGATGGACCGCTACAACCGCGGCGAACTCACCGCCGAACAGGCCGCCGAGTTCATGCTGGGCCTGCTGGCGGCGCACGCGCCGTTCGACCTGGCCGCCTGGCACGAGGCCTTCATGGCCGAGGTCATCCGCCCGTCGATCACCCCCGCCGCGCGCGCGCTGGTCGAATCGCACCTGGAAGCCGGCGACCTGTGCGCCGTGGTCACCGCCACCAACAGTTTCGTCACCGCCCCCATCGCCCGCGCCTTCGGCATCCCCCACCTGGTGGCCACCGACGCCGAAGTCCAGCGCGGCCGCTACACCGGCCGCATCCTCGGCACCCCCAGCTTCAAGGAAGGCAAGGTGGTGCGCGTGAACGACTGGCTGGCCGCCATGGGCCTGGGGCTTGCGGATTTCCCCGAATCGTTTTTCTATAGCGATTCGGTCAATGATGTCCCGCTGCTCGAAAAGGTGACCCGCCCGATCGCCGCCAACCCCAGCCCCACCCTGCGCGCCATCGCCCAGGAACGCGGCTGGCAAGTGATCGATCTGTTCGACCACGTCATAGATGCCAAGTCCTAAATGATCACCGAAACCATAAAAAAATTCGTCGGCCGACTGTTCGCGCCGGCAGCCCGGGGGCCTTTGCGCATCGGACGCGACAAGCACGGCATCGACCGCCGCAATGTCTCGCGCCACGCCATCAAGGTATGCGAGGTGTTGCGCCAGCATGGCTATGAAGCCTATATCGTCGGCGGCGCGGTGCGCGACCTGATCGTCGGCCTGGAACCCAAGGACTTCGACGTCGCCACCAACGCCACGCCCGAACAGATCCGCCCGCTGTTCCGCCGCGCCCGCATCATCGGCCGCCGCTTCCAGCTGGTGCACGTGGTGTTCGGCCAGGAAATCATCGAGACCTCCACCTTCCGCGCCCCCGCCTCGGAAGACCAGGAAACCGACGCGCACGGCCGCATCCTGCGCGACAACGTGTTCGGCACGCACGAGGAAGACGCGGCGCGCCGCGACTTCACCATGAACGCGCTGTACTACGACCCGCACAACGAGGAAGTGATCGACTTCCACAACGGCGTGGCCGACCTGAAGAAGCGCCAGATCCGCATGATCGGCGACCCGGCCAAGCGCTACCGCGAAGATCCGGTGCGCATGCTGCGCGCGGTGCGTTTCGCCGCCAAGCTGAACGGCACGATCGACCCCGCCACGCGCCAGCCGATCCGCACCATGGCCGACCTGATCGAGAACGTGCCGGCCTCGCGCCTGTTCGACGAGATGCTCAAGCTGCTGACCTGCGGCCACGCCATGGACTGCCTGCGCCAATTGCGCGCCGACGGCCTGCACAACGGCCTGCTGCCGCTGCTGGACGTGGTGCTGGAACAACCGGGCGGCGAGCACTTCGTGGAACTGGCGCTGGAACGCACCGACGCCCGCGTGCGCGCCGGCAAGACCATCAGCCCCAGCTTCCTGTTCGCCGCGCTGCTGTGGCAGCAGGTGGAGGTGCGCTGGAAGCAGCTGCGCGCCCAGGGCGAACACACCATCCCGGCGCTGTCGCAGGCCGCCGACTCGGTGCTCGACGAGCAGACCGAGAAGCTCGCGATCCAGCGCCGCTTCTCGTCGGACATGCGCGAAATCTGGTTCATGCAGCCGCGCTTCGAGCGCCGCATGGGCAAGACCATCTTCCGCATGATCGAACAACCGCGCTTTCGCGCCGCCTGCGACTTCCTGCAGCTGCGCGCCGCCGCCGGCGAGTTCGACAGCGTGCTGGCGCAGTGGTGGATGGACCTGGCCAACGCCGACGATGCCACCCGCGCCGACATGATCGAGGAAGTCTCGCGCCTGCCGCGCGAAGCCTGCGACGGCCCGGCGCCGGCCGCGCGCAAGCGCCGGCCGCGCCGCCGCTCGTCCTCGCGTGGCGCGGGCAGCGCCGCGGGCGGTGCCGGCGGCGCCGAGTAAAGCCATGGCCGCCCCCGTGCGCACCTACATCGGGCTGGGCGCCAACCTGGGCGACAGCGCGGCAACGCTGCGCAGCGTGCTGGCCGAGCTGGCCGCCACCGACGGCATCGTCGCGGTGACGGCCTCGCCGTTCTATCGCACGGCGCCGGTGGAGGCCACCGGCCCGGATTTCGTCAACGCGGTCGCGGCGCTGGACACCACGCTGGCGCCTCTCGACCTGCTGGATCTGCTGCAGGCGCTGGAATTGCGCCATGGCCGTGAGCGGCCCTACCGCAACGCGCCGCGCACCCTCGACCTGGACCTGCTGCTGCATGGCGACGCCGCCATGGCGCATGAGCGCCTGATCCTGCCGCACCCCCGCATGCAGTTGCGCGCCTTCGTGCTGCGCCCGCTGCGCGACCTGGCGCCGACGCTGACGCTGGCCGGCCGCGGCCTCGACGCCTGGCTCGGCGACATCACCGACCAGCCAATCGAACGCCTGGACTGAACCGCGCCTGGCGGCACGGTTGCCCCGCCTTCCTGATTACCTTGAAGATCGGCCCTGCGGCCGCGTCACGCCTTGGGCGCGAACGCCAGCATGGCGCGTTCGACGTCGTCCACGCCGGGGAGCCCCGCCTCGTTGCCCAGGTGCTGGATCTTGTGCGCCGAGGCGGCGCGGGCGAAGGTGAAGTGTTCCTTCCAGGCCAGCTCGGGCCGGTTGAGGTACGACCAGACATAGGCGCCGTGGAACACGTCGCCCGCGCCGGAGGTGTCGATGATGCGGTCCGCCGGCACGTCCAGCGACGGCAACGTGTCGACCTTGCCGCTTTCGTCGTACCAGAGCATGCCGCGCTCGCCCAGCGTCACCGCGCCGATGCGGCAGCCGCGCTGCTTGAGCAGGTCCAGCAAGCCGTGCGGCGACAGGTCGAGCTGTTCGCACATGCGTTCGGCGCAGACCGCCACGTCGATGTGGCGCAGCAGTTCGTCGGTGTTCTCGCGCACGCCGCCGCCGTCCAGCGAGGTCAGGATGCCGGCCTGGCGGCAGGCGCGCGCGTAGTGCAGCGCGGCGTCGGGCTGGTGGCCGTCCAGGTGCAGCGCGCGATAGCCATCGACGTCCAGGCGCGGGAAATCGTTCAGGTAGTCGGCATCGCGCGCCCGCACAATGGCGCGCTTGCCATGATTGGGCATGATGAACGACAGCGACGAGCGCCGCACCTGGCGCCCGTGCAGCGTGACGCCGTGCGCGGCCGCCATGTCGGTATACATGTGGCCGAGCCAGTCCGGCGCCAGCGAGCAGATCAGGTCGGGCCGGGTGCCCAGCTTGCCGCAGGCGAACGCCGCGGTGACGGCATTGCCGCCGAACGACACGGCGTAGTCGCGCGCCACGCTTTTCTCGTCGCCGGTAGGCCATTCGTCGGCCAGCACGGTGACGTCGATGTAGGTATGCCCGATGAAAAGCGCTGCACTCATGAGACCGTCCGCGGAAAGATTTGCCGGATTGTAGGCCGGCCACCGCCGGACGGGATCAAGCGGCGCTGGCTTCGCCTGCCTGCGCCAGCACGCGGCGGGCGCGGGTGATGACGGGCGCGTCCACCATCTTGCCGTCCAGCATGAAGGTGCCGGCGGCCTTGTCGCGGTGCGCGTCAACCACGCGGCGGGCCCAGGCCAGCTCGGCCGGATCGGGCGCGAAGGCGGCGTGGATCACCGGCACCTGCGCGGGATGGATGCACAGCATGCCGCCGAACCCCATCTGCTGGGCGCGCGCGGCGGCGGCGGACAGCCCGGCGTGGTCCTCGACCCCCGGGAACACGCCGTCCAGCGCCGGCGCCAGCCCGGCGGCGCGGGTCTGCAGCAGCACCTGCACGCGGGCGTGGTCCAGCACGGCTTCGGCGCCGGCGGTGTCCGGCGCCAGGCCCAGGTCCAGGCCGTAGTCGAGGCTGCCGAACGCCAGCCGCGCCACGCCGGGCGTGCCGGCGACCTCGGCGGCGTTGAGGATGCCGCGCGCGGTTTCCAGGATCGGAATGACCGGCAGCCCCGCCTGCGCCACGTGGCGCACCTGCGCCAGGCTTTCGGCCTTGGGCAGCAGGATGCCGGCCACGGCGGGCTTGCCGCGGCAGGCCTTCAGGTCGTCGTCGTGCCACGAGGTGGAGGCGTCGTTGATCCGCACCCACACCCGCGCCTGCGGCTGGGTGCCGAGGAAGTCGCAAAGCGCTTCGCGGGCCGAGGCCTTGGCCAGGTGCTCGACCGCGTCTTCCAGGTCGACGATGACGGCATCGGCGCCGCTGGCCAGGGCCTTGGGGATGCGTTCGGCACGGGAGGCCGGCACGAACAACGCGGTACGAACGACGGAATGCATCACACCACCTCCGAAGCATGGAAGCGCGCCACCTGTTCGGGCGCGTATCCCAGTGATGCTAGCACCGCATCCGTGTTCTGGCCCACGGCGGGCACCGCCGCCATGCGCGGCGCGAAGGCGTTGCTGCCGGCCGGCGGCAGCAGCGCCGGCAGCGCGCCGGCCGGGCTGTCGACTTGGCTCCAGCGGTCGCGCGCCCGCAATTGCGGGTGGGCCCAGACCCCGGCCATGTCGTTGACCCGGGCGTTGGCGATCTGCGCGTCTTCCAGCCGGTCGGTGACCTGCTGCACGCTGAGGTCGGCGAAGGCCGCGACGATCAGCGCGCGCAGGGCCTCGCGGTTGGCGGTGCGCAGCGAGTTGGTGGCGAAACGCGGGTCCTCGGCCAGCTCGGCCTGGCGCAGCACCTGGGCGCAGAACACGCGCCATTCGCGTTCGTTCTGCAGGCCCAGCATGATGGTATTGCCGTCGCCGGTGGGGAACGGACCGTAGGGATAGATCGAGGCGTGGGCCGCGCCGGCGCGCACCGGCGGCGCCGCGCCCTCGAACGCGTAGTACATCGGGAAGCCCATCCACTCGACCATGCTCTCGAGCATGGAGACGTCCAGGCGGCTGCCCAGGCCGGTCTTCTGGCGCAGCAGCAGCGCGTTGAGAATGGCGGAATAGGCGTACATGCCGGCCGAAATGTCGGCGATGGAGCATCCGGCCTTGACCGGGTCGTCGGCGGTGCCGGTGACCGACAGGAAGCCGCTTTCGCTCTGGATCAGCAGGTCGTAGGCCTTCTTGTCCTGGTAGGGGCCGCCTTCGCCATAGCCGGAGATGTCGCAGACGATCAGGCGCGGATACTTGGCGTGCAGCGCCTCGAACGACAGCCCCAGGCGCGCGGCGGCGCCGGGCGCCAGGTTCTGCACCAGCACGTCGGCCTGTTGCAGCAGGCGTTCCATGATGTCGCCGGCTTCGTCGCGCTTGAGGTCCAGCGTCAGGCTTTCCTTGGAACGGTTGGTCCAGACGAAGTGCGACGACAGGCCGCGCACGCGCTCGTCGTAGCCGCGGGCGAAGTCGCCCGCGCCGGGGCGTTCGATCTTGATGACGCGCGCGCCCATGTCCGCCAGCTGGCGGGTGCAGAACGGGGCGGCGATGGCGTGCTCGAGGCTGACGACGGTGATGCCGTCCAGCGGGCGGGGGGCTGGCGTGCTCATGCGGTGAACCTCAGTTCGGCCTGGTGGGCCAGCGTGCCGTCCTGCTCGGCCCAGAGCCGGGCCAGGCCCGGTTCCTCGAGGCGGCCGGCGACCTGGAAGGGCGTGGGTGAAACCAGCGGCCGCAGGCCGCGATACGACAGGTGCGTGGGACGGGCGCCAGGGTGGGCGCGCATGAAAGCGGCGACCATCTCGGTGGCGATCAGCGGGCCGTGCACCACCAGGCCCGGATAGCCTTCGGTGCCGGTCACGTAGGGATGGTCGTAGTGGATGCGGTGACCGTTGAAGGTCACCGCCGAATAGCGGAACAGCAGCACCGACGAGGGTTCGATGGTGTCGCGCCACTGCGCCTGCGGCGCCGGCTCGGTGCCGGCGAGCTTGGGCGGCGTGGGCTGGCGGTAGACGATGTCCTGCTCTTCCAGGATGGCCACCTCGCCGTCCTGGCGGTACTCGTGGCGCACCGTCACGAACAGCAGCGCGCCGGTGCGGCCGGCCTTTTCCTTGACGTCGGCCACCACCGAGACCCGTTCGGCCGGCACGCCCACCCTAAGCGGCTGGCGGAATTCGACGCGGCCGCCGGCCCACATGCGGTTGCGGTCCTGCGCCGGCGGCAGGAAGCCGCCGCGGGCCGGGTGCCCATCCGTCCCCAAGCCATCGGCCGCGACCGTGCTGATGAAGAACGCCCATTGCCACAAGGGGGGCAAGGGGTCCCCCACGGCGGGCGCCGGACCGCCCAGCGTGGCGGCGACGCGCGCCGCATGGCCGGGATCCAGCGCGTCCGCCTGGCGCTCGCCGCTGCCGATCCAGCCGGCCGGGTCTGTCGATGTCATGCCGATATTCCTCTGATGATTGATCTGGTGGCTAGCATCCCGCATGGCGGGGACACTGTGAATTCACTTTTCCTCAAGGCCGGCTTTGGGGCGCCTGAATCGTGCGCCCGGCGCCCGCCGCCGTAATATAGGCGCCATGCACTTCGATCTCGCCGACCTCCGCCTGTTCATCCACATCGCCGAATCCCCCAGCCTGACGCAGGCCGCCAAGCGCGCCCACCTGTCGCTGGCCGCGGTCAGCGTGCGCATCAAGGCGCTGGAGAACCAGCTCAACACCCGCCTGTTGTACCGCGACAGCCGTGGCGTGGAAATCACCCCGGCCGGCCAGCGGCTGTTGCAGCACGCGCGGGTCATCATGCGCCAGGTCGATCACCTGAAGCACGACTTCCAGGAGCAGGCCGATGGCGATGCCGGCCACATCCGCATCTTCGCCAACACCACGGCGGTCACCGAATTCATGCCGGACATCCTGGCGCGGTTCCTGGCGGGCCATCCCGGCGTCACCGTCGACCTGCAGGAACGCCTGACGCGCGACATCGTGCGCGGCGTGCTGGACGGCACCACCGACCTGGGCATCGTCGCCGGGCCGGTCGACGCGCCCGAACTGCAGACCATCCACTTCAGCACCGATCGGCTGGTGCTGGTGGTGCCCAACGGCCATCCGCTGCAGGACCAGGACAAGGTCAAGCTGGCCGACGCGGTGCGCTATCCGTTCATCACCATGCATGAGGGCTCGACCCTGGTGGCGTTCCTGCGCGACCAGCTCGAGCGCATCGGCCAGCGCCTGCCGCAACGCATCCAGCTGTACAGCTTCGATTCCATCTGCCGCATGGTGCAGGCGGGCGTCGGCGTCGGCGTGATCCCGGATTCCGCCGCGCGCCGCTACGGCGCGGAGATGAAGCTGCGGGTGGTGGAGCTGGATGAGCCCTGGGTGGTACGCGAGCGCAAGCTGCTGGTGCGCGACGTTGACGCCCTGCCCGGCTGCGCGCGTGAACTGATCGAGCAGATCCGGCAACCGGCGGCCGCCTGACGCGCTGGCGGCGGGAGGCGCCCCAACCGTCCCGCGCGCCGCGATGCCACGTCCAGCAGGCTGTTCACGCGACACGCCGCCTCGCGCCGCGAGCCCTAGCGCCCCGTGAACGCCGGCGCGCGCTTCTGCGCGAAGGCGCGCATGCCCTCCAGGTAGTCGTCGGTGTAGCCCAACTCGCGCTGCAAGGCGCATTCCAGGTCGAACTGCTGCGCCAGCGTGTTGCCGCTGGACGCATGCAGGGCGGTCTTGGTCGCGGCATAGGCGCGAGTCGGTCCGGCGGCCAGCGTGGCGCGCGCGTCAGCCAGGGTGGCCTCCAGGTCCGCGTCCGGCACCACGCGCCAGATCAACCCCCAGGCCTCGGCCTGGCGCGCGCTGACGGCCTCGCCGAACAGGGCCGCGCCCATGGCGCGCGCCGAACCCACCAGGCGCGGCAGGAACCAGGTGCCGCCCGCGTCCGGCAACAGGCCGATCTTGCTGAAGGCCTGGATAAAGCGCGCCGACTCCACCGCGAACACCACGTCGCACGCCAGCACCAGGCTGGCGCCGGCGCCGGCCGCCACGCCGTTCATGACGCACACCACCGGCGCCGGCAGCGCGCGCAGCCGCAGGATGAGCGGCTTGTACAGTTTTTCCAGGTTCTCGCTCAGGTCGCGGCGCGAACCGTCCTCGGCCGGCTTGCGCTCGCCCAGGTCCTGGCCGGCGCAGAAGCCGCGGCCGGCGCCAGTCAGGATCACGCCGCGCAAGCCGGCGTGCGCCTCCAGCGCGTCCAGCGCCCGCGCCAGCTCGGCGTGCATGACGGCGGTAAAGCTGTTCAGGCGCTCGGGGCGGTTCAGGGTGATGACGCCAACGCCCTGCTCCAGCGTGAACGTGATCTCGGTGTAGCGGTCATGGCTCATGCCAGTTCCTCCAGCACCGCCAGTTGCTCGGCGCTGTCGCCCAGCAGCAGGTCCGCCACCGTCAGACGCTTGAAGTAATCGCCCACCTCCAGCTCGTCCGTCATGCCCATGCCGCCATGCAATTGCACCGCCATCTGCGCCACCAGCCGGCCCGCGCGCGCGGTTTCGAGCTTGGCCGAGGCCAGAATGCGGCGGCGCTGCGCCGGCTCGGGTTCGGTCAACGCGGCCACCGCCACGTAGGCCATGGATAGCGCCAGTTCCTTGGCCACCAGCATTTCCGCCAGGCGGTGCTGCAAGGCCTGGAACGCGGCCAGCGGCTGGCCGAACTGCTTGCGCGTCTTGAGATAGTCGACGGTGATTTCGAGCAACCGCTCCATCGCGCCCGCCGCATGGGCGCATAGCGCGGCCGTCCCCCATTGCAGCGCGTGCGCCAGGGCCGCGTCGGCCGCCTCGCCCCGCGCCAGCAGCGCATCCGCGCCAAGCGATGCCGCGTCGAAATCCAGGCGGGCGCAACGCGCGCCGTCCAGCGTCGGCGTGTCGGTGACGCGTACCCCAGTGGCATCCGCCGGCACCGCCAGCAGCAGCGTGGCGCCGTCGTCGGCCCGCGCGCTCACCAACCAGGCATGGGCCGCGGCGCCATGCCATACCAGGTGCTTGGCGCCGTCCAAACGCCAGCCGTCGCCGTCGCGCGTTGCGCGGCAGTCATTCGGATCGGCCTGGTAGCGGCGTCCGGGTTCCTGGTACGCCACGCTGACCACGTGCTCGCCCGAGGCGATGGCGGGCAACCAGCGCTCACGCGCGGCGGCGTCGCAGGCGCCGATCAGGGCCGCGCCCATCACGGCGCTCGGGATCACAGGCTCGGCCACCAGCCCGCGCCCCAGTTCCAGGTGCACCGGCAGCAGGCTGGCCGGCACTTCGCCGAAGCCGCCCGCTTCCTGCGGAATGTTCAGCCCCAGCACGCCCAGCTCGGCCAGCGCGTTCCAGGCCGCCGGATCGAGCCGGCCGGCGGCCTCGCGGGCGCGGCGCCGAGGCCGGGTCCATGCCTGCTCCACCAGGCGGCGCAGGCTGTCGGCCAGCATGCGCTGTTCTTCGGTATAGAGGAAATCCATGTGTCGTGCTCCTTGCGGCGCGCGCCTGTCTTGCAATCCAGGCGGGCGTCCGGATTGGCGGATTACAGGCCCAGCACCAGGCGGGCGATGATGCCCTTCTGCACTTCGGTGGTGCCGCCGTAGATCGAGGTCTTGCGCATGTCGGCATAGCCCGCGCCTGACGCCGCCGCCATCTCCGGCCCGGGGCCGTGATACGCGGCCTCGGCCAGCATCCATTCGGGGTCGTACGGCCAGGCATCGGGGCCGGCCACTTCCATCTGCAGCATGGCCAGGTCCTGCTGGATCTCGGAGCCGCGGATCTTCAGCACCGAGGCCTCCGCGCCGGGCGTGCCGCCATTGCTCGCCGCCACGCGCAGCAGCAGCATTTCCAGCGCCATGATGTCAACCTCGATGCGCGAGATACGGTCGCGCATGCGGCTGTCGGCCAGCAGCGGCCGGCCGCGCGACGTGGCGCGGGCCGCCATGTCCTTGAGGATGCCGAGTTCGCGATGGCAATGGCCCAGGCCGGCGATGCCGGTGCGTTCGTGTCCCAGCAGGTACTTGGCGTACGTCCAGCCCTGGTTCTCCTCGCCCACCAGGTTGGCGACCGGCACCCGCACGTTCTCCAGCCACACTTCGTTGACATCATGGCCGCCGTCGAGCGTGCGGATCGGACGCACGGTCACGCCCGGCGCGCGCATGTCCAGCAGCAGCATCGAGATGCCGCGCTGGGCGCGCGCGTCGGGATCGGTGCGCGCCAGGCAGAACATCCAGTCGGCGTACTGCGCCAGCGTGGTCCAGGTCTTCTGGCCGTTGACCACGTATTCATTCCCATCGCGCACCGCGCGGGTCTTGAGCGAGGCCAGGTCCGACCCCGACCCCGGTTCGGAATAACCCTGGCACCACCAGTCCTGCACCCGGGGAATACGCGGCAGGAAGCGCGCCTGCTGCTCGGCGCTGGCGTACTTCATCAGCACCGGGCCGATCATGGACAGGCCGAACGGCAACAGGCGCGGCGCGCCGGCCTTGAAGCATTCCACTTCGAAGATCAGCCGTTCCAGCGCGTTCCAGCCGGTGCCGCCGTGCTCGACGGGCCAGTTCGGCGCGCCCCAGCCCTGGTCGGCCAGGATGTTGTGCCAGCGCACGTAGTCGTCGCGCTCCAGCCGCTGGTGCCGGCGCACCTTGTCGCGGATGTCCCGCGGCAGCCGGTCGGCGGCGAACGCGCGCACCATTTCGCGGAACCGGATCTCTTCCGGCGTCCAGGTCAGATTCATGGCCTACCTCCTTTGGCGGCTATCTAGCCATGCCGACCCGGCGCCGGACAATCTGCGGTTGCCGAAGGCGGGCTTTTGCCTCGGTGTAGGGCCATCGCGAACGGGCACTACGGGCCGGCAAAAGGCCTGCTTCAGCAATGAAGAATGGCACCTGCCGGCGCCAGCCCCGACACTGGCGGCTCATCCATCCGAAACCGTATGCCATGACCGCAACCGACCCACGCGCCACCGAAGGCGTCGAGGCGCAATACCGCCAGGCGCTCGATCAGGGACGCTTCCAGATTCAGCATTGCGACGCCTGCGACCGCGCCGTGTTCTATCCCCGCATGATCTGCCCGCATTGCGGCGCGCAGCAGTTGTCCTGGCGCACGCCGGACGGGCGCGGCACGGTCTATTCCACCACCACCGTGCGGCGCAAGCCCGAGGCGGGCGGCGACTACAACGTGGCGCTGGTCGACCTGCTCGAAGGCGTGCGCCTGATGAGCCGGGTCGAGGGCGTGGCGCCCGACGCCGTGCGCATCGGCATGGCGGTGCGGGCCCAGGTGGCCGTGACGGAAGGCCGCGGCCTGCTGGTCTTTGTTCCCAACAAGGAGGCGCAATGACGCTGAACGATCTGCGCGGCGCCGTCGCGGTGGCGGGGGTCGGCCATGCCGGCCTGGGCCAGGCCCATGGCTACACCGAAATGGAAATCCTGGTGCAGGCGGCGCAGCGCGCGGTGGCCGACGCCGGCCTGTCGATGCGCGACATCGACGGCCTCTGCACCGCCAGCGTGGCGGCGCCGATGTGGGCGATGCCGGTCATCGAGCACCTGGGCATCCGCCCCAGCTTCATCGACAGCACCATGCTGGGCGGTTCCAGCTTCGTGGCGCACCTGCTGCCGGCGCTGCACGCGCTGGCCTCGGGCCAATGCAACGCGGTGCTGGTCTGCTATGGCAGCACGCAGCGCACCTCGACGCTGAGCCGCGCCGAGATCGGCCGCGTGCGCAAGCAGTTCGATCCGCAACCTTACGAGACGCCGTACGACCCGTTGAGCCCGCTGTCGTCGTATGCGCTGGCCGCGGCGCGCCACATGCACCAGTACGGCACCCGCCGCGAACACCTGGCGCAGGTCGCGCTGGCCGCCAACCAGTGGGCCCAGCTCAATCCCGAGGCGCAGCTGCGCGAGCCGGCCACGCTGGAACAGATCCTGGCCGCGCGCATGGTGTCCGACCCCTTGAGCGTGCGCGATTGCTGCCTGGTCACCGACGGCGCCGGCGCCTACGTGCTGGTGCGGGCCGACCGCGCCCGCGACCTGCCGCGCCCGCCGGTCTACGTGCTGGGCAACGCCACCGCCGTGTGGAACCGGCAGATCTCGTCGATGGAAGACCTGACCGTCACCGCCGCCAGCGAATCGGGCCGCCGCGCCTATGCCATGGCGGGCGTCTCGGTCCAGGACATCGACGTGGTCGAGCTGTACGACGCCTTCACCATCAACACCCTGCTGTTCCTGGAGGACCTGGGCTTCTGCGCCAAGGGCGAAAGCAAGGACTTCATCGCCGACGGCGCCATCGCGCCCGGCGGCCGGCTGCCGGTCAACACCAACGGCGGCGGCCTGTGCTGCGTGCATCCGGGCATGTACGGCGTCTTCATCATGATCGAGGCCGTGCGGCAACTGCGCGGCGAGGCCGGCGCGCGCCAGGTGGCCAACGCCGAACTGGCGCTGGTGCACGGCAACGGCGGCACGCTGTCCAGCCAGGCCACCGCCATCCTCGGCACCGCCGCCACCCTCTGACCCGGACCGCAGCAACCATGTCGCACGCCGAACCGCTCACCCGCATCCACCAGTTGCTGGCCCGCCAGGCCGGCAGCCAGCCCGACGCCATCTGCCTGTACGAGGAAGGCGGCGGCATCCTGACCTACGCGCAACTGTGGCAACGCGCCGAGGACGCGGCGCGCTGGCTTGCGGCGGCGGGCGTGAAGCCGGGCCACCGGGTGCTGATGGTCGGCGAGAACTGCGCCGCCATGATCGCCGCGTTGTTCGGCTGCGGCATCATCGGGGCCTGGCCGGTTGGCGTGAACGCGCGCTTGTCGGCGCGGGAAATCGCCGCCATCAGCGCCCACGCCCAACCCGAGATCACGCTCTACACCAGCGGGGTTTCCGGCGCCGCCGCCGCCCATGCCGATGCGGCCGGCGCGCAACCCGCCGATGCCGCCGCCTGGGGGCCAGGCGTACGGGCACGGCGCGCGGATTCTCCGACCCAACCCGAAACCGATGCCCAGGCCGCCGAGGTCGCCACC
Source organism: Achromobacter ruhlandii (assembly GCF_902859695.1). Lineage (GTDB taxonomy): Bacteria > Pseudomonadota > Gammaproteobacteria > Burkholderiales > Burkholderiaceae_B > Achromobacter > Achromobacter ruhlandii. The sequence goes on from NZ_CADIJL010000004.1 coordinate 347,028, forward strand.
GTGATCTACACGTCCGGCACCACGGGCGCGCCCAAGGGCGTCATGGTGCCGCATCGCGGCCTGCTGCATTTCGCCGGTGTCTCGGCCGCGTCGCGCCGCCTGACGCCGCGCGACATCGGCTACGCCGCCCTGCCGCTGTCGCACATCTTCGGCATCGCCACCGTGCTGATGGCGACGCTGCACGCCGGCGCCAGCCTGGTGCTGCGCAGCCGCTTCGATCCCGAGGACGCCTTCAAGGCGCTGGCCCACCCCGGCATCAGCATCCTGCAGGGCGTGCCGACCATGTTCAACCGCATGCTGGCGGCCGCGCCGCCGCGCGGCGAACTGCGCGCGCCGGCGTTGCGCTACGTCTACACCGGCGGCGCGGCGCTCGACCCGACGCTCAAGCGCGACGCCGAACGCTACTTCGGCGTCGCCATGCATCACGGCTATGGCATCACCGAATACGCCGGCTCCATGTTCATCACCGACATCGACGCCCCGCCGACCGATTGCAGCGCCGGCTACGCGGTGGACGGCGTGCAATTGCGCATCGGCCGTCCCGACGCCGACGCGCCGCGCCCCGGCGAACGCGGCGACATCCTGATCCGCGGCCCCGGCGTGATGCTGGGCTACTACCGCGACCCGGAACAGACCGCGCAGGCCCTGCTGCCCGGCGGCTGGCTCAACACCGGCGACATCGGCTACCTGGACGACCGCGGCGCGCTGTACATCGCCGGCCGCTCCAAGGACCTCATCATCCGGTCCGGCTTCAACGTCTACCCGATCGAGGTGGAGGCGGTCATCAACGCCTTTCCCGGCGTGCGCCTGTCGGCGGTGGTGGGCCGTCCCACCGAGGACCACAACGAGGAAGTCATCGCCTTCGTCGAGCCGCTGCCCGGCGCGCGCCTGGACACCCACCTGCTGATGCTGCACCTGCGCGCCCAGCTGGCGCCGTACAAGCGGCCGGCGCGAATCCACTGCATCGACACGATTCCCACCACCGTCAGCGGCAAGATCCTCAAGCAGCCGCTGAAAGAAAGGCTGGCGTAGGCGCGGCCCCGCTGTTCCGCTCCGCGACCGGCTCATTCCACAAGGAGACATGAGCGTGAACATCAAGACCCTGCTCGCCGCGGCCGCCGCCGTGGCGGCCATGACGGCCGGCGCCAGCGCGGCCGCCGACAGCGCCTACCCCGACCGCCCCATCCGCCTGCTGGTGGGCTACGCCCCCGGCGGCCCGGTGGACACCACCGCGCGCGTCTTCGCCAAATACCTGGGCGACAAGCTGGGCCAGGCGGTCGTGGTCGAGAACCGCGCCGGCGCCAGCGGCATGATCGCCTCCGACGCCACCGCCAAGGCGCCGCCCGACGGCTACCTGCTGGGCTTCGCCGCCAGCCCCACGCTGACCATGTCGCCATTGGTCCAGCGCAGCACCCTGTTCGATCCGCGCAAGGACTTCTCGCTGATCGGCCTGGTGGTCGACTACGCCAACGTGCTGCTGATCGGCCCGCAGGCCCCGGCCAAGAGCGTGGGCGAGCTGGTCGACTACGCCCGCGCCCATCCCGATGCCGTGTCCTTCGGCTCGGCCGGCATCGGGGCGTCGAACCACCTGTCGGCCGAACTGCTGAAGAAGCAGGCCGGCGTGCCGATGCTGCACGTGCCCTATCGCGGCAACTCGCCGGCGATGATGGACGTGGTCAGCGGCAAGATCACCTTCATGTTCGACATCACCAGCACCGCGATTCCGTTCATCAAGAGCGGCAAGGCGCGCGCGCTGGCCGTCACCTCGCGCACCCGCAACCCCGAGCTGCCCGACGTGCCCACCATGATCGAGGCCGGCCTGAAGGACTACGAGGTAGTCGGCTGGTACGCGCTGGTCGGCCCGCGCAAGCTGCCTGACGCGGTACAGGCACGCCTGAAACGCGCGCTATCCGAGGTGTCGAAGGACCCCGCCTTCCGCCGCGCCATGACCGAGGGCGGCTACGCCATCAACACCGGCGACGCCACCGCGCTGCAACAGCGCATCGACCGCGAATATGCCCTGTGGGCCGATGTGATCCAGAGCGCCAACATTCAGGCCAACTGACCCCGAGGGAACACCGCCCATGACGCCGCCCGCATTGCGCACGCAGACCCGATTGCCCATCATCGGCGCCCCCATGTTCCTGGTCTCCGGCCCGGACCTGGTGGCGGCGCAATGCGGCGCCGGCATCATCGGCACCTTCCCGTCGCTCAACGCCAGGCCGCAGGAACAGCTGCACGCGTGGATCACGCGCATCGAAGACAAGCTGGCGCGCGCGCGCCGGGCGGCGCCGCACGCCGTCATCGCGCCCTATGGCGTCAACCTCATCGTCCACCCCAGCAACGCCCGCTGGCAGGGCGACCTGGCCATCTGCGCCGAGCGCCGCGTGCCGCTCGTCATCACCTCGCTGCATCCACCCGAAGCGGTGGTGCGCGCCGTCCACGCCTACGGCGGCCAGGTCTGCCACGACGTCACCACGGTGCGCCACGCCCGCCGCGCCCTGGACGCCGGCGTCGACGGCCTGATCCTGGTCGCGGCCGGCGCCGGCGGCCACGCCGGCCGGCTCAACCCCATCGCCCTGGTCAACGAGATCCGCGCCTTCCACGACGGCCCCCTGGCCCTGTCCGGCTGCATCAGCCACGGCAAGGACATCCTGGCAGCCCAGGCCCTGGGCTGCGACTTCGCCTACATGGGCACCCGCTTCATCGCCACCCGCGAATCCCTGGCCAACGACGCCTACCGCGAAATGATCCTGCGCGCCCAGGCCGCCGACGTCACCTACACTCCCTACTTCTCGGGCGTGCCCGCCAACTACCTGAGCGAGAGCATCCGCGCCGTGGGCCTGGATCCCGCCCAGCTTCCCGACTACGACGCCCCGCCCCCGAACCTGGACAAGAACACTCGCCCCAAAGCCTGGAAAGACGTCTGGAGCGCCGGCCAGGGCGTGGGCGCCGCGCAGGAAGTGCTGGCGGTACACGAGCTGGTGAATCTGCTCGAAGCGGAATACCAGGCAGCCAGGCAAGCGCTGCTGCGCTGACAGTCAGAAGCGATAGCTCATCCTGACACTGCCCGCCTGCGACGACGCGCGGGACGTGTTGACGAGCGCATCATAGGCAAGAGACACGTCCAGTTGCCGCGTCAGCGGCAAGCCGACGCTCGCGCCGAACGTCAGGAAGCCGCGCGACAGATCGGCGCCCGGCGCGGCGAAGCGCGTGCCGTCCTGCGACACGACCGTCATCGCGCGGCCGGTATCAAGCAGTTCGTGGGCGTAGGCCACACGGAACTGGAGATTCAACGGCCGCTGCGCGCTATCGAACGCCGTGTCGAAGGTCATGCCGACGTAGGGCTGCAGGCTGCGGGCGGTGTCCGAGCCGACATGCAGGTTTTGGCCCCTCGCGCCGCCTTCGTCAAAGCTGTTGGCGTGGAAATAGGCATAGCGCAATCCCAGCCGGGGCGTCATGACCAGTCCGCCAAGCGCCAGGGGCTTGCTGACTTGCGCCGCCGCCGTGAATTCCTGCCCGACATGATCGCCCTTGGCCGTGCCGACATTCTCGAAGGGCCGCTTCTGCGACAGGAAATGCAGGCCGTAGCCGAGCATGCCCGTCACATCGACCGGCCCCAGGTCGCGGCTGGCATAGGTGGCCAGGCGCACCGTGTCGCGCGTGCCGGCGCTTTCCGTGCTCTCTTCCGACAGCTCGGCATGGGAATAGCCCATCGCCAGGCCGAAGGTGTTGCGATCCACCCGCTTGTCGGCGCCGGCGAGAAAGCCGTACTGGTTTTCCTGGAAGCCCGGCAGCCCCCCCGAGCCGGACAGCCGGCCATGCCGTCCCGTGGCGTTAGCCCAGACCGAAACGGCATCCGTCGTGTCGGCTGGCCCGGACGCGACGGCGCGCCGCGTCGCGCGTTCGAGCACCGCCGCCGTGGCCGACTGCGCGCTCATCAACGCGGCGCTGCCAAGCGCCGTATAGATGCTGGTGCGGGTCGGCGCGATGATCACCGGCGTGTCGCCCGGCATGCCCGAGGCCGGATTGCTCAGCAGCAACGCGACGTCGTTGGCGCCGTAGGCCACCGATGAGCGCAGGCCGTTCAGGTCCGCGCCGGAGGCCAGCGAACCCGTTACCGACGAGAAGCGCCCGCTGATGCCATTGGCCGCGCTCACCACGTTGTAGCGCGTGGCCGAATAGGTGCCCGGCGCGTATGTGATCGCCAGCGTCCCGTTCAGTGTGGCGCTGCCACCGACCTTCAGCAACGATGCCTCGGTCGGACTGACTTCGATGGCCAAGGTCGCATTCGACGCCTGGGTGTAATTGCCGCCCACGCTCAGCGTGCCGATGGACCCGCCGGGCGACACCATGCCGCCGTTCGTCACATCGCCGAGAATCGTGCCGTGCCCGCCGAGCGTGCCTTGCGCCCCGACCGCCACGTCGCCGCCCAGCACCGCGGCGCCATGGCCGGCATCACCCACCTGGAGCCTGCCCTGAGCGACAGTCGTCGCTCCCGTGAATCCGGCATTCGAACCATTGAGCACGAGCATGCCGGTCCCTTGCTTGAGCAACGCGCCGCTGCCCGTGAACTCGCCTTCATAGACGCTGTCGGTGGCCCCGCCGAGCGTCAGCGTGCTGGCGCCGGCCAGCACGCGCGAACCGGCCACCCCGTACAAGCCGGCCAGCGTCTGGCCCGATGCCGCCGACAGGTCGAGCGTCGCGCCGCTGCCCATGAGCGAGATGGCCGAGGCCGCGGACAGCCGTCCCGCGCCGTTGAGCACCAGCGTGCCGCCGTTGATCGTGGTCGCGCCGGTGTAGGTGTTTACCCCCGAAAGCGTCTGCGTGCCACTGCTAAGCACCAGTCCGCCGGCGCCGTCGATGACGCCGGAAAACACGCCCGACGCGTTCGTCAGGGTCAGGGTGCGGCCGCCGAGCGCGACTCTCCCGCCGCCCGCAAGGCTGGCCACGGACGCGCCGCTCGTCGTCGCCGAAATGTCCAGCGTTCCGTCGCTGGTCACCCCGCTGGATGCCGCCACGCTGCCGCCGCCACTGAGCGCGAGCGTCGCGCCGCTGTCGATGGTGGTGGTTCCCGTGTAGGTGTTGACGCCCGTCATCGTCAGGACCCTGCTGCCCTGGACGCTTACCGAGCCCGCGCCGGAGATGACGCCCGCAAACGTCAGGCCGTTTGTCGCCGAAGAGAACGCGACGCCGGACGCGGCATCGGTCAGGATCACGTCGTTGCCCAGCGTCAGCCCGGGGTGGCTCGCGGAAATGGTGGCGGTCGCCCCCGCATCGAACAACAGGCCGCCTACGATGTTGGAGCCCGTCAGCAGCGTCAACGTGTTGCCCGTGCCGCCGAACTGGATGGCCGCCGCGCGGGCCCCGCCCGGGCCACTCGGCGCGCCGGTGATGGTGCCCGCATTGACGATCGTGTCCAGGCCGCGCGTCACGATACCGACCCCGCCGCCATTGCCGGCGCCGCCGGCGATGGTGCCGACATTGAGGATCATATTGCGCGAGCCGGCAAGATTGATGCCGGCTCCGCCCGCCCCATCCGCCCCCGCGCCGGAATTGCCCGCCCCCCCGCTGCCGCCCGCGCCTCCAGTGATGCTGCCGGTATTAGTGATGGTGGCGTTGCCGCCAACCGCGAGCAAGCCGTCGCCGCCGGCGCCTCCCCCGCCGCCAAAGCCGCCGCTGCCGCCGTTGCCGCCAGCGCCACCGGTGATCGTGCCATGATTGTTGACCGACGCCACCGCCCCGGCCGACGTCAAGCCGCTGCCGCCCCCGCCGCCGCCGCCGCCGTTGCCGCTGCCCGTGTTGAAGACATTGCCGCCATTGCCGCCCGCGCCGCCCACGGCCGCCGCCGAATTGTTGATGGTGATATCGTTGCCCAGGTACTGAAGCGCTGTATTGCCGCCATTGCCACCGCCACCGAAATTGGTGCCGTCGCGGCCGGCATTGCCGGCGTCACCCGCGATCGGCGCGTTGATGGCCAATCCAGACCCCGTGAACATTTGTGCCGGTGCGTTGGCGGTCGCGTTGCCTGCGTCGCCGGCAGCCCCCGCGCCCCCCGTTCCCGAGCCGCCCCAGCTTCCCGGCACCTGCACGGTCACGTTGCCCGGGCCGAGCTCGCTGGCGCCGCCCCCCTGGCCATTGCCATTGCCGCCAGCGCCGCCGCGACCGGGATAACCCGCTCCGCCGGGCGCGCCGCAACCCGTCGTGTCGCTGGCGGAACAGGCGGCGAAGGCGGGCGCCGCCGCGGTCGAAAGGGCCAGCGCCAGGGCGGCGCTGCCGGCCGCGAGCATGACGCTTGCGGCCGACCGCAAGCTGGCCGCCGCAGGCGCGAAATCGTAGCGGTGCGACGTCGGAACGGTCGAAGACGCCGGCGCGTCACAGTGGGCCACAAGCCCGGATTTGCCTTGGAGCACGAATTTCCCCTTGCTTCCGCCCTGCCCAGTACCAGGATGACCCGGAGGGGACAACCGCCAGAATCCCGCGGCACGGCAATCATATGGAAGCCAGCGCCCGGGAAGACCAAGCGTGTTCAACTGCCGAGCGCTGGAGCGTTGCGCCGTCTGAGCGCGCATCGGCAGCAAATGTAATGCAAAGTTTCGTGGTTCGCCATGCTGGCGTTCCCGGCGGGGGGACGCGCCACCGGACGGCGCGAGGACGGGAACCCCTGCGCAGCGTGATACGGCGCCTATTCCAGCTTGATGCCCGCCTTGTTGATCACTTCCCGCCATTTCAGGACTTCGCCGCGCACGAACGCGCCAAACGCCTCCGGGCTGCCGGGCTTGGGTTCCGCCCCCGCCGCCACCATCGCCTTGGCCGTCGCGGGATCCGACAACACCTTCACCATGTCCGCATTGACCCGCGCCACGATGTCAGCGGGCGTCCCTTTCGGCGCCAACACCCCGCTCCACGAATACGCCTCGTACCCCGGCACGCCGGACTCGGCGATCGTAGGCACGTCCGGCAACATGCTCGACCGCGTCGGATTCCCCACCCCCAACGCGCGCACCTTGCCCGTCTTCAGATGCGGCACCGCCGACGGCCCGTCCGCGAACATCACCTGCACCTGGCCGCCCAGCAGGTCTTGCATCGCCGGCGCGCTGCCCCGGTAAGGAATGTGCTGGATCTTCACGCCCGCCATCGCATTGAACAGCTCGCCCGCCAGATGCGTGCCGCCGCCCGTTCCGGAGGAGCTGAACGACAGCTTGCCCGGATTCGCCTTGGCATAGGCAATGAGTTCGCTCACCGAATTCACCGGCAGCGACGGATTCACCACCAGCACAATGGGGAACACCGCCGCCATGCCCACCGGCACGAAATCGCGCGTGATGTCGTAGGTCAGGTCGCCGCGCAGGCTCGGCAGCACCGCATGATGGATGGAAGCGAAAAAGAAGTTGTAGCCGTCCGGCTCGGCCTTGGCGGCGAACTGCGCGCCAACGATGCCGCCGGCGCCCGAGCGGTTGTCCACCACCGTCGGCACCGACCACAGGTGGCCCAGCGGCTGCGCCGTGAAGCGCGCGGTGGTGTCCACCGGACCGCCGGCCGGAAACGGCACGATGAAGGTCACGGCGTGGCCGGGCCAGGCGGCGGCGCGGGCGAAAGTGGGCAGCAACGTCGTGGCGCACGCAGCGCCCAGCCCCGCGATGACGCGGCGGCGTTGGGGATCTAGCAAGGCAGTCTCCTGAGTCTCGTTCTTGTCGGTGGCGCGGCCGCAAGCCACACCGGAACAACGCGGTGCCTTGCCGCCTGCCGGCCCCATTTTTCTACTGCCTGCGCGTCAGGCGCGGCCGGGGCTTTTTTTATTATTTGCCGCGCGGCCGCTTTTGCCGCTACACATTTTCAAAAGCCCCTCTTTCGCCACGACGCCGTGTTCGCTGAACGCACACTATCGCGCATCCGATGTGGCGCCACGGCGACGGCCATGCGGCCCGTCAAGCCGTCGGCGCGGGCGCAACGCCACGCTCGCCGCGGCACGACACCGCCCCCGCCACGGCTACTGTCCCCGCGCCGCGCGCTGCACGTGTTCGATGAAGCATTCGGCGAAGCTGGGCAGGTCGCGGCCGCGCTGGCGGCACAGCAGGCGGTCGCGCAGGGCCCAGGGATCTTCCAGTTTCAACACGTGCAAGGCATCGGGCCGGCTGTAGCGCGCCGCGCAGGCGCGCGGCACCACGGCGATGCCGGCGCCGGCCTCGACCATGCGGCACACGGCCTCGAAACTGCCCACGTGCACGCGCTGGCAGATGCGCTTGCCCAGGCCGCTGGCGATGTCCTCCAGGAAGGTCTGGATGGCGCTGTCGGGATGGATGCCGACGAACGGGTAGGCATCGATCAGGTCGGCGAAATGGGCTGACTTCGACGCCGCCAGCGGATGGTCCAGCGCCGTGACCACGGTGAGTTCATCGCGGAACAGCGGCGTCACATCCAGGCCCTCGACGTCGATGTTGCCGGCCACCAGCCCCAGGTCGCCGGCGCCCGCGCGGATCGCGATGACGATGTCGCCGGAGATCTTCTCTTCCAGCTCGACGTCCACGTCGGGGTTCTCGGCCAGGAAGGTCGACAGCGCGTCCGCCAGAAAGGAATTGGTGGCGGTGGTATTGGCCAGCAGCCGCAGCCGCCCTTTCAGGCCGCTGGCGTAGGGCTGCAGGTCGGCGTTCAGGCATTCGAGCTGGCGAAACACCGCGTTGGCGTGCTTGAGCAGCACCTCACCGGCCGGCGTCAGCGCCACGCCCGTCGCCATGCGCACCAGCAGCCGCGCCTTGAAGGCCTCTTCCATGTGCTTGACGCGCGCGCTGGCGGCGGGCAGCGACAGGAAGGTGCGTTCCGCCGCACGGGTCAGATTGAGCGTTTCTCCCACGTTCACGAAGAGCCGCAGGTCAGTCAGATCATGTCTCATGTTCCACCACACAGAAGGGGGGCATTTCTAATTTTGAATTCTTCGAATGCCGTGACGACCATACCATGGGGCAACCCCGTAAACCATACGGTTTGACGCGGAACTGTTTCCCACGCGGCGCACGCCGCGGCATCTGGAGTAAGCCCCAATGAGCGGTATTGTTTCCGGCAAGGTAGTGGTCGTTACAGGCGCGGGCGGCGGCATCGGCCGCGGCATCGCGCTGGCCATGGCGCAGGCGGGCGCCAAGGTCGTGGTCAACGACATCGGCGTCTCGCTCACCGGCGAGGGCGGCGGCGAAGGCCCCGCGCAGGCCGTGGCGCGCGAGATCGTTGCGGCGGGCGGGCAGGCCGTCGCCAACACCGACAGCGTGGCCGCGTACGACAGCGCCAGCCGCGTCATCCAGACCGCCGTCGACGCCTTCGGGCGCATCGATGCGGTGGTCAACAACGCCGGCAACCTGCGCGACCGCGTATTCCACAAGATGAGCGAAGAGGAGTGGCGCCAGGTCATCGACGTGCACCTGAATGGCTCGTTCTTCATGAGCCGCGCCGCCGCGCCCTATTTCCGCGAGCAGGAATCCGGCGCCTTCGTGCACATGACGTCCACGTCCGGCCTGATCGGCAATTTCGGCCAGGCCAACTATGCCGCCGCCAAGCTCGGCATCGTCGCGCTGTCCAAGTCGATCGCGCTCGACATGGCGCGCTACAACGTGCGCTCGAACTGCATCGCGCCGTTCGCCTGGAGCCGCATGACCAGCTCCATTCCCGCCGAGACCGACGAGGAGAAGGCGCGCGTCGAGAAGCTGAAGAAGATGGAAGCCGGCAAGGTCGCGCCCATGGCGGTGTACCTGGCCAGCGACGCGGCCAGCGCCATCACCGCGCAGGTGTTCGCGGTGCGCGCCAACGAGATCATGCTGATGAGCCAGCCGCGGCCGCTGCGCAGCGTGCACCATGGCGAAGGCTGGACGCCCGAGCTGATCGGCGAGATCGCCGTGCCCGCCATGCGCAAGCATTTCTACGCGTTGGAGCGCTCGCCCGACGTGATCGACTGGGATCCCATCTGAGGCCGCCATGCCACTCGATTACGCAACCGTGAAGCACTGGCGCTTCGACGACGTGCGCCAGCACTACGACGACAAGGACACGATGCTGTACGCCCTGGGCATCGGCCTGGGGCAGGATCCGGAAGACGAGCGGCAACTGCGCTACGTGTACGAGAAAGACCTGCGCGCCTTTCCCACCATGAGCGTGGTGCTGGGCTATCCGGGCTTCTGGATGAGCGACCCGCGCGCCGGCATCGACTGGGTCCGGCTGGTGCATGGCGAGCAGCGGCTGGCGGTGCACGCGCCCCTGCCCACCTCCGGCACCGTGATCGGCAGGAGCCGCGTCACCCACGTAATCGACAAGGGCGCGGACAAGGGCGCGATCGTGGTCACCGAACGCACGCTGCACGACAGCGCCGGCGCGCACCTGGCCACCTTGCGGCAAAGCACCTTCTGCCGTGGCGACGGCGGCTTCGGCCAGGGCGACGCCAGCCCTGAGCCGCTGCCCGCCGCGCCGCAAGGCGAACCGGAACGCCGTTGCGCGCTGCGCATTCCGCCGCAGGCGGCGCTGCTGTACCGCCTGAATGCCGATCGCAATCCGCTGCATGCCGACCCCGAGGTCGCGCATCAGGCGGGTTATCCCAAGCCGATCCTGCATGGCCTGTGCTCCTACGGCATCGCCGCGCACGCGCTGGTCAAGACCTGGTGCGACTACGATGCCTCCCGCCTGACCCGGCTGGATGCGCGCTTCTCGGCGCCGGTCTATCCGGGCGAGACCTTGCAATGCGATATGTGGCGCATGCCGGATGGCCAGATCCGCTTCATCGCCCGCGCCGTCGAGCGCGACATCGTCGTGATGAGCCACGGCGCCGCCGAGGTGCAACCATGACGCGCCCGCCCGCATTGGACGGCATCCGCGTGCTGGACCTGTCGCGCATCCTGGCAGGCCCCTGGTGCACGCAGAACCTGGCCGACCTGGGCGCCGACGTCATCAAGATCGAACGCCCCGGCGTCGGCGACGACACCCGCGCCTGGGGCCCGCCCTTCCTGAAGGACGGCAATGGCGTCGACACCAACGAATCCGCCTACTACCTCAGCGCCAACCGCAACAAGCGCTCGGTCGAGGCCGACATGGCCACGCCGCAAGGCGCGGCGCTGATCCGCGAGCTGGCGGCGGTCAGCGACATCCTGGTCGAGAACTTCAAGGTCGGCGGACTGGCCAAGTATGGCCTGGACTACGCCAGCCTGAAGGCCATCAATCCGCGCCTGATCTATTGCTCGGTCACCGGCTTCGGCCAGGACGGTCCGTTCGCGCAACGTCCCGGCTATGACTTCATGATCCAGGGCATGGGCGGGCTGATGAGCATCACCGGCGAACGCGACGACCTGCCCGGCGGCGGACCGCAGAAGGCCGGCGTGGCAGTCACCGATATCGTCACCGGCATGTATGCGACGGTGGCGATCCTGGCGGCGCTGCAGGAACGCCACCGCAGCGGGCTGGGCCAGCACCTGGACATCGCGCTGCTCGACAGCCACGTGGCGCTGCTGGCCAACCAGAATTCCAACTATTTCAATTCCGGCGTGGCGCCGACGCGCGCCGGCAACGCGCACCAGAACGTGGTGCCCTACCAGGTGTTCGCCGCCAGCGACGGCCATCTGATCGTGGCCACCGGCAACGAATCGCAGTACCGCGCCTATTGCAAGGCCATCGGCGCGCCGGAGCTGGGGGACGATCCGCGCTTTGCCACCAACCGGCTGCGCGTGACCAATCGCGAGGAACTGGTGGCGATACTGGCCGCCATCATGCGCCAAGGCGCGCGGGACGACTGGATCGCCAGGCTGGAAGCGGTCGGCGTGCCCTGCGGGCCGATCAACAACATCGCCCAGGCGTTTGCCCATCCGCAGGCGCAGGCGCGGCAACTGCGCCGTGACCTGCCGCATCCGGCGGGCGGTGTCGCGCCCGTCACCGCCAGTCCGCTGCGCTTTTCGGATTCGCCGGTGGTGTATCGGCGCGCCCCGCCGCTGCTGGGCCAGCACACCGAGGAAGTGCTGCGCGAGGTCCTGGGAAAGTCACCGCAGGCCATCGCGGCATTCATGGGCTAACGGTCTTATTTTTTGCAGCAACCTTTTAATTTCCACCCCGTTCGACATACATTTCCCGCAATCAATAAGAAGTCAGCATGTGACAACCAACTTGGTTCTTAACAACTCTCGCTCGGTGATAAAGCGCTGAGTACGCATACCTACACTTACCGCCACGTCTTTCATTCGTCCGGTAATCGTTGGGTATGCTCATGCAAGCTTCCGTCTTCTCGAAAAAAGCCGTTCCCCACCATCGCCTCACCTACGCCGCGTTGCTCGTGTTCGCCCTGGGCGCCGGCATGGCCTTGCCAGACGTGGCGCTTGCCGCGGCCGGCGAGCGGGGCGGCGGCCAGGGGGGAAACGCCATGAAGAGCTGGGGCGTGACCAACCCCCTCATCCAAGGCGGCGAAGGCGGCGGACTGGAAGCCATCCACGCGGGCGGCATCGTCGGCGCGGGGAGCAACGCCACAGGCAGCCCGAACACGGGCGGCGCCGCCCCCTCTGTCTCGGCCACGGAACGGGTCGTCGATACGAACACGGTCGGCAGCAATGGAAGCTGCGAGTCCCCCTGCAACCCCGATGGGCCGAATCACTCCGGGGGGGGCGGAGGGGTCGCCATCCTCGGGGGTGAAAATACCAACGTGACCGTCACTGCGAGCGGAAAAGTGGCGGGCGGCGCGGGCGGCCCGGGAAGCGCAGGGGAGATCAGCACCGATTTCACCATGCTGCGAGCGGGCGGCGGCGGCGGCGGCGGCGCGGGCATCGCCGTCAAGTCCGGAACCCTGACACTGAACGGCGCCGTCACGGGCGGCGCGGGCGGCCACGCGCCAGGCCATCCGGGCGATGGCGGCGATGCCGTGGTGCTCGAACGAGGCGACATCATCGTCAATGCGACGATCACCGGCGGCCAAGGCGGCGCGCGTCTCTATAACGGCAAACCCGTGACGTTCAGTGGCAACGGCGGCACAGGCATATCGATCGGATCGGGCACCGTCGTCAACAATGGCATCGTGCGCGGCGGCCCGTCGGGCGCGGTTGACAATGTCGCCGCCAATGGCAAGGTCGGCGCCGCGCTGCGCGCCGGCTCCAACACCATCGTCACCAACAAGCGCCGCTTCAATGGCAGCAGCGGTAGCGCCATCGTGTTCGAAGGCGACGACAACAAGCTGATCATGTGGTCGGACTCCGACATCCTGGGCAGCGTCCGGTTCGAGGGCCGGCGCAATCAAATCGCGCTGGGCAGCGACGACGGCGCGCCCACCACGGCGAAGATCTGGAGCGACGGCCGTCTCGACTTCGGCATCGATGGCATCTACGTCGTCCGCGTCACGCCCACCGCGGCGGATCGCCTGAATGTCGTGGAAACCGCCAGACTCACCGGCGCGGCCGTGCTGGTCGACGCCATGACATCGGACCTGTACGCCGAGCACGCCACCTACACCATCCTGCATGCCGACGGCACCTTCAACGGCACGCGCTTTGGCACCGTGACATCCAACCTGGCCTACCTCACGCCCACACTCAACTACTCGGACAACGATCAGGACGTCCTGTTGACGCTGGCGCGCAAGGCGGCACCCGTACCCCCGCCGCCCGATCCGGCGCCGCCGTCCCCCGGGCCGGTTCCGCCCGTGGTCGATACGACGCCTCCCGCCGTGACCGATCCCGTCGCGCCGGCTCCCGCGCCGACGCCGCCGTCCCCCGCCCCGGTTCCGCCCGTGGTCGATACGACGCCTCCCGTCGTGACCGATCCCGTCGCGCCGGCTCCCGCGCCGACGCCGCCGTCCCCCGCCCCGGTTCCGCCCGTGGTCGATACGACGCCTCCCGTCGTGACCGATCCCGTCGCGCCGGCTCCCGCGCCGACGCCGCCGTCCCCCGCCCCGGTTCCGCCCGTGGTCGATACGACGCCTCCCGTCGTGACCGATCCCGTCGCGCCGGC
>NZ_CADIJL010000005.1 GCF_902859695.1 Achromobacter ruhlandii
CGCGACACGCGCCGGCGCGCCGCGGCCCCAGGCGCGCGCGGCCGGCGCGGCCGCGGGAACGATGCCTCGCGCGCCTTCGACTATTCGCCGCGCGCCTTGATGTAGGCCGCCAGTACCTGTTCGATCTGGCGCTTCTCCTGCAGGCTCAGGCGTGCATAAGTGGCGTACGACACCGTTTCGAAGGGCCAGGGCGGCGCTTCGGCGCGGCCGTCGGCGCTGGCGACGGTTTCGGCATGACCGGCGTCGAGCATCGGCCCCTCGCCGGTGCTGAGCCACATGGGATTGACCCTCAGCGCGCGGGTCAGCTTGATGAGCGCATCGCTGGAGGGTTGCAGGCGCTGGCCGCTTTCATAGTTGCCGATGGCGCTTTGCGACAGGTTGCTCGCGACTGCCAGGTCCTTCTGTGTCCATCCCTGAAGCATTCTTGCATTGCGCAGACGATGGCTAAACGTGTCCAATCGATCAACCTGAGACATTAATATGAATTTATTTATTTGATTAAAACATCTCAATACTGCCGTCAAATAAACGGATTACACCCCAATTCCGTGGCTAATCCGTAAATCGCGGCAAGCCCCGCGGCCCACGCCCGTCCCCACCGCCGCGCCATCGCGACCCGCTTCGCGGCACCGCAAAAAAAACCATTGCTATCATCGGCTTGCGTCCATGCCCGCGATGCGCGCCCGAGCTCTCCTCGCGCGCCCGATGGCCGCACGGCGGGGATAAATCCGGGCGAGTTTATGTGCTTTCCGGGATTGAAAATAGAAAATAATGTATCGGTAATACTTAATATCTTATTGTCGCAGCGGCACAAACGAACAGCGTTTCAAGCGCTTCGCGGCAATACGCTCCACCGCCACTGTTACCAGCAGAAACTACAGAAACTTATCTTCACAAAAAAACACGCCCGTGTTTAAATGAAACACGGGCGTGACTTCCATGCGGAATCGGATCCTCGGCGGCCAGGGCGCAACGCGCCCGAGCCAAGCGCCGCCCAGACCCCGACCGCCGCCGCGGCCCAGACGCGGATCAACACAGTTCAGACCTTCGCCCGCCACCAGACAACACCGCCAGATGCCGCCACATCATGGCGCAGCACAGGGAGAGGGGCATGACACGCAGGAATCACGCGGTCGCAGGCGCAGGCTGGCATCCATGAACAACACCCTCGATGTCATCTTTCTCGGCCGCGACGGCGCCCACCACATCGGGCTGGTCGAGGCCCTGTCGCATCTGGGCTTCAGCGTGCGGCGCTGCCACGACCTGGCCGACGTCTACGACCGCTATTCGCGCCGCCCCAGTCCGCTGGTCATCCTGGAAGCGCCCCTGCCGGACATCCACAACGCCGCCGTGCGGCTGCGCGCCATCGACCGCAGCCTGGGCATCGTCGCCATCGCGCCGTTCGGTTCCCAGGAAAACCGCATCCGCACCCTGCTGTGCGGCGCCGATGCCTGCCTGCCGCCGGAGGTGACGGGACTGGAGCTGGCGGCGGTGCTGCAGGCGCTGGTGCGGCGCGCCGTCGGCCTGGACCTGTCCGACCCGGTGGTCGAGCCGGCGCACGACGAACCGCAACAGGAAACCTGGCGGTTGGCCAACAAGGGCTGGACCCTGATCAGCCCCGTCGGCCGCAGCCTGGGGCTGACCACGGGCGAACGGGACTTCCTGACACGGCTGGTCAAGGCGCCCGACCGCAAGGTCAGCCGCGATGCCTTCTATCCAGACGGGGCCGAGGATGCCGACGGCGTCATCACGCGGCGCCGCTTCGTCGATGTGATGATCAGCCGCCTGCGGCGCAAGGCGACCGCCCACCACATGACGCTGCCGATCCGCGCCGTGCATGGCTGGGGCTACATGTTCGCGGCGGATATCGCGCTGGAACTGGATCCGCGGGAGGCTGGGGAGGAAGGTCGTCCGGAAGGACAGGAGGATTGGCGCCGCGACACGGTGGATGCGAACGCGCCATCTTATTGATACGCTATGGGGCGGCTGGCGCGAGGCGAAAAAAACGCGGCGCTGCCCCGAAGGTAAGACGCCGCGCTAAAACAACACGTGAGCCTGGAGTCATCAGCCGGCACTGATGCCTTCTACCTAGATCACGCGATTCCAACATTCGTGCCTCATACTACTCACGCACGGACTGGCCGTGAGCCCGGCCGGGGTCTCTAGTCCCCACCCAAGCTGCAGCGTGATAACGCCCGGGGATTTGTCCGCCCTGGCTGCTGGCGGGCTTATCGCCCGTATCAGCGGCGTTCCTTTCGGATAGCCGCGTGATGAAAGAAGTTTAGGACGTCGGGCCCGATTCAAGTAATTCTTTGTTGATAGCCTTCTATACATATTGGATATAGCAAGCTCCACGCGGGCGCCTATAGAATGCAGGCAAAGGATGCCCCCGCCATGTTCAATCCCCTGCCCGGTCTCGCGCGCCGCGTGCGCCGTGTGTTCTCCCTGGTTCCGCCCAACTGGTGCCTTGCCATCCTGGTGGCTCTGGATGGGTATGCCTTCATGCATCCGGTGCTGCGCGAAGTGCGCGCGCGCGAATATTCCTTCTGGCTGGCGCTGGACAACTGGCATGACGTGATGCAGGTGGTGGGCCTGCTGGAGATCCCGCGACTGGTGCTGGGCGTGGGCCTGCAGATCATCGCCATCGGGCTGATCCTGAAGGCGCGCATCGCGTGGGCCTTCTCGCTGGTGCTGCTGATCGGCATCGGCACCTTCGCCATCCTGGGCGAGGGCGGACGGGCCGGGCTGGGCATCTATACCTTGGTGCTGGTGGTCGCGCTGGTCGCCTACTGGCGCCGCTTCGACCGCGCCAGCGTGACCGCGGGTTCGCTCTTCGCCCTGGTCAGCATCGTGTCGCTGCTGATCTACGCGGTGTTCGGCACGCTGTACCTGGGCGAGGAATTCAACCCGCCCATCAAGGACGCGGCGACCGCGTTGTATTTCTCCATCGTCTCGATGTCGACGGTGGGCTATGGCGACATCACGCCGCACAGCAACGCGGCGCGGCTGTTCACCGCGTCGATTATCATTCTTGGCATCACCGTCTTCGCCACCTCCGTCAGCGCGATCGCCGGCCCGGTGATCGGCGGCAACCTGAAGCGGCTGGTCAAGGGCCGGTTTTCCAACGCCATGAGAAAAAACCACATCATCATCGCCGGCGCCACGCCACTGGCCCTGAGCGTCTACGACGGCCTGCGCCGCCGCGGCGACGAGGTCACGGTCATCGTGCCCGCCGGCGCGCCGCAGGAATACCCGGCGGCCACGGACCTGATCGAAGGCGATCCGTCCAGCGTCGAGGTGCTGCGCAGCGCGGGCGTGGCCCGCGCGCGCTATGTGCTGGCGCTGCGCGAGGACGACGCCGAAAACGCCTTCATCGTGCTGGCCGCCAAGGAGGCCACCGGCGAACAGGGCGCCAAGACCGTGGCCCTGGTCAACACCAGCAAGCACCTCGAAAAAATCCGCCGGGTGCAGCCCGACCTGGTGTTCTCGGTGCAATTGCTGGGCGCGGAATTGCTGACGCGCACCATCAACGGCGAACCCCTGGACAGCCAGTCCATCACTGACCTGTTCTTCGCCAAGGCCGCGCCGCAGGCCAAGGCCGGCTGATCCGGCCGGCGCGGCGCGCCGTTCCCCACGGCGTCAACCACAGCGGTAGACGTTGCCCGACAGCGTGACGTTAGTCTGCTCCAGGTGATCCTTGCCGCCGGTCTGGCCGGCACGCTGCGTCAACAGATACACCACGTTGCCACCCATCGCCGCGGCGCGGTTCTTCAAGTCGTCGCGCGCGCCCGTCTCAAGATCGGCGTTGGAGGTGATCGCCCCCGCCAGGAAATTGCCCTGGCTGCCGGTGACGTCGCCCAGGAATACGCACTCCTTGCCGGGTTCGTTGTGGGTGATGCGCACGCTGGCGGCGGCGCCTGGCGCCAGCGCGGTTGGCGCGCAGGCCGCCAGCGTGGCGACGCAGGCCAGGAGGGAAGCGAGGCGCAACGTATCGCGGGACAGCGCGGACAGAGTTTGCATGACAGCAGGCATCCATCAAAAGGACGTGGAAAGCCGGCGCCTGGCCGCAAACCGGGCGCTGGAACGGAAAGCCACAAAAGGGGAATGACGTCAGTCGGGCTCTGCATCGCCCGGCCCCGGGCCGGGTTGGTATTCGAGCAGGTCGCCGGGTTGGCATTGCAGCACTTCGCAGATGCGCTCCAGCGTATCGAAACGCATGCCCTTGACCTTGCCCGACTTGAGCAGCGACAGGTTCGGCTCGGTAATACCGATCTCCTGGGCCAGCTGGCGCGCTTTCATCTTGCGCTGCGCCAGCATCACGTCCAGCCGTACGATGATCGCCATCAGATGAAACCCCGATTCTCTTCCGCGACCCGGGCCGCCTCTTCCATGGCCCAGGCCAGCGAGAACAACAGGCCGCCGAGCAGGGCCAGCAGGATGTCGCTGACATCGATGTCGATGAGCATGTGGCGTCCGCCCGGCCCATTGGCCAGCGTCAGGGCCAGCACCAGCACCGTCTTGAGCACCGGCACGGCCGCGCTGAACACGGTGACCAACACGGCGATGCCGCGCAGGCGGCGCGCGCTGGCGACGGTCAGCACGTCGCCGCGACCGAAGTCGGCGAACATGGCATAGGCATGGGCGATGCCGCGCAAGGCCAGCCCCGCCAGCACGCCGAACAGCGCGAAACCCAGCACCCGGTAGCCCGGCCCCAACTGCAGGCGCGGCACGCTGGCCGGCGAGGCCAGCCCGATGTGCACGCCCTCGGACGCCGGCACCGCCGCCGTGACACCGAGGAAAGAATAGATGCCCCGGGCCAGTACGGCCTCGGAGGTGAAGAACCACATGGCGACCAGAGCGGTCACCAGCAGCACCGCGGCCGCGATCAGCAGGCCGCGCATCCAACGCGACAGGCGGCGGATGCGGTCGAGCCGTGCGCCGCCCTCGGCGGCAATGGCGGATTCATGGGTCGGCGAGGAAGTCAGCGCTGCGGCCAAGGGAGGCTCCGGAACACGTTGCTCGGATGATTAGGTTGCTGTAGTGTAGCAATAAATTATCGTTTTACAATAATTTTTTATCACGACAGATAAATCATGAAACTCACTCTCGCGGCGCTGGCGCTGCTCGCCGCGCTACTGCTGTTGGGGGTGGCGGTGGCTTGCGCCTGTGGCAATGGCGATGATGCGCGCGAGCACGCGTGCCGGTGCGACGCCCAGGCCGACGCGCCGCGCGCGGCCGGCCCGTGGTCGTTCAGCAATCGCTTCTCGCTGCTGACCCTGCCGCGCCTGACGGTGCCGTTCGTCCACGATGGCGCGGACTGCGCCTGCTGGCGCTAGCGCCTCAACCGGGCGGCGCGCCGCGCATGCGCGGCGCGCCCGCATTCTCGGCATACCAGCGCACGAAATCGGCCGACCGCATGGGTCGCGCGAACAGGTAGCCCTGGATGAAGGCCACACCGCGGCTGGTCAGGTAATCGAACTGCTGCGGCGTTTCCACCCCTTCGGCCACCACCGCCAGGCCCAGCCGGTGCGACAGCATGATGATCACGTCCAGCACCGGCGCCTCTTCGCCATCGGCCTGGATGGCCTGCACGAAGCCTTTGTCGATCTTGAGATAGTCGACCGGAAATTTCTGCAGGTACGACAGGGAGCAATGGCCCGTGCCGAAATCGTCGATGGCCACGAATACGCCCTGTCCGCGCAGCGCGTCGATGTTGGCGCGGGCCTGGCCGTTGTCGGTGATCAGGCTGCGCTCGGTGATTTCCAGCACCATCAACGACGGCCGGATGGCGGCGCGAAAGGCCTGCACGTCCGCCACCAGCGTCGGGCAGGACAGGTGCTCGGGCGCCACGTTCACGGCGATATGGAAGTCCGGCGGCGTCGCCCAGCCTTGCATGTCGCGCTGGATCAGCTTGAGCAGATGCTGCGTCAGCGGCACGATCATGTCCTCGGCCTCCGCCGCCGCGATGAAGATGTCGGGCCGCACCGCCCCCACGCCGGGCCGGTCCCAGCGCATCAGGGCCTCGGCGCCCTCGCAGCGGCCGGTGGCCTGGCCATACACCGGCTGGTACTCGACATGGAACTCGTCGGCCAGCATGGCGCGGCGCAGCTGTTCCTTGAACGATTGCCGGTTCACCTGCAGCCGGTAGGCGCCGAAGGCCAGCAATGCGCCGCACAGCATGGCGACGGGCAGATACGTGAGCAGCAGCTGCTGCCAGGCGCGCACCACGGTTTCGGCTGGCGCCATCACCCTGACGACCAGGTCGCCGTGGCCGGCCACCGGCTCGGCCGACTCGAACAAGCGCTCGACGGCGGCCGCTCCCCATGCGTCATTGCGGATGGGCGCGCCGCCGCCCAACGAGACCTCCAGCTGGTAAGCCCCCAGCGACGACACTGCGTTGAGCAGGTCTTGGACGTAGCGTCCGTCGACGACCACCACGCCGCCCCGGCCGTCCTCGCCGGCCATGCCCAGCAGCAGGGCCGACCGCTCCGGCGCCAGCGGTGTGCCGGCCACGCTGACGAACCATTGCGTCGGCGGCGTGCCGACAGGCCAGCGGTGGAACGCGCCGGTCTCGTAGTCCACCTCGCCCAGGGCCGACGAGCAATAGATGTGTTCTTGCTTGACCAGCAACAGCGAACGGAAATACGGATTGAGCGTGCCCCAGCGGTACAGGTCGGCGCGCGCGGTCTGGCAGGGCTGCGCCGACAGGGCCGTGACGCGCGGCAGGATATCGAGGGCGCGGGCCAGGATCTGCTCGGTCTGCACCCGCACGATCCGCCCCGCCGTGGCGGCCTCGGCGCGTTCGGTGCTCAACGCGTGCAGCCAGGTCCAGCCGATGCAGCCGAGCACGGGCAGCACCAGGGCCAGCGCCACCGGAAAATAGCGCCAGGACGGCACGCGGACCGTCATTCCTGAAGTGGGCACATCGTCCTCGCAGCGTCAGTCGTGGGGGTGACGCAAGGATACAGGGAGGCCGCACCCCGCGCATCATGACGGCGCCGTCGCTCGGCGGCCATGCCGGGCGGATTTCCGTGCGTGTCGCTACAGCAGATCGCAGATCAGCGCCACGTGCGCCTCGCGCCGCTGCGGCAGGTTGAGGCGTTCATCCGGTCCCAGCAGGATCGCCATGAAGATGGCGTGGACCACCGGCGACAACAGCAGCCAAGGGTGCCGCAGCGCAGCGCCATCACCGCACAGGCCGCGCGCGCGGGCCAGTTCCAGCAATTGCGCGATGTCGGCCTGGTGGGCGTCGGCGGTCTGTTCGCGCCAGCGGCGCGCCAGGTGCGGCACGCGCAGGCTTTCGGCCAGCAGCAGGCGCATGGCGGCGATCATGGCGGGGTTGGCGAGGCTGGCATAGAGATGATTGACGAGCCGCTCGGCCAGGTGGCGGGGGCTGGAGGAGCCTTCGACCAGGGCGCGGGCATCGAGACGGGGCGGACAGAGGTAGCGCGCCAGCAGCGCCTCGAAGACCTCTTCCTTGCTGGCGAAGTGCGCGTACAGGCCTCCCTTGGACAACCCCGCGCGCAAGGCGATGTCGTCCATGCGGGCGCCGGCATAGCCGGCGGCCGAGAACTCCTGCAGCGCGGCGTCGAGGATCTGCCCGACGCGCACGGTCGGAGGGAGACGCAGACGTTGCGTGCTCATCACCACTGCTCCCTGTGCGAATTGGCGCGCGGACGCACCGCCGGCCAACCGCTCCATTAAAAACCGACCGGTCAGTCGTTAGCTTGATCCTGATCAAGGATTGATCAGGCCAGCGGCGGCACAATGGTTTCGAAGTCGGATTTGTCCGACGCCAGGCCACAAGCCCGGTTGCGCGACGATCCGTCCCCACGCGAGGCAATCCCGCCCCCGTGCGCCCCGGAGCCCTCATGCCGATCACGCCCCCGCCAGCCCCCCAGCAGAATGCGGCGCACGCAGGCCGGTTCGATGACGACGCCTGGCGGCAGTGGCCCTTTGCGCTGTGGTGCCAGGGCTTCATGCAGGCCGAGCAGGCCTGGGACACGTTTGCCCGCGCCCTGCCCCTGGCCGACCCGCACCAGCGCGCGCTGGCGGCCTTCGCCGCGCGCCAGTGGCTGGAACCGCTCGCTCCCGACAACAATCCCTATACCAATCCCCTGGTGTGGCGCCGGACGCTGGAAGAAAGCGGCGCCAACCTGCTGCGCGGCGCCTGCCACGCCTGGGAGGACGGCCTGCGCCAGTGGGCCGGGCTGCCGCCCGCCGGCGCCGAACACTTCCGCCCTGGCCACGAGGTTGCCGCCACCCCCGGCAAGGTAATTCTGCGCAATCACCTGGCCGAGCTGATCCAGTACCGGCCCGCGACCGGCCGGGTGCGGCCCGAGCCGATCCTCATCGTGCCGGCCTGGATCATGAAGTACTACGTGCTCGATCTGTCGCCCCACAACTCGCTGATCCGCTATCTGGTCGGCCAGGGCTACACGGTGTTCTGCGTGTCATGGAAGAACCCCACGGCGGCCGATCGCGACCTGGGCCTGGAGGATTACCTGCGCCTGGGCGTGCGCGAGCCTCTGGCGGCGATCGAGGCCATCATGCCCGGCGCCAGGGTACATGCGACGGGCTACTGCCTGGGCGGCACCCTGCTCGCCATGGCCGCCAGCGCCATGGCGCGCGACGGCGACCGCCGCCTGGCCAGCCTGAGCCTGCTGGCGGCGCAGACCGACTTCAGCGAACCCGGCGAGCTGGGCCTGTTCATCGATGCCTTCCAGGTTGCGCTGATGGAGGCCGAAATGACGGCGCTGGGCTATTTCCCGGCGCGCCAGATGAGCGGCGCGTTCCAACTGTTGCGCGCACGCCAGTTGGTGTGGTCGCGCATGACCAGCGAATACCTGCTGGGCCAGCGCCGCCCCATGACCGACCTGCAGGCCTGGAACGCCGACGCCACCCGCATGCCCGCGCGCATGCACGGCCAGTACCTGCGCCACCTGTACCTGGACAACGACCTGGCCGCCGGCCGCTTCGCCGTGGATGGCCGACCGGTGCGACTGGCGGACCTGAGCCTGCCGATCTTCTGCGTCGGCACCGAGACGGACCATGTGGCGCCGTGGCGTTCGGTCTACAAGCTGCACGGCCTGTCGCCGGCCGCGCTGACGTTCGTGCTGACCAGCGGCGGCCACAACGCCGGCATCGTCAGCGAACCGGGCCATCCGCGGCGGCGCTTTCGCAGCCTGCTGCGCGCGGCGGGACAGCCCGCGCTGACCCCGGAGGCCTGGCTGGCGGCGGCCACGCCGCATGAAGGCTCGTGGTGGCCGCACTGGCGCGGCTGGCTCGACGCGCTGTCCGGCCAGCCGGTCCGCCCTCCCGCCCTGGGCGCCGCGCGCAAAGGCTATCCCGCGCTGGACGACGCGCCCGGCGCTTATGTGATGGAGAAATGAGCATGACCCGCCGCCCCCTTTCGCGATGGCGCGCCGCCCGGCTGGCGCCGGCCGCCCTGGCCGTGCTGCTGGCGCAGGGCTGCGTGTCGATGGCGCCACAATACGCGCGGCCCGCGGCGCCGGTGGCCGCCGCCTACCCCGACCAGGCCGCCACGCCCGGGGGCGCGGCGCTGAGCGCGGCCCGGGTCGACTGGCGCGGCTACTTCACCGATCCCGTGCTGCAAGGGCTGATCGGCGACGCCCTGGCCCACAACCGCGACCTGCGCGTGGCCCTGCTGCGCGTCGAGGAAGCGCGCGCGCTCTATGGCATTCAACGCGCCGACCAGTTTCCCACCATCGGCCTGCGCGCGGACGGCACCCGCGCCCGCACGCCGGGCGACCTGAACATCACCGGCCAGCCGCAAGTGGCCAGCCAATACCAGGCCGGCGTCGGCATGGCGGCATGGGAGCTGGACTTCTGGGGCCGCGTGCGCAGCCTCAAGGACGCCGCGCTGGAGAACTACCTGGCGTCCGACGCCGCCGCCGAAGCCGCCACGCTGACCCTGATCGCGCAGGTTGCCGACAGCTATCTGTCGCTGCGCGAACTGGATGAGCGACTGGCGCTGACGCGCGCGACGATCGCCTCGCGCGAGGAGTCGCTGCGCATATTCCGCCGGCGCTACGAAGTCGGCTCGATCTCGAAGCTGGACCTGACGCAGGTCGAGACGCTGTGGCAGCAGGCCCGGGCGCTGGGCGCCGATCTGGAACAGGCCCGCGCCACCCAGGCCCATGCGCTGGAGCTGCTGACCGGCCAGCCCCTGACGCTGCCGCTGCCGCGCGCCGGCCTGGACGACGACAGCGTCATGCGCGACCTGCCGGCGGGGCTGCCGTCGGACCTGCTGACCAACCGGCCCGACATCGTCGCCGCCGAACACCAGCTGCGCGCGGCCAACGCCAACATCGGCGCGGCCCGCGCCGCCTTCTTTCCGCGCATCACGCTGACCGGCGCATTCGGCACCGCCAGCGCCGAGCTGGATGGCCTGTTCGGCAGCGGCAGCCGCGCCTGGAATTTCGCGCCCAGCATTGACCTGCCGATCTTCGACGCCGGACGCCGCGGCGCCAATCTCGACCTGGCCGAAGTCCGGCGCGATCAGGCCGTGGCCAGCTACGAGCGCGCCATCCAGGGCGCCTTCAAGGACGTTGCCGACGCCTTGTCGGCGCGCCGGTGGCTGGCCGAACAGGTCCAGGTATTGCGCGCCACCGTGGACGCGCAGGCCGACCGCGCGCGCCTGGCCAAGCTGCGCTACGACCACGGCGCCTCGCCCTATCTGGAAGTCCTGGACGCGCAGCGCGACCTGCTGGCCGCGCAGCAGACGCTGGTGCAGACCCGCCGCGCGCTGCTGTCTGCCCGCGTCGGCCTGTATGCCGCGCTGGGCGGCGGCACGCAGGCGCGCGCCGCCGCCCAGCCCGCGACCCCGCCTGGCCCCCTGCCGCTCAACACAGGATCCGCATCATGAAGTTGCCCACCCGAAAACTGATTCCCCTGCTCGCGATCGTGGCCGTGGCGGCCGCCGGCTACTACGGCTGGCGCCTGCTGTCCGACACCGGCCCCGGCGCCGGCTTCGTCAGCGGCAATGGCCGCATCGAGGCCACCGAGGTCGACGTCGCCACCAAGCTGGCCGGACGGGTCCAGGACGTGCTGGTGGCCGAGGGCGATTTCGTCAGCGCCGGCCAGCCGCTGGCCCGCATGCAGATCGACACGCTGCAGGCCCAGCGCGAGGAAGCGCGCGCGCAGCACCAGCAGGCCATCAACAACGCCGCCAGCGCCAGCGCCCAGATCGCGCAGCGCGAGAGCGACAAGCTGGCGGCCGAGGCCGTGGTGGCGCAGCGCGAAAGCGAGCTGGACGCCGCGCGCCGACGCCTGGCGCGCTCCGAGACCCTGTCCAGGGAGGGCGCCTCGTCGATCCAGGAACTGGATGACGACCGCGCCCGCATGCGCAGCGCGCAGGCCGCCGTCAACGCCGCGCGCGCCCAGGTCAAGGCGGCGCAGGCGGCCATCGACGCCGCCAAGGCGGCGCAGGTGGGCGCCCAGTCGGCGGTCAACGCGGCGCTGGCCACCATCGCCCGCATCGAGGCCGACATCGCCGACAGCGAACTGCGCGCCCCGCGCGACGGCCGGGTGCAGTACCGCGTGGCGCAGGCCGGCGAAGTGCTGGGCGCGGGCGGCAAGGTGCTGAACATGGTCGACCTGGCCGATGTCTACATGACCTTCTTCCTGCCGGAACAGGCGGCCGGCCGCGTCGCGCTGGGCCAGGACGTGCGCATCGTGCTGGACGCGGCGCCGCAGTATGTGATTCCCGCCAAGGTGTCGTTCGTGGCCAGCACCGCGCAGTTCACCCCCAAGACCGTCGAGACCGCCACCGAGCGCCAGAAGCTGATGTTCCGCGTCAAGGCGCAGATCGATCCCGAACTGCTGCGCCAGCACCTGCAACAGGTCAAGACCGGCCTGCCCGGCGTGGCCTGGCTGAAACTGGATGCCGACGCGCAGTGGCCCGCCAACCTTGAAGTCAAGGTGCCGTGATGGCCGCGACCACGACGGCCTCCCCCGCTCCGGTGGTCAAGCTGTCGGGGGTATCGCTGCGCTACGGCAAGACGCTGGCGCTGGACGCCATTTCGCTGGACATCCCCGCCGGCCGCATGGTCGGCCTGATCGGCCCGGACGGCGTGGGCAAGTCGAGCCTGCTGGCGCTGATCGCGGGATCGCGCGCGGTGCAGGAAGGCGCCGTCGAGGTGCTGGGCGGCGACATGGCCGACAAGCGCCACCGCGATGACGTCTGCCCGCGCATCGCCTACATGCCGCAAGGCCTGGGCAAGAATCTCTACCCCACCCTGTCGGTGGAAGAGAACCTGCAATTCTTCGGCCGCCTGTTCGGCCATGGGGAGGCCGAGCGCCGCCGCCGCATCGACAGCCTGACGCGCAGCACTGGCATGGCCGCGTTCCTGTCGCGCCCGGCGGGCAAGC
This sequence comes from Achromobacter ruhlandii, assembly GCF_902859695.1. GTDB lineage: Bacteria > Pseudomonadota > Gammaproteobacteria > Burkholderiales > Burkholderiaceae_B > Achromobacter > Achromobacter ruhlandii. The sequence goes on from NZ_CADIJL010000005.1 coordinate 12,394, forward strand.
TGTCCGGCGGCATGAAGCAGAAGCTGGGCCTGTGCTGCGCGCTGATCCACGACCCCGACCTGTTGATCCTGGACGAACCCACCACCGGCGTCGACCCGCTGGCGCGGGCCCAGTTCTGGGACCTGATCAATCAGATCCGGCGCGAACGCCCGGGCATGAGCGTGATCGTCGCCACCGCCTACATGGACGAGGCGCAGCGCTTCGACTGGCTCATCGCCATGGACGACGGCCGGGTGCTGGCCACCGGCACGCCCGACGAACTGCGCCAGCGGACCGGGGCCGACTCGCTGGAGGCCGCCTTCATCGCGCTGCTGCCCGAAGAGAAGCGGCGCGGGCACAAGCCCGTCGAGATCACGCCGCTGGCGCTGGGCGATGACGCGCCCATCGCCATCGAGGCGCGCGACCTGACCATGCGCTTCGGTGATTTCGTCGCCGTGGACCATGTCAACTTCCGCATCCGCAAGGGCGAGATCTTCGGCTTTCTGGGCTCCAACGGCTGCGGCAAGTCCACCACCATGAAGATGCTGACCGGCCTGTTGCCGGCCAGCGAAGGCCAGGCCTGGCTGTTCGGCGCCGAGGTCGATCCGCGCAACCTCGACACGCGCCGCCGGGTCGGCTACATGTCGCAGGCGTTTTCGTTGTACGGCGAGCTGACCGTGCGCCAGAACCTGGTGCTGCACGCGCGCCTGTTCCACGTGCCCGAAGCGGACATCCCCGGCCGCGTGGACGAAATGGTGGCGCGCTTCGAGTTGGGCGAAGCGCTGGACGATCTGCCCGAGAAGCTGCCGATGGGCGTGCGCCAGCGCCTGTCGCTGGCGGTGGCCATGGTGCACAAGCCCGAGCTGCTGATCCTGGACGAGCCGACCTCGGGCGTGGACCCGGTGGCGCGCGACAACTTCTGGCGCCTGCTGATCGCACTGGCGCGGCAGGACCAGGTCACCATCTTCATCTCGACCCATTTCATGAACGAGGCGCAGCGCTGCGACCGCATGTCGCTGATGCACGCCGGCAAGGTACTGGTGAGCGCCGCCCCCGACGAAATCACCCGCATGCGCGGCGCGAAGACGCTGGAGGAAGCCTTCATCGCCTACCTGATCGACGCGGGCGCGGGCACGGCGCCCGACGCGTCGCCGGCAATCGAACCGGCGCCCGTCGCGCCAGTACCGGAACCGGTGCACGCGCCGCGCGGCTTCAGCCTGCAGCGCATGTTCAGCTACATGTGGCGCGAGGCGCTGGAACTGCGCCGCGATCCGGTGCGCGCCACGCTGGCGCTGGCCGGCTCGCTGCTGCTGATGTTCGTGATCGGCTTTGGCATCAGCCTGGACGTGGAAGACCTGCGCTACGCGGTGATGGACCGCGACCAGACCGCGCTGAGCCAGAACTACAGCCTGAACCTGGCCGGCTCGCGCTACTTCATCGAGCAGCCGCCGATCACCAGCTACCAGGACATGGATGCCCGCATGCGCAGCGGCGAACTGTCGCTGGCGATCGAGATTCCGCAGGGTTTCGCGCGCGACGCCGCGCGCGGCCGCGATGCCCAGATCGGCGTCTGGATCGACGGCGCCATGCCGCAGCGCGCCGAGACCATCCGCGGCTATGTGCTGGGCATGCACCAGGGCTGGCTGCAGCAGCAGGCGCGCGAACGGCTGGGGGCCGGCGCCACGCAGCAGGTCGGCATCGAGACGCGCTTTCGCTACAACCCCGACGTGCGCAGCCTGCCGGCCATGGTGCCAGCCGTGATCCCGCTGCTGTTGCTGATGATGCCGGCCATGCTGACCGCGCTGGCGGTGGTGCGCGAAAAGGAGCTGGGTTCGATCATCAACCTGTACGTCACGCCGGTGACGCGGCTGGAATTCCTGCTGGGCAAGCAGGCGCCCTACGTGGCGCTGGCGATGCTGAACTTCCTGCTGATGACGCTGCTGGCGGTGACGCTGTTCGGCGTGCCGATCACCGGCAGCTTCCTCACGCTGCTGGCGGCCGCGCTGATCTACAACGTGGTGGCCACCGCCATCGGCCTGCTGGCCTCGACCTTCACCCGCAGCCAGATCGCGGCGCTGTTCTTTACCATGATCGGCACGCTGGTGCCGGCGGTGCAGTTCGCCGGCCTGCTCAACCCGGTGTCGTCGCTGGAAGGCGGCGGCAAGCTGATCGGCCAGGTCTACCCCGCCACCCACATGCTCACCATCAGCCGCGGCGTGTTCAGCAAGGCGCTGGATTTCTCCAACCTGCAGGGGTCGTTCTGGCCCCTGATCGTCGCGATCCCCGTGATCCTGGGCGCGTCGGTGCTGCTTCTGAGAAAGCAGGAGACCTGAACCATGCCGCGACATGCCGCCAATATTTTCCGCCTGGGCGTCAAGGAACTGTGGAGCCTGGCGCGCGATCCCATGATGCTGGCGCTGATCTTCGTGTCGTTCACGCTGATGATCTACACGGCCGCCACCGCCGTGCCCGAGTCGCTGCACAACGCGGCCATCGCGGTCGTGGACGAGGACGTCTCGCCGCTGTCCGCGCGCATCACCTCGGCGTTCTACCCGCCGCACTTCACGCGACCGGCGATGGTCACCTCGGCCGAGGCCGACGCCGGCATGGACGCCGGGCGCTACACCTTCGTGGTCAACGTGCCGCCGAACTTCCAGCGCGACGTGCTGGCCGGCAGGCCGGCCGAGATCCAGTTGAACGTGGACGCCACCCGCATGAGCCAGGCGTTCACCGGCAGCAGTTACATCCAGCAGATCATTACCGACGAGATCAACGAATTCGTCAAGCGCTACCGCAAGCCGACCGAGCTGCCGGTGGACCTGGCGGTGCGCATGCGCTTCAACCCCAACCTGACACAGGCCTGGTTCGGCAGCCTGATGGAGATCATCAACAACGTCACGATGCTGTCCATCATCCTGACCGGCGCGGCGCTGATCCGCGAGCGCGAGCATGGCACCATCGAGCACCTGCTGGTCATGCCGGTTACGCCGACCGAGATCATGCTGGCGAAAGTCTGGTCCATGGGGCTGGTCGTCCTGGTGTCGGCTGCGCTATCGTTGACATTCGTCGTGCGTGGCCTGCTGCAGGTGCCGGTCGAGGGATCGGTGGCGCTGTTCCTGGCCGGGGTGGCGCTGCACCTGTTCGCGACCACCTCCATGGGCATCTTCATGGCCACCCTCGCGCGCAGCATGCCGCAATTCGGCATGCTGCTGGTGCTGGTGCTGCTGCCGCTGCAGATGCTGTCCGGCGGCACCACGCCGCGCGAGAGCATGCCGGACTTCGTGCAGAACATCATGCTGGCCGCGCCCACCACCCATTTCGTGGAACTCGGCCAGGCAATTCTCTTTCGTGGCGCCGGCCTTGGCGTCGTATGGCAACCGTTCCTGGCGCTGGCGCTGATCGGCAGCGTCCTGTTCGCCTTCTCGTTGACCCGTTTCCGCAAGACCCTCAGCCAGATGGCGTGAGGCCTGTGCATTCGTTGCCCCTTACCACTCTTTTAAAAGGACGCATCATGAAGAAGACCACCGCTTCCACGCCCCAGGACCTCGCTGGCGCCAATGCCGCCTACTGCCAGCGCCTGGGCGAACTGGCGCGCGAAAGCCAGCAGCGCTGGCTGCAGCTGGGCCAGCGCCTGGCCAGCGACGGCACCGGCCAGTACCTGTCGACCCTGGCGCCGCTCAAGCTTGACGGCAACTGGCAGAACATCGCGCCCGCGCTGGGCGAGGTCACGCGCAAGCAATGGCAGTGTCAACTCGAGGCCAGCCAGGCCATCACCCACGCCGCGCTGGAAGACCAGGCGGCGCTGGCCGCGGGCGTCAGCGAGGCGGTGAGCGGCTGGCTGCGCAACGCCTCGGCCGCGGCCAGCGGCGGCCTGGCGGAGTCGCCGCTGACGCGCATGTGGTCGTCGTATTGCGACCAGATGACCTCGGCCTGCTCGGCCATGCGGGAAGCCAGCCAGTTCGGAGCGCGCCATGGCGAATAAACGCACCGCGCTCGTGACTGGCGGCACCGGCTGCCTGGGACGCGCCATCGCCCGGGCCCTGCTCGACGCCGGCCATGACGTCATCGTTACCTGCCACTCCAACGAGGCGGCCACGCGCGAATGGCTCGACGAGGAGGCGGCCGCCGGCCGCCGCTACGACATGGCCAAGGTCGACGTGGCCGACTACGACTCGTGCCAGGCGTTGGCCCAGCGCCTGGCGGACGAGGGCCGCCAGATCGACATCCTGGTCAACAACGCCGGCATCACCCGCGACGCCAGCCTGCGCAAGATGAGCTACGCGGACTGGAACGACGTGCTGCGCAGCAATCTCGATTCGATGTTCAACATGACGCAACCGCTGTGCGGGCCGATGGCCGACCGCGGCTGGGGACGCATCGTCAACATCTCGTCGGTGAATGGCTCCAAGGGTGCCTTCGGGCAGACCAACTACGCCGCGTCCAAGGCCGGCATCCACGGCTTCACCAAATCGCTGGCGCTGGAACTGGCCAGGAAGGGCGTCACGGTCAACACGGTGTCGCCGGGCTACCTGGCCACGCGCATGGTCGAGGCCGTGCCGGAAGACGTGCTCAAGGAGAAGATCCTGCCGCAGATTCCGCTGGGCCGGCTGGGCCAGCCCGACGAAATCGCCGCGCTGGTGGCGTTCATCTGCAGCGATGCGGCGGCGTTCATGACGGGAAGCAATGTCGCCATGAACGGCGGACAGCACATGTATTGAAGCGGATCGCGCGCTGCGGCGCCGCCGGCGGTTCAGGCCACCGGCGGCGCCAGTTCCTCGACCAGGAAGTCCACCAGCGCCCGCACTTTCGCCACCATATGGCGCCGCGACGGATACACCACGTACACGTCCGTCTCCACCGGCGTCCAATCAGTCAGCACCTGGCGCAAGGCGCCGATCTCCAGGTCGGCCTGCACGTAGACCCGCGGCACCAGGCTCACGCCCAGGCCGGCGCGCAACGCGTCGCGCACCGCCAGGCTGGAATTGACCTTGTAGCGCCCGCGCACCTGCACGCGTTCGACCTGGCCGGCGCGCTGGAAGGTCCATTCGTCGGCATGCCCCGACAGGGTGAAGCGCACGCATTCCAGGCGTCTCAGGTCGGCGGGCGCCTGTGGCTCGCCATGTTGGCGCAGGTAGGCCGGCGCGCCGCACAGCACATGCTCCAGCGTCATCAGCTTGCGCGCCACCAGGCTGGATTCCTCCAGCCTGTCGCTGCCGCGGATGGCCACGTCGAAGCCTTCCCGGATCAGGTCGATGCGGCGATCCTCCAGGTGCAGGTCCAGCGACAGACGCGGATGGCGCGCCAGGAAACGCGGCATGGCGGTCGCCAGCAGCGTCAGGCTCAGGGACATGGGCGCGCTGACCCGCAGCGTGCCAGTGGGTTCCTGCTGCAGCGGCCCCATCGACATGTCGGCATCGTGCAGGTCATCGAGGATGCGCGCGACCTGCTCGTAGTACTGCCGCCCCGCCTCGGTCAGGCTCATGCGGCGGGTGGTACGGTTCAGCAGGCGCACCGCCACATGCGCCTCCAGTTCGGCGATGTTCTTGCTGACGGCGGCGGGCGACAGCCCGAGCTGGCGCGAGGCCGCGGCGAAGCCGCCTTGCTCGACCACTTGGCGAAAGACCTTGAGCGCGGTGAGGTGGTCCATGAACGGGCCGCTTATTGTTTACCAGCAGTGAATGATGTCACCATCAGAATGGATATTATCGTATCGACGCTAATCAATTAGCCTGTCGGTTTCGAAGTCGTCGGCCGGCCATCGTGGCGACCGACGGCCGCCAGGAACCCGCAATGAGCCGCAGCACCGACCTGCTTCTGACCGCCACTGCCCCCGCCATCTGGGGCAGCACCTACGTCGTCACCACCCTGATGCTGCCGCAGGGCTATCCCCTGACCGTGGCGATGCTGCGCGCCCTGCCGGCCGGCCTCCTGCTGCTGCTGGCGGTGCGCCAGATCCCGCACGGCATCTGGTGGCTGCGCAGCGCGACCCTGGGCGCGCTGAACTTCTCCATCTTCTGGGCGCTGCTGTTCGTGGCCGCCTACCGCCTGCCGGGCGGCGTGGCGGCGACGCTGGGCGCGATCCAGCCGCTCATCGTGATCCTGCTGGCGCGCGCCCTGCTGGGTACGCCCGTGCGCGGCCTGGCGGTGCTGGCGGCGCTGGCCGGCATCGGCGGCGTGGCGCTGCTGGTGCTGGGCCCCAAGGCGGCGCTGGATCCGGTGGGCGTGGTCGCAGGCCTGGCCAGCGCCGCGTCGATGGCGCTGGGCACCGTGCTGAGTCGCCGCTGGCAGCCGCCGGTGTCGGCGCTGGCCTTCACGTCCTGGCAATTGACCGCCGGCGGCGCGCTGCTCCTGCCCATCGCCTTGCTGGCCGAGCCGGCGCTGCCGCCGGTGACCACGCTGAATGTGCTGGGCATCGCCTATCTGGGGCTCATCGGCGCGGCGCTGACCTATGTGATCTGGTTCCGGGGATTGGCGCGGCTGGAACCCGCGGTGGTGTCGTCGCTGGGCTTCCTGAGCCCGGTATCGGCCGTTCTGCTGGGCTGGGCCTTGCTCGACCAGCGCCTGAGCGCGGCGCAAATGGCGGGGATGGTGATCGTGGTGGGCAGCGTGTGGCTGAGCCAGCGGGTGCAGCGGCGGGCGCTGGCAACGCGCTGACCCTATGCTCAACGCCTGCCAGCCTCACAATCGACATAGTGGTATCCATCGATAACAAACGCGCGAAATCCCGTGACGGGGCGCCCCGCGCCGTAGCATGATCGTGGCTCCTCTACTTCGGGAGATCCACCATGGGCAGCACACCAACCATCATCCTGGCGCATGGATTCTGGGGCGGCGCCGCCCACTGGAGCCGGGTCATCCTGGCCCTGGCCAAACTGGGACACAAGGATCTGCACGCGGTCGAACTGCCGCTCTCCTCGCTGGCCGACGACGCCGAACGCACCCGCAAGATGGTTGCGCAACAGGCGGGCCCGGTGCTGCTGGTGGGCCACTCCTACGGCGGCGCGGTCATCTCCGAAGCGGGCAACCAGCCCAACGTGACCGGGCTGGTCTACATTGCCGCGTTCGCGCCCGATGCCGGCGAAAGCCCTGGCGGCATCACCGAACAGCATCCGCCCGTCGCGGCACCCAACCTGGCGCCCGACAGCGATGGCTATCTATGGCTACGCGCCGATAAATTCCACGAGAGCTTCTGCCAGGACCTGGACGCCGACGACGCGCTGGTCATGGCGGTGACGCAGAAGGCGCCGCTGGCCAGCACCTTTGCCGACCAGGTCAGCGACCCCGCCTGGCGCCACAAGCCGTCGTGGTATCAGTTGTCCACCCAGGACCGCATGATCGCCCCGGCGAACCAGGAAAGGATGTCGGCCCGGATGCAGCCGCGCAAGGTGCTGAAGCTGGACGCCAGCCACGCGTCGCTGGCCTCCCGGGCACAGGAGGTCGCGGCGCTGATCGACGAGGCCGCGCGCGCCTGACCCCCGCCGGGGCCGGCATCCACCCTTGCCCCGCCATGACGGCAGGATCAGGCAGCACAGCGCTTTCGCTGTGCTGCTTTTTTTGTAACGACGGGATCTGGCCCTTTTCTTGCGAAGAGCCAGTTTTCCCTATGGCGAGAGGCACGCCGCTTGCGGAAGGCCGGCAAACTGATCCGCTTTTTCCTGACGCTTCTGAATCTGTACTGCGCAGCGCCACCGGCCTATCTTGGCGCTACAGGCACCAGCCTGTCCGCGCGCGCCGCCCGGTGGCGGCAGGAACGCGCGGGCCTTGAAGTCAGGAATCACCCGCCATGGATAGCGACGCGCTACTGCTTGCCCGAATACAGTTCGGATTCACCATTTCCTTCCACATCATCTTTCCGGCCATCACCATCGGCCTGGCCAGCTACCTGGCCGTGCTCGAAGGCTGCTGGCTGCGCACCCGCAACACCGTCTACCGCGACCTCTACCACTTCTGGACCAAGATCTTCGCCGTCAATTTCGGCATGGGCGTGGTGTCCGGACTGGTGATGGCGTACCAGTTCGGCACCAACTGGAGCTTCTTTTCCGATTTTGCCGGCAGCGTCACCGGGCCCCTGCTGGCCTACGAGGTGCTGACGGCCTTCTTCCTGGAAGCCGGCTTTCTCGGCGTGATGCTGTTCGGCTGGTCGCGCGTCGGCCCGGGGCTGCACTTCTTCTCGACCATCATGGTGGCGCTGGGCACGCTGGTGTCGGCCACCTGGATCCTGGCGTCCAACAGCTGGATGCAGACCCCCGCGGGCTACGAGATCCTGGACGGCCGCGTGGTGCCGACCGACTGGCTGGCGGTGATCTTCAATCCCTCGTTCCCCTACCGGCTGGCGCACATGGGCATCGCGGCGTTCCTGGCCACCGCGCTGATGGTGGGCGCGTCCGGCGCCTGGCACCTGCTGCGCGGCGACCGCAGCCCGGCGGTGAAAAAGATGTTCGCGATGGCGATGGCCATGCTGGCGATCTCGGCGCCGCTGCAGGCGGTGGTGGGCGACTTCCATGGCCTGAACACGCTCAAGCACCAGCCCGCCAAGATCGCCGCGATCGAAGGCCATTGGGAAAACGAGCCGGGCGCGGGCGTGCCGCTGACGCTGTTCGGCATTCCCGACATGGAGCGCGAAGAGACCCGCTACGCGCTCAACGTGCCGCGCCTGGGCAGCCTGATCCTCACGCATAGCTGGGATGGCCAGTTCCCCGGCCTGAAGTCGTATCCGCCCGAAGACCGCCCCAACGCCACCGTGGTGTTCTGGTCGTTCCGCGTGATGGCGGGGCTGGGCATGCTGATGATCCTGCTGGCCGGCTGGGCGCTGTGGGCGCGCTGGCGCGGACGGCTGTACCAGTCGCGCGCGCTGCAGCGTTTCGCGCTGTGGATGGGGCCGTCGGGGCTGGTGGCGATCCTGGCCGGCTGGTACGTGACCGAGATCGGCCGCCAGCCATGGGTCGTCTATGGCGTGATGCGCACCGCCGACGCCGCCACCCGCCACGGCCTGGGCGAATTGACGCTGACGCTGGCGCTGTTCGTGGCGGTGTACCTGTTCGTGTTCGGCGCCGGCGTGTCGTACATGCTGCGCCTGATCCGCATGGGCCCGACGCCGGCGCCCGGCCACGCGCCGCTGTCCGGCGGCCCGGGCGAACCGCGCCAGCCGTCGCGGCCGCTGTCGGCCGCCTCCACCTCGGCGGACGCCCCGTCCGCGCAACCTGGATTCAAAGGAGCCTGAGGCCATGGGCATCGACCTTGCATTGATATGGGCCGTCATCATCCTGTTCGGCGTGATGATGTACGTGGTGATGGACGGCTTCGACCTGGGCATCGGCATCCTCTTTCCGCTGATCGGCGACGCCGAGGAGCGCGACGCCATGGTCAACACCGTCGCCCCCGTGTGGGACGGCAACGAGACCTGGCTGGTGCTGGGCGGCGCGGGGCTGCTGGCCGCGTTTCCGCTGGCGTATTCGGTGATCCTGAGCGCGCTGCACCTGCCGCTGGTGTTCATGCTGCTGGGCCTGATCTTCCGCGGCGTGGCGTTCGAGTTCCGCTTCAAGGCCGACCCGCGCCACCGCGCGATGTGGGACCGCGCTTTCGTGCTCGGCTCGCTCTGCGCCACCTTCTTCCAGGGCGTGACGCTGGGCGCCTACATCGAAGGCATCCCGGTGGTCGACCGCGTCTACCAGGGCGGGCCGTGGGACTGGATCAGCCCGTTCTCGCTGTTCACCGGCGTCGGCCTGGTGGTGGCGTATGCGCTGCTGGGCTGCACCTGGCTCATCATGAAGACCGAGGGCCGCCTGCATCGCCACATGTGCGCGCTGGCGCGGCCGCTGACGCTGGCGCTGCTGGCGGTGATCGCCGCGCTCAGCGTGTGGACGCCGCTGGCGCAGCCGCATATCGCCCAGCGCTGGTTCAGCCTGCCCAACATGTTCTGGTTCCTGCCGGTGCCGCTGCTGGTGGCGGCCGCCGGCATCGACCTGATGCGCCGCGTGCGCGGCGCGCCCGCCGCGGGGCCGTTCGTGCTGGCGCTGTGCCTGGTGTTCCTGGGCTACAGCGGCCTGGGCATCAGCATCTGGCCGGCCGTGATCCCGCCGGACGTGTCGATCTGGACCGCGGCCGCGCCGCCGCAGAGCCTGGGCTTCGCCCTGGTCGGCGCGCTCGCCATCATTCCGATTATCCTGATGTACACCGCCTGGTCCTATTACGTGTTCCGCGGCAAGGTGCGCACCGGCGAGGCGTTTCACTGATGGCCGCGCCGACCTCCCTGCCCTCCTGGCGCAGCCGGCTGCTGTGGCTGCTGTTGATCTGGGCCGGCGGCGTGGCGTCGCTGGGCCTGGCCGCCGGCGCGCTGCGGCTGGTGATGCGCGCCATCGGCATGTCGACATGAACCGCCGTCTTCCACGGATCCCCCATGAAGCGCTATGAACGGCTGACCGAAGAAATCACCGCCTCGATCCTGTCGGGCCTGCTGCAGGCGGGCGACCGGCTGCCCTCGGTGCGCCAGACCAGCGCCAGCCGTGGCGTCAGCCCGTCGACGGTGTTCAAGGCCTATTACCTGCTGGAAGCGCGCGGCCTGATCCGCGCGCGCGACCGCTCGGGCTACTACGTGCTGCGCGCCTCGCAGGCCGCGCTGCCCGAGCCCGACGGCCTGTCCAGCGCCGCCGCCGGCCGCCATCCGGTCGATGTCAGCGATAACGTGCTGCAAGTGCTCAACGCCACCCTGCGGCGCGACATGCTGCCGTTCGGCTCGGCCTTTCCCAGCCCGTCGCTGCTGCCCTACGGCCGGCTGGCGCGCTACATGGCGACCACGGTGCAGCAACTGGACCCGTGGGGGTCGATCGACGATCTCAGCCCCGGCGACCCCGCGCTGCGCCGCGCCATCGCGCTGCGTTACCTGGCCGACGGACTGACGGTGCCGGTGGACGACATCATCATCACCAACGGCGCGCTCGACGCGCTCAACCTGTGCCTGAGCGCGGTCACGCGGCCCGGCGACGCGGTGATCGTCGAATCGCCGACGTTCTACGCCGCCCTGCAGTCGCTCGAACGCAACCAGCTGCACGCCATCGAGGTGGCCACGCATCCGCGCGAAGGCATCGACCTGCAGGCGCTGGAGCGGGCCATCGTGCAGCACCAGCCGCGCGCCTGCTGGCTGATGACGACCTTCCAGAATCCGCTGGGCAGCCTGATGCCCGAGGCCAAGAAGGAAGCGCTGGTCAAGCTGCTGGCGCGCCACGGCGTGGCGCTGATCGAGGACGACGTCTACGGCGAACTGTACTTCGGCGCCACGCGGCCGCGTCCCGCCAAGGCCTTCGACACCGAGGGCATGGTGATGCACTGCTCGTCGTTCTCGAAGACGCTGGCGCCGGGCTATCGCGTCGGCTGGGTCGCGGCCGGGCGCTACACCCGCGCCATCATGCGCAACAAGCTCACCACCAGCCTGGCCACCGCCGCGCCGACGCAGGCGGCGATTGCCGCCTATCTGGCGCAGGGCGGCTACGACCGCCACCTGCGCCAGTTCCGCCAGACGCTGGCCTTGCAGCAGGGCGAGATGCTGCAGGCGGTGGCGCGCTACTTCCCCAAGGGCACGCGCGCCACACGGCCGCTGGGCGGCTACTTCACCTGGGTCGAGCTTCCGGCGCGCGTCGACACCCTGCGCTTGCACCGCGCCGCGCTCGACCATGGCATCAGCATCGCGCCGGGACCGTTGTTCTCCAGCTCAGGCGCGTTCGGCAACTTCCTGCGGCTGAACTGCGGCCATCCCTGGAACGAGGCGATGGAGCAAGGCATGGCGACGCTGGGCAAGCTGATGGCGACATGACGGGCGCGTGCGGGCGGCGTTGCGAGCCCATGCCGATGGCCTGCCGCTCCCATTCGGAACCCGTGACGCCCACCGCCCGCTTTCAGTGACTGATCATCCACGGCCGCGCGCCGGCGAAGGTCTTGCCGCCGTCGGCCGTCTGGCGGGTCCGGCCGGCGGCCTTGGCGCCGGCGCAGCAACCGCAACCCATGCCGTGACCGCCACGGGTGCTGCGCGGCTCGTGGGCGGCGCGTTCGTTGGCGGCGCGGGCGCGGTTCATGGCCGAGGACAGCGCCGAGACCGCCGGCGCACCGCTGACGAAGCGCTCGCAGGCACCGCCGCATTCGGGGCAAGGCGCGGGGTCGCGCCATTGCGACAAAGGTCTCAGCACGGAGAACTCGCCGCAATCCTGGCAGCGGTAGTCATAGAGCGGCATGGCGGCTCCTCACAGGTCTTTGGCGATGGGCATGTCCATGCCGCGCGTTATCTGCGGCACGTCGCCCAGCGCGTTGGGCTGGATGTCGATCTCGAAGATCTCCGTGGGCAGCCACAACGTGGCGCAGGCGTTGGGAATGTCCACCACGCCGCTGATGTGCCCCTGCACCGGCGCCGTGCCCAGGATCGAATACGCCTGCGCCCCCGAATAGCCGAACTTCTTCAGGTATTCGATGGCGTTCAGGCAGGCCTGGCGATAGGCGATGTGCACGTCCAGATAGTGCTGCTTGCCGCCTTCATCGACCGAAATGCCCTCGAAGATCAGGTAGTCCTTGTAGTTGGGCGTGATGGGGCTGGGCTTGAAGATGGGATTGCGGATGCCGTACTTGGCCATGCCGCCCTTGATGAGCGACACCCGCATATGCACCCAGCCGGCCATTTCGATGGCGCCGCAGAAGGTAATCTCGCCGTCGCCCTGCGAAAAATGCAGGTCGCCGACCGACAGGCCGCCGCCCTTGACGTAGACGGGAAAGAACACCCGGGACCCTCGCGACAGGTCCTTGATGTCGCAATTGCCGCCATGCTCGCGCGGCGGCACGGTGCGCGCGCCGGTGGCGGCCGCGCGATCGCGCTCGGCTCCCTTGAGCTTGCCCATGTGCGCCGTCTTGGGCGCCGGCGGATTGGCCAGGGGCGGCACACGCTCGGGGTCGCTGTCGATCAGCTTCTGCTCGCGCGCATTCCACTTGTCCAGAAGCGCCTGGTCGGGCAGGCAGCCGATCAGGCCCGGATGGATCAGGCCGGCGAAGCGCACGCCCGGGATATGGCGCGAGGTGGTGAACATGCCTTCGAAATCCCAGATCGACTTTTGCGCCGACGGGAAGTGCTCGGTCAGAAAGCCGCCACCGTTGTTCTTGCTGAAAAAGCCATTGAAGCCCCACAGGCTCTCCGGCTTGGCGCCGATATCGAGCAAGTCCACCACCAGCAGGTCGCCGGGTTCAGCGCCTTCGACGCCGACGGGGCCGGACAGGAAGTGCACCGTGGACAGGTCCACATCACGCACATCGGAGGCATCGTCATCGTTCTTGATCGCGCCGCCGGTCCAGTCGTAGGTTTCGAGCACGAAGTCATCGCCCGGCCTGACCCACGTCGCCATGGGGATGTCGGGATGCCAGCGATTGTGCACGCCTTCGTTTTCGTAGGGGGATTGGGCCAGGTCGACCTTGATCAGGGTGTCAGGCATGTCATGCTCCTTTGAGATGGACAATGAATTCAGACAGACAGGTATTTGCTGATCGTCTGCTCATCAACGCGCGCGCGCGGGTCTTCGTGCACGAAGCGGCCCTTGTCGATCACGATGAGGCGGTCGGCGATCTGCATGGTGAAACTCAAGACCTGCTCGGACACCACGATGGCCAGGTTGCGCAGCTTGCGGATCTCCAGCAGGCTGCGGGCGATGTCCTTGATGATGGACGGCTGAATGCCCTCGGTGGGTTCGTCCAGCAGCAGCACGCGCGGGTTGGTGACCAGGGCGCGGGCGATGGCGAGCTGCTGTTGCTGGCCGCCCGACAGATCGCCGCCGCGCCGGCCGCGCATTTCGTGCAGCACCGGAAACAGGGCGTAGATGTCTTCCGGGATGGTGTTGCGCAGCGCCCGCCCGCGCATGCCGGTGCGGATGTTCTCCTCCACGGTCAGCGTCGGAAAGATCATGCGGCCCTGCGGCACGTAGGCCACCCCGTTGCGCACGCGCTGATGGCTCTCCAGGCGCTCGAGCGCCTTGCCCTCCAGCGAGATCGAGCCCTGCATGGCGGGCAGCAGGCCCATCATGGTCTTGAATAGCGTGGTCTTGCCCATGCCGTTGCGGCCCATGACGGCGACGATTTCACCGGCCGCCACCGCAAGGTCGACGCCATGGATGACTTTGCTTTGGCCATAGCCTGACACCAGGCCAGCGATATTGAACATGTTGCCTCCCGGCTTCAATGACCCAGATAGACCTCAACCACCCGCGGATCGGACTGCACCTTGTCCATGCTGCCCTCGGCCAGCACACGGCCCTGGTGCAGCACCGTGACCTTGTGCGCGATGTTCTTGACGAATTCCATGTCATGCTCGATCACGATGAGCGATCGGTTGCGGCTGATCCGATTGAGCAGTTCGGCGGTGCGCTCGCGTTCGGAGACGCTCATGCCGGCCACCGGTTCGTCCAGCATCATCAGCTCGGGCTCCTGCATCAACAGCATGCCGATCTCCAGCCATTGCTTCTGGCCGTGCGAGAGCAACTCCGCCGAGCGGTCGAGCTGGTCCGCCAGGAAGATCTCTTCGGCCACCTGCTCGACCCGTTCAAGCACCGCCGGACTGCGCCTGAATGTCAACGCGCCGAGCACGCTGCGCCCGGCCGGGTACGACACTTCCAGGTTTTCGCGCACGGACAGGGTTTCGTAGATGGAGGGGGTCTGGAACTTGCGGCCCACGCCGGCGCGCACGATTTCGTACTCGGCCAGGCCGGTCAGCTCCGTGTCCTTGAAGCGGATCGAGCCGCTGGTGGCCTTGGTGCGGCCGCAGATCAGATCCAGCAGCGTGGTCTTGCCGGCGCCATTGGGGCCGATGACCACGCGCAGCTCTCCCTGGTCGACATACAGGTTGAGGTCATTGACGGCGACAAAGCCATTGAACGAGACGGTCAGGCCTTCGATGTACAGGGCGAACGCTGAGGGGTTCATGCTGCCTCCGTGGCGCCATCCGCCTCGCGCCGCGAGGTTCTGCGCGCCAGGCGTTTCTGGATGTATTGGTTGTACAGGCCGGCCAGCCCGTTGGGGAACGCCATCACGACGGCAATGAACAGGCCGCCCATCAGGAACAGCCAGAGCTGCGGAAAACTCTCGGAGAAATAGCTTTTGCCGAAGTTGACCAGCAGCGTGCCGTAGACCGCGCCCAGCAGGGACAGGCGGCCGCCGACCGCGGCGAAGATGACCATTTCAATGGAAGGCACGATGCCCACGAACGACGGCGACATGAAGCCTACCTGCAAGGTGAACATGGCTCCGCCGATGGCCGAGAAGACGGCGGCCACGCAGAAGACGAACACCTTGAAGCTGGCGACGTCATAGCCCGAGAAGCGCACGCGCTCTTCCTTGTCGCGCATCGCCATCAGGAGCTTGCCCAGCTTGGAGGACAGCAGGTAGCGGCCGAACAGGATGCAGGCAAACAACAGCGCGCCGTTGATGAAGTACAGCGCCAGCCGGGCGCTGTCCGTGCGGATGTCCCAGCCCAGCAGCGTCTTCAGGTCGGTGATGCCATTGACGCCGCCGGTCCACCCCTGCTGGCCGATGATGAGCACCGAGAGAATCAGGGCCACGGCCTGCGTCACGATGGCGAAATAGGTGTCGCCCACGCGGCGCTTGAACATCGCCGCGCCCAGGATCAACGCCAGCAGGCAAGGCAACACCGGCACCGCCAACAAGGTGAACCAGAAGCTCTTGAAGGGCACCCAGAACCAGGGAAGCGAGGTTAGCTGGTTCCAGTCCATGAAGTCCGGGATGCCGGGCGTGGACTGGATTTTGGTGGCGTCCGGCGTGGAAGCTTCCAGCTTCAGGAACATGGCCATGCAATAGCCGCCCAGGCCGAAGAACACGCCCTGGCCCAGGCTCAGGATGCCGCCATAGCCCCAGCACAGCACCAGCCCCAGCGCGACAAAGGCATAGGACAGGTATTTGCCGATGAGATTGAGCCGGAAGACGTCCAGGGCCAGCGGAAACACCACGAAAAGCAGCAGCGCCAGGATCGCCAGCCCGGCCAGCCCTTCGCGCCCGCCCACGACATTGCGGAAGAATTTCTGCATGATGCGCCCCTACCTGCGTACCTTGATGCTGAACAGGCCTTGCGGGCGCAGCATCAGAATGATCACGATGGCCGACAGGGTCAGCACTTTCGCCATTGAGCCGGTCATGAAGAACTCCGAGATCGATTGCGTCTGCGCGATGACGAAGGCCGATGCGATGGTGCCGAAAAGGCTGGCCGCGCCGCCGAACACCACGGTCAGGAAGGTGTCGACGATGTAGAGCGAGCCGCTGGTGGGCCCGGTGGAGCCGATGGTGGTGAAGGCCGCGCCGGCAATGCCGGCGATGCCGCAGCCCAGCGAGAACGTCACGCGGTCCACGCGCTTGGTGTCGATGCCGACCGCGCCGCTCATGGCCCGGTTCTGCACCGTGGCGCGCACATGCAGGCCCCAGGTCGAGCGGAACAGCGCCAGCAGCAGCGCGCCGGTCAGCAGGATGCTGATGGACATGACAAACAGGCCGTTGATAGGGATGTCCACGCCGTCCAGCGGTTGCCAGGAGCCCATCAGCCAGTCGGGCAGCGTGGGGCTGACTTCACGCGGACCGAACAGCGAGCGCAGCGTCTGCTGCAGCACCAGGGACAAGCCCCAGGTCGCCAGCAGCGTGTCCAGCGGCCGGCGGTAGAGATGGCGGATCATCAACCACTCGACCAGCCAGCCCAGGCCGAAGGTCACGGCAAAGGCCAGCAGGATGGCGATGAAGAAATAGGCCGGCATCAGGCCGGGCGCGTATTGCTGCACCAGCTCGGAACAGAGGTAAGTGCAATAGGCGCCCACCGCCAGGAACTCGCCATGGGCCATGTTGATGACGCCCATCTGGCCGAAGATGATCGCCAGGCCCAAGGCCATCAGCAGCAACACGCTGAAGACCGATAGACCGTTGAAGCCCTGCATCAGCAGGATGGCCCCGAGATCGGAGAAGGATTCCATGGATGGCTCCCGGCAGTGGCAAGGGCGCCGCGCGCGGCGCCCGGATCGAGGGGATTACTGATAACCCTTGGGGAAGGGATCGGGCTTGATCAGTTCCGGGGTTTCGAAGATCACGTCGAACTGGCCGTCCTTGCGGATCTGGCCGATGCGGGTCTTGCTCCACAGGTGATGATTGGGATCGATCTTGACGTAGCCTTCTGGCGCTTCCTTGAACTCCAGCCCGGCCGAGGCGGCGACCACCTTGTCGACATCGAAGCTGCCGGCTTTCTCCACCGCCATCTTCCACAGCCAGGGGCCCAGATACGCCGCCTGGGTCACGTCGCCGATCACGGCATTGGCGCCGTACCTGGCCTTGAATGCCTCGACGAATTTCTTGTTGTTGGCGTTGTCCAGGCTCTGGAAATACTTCATGCAGGACCAGAAGCCCTCGGCGTTTTCCCCGCCGATGCCCAGCAGTTCATCTTCGGTCACCGAGATGGTCAGGAGCTTTTGCTTGCCGCTGGTGACGCCGGCCGCCTTGAGTTGCTTGTAGAACGACACATTGCTGCCGCCCACCACCACGGCGAAGACAACGTCGGGCTTTTTCAGTTTGATCTTGTTGATCAGCGAACCGAACTGCGTGTGGCCCAGCGGGTAGTATTCCTCGCCCACCACTTCGCCCTTGAGCACGTTCTCGATATGCTTGCGGGCGATCTTGTTGGAGGTGCGCGGCCAGATGTAGTCGGAGCCGATCAGGTAGAAGGAGCGCGCCTTCTTCTCGCGCGCCAGCCAGTCCAGGCTGGACAGGATCTGCTGCGTGGCCTCCTGGCCGGTGTAGAAGACGTTCTTGGACTGCTCCAGGCCTTCATAGAAGGTCGGGTAGTAGAGCAGGCCGTTTTCCTTCTCGAACACCGGCAGCACCGCCTTGCGCGAGGCCGAAGTCCAGCAGCCGAACACGGTGGCGACCTTGTCGCTGACCAGCAGTTTTCGCGCCTTCTCGGCAAAGGTCGGCCAATCGGAGGCGCCGTCTTCCTGGATGATCTTGATCTTGCGGCCCAGAATGCCGCCCATGGCATTGATCTGCTCGATGGCCAGGCGCTCGGATTGAATCGACCCCGTTTCGCTGATGGCCATGGTGCCGGTCGCCGAGTGCAACTGGCCCACCGTGACTTCGGTGTCGGTAATGGCCAGGCCGGTGCTGTTGATGGCCGAGGTGGCCGGGGCGGCCGCGCGCGACAGGGCCGGTATGCCCAACAACGGCAGGGAGGCAAAAGCCAGGGCCAGGCGCCGGCGCGAGGGCAGTTCCGGCGCGGTGTCAAAAGGGGGTTTGCCAGACATCGATGGCTCCTCAATGGATCACGACCAGGGAAACCGAGCATGCGCGGCGCATGCCACGGCCCGGCGGGTGAAGGCATACTAGGAGCCCATGACGCAGCGCAACATACGTTGATTGACGTACAGGCAGGCCCGCCCCCGGGCGTTACAACGGCAACTACGTTCAATGACGTATCCCCTACCCCCCCGGAGCCCGACTTGTCCGCCAGCGCGCCCCAACGCATCGTCAAGATCCGCCGTGACTACAACACCTGGGTCGCCAATGAGACGCTGGAAGACTACGCCCTGCGTTTCACGCCGGTGTCGTTTCGCAAATGGTCGGAGTTCCGCGTCGCCAATACCGCCCTGGGCGCGGTGTCTTTCCTGGCGCTGGAAGCCATCGGCGGCGCGCTGGCGCTGAACTATGGGTTCATCAATGCCTTCTGGGCCATCATCGCCGTGGCCCTGGTCACCTTTCTGACCGGCCTGCCGATCGCCTATTACGCGGCGCGCCATGGCCTGGACATGGACCTGCTGACACGGGGGGCCGGCTTCGGCTATATCGGCTCGACCATCACCTCGCTGATCTACGCCTCATTCACCTTCATCTTCTTTGCGCTGGAGGCGGCCATCATGGCGCTGGCCATCGAGCTGGCCACCGGCCTGCCGCTGTCCATCGGCTACCTCCTGTGCGCCGTGGTCATCCTGCCCATGGTGGCCTACGGCATCACCTTCATCAGCCGGTTGCAGTCATGGACGCAGCCGATATGGCTGGTGCTGCTGCTCCTGCCCTATGCCTTCGTCGCCTTCCGCGACCCGGGCACGTTGCAGGAGTTCCTGCGGTTTCCGGGCCATGACGGCCGGGGCGGCGGTTTCAATCTGCTGATGTTCGGCTCGGCGGTGGCGGTGGCCGCTTCGCTGGTGACGCAGATCGGCGAACAGGTCGACTTCCTGCGCTTTCTGCCCGAACGCACGGCGGCCAACCGCCGGCGCTGGTGGCTCGCCCTGGTCTGCGCGGGCCCGGGCTGGATCCTGCCGGGCGCGGCCAAGATTCTGGGCGGCGCCTTCCTGGCCTGGCTGGCGCTGTCCCGGGGCGCGCCAGCCGACAAGGCTGGCGACCCGACCCACATGTATCTGGCGGCCTACACCTATGTCGTCAGCGATCCCGGCCTGGCGCTGGCGCTGGTCACCGCTTTTGTGGTGGTGTCGCAGGTCAAGATCAATGTGACCAACGCCTATGCCGGCTCGCTGGCCTGGTCCAACTTCTTTGCCCGCATCACGCACAGCCATCCGGGCCGGGTGGTGTGGCTGGTGTTCAACGTGCTGATCGCCGTGGTCCTGATGGAGATGGGCGTGTTTGGCGCGCTGGAGCATGTGCTGGCGGTGTTCTCGCACGTTGCGCTGGCCTGGATCGGCGCGCTGGTGGCCGACCTGGTGATCAACAAGCCCCTGGGACTGTCGCCGAAGCGGATCGAGTTCCGCCGCGCCTATTTGTACGACATCAATCCGGTCGGCGTGGGCAGCATGCTGATCGCCATGACGCTGGGCCTGCTGGCTTTCGCCGGCGTGTTCCCCGGCACGGCGGGCGCGCTGGCGCAGGCATTGTCGCCTTTTGTGGCGTTGCTGGCGGCGTTCGTCTGCGCGCCTGTCATCGCCTGGCGCACGCGGGGACGCTACAACCTGGCGCGCAAGCCGGTCGACGTGGCGGGCTCGGATCATGTCTGCGTGATCTGCGCCAACCGTTTTGAACAGCCCGACATGGCGCATTGCCCGGCCTACAACGGGCCCATCTGTTCCTTGTGCTGCACGCTGGATGCCCGCTGCCAGGATCGCTGCAAGCAGCAGGGACGGCTGAAGGATCAGGTGCGGGCGGTCCTGGGCCGACTGTTGCCGGCGCGGGTCACGCCGCTGCTGCATAGCCGCCTGGGCCACTACCTCTTGATCGTGGCGGGGATGGGGACGCTGCTGGCGGGCATCCTGGGCCTGATCTACTACCAGGAGTACGCCAGCCACATACGGGCCGGCCTGGACCCCTCGGGCTTGCGGCCCACCTTCTTAAAACTCTACGCCGCGTTGTTGCTGATCGGCGGCGTGTTGGCCTGGTGGCTGGTGCTGGCCCATGAAAGCCGGCGCGTGGCGCAAGAGGAATCGGATCGCCAGACGCATTTGCTGCTGCGCGAGATCGAGGCGCACAAACAGACCGACGCGCAGTTGCAGCAGGCCAAGGAAGCGGCTGAAAGCGCCAATCTGGCCAAGAGCCGCTTCATGGGCGGTCTGAGCCATGAATTGCGCGCGCCGCTGAACAGCATGATGGGCTATGCGCAGATTCTGCAGCGCGACCCGGGCTTGCCGCCCGCGCGGCGCGAGGCCATCGACGTGATTCATCGCAGCGGCAAGCATTTGATCGGCCTGATCGATGGCCTGCTGGACATCGCGCGCATCGAGGCGGGCAGGCTGCGGCTGGAGAACAGCGAACTGCGCCTGCCGGAGTTTCTGGAGCAGATCGTGCAGATGTTCCGGCCGCAGAGCGCCCTCAAAGGGCTGGCCTTCCGCTATGAGGCGACGGAACTGCCTTCCATCGTGCATATCGACGAGAAGCGGCTGCGGCAGATCCTGATCAACCTGCTGAGCAACGCGCTGAAATTCACCTCGGCCGGGCAGGTGTCGATGCGCGTGAAGTCTGCCGCGGACATGGTGCTGTTCGAAGTGCAGGACAGCGGCCGAGGCATACCGGCCGAGGATCTGGAACGCATCTTTCTGCCCTTCGAGCGCAGTTGGGCGGCGGCGGAAGAGGCGGAATCCGGCACGGGCCTGGGCCTGACCATCTGCCGCATGCTGACCGGCATCATGGGCGGCGAGCTGACGGTGCGCAGCGCCGTCGGCCGCGGCAGTGTGTTCACGCTCAAGCTGTTTCTGCCGGAAGTGCGCTCGCCGCGCAGCGACGCCCGGCCGTCGGGACTGGTGGTGGGGTATCGCGGCGAGCGGCTGCGGATCCTGACGGTGGACGACCAGCCGTCACAGCGGCGGCTGGTGCGCGACCTGCTCGAGCCCCTGGGCTTCGAGGTGCACGAAGCGCCGCATGGCGCAGCCTGCCTGGCCTGCGTGCATACGCTGCGGCCGGCCCTGATATTGATGGACGTCTCGATGCCGGAGATGACCGGATGGGAGGCGCTGCGGCGCTTGCGGGATGAAGGCGTGGCCGTGCCGATTGTGATGCTGTCGGCCAATATCCTGGGGCTGGATCCGAAAGATCCGACGCAGAGCGGGCATGACGCGTTCATTGCCAAGCCCGTGATATACGAGGACTTGCTGAGCCAGTTGGGCCGTCTGCTCAAGCTGGACTGGCAGGTGGCGCAGGTGGAAGCGGCCCTGCCGGCAGGGGATCTGCACCGGGTGGCGCTGGAGCGCGAGGATGCCGAAGCGCTGCTGGAGCTGGGGGCCATGGGCTACATCAAGGGCATCCAGGCGAAGCTGGAAGAAATACAGGGCCGCCGGGCCGAAGCGCGGGATTTGACGGCGCATCTGCGGATGCTGGCCGGCGAATTTCAACTGAGCGAATTCAATCAAATGCTTAAACACCATGTACAGCGTCACCATGCCCACGCCCGATAAGAACCTCGTCATGCTGGTCGATGACGCCCCGGACAATCTGAAAATGCTCTCCACCGCATTGGATGAAGCGGGGTATCAGGTGCTGGTGGCAACCGACGGCCAGTCGGCCATAGAACGGGTGGATTTCGTGGTGCCGGACATCGTGCTGCTCGATGCGGTGATGCCGGGAATGGACGGGTTCGAGACCTGCGCGCGCCTGAAAGCGCATCCGGCGGCCGGGGAGGTGCCGGTGGTGTTCATGACGGGCCTGACCGAGCCCGAGCACGTGTTGAAGGGGTTTCGGGTGGGCGGCGTGGATTACGTGACCAAGCCGCTGGATCCGGATGTGGTGGTGGCCAGGCTGCAGACGCATTTGCGCAATGCGCGCAGCCTGTCGGCGGCCTTTGACGCGATCGATGCGGCGGCGCGAGCGGTGGTGGCGCTGGACGCTCGCGGGCTGCCGATCTGGAAGACCGGCAAGGCGCGGCTCTGGCTGGCGGCGTATTTCGGTTGCGCCGAGGATGCGACGGAGCTGCCGGCGCCCCTGGCGGATTGGGTGGCGGACAATCTGGCGGCCGGGCCGGCGGCTGAACCCCTGGTGATCACCCGCGCGGGGGGACGCCTGACCCTGAGTCTGTCGGCATCGCGCCGTAGCGGCGAGACCTTGCTGCTATTGCAGGAGACGGCGCCGTTGGCCGCGGCCTACGGCCTGACGCCGCGCGAGGCCGATGTGCTGCGCTGGTTGGCCAAGGGCAAGACCAATCGGGATATCGCCGAGATCCTGGGCATGGCGCCACGGACGGTGAACAAACACCTGGAGCACCTCTACGTCAAGCTTGGCGTGGAAACGCGCGCGGCGGCGGCGGCGCTGGCGGTGCGGCGGGGCGAGTTCTTTTGAACCGCTCCGCGCCTGGGCCGGGCAAGCCGGTGGCGACATGAAATACGCGATATTGATACAGATGGAAACCCCGGCCCGCCGGACATCGCCTTAGAGTGCCAAGCCTTCAAAGTTCAGGACGGTGCCGCGTCGCGGCCCGCTGCTCGCATGACGGCTTCCTTTCCTCGCATCCTGCCGCGCTACGCGCTGGGCTGCTACCTCGGCGCGGCTGCGCTGCTCTACCTGTTCGCCGCGCAACTGCTGGCCACCGTCGACATCTGGCTGCTGCCGCGCCGGCTGCTGGTCGAGATGCTGCGTTATCGCGCCATGTGGCTGATCTTCTTCCTGACCCTGCCGACCGTGGGCTACCTGTTGTGGCGCGGCTCGGACCTGGTCGCCTGGTGGCGCGCGCCCGCCACGCTGACGCTGGATGAGCGGGCGCTGCATCTGGGCGCGCTCACGGCGCCCTACGCCGACATCGTTTCGATGCGCCATCGGCACAACCGTGATCACCTGCTGCTGACGCTGGGCAATGGCCGGCGCGTGCGGCTGCGGCTGGCCATCTGGGACCATGCCGACGCATTGCTCGACCTGCTGGACGCGCGCGTGGGCAGCCATCTCGAAGCCGACGTCCGGCGCCGCATCGATGCCGGCGCCACGGTCTCCTTCGGCGCGCTGGGCATGAACGCGGCCGGCCTGGTCCACAAGGGCCGGCCGATTCCGTGGGCCAGCATCGACACCATCCGCACGCAATCGGACAGCGAAGGCATGGAGACCGACGAGACGCTGATCATCGTCGCGCGCGGCAAGACCCACAAGGTCGACCGCTCCGGCATCGACAACGAGCCGGTGCTGCTGGCCTGCCTGCGGCATTACCTGCCCGCCTGATTCCAACGCCCGCCCGCATGGCGGCCATTCACCCTTAGCCCTTCAACCCAGACATGGAAATCTACAGCTCCGCCTCGCACCAAGCCCAGACCCTGGCCGATCGCCCGGTCTACCACTCGCGCAACCGCCTCATCGCCGGCGCCGTCATCTGGACAGTGGCCGCGGTGGCATTCGGCGCGCTGGCCGCGCGCGCCCGCGGCAATCTGGGCGGCATGGCGTTCTTCGCCGCCATCGCGGCCATCGGCGTGTGGCTGGTGATCCGCTGCCTGATGCGCGCCTTCGGCGCCCCCAAGCCCGTCATCACCTTCACCCGCGAAGGCCTGCGCGTGACCGACGGCACGCTCATCCCGTGGCACGCCATCAACGAGAACACCTACGTCAACCAGACCTATGTCGGCATTCCGATCGGCCGCCAGATCCAGCTTAAGACCTCGCTGCCGGATCGCAAGCGCGTGCTGATCCCGGCCATGGCGCTGGCGATCAGCGGCGACGAATACCTGGCCCTGTGCGACGCCTACCAGGCGGGTTGAAGCCTCACCGCCGAGGCGGGGCGCCGCCGCGCAACGCGCTCAGTTCGCGGTGGCGCCGGAATCCTTCACGGCCTGAGCCCAGGCCGCGATCTCCCGCTCGATGAACGCGCCGAATGCGGCCGTATGCAGGGTCGATGCCTGCGCCCCCTCTTCCATCAGGCGCTGCCGGACCGTTGGCGCGGCCAAGGCCCCGCCCAAGGCTTCGTTCAAGCGCGCCACCACCGCGTCCGGCGTGCCCGCCGGCGCCACCACGCCGTGCCACGACAGCGCCTGGAACCCCGCCAGGCCCGACTCCGCCATGGTCGGAATCTCGGGCAATGCCGGCGAGCGCTGCGGCGAGGTCACCGCCAGCGCGCGCAGCGTGCCCGCCTTGACGTGCGGCAGCACGCCCGGAATGGTGGTGAACATGAAGTCGATCTGACCGCCGATCAGGTCGGTGATGGCCGGACTGCCGCCCTTGTACGGCACATGCGTGAACTGCAGGCCAGCGGCCCGTTTGAACATCTCGCCGGCCAGGTGGCCCGGCGTTCCCGCCCCGGCAGAACCCATGTTGCTGCGATCGCCCTGCGCCTTGACGTAGGCGATCAGCTCGGACACGGTCGCGGCCTTCACGTGGGGACCGACCACCAGCACGTTGGGCACGGTGGCCAGCAGCGTGACCGGCGCGAAGTCCTTGACCGCGTCATACGAGATGCGCGAATACAGCGACGGGTTGATGCCGTGCGTGCTGGCGGTCGCCAGCAGCAGCGTATAGCCGTCGGGCGCGGCCGATGCCACCTGCTTGGCGGCGATGGTGCCGTTGGCGCCGCCCTTGTTGTCGATCACGATGGTCTGCCCCAGCGTCTTCGCCGCCTCGGCCGCCACCGTGCGGGCCAGGATGTCGGAGGTGCCGCCGGCCGAATGCGGCACGACCAGCGTGATGGGCTTGGCGGGAAAGGTCTGCGCGTGCGCGGCCGGCAGCGCCGGCAGCAGACAGGCGGCGGCGAATGCCGCGCGGGCAAGGCGATGAGGGATCATGCAAGTCTCCTGGGGAATATTGGGATCGCGGCGTCTTCGAGGACGCCGTCATGCGCGGAGCGGCCGGCGGACGGCCGCTCCACGGCTCAATCGGCGCCTAACTGCAGCTTGTCGGGCTGCCG
This sequence comes from Achromobacter ruhlandii, assembly GCF_902859695.1. Lineage (GTDB taxonomy): Bacteria > Pseudomonadota > Gammaproteobacteria > Burkholderiales > Burkholderiaceae_B > Achromobacter > Achromobacter ruhlandii. The sequence continues at coordinate 37,676 of NZ_CADIJL010000005.1, forward strand.
CTTCTCGATCGACCACTTCAACAGCGCGGCCGAGCGATAGATGCCATGGGCGAACTTGCCGTAGGGCAGGGTCAGGAACAGCGCCATCACCACGCCCAGGTGCACTGCCAGCAGCAGGGCCATGGCGCCGGTATCGCGGCCGGCCAGCAGCGCCAGGCCGGTGGCGCTGGTCAGCAGCAGCAACGCGATGAAACCCCGGTCCATCGGTTTCTGCGCCGCGTCGCCCTGCAGCGGATGGCGCTTCAGGTTCAGCCACAGCAGCCCCGCCGGCCCGATCAACAGGCCGATGCCGCCCGCCGTGCCCAGCAGCACCGGCGCGCTCCAGAACGGATAAGGCGCCTGCTGCCCCAGCAGGTAGTGATACAGCGTGGCCACGCAGGTCGCGGCAAAGCACAGCATGAAGCCGTAGAACGTGAAATGGTGGAAGCGCCGGCGCCACAGGGTGAAGGCATCATCGGCGTTGTTGCAGCCCTTGCCGTGGCCGCCGTCCAGGTAGCGCAGGCGCAGCGCATCGTGCGCGGCCTCGGCCACCGCCGCGCCGCTGGCCGCGCCCGGGCTGACGTCGCGCCAGAAGCGCGCCGCGCCGATGGCCAGCGCCAGCATGGCGAAGCCGAACACCGCGCCGAACATCAGCGCCAGCGTGTTGTGCGGGAACACCGCATAGAAATTGCCCGCCATGGGCGCGTGGAACAGCCCGCCCGTCAGCATCACCGTCAAGGCCAGAAACAATGCCAGTCCCGCCGCCGTGGCCAGCGACAGCGCCAGCCCGTTGCGCCGGTACAGTTTGCCCAGCACGGCCGGAAACGCGTACTCGGTGTAGGTCTGCAGCCGCACCTTGGCCATGGCCCGCGGCACGTTCACCGCGAACTCATGCGGCGGCGCGTACTGACAGGCGTGCAGACAGGCGCCGCAGTTGTGGCACAGGTTGGCCAGGTAGTTCAGGTCGGCCTTGCCGAATTCCAGCCGCCGGGTCATGGCCGGGAAGACGGCGCAAAAGCCTTCGCAGTAGCGGCAGGCATTGCAGATCTGCATGACGCGCGCCACTTCGGCTTCGTCGGTGCTGAGCGCGGCGCCACGGCCATGCCAGCGCACCGGCTGTTCGACCATTGCCGGCGCGGCCTGCGGGAACGATTGGGCCTCGCGGGCCAGGGCTTCAAGCTGCCGCATGCTGTGCTCCTGCGTGATGCGATTGGCGCGCGGCGGCCGCGGCGCGCGTGCCGGCAATCCGGCCGAACGCGGTGCCGATGGACATGCCGACGCCCGCCGTGTAACCCTTGCCCAGCACGTTGCCCGCCATCATCTCGCCGGCCACGAACAGGTTGTCGCTGGGCACGCCGTTGAAACGGACCGCGGCGGTCTCGTCCACCTTCAGGCCCAGATAGGTGAAGGTGATGCCGGGCCGCAGCGCGTAGCCGTAGAACGGCGCGGTGTCGATGGGCCGGGCCCAGTGGGTCTTGGCGGGCGCCAGGCCCTCGGTGCGGCAGTCGTCCAGCGTCGTGTGGTCGAAGGTGCCGGTTCTACAGGCCTGGTTGTATGCGCGGATGGTGTGCTCGAACGCCACCGGGTCCAGTCCCAGCCGCCGCCCCAGCTCCGGCACGGAATCGGCGGTGACGCCGGGAAACACCGGCGGCATGAAACGGCCCACGGCCTTGGCGTCGATGATCGAGTAGGCGATCTGCCCCGGCTGCATGGCCGTCAGGCGGCCCCAGATGGCGTAGCGCTTGGGCCAGAAATCCTCGCCCTCGTCGTAGAAGCGTTGCGCGTCGCGGTTGACCACCACGCCCAGCGAGACGCAGTCGATGCGGGTGCAGATGCCGCCGTCGTACAGCGGCGCGCGCGCGTCGATGGCCACGCAATGCGACTGTGACGGATCGCCGATGCGGTCGGCGCCGGCGTCCAGCATGAACTTGAGCAGCACGCCCTGGTTGTAGCGGGTGCCGCGGATGAGGAAATTGTCGGCCGGCCATTCGCCGCGCTCGTTGCGGCCCCAGGCCTCGCGCAGCCAGTCGCGGTTGGACTCGAAACCGCCCGCCGCCAGCACGCAGGCGCGCGCCTCGATGCGCTCGGCGCCGATGCGGGCGGCCTTGAAGCGGCCGTCCCGCAGTTCCAGCGCGTCCACCGGCGCGTCGTAGCGGATGCGCACGCCCAAGGCCTCGGCGCTGCGGTAATAGGCATTGACCAGCGCCTTGCCGCCGCCCATGAAGAAGGCATTGGTGCGGGCCACGTGCAGCGCGCCCGACAGCGGCGGCTGGAAATTGACGCCATGGCGCCGCATCCAGTCGCGACAGGTGGCGGATTCGCGGATCACCAGCCGCGCCAGTTTCTCGTCGGTCTGGCCGCCGGTGACCTTGAGCAGGTCCTGCCAGTATTCCTCTTCCGGATAGGCGTCCACCAGCACGTCCTGCGGCGCGTCGTGCATGCAGCGCAGGTTGCGCGTGTGCTGCGAGTTGCCGCCGCGCCATTCGCGCGGCGCGGCTTCCAGCAGCAACACGCTGGCGCCCGCCTCGCGCGCCATCAGGGCCGCGCACAGCGCCGCGTTGCCTCCGCCTATCACCAATACATCGACCATGTCATCGTTCCCGGATCAAGGAACGGACTGTAGGCCGACGCCGCGCGCCGCGATATCAGCGCGCCGTCAACGGGTCTTCATGATTCGTGAAGGGCGGTATTGCGCCGGTGCGTGGCATCGCGCATGGGCGGAAAGCGCCGCCCGCTCATGACGCATGCAGCGCGGTCACCGCCCATTTGCCGTCGCGCGCCAGGGTGCGCGAGACGTCGGCCAGCACCAACCTCGCGGCCAGCGCCGCCGGCGACAATTCGTCGTCCGACAGGCTGGCCAGCAGGTTGGGCCGGAACAGGTCGGCGTCGTCGATCCGTGCCATGGCCAACTGCCCCGGCGCGATGCGGGCGGTGGCGGAACTGGGCTGGATGGTGGCGGCATAGCCCAGTTGCACCACCTCCATCAACAACGCCAGGCCATCGACTTCGGCCACCACCCGGGGCGTCAACCCGCGCTGCTGGAATCCCCGGCTGACCAGGGCACGCAGCCCGTGGCGGCCGCTGGGCAGCACCAGCGGCAGGCCCGCGATCTCCTCCAGGCGGGTGGCGGGGCCGGCGGGCAGGCCCGTCATGCCGCGCCCGGCGCACAGGTACAGGGGCTCGTCCAGCAACGGCGTCACGCTCCAGCGGCGCGCCGCTTCGGCATGGAACACGATGGCCAGGTCGAGCTGGCGGCCGTTGAGCATGTCGGCCAGGTGGCCCGACAACGCCTCGACCAGGTGCAGGCGGATGTCCGGATAGCGCGCGTTCATGGCCTGCACGAACGGCGCCCCCAGGATGGAGGCGGTCGTGGACGACAGGCCGACGCTGACGTGGCCGGCCAGGCGCGCCTGCTGCGCGGCTTGGACGGCGTCGTCGGCATGGCGCAACGCCAGCTGGGCCTGGCGGAAAAACGCCAGCCCGGCATCGGTGGGCACCACGCCGCTGGCGCTGCGTTGCAGCAGCCGGGTGGCCAGCTCGCCTTCGAGCCGGCTGATCTGCTGGCTGAGCGCCGACGTCACCATGCCCAGCGACATGGCCGCGCGGCCGATGCTGCCGGCTTCGACGACGCGAACGAAATAACGAAGCTGGCGCAGTTCCATGGCGGGCCCGGGACGATCACGAGGGAAGACTCGCCGATTGTAGGGCGTGGAGCGCGCCATCACCCGGCCCGGATCCGGGCCGCCCCGGACGGGGCAGGCCCGCGCGTCCGGCTCGGTTGCTCAATAGCGCGCGTCCTTGGGCTTCTTGCCGTCCGGCCAGTCCTTGTCCTTGGGCGGGAAGTCCGGCCGCGGCATGTGGGTGAAGTACTCGGCCACGTCGACCGCGTCCTGGTCCGACAGCACCTTGCCCTCGCCCCAGTTGCCATGAGTGTTCACGCCCATCGGCATGCTGTTGCGGATGAAGGCCGCCGCCTTGTAGGTGCGGGCCAGTCCGGCGCCGATGTTGAACGATTCCTCGCCCCACAACGGCGGGAACACGATATTGCCGGCGCCGTCGCGCTTGCCTTCGCCATTGGCGCCGTGGCAGGCGGCGCACTGCGCCGCGTACAGGGTCTTGCCGCGCGCCGCGTCGGGCACCAGCTTGGTGTCGATGGGCCAGGCATTCTTGATCTGCACCTGGGCACCGTGCGGCACGTCCTGCGCCAGCCACTTCATGTAGGCCAGCATCGCCAGCATTTCCGGCGACTCCTTGTCCAGCGGCTTGCCGTTCATCGAGCGTTGGAAACAGCCGTTGATGCGGTCCGCCAGCGTCACTTCGCGGCCCGCGCGCGGATTGAACTGCGGGAACGAATTGACCGAATTGATGTAGGGCGCGCCCAGCGGCTTCTTGCCCTGCTGAACATGGCAGCTGCTGCAATTGAGGCTGGCGCCGGTGTTATCCGGCAGCAGCCGGCGGGTCTCGTTGAGCAGGCGCTGGCCATACCGGATCTGCTCGGCGTTGGGCGCCTTGTCGATCAGGGTGTCGGACGGAATGGTGTAGTCGGCCAGCCGCTTGCCGTCTTTGTCGAGCACGGCGAAGGTTCTGGTTTCGCCGGCCGGCGCCGGCGGCGCCGCCAGCGCGGCCAGGCCGCCCCCGGCCAGCAGCGCCGCCGCGGCGGCGATCTTGTACAGCTTATTCATGCTTGCCTCCCGACACGATGTTCGGCTTCTTGCTGGCCAGGAAACCACGGATGTGCGCGACCTCGTCGCTGGCGATCGGCGGCGCCTGGTTGGTCCAGGCCGTGCGGATGAAATTGATGACGTCGGTGATGTCCTGGTCGCTCAGGTGGTTGAAGCGCGGCATCGCGAAGGCCATGGCATCATGGTCGTTGGCGGGCATCTTGCCGCCTTCCAGCGTGATCTGGATGATGGACTGCGGGTTCTGCGCGAAGATCGCGGAGTTGCCCGCCAGCGCCGGGAAGATGCGCGGCATGCCCTGGCCATCGGCGCGGTGGCAGATGACGCAATGCTCCATGTAGATCACCGCGCCGCGCGAGTCGTAGCGGCCGGCCAGCAGCGACGCGGTGGTGTTGTCCGCCTTGGCCGGGAACGCCGGCGCCTTGCCGGGCACCGGCGGCAGCTGCTTCAGGTAAGCGGCGATGCTGGCCAGGTCGTCATCGGTGAAATAGCGCGTGCTGTGCTCGACCACGTCGGCCATGGCGCCGAACACCGCGACCCTGTCGGTGCGGCCGGTCTTCAGGAACAGGGCGATGTCGTCCGCGCTCCAGGACGCCAGGCCGCGGGCTTCGCCGCGCAGGCTCTTGGCGCGCCAGCCGTCGATCACGGCGCCGGACAGGAAGGCGTCGCCGTCCGCCATGGACAGCGCCTTTTCCTGGTAGGCCAGGCCGCGCGGCGTGTGGCAGGCGCCGCAATGGCCCGGACCTTCCACCAGGTACGCGCCGCGCCGGACCTGCTCGTCCGCGCCTGCCGGCGCGGCGAAGTCGCGCTTGCCGGCGAACACCAGCTGCCACCAGGCCATGGGCCAGCGCATGTTCAAGGGCCACGGAATGGTGGAGTCGGCGCTGGGCTTGTCCACGGGCTCGACCTGCGACATGAAATACGCGTAGAGCGCCTGGATGTCCGCGTCGGGCATGATGGCGTACGACGGATACGGCATGGCCGGGTAGAGCGTGGCGCCATCCTTGCGGATGCCGTATTGCACCGCGTTCTTGAAGTCGGCGTAGCTGTAGGCGCCGATGCCGGTGCGCTTGTCGGGCGTGATGTTGGAGGAGTAGATGGTGCCCACCGGCGTCTGCATCGCCAGGCCGCCCGAGAACGGCTTGTCGCCCGGCGCGCTATGACAGGCGATACAGTCGGCGGTGCGCGCGATGTAGGCGCCGGCTTCGGCCAGCCGGCGGTCCTGCGGATCGACGACCGCCGTGCTGTCCGACTTGCGGACGGCGGTCAACAGGTGGGCGCCGCCGATACCGCCGCCCAGGCCCGCCAGCGCCAATAGCGCCACCGCCTTGATCCCGAAGTGCTTCATTCCATCCCTCCGTTGCTGCCGGCCAGCGCGCACGTCGGGGTGTTCGTACTGCGTGGTCCAGCTTATGGAGGCAGCTTACGCTTTTTGGTAATAAGCATATGACCGAAAAGAATGAAAGTATCGGCGTTGTTTGATGCGGCGCAAACCGGCCCGATCCCTCAGACTAATTAACAGGGGAACGATCTCCTGAATACGCGGATCGGGCCGCTCCGGCGGGCCGCGATGAGCCGCCGGACCGGCACCAATTGAGGGCCGTCAGGCCGGGATCGCCAGGCCCTTCACCACGGCCGGACGCGCCACGAAGGTTTCCAGCACGCGGGCCACGTTCCTGAACTGCGGAAAGTCGACCAGATCGCCCGCGCCGTAGAAGCCGATAAGGTTGCGCACCCACGGCAGGATGGCGATATCGGCAATGGTGTATTGCTCGCCCATGACCCAGTCGCGCCCTTCCAGGCGCTTGTCCAGCACGCCCAACAGGCGCTCGGATTCGGCCACGTAGCGGTCGCGGGGACGCTTGTCCTCGTAGTCCTTGCCGGCGAACTTGTGGAAGAAGCCCAACTGGCCGAACATCGGGCCGATGCCGCCCATCTGGAACATCACCCATTGCAGGGTCTCGTAGCGGCCGGCGGTGTCGGCCGGGATGAACTGGCCGGTCTTGCTGGCCAGGTACACCAGGATGGCGCCGGACTCGAACAGCGCCAGCGGCTTGCCGTCCGGGCCGTTGGGGTCGAGGATGGCCGGGATCTTGTTGTTCGGGCTGAGCGACAGGAATTCCGGCGAGAACTGGTCCTGCGAGTCGAAACTGACCCGATGCGGCTCATAGGGCAGGCCCAGCTCTTCCAGCAGGATCGACACCTTGACGCCGTTGGGCGTGGGCAGCGAATACAACTGGATGCGGTCGGGATGCTGGGCCGGCCATTTCCGGGTGATGGCGAACGCGTCGAGGGAGGACATGCGGGGGAGCTCCTGGAGATCCGGTGGCGGTAAGGGATGACGATTGTGACAGGCGCGGCGCCTGGCTGGCGCCCCGCGCGCGTCGGGCAAATGTAGCGCAAATCGCCCGCCGGAAAGCGCCCCCCGGCCACCGCGCGGGCGATGGCGGCGCAACGCACTGTTCCACGGGAAAAACCGCGCGCACGCCCGGGCGCATTTCCGCCGGGCGCGAGCCGATTTCCGCTGGCCGCGGCTCAGCGCGCCGTGTCGGCGCGCGCCCAGGCCGATTGGCCGCCTCGCGCCTGGCGCAGAAAGGCCGTGGCGGTGATGACATCGGTATCGTTGCGCCGGTCTTCGGCCATGTAAGGCACCTGCTTGCGGAAATCCCGCCACAGGCTGGCGGTGCCCTGCCCCAGCGCCGCCGCCGGGCCTTGCGGATAGCGCAGGTCGACCGCCTGGGCGCCGTGCATCAGTTCCACCGCCAGCAGCCGGGTCAGGGCCGCGATCTGGCCGGTCACGCGCAGCCCGGTCAGCGGCGCGTTGGTGCCGACGTCCTCGATATTGCCGGCCTGCGGCTGCACGTCGGTCACGACCGGCCCGGCCAGGGCGCGCACGTCCGCCGCCAGCGACGACACGGTCTTCTGGATCGGGCCGTAGCCGATGGCGCCATTGCCCGGACTGAGAAAGCGCGGCAATCGCGTGAAGGCCGGGTCCGTCAGCCGCAAGGTGCGTTGCGCCGACAGTTGCGCCACCTGCGACAGCGCCACGCCGGCGCCTTGCAGCGGCAGGACCCAGGCGCTGGGATCGAACCCGGCGCTGGGCATGACCGCGCCGCGCACCGGCCCCTCGGTCACGTAATACTGGGTTTCATAGTCGGGCGCGCCGGCCGCCGGCGCGGCGTCCAGCACCACCGTCGGGTTGTCGTCGGAACTGTTGATCTGCACCTGCAGCTGCCGGTCCAGTAGCGCCAGCAGGTCGCGCGCCGCGCCGTGCACCTGGCTCACCGTGCGAAAACTCAGCGGGTCCTGCAAGGGTCGCTGCGGATCGCGCTTCCACAACGCGCTGCCGCGCAGCAGGTCCAGCATGCGCTCGGCGGTCTGGCGCTGGCCGGCGTAAGGCCGTTGCGATTGCGCGGGCGCCAGCAAGGGCGCCAGGTTGCCGTCCAGGCCTTCGAGCGACAGCGCCGCCACCGCGTCGGCCTGCGCCAGCAGCGCGCGCGCATCGTGCGCGGCCAGCACCGCCAGCGCGGCGCCGTAGGCGTTCGAGCTGACCATCGACAGCGCGTCCTTGCCGAACGGACGCACCGCCGTCAGGCCGGCCTCGCGCAGGGCCTGCCCGGCGCTCATGCGATGGCCGCCACGCCAGGCCTCGCCCTCGCCCATCATCACCAGGCCGATCTGCGGCAGGATGGTGATATCGGCCTGGCCGACCGAGCCTTCGCCCAGCATCACCGGCGTCACGTCGCGGTTGAGAAACGCGGCGTATTGCTCCAGCACCGCCGGTTGCATGCCGGCGCCACCGAACAGCGCCGTGTTCAGGCGGATCAGCATGGCGGCGCGGGTCACGTCGCGCGGCGCCTCGGCGCCGTAGGCCGCGCTGTGCGAATGCAGCAGGTTGCGGTTGAACTGTTCGGACAGGCGCCGCACCTCGGGCGAGATCTCGCCGCCCTGGAAGATGGTCTGGTCCTTGTTCAGGCCAACGCCCCGGTTCAGGCCATAGACCGGCTTGTCCAGGCGCGCGTAGGCCAGCAGCAGGTCGTAGGCGCGCGCCGCGCGCTGGGCAGCGGCCGGCGCGATGGCAACGGCGCAATCCTGCCGCGCCACCGCCAGCACCTGCGCCGCGGTCAGCGATTTGCCGTCCAGCGTCACGCTGCAATCGGCTGCCGCCTGCGCGGCCGCGCCCAGCAGCAGCGACGCCAGCAGCGCCATCCGGCCGCACGCGCGCGCCGCGCGTCGGTGGGTATCAACACGCAAAGACTTCATCTCGCCTCCGACGATGCTTAGGGTTGCTTCAGGGGAATACGCATCAAATCCTGGCCCAGCACCACCGGCCCCTTGAAGGTCTCGCGGGCATGCAGCCAATGCTCGGCCGGCGCGTCGCCGGGCACCAGGTGCGACAGCACCAGCTTGCGCACACCGGCCCGCGTGGCTGCCTCGCCCGCCTGCTGCGGCGTGGTGTGCGCCTCCAGCAGCTGCCGCGCCAGCGCCTGCTGGCGCGCGTCCCATGGCTTGGGGCCGACGATGTGGTCGACCCAGGCGGGATCGATCGCCTCGTGCACCAGGATGTCGGCGCCGCGCGCCAGCTTGACCAGGTTGGGACTGAACGCGGTGTCGCCGGAGAACACCACCGATCCCGACGCGGTGTCGAAGCGGTAGGCGAAGTTGGGATACACCAGCCCGTGCGGCACCAGGATGGCGCTGACCGTCACGCGTTCGTCGCGCCAGACCTCGAAGGGCTCCATCGGCGGCGCGGGATCGGCGTTCGGGTCTTTCACCACCCCGGCCGGCACGACGATGTCGTGGGCCAGGAAGAAACCGCGCACATCGGGCACGCCCTCGCTGCGCACGCGGATGTTCAGGTCGGCGGCCATGCCCGCCACCACCGAGTCCACAAGGTCCGCCGTGCCGGCTCCGGGGTTCTCGGCATGGATCACCGGATCGCCCGCCAGGCCCGGCGCCAGCGGCGGCAAAGCGCCGCGGCGGCCCGGCCCGTAGATCTGCAACGACGCCTTGGCGCGGCGGCGCGCGCTGGGGTCGTACATCAGCAGGCTGGCCAGGTCGATGATGTGATCGGTGTGCAGGTGCGTGAGAAACACGGCCTGCTCAGCGCCGGGCTTGATGCCGGCGCGGCGCAATTGCCGGTAGGCGCCCGAGCCCAGGTCCACCAGGTAGGCCTTGCCGTCCACCACCAGCGCCGATGAGATGCCGTGGGGCGCGTCGTTGCCGTACCAGGTCGGGCCGCCGGCCACGCCCAACAGCACCAGTTCGGCGCCATCCGCCGCCTGCGCGGCGGGCGCGGCCAGCATCGCCGCCACGCCCAGCGCAGCGGCGGCGCGGCCGAACCAGCGGCGCAGGCCGCCGGCGGCCAACCGGCGCGCCGGCAAGCTTGCTGGCGCCACATTCGCGAACCGCATGTGGGCCTCAGACATGATTCTTCTGCGGCAGCACGGTCAACGCCACCAACGCCACCACGCAGACGCCCATCACATACAGCGCCGGCGCGAAGGCCACGCCGGTGGTGTACGTGATCCAGGTCAGGATGGCCGGCGCGAAGCCGCCCAGCACCGTCACCGCGGTGTTGTAGGCCAGGGACATGCCGGACGAGCGCACCGCCGTCGGGAACACCTCCGACAGCGCCGACGGCGCGGTGCCGACGTACAACGCCACCAGCAGGCAGAACGACGACTGCACCACGATCAGCGCGAACTGAGTGTGGTTGGCCTGCAACCACATCATCAGCGGATACACCGCGATCAGCAGCAACAGCGCCGAGGCCCGCAACACGGTGCGACGGCCATAGCGGTCGGACAGGGTGCCCGAGAAGAAGCAGCCGCCGATCAGGAACAGGTTGCCGATCAGCGCGCCCAGGAAGGCCTGCGAGCTGGTGAAACCCATGCTCTTTTGCACGTAGATCGGCATGAAGATGATCAGCGCGTACGGGCCGATAGCCCACAGCACCGACATGCACAGGCCGGTGAACAGCTCGCGCGGATAGTCGCGCAGCACGCTCAAGAGCGGCGCCTTGACGGGCTTGCCGCTGGCGGCCTGGCGCTGCTGCTCTTCGCGGAAATGCGGCGTCTCGTCCAGCGTGCGGCGCATCCACAGCCCCACCGGCGCGATCGACAGGCCGACGATGAACGGAATGCGCCAACCCCATTCGCCCACCTGGTCTTCCGTCAGCAACGTGGTCACCAGCGTGGCGACCAGCGCGCCCAGCAGGTTGGAGATGCCCATGCTGGCCTGCAGCCACGAGGCATACTGGCCGCGCTTGCCGGCCGGCGCGTGCTCGACCAGGAAGGCGGTGGCGCCGCCCACTTCGCCGCCGGCCGAGAAGCCCTGCAGCATGCGGCCGCACACGATCAGCAGCGGCGCGCCCACGCCGATGGCGGCGTACGGCGGCGCGATGGCGATCAGCAGCGTGCCCAGCGCCATCAGCATGATGGTCAGCGTCAGCGCGGCCTTGCGGCCGGCGCGGTCGCCGTACGCCCCCAGCATCAGCGCGCCCAGAGGCCGCACCACGAAGCCCAGCCCGAAGGCCAGGAACGAGGCCATCAGCTGCACCGTCGGATCTTCGTTGTGGAAGAAGTTCTGCCCGATGTACACCGCGAACAGCGCGTAGACCGAAAAGTCGTACCACTCCAGGGCGTTGCCGATGGAAGCGGCGATGACCGCCTTCTTGGCGCCCTTGTGCTCGTCGGCGCCCGCGTGGGCGGCATTGCCCCCCACCATCCCCGCGCCCGGGTTGATTGCGATGTTTTTCATTGACGTTCCCGTTGATTCGCCCCGTATCCGGGGCTGTTATGTATTGCCTTTCAAACCTGCGTCGCCGTCGTGTCGATACGGTCGATACCCTTCCTGCCCACTTCGTCCAGCGCCTCTTCGTAGCCGGCGTCGGCATAGCGCAGCACGCCGCTGGCGGTGTCGTTGGTCAGCGACAGCGACAGGCGCTGCGCCGCCGCGTCGGTGCCATCGGCCACCACCGTCACGCCGGCGCTGGTCATATAGCCGCTGTAGCCGCCGCCGCCCGAGTGGATCGCCACCAGGTCGGCGCTGGACGAACAGTTGATCATCGCGTTCAGCAGCGGCCAGTCGGCGATGGCGTCGGAGCCGTCGCGCATGTTCTCGGTCATGATGTTCGGATGCGCCATGGCGCCTGCGTCCAGGTGGTCGCGGGTGAAGGCCACCGGCGCGGCCAGGATGCCGGCGCGCACCATGCGGTTCACCTCCAGCGCCAGCTCGGTGCGCTCGCCATGGCCAAGCCAGGCGATGCGCGCGGGCAGGCCCTCGAACGGCACCGATTCGCGCGCCAGCCGGATCCAGTTGGACACGATCAGGTTGTCGGGGAAGCGCCGCAGCAGGAAATCGTCGATCTTGCGGATGTCATCGGGGTCGTTGGACAGCGCGATCCAGCGGAACGGGCCGATGGCGCGCGCGAACAGCGGGCGCAGGAAGGCCTCGGTGAACACCGGGATCTCGAAGGCGCGCTCGACGCCGCCCTGCTTCGCATGGGTGCGGATCAGGTTGCCGTTGTCGAACACCACCGCGCCGCGGTCCTTGAAACCCAGCATCGCGGTGACGTGGCGCACGATCGAGCGGCGGCTGGCGTCCATCAGGCCGGCCATGTCGTCGCGGCGCATGCGCGCGACCTGTTCCAGCGTGTGGCCGGCCGGCACGTAGCCGTAGACCAGGTCATGCGCCGAGGTCTGGTCGGTGACGATGTCGGGTACGATGCCGCGCGCCAGGATCTCGGGATACACGTCGGCGGCGTTGCCGAGCAGGCCCACCGACAGCGGACGGCGCGCCGCCTGCGCGTCGCGGATCAGCGCCAGCGCCTCGTCCAGCGAGTCGGCGCGGCACTCCAGGAAGCCGGCCTTGATGCGTTTCTCGATGCGTTCCGGATCGATCTCGACCGTCAGGATGGCGGCGTTGGCCATGCGGCCCGCCAGCGGCTGGGCGCCGCCCATGCCGCCCATGCCCGCCGTCAGGATGAAGCGGCCGCGCAGGTCGTTGTCGAAATGGCGCTCGGCGATGCGCGAGAAGATCTCGTAAGTGCCCTGGATCACGCCCTGCGAGCCGATGTACTGCCAGTCGCCGGCGGTCAGGCCGCCCCAGCAGATCAGGTTGTCGTCCTGCATGCGGTAGAAATTCTCGGCATGCGCCCACTGCCCCACCATGTTGCAGTTGGCCATGATCACGATCGGCGCCTGCGGATGGGTGCGCAGCACGCCGATGGGCTTGCCGGACTGCACGATCAGGGTCTGGTCCTCTTCCAGCGTCATCAGCGCGCGCACGATGGCGTCGTGCGACGGCCAGTCGCGCGCGGCACGGCCCAGCGCCGCGTAGACCACCAGGTTGGCGGGATCCTCGCCCACCGCCAGCACGTTCTCCAGGAGGCGCAGCAGCGCTTCCTGGCGCCAGCCCTTGCAACGCAGCGTGGCGCCGCCCGGCACCTTGAATTCACGTTTCATCGCTGCCCCCTCAACGATCCAACCCGCGACCCAGCGCGTAGCCGGTGAAATCCATGCCCAGCGCCTTTTCGACGATCGGGTAGACCGAGGCGTCGGTGACGCTGGAGGACAGCGGGATGTGCTGCTTGGACACGTGCAGGATGGACACCTGCAGGCCCTCGCGCAGCTTGCCGGCGCTGACCGGATTACCGTCGGCGTCCAGCGTGGTGATCACGTCCGGATAGCAGGCGATGCGCTCGCCCTGCCCGTCGGTCACCGCCATGTGTTCGTTCATGACGTGGATGACGCGCTTGCCCGCGCCCTCGCCGATCTCGACCGTGCCGATGTCGAAGGCTTCCTCGGTGTACTTGAGCGTGTTGCGCGCCACCTTGCCGGAGCCAATGATCTCGCCCTGCGTGGCCTTGCAGATGGCGTCGATCACGGCGCTGCCGCCCTTGGGCTGCGCCGCCAGGATGGCTTCGCCCAGCGCCAGCGCGCGGCTGATGCCGCCCAGCGCGGCGTGGCGCCGCACGTAGGACGCGCGGATCGGATTGCGGCAGCTGGCGATGAAGCCGCCGGCCATGTCGGCTGCGCGGCGCAGCACCGGCGAGACCTTGCCGGTGGCGCCGTGCACTGTCAATTCCATATAGGCGTTGTTGGCGCGGTTGCCGCCCACGGCGCACTGGATCATCGGCTCGGGGCTGCCGGCCAGGCCCAGCGAGCCCATGTCGCCGGTGGGATGGGCGCGGATGTCGCCCACCGCGTCCACCACCTTGGTGCCCAGCACCGCCGACGGCAGCCAGCCGTTGAGCGTGCTGGACATGCCGTTCTGGCCGATGATGAGGCCATACAGGCGCTCGCCCAGCGCGTCCTGCAAGCGCTCGGCCGCCTTGACGTAGTCGATGCCCAGCATCTGCCAGTCGGTCAGCCCGCCCGGCGCGCCGATGGCGGCGGCGGTGGCGATCCAGGCGTCATCGGGCACTTCGTCCATCGACACCAACTCGGGCCGGCCGATGGTCACGGCCAGCGATCCCAGTTCGCGGCCATGCTCGGCCCAGCCGCCCCCGCCACAGGCAAACACCGAACCGCCCCTGACCGCGGCTTCGACATCCTGCATCGTCAAGATTCTTCCCATTGCTGCGCCCTTCCTTTCCCGATTGCGTTTAGCGGCTCCAGCGGCGTTTTGCGCTGGACGGACGAGGGCATCATAGGAACCAATCCTGTTAATGTCGTATTACCTTTTATGCCTTGTTCATAACATTGGGTTAATAGCGGGGTGCGCCCCCAGAGAGGGGCAATCCGGGGGCAGAACGGACCTAGGGATATCCCCAGGCGCCAACAGGGGAAAAGATCAGGCGCCGGCGGGCTGGTCCACCCTCACCAGCACGTCGATGAAGGCCTGCGCCAGCCGCGACAGCGGCTGCAATTGCAGGTGGAACACGTTGACCGGCGCGTTGACCGTGTCGGCGATCGGCACCGTCACCACATCCGACCAGATCGGCCCGGCCACGGTGATCTCGTCCGCCAGCGCCACGCCGGCGCCGGCCTGCACCAGGGCACAGGCCACGTGCGCCTGCTGCACCTCGATGCGCGGCTCGGGCTGCGCGTCCTCGGCGCCGAACAGCTTGTGCACCAGCATGCCGAAGGGAATGTCTGCGCTGTAGCCGATCAGCGGCTCGCGCGCCAGCTCGGCGGCGGTGACCTGGCGGCGTCCGGCCAGCGGATGGCCGGCGGGCAGCACCGCCACGATGCGGTTCTCATATAGCGGCCGGGTCGCCAGGCTGGGATGGTTCACCGGCATGTAGGCCACGCCCAGCTCGACCTGCTGGGTCAGCAGCGACTGTTCCATCGCCGCCGGAATCTGCGTCTGCAGCACGATGCGGATTTCCGGATGCAGCTGGCGAAAACGGGCGATGGCGCGCGGCAGCAGCGACTGGCCCAGGCTCGGGCTACAGGCCAGGCGCAATTGGCCCTCGCGGTTCTCGGCCAGGTTGTCGGCCACCTCGTTGACGCGCTGCACATTCTGGTAGAGCGCGGTCACTTCGACGAACAGCCGACGCGCCTCCGGCGTGGGGTAGAGCCGCCCCTTGATGCGCTCGAACAGCATCAGGCCCAGGCGCTGCTCGGTGTAGGCGATCAGCCGGCTGACGGCCGGCTGCGACACGAACAGCAGCTTGGAAGCGCCGCTGATCGAGCCGCTCAACATGATGGCGCGGAAGACCTCGATCTGGCGCAGATTCAATTTCATATGCTTAACCTGATGTTAATTCCCATGCACATATAAGCATAAGACGTTTTGAATCGCGCTTACTACACTGCCCTACAGTTCTTCATTGGATGGAAGGGGTCATGAGCGATTTCGATTGGGTGGTGCGCGGCAATATCGTCGATCCGCACGGCATCGTGGAAAACGGCTGGCTGGCCGTGCGGGACGGCAGGATCGCCGCGCGCGGCATCGGCGCGCCCCCCGCGGCGCGTGACAGCGTCGACGCCAGCGGGCAGTGGATCATCCCCGGCGTAGTCGACGGCCAGGTGCATTCCGGCAGCCAGGCCAACCAGGAAGGCCTGGGCTGGGCCTCGCGCGCCGCCGCCGCCGGCGGCGTCACGGTCATGGTCGACATGCCCTACGACGATCCCGAGCCGGTCGCCTCGCGCCCGCACCTGGACGCCAAGATCGCCGAGGTCGAGCGCGACTGCCACGTGGACGTGGGGCTGTTCGGCACCCTGAACAAGGAACACGGCCTGGCGGCCGCCGCCGGCCTGATCGAAGGCGGCGTCTGTGCCTTCAAGTTCTCCACCTTCGAAGCCACCCCGGGCCGCTTCCCGCGCATCGAGGAAGACGACCTGTACGAGGCCTTCCGCCTGATCGCGCCGTCCGGCCTGGTGTGCGGCGTGCACAACCAGATGCAGGAGATGACGCGCAAGAACATCGCCCGCCTGATCGAGGCCGACGACACCGGCTGGGACGCCTTCATGCGCGCCCACACGCCGCTGATCGAGAACCTGGCCACCGCGCTGATCTACGAGATCGGCGCCGAGACCGGCGCCCGCGCCCACGCGGTGCACGTGTCGACCTCGCGCGGCTTCGAGATCTGCAACATGTACCGCCGCAACGGCCACCGCGCCAGCATCGAGACCTGCGTGCAGTACCTGATGCTGAACCACGAGGAGCACACGCGCCGCTTCGGCGCCAAGACCAAGCACTACCCGCCGATCCGTCCCAAGGCCGAGGTCGACCTGCTGTGGACCCACATCGCCAACGACGAATGCACCTTCGTGTCGTCGGATCACGTCAGCTGGGGCCTGGAGCGCAAGCAGAACCCCAACGTCTTCAAGAACTCGTCCGGCGGCCCGGGCCTGGAAACGCTGCTGCCGGCCTTCTGGACCGGTTGCGAGGAACACGGCATCTCGCCGTCGATGGTGGTGCGCCAGCTGTGCGACAACCCCGCGCGCCACTTCCTGCTGGACGACCGCAAGGGCACGCTGGAGGTCGGCAAGGACGCCGACATCGTCATCCTGACGCCGGAACGCCATGCCTACGATCCGTCCACCAGCCTGTCGGCGGTGCAATGGAGTTCGTTCGAGGGCCGCGAGTTCACCGTGCGCGTGGCCGGCACCTGGTGCCGCGGCCAGCAGGTCTATGATGGCCGCCGCATCGTCAACAACCCGGGCGACGGCCGCTTCCTGCGTCCGCGCAAGGTGTGAACGACATGGCCGTGTCCTTGCCCCCATTGAACGCCGAACGCCTCTGGTCGCGCGTCGAAACCCTGTCGCGCTACACCCTGCCCGACCAACCCTGGACCCGGCGCGCCTTTTCGCCGCTGTTCCTGCAAGCGCGCGAGTGGCTGCGCGGTGAATTCGAGGCCGCTGGCCTGGCCACCCGCCTGGACGCCGGCGGCAACCTCATCGGCACGCGCGCCGGCCGCAACGCGCACCGCAAGCCCATTGCCACCGGCTCGCACTGCGACACCGTGATGAGCGGCGGCCGCTTTGACGGCATCATCGGGGTCCTGGCCGGCATCGAGGTCGCCCACACGATGCGGAAACACGGCATCGAACTGGAGCACCCGTTCGAGGTCATCGACTTCCTGTCGGAAGAACCCAGCGACTACGGCATCTCCTGCGTCGGCAGCCGCGCCCTGAGCGGCCAGTTGAGCGCCGACATGCTGGCCGCGCGCAACGCCGACGGCGAGACGCTGGCGCAGGGCATCGCCCGCATCGGCGGCGATCCGACCGCGCTGACCCAGCCCCTGCGCGGCCCGGACGGCACCGCCGCCTTCGTCGAACTGCACATCGAGCAAGGCCCCGTGCTGGAAAGCCGCCAGTTGCCCATCGGCGTGGTCACCAACATCGTCGGCATCCGCCGCGTGCTGATCACGGTGGAAGGCCAGCCCGATCACGCCGGCACCACGCCCATGGACATCCGCCGCGACGCCCTGGTCGGCGCGGCCCGCATCATCGACGCCGCCAGCCGCCAGGCCAGCGCCGCCAGCGGCAAGCCGCACTACGTGGTCGCCACCGTCGGCAAGCTCGCCATGACGCCCAACGCCGCCAACGCCGTGCCCGGCCGCGTCGAGCTGACGCTGGAAATGCGCAGCGACAGCAACGCGGTGCTGGACGCCTTCCCCGAAACCCTGATGGCCGGCGTGGCCGCCGACCTGAAGGCGCTGCGCCTGACCGCCGGCTTCGTCCAGTTGAGCCGGGCCCAACCCACCGACTGCACGCCGCTGGTGATGGACGCGGTGCAGGCCGCCGCCGACCAGCTCGGCTACGCCAGCATGCGCCTGCCCAGCGGCGCCGGCCACGACGCCGTCTACATGGCGCCCACCGGCCCCATCGGCATGATCTTCATCCCCTGCCTGAACGGGCGCAGCCACTGCCCCGAGGAGTGGATCGAGCCGGCGCAGTTGCTGCACGGCACCCGCGTGCTGTATCAGACCGTGCTGGAACTGGATCGCAGGTTGCGCGGCTAGCGCGGCGATCCAGCCGCCCCGCGCAGCACGCCGCGCACGGCCGCGGCGGCCAGCGCCAGCGGCAGCGCGATATCCCACTGGCCCAGGAACAACTCGAAGGTCGCCTCCCAGCGCGCCCAGGTGGCGCCGAATACCTGTGGGTCCGGCGGCCCGAGATAGATGGCGAGCAATGCGGCCACCGCGACGAGCACGGCGCGTCCAAGCGCCGGGAGACGGCTGCGCGCCAATCGCTCCGCCAGCGCCAGGGCCGCCGTCGCGGCCAGCCCAGCGAATGCCGCGTGCAGGAAGAAATCGACGCGCTCGTACATATAGGGCGCCTCGGGAATTTCCAACCCATAGCTGCCCGTGCGCAATTTGGCGGTCAGGCAGGCGCCGAACAAAGACGCGGTGGCGAAGAACAACAGGAAATCGCACAGGCGCGACAGGAATCTGGACATGCGTGATGGTCGGGAGACAGCGGGCAGCCCACAGCATGCCACAGAGCCGCCCCGCGTCGCCCACGCATGCGCCGGCCGGGCTACATTACCCGGCATCCCGACCACCCGCGCCACCGCCATGTCCGCCCTCCGCCTGTTCTGCCTGCTTGCGCTGCTCTGCCTGCCGCCCGGTTTGGCGTCGGCCGTCACGCTCACGGACCAGCGTTACGGTCCGGACGCCGCGCAAATGGCCGACGTCTATCTGCCCGCCGCGCCCGCCGCGCCCGGCGCGCCGCTTGCCCCGATCCTGGTGCTGGTGCATGGCGGCTCCTGGCTGCAGGGCGACAAGTCAGAACCCGATTTCATCCGGGACAAGCTGGCGCGCTGGCTGCCGCTGGGCTTCGTGGTCGTCTCCGTCAATACCCGCCTGCTGCCCGACGCGGGACCGCGGGAACAGGCCGGCGACCTGGGCCTGGCCCTCGCCTGGATCCAGCGCCAGGCCGCCGCCTGGCGGGCCGATCCGGCGCGCATCCTGCTCATGGGCCACTCCTCGGGCGGCCATCTGCTGGCACTGCTGGCAGCCGACGCCCCGCTGCGCGAACGCACCGGCGCCCGGCCCTGGCTGGCCAACATCATCCTGGACGGCACGCCCTTCGACCTGCCGCGCGTCATGGCCGCCGAGCACGCGCCGTTCTATGACAAGGCATTCGGCAGCGATCCGGCCTATTGGCGCGCCGCCTCGCCCGCCGCGCAACTGAGCGGCCCCAATCCGCCGACGCTGCTGGTCTGCTCGTCCTTGCGGCCGCAGTCGTGCCAGCGTTCGCGCGACTATGCGCAGCGGTTGATCGAGCACGGCGGCCAGGCGCAGGTGCTGCCGGTGGCGCGCAATCACGGGCAAATCAATACCGATGTCGGCGGCGACAACGAACAGACCCGGGCGATCATCGCATTCATCGATGCGCAATTGCGGCGCCAGCCCGCCCGCGCGGACACCCATGGACAATAGACGGGCAAACCCGCAACGCTGGCGCATCGGCGCCTGGCTGGCCTTGGGCGACGGCGTGCTGCTGGCCGGCGGCGCGGCGCTGTGCGCGCTGCCGCTGCTGGCCTGGGCGCTGCTGCCGGGCGCGGCCGCCCTGGCGGGCGTGGCGCTCACGCTGCCCGCGCTCGTGTCCGGCGTCATCATGCTCAGGACGCCGTTCAGCGCCGCCCCCGACACCCGCGAGGAAGGCCTGCCGCTGCGGCCTGACGACGCGCCCGGCCTGTTCGAAGCGCTCGACGGCATTCGCGACGCGATGGCCGCGCCGCCGCTGGATGCGATCTATCTCGACGGCGAATTCAACGCCGCCATCCGCCAGCACCGCAGGCTGGGCGGCAAGACCCGCAACGTCCTGTGGCTGGGGCTGCCGCTGCTCGACATGCTGTCGCCATCGGCCTGCCGCGCCATCCTGGCGCATGAATACGCCCACATCGCGCAACGTCATGGCCGCTACGCCAGCCGCGTGTATTTCGCGCGCCTGCAATGGCAGGAAGTCGCCCGCCGGCTGGACCGGCGCCGGCGCCTGTCCAGCGCGCCGCTGCGGCTGTTCGTGGCCTGGTACGTGCCGCGCTTCCTGGCGGTCAGCCTGGACTTCGCCCGGCAGTGCGAAGTCCAGGCCGATGCCGAAGCCGCGCGCGTCTGCGGCCAGCCCGCCATGGCCGAGGCGCTGTCGGCCATGGCGCTGCAATGGCGGGCGTTGCGCGACGCCTGGCCGGCGCTGCTCGCCGCCAGCGATCCGCCGCGGCCCTACGCGGCGTTGGCGGCGCGGGACGCGCTGGCCGCGCCTGCCGACGAAGCCGAAGCCCGCGTCTGGCTGCACGCCGCCCTCTGCGCCACGACCGGCGACGGCGATACACACCCGTCACTGGCGGATCGCCTGGCCGCGCTGGCGGCCGATCCGGCCCGGCCGTTGCCGTGGCGCCGCGCCGCCCCCACCGCCGCGCAGGCCTGGTTGTCCGGCCAGCGCGCGTCCCTGGCGGCCCGGCTCGACGCGTGCTGCGCGGCGCAATCGGCTGACGAGGCCGCGCAGGTCCGCCAGGAGCGGGAAGCGCTCACCGCCCAGTACCACGACCTGCTGCGCAAACGCCGCATCCGCGCCTTGTCGGCCGACGAGACCGCGCGCTGCGCCTGGTTGCGGGGCACCCTGGACGACGACGTCGCGGGCGCCGCCCTGCTGGCCGAAGACGGGCTGCGGCTGGCGCCCGGCCATCCCGCCCTGCTGGCCCAATTGGCGCGCTGCCGCCAGCGCGAGGGGCATCCACGGGAAGCCGCGGACCTCTGGCTTCGCGTCGCGGACCACGCCGGCCCGGAACAACTGCCCAGCCTGCGCCAGCTCAGCCTGGCGGCCCTGCGCGCGGGCGACCACGCACTGGCCGAGGACTACCGCCGCCGGGCCGACGCCCTGCAGCAATCCCCCCCGCGCGCGGACGCGGCGGACGGCTACCATCCGCACGACCTGTCGCCCGCCGAGCTCGGCAAGCTGGCCGACACGCTCGACCCGTTGCTGCGCATCGCCACCGGCGCCTGGCTGCTGCGCCCGGCCGCCGGCGGCCGCTATCGGCTGCTGGTGCTGGCGCGCGATGCCGCCCTGCTGCGCCTCATCGGCCGCCTCACCGGCGAACCCAGCTACCTGCGGCGCGACTGCGAACAACTGCTGGGCCGGCTGCTGCCGCGCCTGCGCCTGGACGTGGAGGCCGACATCATGGCCGCCGGCGATCCCCGGCTGGCGTGGTGCGTCGAGCAGGCGCGCGTGCGCCGTCCCGCCTGACGTCCACCTGAAGCCCGACTGACACGCGGGGCGCTTTGCAACTTTCCGCCCGGCGCGCGGTCGATTCACCACACCACACCACGCCCTCCGGCAGGCCGGCGGTCGCCACCTCCCCCCGGCAGGCGCGTGAACGGCAATCGGCCCGACCAGGCAAAGGCACCCGCGATGCGTTCTCTTTCCTCCCCCTTCCGTGGCGGCGCCCTGCCCGCCGCCGCGCGCTGGCGCTACGCCGCCTGCCTGCCGCTGATGCTGCTGTGCGCCCAGGCGCTGGCCGCGCCGCGGCAGTGCGACACGCCGCCGCCCGGCCCGCGCGATCTGGAAGGCACCGGCTACTACACCGACGCCGCCCACTCGAAGATCGACCCCGCGCTGCAGGCCCGCAACCAGGCCCAGACCCAGCCCCTGAACGACTACGCCCGGCGCATCGCCGACCTGTCGGACGCCTACCTGGCCGACGGCGATACCGCCGCCGGCCGCTGCGCGCTGACCTGGCTGGCGGCGTGGGCCGGCGACGGCGCCATGCTCGGCCGCATGATCCACGGCAACAACGACCAGGCCGACTACCTGCGCCAATGGACCCACGGCGCCGCCGCGCTGGCCTATCTGAAGACGCTGCCGCTGGCCACGCCGGCGCAACGCGGCATCATCGGGCCCTGGCTCGAACAGCTGTCGCGCGCCAACCTCGCTTACTGGGACGACCCCCGGCACAAACGTAACAACCACTACTACTGGACCGGCGTCGGCATCCTGGCCACCGCCATCGCCAACAACGACGCCGGCCTGCGCCACAGCGCGCAGGCGATCTACCGTAAAGGCGTCGATGACATCCAGGCCGACGGCAGCCTGCCCATGGAAATGGCGCGCGGCGCCCGCGCGCTGCACTATCACGACTACGCCGCCGCGCCGCTGGTGATGATGGCGCAGCTCGCCAATGAAAGCGGCCAGGACTGGTATGCGTACCGCGAAGGCGCGCTGGGCCGGCTGGCGCGGCGCGTGGCCGACGGCTACCGCGACAGCGCCTGGTTCGCCCAACAGGCCGGCGTGGCGCAGCAGGACCGCCAACCGCATGGCTTCAGCGGCTGGATCGAGTTCTACCGCCTGCACGCGCCCGACACGCCGGCCTTCGCCGCCCTGCATGCCGCCGGCCCCTTCGACGATCCCCGCCTGGGCGGCAACCTGACCCTGATGGCCGCCCAGGGCATCGTGCCGCGGCACTGATATCGACCCGCCCGGTGGAGGATGCCGCCGGGCCGCGTCAGGCGTAAACTCAATTCATACCCATATGCTGCATGCGGCCGCCGAGGGGCAGCCGCCGGAGATCACCATGCGTACCACCGCCACTCGCGCACTCGCCTTGCTGGCCGCCTTGCTGATACTGGGCGGCTGTTCCTCCCTGGGCCCCGGCGGCCCGCCGCACCCGGGCGCGGCCAACCCCTACAGCAGCGGCGGCTTCCGCGACGCCGGCCCGAACTATCCCGACACCGGTCCCTGAGCGCCCTGGCCGGCGGCCACGCCCAACGCGGCCGCCGGATCGTTCGCCAGCCTGAACCAGCGTTGCACGCGCTGCCAATGCGCGTCGCCGTAAAGCCGGCGAAAGCGCAGATTCTCTTCGGTCTGCGGGTCCGCCATCGCCGCCAGGCGCTGCGCGATGAAGGTCGGGGTCAGCGCAATGCCGCAGTCGACCGTGATGCAGCGATGCCATTGCGCGTAGGTGTCAGGGATCACGCTCATTGCTCCGGGTCATCGGATGAAGGCGCGCGCCTATTTGTGCTTGGCCCCGCCCTGGCGTGCCTTGAAGCGCGGATTGGATTTGCAGATCACATAGATGCGTCCGCGGCGCTTGACCACCTGGCAGTCGCGGTGGCGGGTCTTGGCGTCTTTGAGGGAGGAAAGGACTTTCATGCGGACTCCGGCAATGGGCAAAGGGAAAACCGACCGCGCGCAGCGCGGGTCAACGCAAATGATATGTAATAACATTGCTTTTGTCACGCAAAGCCGGGCAGTGACGCTTGCGCCAGGATCAGACGGAAGGTAAATTGTTGACAATCAATCGCTAACGCGCGATTTGAACCGGTTTTTCACCGGAAAAATCATCAGATTGTTGACACAATGAGCAAAGTGCTGACGCTTCCCGGCGCCACCTCCGGCGATAGCGAGACCCTGGCGGAACACATCTTCCGCAAGATCCAGTCCGCCATCGTCAAGGGCGAGATCGCCCCCGGCAGCAAGATCTCCGAACCGGAACTGGCGCGCATCCACGGCGTCAGCCGCGGCCCGCTGCGCGAGGCCCTGCACCGGCTCGAAGGCCAACGGCTGCTGGTGCGCGTGCCGCACGCCGGCGCCCGCGTGGTCTCGCTCAGCCCGCAGGAACTGGCCGAACTCTACGAAATCCGCGAATCGCTCGAAGGCATGGCCTGCCGCCTGGCGGCCGAGCGCATGGCGCCGGCCGAAGTCGAGCAGGTGCGCCAGGTGCTGCACGCCCACGAAAAGGACGAGGCCTTCCAGGCCGGCACCGGCTATTACCAGCAGGAGGGCGACTACGATTTCCACTACCGCATCGTCAAAGGCAGCGGCAACCAGATGCTGTTCCGCATGCTGTGCGACGAGCTCTACCAGCTGGCGCGGATGTACCGTATCCAGTACTCGACCACTCCCAACCGCCCGCGGCAGTCGTATGCCGAGCATCACCGCATTCTCGACGCCATCGCCGACCGCGATGGCGAGCTGGCTGAACTCCTGATGCGCCGCCACATCCGCGCATCCCGTCTCAACATTGAAAAACAGATCGCTCAGGGCAACCTGAAGCGCACCGAGGCATGAACAAATCCTATCGCAAGCCCCTGCAAGGCACCCGCCTGGACTATTTCGACGCGCGCGCC
Organism: Achromobacter ruhlandii; assembly: GCF_902859695.1. GTDB lineage: Bacteria > Pseudomonadota > Gammaproteobacteria > Burkholderiales > Burkholderiaceae_B > Achromobacter > Achromobacter ruhlandii. The sequence continues at coordinate 61,856 of NZ_CADIJL010000005.1, forward strand.
GCCGTGGACGCCATCGCCCCCGGCGCCTACGACCGCCTGCCCTACACCTCGCGCGTGCACGCCGAGAACCTGGTGCGCCGCTGCGATCCGGCGCTGCTGACCGACGCCCTCAAGCAGCTGATCGAACGCCGCCGCGACCTCGACTTCCCGTGGTATCCAGCGCGGGTGGTCTGTCATGACATCCTCGGCCAGACCGCGCTGGTCGACCTGGCCGGCCTGCGCGACGCCATCGCCGACAAGGGCGGCGACCCCGCCAAGGTCAACCCGGTGGTGCCGGTGCAGCTGATCGTCGACCACTCGCTGGCCGTGGAATACGGCGGCAACGACCCCGACGCCTTCGCCATGAACCGCGCGGTGGAAGACCGCCGCAACGAAGACCGCTTCCACTTCATCGACTGGACCAAGCAGGCCTTCCGCAACATCGAAGTGGTGCCCCCGGGCAACGGCATCATGCACCAGATCAACCTGGAACGGATGTCGCCGGTGATCTACACGCAGGATGGCGTGGCCTTCCCCGACACGCTGGTCGGCACCGACAGCCACACCCCGCACGTGGACGCGCTGGGCGTCATCGCCATCGGCGTGGGTGGCCTGGAAGCCGAGAACGTGATGCTGGGCCGCGCCTCGTGGATGCGCCTGCCCGACATCATCGGCGTCGAACTGACCGGCCGCGCCGGCCCCGGCATCACCGCCACCGACGTGGTGCTGACGCTGACCGAATTCCTGCGCAAGGAAAAAGTCGTGGGCGCCTACCTGGAGTTCCACGGCGAAGGCGCCGCCAGCCTGACGCTGGGCGACCGCGCCACCATCTCGAACATGGCGCCCGAGTACGGCGCCACCGCCGCGATGTTCGCCATCGACCAGCAGACCATCGACTACCTGCGCCTGACCGGCCGCGAGGACGAGCAGATCGCGCTGGTGGAAACCTACGCCAAGACCGCCGGCCTGTGGGCCGACAGCCTCAAGACCGCCGAATACGAGCGCGTGCTGCGCTTTGACCTGTCGACCGTGGTGCGCACCCTGGCCGGCCCGTCCAACCCGCACCGCCGCCTGCCGGTTTCCGACCTGGCCGAGCGCGGCATCGCCGGCACGGTCGAGAACCAGCCGGGCCTGATGCCCGACGGCGCCGTCATCATCGCCGCCATCACCAGCTGCACCAACACCAGCAATCCGCGCAACGTCATCGCCGCCGGCCTGCTGGCGCGCAACGCCAACCGCGCCGGCCTGACGCGCAAGCCGTGGGTCAAGAGCTCGCTGGCGCCCGGCTCCAAGGCCGTGGCCCTGTACCTGGACGAAGCCGGCCTGACCGAAGACCTGGAGAAACTCGGCTTCGGCGTCGTGGCGTTTGCCTGTACCACCTGCAACGGCATGTCGGGCGCGCTCGATCCCGTGATCCAGCAGGAGATCATCGACCGCGATCTGTACGCCACCGCCGTGCTGTCCGGCAACCGCAATTTCGACGGCCGCATCCACCCCTACGCCAAGCAGGCCTTCCTGGCCTCGCCGCCGCTGGTGGTGGCCTACGCCATCGCCGGCACTATCCGCTTCGACATCGAGCGCGACGTGCTTGGCACCGACGCCAGCGGCCGCGAGATCCGCCTGAAGGATATCTGGCCGAGCGACGAAGAGATCGACGCCATGGTCAAGGCCGCCGTCAAGCCGGAACAGTTCCGCAAGGTCTACGCGCCCATGTTCGGCCTGCGCAACGAGCGCGACGCCGCGGTCGAGCCGCTGTACGCGTGGCGCCCGCAGAGCACCTACATCCGCCGTCCGCCGTACTGGGAAGGCGCGCTGGCCGGCGAGCGCACGCTGCGCGGCATGCGACCGCTGGCCGTGCTGGGCGACAACATCACCACCGACCACCTGTCGCCGTCCAACGCCATCCTGATGGACAGCGCCGCCGGCGAATACCTGCACAAGATGGGCCTGCCGGAAGAGGACTTCAACTCCTACGCCACCCACCGCGGCGACCACCTGACCGCGCAGCGCGCCACCTTCGCCAATCCCAAGCTGTTCAACGAGATGGTGAAGGACGCCGACGGCAACGTGAAGCAGGGCTCCCTGGCCCGCGTCGAACCGGAAGGCAAGGAAATGCGCATGTGGGAAGCCATCGAGACCTACATGGACCGCAAGCAGCCGCTGATCATCGTGGCCGGCGCCGACTACGGCCAGGGCTCGTCGCGCGACTGGGCCGCCAAGGGCGTGCGCCTGGCCGGCGTCGAGGCCATTGCCGCCGAAGGTTTCGAGCGCATCCACCGCACCAACCTGATCGGCATGGGCGTGCTGCCGCTGGAATTCAAGCCCGGCGTGAACCGCAAGACGCTGGGCCTGGACGGCACCGAGACCTACGACGTGGTGGGCGAGCGCAAGCCGCGCGCCGACCTGACGCTGGTGATCCACCGCCGCGACGGCGAGACCCTGGAAGTGCCGATGACCTGTCGCCTCGACACCGCCGAGGAAGTGTCCATCTATGAAGCCGGCGGCGTGCTGCAACGCTTCGCGCAGGACTTCCTGGAAGCCGAATCGGCCGCCGGTTCGGCCAAGAAGGCCAGCTGACACCCTACAGCATGGCGGGCGCCGCGGCGCCCGCCTTCCCCATCCAAGACATCAGGACTGCCCCATGGCCCATGCCCCCCAGATCAAGATTCCCGCCACCTACATGCGCGGCGGCACCAGCAAAGGCGTGTTCTTCAAGCTCGACGACCTGCCCGAATCCGCCCGCGTGCCGGGCCCGGCCCGCGACGCGCTGCTGATGCGCGTGATCGGCAGCCCCGACCCCTATGGCAAGCAGATCGACGGCATGGGCGCGGCCACCTCCAGCACCAGCAAGACCGTCATCATCGGCAAGAGCAGCCGCCCCGAACATGACGTCGACTACCTGTTCGGCCAGGTCTCGATCGACCAGGCCTTCGTCGACTGGAGCGGCAACTGCGGCAACCTGTCGGCCGCCGTCGGCCCCTTCGCCATCACCAATGGCCTGGTGGACCCGGCCCGCGTGCCGCGCAACGGCATCGCCGTGGTGCGCATCTGGCAGGCCAACATCCAGAAGACCATCATCGCCCACGTGCCGATCACCGACGGCGCGGTGCAGGAAACCGGCGACTTCGAGCTGGACGGCGTGACCTTCCCGGCCGCCGAGCTGCAACTGGAATTCATGAACCCGGCCGAGGAAGGCGACGGCGGCTCGATGTTCCCCACCGGCAACCTGGTGGACGACCTGGAAGTGCCCGGCATCGGCACCTTCAAGGCCACCATGATCAACTCCGGCATCCCCACCATCTTCCTGGACGCCGAGGCGCTGGGCTACACCGGCACCGAGCTGCAGGACGACATCAACGGCGACGCCGCCGCGCTGGCGCGCTTCGAGACCATCCGCGCCCACGGCGCGCTGCGCATGGGCCTGATCCAGAAACTGGAAGAAGCCGCCGCGCGCCAGCACACGCCCAAGGTGGCCTTCGTGGCCCGCCCCAAGGCCTACACATCCTCCAGCGGCAAGCAGATCGGCGCCGGCGACATCGACGTGCTGGTGCGCGCCCTGTCCATGGGCAAGCTGCACCACGCCATGATGGGCACCGCCTCGGTCGCCATCGCCACCGCCGCGGCCGTGCCGGGCACGCTGGTCAACCTGGCGGCCGGCGGCGGCCAGCGCGACCAGGTCAACTTCGGCCACCCCTCGGGCACGCTGCGCGTCGGCGCCCAGGCCCAGCTGATCGACGGCGAATGGACCGTCACCAAGGCCATCATGAGCCGCAGCGCGCGCGTGCTGATGGAAGGCCGGGTGCACGTGCCGCCCACCGGGTTCTGAGGCCCGGGCCGCGCCGCCGCCCGGGCAGCCCCCCGGCGGTGGCGCGCCGTTTCGGCCGATGCCGGGCGCTTGGATATCGATGTTGATAATGGTTACTATTAACGTCTGATCTACCCGGCCATGACCCAAAGCAGTCCCCATGCGTCTTTCGAGGATCTCTACGCGCAGCACCAGTCGTGGCTGCGCGACTGGTTGCGCCGCAAGACCGGCTGCCCCTACGACGCCGCCGACCTGACCCACGACACCTACATGAAGGTGCTGTTGCGCAACGAAGACGCGCGCGACTTGCGCGAGCCGCGCGCCTACCTCGTCACCATCGCGCATGGCTTGCTGGTCAATCTGTTCCGTCGGCGCGACATCGAGCGCGCCTATCTCGATTGCCTGGCGGCCCGCGAGGAAACCTCCTGGCCCTCGCCTGAACGCCGGGCGCTGGCGCTGGAAGCGCTGGTACGAATCGATCGGCTGCTCGATGGCCTCCCGCCCAAGGCGCGGCGCGCGTTCCTGCTGCTGCAACTCGAAGGCCTGAAGCACGGCGAGATCGCAGAACGCCTGCAGGTATCGGTCAGCTCCGTGCGGCAATACCTGGCGCTCGCCATGCGCCATTGCCTGGCGTCGTGCTGAACCGTCGCGCGGCCGCCGGCCTGCCCGATGCCGTCCTCCAGGCCGCCAGCGTCTGGTTCGTGCGCCTGGGCGCGGAAGACGCCGGCGCGGACGATCGGCGGCAATGGCAGGAATGGCTGCGGTCCGATCCCCTGCACCAACAGGCCTGGGAACGGGTCGAAGCCCTGGGGCGGGAATTCGGCCACATCGAACCGCGCGCCGGCCTGACGGCGCTGGACAGGCCACGCTCAGCGGGCCGGCGCAAGCTGCTCAAGACCTTGTCGCTGGCATTCGTGGCGGGCGGCGGGGCCCTGGCCGCCCAGGAGCTGCCGTGGGATGCCTGGGGCGCCGACGCGCGCACCGCCACCGGCGAACGGCGGCGGCTGGAGCTGGCCGATGGCAGCATCCTCACCATGAACACCGACAGCGCCGTGGACCTGGCATTCGACGGCGCAAAGCGCGAACTGATCCTGCGGCGTGGCGAAATCCACATCGAGACGCGCCCGGATCCGCTGCGTCCTGCCCGGCCCTTCCTCGTCAGCACGCCCGTCGGCCGCGCCACCGCGCTTGGCACCCGGTTCGACGTCAACCTGATGGGCGATCACGCCCAGGTCGCGGTCGAACAGGGCGCGGTGCGCCTGGAACCACGCCTCGCGACCCATGCCTCGGTCGTCGTGCCGGCCGGCATGGCAGCCACTTTCGACGCCGGTTCGGCGACAGCGCCCACGGCCTTCCCGCCACAGCAACAGGGATGGGTCGACGGCATGCTGTATGCGAACGGCATGCGGCTGGACGCGTTGGTGGCGGCGCTGGCGCGCTATCGGCCCGGCCGCCTGGCCTGCGACCCGGCGGTCGGGTCCCTGCGCATCTCCGGCGCCTATCCGGTGGACGATACCGACCGCGCGCTGGCCGCGATTGAACGCGTGCTGCCGGTTCGCGCCGACCGCCTCACCCGCCATTGGGTCACGGTGAGGGCGCGCTGACACCGACGGGATTGTCACTTTTCCGATCTCGATTGGCATACAGGTGAAGCCTCATTTCTCTTCACCGGAAATCCATCGACATGCACGCTCCCACACGGCGCCCCCTCGCCCCTCGACAAGACGGTCCACGCCTGGCCGGCCTGGTGCTCGCCCTGCTTTCCGCCCTGGCTGGAACCATGCTCTGCCCGGCCGCCGCCCTGGCCCAACCCGCCCTCCAGGCCGACAGCCGCGCCGTCGACATCCCGGCCGGTCCGCTGGGACCGGCCTTGGCCGCCTATGCCCAGCGCATGCGGGTACTGCTGTCGTTCCGTCCCGCCCAGACCGACGGCCTGTCGACGCCCGGCCTGAGCGGCAGCTACGCCGTCGAGGAAGGCTTCGCCCGCCTGCTGTCCGGCACCGCCCTGCGCGTGCGGCGCCTGCCCGACGACAGCTACGCGTTGGAGGCGGCCGCCGCCGAGGGCATCAGCCAACTCGCCGCTGTCACCGTACTGGGCGCGGGCGCCACCACCGAAGGCACCGGCGCCTACACCGCCGACTGGATGCGCTCGGCCAACGGCCTGGTGCTGGCGCAGCGCGACACGCCCCAATCGACCAGTATCGTCACGCGCCAGCAGCTCGACGATCAGGCCATGGGCAGCGTGCGGGACGTGATGGAGAACGCCACCGGCATGAACGTCCAGCAAAGCGAGACAGACCGGCTAAGCTACTACTCGCGCGGTTTCCAGATGGACACCATGCAGTTCGACGGCGTGGTCAAGCCGCTGGACGGCACCTACCAGTTCGGCGAAGGCAATCTGGACCCCGTCATCTACGACCACGTCGAGATCATCCGCGGCGCCACCGGACTGATGAGCGGCACCGGCAACCCGGGCGGTTCAGTGAACTTCATCCGCAAGCGGCCCACGCGCGAATTCCAGGGCAGCCTGCGAGCCATGGGCGGCAGCTACGACACCTATCGCGGTGAAATCGACCTGTCGTCGCCCCTGACCGCGTCCGGCGCGATCCGCGCGCGCATCGTCGGAGCCAAGGAAAGACGCGGCGACACACTGGATTTCTACAGCAAGAAGCGCGACGTGGCCTATGGCATCGTCGAGGCGGATCTCGCGCCGGCCACCACCCTCAGCGCCGGCGCCTCGACGCAGCGCTCGCGTCCCAAGGGCGTGATGTGGGGCGGCCTGCCGATCTTCGACACCAACGGCGATCAGGTCGACTGGAAGAAGGGCCAGACGGTCGGCGCCAAATGGACCACCTGGGACACCGACTCGACCGAGTACTTCGCCCAGCTGGAGCACGGCTTCGCCAACGGCTGGAACGGCCGGCTGTCGTACTCGCGACTGGACAACGACTTCGACGCGTCGCTGCTTTTCGCGGCCGACTTCCCGGTGGACGCGGACACCGGCTACCTCTCGGGCACGCCGACGCTGCGCAAATACCGTGGCCACAGCAAGCAGGACGTCTATGGTGGATCGTTGACCGGCGACTTCGGCCTGCTCGGCGCGACGCACGAATTCAACCTGGGCTTTTCGCATTCCAGGACGCGCAGCCGGACCAAGGGCTGGAACTCTTCAGACCAGGCCACCTACCCGGTCCCCAACATCCATGACTGGCATGGCGACTGGCCCGAACCGGTCTGGGACCTGGCGGTATCCGACCAGCAATTGCGCACCACCCAGACCGGCATCTTCGGCACCGCCCGCTTCAATCTCGGCAGTCGCCTGCACCTGCTGACCGGCGCGCGCTGGACGCGCTGGGAAGCCGATGAATACCGCTGGAACCAGTGGTCGCCCGATTCCGCCCCCATCACGCTGTCGCAATCGCAGCGCTACTCCGAGATAACGCCCTACCTGGGCGTCACGTACGACCTCGACGACACCTACACGGCCTATGTGAGCTACACCAACATCTTCCAGCCGCAGATGTACAAGACGCGGGACTGGAACATGACCGGTCCGGCGTATGGCCACAATTACGAAGCCGGCATCAAGGCTTCGTATCTGGAGGGCCGCCTGAATGGCTCGTTCGCCGTGTTCCAGACCAACCAGAAGGACGTGGCCGAATACGCCGGCTTCGACGCCGCCCGCAATGAGTCCTGGTACGAGATGCTGGACGGCACGCGCACCCGCGGATTCGAATTGGAACTGGCCGGCGAGGTATCGCCCGGCTGGAACCTGTTCCTGGGTTACACCTACCGGGTATCCAAGGACAACGCCGGCAGGAAGGTCCAGACCACGCAGCCCGAACAGATGCTCAAGGCCAGCACCACGTACCGCCTGCCCGGCGCGCTGCGCGATCTGGTCATCGGCGGCGGCATGCGCTGGCAGAGCCGCACGCGCGCCGTGGGCTATTACGGTGAACAATCCGCCGCCGTGGAGCAACAGCCCTATGCGCTGTTCGACCTGATGGCCCAGTACGATCTCGGCAGGCAGACCCAGCTGCAGCTGAACGTTCGCAACCTCGCGGACAAGCGCTACTACCGCGCCATGGGCTTCTACAACTCGGTCTACTACGGCGAAGGCCGCACCACCCTGGTCACCCTGACGCACCGGTTCTGACTCCGACATCCTGGCATGGGCCGCGGTATCCTCGGCCGCAGCCCATGCCCTGATCGACGGAGCCGCACATGCCACGCCCGCGACGCTTACCGGCCCTTGTCCTTCGGCGCGCTGGCCACCAGCGCATCGAAGTCCTTGTCCAGGCTGGCCAGGGAATCGGCGATGTGCGCCCGGCGTTCCTTGATCCACTTGTCCTGCGAGGCCAGCTGTTCGCGCGCCTCCTTGACCATGCGTTCCATTTCCGCCGGCTGCGGCCCGCCGCTGGTGGCGCGGTTCTTGACGATGGCGACCGGGTCCAGCGTCGACCGGAACTCGGCCTCGCTCATCGGCAGTTCGTTCGGGTACTTGGAACCCTTCATCGCCTCGGCGTAGATGCGGCGCGCCTGGTCATACGGGAAGTCCAGCGGCTTGATGTTGTTGGTCTTGGCGTAGCTCACCACCTCGGAGGCGAAGTGGTGGCCGTCGCGGAACGGCAGCTTGTACTTGCGCATCAGCACGTCGGCCAGTTCCTGCGAGGCGGTCCAGTCGCTGTTCAGTTCCTCCAGCGCGCGATCGGGGCTGATCACCATGGCCTTGAGCACGCGGTCCCAACGTTTGAGCGCCGCGATGCCGGCATCGACCATCGCCGAGTTCTGCTTGACGTCCTTGGGGTCGCTCATGCCGGGCGTGATGTTGTGCGTCTGGATCACCGGCCCCATCGCCAGCGTCACCGCGGTCGACGCGTCGCTGCGCGTGTCGTTGAGCAAGCCGGGATTGCGCTTTTGCGGCATGGCGCTGGACACGTAGGTGTTGCCGCCGCCCTCCTCCAGCAGGATCCACGGGCGCGACTGGGCGTACTGCGTCATCACGTCCTCGACGAAGTTGCCGGTGCGCAGCGCGATGCTGGTGACGATCGACGCCACTTCCACCGGCTGGTCCATCGACGAGATCTGCGAGGCGTCATAGGCGTTGTCCACCAGCGCGGTGAAGCCCAGGTACTGCGCCATACGCTTGCGGTCCAGCGGCCAGCTGGTGCCGTTGAGCACGGTGGTGCCCATGGGCGAGCGGTCGATGCGCGCGTAGGCTTCGCGGATGCGTTGGGCGTCGCGCGCCAGGCCGGCGGCCTGTCCCAGCAGGTAGTGGCCATAGCTGTTCGGCTGGGCCGCCACGCCGTTGGTGTAGTTGGGCACAATGGTGGCGCTGTGCTTGGCGGCCAGCTCCACCAGCGTGGTCGACGTGGCATTGAGCTGGTCCGCCAGTTCCAGCAGCTTGTCGCGCAGGATGGCGCTGCGGTAGGTGGCGTGCATGTCCTGGCTGGAACGGCCGGCGTGCAACAGCGTCACGTCCTCGCCCGCGGCCTTGATCAGCAGCGGCTCGAAGGTGATGACGCTGGCCGGCCGCTTGGCGCCGGGCTGGTTGCCGTCATTGATCACCTTGGCCACGCCCGCCGCCAGCCGCGGCGCCATGGACTTGTCGAGCAGGCCCTGCTCGGTATTGATCACGGCCGTGGCCTTGTTGATCTCGCCGAGCCAGAAGAAGGGATCGCGCGGCGGCTTGGCGGCGGCGGATGCCTGCTGGCCCCAGGCGGCCTGGGCGCCAAGGGACAAAACGAAGGCGGCGCCCAGCGCGGGCAGGAAATGTCTCATGGTGTTCTCGTTATGAGTTATCAGGGAGGGGAAAACAAGCCCCTGTATCAAACACCATTTCCACGCGCCATGTGCCACAAAATGCAAGCCGGCGCGCGACAGGCCGGGCGCGGCGGCGGCCGTCTCCGGGTTGACCCGGATGCCCTGGCGGCAAGCTGAACGCTATGCCGCCGCCCAGCGCAACACGAAACGCGCGCCGCCCAGCGGACTGTCCGCCACGCAGATGCTGCCGTGGTGGCCGGCCGCGACACGCTGCACGATCGCCAGGCCCAGCCCCGCCCCGCCCGTGCCGCGGTCGCGGCTCTCATCGAGCCGGATGAAAGGCTCGAAGATCCGCTCGCGGTCGGCCACCGGGATGCCCGGCCCGTCGTCGTCGACGATCAGTTCGAAATGCCCGGTCGGACTGTGCGTCAGCACGATGTCGATGCGGCCGTGGGCGTAGCGCACAGCGTTCTGCACCAGGTTCAGCAAGGCCCGGCTCATGTAGCGCGGATGCAGGCAGACGTGCGGTGGATGGCCATCGGCCACCCGGCACTCCACGTTGCGCGCCTGCGCCTGGTGCGCGACCTGCGCCAGCGCCTCGCCCAGCCAATCGCGCGTGTCGACCGTTTCCAGCCGCACGGTCTCTTCGGTGGGGCGTTCCAGCCGCGCGTACACCAGCAGTTCCGCCACCATGCTTTCCAGTTCGGAGATGTCCGCGCGCATGTCGCGCAACACGTGTTGATGCGTCGGCGGCAGGCCGCCACGGCCCAGCATGTCCACCTCGAACGAGAGCCGCGCCAGCGGCGTGCGCAGTTCGTGCGATACCGCGTTCGTCAGGCTGCGCTGGTTCTCGATCAAGGCGGCGATACGCTCGGCCATCTGGTTGAAGCTCTCGCCGACATGGCGGATGCCGGCGATGCGCGACAGCCTCACGCGCTGGCTCAGTTCCCCCTGGCCCATGCGCAGCGCGGCATTGCGCAGCGCATCCATGTCGCGCCACATGGGCAATGCCCATAGCCCCAGCAGGCCGACCGCCACCACCACGCCCAGGCAGAGCCACACGGACAAGGCGACCACGGTGTCGAACACGTTGGGCAGCCGCAATTCCAGCCATTGCGCGGGCTCGCCCGGCAACGGCACCAGGTGCGTATCGAAATCGTCCCGCATCACGACGCCAAAGGCCTGCCGTTGCTCGCGCTCGTCCTCGGTCAGGTGGACCTGCTCCGCGGGCAGCACCCGCAGCGCGATGCCGTAATGCGGCTGCACCTGCTCGCGCAGCAGGGTGTCGCGCTGCGCCGGCGGCACCGCGTCCAGCCGCTCATGCAACTCGTGGAACTGCCCGCGCAGCGACTGGAAGGCGACCTCTTGCACCATCGGCTTGAGCAGCGTCCCCAGTCCCTTGTCCACGAACAGATAGGCCAGTCCGAGACTGACCAGGACCACGATGACGACGCGAACGAGGAATTTGAGCATCAATAGCCTTGGGACCGGCGGCCCACGGTGGCGGGCCCCTAGCGAGGCAGAGCGGGCATACAGAGGGGGCCAACTCCAACAATAGGAGCGCCCGACAGCCCGGAGATAGGCTACGCCAGACGCGGCGCATGCGCCTCCGAGATCATAAGAAATAAGGCAATCAGCGTTTCGCCGTCTTTTGTGCGGGATTTGTGAAGAAGCGTGAAACGTGGATCCCTTGCAATTTCAGACCCACCCACCATGTCGACTATGCGTCTGCGTAGTCCAATGGAAATTGGGTGCCCGGAGATGACCATATCGCTCTCAGGTAAGTCTTTCGGTGCCTACCATCAAGTCCTTCGGTACATCGCGCGCCGGGCTCAACGAGTCACGCTATCATGCAAGAATATCTCCGCTTTTCCCCGCGGTATTGAGAGAATACGGAGTAACCAGTGACCTTCCGCAACCTACCACTTCCCAAGACCGCCTTCCGACACTTTGCGCAAATTGCGCTCCAGCTACCTAGCATTGGGTAAAACTAATGCAATCATTGTTCTAGGATAGAGAGGCTTTCATGTCTCAGATAGTCTTCATTCGAAGAGTAGTACTCCGCAACTACAAGAGCATCGGGAATTGTGATGTACATCTACAGCCCTTGACCTTTCTTGTGGGACAAAATGGTGCGGGCAAAAGTAACTTTCTAGACGCTCTTCATTTCGTCCGAGATGCCCTCTCTGGCTCGCTGGATAGTGCTATTAACGAGCGGGGCGGACTGAATGAGGTCCGCCGGCGTTCAAGCGGCCATCCAACCCACTTCGGCATTCGACTGGAATTTTGCCTCCGTGATGGGCGTGACGGTTGGTACGCGTTCGACATCGGAGCAATGGCCAGCGGAGGCTATGAAGTACAACACGAAGAGTGCGTTATCAGTGGAATAGGCAAAGGTCCATTTTTCCGAATTAGCAAAGGCCGGTTGCGCGACAGCAGCGAAACAGCCTTTCCGTCAATCACTGCGGATCGATTGGCTTTGGTAGCGGCGTCCGGCTTTACCGTGTTCAGACCGGTGTTCGACGCCTTGACCGCAATGGGGTTCTATAACCTCAATCCAAAACTAATGCGTGAGCTCCAAAAACCTCAAGACGGCCGATTATTGAAACCTGTCGGAGAGAATATAGCGAGTGTAATTGGACACCTGGAACGCGTAGCTCCGGAAAAAGTGAATCTCATTAAGGAATACCTACAATCTGTGGTGCCGATGGTCCACGGCATGGAGCGTAAGGTGATCGGCCCCATGGAGACACTTGAGTTTCGTCAGGAAATGGCGGGAGCAAGACATCCATGGAAGTTTCTAGCTCAGAATATGTCTGATGGAACTTTGCGTGCGTTGGGCGTAATGACAGCTCTGCTACAGAGCAATGTGGACTATTCGCCTACCTTGATTGGTATTGAGGAACCGGAAACCGCGTTGCACCCAGCAGCTAGCGCATCGCTACGAGAAATTTTGGTCCACGCATCGAAACACACGCAAGTGTTGGTGACAAGCCATAGTCCGGACCTATTGGACGACCGGAGTATCGAGGCCGATTCCATTCTGACGGTTGTATCCGAGGGTGGTGAGACAAAGGTCGTTCCATTAGACGAAGCATCAAGGCAAGTACTCAGGGACCATCTTTTCTCTGCCGGGGAACTGCTACGAATGAATCAACTGGCGCCAGACCGAACCGTTATTGAGCAACAAATGGCAGTTCAGGCTGATCTGTTCGGAGAGATACAGTCATGACATCAATTGCATCGATAGTGGAGGGGGATGGAGAGGTTGTCGCCCTGCCTCTGCTGTTGCGACGATTAGCTTCGGAATGGAACGATGGTGCTATGGTGAATGCGCTCCAGCCAATTCGAGTTCGACGCGACAAGTTTTTAAACAAGGAGGACGAATTCCGAAGGCAACTGCTTCTAGCTGCAGCCAAGTGCGGGAATGACGGTTGGATACTGATCGTTCTAGATGCAGACGATGATTGCCCAGTAGCGCTCGCACAGGAGATTCGCGCCAGAGCAAAACAGTATGTCCCCCATCGGCGGCTTTCGGTAGTGTTAGCAAATCGGGAGTTTGAGGCTTGGTTCATCGCTGCTGCCAGATCTTTGCATGGCATCCGCGGGTTCTCGCTCTTCGGCGACGAATGCCCTCAAGCCGAAATCCCCCGAAATGCCAAAGGCTGGATGAAGGAGCACATCCAGGGGGGCAGATACAGTGAAATCCTGGACCAGCCTGCATTTACTGCGAAATTTGATCTGCAACAGGCTTACCAAAATAGCCGATCATTTCGAAAGTTGTGCAAAGAATGGGAGTTGAACACCACTGAAAAATAGCGGTAGCGAATTCTAGAGCGGAAGTTACATCATCACCAGCGGGCACTGCCCGCCATAGTGATGTTCCCGCACTAATCTTATCCGCTGCCGGCAAGGCACTAACAATCAGCGAGGAATAAGAAAGATGCCCTCAACGCTGGGGGCAACCAGATCTGCCCCACCGCGTGCCGCCACGCCAACGGTGGAGTACCCCAGGCAGCTTTAGTCCCGGCTTGCGGCTGGAGCGCGACGGGCGAGTGCTACTCCGCGCGAACAGAACGTGAAGCAGGGCGGCCTCGAATACCTGGGCTGCACGACCATCGCAACCTGCGGGGAACTCGACCAGCGCGCATGCCCGCAACTTCAAGCGTGCGTACGTCGTGCCACTTCCTCTGGCGCTGCCGGCGCCTTGATCAGGAATTCCTTAAGGCTGGCCACGTTGCTCTTCTTGAAGATGCGGTTCTTGTAGGTCACCACCGTGGTCGGCGACAGGCCCAGTTCGCGGCCCACTTCCTTGGCGGTGCGGCCCTGGCGCAGCAGGTCCGCCACCTGGACCTCGCGTTCGGACAGGCCCTCCGACCAGATCGGCGCCGGCGCGGCCTCGCGCCGGCACAGCTGGTGATGGCGCCGCGCCAGCGCAATCAGCAGCGGGGCGCGTCCGCGCATCACGTCGGTCACGCCCGGCGGATGCGAGCGCGAAAAATACAGGTTGATGTAGCTGGCGCCTTCGCTGCGCGCGCCGATCAGCGAGATCTTGCTGGCGAAGCCGGGCCGCTCGAACAGCAGTTCCCGGTACTCGGCATCCAGGATGCGCTCGGGCGCCGCGGCCTGGATGATCAGGTCCGGATGATGCTCGGGCCGACAGGCCAGGTCGCGCAGCAGCGCGTAGTTGGGATCGCGGCGGTAGAACTGGTCGTCGACATAGACCGTGGTGGTCCACTCGATCAGCGACTGGTTCAAGAGGCTGGCGGCCGACGAATACTGCACCGAGCCGTCGTGCCCGTAGAAGACGTGCGACACATGGTCGGCGGCCACGGTTTCGCGCAGCGCCATCAACAGCGCCGCGTGGAACATCGGTCCGCCCAGGTCCATGACGGCGGACGCCGCCCACTGGTCCGTCCCCCCGTCCACGGCCAAGGGTTTGCTTGTCTCATCCATGGTTGTCGTCCCCCGTTCGGGCGTGTTTTTCCCGATTCTAAGGGCTTCCCGGCGATCCCGGTGTCCTCTCTCGTGAGGACATGACGCGCTCCGCCCGCGCTCCTAGAGTGGTGCCTGTGACATGCCTCGCAGAACCCTTGGAGCACTAGGGAAAACGATGACAGAGCTTCCCCTCTACCCCTACCTCAGGCCGGACGAGATGGATCGTCCGCGCGCTGCCCCCCACCCCGTCGCGATCGTAGGCGCCGGGCTGACCGGCCTGACGCTGGCGCTGGATCTGGCGCGGCGCGGCATTCCCGTGGTGGTGCTGGACGACGACAATACCGTCGGCGTGCGCGGCCTGGCCTCGCGCGGCATGGTCTGGGCGCAACGCACGCTGGACATCTTCGACCGCCTCGGCATGGCCGGCGCCGTGGTCGACAAGGGCGTGCGCTGGAACGTCGGCCGCGTGCTGTGCCGCGACATGGCGGTGGCCTCGTTCACGCTGCAGGACCAGCCTGACATGCGCCACAACGGTTTCGTCAACCTGCAGCAGTATTACCTGGAAGCCTTCCTGGTCGAGGCGCTGCGGCGTGAACCGCTGGCCGACCTGCGCTGGCTCAACCAGGTGGTCGGGATCGAACCCTGTGCCGACGGCCCGGCCACGCTGCGCGTGCGCACGCCGGACGGCGCCTACGCCACCCGCGCCCAATGGGTGGTGGCCTGCGACGGCGCCAACAGCGCGGTGCGCGGCCTGCTGGGCCTGCGTCCGCTAGTCTATGACCGCACCGAGGACCGCTGGATCATCATCGACATCGTGCTGCGCGGCACCGCCTGGCCCGAGGAACGCTGGACCTGGCTCGACGCCCGCAGCAATCACGGCCGCGCGGTATGGCGCCACAAGATGGCCGACGACACCTGGCGCCTGGACTTCCAGTTGCGCCCGGACGAAGACCCCGAAGCCGCCGCCACCGAGGCCGCCATGCGCCAGCGCGTCTGGGACCTGCTGGGCGAACGGGTCGATTTCGACATCGCCTGGCACGGCGTCTGGGCCTACCGCCATGAATGCCTAGACCGCCTGCGCCACGGGCGGGTACTGTTCGCCGGCGACTCGGCCCACCTGGTGGCGCCGTTCGGCGCGCGCGGCGGCAATGGCGGCATCCAGGACGCCGACAACCTGGGCTGGAAACTGGCGCTGCTGCTGCAGGGCCGCGCCGACGCCGGGGTGCTCGACAGCTACGACGCCGAGCGCAAGCACGCCGCCATGGAGAACATCCGCCAGGCCCGCCGCTCTTCGCGCTTCGTCTATCCCGGCGCCGCCCGCTCGGCCGCGCTGTGGCGCGACGCCATCATCGCGCTGGCGCCGCGCCACACGCTGGCGGCGCGCATGATCAACACCGGCCGGCTCTGCATGCCGGCGGTCTATCCCGCATCGGCCTGGGTGCGCGGCGACCACGCCCACGCCGGCCGCGCCCTGCCCAACGTGCTGCTGCGGCAGGACGACGGCCTGTCCCTGCACGCGCTGCTCGGGCCCTGGTTCACCGTGCTGGTATTCGCCGACGCGTTGCCCCCGGACGTGCGCGACGATGCGCTGCTGCGCTGGGTCGCGGTGGGGCCGCTGTGCGATGCGCGCGGGCGCGACGCCCTGGCGCACCAGCTCGGCCAACCGATGGACGGCAGCGCCTGGCTGCTGCGGCCGGACCAGCACGTCATGGCCGCGGGCGGGCCGCAGGCCCTGGCGCCCGCCACGCTCGCGGCCTGGGTCAACGACGCGCTGCGACCGGCTGGCGCCGATGGCATCGATTCCCAACCCGAGGCCGCCGGCCTCCCCCACGCAAACGGAGACGCGCGCCATGCCGCAATCCCAGCAACAGCTTGACGACCTGCTCGAACGCCTGATCGCGCTGACCGACCAGTGCGACGCCGCCGACCAGCGCGACAGCCTGGCGCGGCTGTCGCTGCTGCTGATCGAAGCGGTGGACGACGCGGCCCGCGTCCGGGCCGCCGTCGACGAAGTCCTCGCGGCGCGCGGCGAACCCGCCCCCCTGCACATCCCCTGACCCACGGAGACCGCGCCATGACGCAGCTTACCGATTCCCCCGCCCCCGCGGCCGCCTGCCCGTCCATCCAGGGCCTGCACCATTTCGCCTGGCGTTGCCGCGATGCCGAGGAAACCCGCCGCTTCTACGAAGACATCCTGGGCCTGCCGCTGGTGCACGTGGTCAAGGAAGAACGGGTGCCGTCCACCGGTGAACACTGCCCCTTCGTGCACCTGTTCTTCGAATTCGCCGACCACTCGCACATTGCCTTCTTCGACCTGGGCGACAACGCGCTGAGCCAGCCCGATCCCGCCACGCCGCGCTGGGTCAACCACTTCGCCATGGAAATCCGCGGCGAGGCCGAACTGGAGCGCATGCGCCAGCGCCTGCTGGCGCATGGCGTGGAGGTGGTCGGCCCGACCGACCATCACTTCATCCGCTCGATCTATTTCTTCGACCCCAACGGCATCCGGCTGGAACTGACGGCGCGCCTGCCCGTGGCCGACTACGTGGCGCGCAAGCGCCGCAGCGCCCACGAGGAACTGGCCGCCTGGAACCGCGACAAGGCCGCCGGCCTCAAGCCCGGCGCCACCGGCACCACCAGCCATGCGCGCCACCATGGCGGCGCGGACTGACCCCGAATCCCTTCATTCATCCAGACAAGGAACACGATGAGCAAGCCTTTCGCATCCCAGGCCGACGTGGCGGAGAAGAAGACCTCCTTCGAGCGCCTGTCCGAAAACGCCTACGCCTACATCGCCGACGGCGATCCCAACTCCGGCGTCATCATCGGCGACGACAGCGTGATGGTGGTCGACGCCACCGCCACGCCGGCCATGGCGCGGAACCTGATCCGCGCCATCCGCGGCGTCACCGACAAGCCCATCCGCCACGTCGCGCTGACGCACTACCACGCGGTGCGCGTGCTGGGCGCGTCGGCCTTCGCCGTCGAAGGCGCCGTCAACACCTACGCCAGCCGCGGCACCTACGAGCTGATCGCCGAACGCGGCCAGGCCGACATGGATTCCGAGATCGGCCGCTTCCCGCGCCTGTTCCAGTCCGCCGAGACCATTCCCGGGCTGACCTGGCCCACCACCGTGTTCGAGCGCGAGCTGACCCTGTTCATGGGCAAGCTGGAAGTGCGCATGATGCATCTGGGCGCCGGCCACACGCGCGGCGACTCCATCGTCTGGATTCCCTCGCAAGGCATCTGTTTCGCCGGCGACCTGGTCGAATTCAACGCCGGCGTCTACACCGGCGACGCCTACCTGTCGGACTGGCCGGCCACGCTCGACCGGTTGCAGGCCCTGGCGCCGAAACAGATGGTGCCCGGCCGCGGCCCCGCGCTCACCAGCGCCGGCGCCTGCCGCGAAGCCATCGGCTACACCCGCCGCTGGGTCGAGACGCTGTACGGCTGCGCTCGCCAGGGCGTGAGCGAAGGCAAGGGCCTCAAGCAGGTCTACGAAGACACCCGCCGCGTGATGGACCCCGAGTTCGGCCACGTCGTGATCTACGAACACGCCATTCCCTTCGACATCTCGCGCGCCTTCGACGAAGCCAGCGGCATCACCGACCCGCGCGTCTGGACCGCCCAGCGCGACCGCGAGATGTGGGCCGAACTGACCGCCTGACCCCTTTCGATATCGCGCGCCGCGTGTCTCGGCGCGCCTGACCACGGAATTGCCACCCATGAAACTCGCCACCCTGAACAACGGCAGCCGCGACGGCCAGCTGGTCGTCGTCAACCGTGACCTGACCCGCATGCGGGCGGTGCCGCACATTGCCGCCACCTTGCAGCAGGCGCTCGATGACTGGGCCCGCTGCGCGCCCTTGCTGCAAGCAGAATACGACGACCTGCGCGCCAGCGACGGCCAGCCGTTCGATCCGGCACGCTGCGCCGCGCCGCTGCCGCGCGCCTACCAATGGCTGGACGCGTCGGCCTATCTCAATCACGTCGACCTGACCCGCCGCGCCCGTGGCGGAGAAATGCCGCCGTCGTTTCTCACCGATCCCGTGATGTACCAGGGTGCCTCGGATGACTTCATGGGCGCGCGCGACCCCATCACCGCCACCAGTGAAGACCTGGGCGTCGACCTGGAGGCCGAGATCGTGGTGATCACCGACGACGTACCGCAAGGCGTGGACCCCGCGACCGCCCTGGAACACGTGGTGCTGCTGGGCCTGGTGAACGACGTCACCCTGCGCAACGTGGTGCTGCCTGAACTGGCCAAGGGCTTCGGCTTTCTGCAGGGCAAGCCGGCGTCGGCGCTGTCGCCCGTCTTCGTCACGCCCGATGAGCTTGCGCCCTACTGGCGCGACGGCAAGCTGCACCGCGCGATGCAAGTGTGGCTCAACGACCGGTTGATCGGCCAGCCCCAGGCCGGCGAGGAAATGCAATTCCACTTCGGTGAACTCATCGCCCACGCCGCGCGCACGCGCCGGCTGGGTGCCGGCACGATCCTGGGCAGCGGCACCATTTCCAACGCCAGCGACGCGGTCGGCGTGTGCTGCCTGGTCGAAGCGCGGGTGCGCGAACAGCTGCGCGACGGCCAGATGCGCACGCCCTTCCTCAAGCACGGCGACCGCGTCCGCATCGCCATGCGCGACGAGGCCGGCAACAGCCTGTTCGGCGACATCGACCAGCAGGTGCGGATTCCCGGCACCCGCCCGCTGCCCGCCGCCCGGCCGGCGCCGCAAGCCGCCACGGCCTGAAGGGGACTGCGCCATGGCCGAGACATCCTCCCTCACACTGCACAGCTATTGGCGCAGCTCCGCGGCCTACCGCGTGCGCATCGCGCTGGCGCTCAAGGGCCTGCCCTATCGCCAGGTGCCCTGGCAGATGGCCCAGGGCGAACACCTGCAGCCGGCCTACCGCGCGCTGGCGCCGTTCAGCCTGGTGCCGATGCTGGAGATCGACGGGCTGCGCCTGCAGCAGTCGCTCGCCATCATCGAGTACCTGGACGCCCGCCATCCCGCACCCGCGCTGCTGCCGGCCGACCCGGCCGGTCGCGCCCAGGCGCGGGCGCTGGCGCTGCTGGTGGCCTGCGAAGTGCATCCGTTGAACAACCTGCGCGCGCTCAAGCGCCTGCGCGCCCAATTCGGCGCCGACGACGACCAGGTGCACGACTGGTACCGCCACTGGTGCGAAGAGGGTTTCCGCGCCTTCGAGGCCGCCCTGCCCGCCAGGCGCGGCCACTATGCCCTGGGCGATGCGCCGACGCTGGTGGAATGCTGCCTGGTGCCGCAGGTCTACAACGCCTTGCGCTACGGCGTCGACCTGGCGCCATTCACCCAGGTGCGCGCCATCGTCCAGGCCTGCGCCGCGTTGCCCGCCTTCGACGCCGCCCGTCCCGAGAACCAGCCCGATGCGCCGCGGCCGGCGCAAGCCGCCGCCTGACGCGACGGCCGGAGCGGGTCCTCATCCGCTCCGGCCAGCCCTCGAACAAAAACACAGCGGCACGGTCCGCCCCCCCCCAAAGGAGACATGCATGCAGACAGATTTCCCCGGACAGGGCGCCGTCGCGCCCGCGTCCGCCGGCGAACGCCGGCCATCCGCGGCGCTGGTCAGCGCCGAAGACCGCAAGGTGCTCGCCGCCACGCTGGTCGGCTCGGCCATCGAGTGGTACGACTACTTCATCTACGTGCAGGCCGCGGGCCTGGTGCTGGGCACGCTGTTCTTCGCCCCCTTCGTGCAGGACAATCCCGAACTGTCGCTGATCCTG
This sequence comes from Achromobacter ruhlandii, assembly GCF_902859695.1. Classification (GTDB taxonomy): domain Bacteria; phylum Pseudomonadota; class Gammaproteobacteria; order Burkholderiales; family Burkholderiaceae_B; genus Achromobacter; species Achromobacter ruhlandii. Next base: position 82,099 of record NZ_CADIJL010000005.1, read on the forward strand.
TCGTTCGCCACCGTGGGCGTGGCTTTCCTGTTCCGCCCGCTGGGCGCCATCGTCTGTGGCCACCTTGGCGACCGCTATGGCCGCAAGCGCGTGCTGGCCGCCACCCTGATCCTCATGGGCGTATCCACCGCCCTGATCGGCGTGCTGCCGACCTACGCCCAGATCGGGCTGTGGGCGCCAGTGATGCTGGTGGGCTTGCGCGTGCTGCAAGGCTTCTCGGCCGGCGGCGAGTGGGGTGGCGCGGCGCTCATGGCGGTCGAGCACGCGCCGACAGACCGGCGCTCGCTGTTCGGCGCCTTTCCGCAGATCGGCGTGCCGCTGGGCATGATCGTCGCCACGGGCGCGCTGTGGTGCATCACCACCCTGGTCGGCGCGGAGAACTTCATGGCCTGGGGCTGGCGCATCTCCTTCCTGCTGTCGATCGCGCTGATCATCGTCGGCGTCTTCATCCGCCGCGCGGTCGAGGAATCGCCGGTATTCCTGCGCATGCAATCGCGCCGCAGCCATTCCTCGGCGCCGCTGGGCGCGCTGCTGCGCAAGCACCCGCGCCAGATCGCGCTGACCACGCTGATCTTCGTGGGCAACAGCACCGCCGGCTACCTGCTGGTGGGCTTCTTCATCAGCTATGGCAGCCGCGCCCTGCGCATGCCGCCGCAACAGGTGCTGATGATCTGCACCCTGGCCGCCGCCTGCTGGCTCGGCACCACGCTGCTGGGCGGCTGGCTCGGCGACCGCATCGGCCGCGTGCGCACCTTCCAGCTCGGCTACCTGCTGCTGGCGCTGTGGGCCATTCCGATGTGGACCTTCATCGAGTCGGGCGATCCGCTGCAATTCGCCCTGGCGCTGGCCGCGCTGTCGTTGCCGCTGGGCTTGACCTATGGCCCGCAAGCCGCGCTCTACGCGGAGATGTTCCCCGCCGACGTGCGCTATTCCGGCGTGTCGGCCGGCTATGCGCTGGGTTCTATCCTGGGCGGCGCCTTCGCCGCCATGATCGCGCAGTCCATCATCTCCGCCACCGGCCATTCGTGGCTGGTGGGCGTGTACGTCGTCGTCATGGCCGCGGTCTCGTTCATCGCCGTCACGCTGGTCAAGGACCGGCCCGGCGTCACCCTGCACGCCGAATGACACCCGCCGTCCGGATCCGCGCGGATTCCGGACGGCGCTCCTCCCGCGCAATCGTCCCCGCCCATGACCCGCATCCGACAGCAAGACCTGATCGACTCCATCGCCGGCGCGCTGCAGTACATCAGCCATTACCACTCGCCCGACTACATCGCGCACCTGGCCCGCGCCCATGAACGCGAAGCCAGCGCCCCGGCGCGCGACGCCATGGCGCAGATCCTGGCCAGTTCGCGCCTGGCCGCCATAGGCCGGCGCCCCATCTGCCAGGACACCGGCATCGTCAACGTCTTCCTCAAGGTCGGCATGGACGTGCAATGGGCGGACTTCACCGGCAGCATGGAAGACGCGGTCAACGCCGCTGTGCGGCGCGCCTGGCTGGACCCGGACAATCCGCTGCGCGCCTCGGTCATCGCCGATCCGCTGTTCGCGCGCGCCAACACCCGGGACAACACGCCGGCCGTCACCAGCGTCGAGATCGTGCCGGGCGACCGCCTGGAAATCACCGTCGCGGCCAAGGGCGGCGGCTCGGAAAACAAGGCGCGCCTGGCCATGCTGAACCCCGGCGATAGCGTGGTGGACTGGGTGCTGGCGCAAGTGCCGGCCATGGGCGCCGGCTGGTGTCCGCCCGGCATGCTGGGCATCGGCGTCGGCGGCACCGCCGAAAAGGCCGTGCTGCTGGCCAAGCAAAGCCTGATGCAGCCGCTGGACATGCACACGTTGCAGGCACGCGCCGCCAGCGGCGCAGCGCTTGCCCCTGAAGAGGCGCTGCGCCTGGAACTGTACGAACGCATCAACGCGCTGGGCATCGGCGCGCAGGGCCTGGGCGGCCTGACGACGGTGCTGGACGTGAAACTCAAGACCTACCCGACCCACGCCGCCGCCAAGCCGGTCGCGCTGATCCCCAACTGCGCCGCCACCCGCCACGTCCGTTTCGTGCTGGACGGCAGCGGGCCGGCGCACCTGGAACCGCCCTCGCTCGACCTGTGGCCCGACCTGGGTCCGTCGGCGCAGGCCGCCACGGCCCGGCGCGTGGACCTGGACACGCTCACCCGCGACGAGGTCACCCGCTGGCGCGCCGGCGAGACCCTGCTGCTGAACGGCCGCATGCTCACCGGCCGCGACGCCGCCCACCAGCGCATCCGCGAGCTGCTGGCGCGGGGCCAGCCGCTACCGGCGGATTTCCGCGGCCGCGTGATCTACTACGTAGGGCCGGTGGATGCCGTGCGCGACGAGGCCGTCGGCCCGGCGGGCCCCACCACCGCCACCCGCATGGACGGCTACACGGACATGATGCTGGAACACACCGGCCTCATCGCCATGGTCGGCAAGGCCGAACGCGGCCCCGACGCGGTCGCCGCGATCCAGCGCCATCGCGCCGCCTACCTGATCGCCATGGGCGGCGCGGCCTACCTGGTGTCCAAGGCGATCCGCCGTGCCCGCGTGGTCGCGTTCGAGGATCTCGGCATGGAGGCGATCTACGAATTCGACGTGGTCGACATGCCGGTGACGGTGGCGGTGGACGCGGACGGCGGCAACCTGCATGTATCGGGGCCCGCGCAATGGCGCCGCGATATCGGCACGCCGATCCGCATCGAGGCGCCCGGATTCAGTGTCCGGGCATAGCCGGCGTGCCCCGCTGCCTCCTCGCTACCCCAGGTATTCGACGTTGCCGCACACCGAGATGCTCTGGCCGCTGATCATCGCGCCCTCGTCCGAACACAGGAACGCCACCTGGTTGGCGATGTCCTCGGGCTGGGTCATCCTGCGCAGCGACACCTTTTCCACCAACTGCGCGCGCATGGCGTCGTTGCTGACGCCGCCGGCCGCCGCGCGCGCGGCGATGATGCGCTCGACCCGGTCGCCCGCCACCACGCCCGGCAGCACCGAATTGACGCGGATGCCGGACGGTCCCAGTTCCATCGCCCAGGTCTGCGTCAGCCCCGCCAACCCGAACTTGCTGGCGCTGTAGGGGCTGCGCAGCGAAAAGCCCAGCCGGCCCGCGACCGACGAGATGTTGATGATGGCCCCGCCGCCCGCCTCGCGCAGCAGCGGCACCGCGCTGCGCGCGCACAGGAACGTGCCGGTCAGGTTGACGTCCAGCGTGGCCTGCCACGCCGCCAGGTCCGTGTCTTCAAGCCGGCTGGTGGGGCCCGAGACGCCGGCGTTGTTCACCAGCGCATCCAGTTTGCCCCAGCGCTCGGCCAACTCCGCGAACATGGCCAGCACCTGGGCTTCGTCGGCCACGTCCGTGACGCTGCCGCTCAAGCCGGCGTGCGCCTGCACGGCGGCCTGCACCGCTTCCGCGGCCACATCGCAGATGTGCACTTGCGCGTCAGCGGCCAGGAACTTGCGCGCGATGGCCAGGCCGATGCCCCCCGCGCCGGCGGTGATCAGGACCCGCTTGCCCTTCAACGATTCAATCATCAGGCTACATCCCTGGAAAAATGCCGCGCCGCTCTCACAGCGCGAATTCCGGCCGCACCCCGCCCCGCAGCGGCAGGCCCATGATCTCGCGCGCCTCGGCGGGCGTCGCGGGCTCCATGTCCAGTTCGCGGATGATGCGCACGATGCGCTCGGTCAGTTGCACGTTGGTCGCCAGCTCGCCATGGCGGTAATACAGGTTGTCCTCCAGCCCCACCCGCGCATGCCCGCCCAGCAGCAGCGCGCTGATGTTGGCTTCCAGCTGCGACGGCCCGATGCCGCTGACGCAGAAGATGCTGTTCCTGGGCAGCAGGTCCACCATCATCTGCAAATGGCGCGGCGAGAACGGCATCGCGTTCTGGAAGTTGCGGTGCACATTCATCACCAGGTTGATGAAATGCGGTTCCTCGTCCAGCCCCTCGTTGATCAACGTGGTCGCGTCCTGCAGGATGTGGGTCGGGCTGAACACCTCCCACTCCGGCTTGATGCCGCGCGCCTTCATGCCGGCCGCCAGCTCGCGGGCTCGCGTCAAGGGCGTGTTCATCAGGTATTCGCGGTCGCCGAAGGCCAGGTTGAGCGTGGTGGCGTCCAGCGTGCACATCTCGGCGCCGGCGTCCATGCCCTTGAGCCGCTCTTCCCACAGGATCTCCCAGGTGCCCGGCGTGGTTTCCCTGACCATGTCGCCGTGCACGCCGCCGCCCGTGGAATTGTTCAGCACGATGTCGCAGCGCTCGCGGATGCGCTGGTTCATGTCGCGGTAGATGGCCGCGTCGCAGGTGGCCTGGTCGTCGGGGCGGCGCGCGTGCAGCGCGACCACGCTGGCCCCGGCGTTGTAGCAGCGGTAGACGTCCTCGGCGATCTCGGCCGGCTGGGTCGGCAGATGCGGGTTCTGGCTCTTGAACGCCATGCCCCCGGTGGGAGCAATGGTCACGATCACTTTGCGTTTTGCCATGGCGATTCTCTTATTTCCAAAGGGCGCAGCGGGTCTCGGCCTTGGTGGTGAAGGCCTCGTTGCCATCGATGGTCTGGACCACCTTGAAGTAGTCCCAGGGCGCCTTCGATTCCTCCGGCGTCTTGACCTGCAGCAGATACATGTCGTGCACCACGCGGCCATCCGGACGCACCACGCCGTTCTTGATGTACACGTCGTCGAGCTTGTTCTCGCGCAGATACGCCAGCACCTTGTCGGCGTCGTCCGTGCCGGTGGCCTTGACCGCGCGCAGGTACTGGATGGCGGCCGAATAGTCGGCCGCCTGCAGCGACGACGGCATGGCGTTGCGGCGCTCGTAGAACTTCCGCGCCCAGGCCCGCGTCTCGTCCGACGCGTTCCAGTACCAACTGTCGGTCAGGTACATGCCCTTGGCCGTTTCCAGGCCCATGGCGTGGATGTCGTTGATGAACATGATCATGCCGGCCAGCCGCATCGTCTTGGTCAGGCCGAATTCGTTGGCCGCCTTGATCGCATTGGTGGCGTCCGCGCCGGCATTAGCCAGCGCCAGGATCTCGGCCTTGCTGGCCTGCGCCTGCAACAGGAACGACGAGAAATCGCTGGTCGACAGCGGATGCTTGACCGACCCGACCACCTTGCCGCCGCCGGCCTCGACCACCTTGGTGGTATCGGCCTGCAACGCATGGCCAAAGGCGTAGTCCGCCGTCAGGATGTACCAGCTCTTGCCGCCCGCCTTCACCACCGCCGCGCCCGTGCCGCGCGCCTGCGCCACGGTGTCGTAGGCATAGTTCAGCGTGTATGGGGTGCACTGCTCGTTGGTCAGGGCCGGCGCGCCCGCGCCCACCACGATGATGGGCTTCTTCTTGTCGGCGGCCACCTTCGACATGGCCAGCGCCGTGCTCGAATTGGTGCCGCCGATCAGCATGTCCAGGCCGCGCTGGTCGAACCATTCGCGCGCCTTGGCCGAGGCAATGTCGGCCTTGTTCTGGTGGTCCGCCGTCAGCAGTTCGATCTTCTTGCCATTGATCTCGCCGCCCATCTCCTCGATGGCCATCTTGATGGCTTCGGCCCCGCCCGGGCCGTCCGGCCCCGAATAAACGCCCGACATGTCGGTGATGAAGCCGATCCGGATCACGTCGTCGGAAATCTGCGCCCGGGCCGCGCCCGCGTGCAGCAGCGCGCCGGCGATGGCGCCGGCCAGGACAGCGCGCGAAAACCTGCGTGGCATTGACAACATACCTGTCTCCTCTTATGGTTTTTTGGCTCTGGGGCCCCGAATATTCTCGGACTGGCCCCGCCAGCGAACAGTCATCATGTTGACAAAGCGCCCTAGGGTTTACCTGGGCGCCCTCACCACGGCGGAACGGGGACAACCATGCGCGCACCGGCAGCCGGAACCGGCCATGAACCTGCCAGCCCGAAGCGGCGAGCCAAGCAAGACCCGGTGGACCGGATGCTGGCCGTCGTGCCCTGGTACAACGGCCTGCCGCGCCTGGAACGCGACGTGGTCCGGGCCGAGCTGCGGGTGGTGTCATTGCAGGCCGGCGAACGCCTGTTCCGCGAGGGTTCGAAATCGCTGGGCTGGTATGGCGTGGTGGACGGCCTGGTGAAATGGTCCTCGCGCGGCTCGGACGGCCGGTCGCTGTCGCTGGCCGGCTTCAGCACCGGCAGCTGGTTCGGCGAGGCCACCATGATCCGCCGCGAGCCGTTCGAATACGAGGTGGTGGCGCTGCGCCCGAGCCAGGTCGTGATCCTGCCGCGCGACACCTGCGAGCGCCTGTGGAACAACAATATCGCGTTCACCAAGGCGCTGATGACCCACCTGGCGCAGCGCGTCAATTGGCTCATGGCCTGCTATACCGGCAACGTGCTGCTGGACGTGGACACCACGGTGGCCCGCGCCGTCGCCGCGCAACTGAACGCCGAGCAGCATTCCGGCACCAACGGCCGCCTCAAGATCTCGCAGGAAGAGATTGCCGGCCTGTGCGGCGTGTCGCGCCAGCGCTGCAATGCCGCCCTGACGAAGCTGGCGCGGGCGGGGGTGCTGCGCACGCATTATGGCGGCATGACGATCCTGGATCGGGAGGGCCTGTACCGGCACGCGAAGCTCAACCGCGAGCCTGCTGATCACCCGGCCGACATGCCCGCATAGCCCGCCGGTCGACCCGGGCGGTCAACGCCACGCGTTTCCGCCGTTCACCTGTCCGCGGTATCTTCTCGCCTTCCATTGCTGCTCATCCCGCACCCCATGATCCCCACCCCGACGGCCCCGGCCGGTCCCCTGCTCACGCCCCGCCTGTCGCTGCGGCAAGCGACTCGCCAGCATGCCCCGGCCCTGCTGGCGTACCACCTTGCCAACCGGGCCCACCTGCGGCCCTGGGAGCCCGCCCGGTCCGACGCGTTCTACACCGCCGCGTCGACCGAAGAACGGCTGGCCGCGATGGAAACCCGTGCCGCCGCCGGGCAGGCGGTGCACCTGCTGCTGTTCGACAGGACCGACGACAGCCTGGTCGGCACCTGCAACTTCACCAACATCGTGCGGGGGGCCTTCCAGGCCTGCCATCTGGGCTTCTCTGTCGCGCAAGACCGCGAAGGCCAGGGCCTGATGCGGGAATGCCTCCTCGCGGCGACCCATTTCATGTTTGCCGAGCACGGGCTGCACCGCATCATGGCGAACCATCGCCCCGAGAACACCCGCAGCGCGCGCCTGCTGAGCAGCCTGGGGTTCGAGCGCGAAGGCACGGCCCGGGCCTATCTGAAAATCGACGGAAGCTGGGCGGACCACGTGCTGACGTCGCTGATCAATCCCGCCGACGCCTGACCGGCCGTCACGACGCGCCGCCGCGTCCCGGGCAAGGCCGCGTCTACGCGGCTTGCCGCGTGGTGGCGCGGTTGCGGCGCAGTTCCACTACCTGCTCCGCCCCCGCCGCGCGGGCACGCAACTGGCCGCAGCCGCCGTCCACATCCTGTCCGGCGCTGTTCCTGATCTTGGTCAGCACGCCACGGCGATGCAGCGTGCGCACGATCTCGCGGATGCGTTCGGCCTCGGGCCGCTGGTAGTCGTCGCCTTCCATGCTGTTGAACGGGATCACGTTGAGCACGCCGAACTTGCCCTTGAGCAGGCGCGGGATGGCGTCGAGTTCGTCGTCGCCGTCATTGACGCCCTTGAGCAGCGTCCACTGATACTGGATCGGGTAGCCGGTATCGCGGGCGTAGCGCTCGCCCATTTCCACCAGGTCCCGCGGCGCGATCTTCGGCGCGCGCGGCAGCAGGTGCTCGCGCAGCTCGGCGCGGGTCGTATGCAGCGACAGCGCCAGGGCTGGCTTGACGGCCTGTCGCGGCAGCGCGTCGAACACGCGCGGATCGCCCACGGTGGAGAACACCAGGTTCTTGTGGCCGATATTGCCTTCGGTGCCCAGCAGATTGATGGCTTCCAGCACGTTGTCCAGGTTGTGCGCCGGTTCGCCCATGCCCATGAAGACCACTTTCTTCACCGCGCGCAGCCGCCGCGCCAGCACCACCTGCGCCAGGATCTCCATGCTGGCCACCTGGCGGATCAGGCCGCTCTTGCCGGTCATGCAGAACCGGCAGCCGACCGCACAGCCGACCTGGGTGGACACGCACAGCCCGTCTCGCGGCAGCAGCACGCTTTCCACCATCTGGCCGTCGGCCAGGTCGACCAGCAGCCGCGAGCCATCGTGGCCGGCGTGTTCGGAACGGACGCGGGCCAGGCCGTCCAGTTCCGCCGCCAGGCCGGGCAGCGCCTCGCGCAGCGCCAGCGGCAGATAGTTGTCGAAGCGCCGCCGCCACGTGTCGCTGTCGAACGACTGACCGGTCAGCCAGGCGCGCATGACCCGCCCGCGATGGGCAGGCTGGGCGCCTAGGGCGGCGAGACGTTGGTGGAAATCGGCGTAGCGCATGGGGAGCGGATTTTAGCGCGCCCGGCAGGGGCGCCCGGCAAGCTCGATATGCCGGGCAGGGCGAGCCGGACAGGCCCGATCTACCCGGCGATGGCCTGGGCCAGCTTCTGGATGGACAGCGGCGCGCAGCCCTCGGCGTCATTGCTGACCGTCACGTAGGCCGGCTGCCCCGCGCCCGTAATGCCACGGATCGTGCGCGCCAGCGCCGTGCGCGTGGGAAGATCCTCGCTGAGCAGGGCATTGAACGGATCATGCTTCTTCTGCGCGTCCGCATAACCGTATGCGCCGAACACGCGGTTCAGGTTCCAGCGGCAGACCAGCGGCCCCGGCCAGAGCGCGCGCAGCATCGGCAGTTGCGCGTCGATCGGCGGCATCTTGCCATGCAGCCCCAGGCAGAACGTGGCCCCATGCGCCTTGAGCGTGTCGACCAGCGCCTGACCCAGCAGTTCCGGGTCGCGCACTTCCACGGCGACGATCACGGCATCATGCGCGGACAATGCCTCCCGCACGGCGGCCAGCATGCGCCCCAGTTTCTCGAACAGCGATGCCGAACGGCTCAACATGCCCAGAGGCAACGGACTCAGCTGGAACACCAGCACGCCGAGCTTGGCCCCCAGGCCTTCGAGCGCCGGGCGCACGAATTCCTGGACAGCCACCGACGGATCGAGGAAAAGCGGATTGGCCTGCCGCGTCCTGCCTGCTTCGCCACGCACCTGGGCGTCGGTAACGCTGGCGGGGCATTTGACGACGAAACGGAAATCCTCATCGACCTGCCCCGCATAAGCGGCGTACTGGCTCGCCGTCAACGGCTGCCAGAACGTGCGGTCCACGCAGACCGTGCGCAAAAGCGGATGCTGGTGGTAGGCGCCCAGGCCGTGCCTGGACAGCGTGCTCGAATCGTATTCGCCGTCCCAGACCAGCCCTTCCCAGCCGGGATACGACCAGGTGGAGACGCCAAAGCGCAATTGGGCGGGCAACTGCCGGGCGAGCGCGCGCCATTCCTGCCCCGCGGGCGCGGGAAGCACTTTAGCCATGCCCCGGAGGGCGGAAAGCTCGGGGATGTCAGGAGGCGTTGCCTGCCGCGGGGCCTCGGCCGGAGGGACGGGCAGCGCGTCGCCGAAAAGATCTTCTTGCATTACTTGTCGTTCTGGCGCGGGTGATGGGCTATAGGGTACTTGAATCACGCCTGGCACTTTGGATGTAATTATTTTGGCCATTATCATCAAAAAAGAATGAAATATTTTCATTCCCATATTGCTGGCAAAGCCGTCAGCAGCTCCCTGGCTCCTTGAAAACACCTCATAAATGCTAATATTTTGGCATCCAATACCTTAAATAGCTAAAATATTAGCCATGGCAAAGAAGACCGCCCCTCTCCTGCCAGGAACCAGCAAGCTCCTCGTCGAATTTGGTGAGCGGCTCAAGCTTGCGCGCCTGCGCCGCAAGCTGTCCGCCAAACAAGTCGCCGAGCGAGCGGGGATGTCTCCCATGACCCTGCGTTCCCTGGAGGCCGGCGGGTCGGGAGTCACCATCGGGGCTTACCTGTCCGTCATGCAAGTCCTGGGGCTGGCAGACGATCTCGCCAAGCTTGCGGGCGCCGACGAACTCGGCCGACAACTTCAGGACGCTCGCTTGATCAGGAATGCTTCTGTGCATCGCCAACACAGGACCACCCCGGAGACGGTCGGCCGCCCGTCACCGAACGCCCGAGCGCCGGGCAACGCCTCCTCGACCCAGACCAATAGCGCGAAGACGAAGGTCCGCAAGCCGGCGGCTGCAAGCGCGGGGAAGCCGGTGGAAGGCAAACCAGGGAAAAGCGTCGACATCGCTAGTACGGACAGCCTGGCCTCTTTGCTTCGGAAACCGAAACGTAAAGGGAATGCGCCGTCATGAGCATGATCGCCGTATATGCGGATTGGGATGGACTGCCCGGCCCCCAACGACTCGGCTTCTTGCACAGCCGCAAGACCCGGGCGACTGAGCGATTCGAATTCGAATATGACGAAGCCGCGCTCACCTCCCCGCTTTTCCACGGGCTGCAATTGGACCCGGGCATTCACGCCTTCGGCGGACCACAGTACCCCGTCGCGCCAAGAGACCAATTCGGGGTCTTCAAAGATTCCAGCCCCGACCGTTGGGGACGCCTTTTGATGGATCGAAGATTCGAGCGTGACAAACGCCAAGGTCTGGTGCCGGCGGGGGCCCGTCTATACGAGTCGGATTACCTGCTTGGCGTGCATGATGTGTACCGCGTGGGCGCGCTGCGGTACCGACTCGAGGACACTGGAGATTTCCTCGACAATCGCATCAACCTTGCGGCCCCGCCATTTACAGAAATCCGCGCGCTGGAGCAGGCCAGCCGTGCGCTTGAGCGAGACCCCGACAACGTCGCGGTCCGGGGACAGGACTGGCTGCGCATGCTCATCGCGCCGGGCGGCTCGCTCGGCGGCGCCAGGCCCAAGGCGAGCGTCGTGGACGACGCCGGTCGTCTTTACATTGCCAAGTTTCCGAGCACACGAGATACCCATGACGTCGGCGGATGGGAAATGGTGGTCAACGCCTTGGCCAGCGGTTGCGGCCTCAATGTCGCGGCGGCTCAAGCCCGGAAGTTTGCCAGCGATCATCACTGCTTCATTGTGCGCCGCTTCGATCGCACCGAGGCAAGCCATCGCCTGCATTTCGCCTCTGCGATGACCCTGACTGGCCACAGCGATGGCGACGACGCCTCGACGGGGGCCAGTTACCTGGAACTGGCGGAGGCGCTCATGAACCAGGGCGCGCAACCCAATCAAGATCTGCGAGAACTATGGTCGCGTATCGTCTTCAACATCCTCGTATCCAACACTGACGATCACCTTCGCAACCATGGCTTCATCCTGGTGCCGGGCCTGGGCTGGAAACTCTCCCCGGCGTACGACATGAACCCCGTCCCTTACGCCGACGGTCTCAAGCTGAACATTACCGATGCGGATAATGCCCTGGACCTGGAATTGACTCGACAGATTGCCAGCTACTTCCGCCTGCCCCTTCATGAAGCGGACGAGATCATCAACGATTTCCGGGACATTGTCGGCCAATGGCGAACCCTGGCCCAAGGACTGGGCCTATCCGCATGGGAACAGGACCGAATGGCAGAGGCCTTCCGCCTTGCCGCATGAGGCGCGATTGACGCGGATATCACGCCGCGCACACCGGCTGGCGCGGCGGCCCATGCGAGCATGGCACACGGCCCGTTGCGAGTCAGACAAGGAACTGGCGAATTGGAGCGGGTGAAGGGAACATCATCGTGTTCCCAACTCGTTGATTGATAACGAGTTTTCCGCACTCGGCGAACCGAGATGGACATAATTATGGACTGAAAAACCACGCTTGGTCAACGCGCGCTCCGAGCAAGTCCAGTGCGAGCCATGGACAGCCAGCAGTAGCCAATGTACCCGAGCGCTCAACGTCACGAGGCCGGTTCATCTCCCTTTGGCAGGAACTCCTCGCGGGCGCGCTGCAGAAACCGCTTCATGGGCTCAGAGGGTTCGGCGCTGCGGCGCAGCAGGTAGGTGGACAGCATGGGCGGCGTGCCGGCCAAGGGGCGAACGGTTATGTCGGGGCGGTTCAGGGTCTGCACCTGCGAGGCAATGGCGAAACCTAGGCCATAACCGGCACCGACCAGAGTCAGCATCACGCCTAGGCTCGTCACCTGATCTACCAGCTTGAGCGGCTTGGACGCACCTTGAAGCACCGCCTGGATCTGGTGGTGGCAGCCCGATCCCGCGTCCGGATGGCACAGTACCAACGGAAACTTCAAGGCTTCATCCAATGGCACTTCCGCGTGCGCCAACAAGGGGTGGCGCACGGGCACGATCACCGACAGAGGATCGGTCCACACGGGCTCGGCGACAAGGCCTTCGCTCACCGCGTCCGACAGCGCAAAACCGATGTCCAGCAGATCGTTGTGCAGGCCCTTGAGCTGCTGCGCGAAAGGCAGCTCGAAGACGCGAATCTCCAGTTCGGGCTCTTCCTCGCGGCTGCGCGCCAGCAAGGTGGCAATGTGGGGCTGCGCCAAGCTGTCGCAGATGGCGATGCGCAGATAACCCTGATAGCCCTGCGCCGCCGCCTTTGCGGCACTCACCGCCTGCTCCACGGTGGCCAGCACGCGCCGGCACTCACCGAGGAACACTTGACCGGCCCAGGTCAGTCGCGTCTGGTGCGCGCTGCGGTCGAACAACTGCACGCCGAGCGTGGCTTCGAGATTTCGCATTGCGCGCGACACAGGCGATTGTTCTAGGCCAAGGCGCTCGGCCGCTCGCGCGAAATGCAGTTCTTCCGCGACCGCAACGAAATAGCGCAGTAGTCTGAGTTCCAATGCGGCCTCCTGTTTGCCTCGTTCCTGGCCTGCGTCCACCTCATGCGGATTGCGCCTCGCTTTCTCCTTCGATGATTGGCAAGAGGTTCCGGCGTTGCATGCTTGCCTATTCGGATAGGCAGATCGCATCCGAAAATTACGGAGGTTGAGGCGGAACGCTACCTGGCCGAAGACCTGAGAACCTCAATCGCCGCGACGCTGCACTACCGCCTGATCCACAGGTTCAGTTCAATCAATTCCCGGGTTGCAGCTCCACACGCACCTCGCGCGATTTGCCGGCCCGCTCCACTGACAAGACCACCACATCGCCGACCTTCCTGTCGTCTAGCCGCGCGAGCAGCTTGGCCACATCGTCCGTCGCCTGGCCATCAACATCGATGATGCGGTCGCCCGGCACGATGCCTTGCGGCGTGACTTCGACACCCGCGAGGCCGGCCTTGTGCGCTGCCGAACCAGGGGTAACACGCAACACGAACACGCCCTTGCTTCCAGTCAGCGCCAGCAGGCGCTGATTGAGCTGTTCGTCCACCTCAATGCCCAGCGCCGGACGGATGTACTTACCGGTCTTGATGAGTTGCGGGACTACGCGCATGACGGTGTCCACCGGCACGGCGAAACCAATCCCGGCCGAGGCGCCGGAGGGGCTATAGATCGCCGTGTTGATGCCGATGAGCCTTCCTGCCGAATCGAGCAGCGGCCCACCGGAGTTGCCAGGGTTGATGGCGGCGTCGGTCTGGATCAGGTGATCGATGGCCGGGCCGCCCGCTTCTCCGGGTAACGAGCGGTCGAGCGCGGAGACGATGCCGGTGGTGAGCGTCCAGTCCAGGCCGAAGGGGTTGCCGATAGCGAACACCTTCTGACCCACCTTGAGGTCGGCACTGGTGCCGACCGGCACGGCCGGCGGGCGCTTGAAACCGACGCCGATCTTGAGCACAGCGATGTCGTGCGCGGGGCTCGTCCCCACCAGTGCGGCCTGGTAGTCGCGGCCGTCGGCCAGTTTGACGGTGGCTTCGGACGCGCCCTGGATGACGTGGAAGTTAGTGACGACGTGGCCGGCGTCGTCCCAGATGAAGCCCGAGCCAGTGCCGCGCGGCACGGAGAAGACGTTGCGCGTCCAGACATCGCGTACCAATTGTGCGGTAGTGATGTAGACCACCGAGGCGCGCGATTTCTCGAACAGTTCGATGGTGGCTTTCTCGTCCGCCGCCAGATCGCCACGCGCCGTCACAGTGCGTTCTGCCGCCTCGCGCGGACTGAACCAGGCCTCGATGGCGGGCAGGAACTGCCACAGCAGCATGAGCGCGGCAATACAGGCGGTGATGAAGAGCCAGCGCCGGACGAAGTGGTCCGGCGCGGGACGTTGGTACGGGTCGGGGTAGGCCATGAGAAGTCTCCTGTTGATAGGCAATCAGCGCCACAGCCCGCTCGGGCGCCAGCGCGGTGGGCGCGGCGTCAAAGCGGATTCCGGCAAGAAATGGGGCGCGTGGAGTGGCAACGCTGATGCTGGCCCAGGCGCCAACGTCAGTAGGCGTGAGATGCGTTCTTGCGTGGCCGGATGCGTGCGCAACCAGGAGGGTTCGGGATTGCCCCATCCCGGCCACAACCAGGCGCGCCAGGAGCGGCTGACCCGCTCGATTTTCGCCAGCGCGGACGCAAGCCCCTGCGGGTCGCCAGTCAGTTCCGCAGCGAGGCGGTCAGCGTCGAACTCACGCACGCGAGACAAGCCGAGCTGTGCGAGCAGGGCCAGCTGGGGCGATGCGGCCAATAACAATAAACCAGGCCAATAGACCTCCGCCGCGCCAACCAGCAGCGCGGGCAGGCTCAGCAGGATCGCGATCTGTCCCATAAGGGCCAGTAGGCTCGTGAAGCGACTGACGGAATCCGCCAGCCCCATGACGCGCAGATCCTCACTGGCGATGTGCGCGATCTCGTGCGCGAGCACACCCGCCAGCTCGCGTGGGCTCAGGCGGCGCAGCAGGCCATCGGTGAGGGCGATCGATGCCTCCTGCTTCGATCCGGTGGCGAAGGCGTTGACGACGGCACTGGGCACGTAGTGCGGCACCGGCGTTGCGGGCAAACCGGCACGGACGGACAGCTCGTGCAACAGGGCCCAAATTTCCGGGGCTTCGTGTGGGTGCAGCGCCCGGGCGCGGTATAGGCGCAAGGTCAAGGCGGATGCGGCTGCCGGTTCCAGCAGCAGCGTGCCTGCAACGGCAAACAGCGCGAGCCACAGGTCGCTTTCCCCGAACAGCAGGCTTCCTGCGGCGGCTGCGATCCCGACCAGGGTCAGGACCAACAGCCCGGTCTGCAGGCGGTTGAGCCAGCGGTGTTGCAACAACGCCGCGCGCGGGTCACTGGGATGATGACGGGTCATGCTCAGATGTCTCGGCGGCGCGGTCGTCGCGCTCGCGCAGCAGCCAGTAAGTGGCACCAAGCGCCAGCGTGGCGCCTGCAAGCGCGGCGATCTTGCCAGGGCTCGCCTCGGGGTCGAGGATCACGAACTTGCGCGCCAGCGCGATCAGGCCGATGAGGATCACGGTCTTGACCTGGATGATGCTGTCCCGACGCAGCGCCACGCGCACGATGGAATGCTTGAACTCCATCGCGATCAAGAGCGTCATGATCATGCCGAACACACTCTGGAATACCTTGTGATCCAGGGGATTGAAGGCATCGAGAACCAGCAGCGTGAAGACGATGGAGATGAGCTGGAACAGCGACACCACGATGATGACGGCAATCACCGCCGACAGCACGAGCGCGACGACCTGCTCGAAGCGCTCGTAAAAACTCATGATGGCCAATTGGTCGCGCAAGACCTGAAATGGGTTAAGGCGTGTTGATTTCATGACGATGAACTCCCTGGAAAACGGCTGCTGTCGAGACGGCGGCGCATTGCGCTGATGTGTCCTTCAATCAGCTCGGTCGACATGCCAAGCGTCGACATCACCTGTTCCGCCAGCCCAATAGCTGCGGCAAAGGATTGCTGGTACACGCGCACGTTGGGCATGGCGCGAAATGCATCGGCCGCGGTCGTACTTCTGCATGACACCCACAAGGTCAGCGCCGGACGGCGCTCGGCAATCGCCTGGGCGATGCGCAACGCTTGCTGGGCATGGGCGAACGTCAGCACCACCATGTGCGCATGCGTCAAGCCGGCAGCCAGCAAGGTATCGGGCCGACTGGCATCGCCATGGAACACCGGCGCGCCGGCGGCACGCGCGGCCTCGACCTTCTGCGCGTCCGCCTCCAGCAGCAGATGCGCCACGCCGGCGTGGCGAAGAATCTCGCTGACTGTCAGGCCAAGCTCGCCCGCGCCGCAAACGATGACATGGTCTCGATATCGCGCCGTCTGCGCGGCGATCTCGACTTCTTCAGCCTGGGGTGGCTGAATGACGCCGCCGGTGCGGCTCAAGAACCGGGCAAGTACATCGTGATGGCGGATCAGTAGCGGTGCCAGGGCCATGCTGAGCACCAGCGCAACTAGCATGGGTTGTACGACGGTCGCGGGGATCAGATGCTGCTGCAAGACCATGCCCAACAACAGCAGGGCGAACTCGCCGCCATGCCCCAACGCTATGCCCGTGCGCCAGGCATCGAGGGCGGACAAGCGCGTCGCCCGCAAGGCCAGGGTGTTGAGCCCGATCTTGACCGGTACCAGCACTGCCAGCCACGCCAACACCGTCAGCGGTGCCGAAAGAATCTGTGCTCCGTCCAGCTGCAGGCCGACAGTCACGAAGAACACCCCCGACAACACATCGCGAAACGGTTTGAGGTGGTTTTCCATGTGGTGCCGGACGTCGCTCTCGCCCAGCACCATCCCGGCCAGAAACGCGCCCAGGGCGGCGGATACGCCGACGGCGTGCGCAGCGGCGGCCGCGGCCACGACCACACACAAGGAGGCGAGCATGAACGCTTCCTCATGACCTTGGCGAGCCACCCAGCCCAGCAGGCCATGCAACAGACAGCGCGAAGCAACCGCCGCTGCTGCGAACAACACCAGCACGCCCAACACTTCGAGCAGCATGCTCTCGACCTTCGGCGACTCGCCGCGCGCCCAGATCGCCAGCAAGGCCAACAGGGGCACGCTGGCCAGATCCTGAAAGACCAGCACGGCGATGGCGCTGCGGCCATGGCGTGTGGTGAGTTCACCCTGGTCGGCCAACTGCCGGCTGACCAGCGCCGTGGAAGACATGGCCGCCGCAGCGCCGAGCAGCGCAGCGCTCTGAGCTGGCTGCCCCAACCCCATCAGCATCAGGGTCAGAGGTGCGGCCACAACGACCATCTGCAAACTGCCAGCCACCAGTACGGTCTTGCGAGTGAGCCAAAAGTGCCCGAGGGAGAATTCCAGTCCGACCATGAACAGCAGTAGCGCCACTCCCAGCTCGGACAGAAAATCAAGCGCTTCTCCCGGCGCGACTACACTGCTGACCGAAGGGCCCAGCAAGGCGCCGACGGCGAGGTAACCCAGCAAGGCGGGTACTCTGAACGCCGCCGTCGCCACCGCCGCGAGGCTGCATGCCGCCAGCAGGATCAGGGTGGCGCCGAACAAGTCCTGCATCGGTCAGCGCCCCACCTGTGCAGATGCCCAGCGCACGATGTCCTGCGCGCCCAAGGCGCCGGCCTGACGCCCGATCTCCCGCCCACCCTGGAACAGGGCGAGCGTCGGAATGCTGCGGATGCCGAACTGCGCGGCCAGGTGGGGTTCTGCCTCGGTATTGACCTTGGCCAGCCTGACCCTGGGTTCGAGCTGGCGCGCCGCTTGCTGGAACTGCGGGGCCATCATCTTGCACGGCCCGCACCAAGGTGCCCAGAAATCGACCAACAGTGGCAGGTCGCTGCGCTCCACGTGGCGCGAGAACGTCGCCGTGGTCAACTCGATGGGTTCGCCCGTGAACAAGGGCTGCTGGCAGCGGCCGCAGTTGGGATGTTCCGATAGCTTCGCAGTCGGTACGCGGTTGATGGACTGGCAATGCGGACAGACGAGGTGAAGATCATTCTTCATGGTTCGCCTCCTTGGACCACAGTGAGGCTGCCGCGCTTCGGGTCACAGACAATGCCGACCAATCAACGCCTTGGAGCCAATCGTTCCCGTCTATGCTTACTCCGGCCTCTTCCAAATGAGCAGCGATGAACGCTTCGGCCTGCATCAGCCACCTTTGGACAGTATCTTCCTGACTAGGAATCAGCAGGATTTCAGAGACGCTGCTGGCATCCAGCCCGTCCACACGGATAAGCAGAAAAATGCGCCGCCACAAACGCGGCATGTCCTTCAGCAGGTCGAATGCAAAAGCGAACTCGCTCGACCGATCAACTAGCTCCTCCTGTTCCGCGATCGTTGCGGCATCGGGATGCTGACTGTCAGCGATGATATCGGCCAGCCTGAGTGTGTCATCGGGCTGATAAAATTCGAAGACTTCCTCTTCCACCATGGCCTCGGCGACGTCCTGGGCATCCGCTTCGACCGGCGCGTCCAGAGAAACGAATTCGCCAAATTGCCGGCTGTTTGCCACTTCGTGATCCAGGACGGCGAACAGATGCTTCAGAAGACCGAAGTAAGCCGCTTTTTCTTCCGGCACGGATTGCCATTCCACCTCAGCTTGGACAATCGCTTCATCCACCACGTCGCGCAGCGTCGGATAATCGCGCGGTAAATCGCCGACGGCACGCAGATAAGCCAGCTCACGCCTTGCGACAGCCTCAAGTTTCGACAGTAGAGGCATTCGGGTCACTTTGGCCTCATGGGCGGCTGACGCGGGTTTTGCGGCAATTCGCACCTTGAGCTCGCGCAAGCGCTCGCGTCGTGCTTTGCGCTTGATTTGGTCCTGAGCATGCAGCCGGTCAAAATGCTTCTTGGCCTGACGGAACAACGACTGTGCGAGCATCTGCGCGAGGGGCGTCAGCTCGTCATGTGATGCAGTAACGCTGACAATCTTTTTGCCGGGCAGGTGCATATAGCCACTGGCCAGAAATTGCCGCTTGGTCTTGTCGCGATCAAGGACGATTTGAAGTCGCACTGAATCTTTAGTGTGTTTGTCGAGCAATGGCTTGAGGGCGTGCTCGATCACATTTCCCAAAGCTCTCTGCCATGGTTCATGAAACTCTTTGTCGATAGCTCGATAGCTATATTGCATCTGCATATATGACTCCTTTGATGTCATTTCTATGGAGGCACGAACCGAAAATGCTCATATCCATAGAATTTAGTTTGACCCGCTCTTATCCCTGGCGCGTTTTGCGAAGACGCCAACTCAAGAACAAAAGCGTGACACCATAGACTGCCGCATAGAAGCCCAACAGCCAGCCTGCGGCCAGGAATGACTCGACCGGACGGGAAAAAAATATCCACAAGACGATAGCGCCAAGGACAATCGAGAGCAGTCCACTGAAGGCAAGCCAGATTTCACCCTTGATTTCTTGACGCAGCCGAACGGCGGCGGATATCTCCAGCACACCGGTGAAAATCGCCCAGAACCCCACGCTAGCCCATAAAAAAGAAGCCATGACCATCGTGGCGACCCAAGGAGCAACCAGGACGACGACGCCGGTAAGTATGCCGACAATGCCGCTGAACAGCAGCCAGCCCCAGCGCTCTTTTTTCTGGATATGGCGCACCGCTGCAACCAAGTTGAAAGCGCCATTGACCAAGGAAAATGCGCCGAACACTAAGGTCATGGCCAACAGAGCCGATTGTGGCATCCAGAACGCAAGGGCTGCGAAAATCAATGCCAAGACACCGCGCAACGCAAAAATCCACCAATTTTCGGTCAATGAACACAGTGTTTTGGTGGGCTCATCCGCACTGGAATCGGTGATGGTATCTGTATTCATGCTATATCTCCTAAAGATCTAATGGGGTGAAAAAGCAAACACTCCTGAGCCAAGAGAGGGGCGCGACGCGCCCCTCTTACGCCCTATCCAGCGGTTTCAGAACAACTTGGACAGCTTTGCCTTGATTTCATCGAGCCAGCCTTTTCCGCCGCCTCCCCCAGCCGTCTTTTGCTTGACTTTCTTGAGTTCGGCATACAGGGGCTCAAAGTCCTTCTTCTTTCCATAGCCCAGCAGTTCTGCCATTTCCAACTGCTGCCGCGCTTCGTTCAATAATGTCTCCAGGCGCTCATTGGACGCTTCGCTCCGCTGACCATCTTCTACCAAGGTCTCGGCGCGCTTCAGGAGCAGCCTGGCGCGCAGGGCGGGCAGCGGATGCACGCTGCGCGTCTCGACCAGCGTGCTGAGCGCTGCCTGCAGCGCGGCTTTGGCTTCTTCAATCTTGCCCTGATCGATCAGCGGCACGACTGACTTCACGGCTGCGGGATAGGACGCCAGAGGGATGTTGGTGACCGCGATCACGATTTCACTGGCCAGCAAAGCCAGCACGTGACGTGCCTGTTGCACCTCGCCATGTTTGAGGGCATCCAGCGCCTCGTCGGTCATCGCCTCAATGGTTTCCGTGTTGGCGAACAAGTCGTGCACGATGGTGCGCACATCAACGGGGGCCAGGGCAAGCGTGGGTTCGCGCGCGACGATCAGCTCCAGCTTTCCCGTCACTTCGGCCAGCGTTGCCAATGCGCGTGCAGCGTCCTTGCCGTCAAGTGCGGCCAGCGCTGATTTGGTCAGCGCCAAGGCCGAGACGGCCTCATCGAGGACTTGTTTACGTTTGTCTGCCGCCTGCGAGTCCGTTTCCTTCTGAACCTCAGGCTGTACCTCCGTGACGACTTCAGGCTTGGCCTGTGGACTGACAGGAAGGCTGCTTACCGCGGCCTGTTCGTTTATTTCTTTGTTCGTCGCATTGGGATTCGATGTTTGCTCATTCATGATGATATGCCTCGTATGAGTTAGTGAAAATAGGCGAATCTATTGGGGCTGACTGCGAACATCGCGAGACTGACCGACCGAACAGTCGGCCCCTTCATCACCTCAAAACAGCTTTTGGAGGCGCGTCTTCAACTCGTCGAACCATCCCTTGCCGCTTTTGCCACCAGCCGACTTTTGCTCAATGGACTTCACCTGATCGAAGATGGGTTTGAAATCCGCCTTCTTGCCATAACCCAGGATCTGCGCCATTTCGATCTCCGTGCGCACGGACGACAGCAAGGTGCTGAGCTCCTCGTTCTGCTTGGCATCGCGCTTGTCGGTCTCGGCCAGCTTTTCAGCTTTTGCCATCGCGGCTTCAGCCCGTAGCACGGGCAGAGGAAAGGCGACCGAGGTCACCACCAGCGTGTTCAGTGCGCGGGCGAGTTCCGCCTTGGCGTCGTCGATCTTGCCGCTGTCGATGAGCCGTGCGGCCGACTTGATCGCTGCCGGGTACGTTGCCATCGGCAGGTTGTCGGTTTCGATCACGATTTCGCTGGCCAGATTGGCGACGATGGGCCGGGCCTTTTGCACCTCGCCATCACCCAACAACTCCCGAGACAACTTGACCGCTTTCTTCACCGTTTCCACGTTGGCGTGGATATCGCGGGTGATGACGCGTACATGGACCGGCGCCAAAGCAAGTTTGGCGTCGCGTGCCAATACCAGTTCCAGCTTTCCGCTGGCCAGTTCCAGCGCAGCGAGCGCCTCCTTGGTCTTCTTTGCATCAAGAAGTGTCAAAGCCTCCTGGGTCTTGGTGAGCGCCGTGATGGCGTCCTGAGTGAGCTCAGCACGCTTTTTTTCGGCTTCCCGGGCGGCCTTGTCATCTACCTGTGGCTGCGCCGCCTTGGAAGCGGCAGAGGGGGCTGCAGCACCTGGGCTAGAACCTGCCGCCGATTGGGCCTGGGCTGGTCCGCTCAGTCCGACGACGACCGCCAGGGCAAGTGCGGAGAAGGTTGATTGGGGCTGTTTGATATTCATGATATTGGGCTCCTAAGTAAAGTTAGTTGACTGAGATTTCAATCTGTTTCGGTTTGGCTTGCTCGGCCTTGACAAGCCGCACTTCCAGTGCGCCGTCTTTCATCGAAGCCGTCACCTTGGTCGGATCAATGTTGTCAGGCAAGACAAAGCTGCGCACAAAGCGGCCATAAGCACGTTCGATGCGGTGGAACTTCTTGCCCTGCTCCTCTTTTTCCAGTTTGCGCTCGCCGCTGATGGTGAGCACGCCGTTTTCCGCGCTGACGCGCACGGCATCCTTGGGGACCTCCGGCAGATCCAGCTTGAGGAGGAATACGTTCTCATCCTCGCTGATGTCCACCATTGGTTCCCAGTCCGCCGTGGTCATGGCTTCGTTGCCAGTACGGGCGCCCTGTCGCTGGGGGGGGCCGTCCCAACATCGTCGCCAGGCGGTTTTGCAATTCATCCAGTTCCCGGAAGGGGTCCCACGGAGTCAATGCAGACATATCGGTTCTCCTTGAACAATGCCGGCGAATTGGATGACGCAACGAACAGAGCCGCCGGCTCACTCTGAATAGCGCCTACTACTTTTGGTTTCCATCAAGAACAAGTCCTTGGGTCAATTGAAGGATGTCGTTCTCGTCGAGCGTTTCCCGCGCCAGCGGTTCGCGCGCACAACGCTCCAGCACCGCGCGGTTGGTGTCGAGGATCCGGTAGGCGCGCTCGAACACGCCCATCACGATGTCGCGGATGGCCTGATCGATGCGCGCCTGGGTCGATTCGGCCACCCGGCAGCCGCCGTGGGCCAGCTCGGGGACGTCGAGAAAACGCGGCCGCTGCGCCTCAAACGCGATGTAGCCGAGCCCCTCGTCCATGCCAAAGCGGGTGATCATGTCGCGCGCGATGTCGGTGGCTCGCGCCAGATCGTCTGCGGCACCGGTCGACAGTTCGCCAAACACCAACTTCTCTGCGGCGCGCCCGCCCAACAGTACGGCGATCTTGTGCTCCAGATCGGCGCGCGTCATCAGGAACCGGTCCTCGGTGGGGCGTTGCAGCGTGTAGCCCAGTACGCCGATGCCGCGCGGAATGATCGATATCTTGTGTACCGGGTCTGTGCCTGGTAGCGCCAGCGCCACCAAGGCATGGCCCATCTCGTGATAGGCCACCGTCTCGCGCTCCTTCGGGTTGAGGACACGGTTGCGCTTCTCCAAGCCGGCGACGATGCGTTCGATCGCTGCAGTGAAGTCCTGCAGCTCGACCGCACGGGCTTTGCGCCGGGTGGCAGCCAGCGCCGCTTCGTTAACCAGGTTGGCTAGGTCGGCACCAGAAAAGCCCGTGGTCAGTGCGGCTACCTGTTCGAGGTCTACATCCTGGGCCAGCGTCACCTTCTTGACATGAACCTTCAGGATGTCCAGCCGTCCCTTCTTGTCGGGCCGGTCCACCAGCACCTGACGGTCGAAGCGACCGGCGCGCAGCAGCGCCTGGTCGAGGATTTCGGGGCGGTTGGTGGCGGCGAGGATGATCAGCCCGACCGAGCTGTCGAAGCCGTCCATCTCCGTGAGCAGCTGGTTGAGGGTCTGCTCGCGCTCGTCGTGGCCGCCGATGGGGCCGCCGACGCCGCGCGCGCGGCCCAGCGCATCGAGCTCGTCGATGAAGATGATGGCCGGCGCCTGCCCGCGGGCCTGCTCGAACAGGTCGCGCACGCGCGCTGCACCCACGCCGACGAACATCTCGACGAACTCCGAGCCTGAGATGGAAAAGAACGGTACCCCGGCCTCGCCCGCCACGGCCTTGGCCAGCAGGGTCTTGCCCGTGCCGGGCGGGCCAACCAGCAACACACCTTTCGGGATGCGCGCCCCGAGCCGTCCATACTCCTGCGGATTCTTGAGGAAATCGACGATCTCAACCAACTCCGCCTTGGCTTCATCGACGCCAGCGACATCGGCAAAGGTCACGCCAGTGTTCTTCTCCATGAATACCTTGGCACGGCTCTTGCCGATGCTCAGGAAGCCGCCCATGCCCTGCTTCTCGGCGAAGCGGCGGAACAGGAAGAACCAGACGCCGAAGAAGGCCACCGCCGGCAGAATCCAGGAGAGCACATCACGTAGCCAGGTGCTTTCCACCACCCGCGCGTAAGGCACGTCGTACTTGGACAGCCGCTCGGCCAGGTCGGGTTCGACGCGAGTGGCCACGATGGTGGTCTTGCCCCGGCTGTCCGGCGATTTCAGGCGCCCGGTGACCGTGCGGTCCGACACCAGCACTTCGGCGACGCGCCCCTCGGCCAGCGCCTTCTCGAATTCGCTGTAGGGCACGGGCTCGACGGTCTTGGCCGCCTGCCAGTAGTTCTGCAGCGTCAGCAGCAACAGGCCGGCGACGATCCAGTAGCCAATGTTCCATTGATCTTTCTTTTCCATGGGCAATGTTCCTCGCAAGTCGTGTCGCTAGAGAATGGGGGTGAACAGACGGGCCACCCCGTCGCGCAAGCGGATGGCCAGCGGGCGGGCGCGCAACGCCATGGCCGATATCTCGTTCGATGCATCACGGGCGGCATCAAAAAGGGATTCCAGCCGCGTAGACAACGCGGTGTCGTACACCTCCACATTGAACTCGAAGTTGAGGCGCAGGCTGCGCGCATCCCAATTGGCCGAACCCAGGCAGCACCACGCTCCGTCTATCAGCATCAGCTTGCTGTGGTCGAACGGGCCCGGCCGTTCGAAGATGCGTACACCGTGCTCCAGCACCTGCCAGTAGAGGGCGCGCGCGGCCCATTGCACCGTGGGATGGTCGCCGTTTGCGGGCGTCAGCACCTCGACGCGCACGCCGCGCAACGCGGCCGTGCTCAGCGCCGCGATCATCGGCTGATCGGGCACGAAATACGGTGTCCAGATGCGCACCGAATGCTTCGCGGCGCTCAAAGCGCCCATGAAGGTCCAGCGCATCCGGTCCAGGGCCTCATCGGGACCGGCCTCGATGCCGCGCGCCCAACTGGTTCCCGGCTCATCAGCCGTTACGGGCGGTTCGCCCCAGTAACCCTTGCTGAGCCGCTCGCCCGTGGTATCGCACCAATCGTCGGTGAAGCACCGCATCAGATGCGCAACCACCGGCCCGCGCAGACGAAAGTGCAAATCGTGACAGGCCTGGCCCGGCGCATCGGGCCGCCAATACGGGCTGAAGATGTTCATGCCGCCGGTGAAACCCGTCTCGCCATCGATCACCAGCAGCTTGCGGTGATTGCGCAGATGCGCGGCATGCAGGCGCGCGGGAATCAATGTCGGGTTGAACGTCGCCGCCGGAACGCCGGCGCGCTGCAAGGCGCGGTAGGCGCTGCGGGGCGTCCAGCGGGCATACACGTCGTCGATCAGCACCCGCACTTGCACGCCGCGCTCATGAGCCCGGCGCAGCGCATCGACGAACTGCGCCCCAATGCCTTGGCTGTCGAAGATGTACGAGGCCAAGGCGACGCTGTACCGCGCCGATTCGATGGCGGCGAGCATGGCCGGGTAGGCCTGCTCGCCATCGACAAGCGGCTCGATGCGGTTGCCGCCGGTCAGCGACTGGCCGGTGGCGCGTCCCACCAGGTGGGCCAGACCGGCAAGTGGCGGCGATACAGCCCCGGGCATCGTGGGCGAGAGGTCTTGCCGAACAGCAGGATCTGCCCCCGGAAACAGCCGCCGCGCCCGCCGCTCGTAACGGTTGATGCCGAACAGCCCATACAGCAGCGAACCGCCCAGCGGCAACAGCGCGATCAGCAGCACCCACAGCGTGGCCGATCGAGGGTCACGCTTGTAGATGACCGCGTGCCCCGCTGTGGGGATAGCGACCGCCAGCGACACGAGGGTGGCTGCCCATGTCAGCCCGTTGGGGTCGGACACGACAGCCTCCCATCGCTCAAGATTCGCCGCCCGCTGACTTCTTCTTGCGCGCAGGCTTGCTCTCGTCGCTAGGCGGCGTCTCGGCCGCGTTCGCGGCATCGGGCTTCTCAGGCTCGGCCGGCTTCGCGGGTGGCTCCTGGCGCTCGAAGACCACCCGTTCGGCCTTGTCGTCCCAGCGGGCGCTGGCGTGATCGCCCTTGCCGATACTGCCACCCAGCATCTCGCGCGCCAGTGTCGTCTCCAGCTCGCTGCGGATCAGCCGCTTGAGCTCGCGCGCGCCGAACTCGGGTTTGTAGCCTTCCTCCGCGAAGTGGTCGATCAAGGTCTGATCGAAGGTCAGCGTCACGCCCTGGCTGGCGGCGTTGCGGGCCACACGATCGAGCTGCAGGCCGACGATATGGCGGATCTCCTCCTTGCCCAGCGCATGGAAGACGATGATCTCGTCGATGCGGTTGAGGAACTCGGGGCGGAAGTGTCCGCGCAGCACGTCCATCACCTCGGACTTGGTCTTCTCGTATTCCTCGCCGGCGGCGCCACGGGCCTTCAGCCGACGCTGGATGATGTCCGAGCCCAAGTTCGAGGTGGCGATGATGATGGTATTGGTGAAATCCACCACCCGGCCCTTGCCATCGGTGAGCCGCCCGTCGTCGAACACCTGCAGCAGGATATTGTAGACGTCGGGGTGAGCCTTCTCGATCTCGTCCAGCAGCAACACGCTGTAGGGCTTGCGACGCACCTTCTCGGTCAGCTGGCCGCCCTCGTCATAGCCGACATAACCCGGAGGCGCGCCCACCAGGCGTGCCACGGTATGGCGTTCACCGTACTCGGACATGTCGATGCGCAGCAGCGCACCTTCATCGCCATAGATGGACTCGGCCAGCGCCTTGGCGAGTTCGGTCTTGCCCACACCCGTCGGCCCGAGGAACAGGAAGGTGGCCACTGGCTTGCCGCCTTCGCGCAGGCCCGCGCGCGACAACCGCACGGCATCGGCCACCGCGCGCACAGCTTCGTCCTGGCCCACCAGGCGCTCGTGCAGCCGCTGCTCCAGATGCAGCAGCTTCTCGCGTTCTTCCACCGTCAGCTCGTTGACCGGAATGCCGGTCAGGCGCGAGACGATCTGCGCGACATGCTCGGCCTTGACTTCGGCGCTGCCCGAGGCGCGCTCGCGTTCCCATTCCTCGACAAGCTTCTTGAGTTCGGCCTCTTTGGCCTCGATGTGCTTGCCCAGCTCGGCGGCCTTGTCGTATTGCTTGCGCGAGGCCATGTAGTCCTGCTCACGCCGCAACTGGTGCAGTTCGGACTCCAGCTCCTGCACCGCCACCGGGCGGGCCGTGGCCGACAGCTTCACGCGTGCGGCAGCCTGGTCGAGCAGGTCGATGGCCTTGTCCGGCAAAAAGCGCGCGGTGATGTAGCGGTCCGACAACTCGGCGGCGGCGATGATCGCATCCTCGGTGATGCTGACCTTGTGGTGCGCCTCGAAGGTGTCGCGCAGGCCGCGCAGGATCATCATGGTCTGCGCTATCGTCGGCTCGGGCACCATCACCGGCTGGAAGCGACGCTCCAGCGCGGCGTCCTTCTCGATGTACTTCTGATACTCGTTGAGCGTGGTGGCGCCGATCAGGTTCAGTTCGCCGCGCGCCATCATCGGCTTGAACACGTTGGCCACGTCCAGCCCGCCTTCGCCGCCACCCTGGCCTGCACCGACGATGGTGTGCACCTCGTCGATGAAGAGAATCAGCTCGCCCTGGTGCTCGGTCACTTCCTTGAGCACCTTCTGCACGCGCTCCTCGAACTCGCCGCGGTACTTGGCGCCTGCCACCATGGCGTTGATGTTGAGTTCGACCAGACGCTTGTCGCGCAGCGTCTCGGGCACTTCGCCGGCGACCATGCGCTGCGCCAGCCCTTCGACGATGGCGGTCTTGCCGACGCCGGGCTCGCCGATCAGCACCGGGTTGTTCTTCTTGCGCCGGGCCAGCACTTCGATGGTCGTCTCGATCTCCTGCGCGCGGCCGATGACCGGATCGAGCTTGCCCTCGCGCGCCATCTTGGTGAGGTCGCGCGAATACTTGTCGAGTTCCGGCGTGTTGGTCGGCGTCTCGGCGCGGCCATCCTCGGCCCCTTTGCCGACCACCTTGCTTACCTGCTGGCGCAGCGCTTGCGGCGTGAGGCCGTAACGGCGCAGCAGGTTGGCCGCCAAACCTTCGCCTTCCTCGGCGAGCCCGATCAGGAAATGCTCCGGCCCGACATAAGAGTGGCCGAGTTCGTTGGAGGCCACGAAAGCACGGCTGAGCGCGTCCTTGACCCGGGGCGACACGCCGATCTCGCCCTCGAACGGCTTATCGCCGCGCTTGGCTTCGGATTCGATCTGGCGCTTGAGGTCATCGACCTTGATCTTGAACTGCCCCAGGATGGTCTTGACCACGTCGCTGTCGGATAGCGCCAGCAGCAGGTGTTCGGTATCGACTTCGGCGCGCCCGAACTCTGCAGCGTGTCGGGCGGCCTCCTGCAATAGGGCCTCGGACTGTTCGCTGATACGGCTGGCGAGCCCACTGCCGCGACGGCGCGCGGTGCCCGTACCGGCCGGGGCGGGTTCGCCGAACGAGGCATCGACGACCTCGTCGGTATCGGCCGCCATGGACGGTGCGTCGTCACCGATGCGGAAGAAGTCGCTGCCAAGGAAGTCTTCGAACAGCCCGCTGCGCGAGCCGAACAAGGCTTCCAGCGGTGAGACGGTGCGCTTTTGCTGGCGCACCAGTTGGCGATAGTGATCGTCACACAACAGCATGGTGCTGTGGCGACCATTGAGATTGGCTTCCACCCGCACCGTGGCGGGCTGGCCGCAGACTTGGCATTGTTTTCTGGCCATGCTGATGCTCCTGTAAAGATTGATCTGACGAGGCACCGCCGATCACGGTGCCTCATCTCTTTGTGGTTTTTGAGAAAAGCGAGCCGACCAGCGTCAGCCGTTGATCGGGATCGAGCGGCCCTGCTTGGGCGCACTGGCCTCGCGCTTTTCCATCGTGATCGTGAGCACGCCGTTCTTGAAAGCGGCCTTGATCGTGTTCTGGTTGGCATCGGCCGGCAGGTTCAGAGCGCGCTGAAAGCTGCCGTAGGAGCGCTCCACCCGGTGGAAACCACCGTCTTTGGTTTCCTGCTCCTGGCGCTTTTCACCGCGCACCAGCAACACATCGTTATCGAGCGTGATCTGAATGTCCTTTTCCTCGACGCCGGGAACCTCCAAAGAAATCTTGTACTGCTTGTCTGTTTCCTGGATGTCCAGCGCCGGCTTCAGCATGCCCGGCCAGTCCGCCGGCCAGCGCGGCAAGGCCAGCGCCGGGAAACCGAAGCCCCGGAACGCATCATCGAACAGGCGATCGATTTCGCGATGCAATTGCAGGATGGGGCTGACCGGCCCGCCTGCCGCCGGCAGGTCATTGCGCTGCACCGGCAGTGAGGCGGTGCTCTGTTGTTCTTCCTGCTCCTTTTTGAACCAGTTCCAGGGAGCCAATTTCTTGAAATCAATGTCCATGTCACACCTCCAGCAGAAAAATTGAAGAATCTCGCTCACTCCGTTTGCCTGCGGCTATGGATAGCGCGCCCAGGCAACACGGGATGTTTCGCTGACTTCGGCTGCTCATCTGTACGTATCACCTCCTTCTTTCTGCCTGCTTGGGTCTGATCATTGATCCATCGATCGATTTCACTTTGACGAAACCGCCACGTCCCGCCGACCTTGAAGGCCGGAATCTCCCCGTGCGAGGCGAGCCGGTAAAGCGTCCGCTTGCCGACTTTCAAGTAGGCAGCCAACTCGTCGAGTGTGAAGATCGCCTGCTGGCGCGCTGTCATACCACCCCCACTAGTTCCGTCGTCACGCGGCCTCGCTCGAGGAAGTTCTTGCAAGACTTTGCTGAATGTTGCACCTAACATGCAGAAAGTCAACAGCCAACATCCAGCGATCTGCTGGCCGATTGATGTGAATTAATCGTAAGCAGCGAGGAAACAAATGTTGGCTGCCGCCGCGATGGTGCTCCCCAAGTCGTCAATCTGTAGCCATGTGAAGGGGAAGTCCATGAACGAGATTGCGCGAGTCGGGGTGGATCTGGCTAAGCGGGTTATCTAGGTGCATGCGGTGGATGCGCGCGTGGTGGTTGCCAAGGCGCTGGCCGCTGACAAGTTTGCGGCCCGGTGCGCGCAGTTGCCTCCCGGCTGCCTGGTGGCCCTGGAGGCCTGCGGCGGTGCGCATCACTGGGCACGCAAGCTGCGCGGCTATGGGCTGGATGCGCGGCTGATCGCAGGCCACTTCGTCACGCCCTACCGCATGGCCGGCAAGGGACGCAAGAACGATTCGGCCGATGGGCAACCCGCCCGCACATGCGCTTCGTGCCGGTGAAGACGCCGGCGCAGACGCTGCTGACCACCCATCAGCTGCGCAAACCTCCCGATTCACTCACGCAGCCGATTCCTGCTTGCCTAGGGACGACCATGTAAGCCGCAGATGGTCGGAGTCCTTTGCGACCAGCACCTACGTGAGCAGCCCGGAGGTGGGGATGCCCTTGGCGATGATCTCCGCCGGGACTGGCGCCTGGGTCAGCGTTCGGCACCTGTGCGCAGGTCCACTTGCCGCGGATGTGGCACTCTACCGTGAATACGCCCGGTGTGTTGTCCAGCTTCTCGCTGATGCGCTTGAGCGCACAGCCGCACGCGCAGCGAGTGTTCTCGGGCTCGTGGTGGCAGTCCACGCGCGGCAGGTCCGCCGGCAAGGCGGTGCGCTTAGGCATCGCGCCAGGCGTAGCCGGCGGCTTCTTCTTGCCCAGCAGTTCCTGGAGCTGCGCCTCAGCCGCGGCAAGGTCGGCGTCCAGAGCCTCGTCGAACAGCGCGCGTTGTTCGGCATCGAGCTGCTCGCTCTTCTTGCCGAACTTCAGGCGTCGCAGCTGGGCGATCTCGAACGAGAGCTTCGCCGTAGGCGCTGACATGGGCGAAAAGCATCCGAGCATCACCCCCCAGGATGGCTCTCATCTCGATACAGAGGTGAATCCTCCGCACTATTCGGCTCCCTACGATGATATGGACTGATCACATCGGTAGGGAGAAAGCATGAACTTACGCCATCTTCGCTGCTTCATCGCCGTAGCCGAGGAACTGCACTTCGGCCGGGCTGCTCGACGGCTGCACATCGAACAGTCTCCACTGTCGCGCACGATCCGCCAGATGGAGGCGGATTTAGGGGTGCCGCTGCTCAACCGCTTGCCACGCAGTGTTCGTCTCACACCGGCGGGACAGGTCTTCCTCGAAGAAGCCCGGCGCGTACTGCTGGCCTTCGAGCAAGCGCAGACCAAGGCACGCGCCGCAGCGAACCAGCGGAACACGCTGCGCATCGCACTATCTGGTGACATGGGGCAGGCCCGCTTGTCGGCGTTGCTTGCGCTTTGCCGCGAGGAGGCACCACAGGTCGGCATTCGGATATTTGAAACGCCACTGGCGCAGTTGGTGACCGGACTGCGCAACGACTTGTATGACGCAGGTTTTGCATTGGCTGGTGAAATGGACGCCGGCATCGTCGCCATGCCGGTGTGGCGAGACCCGCTGGTGGTGGCTTTGCCCGCCAGGCATCCGCTGCTGGCTTTCAAGGAAGTGCCGCTGGAGGAAGTGGCGAGCTATCCGCTGGTGCTGTGCGATCCCCAGGTATGCGAAGGTTGCAGCCGGCAGCGCGAACGGCTGCTCCGCACGGTGGATGCGCAGCCGACGGTAGCCGAGTACGTCAAGACCCATTCCCTGATGCTGGCCCTCGTGGCCGCCGGCTACGGCGTGGGCTTTTCGAGCGCGGCGCATCTGGCGGGTTGCCATCAGGCCGATGTCGTCGTGCGGCCGCTGGCCGACGAGACCGCTTCGCTGACGACCTATCTACTGCGACCCGAAGGCGAAATCATGGAGCCGCTGCGGCAGTTCATCGACCGCGTGGAGCGTGTCGGACGCCCGCAAGGCACCGATCAACGCCCGATGTGACGCGGGGATTTTGGACGGTACGATTCCCTTTCGGTCTGGACCTTGACCCGCATTGCATCGGCGGCCGACCTTTTGCGTCACGGGCATGGATGGCGAATCGGGCCTATCCACCCGGCATCAAGCAAGGCACCTTCAAGCTGTCGAGGTCACAGCAGTGACGCAGAACGCATGAGCCCTTGCTGGATGCAAACCGGCTCAGCCGGAAGTCGCATTGGCGCTTTACCCCGCCCGTATTCCTACGAAAACTTTGCCCTGGTTTTCCGGTAAAGCGCGGCATCCCTTCCTGATCGAACTTGGATGCGCGGCTTTTCAGACCGTTGCGCCGGTAACAAGATTTTTCGCAGGTGCATTATGGTTGAGGTGTAGCGGGCACCGCAAGGAGGTTTGCCCCCTGCGTAACGCTCGGCGACATCGCCGCACCCAACGTCCACCACGATGCCGACCGGCTCGCGCTTTATCGGGTTCTTTGGGCAATCGCTGCGCCCATGTGGGCCGCGCGCGCTTGCCATGTGTCGATCCGACGATGGGAAGAGCGCGTTATGCCGAAATCGAGCAGCCACGCCTTTGGCGCAAAGACGTACTACCGACCGATCGAGGCGGCCGTCCGCTGGTGCGGTCTCCTGCGCTTCGAGCAGCGTATTCTGGAAGCGCTGGAGCAGCGTGCCATGCCGGAGCCCGGCGAATTCCCGCGCTGGCCGCTGCTGCGCCTGTATGCCGAGCGCATCTTCGACGCGCTGACGCATGGCGAATTGCCCGGTGGCAAGGCCGGCATCGTGCTGGACTCGCAGCGGCCGGCGCTCGACGACCCCGAGTTGACCGTGCGCCACGTGGACTTGAAAGCGTGGATGTCGCAGTTCTACCCCGGCGATCGGCCGGGGTTTTTGTTTGACGGCATCGAACGCGCGGTGCATCCGGCGGTGAGCGTGGACACGCTCAACATTCTGCTGGCCGATCGCGAAGCAGCGAAGTCGCAACTTGCCGAACTTGCCCTGGTGCATGAAACGCTGCGCACCGCGCACGAAGCACTGGCGAAGGAACATGCCACGCGCGCGGCCAACGACGAACAGGCGCGCGAGCCTGGCCTGCGCAGCGAGACGACTTACCTCAACATCATCGGCGGACTGCTGACGCTGCTGCTGGGCAATTCGCCGTCAGGCGCGGCCTATTCGTCGTTCCGCAGCATGGATGCCGTGGTCAGCGCGCTGATCGCACACCATGAGGGGCGGCCGGGTCTCAGCGAGCGGACGCTGTGGAGCAAGCTCGCGCAGGCGCGGCGCCACCTGGAGGCGTCGCGCTGACGACGCGGCCAGCATGATGCCGATGCGGCGCACTGCAATTGCAGTCGCTGCTTCTGCAATTGCAGTGATTTCGGCGACCGCGGTGTATTGAATACGAGGCACTTTCCGAACAGCGCCAGTGAGCGTCAAGGAGTGTCTCTCATGTCTTCGCAGACCACCGCGCCGGCAGTGCCGGCCGAGCACCGCATCCTGCGTCGCGCCGAAGTCGAGGCCAAAACCGGCTTCAAGCGCGCGCACATCTACAGCCTGATGAAAGAAGGCAAGTTCCCCAAGGCGCTGCGCTTGGGCGTGCGCGCCGTGGGCTGGGACTCGGCGGAGGTCGAGCAGTGGATCGCCGATCGCCTCGATGAGCGCGCCTGACGCTTTTCCTCGGTACATGCCATTCAACCGGGAGAGGCCCATGCAGGTGGTGTCCATCATTTCGACCAAGGGCGGCGTCGGCAAGACCACGACGGCGGCCAACCTGGGCGGCTTCGCAGCCGACACCGGGCTGCGCGTGCTGCTGCTGGACCTGGACGTGCAGCCCACGCTGTCGAGCTACTTCACGCTGGCCGAGCGCGCGCCGGCCGGCATCTACGAGATGCTGGCCTACAACGAGCAGCGCGCCGAGCAACTGGTGTCGCGCACCGCGATCGAGCGGCTTGACCTGGTGCTCTCGAACGACGACCGCGGCGAGCTGAACACGCTGCTGCTGCACGCGCCCGATGGCAGATTGCGGCTGCGCCACCTGCTGCCCACGCTGGCGCCGCACTACGACCTGCTGCTGATCGACACCCAGGGCGCGCGCAGCGTGCTGCTGGAGATGGCGGTGCTGGCCTCGAACTTGGCGCTTTCGCCGGTGACGCCGGAAATCCTCGCGGCGCGCGAGCTGCGGCGCGGCACGCTGCAACTCATCGAGGACATCGCGCCGTACCGCCACCTCGGCATCGAGCCGCCGCCGCTGCACCTGCTCATCAACCGCGTGCATCCGGTGTCGTCGAATGCGCGGCTGATCCAGCAGGCGCTGCGTCAGGTATTCCAGGAGCAGCCTGGCGTGCGCGTGCTGGACACCGACGTGCCGGCGATTGAAGCCTATCAGCGCGCCGCGACGCGCGGACTGCCGGTGCATCGGGTGGAATACCGCCAGCCGGCGGGCCGCACGGCACCTGCCGCATTGGAGACCATGCGCGCGCTGGCCGGCGAGCTGTTCCCGGCGTGGCAGGAGCGCTTTGCGCTCGTCACCGGCCGAGGCGACGCGGGAGGGGCCGGCCATGGCCAGCGCACATGACCTGGCCCGCGGCCACAAGCGGCTGCGAGGGCTGATCGAGTTCGCCCTGGGAGAAGGTTGGAAGGTGGTGCGCACCCGCGGCGGGCACCTGCTGTTCACGAAGCAAGGCTGCGCGCCGATCTACACCAGCTCGACGGCGAGCGACCACCGCGCCGAGCGCAACGCCCGTGCGCAGCTTCGCCGCGCCGACCGACAGGCGGCCCAGGGTGTTGCAGCATCTCAGGAGAATGGCCGTGGCTGACCTGACGCCGCAGGACATGGCCGCCAATCTGCTGGCCTCGGGCTTCGAGCGCAACGGCCCTTCGGTCGCGGCCCTGAGCGACCCCATCGCCGACACGCCGATGGTGGTGACGCTGGACCAGTTGCGCCACTACGACCACGACCCGCGCGTGACGCGCAACCCGGCCTACGAGGACATCAAGGCCTCGATCCGCGAACGCGGGCTCGATGCGCCGCCCGCGATCACGCGCCGGCCCGGCGAACCGCACTACATCATCCGCAACGGCGGCAACACGCGCCTGGCGATCCTGCGCGAGCTGTGGAGCGAGACGAAAGACGAACGGTTCTTCCGCATCCCCTGCCTGTTCCGCCCGTGGCCGCAGCGCGGCGAAGTGGTGATGCTGACCGGGCACCTGGCCGAGAACGAGTTGCGCGGCGGGCTCAGCTTCATCGAGCGGGCCTTGGGCGTGGAGAAGGCGCGCGAGTTCTACGAGCAGGAAATGGGGCGGGACAGCGGCCAGCCGCTGTCGCAGAGCGAGCTGGCGCGGCGGCTTACGGCCGATGGCTTCCCGCTGCCGCAGTCGCACATCAGCCGCATGCAGGACGCCGTGCACTACCTGCTCCCGGCGATCCCCACGCTGCTGTACGGCGGGCTCGGCCGGCATCAGGTGGAACGGCTCGCGGTGCTGCGCAAGGCCTGCGAACGCACCTGGGAGCGGCGTGCCCTGAGGCGCAACCTGTCGATGGACTTCGCTACGCTGTTCCAGGACGTGCTGGCGCAGTTCGACACGCAGCCCGACAACTTCTCACCGCAGCGGGTGCAGGACGAGCTGGTCGGCCAGATGGCCGAGCTGCTGGAAGCGGACTACGACACGCTGAGCCTGGAAATCGACGACAGCGAGAGCCGGCAGCGCGCATTGACCAGCGATCCTGCGCCGCTGCAGGCGGCAAGACCTGCGGTGCCGGCCGGGCCACCGCGACCACCGTCACCGCCTTCGCTGCCGCCCGGCCCCTCGGTGCAGTCGTCGGAGCCTGGCCCTGGCCAGGCTGCGCAGGCCGGTTCCACGCCGGCCGCCAGCGACAAGGGCATGCAGCAGGATGACGAACGCCTGCAGGGTCACATCGTGTCCCCGGCCCCGACCACCGAACGCCTGCAATCCATCCAGCGCATGGTGGCCGATCAGATGGGCGACAAGCTGCCCGACTTCGAGGCCGACGCGCTGCGCGCGATCCCTGTGCAGGCGGGCGGGCTCTACCCCATCTCGGATGTCTGGTACATCGAGCCCGGCCTGGATGTGCCGGATCGGCTGCGGGTGCACATCGCGCAGTTCGCGCGCGAGATCGCCGAGGAAGCCGACGTGGCCGGGCAGGTCGAACCCAGCGAAGGCGGCATGGGCTTCGTCTGCGTGGCGCCCCCGGCGGTGCGCGCATTGCCTCCGTTCGCGTGTGCGGTGCTGACCTTGCTGCATGCGCTGTGCGCCGCGCCCCGACCCGCCCCCGGCTTCGATGGCGCCCGGCTGGCCGACGACCTGGCGGCCTTGCTGCATGGCGGCGGCGCATATCCGCGCCTGAGCGATGCCGGGCTGGTAAAGCTGTTCCGGCTGCTGCGCATGGCGCGCCGGCTGCTGGATCTGGAGACCGGCGCGGCCTCCAGCAACCCCCGCCACGGCGCCTGAGCAGAGGCCATCATGTCGGCACCGCATCCGCTCAACCAGGCCGTCATCGCACAGGCGCTGCACGACCTGCGCAATGGGCAACTGCGGCGCTGCAAGGCGATGGGCTTCGGCGAGGAGGAGCTGGACGCGCTCAAGCACCCCGAACTCGTGAGCATGCTGGTGAACGCCACGGTGTCGTGGTGTTCGGTGTCGGTGAACCGCGATGTGCTGAAGCGGCTGCTGAGCCAAGTGCACGACGTGGAGCGAGAGATCGCGACGGTCGACCGCATGCTGCGCCTGGGCGCCAGCACGGAGATGGTCAGCCGCTTCTACGGGCTTACGCACCAGGAGGTGGCCCTGCGCCGCGACATCCTCGGCCTGCCCAAGCGCAAGGGGCGGCATCCGGTGCTGGACGAGGCGCAGGACACGGCGCTGTGGAAGCAGTGGAAGGCCGGCGTCATGGAGCGCGGCATCGCGCTGGACGATGAGGTGGCGATGCTGACGCTGACCATGGACCTGGCCGAGACCTTGAACCTGCCGATGTCGGTGATCTGGTCGGCGATACGCAACTGGATCGACCAGGGGCTGGTGTAGGCCATGGCGACCGGCGGCGCACCCCGGCGCGATGGCCCCGTGGCGCTGTCGGCACTGTTCGACGACGCGCTGCGGGAACTGGTGCCACGGGCACCACCGACACCGCCAGCCCCGCGCGGCGCTGCTGCTGCATCGCCGGCCGCGCCGGTCAGCGACGGCTTCCTCTACAGCGGCAACCGGCACGAGAGCGTGCCGCGTGCGCTGTTCCTCGACCGGCGCCTGACGCCGCTGGAGCGCAACGCCTGGCAGGTGCTCCGCCTGCAGCTCCAGAGCGACGGCGTGACGGCGTTCCCGACCTACGACCAGCTTCGCCCCTACCTCGCCTCGATGCCCTGCGCGGCGCAGGCCTCGCACGAGACCGTGGCGCGCGCCTTGACGCTGCTGCGGCTGACGCGCTGGCTGAGCCTGGTGCGACGGCGCCGCGACCCGAAGACCGGGCGCATCCTGAGCAACCTCTACATGCTGCACGACGAACCGCTGACACCCTTCGAGGCGATGCAGCTCGACCCCGACTACCTCGGCCTGGTCGGCCAGGCGCTGACCCATGCGGCGAAGGCGGTGCAGATCGTCGGCATGAACACCCTGCGCGAGATCGCCGAAGACCCGATGCTCAACGGCCGCACGCTGCCCACGCGGCTGCAGGTGCTGGCACAGCGCATGGCGCGCAACGAATGGGCGGACGCGAGTTATCCACAAGCGCCTGTGGATCACGAATCCGAAGAAGGCCAGGACGGCCTGCTTCGGAATCTCGAAGGCCCGTCTTCGGAATCCGAAGCAGGGCTGAAATCCGCGCCAGACGGCTCACTTCGGAATCCGAAGGAGGACCGTACTGTACGTATGGATCGTATAAATCAAGTACGTACAGTACCGCGCGCGAAGTCGTTGCAGCACCTGCGCCTGCCCGAGCGCCTGCTGCGCTTGAAGGACGAGCAGCAAAGCGGCGCGATGGTGGCCTTGCAGCAGGTGGACGAGTCGCTGCGGCAGGCGGTGTTGGACGAATGGGATGCGCGCTGCCGCAACAGCGCGGTACGCAACCCGGCCGGCTATCTGTTCGGCATCATCCAGAAGGCGATCCGCGGCGAGTTCAAGGCCTGGGCCGGCGAAGGCGGTTCGCCATCGACGCCGCCTGCGCCGCCGCCACGGCCAGCCGCACCGGCACCGTCTGCACCGCCACCGCCCGCGCCGAACGGCCCTGGCCGCGAGGCAGCGCGGGCCTACCTGGCGAAACTGCGTTCAACCCTGGGCGATTCCTGAGCAGCTATCCCCAGGGGATAGCTGGGACACGAAGCCTTCCAGGCATCGGCTTCGGTTCTGTCATGCGTCGCACGGTCGCAGCCCGGCGCGGACCTATCCCCTGGGGATAGACGGAACACGCGACCTTCCGGGGCGACAACCGGGAGCGCACCCGCTGCGGTTTGTTGACTGACGCCCTTCCGGGCGATGCCGATGCTGGCGGCTCGTTCCCGTACCGCGAGTCGTCACCATGGCCAATGAATCCCAGCCGCCCCTGCAGTTGAATCTCGGATCGCTGCGCAGCGCGATGTCGCTGACGCTGCACACCCACCACGCTTCACGCATCTGGCATGGCCGAGCGCCTGCCGAGGGCCGGCCCGGGATCATCGGCCTGAACGGATACATCAGCGTGATGAACAAGATGAAGCGCGGCGCCGAGCAGGACGATCCCTACTCGGATTTCTGGATGCTGCGCATCGAGGACAAGCTGACGCAGACCAAGGACAGCTTGCAGGCGCTGCGTGAGCACGTGGACCAGGCGCTGGCCGACGTGCCGCCCGCGCTGTCGCTGGGCGAGAACATGAACGTGCAGCCCGTGAAGCTGCCGCTGTTCGTCAATGCGCAGCTCGGCTTCATGGCGGTGTACCTGCTGGCCGACTACGACGACCTGGCCCGCAAGCTGATCCTCGCCCACCACACCGCGCTGATCGACCGCAGCACGCTGGAACGCTGGCTCAACGACGGCGCGCATGCGCTGCGCAGCCTGTTCTCGCTGGCACAGCAGTACCGCTACTCCGGCGCGACGCGCGACGACTTCGCCTCGAAGAACGCGGTGGCGCGGGCGGCGCTGGAGAAGTTCGGCGAGTTGCCGCAGGACGTGCTCGAAGGCACGCGCCGCTCGCGCTTTGCGCCACCGATCGCACGGCGGTCGGGCAAGCCTGGTACAGCCGCGGATGCCGCACCCAGCGCTGGCGCAGCCGACGTGGCGGACGACGACCACGACCATGACGGCGAAGGCACGAAGGCATGACAGCATCGTCTTCCACCGGCCAACCGGCGCGCTTCCTGCCGCTGGAACAGGCGGACTTCCAGCGCCTGGAACACGGCTCCTACCTAAAAGGCCTTTTACAGCCTTTTAAAGGTAAGGGGAGTCTGGAGGCCTGGGCCAACCAGTGCACGGCGCTGCGCGACGACTTAATCGGGCTGGCGCAGCGGCGCGTGCTGCAACAGGCGCGGGCCTACCCCTTCTCGCTGCTCGACGTGCAACTGGCCCAGCAGACCACTGGCGCAGGCACGACCTTCCTGCGCTGGCGCAACCACGACCGTTCTTCCATGGGCGTGGCGCTGTGGGAATCGCTGCTCGACCGCCCGGCGACGCCTGCCTCGCTGATCGACGACCTGTACGCGATGGAGCTGCAGCGCATCGCTTTGAACATGCAGATCAGCCTCCTTCACACGCTGGGCCGCCAGGCCCAGGAGTGCGCCAGCAAGGCCGCGCAGGCCGAAGCGGCTTACCTGCGACGTGTCCACGGGCATGCCGCGTCGGTTCCATCCACCACCCCCAAGGAGTCTCCATGAGCACGCACTTCGTCGGCGAGGGCAACATCGGTTCCGCGCCGGACTATCGCGAATTCCCTAACGGCAACGACGAGCCGCGCCGGCTGCTGCGCCTGAACGTCTACTTCGACAACCCGATCCCAAAGAAGGACGGTGAATTCGAGGACCGCGGCGGCTTCTGGGCGCCGGTGGAGCTGTGGCACCGCGACGCCGACCACTGGAAAGACCTGTACCAGAAGGGCATGCGCGTGCTGGTAGAAGGCCGCACGGTGAAGGACGAGTGGGAGGACGCCGACGACAACGAGCGCACGACCTTCAAGATCGAGGCCCGCCGCATCGGCATTCTGCCGTACCGCATCCAGGCCGTGACCCTCAGCGCCAGGACGCTGGAACCCGAGGCCGCAGTACCGCCGCCGAAGGAGACCAAGGGGACGAAGGCGTCGAAGGAAACCAAGGCCAAGGGCTGATTCCCCGCAGGGGGCGGCTGTAGCAACCGTCAGACGCCCGCCATGCACCAGCTATCCCCAGGGGATAGCTCCAGGGTGTTCCACCGGGTTCCAGCCGCCCTCCCGAAACGACGCTCCCGCTGCGCCAGCCGTTGCGGCTTCGCGCATGCCGCTGCGGCAACGCATCGCCTGCCGATCACAAAGCGGTGTCTGCGCCAATCGGCTTCCTTGCTGCCGTCATCCGCTGGCCCGGCCAAGCTGGGGCCATCCGATGACCGCACACTTCCAAGGAGGCTTCATGCGCGTGTTCCTGTGCGAGAAGCCGTCCCAGGGCAAGGACATCGCCCGTGTGCTGGGCGCCGGCCAACGCGGCAACGGCTGCTACAGCGGTGCGGGTGTCGTCGTGACCTGGTGCATCGGTCATCTGGTCGAAGCGGTTCCGCCCGAAGGCTACGGCGAGCAGTACAAGCGCTGGGGCATCGAGCAACTGCCTATTCTTCCCGAGCGTTGGCGTGTCGAGCCCAAGGCGGCGACCGCGGCGCAGTTCAAGGTCGTGCAGCAGCTCGTCGCCAAGGCGGGCGAACTGGTGATCGCGACCGACGCCGACCGCGAGGGCGAGATGATTGCCCGCGAGATCATCGAGCTGTGCGGCTACCGCGGCCCGATCCAGCGCCTGTGGCTGTCGGCGCTCAACGATGCGTCGATCCGCAAGGCCCTGGGCACGCTCAAGCCGTCCGCCGAGACACTGCCGCTGTACTTCTCCGCGCTCGCCCGATCGCGTGCCGACTGGCTGATCGGGATGAACCTGAGCCGCCTGTTCACGCTGCTGGGCCGCCAGGCCGGCTACAACGGCGTGCTGTCGGTCGGGCGCGTGCAGACGCCGACGCTCAAGCTGGTCGTGGACCGTGATCGCGAGATCGCACGCTTCGTCTCGGTGCCGTTCTGGGCCATCGAGGTCGCGCTCTCGCATGCAGGCCAGTCCTTCGTTGCAAGCTGGACGCCGCCACAGGGCAGCACCGACGACGCCGGCCGCTGCTTGCAGCAGCCGGTGGCGCAGCAGGCCGCCGAACGCCTGCGCGCGGCCGGCACCGCCCAGGTGCTGTCGGTAGAGACCGAGCGCGTTCGCGAAGGCCCGCCGCTGCCGTTCGACCTCGGCACCTTGCAGGAAGTGTGTTCCAAGCAGTTGGGCCTCGACGTGCAGGAGACGCTGGACATTGCCCAGGCGCTGTACGAGACGTACAAGGCAACGACCTATCCGCGCTCGGATTCGGGCTACCTGCCCGAGAGCATGCTGGCCGAGGTGCCGGCCGTCCTCGACAGCCTGGTCAAGACCGATCCCGGTCTGCGGCCGCTGATCGACCGCCTGGACCGCCAGCAGCGTTCGCGGGCCTGGAATGACGGCAAGGTCACGGCGCACCACGGCATCATTCCGACGTTGGAGCCGGCCAATCTCTCGGCGATGAGCGACAAGGAGCTGGCCGTCTACCGGCTGATCCGCGCCCATTACCTCGCGCAGTTCCTGCCGCACCACGAGTTCGACCGGACGGTGCCGCAGCTCACGTGCGGCGGGCAGTCGCTGGTGGCGGTCGGCAAGCAGATCGCGGTGGCCGGATGGCGCCAGGTGCTGGCGGCGCCTGAGCCCGAGGACGGTGACGGTGACGGTGACGGTGAGGATGCACAGCGCGGACAGGTGTTGCCGGCGCTGCAGGCAGGTGCCGCCTGCCAGGTCGGCCAGGTCGAACTGAAGGCGTTGAAGACGCTGCCGTCCAAGCCCTACACGCAAGGCGAGCTGGTCAAGGCCATGAAGGGCGTCGCAAAGCTCGTGACCGACCCGCGCCTGAAGCAGAAGCTCAAGGACACCACGGGCATTGGCACCGAGGCCACGCGCGCCAACATCATCAGCGGGCTGCTGGCCCGCGGTTATCTGTTGAAGAGGGGTCGGTCCATCCGCGCGTCGGATGCCGCCTTCACGCTGATCGACGCCGTGCCTGCGGCCATCGCCGACCCGGGCACCACGGCGGTGTGGGAGCAGGCGCTGGACATGATCGAGGTCGGCCAGATGACGCTGGACACCTTCATCGCCAAGCAATCGAGCTGGGTCGCCCAGCTCGTGCAGCAGTACCGCGGCGCCACGCTGAACCTCAAACTGCCGCCCGCACCGAGCTGCCTGCAGTGCGGCGCACCGATGCGCCAGCGCAGCGGCAGGAGCGGCGCGTTCTGGTCTTGCAGCCGCTACCCGGACTGCAAGGGCACGCAGCCGGTCGAAGATACCGGAGCAGGCAAGCGCGGCGCATCCAGCCGTGCATCAGGCCCACCGCGTCGGCGCCCCAGGGCGAACTGACGCCCCCATCTCCCTCTGCCACGCCGGCTGCTGCCGACGGCGGGGCAAACCTCCCGCGCCTCGCGGGACTCCCCAGCGCGCGTTCCCTTCTGCAACGGTGTGCGCGTCCTGCACGGGCCGATCACGGCTGGCAGGGCGAGAAGGTCATTGTTCCATCGAATCGCGCTCGCCGCGATTCCGCTGATCGACGTGCTTCCGTCCATCCGCGAGCGGTCTCCTGACGCCTTGGCCCGCAAGGCTGCGAGGTGTCAGGAGACCGTTTGCGGTCGACGGTATTCGGTGCCGGTGCCCGCCGGCGGAACAACGGGTTCCCTTTGTGTGTGGATACACGCCAGAGGATGCCGGCCCCAGCCACGAAACGGGCCGGGTGAGATTGCTGACGCAGCGAATGGCTTTGACGATGGCCTGGCCTGCTTGCAGCCCACAGGTGGATTGATTTCTCTCCAGCCGAAGCCTTGCGAGGCTTCGGCGCCTTTGTCGTGGGCGAACGGAATCGTGCATCGCTGCTCTTGCCAGCGCTCGGCCCAAACTGGACGGCGTTCGGTTCCGTTTGATCAGCGACGGAGTGCCGCCGCGCTTTCATTCTTCCCGCATGTGTCGCTGACGGTCGTCAGCACCATGCCCTGGCAGCCCCGGTCCTCAAGGCTGCAACGCGGTTCGCCGCGTTGACCGATCCAGTCCGCTTCGCACCGACCACCGCGGACGCGCGTCGCCACGACGCGGGTGCTTTTCATGTTCAACCCTTCGGGAGGTATCCGCTCCCGTCAGGGCGTGGTGCTCCCGGTCTTCAACCAACAGGAGAAAACCATGTCCCTTGCGCTCGCATCGGCACCTTTGAGTGCTGAACAGGCCCGAGCCGAATCCATCGGCTACCAGGCCCTGGCCTGCGTCGGCAAGCGCCTGCCCCTGCAAGTGCTGTGCAGCGCAGCCGGCCACTACATCGGCACCGCCGATGCGGACGGCCCGGTCTCGCGGGAGTCGGTCAGCTACTTCCGCTCGCACCACGCCGCCGAGCACGCCCTGCAAACGGGCCGCTGGCAGCAGCGCCTCCACCCGTGATGTCCAACCACCAGGAGCCCATGTCATGAACCGTGCCCTGCCTCAAGAGGTACTTGATCAGATCGAGCTGGAACACCAGCACTTCGCCGCCGCGCCCCAAGCCTTCTTCGAGGCGTGGAAACGCGGCGTCGACATCGCCGGAGCCGAATGGTTCGGCGACGGCACCCGCGAAGGCCTGCAGCGTGCCACCACCAAGTGGGATCTGCGGCCGAAGCTGCTGATGCTCAACGATGCCCTCGGCGTCCTGAGCAGCGGCCAGCGGATGTTCCTGTCCGCGATGGTGAGCTTCTACAACGCCCGCGAGGGCGGGGCGATGCTCAAGCGTTGCGGCTTCGAGGGTCTGTCCGACCTGGGCGGCCTCGACCTGGAACGGCGCAAGGTCGTCGCCGACCTGACGCTGAACTACAACGGCTGGTGAGCCGCGCTGCGGCCTGCCGACGTTCTTCTTTTCTTCCCACCCCACGAGGGACATGCGTCCCTGCATGGGGCCATGTCCCTCCTTTTCTTGAAAGGAGTGATTCATGTCCCCTGACTTTTCCATCGGTCTGCTCGTGACCGACGACGACATCGATGCGGTCATCCTTGAAGGCTGGCCGGCCGACGTGCGCAAGCCGCGCATCGTGGTGC
This sequence comes from Achromobacter ruhlandii, assembly GCF_902859695.1. Classification (GTDB taxonomy): domain Bacteria; phylum Pseudomonadota; class Gammaproteobacteria; order Burkholderiales; family Burkholderiaceae_B; genus Achromobacter; species Achromobacter ruhlandii. Next base: position 125,847 of record NZ_CADIJL010000005.1, read on the forward strand.
TCGACTACGCCGGCAATGATGTGCCCGACGAGTATGTGCTGCATGTCAGCAGCGGAACCCCGAATACCGGATTGACCGGGCGCGAGGTGTTCCCGGTCGAGTACGGACCCGACTGCCGCTACCCATCGCCCGCTGAAGTCCTTTCGGTGCTCGATGCACCTAAGCCGGCCGGAAAACCTTCCGCGCTGAGCATCGCCCGCAACGTGCACCAGAGCATCCTCAACCTGGATGCGCGGCTGGATCGCCTGGAGCAGGCGCCGACCGGCGACGACTACAACCGCCTGTACCAGCTTGCGAATGGCGGCCTGCTCGACCTGTTGAAGGCGCTGGGCGACCCGTCCTCTACCGCTGCCGACTGACCGGCTGCCACTTTATCCACCCGCTGGGGTTCAATCCCCAGCAGGGGATCGCCTCGGCCATCCTCTGCTGGAGAAATCCCATGTCCTACTCGAACAACAATCCCTTTATCCGCGGCTACGATGGCCTGTCGGTCGAGCGGCTGCTCGCCATCTCCTACGATGACGACTGCCCACTGACCTACCTGCCGCTGCATCCCTCGCAGTCGAATCTACCGGACAGCCAGATCGAACGGCGTAGCTGTGTCTTCTCGGACGACTTCGCGCTAATCACCGAAGACCAGGCCGTGCCTGCCGAGCTGGAAGCGCAATGCCGCAGTCACGGCCTCGCCCGCGACGTGGTCTATGCCGTCATGGCCGAGGAAGAAGGCAAGCCGCTGCACGTGGGCGATACCTACTCCGAGGAATCAGCCCGCGAAGTCGTGCAGCGCCTGCGCTTCGAGACCGGCTACTACAGCCGGTGCTGGGAGATCAGCAGCGCGCACCTCGACGTCGACGCGCATCGCTTCCTCGCCGAGCTGGCGGACATCGCCACGCCGACGCTGTTCCTGTTCGTCGCCTTCCGCATCCCGTACAGCCCGGCCATTGGGTTGAAGCTGATCGCCACGCCCTGGACCGACGAGAACCTGCGTGTGGTCGAAGGCATCACGGCCAAGCGGCTGATGCAGGAGCATCGCAAGAAGGGCATGCCGGAATCCCTCATGCACGTGCTGCACCTGGCCGCGCTCGCCGACGTGCGCATGCTGGTCTTCGATGCCGATGCGCAGGTGCTGGACGGCCTGCCGATCTACGACGACTGACACCACCTTTCGAGCCCCCACGCGGGGCTCGTATTCTTTCTGGACGAAGCCGGTGGACGCGCAGTGCCGATTCCCCCGCGTCGCTGGCCCACGCCTGACGCACGCTGCTCGCATGTTCGCTGGCGTTGCCGGCAAGCATGCCCAGGCAGTCGAGACCTTCGAGGCTGCGGCACGGTTCGCCGTGCTGGTTGCTATTCCTTCTCCGGGCGCATGTCGCGTCCATCCACCTCACCCCCAAGGGACACACCTCCCTTGCGGGCGGAAGTCCCTTGGTTGCCACAAGGAGTCTTCCATGGATACCCAAGCCATCCGCGCACAGATGCCGACGCTGGTTCGCGGCCACGTGCCTTCCAACGTCCGCAGCTTCAAGTTCAACATCTTCGACGGCCAGCCCAAGGTTTCGACGCTGGGCTTCCACGTTGATCCCAAGCCCTTCGAGGGCAAGGTCATCGCCACCACCGACGAGGCCATCGTCGTCAAGACGGGGCGGGCCGAGTTCGCGGTGCTCGACAAGGCCCTCGTCACCGACGTGCCCGACGAAGGCGCCAAGGTGCAGGTCGAACCGTATGCGCGGCGCCGCTTCGACGGCTTGCGCGCGGATACGCCCGAGGAGAGCACTGAGTTCACCGCCGACGGCCAGCCGTACACGGTGAAGCGGCTCATCCTGGGTTCCGCGCCGGCCAAGCTGCCGATCCCCGAGCCGCAGTGCCCCGAGCTGCAGGAGCTGATCCACCAACTGGAGCAGTTGCCCGCGCCCGATGGATTCCGCCGCATCACGCACCTGCTGGTGGATGCCGGCGCGCGGGACTTCACGGTGGTCGATCCGAGCCCCAGCAACATCATCGCCACGCCGCCGGCCATCGGCTTCACCGTCGCTTCGGCGAAGTTCCAGGGGCGCGTCACCGTGCTCTACGAACGCGGCCTCGACACCTACGCGGTGGAGCTGCATCGCGAAGGCGAGCTGGTCGAGCGGGTCGATGAAGTGTTCTTCGACACCTTGGGCCAGGTGCTGGAGCGGCTGATCGACGACGGGAGCTGGCGCCTCATCCGCGTACAGCGCCTGTCCGGTCGCAAGCCCGTCCAGCACTGATCCCCTCACGTCCCCAAGCGGCTTCCCGTCCTCGCGGCGGGAAACCTTCTTCCTTCACCGTTGGAGACCACTTCCATGACTGTTCGATTCAAAGGCACCGAGCTTCGGCCCGTGCTTGCCGAGGCGGCGGCCAACCAGTGCCGCGTCATCCTGGTCAAGGACCAGGGCGTGTATTTCATGGCCGAGCACGGCGAGAGCCGGCCCGATGGGCGGCGCAAGACCATCGCCTACGCCGTGGGCTGCAACCCCGATGTCGATGCGTTCGACGACTGGTGGGAACTGGCGCGCGCCGAATTCGGCGGCGACGACTTCGGCGAGTTCTTCGCCCTGCAGGAACGGGTCCTCACCCGTATCCTGCACAGCGAGGACGACCTCGAAGTGTCGGCCACGGTCACGCACCTGTCGATGCAGGCGGTATCCGCTGCACCGGCCGGCCACTGACCGTACTGCTTCCCAGCCCCCTTCACGGGGGCTTCTCTTTATCTCGTGCCGCGGCCCATGGCCGCATCGCACGCGCTCGTCTCCAGTCCGGCTCGGGCCGCTCACGCCGGCATCTGCCGGTGCCACCGCCTGGTGACGCCTGCATGCGAGACCCGTTCAAGATCGAGCAACCGACCTGCATCAGCTTCAGCGGCGGCCGCACCAGCGCGTACATGCTCTGGCGCGTGCTGCAAGCCAACGGCGGCCTGCCCGCAGATGCCGTCGTCTGCTTCGCCAACACCGGAAAAGAAGTGGAAGCCACCTTGCGCTTCGTGCGCGACTGCGCCGAGCACTGGCAAGTGCCGATCCACTGGCTGGAGTACCGGCCCATCGAACCGGGCTTCGTGGTGGTGGACTTCGATACCGCCAGCCGCGCGGGCGAGCCCTTCGAGATGCTGGTCCGCAAGCGGCAGTACCTGCCCAACCCGGTGGCGAGAGGGTGCCACTAATGCGGACAGCCGCCTGTGCCGATTGCCGCTCGCGCGGGCGCGCGCCTGGCGCCACGCTGCCGCCATGTTCCGCTGACGCCCGTCAGCAGCATGCCCAGGCAGTCTCGATCTTCAAGACTGCGACGCGGTTCCGACCGCGTTGATCAACCAGTTCGCTCCGGCATCCCAGCGCGAACAGCCATCGGTTCTCCCGATGGTGATGCCACCCAAGCTGTTCCTTCAACCCACGCGGGGGTTCCACACCTTCCCCGCCTTGGGTCGGGTGTGTCTCCGCCTCATTGTTCTCAGGAGATTCACCATGACCACTTCCACCGACAAGTCCTACTTCGACCTGCACATCACCGGACTCGGGTATCTCAATCGCATCCGCGAAGTGAAGCCCAAGAAAGGCGATGCGTTCCTGGCCTGCGACATCGCGGCGCTCAACGGCCCCAGCGATGACGTGGCCTACGTGCGTTTCGACACGCGCGTCTCGGGCTCCGAAGCGCAGCACCTCGTGCGCCGCTGCATCCAAGCGGTCGATGCCGAGAAGAAAGTGATGATCGGCTTCCGTCTGGGCGACCTGTGGGCCGACACCTTCACCTACTCCAAGGGCAAGCGTGCCGGCGAGCAGGGGGTGAGCTTCAAGGCCCGCCTGCTGTTCGTCAGTTGGATCAAGGTCGACGGCAAGCTCGTCTACAAGGCCGAGCCCAAGCCGACCGATGCCGACCAGCGCGACGAACGCGACGAACGCGACGTGCGTAACACGGATGTCCCCGCGACGTTCGCTGAGCCGCAAGCCGCTGCGTTCGAGCCCGCCAGGCCCGCCGCCGAAGCTGCCGACGAAGCCACTGCCGATGCGCCTGCATTGGAAGTTGCCGAGTCGTTCTGATCCGCAAGGCCCCGTCCCCTGGGGCCTTGTCTTCTTCCCACTCGCGTGCGCATGCGACCGTCGCCATGACGGCCGTGTGCGTGATCGCAGCTTCGTCCGCAGGAGTTCTTCATGATCACCATTCCCGGCCAATTGGCCATCAAGACCATCCACGGCCGTAACGGCGACTTCAACGTCGGGCGCCTTGCGACCTCCATCGGCGAGTTCGTCGTGAAGAACGCCGAACTCGACCAGTACGCCGAAGGCAAGTACGAGGGCGATTTCGCCATCGCGGAGATTCGCCCGTCCACGTACACCGCCAACGGCCGCATGGTCATTGAGATCCGCGCCCTCCTGGGTGGGATGACTTTGTCCAACATCGACGCCCTGAGCCGTGACGACGCCCGCCGGCTGAGTCCGCAGGAAGTCGATCCGATCGACGAGGAAGCGCAGACCGCCACGCCGACGCCGACGACCGCCCCCAAGGCGGCCGGCCGGAAGAAGGCGCGCAGCTCGCGCGACCCGCTGGTCGATACCACGCCGTTCGGCAGCGAGCCGGCTGCTGCGTCTGCCGAGGCTACGGCCCATGCGGACGACGACGGCGACGCGGCGCTGTTCGGCACACTCTGGCCGCTGGGCGATGTCGTCAAGCTCGATGCCACCGTGGATCGGCGCGTGCTGCGTCAGCAGCGCGACCGCCTCGGCGACCTGGGCTACGAGTTCGCTCCGCTGTCCCAGGACTGGCACCTCACCAGGGTCTGATCCCATCGCCATTTCACGCCGCATGCCTGCGGCTTTCCACCACCCGCCGGGGCTCCTTCCCCGGCGGGAGGACTCCGGCCCTTTCTCACAGGAGTCATTCCATGGGCTGGACATTCGTTCGATTGACGCGCGATCAGTTGATCCGCGAGCTGACCGCAACCGAGGAAACCGAGCGGTCGCGCAGTGAGGTCATCGACCACACGCTGGTCGGCAACGTGCTGTGGACGGTGGCGCGCGTCACCGCCAAGCAGGCCGGCGTCCTGGGTCTCGCACCCGGCGAGTCGGCCACCTTGATCGGCTGCCATCTGCTGGAAAGCGAGGGCCGCGAATGGGGCTACAAGTTCCTGGTCGAGGCCGAGCACCCGTACTACTACTCGTGCCCGCTGCGCTATCTCGACATGGCGCCGCAGCGCTGCGCCACCTGGCGCGCAAGGGTGCATGCCTTCCACCAGCAGCCGACGCGCAAAGCGGCCGGCGATGCAGCCACCGACTGAGGCGAACATGGACACCCTCATGTCGTCCTTGCCGCCCGAGCTGCTTCGCTTCGTCGAAGACCAGTTGGCCAACAACGAGGTTTCCGACGACGACGAACTGCGCGAGCACTTCATCGCCAACGGCCTGAGCGAAGAACAGGCGTGGCAGGCACTGACCTACCGCGCGCTGTACCTGCGACACGTCTTCCTCGACGGCTTCACGCCGATCCTCAAAGGCCAGGAAGCGCTTTGCTTCAACCCGCACAGCCGCGGCTGGGAGCCGGTTCCGAACCCATAGGCCGGCCTTCACGCGGCGCACTTCTTCATCCCTTTCATCAGGCCCTGTTCAGCAGGGCTTTTCTTCGTCCTACGCAATCGCGCGCATCCGGCCTCGGCCGCTGGATGCCGATTGCTCCATTCCGCAAGGAGATCATCATGCAACTCGCATCCCGCTTCGCCCCTCGTTCCCCGGTGCTGCGCGCCGACCATCCGTTGTCGGACGATCAGATTCGCACCGTGGCCCCATCCATCTTCGCGGACACCCCGCACGAAAGCCGCTCCGAACGGTACAGCTACATCCCCACGGCGGCTGTGCTGACCGAACTGCGCAGAGAAGGTTTCCAGCCGTTCATGGTGTGCCAGACCCGCGTGCGACACGAGGATCGCCGCGACTACACCAAGCACATGCTGCGCCTTCGCCACGCCAGCCAGATCAACGGCGCCGAGGCGAACGAGATCATCCTGCTCAACTCGCACGACGGCACCAGCAGCTACCAGATGCTCGCGGGCATGTTCAGATTCGTCTGCCACAACGGTCTGGTGTGCGGCGACACCTTCGCCGACGTGCGCGTGCCCCACAAGGGCAACGTCACCGATCACGTGATCGAAGGCGCCTACGAGGTGCTGCACGGCTTCGAGCGCGTGCAGGACTCGCGCGACGCCATGCGCGTCATCACCCTCGACGACGGCGAGGCCGAAGTCTTCGCCAGGTCGGCGCTGACCTTAAAGTACGACGAGTCGGGCAAGGCCTTGCCCATCACGGAGACGCAGATCCTGCGGCCTCGTCGTTTCGACGACAACCGTGCCGATCTTTGGTCGGTCTTCAACCGGGTTCAGGAGAACCTTGTCAAGGGCGGCCTGACCGGCTGTGCCGCCAACGGGCGCCAGCAGCGCACGCGACCCGTTCAGGGCATCGACCAGAACGTCCGGCTCAACCGGGCGCTTTGGCTGCTCGCGGATGGCCTGCGTCAGCTCAAAGCCTGACCCACAAGCGGATCGTGCCTCGCGGCATGGTCCGCTTTTTCTTTGGCGGCGCTGTGCTGCCAGCGCACCACGTTCAGTTTGGCTCGGTGTAACCCTAATGCGGCAATTCGCTGCCGCCGCGAAAATTGCGGTTCGACTGCATACCTCCCTGGCTTTTCCTCCCTGAGCCAAGCAGTCATCTTTGCCGCCTCGGTGTCCCCGGGGCGGTTTTCTTTTGTGGCCGTCCTTCCGGCGCCGCGGGCGATGCGCCAGAGCAAACAGGGTTGCGCGCCGGGTCGGTTTTCCGCTCCCGCGACACGCGCACCTTAGCGCAGGCTATGTCCCATGTCCGTCGGCGTTGCCGACAACATGCCCAGGTAGCCCAGACCTTCAAGGCTACGGCGCGTTGCGACGCACGGTCTGATTCTTCACCACGACGCTCACCGCGTCTTCTTCCATCCCCCTGGGGCAGTGACTGCCCTCGCGGGCGGTGCTGTCTCCGCTCACTTCGAGGACATCACCATGCCTGCACCTTCTTCCCCTAAGACGCTCTATCGCATCGACGAATGCCCCGACCTGATGGCCGATGGCGTCGTCGGTGACGAGAACGGCAACCTGGTCTTCATCTCCCTCTGGGCGCGCGACACCGCCGTCCAGGAATTCCTGGCCCGCCTTACCCTGGGCCGGGACGAACAGGGACTGGATCAGTTCCACCTCATCACCGAGCAGGGCGCGAGCATTCCGATCTTCGTCAGCAACGTCGAGAACCTGGAAAAGCGCAGCGCACGCGCCTACCGACGCACGCTGTTCGGCTCGCTGACCAACATCTGGCTGTTCGATCGGCGCTGCGTCAAGCCCGACAAGGCCAACGCCAGCGCGCTGGCGCTCCTGCCTCGCGATTCCACGCACCGGCTCGACCGGCTGTGGAAGCTGGTGCGGGATACCTGCCCGCTGCCGCTTCTTGATCCCTGGCGCGAACCCGTGCTGGAGCTGCTGCAGGCGAAGTCGATGCTGACGCGCCTGCCGTTCGCCCTCGGACCTCTGGAGGGCCATCGACTCGCCATCGACGTGCCGACGCTGACCCAGGTGCTGGGCGGCCTGATCCGCAGCGGCGCGCTCGTCGCGGGCACACCCGCCAGCCGCACCCCTTCGGCACGACCGCTCGAAGCGGTGGCTTGAGGTTTTCGCATCGGACATGCACGCGCGCATGTCCGCATCCCTTCATCTTCAATGCCAGGAGATTCCCATGGCCCTCATGTTCCCGCGGCTCGCCCGCAACTTCGTCAAGAACGGGTACTTCCCCACGGATGAACCCACGCTCGAAAGAGCACTCGCCGCACTGGCGCCCGCCGAATCCTCGAACGGGCCGCTGTGCATCATCGATCCCTGCGCCGGCGAAGGCGTGGCGATCGCCGAAGCCGCGCACGCCCTCGGGCGCGAGCAGGTCCAGGCCTTCGCCGTCGAGTACGAGGCCGAGCGTGCGCACCACGCCCGGCAACTGGTCGATCGCTGCATCCACGGCGACCTGATGGACACGCTGATCAGTCGGCAGAGCTTTGGCCTGCTGTGGCTCAACCCGCCGTATGGCGACCTGGCCAAGGACACCAACGGCAACGTCGGCTACCAGGGCCAGGGCCGCGCGCGGCTGGAAAAGCTGTTCTATCAAAAGGCGCTGCCACTGCTGCAGTACGGCGGCGTGCTGATCTACATCGTGCCGCACTACGTGCTCGATGCCGAGCTGGTCGGGTGGCTGACCCGGCACTTCGCCGATCTGCGCATCTACCGCGCGGTGGAAGCGCAGTTCAAGCAGGTGGTGATCTTCGGCCGCCGTGTTCGTCAGCGCGACCAGGCATCGGATTCGGTCAAAGCCACGCGCGCGCTGCTGCTGCAGATCGGGCAAGGCGACGCCGAAGCGGAGGAGCTGCCGGTCGAATGGCCGTTCCTGCCGTACACGGTGCCTGCCAGCCCGGCCGAGCCGGAGCACTTCTACCGCGTGACGATGGAGCCCGAGCAGTTCGCCGATGAAGTCGGCCGGCTGCAAGGGCTCTGGCCGACGCTCGACACGCACCTGGGCGCCGCGCAGCAATCGCTGCGGCCTCCGGCGCGGGCCTTGTCGCACTGGCATCTTGCCTTGGCGCTTGCTGCCGGCGCGATCTCCGGCGTGGTGAAGTCCAAGACGGGCCGCGTGCTCGTCGTCAAGGGCGACACCCACAAGGAGAAGACGCTGCAGACGGAATACACCGAACGCGACGACGGCTCCGTGGCCGAGACGCGCATCCTGACCGACAAGTTCGTGCCGGTCATCCGTGCCTGGGACATGACACCAGGCTCGCCGACCTGCGGCGAGGTGTTGACCATCCGCTGATCGCTGTTCCCTGACGGTTCGCCGTCGATCTGTTCTTCCACTGCGGCTTCGCGCCGTTCCCCTCTTCCCACCCCGGGGCATGCCATCGCCCCGCAGGGGAGGTGCATGCCCCATTTTCTTTGGAGCATCACCATGTCCCTCGATACCGACGTTGTTCCCGCCGCCGACAGCACGCCCATCCAGGGCGACCTGCTCGAAGCGGCCGCTTCTCCCTTGGCCTTGAGCCTTCAGGATTTCGTCGCCGAGTTCGGCGACGAGCTGCTGGATTCGCTCAACCGCGCCACCCCTCCCGTCTACACCGGCCAGGCCCGGTCGCACCGCCAGCTCGTGCTGGCCAGTCTCAAGCGCAAGCTGTTCCAGGCGCAGGCCGAGGTGGTACATGCCGTCACCGAGCTGTTGGCCGACCGTGGCGAACGCGCCGCGATCGTCAATGGCGAGATGGGCTGCGGCAAGACGACCGTCGGCATCGCCACGGCCGCCGTGCTGCACGCCGAAGGCTACCGCCGCACTCTGGTGCTGTCGCCGCCCCACCTGGTCTACAAGTGGCGCCGCGAAATCCAGGAGACGGTGGCCGGTGCCAAGGTCTGGGTGCTCAACGGCCCGGACACGCTGGTCAAGCTCATCAAGCTGCGCGAGCAGTTGGGCGTACCGGCGCGCGGCCAGGAGTTCTTCGTGCTCGGGCGCGTGCGGATGCGCATGGGTTTCCACTGGAAGCCCGTCTTCAACGTGCGGCGCACGCGGCACGGCGAAGTAGGCGCATGCCCGGACTGCGGCCAGGTCATCACCAACCTCGACGGCGAGCCGATCAACCCGGTCGAACTCGAAGCCGAGGACTACCGCCGCCGGTGCAGCCATTGCGCCGCACCGCTGTGGACGCTGATGCGACCGAGGAGCCTGTCCGCCAGCGACCAGTCCACGGCCGTCTTCAAAGCCTTGCAGCGCATCCCGACCATCGGGGAAGTCACCGCGCAGAAGCTGATGCGCAAGTTCGGCGACTCCTTCCTGGCGTCCATGCTCGGCGACAACATCCACGAGTTCATCAACCTCATGGATGCCAACGGCGAGCTGGTCTTCTCGGATCGCCAAGCGCACCGCATGGAGCGGGCGATGGCGAACATGGAGTTCGGCTTCGGCGAGGGCGGCTACCAGCTGTCCGAGTTCATCAAGCGCTACCTGCCGCAAGGCACGTTCGACCTGCTCATCGCCGACGAGGCGCACGAGTACAAGAACGGCGGCTCCGCACAGGGCCAAGCGATGGGGGTGTTGGCGGCCAAGGCACGCAAGACGCTGCTGCTCACCGGCACGCTGATGGGCGGCTACGGCGACGACCTTTTCCACCTGCTGTTCCGAGCCCTGCCGGGGCGAATGATCGAAGATGGCTACCGCCCGACCAAGAGCGGCAGCATGACCTCGGCCGCGATGGCGTTCATGCGCGATCACGGCGTCCTCAAGGACATCTATTCCGAGAGCACCGGCACGGCGCACAAGACGGCCAAGGGCAACAAGATTTCGGTGCGCACCGTCAAGGCGCCGGGCTTCGGCCCGAAGGGCGTGCTGCGTTGCGTGCTGCCGTTCACGGTCTTCCTCAAGTTGAAGGACATCGGCGGCAATGTGCTGTCGCCCTACGACGAGGAGTTCCGCGAGGTGGCGATGGACACGGCGCAAGCCGCGGCCTATCGCGATCTGTCAGGTCGGCTGACCACAGCGCTGAAAGAAGCGCTGGCGAAGCGCGACACGACGCTGCTCGGCGTGGTCCTCAACGTGCTGCTGGCCTGGCCGGATTGCTGCTTCCGGTCGGAGGCGGTGGTGCACCCGCGCACGCGCCAGACCTTGGCCTTCGTTCCGGCTCAGTTCAACGAGCTGGAGGTGATGCCCAAGGAGCGCGAGCTGATCGAGATCTGCAAGCAGGAGAAGTCTGCGGGTCGCAAGACGCTGGTCTATTCGGTCTACACCGGCACGCGCGACACCACGTCGCGCCTGAAGGTGCTGCTGGAGCAGGAAGGCTTCAAGGTGGCGGTGCTGCGCGCAAGCGTGGATGCCTCCCGCCGCGAGGACTGGATCGCCGAGCAGTTGGACCGCGGCATCGACGTGCTGATCACGAACCCGGAGCTGGTCAAGACGGGTCTCGACCTGTTGGAGTTTCCGACGATCGTGTTCATGCAGTCGGGCTACAACGTCTACAGCCTGCAGCAGGCGGCCCGGCGCTCATGGCGCATCGGCCAGAAGCTGCCGGTTCTCGTGATCTACCTCGGCTATGCGGCTTCCTCGCAGATGACCTGCCTGGGGCTGATGGCGCGAAAGATCATGGTCTCGCAGAGCACGTCGGGAGACGTGCCCGAGTCGGGATTGGACGTGCTGAACCAGGACGGTGATTCCGTCGAGGTAGCACTGGCCCGGCAACTCGTCGCGGCCTGATCCACCCACCCACGCCGGCTGCCCTTCGGGGCGCCGGCTTCTTTTTTCCGTGCATCGATGGCGCGCGATGAAGTCGGGCGCCTGCCAGTTCCCTTTGTTTGCTGCCCGAACGCTTCGCGGCGGCGATGGTGAGGGCTCCGTGTTCCAGGGAACTTGCCCCATGCAACCACTCACCTGCGTCGCCCACCGCCTGGCTGTGCCTGCATTGCTCGCCGGCTGCGTACTGATGGCCGGCTGCGCCACCACGGGCGTGGCGAATCCCCCGACGGCCGCTGCCACCGCGCCCGAGCCTTCGGCGTTTGTCAGGGCCATCGCCCCGGAGTCTGAGCCGAACCTGATCCCGGTGGCGCGCTACGGGCGCTACACGCTGGTCGAGATGGTGCCCGAGCCGGCGCAGCGCGACCTGCTGCGGCAGGTGATCGAGATTTCGATTCCGCCGACCTTGGACGCGAGCGTCGGCGATGCGCTACGGCACGTGCTGCTGCGCACCGGCTACCGCCTTTGCGACGCGCCGGACGCCGCTTCGCTGTTCACGCTGCCGCTGCCGGCGGCGCATCTGCGGCTCGGGCCACTGCCGTTGCGCGATGCCTTGCTGGCGCTCGCCGGGCCGGCCTGGGAGTTGTCCGTCGATGACGCTGCGCGCGCGGTGTGCTTCGCGCGCGTGACGACTGCGCGTGCGCCGAGTGCAAGCCCGATTCCCGCGCCTCCGGCACCGAGCGCGCCGGCCGACGAACCCGCCGATCCCCATGTGCCCCAGGAGGCCCAGCCATGACCATCCCGCAGCTTCCCGACGAGAATGCCGGCCGCGCGCGCTGGTTGAAGATCACAGCGGCCGCGTGGCTGCTGCTCGTGAGCATCCTCGCGGTGGTCAACAGCGTGGGCCTGTCGCGCCTGAGCGAGCAGAGCCAGGCCAGCGCCCAGGACGCGCACGTGCAGGCGCTCAACACGCGCGTCGCCGAACTCGAACAGCAGGCGGCGACCTCGAAGAATCAGCCCAAGCCTGTCACCCAGCCCGACTTCGAGGCCACCCGCAAGGCGCTGGACGAACGCCTGGCACAGGTGGAGCAGGCCCAGGCCACAGACGCCCATGCCGGCGACGTGCAGGCGCTGCAGGCCCGCGTGGGCGACATCGAAGCCCGCATGAAGCGAACCGCCGCGCCTGCCGCAGCACCCCAGCGCACCGCCGAGCCGGCCAAGCCCAAGGTGCCCGAACCGCCATTCCACGTCGTGGGTGTGGAGCTGCGCGGCGGAGAGCGCTTCCTGTCGGTGACGGCACCCAAGGCGTCGTCGGTGCTGGACGTGTGGCTGCTGCGCGAAGGCGATGCCGTGGGCGCGTGGCATCTGCTGGCGATCGAGGCACGCGCCGCCGTGTTCCGCGTGGACGGCCAGACCCAGCGCCTCGCGCTGCCGTAGGGGCCGGCCATGAAGCACGCCGCGATCTGCTTCGCCGCCATCCTCGCCGCTGTCGCAGGAACGGCAGGCACGGCCTCGGCACAGTCGGCGCCGGTCGCGTCCTCGCGCACGGTGCCCGCCCAGATTCAGAACAGCAGCGACGCCGCGCTGGACGAACGGCTGGCGCGCGATTGGGGCCTGCGCTCCGATGAGTGGGCGCGCTACCGCCAACTGATGCAGGGGCCGCTGGGCATCTATTCCCCGAACCTCGATCCGCTCACGGCGCTGGGCATCGAGGCGCGCAGCGACGAGGAACGCAACCGCTATGCGGAGCTGCAGGTGCAGGCGGAATCGAAGCGCGTGGGCAAGACGCTGGCCTACCAGCGGGCCTACGACGCGGCGTGGAAGCGGCTCTATCCGGGACAGCAGCGCGTGAACATGCCGGGTGCGAAGGCGCCGGGCGCCGGCAACCGGGGCTCGGGCCGGCTGGCGGTTTTCGTGAAGGCCGAGTGCCCGTCGTGCGAGCAGCGCGTGCGCCAGCTGCAGGTGGCCGGCACCGCCTTCGACCTCTACATGGTCGGCAGCCGCCAGGAGGACGCCCGCATCCGCCAGTGGGCGACGCAGGCTGGCATCGACGCCGGCCGCGTGCGCTCGCGCGCCATCACGCTCAACCATGACGCCGGGCGCTGGCTGTCACTCGGCCTGCCCGGCGATCTGCCCGCCGTGGTGCGCGAGGTCAACGGCCAATGGCAGCGCCAATAGCGGCATCGAGTTTGGCTCGCCGCGCCGGCCGCGCGGCAGTGGCCCTGGTGCTCTGCGCCTGCACGGCCATCGCCTTCGGCCAGGAGGTGCCACCACCCGCCTACCAGCTCGCCGCCCAGCAGGCGGGTGTGCCGTCGCCGGTGCTGTACGCGGTGGCGCTGCAGGAGAGCGGCGCGCGGCTGCGTGGCCGCCTGATCCCCTGGCCTTGGACGCTCAACGTCGCCGGCCGCGCCGAACGCTACGCCACACGGGCCGGGGCCTGCGCCGGCATTCGCCAGGCGCTCGCCCGCGTGCCGGCCAATCGCATCGACGCCGGACTCGGCCAAGTCAACCTCGGCTACCACGCGCAGCGCTACGAGCATCCCTGCGAACTGCTCGACCCGTACCGCAACCTCGCCATCGCCGCGGAAATCCTGCAGGAGCAGCACACGCCGGGCGAGGACTGGTTGATCGCCATCGGCCGCTACCACCGCCCCGCGGGCGGGGCGCCTGCCGCCCGCTACCGCCGCAGTGTCCACCAGCACCTGACCCGCGTGCTCGGGCCGGGCGCTGCACTTCCCACTGCCCGGAGCCCCATGTCATGAACCGCATCCTCCTTGCCGCCATGGCGGCACTGCTGGCCGCCACGGCCCACGCACAGGGCCGCGGCCCGGTCATCAAGAGCAGCTCCCCGCCGTTGATCGTCGTCGAGGACAAGGGCGGCAGCTCGGCACTGCCGCACTACCGGGCCTTGAACCCGCAGGATGCGCAGCCCAGTCAGCCAGCCACGCCGCAACCAGCGCCGCAATCCAGGCCGCGCATTGGCGGCCCGACCGATGCCGAGGCGGCCATGCTGCCGGTGCGCTCGATGCGGCTGACACCCGGCGACGAGCCGCGCCGCGTGATCCGCGCGCCGGGCCTGACGCCGCTGTTCCTGGTCGGCGACGACGACCGCTCGCGCGACTGGCTCCAACAGCGGGGCAAGGACTTACAGGCGCTGCGCGCCGTGGGGCTGGTGGTCAACGTCGCGACACCCGAAGCACTGGCCGCGCTGCGCCGCCTCGCGCCGGGCTTAGTGCTGTTGCCCGTCTCGGGCGACGACCTGGCGCAACGCCTGGGCATCAAGCACTACCCGGTGCTGATCACCGCCACGGGCATCGAGCCCTGACGTGACGTGAAGCGCCCGCCATGGCCCAGTCCCAAGCCGTCGAAGTCCTGCTGCGGCCAGCGGTGGAGCTATACACCGTCGCGGTCTGTGCGGGCGCCGCGTTTCTGTGCCTGGTGGCCCCGTGGTCGCTCGCGCTGAGCCCCTTGCTGGGCCTGGGCAGCGCGCTGGCCTTCCTGACCTTCGGCGCGCTGCGCTTGCACGACGCCTGGGCCATCTTGCGCTACCGGCGCAACATCCGGCGCCTGCCGCGCTATGTGATGACCAGCCGCGACGTGCCGGTCAGCCAGCAGCGGCTATTCGTCGGCCGGGGCTTTCGCTGGGACCAGCGCCACACGCACCGGCTGATGCAGACCTACCGGCCGGAGTTCCGACGCTACGTCGAGCCGACGGCGATCTACCGGATGGCGCGGCGCATGGAAGAGCGCCTGGAGTTCGCGCCGTACCCGTTGTCCAAGATGGCGAAGGCCCTGGCCTGGGACAACCCGCTCAACCCGGCGCGTCCGCTGCCGCCGGTGGGCGGTATGCCGCGGCTACACGGTATCGAACCGCACGAGGTCGACGTCACGCTGCCATTGGCCGAGCGCGTCGGCCATAGCCTGGTGTTAGGTACGACCCGCGTCGGCAAGACGAGGTTGGCCGAGCTGTTCATCACCCAGGACATACGGCGCAAGCTCAACGGACAGCACGAGGTCGTGATCGTCTTCGATCCCAAAGGCGATGCGGACCTCCTGAAGCGCATGTACGTGGAGGCCAAGCGTGCCGGGCGCGAGGGCGAGTTCTATGTGTTCCACCTGGGCTGGCCGGACATCTCCGCGCGCTACAACGCGGTGGGACGCTTCGGGCGCATCTCGGAAGTTGCCACGCGCATCGCCGGCCAGCTTTCCGGTGAAGGCAACAGCGCGGCGTTCCGCGAGTTCGCCTGGCGCTTCGTCAACATCATCGCGCGGGCGTTGGTCGAGCTGGGGCAGCGGCCCGACTACCTGCTGATCCAGCGCCATGTCATCAACATCGATGCGCTGTTCATCGAGTACGCCCAGCACTACTTCGCCCGGAACGAGCCCAAGGCCTGGGAGGTCATCGTCCAGCTCGAAGCCAAGCTGAACGACAAGAACATCCCGCGCAACATGATCGGCCGCGAGAAGCGCGTCGTCGCGCTGGAGCAGTACCTGTCGCAGGTGCGCATCTACGACCCTGTGCTCGACGGCCTGCGCAGCGCGGTGCGCTACGACAGGACGTACTTCGACAAGATCGTCGCATCGCTCCTACCGCTGCTGGAGAAGCTGACCACCGGCAAGATCGCGCAGTTGCTGGCGCCGAACTATTCGGACCTCGCCGACCCACGCCCGATCTTCGACTGGATGCAGATCATCAGGAAGCGGGCCGTGGTCTATGTCGGCCTCGATGCACTATCGGACGCGGAAGTCGCGGCGGCGGTCGGCAATTCGATGTTCTCCGACCTCGTATCCGTCGCGGGTCACATCTACAAGTTCGGCATCGACGACGGCCTGCCGGGTGCCGCGACGGGCATCAAGGTGCCCATCAACGTCCAT
Source organism: Achromobacter ruhlandii (assembly GCF_902859695.1). Lineage (GTDB taxonomy): Bacteria > Pseudomonadota > Gammaproteobacteria > Burkholderiales > Burkholderiaceae_B > Achromobacter > Achromobacter ruhlandii. Next base: position 141,980 of record NZ_CADIJL010000005.1, read on the forward strand.
GCCGACGAGTTCAACGAACTCATGGGCGACGAGTTCATACCCATGGTCAACAAGGGCGGCGGCGCGGGCGTCCAGGTCACGGCCTACACGCAGACCCTCTCGGACATCGAGGCGCGCATCGGCAACCGCGCGAAGGCGGGCCAGGTCGTCGGCAACTTCAACAACCTGTTCATGCTGCGCGTGCGCGAGACCACCACGGCCGAACTGCTGACGCGCCAACTGCCCAAGGTCGAGGTCTACACGACGACGGTGATGAGCGGCGCCACCGACAGCTCAGACCCGACCGGCAACACCGCCTTCACGTCGAACACGCAGGACCGCATCAGCAGCAACAGCGTGCCGCTGATCGAACCAGCGCACGTCGTGGGCCTGCCCAAGGGCCAATGCTTCGCGCTGATCGAGGGCGGCCACCTGTGGAAGGTGCGCATGCCACTGCCGGCGCCCGACCCCGACGAGGCCATGCCCAAGGATCTGCAGGAACTGGCCGGCTACATGCGGCAGCACTACGTCGAGGCCGGCGAGTGGTGGGACAACAAGGGGCTTCCCGGCCTGCAGGACCAGGCGCTGCCCGACGATCTGCTGGCCGACTTCAAGCAGATGGCCAGCGCGGATGAAGGGGCCACGGCATGAGCGACCCCGCCGTCGCCGTCCAGCGCCAGCAGGTTCGCCAGCAGGGCCTGATCGCAGGCCTCATCACGCTCCCGTTCCGGCTGTTCGGGGTGTTGGCCGGTTCGCTGGTGCTGTGCATCGCGATCGAGTGCATCGGCATGCACTTCTTCTGGCCCGAGCAGGGCTGGCGCCATGCGCAGGGCATGCTGAACTACGAGCTGTCGCAGGTCTCGGAGCATTTCACGCAAAGCGTGCTGGTGCAGGAGCCGGGGCGCAGCGCCCTCCAGCTCGTCGAGTGGGCCTACCAAGGACTGTTCGTGAAAACGGGCCTGCTGGACTGGATACGCGACGCGGCGGCGCAATCGCGTGCCGGCGCGCGCAGCCAGGCGCAGGACTTCCGCTACTACATCGGTCAGCTCTACGTGCATGTCGAGAGCTACCTGATCGCCTCGGCGTACACAGTGCTGGTGTTCCTCGTGCGGCTGCTGGTGCTGGTCCTGACCTTGCCGCTGTTCCTGATGGCGGCCTTCACCGGCCTGGTGGACGGGCTCGTGCGCCGCGACGTGCGCGGCTTCGGCGCCGGCCGCGAATCGGGCTTCGTCTACCACCGGGCGAGAGCCAGCCTGATGCCGCTGGCGGTGCTGCCCTGGGTCACTTACCTCGCGCTGCCGGTCAGCGTGCATCCGCTGCTGATCCTGCTGCCCAGCGCGGCGCTGCTCGGCGTCGCGGTGTGCATCGCGTCGGCGACGTTCAAGAAGTATCTGTGAAAGCGGTTCAAGATAATCTCCGTCTCACTCTTCATGGCGACTCATCGACACCAAACATCTTTTGACCTTTGACACTGCATCCAGCCTACATCTTCGAGGCCATGTGGCCACTCAGACACACGAACGCAAATGGCCTCAGCGGCGCCTGCTGCGTCCCGGCCACGGTAGCTGCCCAGTGAGTTCAGCCAAGCCACCGTCGTCCTCGACGCGTACACCGAAGCGGTTCACTTCGACCTCAGGTAAATCGTCGCTGTCGAACCAGAGCAGCGAGGTCGTGGTGTCAGTACGTGCGTAGTGCCTGGAGAGTTCCCAGAGATCGAGGCCCTTTTCCCAGTTGTCGAACCAGATGTCTTGTGCAACCTCATCTGTGTCGGCAGCACTGCTGCCTGAAGAACGGAGACGGTGAGCCACAGAGCCGACAGGAATGGCAGACCTGGGAGATATCCAAGCCCCAGCCTGTCGCAAACTGGTGGAGCGTGCCGCGTAGCGCACTGCACCGCGCTCCATGGTGACGAAGGCGCAAGGGATGTCGCTGAGGGAGGCGAACCGCGACGCAGCGGCGGGAAATGATGTGCTGAAAAGCGCCGCCATGCCCTGGATCAGCTCCAGCGAAGGTTCTTCCTTGGGCACAAGCGATAGCCATTGCTGATACGGCATCAGCAACTCGGCGGCGAAAGTGTCGCATGCGATTTCGTTCGGATGCCGCTTCGCATAGGACCAGGACGGCACCTCTTCGTGGCTCGATTCCAGCGCAAGGACGATATGCGCAATTTCGTGGCAGATGGTGAAGCGTTGGCGTTCTTCTGTCTCCAGCGAATTCACCGTGATCACGTGCTTGCCATTCGGCTTGGTGATCGTGTAGCCGGACTCCCCCTCACTAAGCTCCTCTTTCTTGACTTTGGCGTTGGCCGCGACCACATAGGGCGTCAGGTCTTCTCGGATGCCGGACACATCAACCTTCGCAACAAAGGCCCGTGCTTTCTGTGTGACATCCGCTTCATCCATATTCAGTCGTCCTCGTCCTCGAATGCTCGCTGTATCCGGGCGATCAGTGTCGCGGGATCGGGCCTTGTATTTCCACGATGCCTCACGCCTGCTGCAGCCGAAAAGATGTCGATGCTGATGGAAGGATCGTTCAGCACGAATTCAACAAGGCGGGGATCGGCCTCCGCATGGTCGACAAGCCACATCACCAGCGCAGCATCTCTTTCACCTGGTTTGAGAACCTTCAGCAGCTTCTCGACTAAGTCCACTGACGGATTTGTCTTTTCGCCGGACTCCAGCCGGTGGACATAGGCATGGTCCACCGAAGACAGTTGACCGATTTCGCGCAATGAGAGGGTTCTGCGCTCGCGTAGCGTCTTGAGGGCGACGCCCAGGCCTGTTTGTGACATCCGTTCCGTTCCTTGTGGCTGCGGCGGACAACGGTGTGTGTCCGGTCCGAAGCAGTTGCGTTCTGCGGCACCAAGCCCACCATTTGCAGCTTGGCACCAAGTCTGATACATTGTTGTCCAGCCAGACAACAGAAGTGAGTTCTACGACTGCAGCAAGTTGATTTGGCTTGACTCGCCCGTTGTCTGCAAGAGCAACGAATTTTGCTTCAACCGGTGGTCATTGGCAACCCGGCCGGCTGGCCGGGGTCTCGATGGTTCAACTTTAGGAAATTCGCCATGACAGGCAAAAATCAGCATGTAGTTCCTCACCAGGACGGTTGGGCCGTCAAGGGTGCCGGCAATCAACGGGCAACCTCCGTGCACGATACGCAGCAGCAGGCCATTGACGCGGCGCGGGACATCGCACGCAACCAGCAGTCCGAACTGGTCATCCACCGTCCGGACGGTCGCATCCGTGACAAGGACAGCCACGGTAACGACTCCTTCCCGCCGAAGGGCTGAGTGCCATGATGGGCGTGCCCACCTACCATGTGCTCGCCCTGTCTGGGGGCGGCTATCGCGGCTTGTACACAGCGACGGTTCTTGCCGAGCTTGAAGCCGTGCTAGGCCGCCCCATCGCTTCGCACTTCGACCTGATCTGCGGCACCTCTGCAGGCGGGATGCTGGCCTTGGGGCTGGCCGCGGAAATCCCCGCCATTGAACTCAAAGCCTTGTTCGAACGACAGGGCTCCCGCATCTTTGGTTGCCGAAGTCTCGCTCGGCGCCTTCTGGGCTTCTGGTTGACCGCCAAGCACGACTCCGCAGGGTTGCGGGGCGTGCTGACCGAGCGCTTTCAAGACGCCACGATCGGCAACTTGAAGCACCGCGTTCTCGTGCCAGCCGTCAACTACTCGACGGGGCGCGGCCAGTTCTTCAAAACGCCTCACCATCCCTCATTTGAGATGGACCACCGCATGAGGATCGTGGATGTGGCGTTGGCGACCGCCGCTGCGCCCGTTTACTTTCCGCTAGCGCGCAACGATCGTGGCGTCTTTGCGGATGGAGGACTGGTCGGCAATGCGCCAGGACTGTTCGGGCTGCACGAAGTCAATACGTTCCTCGCGCCGAAACAGAATGCACTGGTCCGGGTGCTGTCCATCGGCACGATGACGATCGGTGCAACCGTCCGTGGCGGCGCCAGCCTCGACCGCGGATTCGGCAAGTGGCGCGGAGGGCTGTTCGATCTGGTGATCTCTGCCCAGGAGTCGTCGGTGGACTACATGCTGCGCCAGTCGTTGGGTAGCAACTACTTCCAGATCGACGACAAGGCCACGCCCGATCAAAGCAAGGACGTAAAGGCGCTGGACCGGGTTTCCATCGGCGCCACGAATACGCTGAAGGACCGCGGCAATCATGCAGCGCAGCGCGCGCTTGGCGACCCTCTTTTCCAACCGTTTCGAGCGCACCAGGCCGGCGCACCCACCTTCTATCACGGCCCCAACAAGAATGTGCCGGAGGCCGAATGCTGAACCTGAGCCCGCTTTTCTTTACCACCGTCGATGACGAATCCTGCATGCATGACGAGCTGGATCTGTCGCCCGAGCAACGAGCCTGGATCGCCAGCGCCCGAAATGATGTCAGGAACTGCCTTCGCACCGGAATTCCGCGCGTGCTGCGCGAACGCGGGTACACGGACGACGTGCCGCAGCCACGCTTCTTCACGCAAGGATCGTGGGCGTACAAGACCTTGAACGGCCCGGCACAATGGCCCCAGCAGGCGGATGTCGATGATGGTTGCTATCTGCCGTTGAGTTTTGTCTCGCAGACGAAGCGTCCCAGCAGGGCCACAACGGTGTTCTTTGCAGCTGCTGAAGAAGCCTTGAGGCTGTTGGTCGAGGAGAAGCACTGGAAGCTTGTCACCGACAAGCCGACATGCATCCGGATTGTCATTGCGGCCTATGCCCACATCGACATTCCGTTGTACGCCATCCCCGACGAAGAATTCGTCACGCTCGCGAAAGCCTCGATGGAGCGATACGGCTATGACTCGCTGACGGAGGCGGTGAACATGGCAGAGCGGGATGCCTGGACGGCATTGCCCGCTGATAAAGTGCTCCTGGCTCACCGCGAGTGCAACTGGATGCCCTCCGACCCCAGGCCTGTGAAGGAATGGTTTTTGGGCGAGGTGGAGGCCAGGGGCGAACAGTTCCGCCGCGTGATTCGCTACTTGAAGGCGTTTCGCGATTGGCGGTGGTCGAGCGGTGGACCGGCTTCGATTCTGTTGATGGCCGCTGCGGCTCCGCTATTCGAGAAGCGGGATCGGCGCGACGACCTGGCGTTGCTGGATGTCGTCGCGGCATTGCCGGCCCGGCTGCGCGCGGGGGTGAACAACCCCGTTGATGAGTCGGAGTCGCTTACTGCACGCCTTGGTAAAGAGGGCGTCGAAGAGGCTGCGAAAGCGTTCGAAGCATTCGAAAAAGTGCTGCGCGGAGCCACCAACGCCGGCAGCCCTTCACAGGCCTGCGTCTGGATGCAAGGCGAATTCGGTCCGCGTTTTCCGAACGAGCCGGACCGGGTCAAGGTGGTATCCGTTGTCGCCACCATTGCCGCAGCGCCGGCTACGGCTGGTCCGAGCGAATTGGTCGGGCGCACGAAGGCCGGATGAGCAGCGTCGCCGTGGTCTCCGATGTGGTCGAAGCCTTCAGGCTGCAAGGCTTCGAGTTTGTCGGCAAGACGGACGACGGCTGGTTCAAGCTGAGGGGGCCGTTGATCCCGTGCGGCGCGGACGATGGCATTCCATGTGAGGTTCAGCTCGACCCTACCTTCTTCGACCTGCCTCGCATTCGGCTGCTCGAAATTCCGCCTGAACTGCCCAATGCAGTTCCTCATCTTGGCGCGGAGGGCGGCCTTTGCTATCTGGCCAAGGGAACTGTCGTGCTGGACATCTACGATCCTGTAGGGCAGTCCTTGGCGTGCCTGCAACGGGCGGCAGCGGTGCTCGGGCAGATCTTGAAGGGCGAGATGATCGAAGATCTCGCCGAAGAGTTCTTTGCCTACTGGAACGGCTGGCTTTGTTTTGTGGACATGCAAGGCGAAGATCTGGGGCGACAAAACTGTATCGTTGCGCAAGCCAATGGGAATCCACTCTGGTTCATCACCGACAACGAAGATCGAACAACAAGAAAGTTGCATTCACTCGGCTACCAGGTCACTGATAAAACGGTGCTGACATACCGGGTCAAGACCACCGCGCAACCCCGCCCACTAACCAGCCACTGGCCCCCCGAAACGGTGGGGGACGTCTTGGCTTGGCAAAGCACCCTGGACCCACGGTGTCGGCGCAAGATTCACGAACGAATCAAGGAAGGGCAAAGCAAAAAAGCAAATGGCGTCCTGATCATCATCGAATCGCCACTGATGACCTACGGCTTTGCCGTGCTCTTTGACCACCAAGTGAGTCAAAAGACCAAGCTTGCTGATCGCAGGGATTCGAGTTTTGGGCTGAAGGTAATGCCCGTCTCAGTGATCAGGATCGATGAACGGTATCTGGCCCAGCGCAACATCCCCAAGTCGAAAACGTTGGCGGGGAAACGAATCGCACTTGTGGGTTGCGGCACGATCGGCGGATACCTCTCGGACATGCTGGTCAAGGCCGGGGCAGGATCATGCGGAGGGAAACTCACGCTGGTGGATTTTGATGGCCTCCTTCCACAGAACATCGGACGGCATCGGCTCGGCTTCCCGGACCTGTTGTCGAACAAGGCTGAGGCGATGGCGAAGGAACTCAAGCGCTTGTCGCCAGGCGTCGAGGTTCATGCGCTCCCCGTGGACGTGAGACAGGCCCAACTGGGAAAGCTGGACCTACTCATCGATGCCACCGGCGAAGAATCCCTCGGGCATTGGCTGTGCGGCCGCTACAGGGCTCCCACGCCCATGCTTTCTGTTTGGATCGAAGGGCCGGGAACGGCTGTGCGTGCGCTCCTGAGAACGAACGCATCGGGTGCGTGCTACCGATGCCTATGGCAGAGCCACAGAAGAGGCGAACTTCGCTCGACCATTGATGCTCTGCCTAACATCTTGGCAGGCCACGGGTGCGAGGGCTTGTATGTGCCATTTCCGGCTTCGGTGTCGGTGCAGGCAGCCAGCTTGGGTGCTGAGATGGCCCTTGATTGGGTCAAGGGCGTCCACTCTCCTGCATTGCGGACCCGGCTGATCGACCAGACCCATCATCTGGCCACGCCTGACTGCGATCCTCTGCGAGATCATGATTGCCCTCTATGCAATTCCTAGGGTCCTGGGCAACTGGCGACAAGAGCAGGTTGCTGCATTTTTCGACCCAGACGCTGGAGACATTCAGTCAGCATATCCAGGCTAGTGATGCCGACTGCGAAGCGGGCGGACTCTTGCTTGGTTCTGTACATGGAGCCCATTTGCTCATTGAGCAGGCGACGGTTCCTACCGCGTGGGACAAGCGGTTTCGCTATCTGTTCGAGCGGATGCCGTTTGGTCATGAGGCTATTGCGTTGTCGCGATGGACGGCGAGTCAGGGAACTGTCCGCTATTTAGGCGAATGGCATACCCACCCGGAAGACCATCCCCAGCCTTCTAGCCTTGACAGATCTGAATGGACTTTGTTGGCAGCGCAGCGTCGGGACAAGCGGCCAGTGCTCGCTGTCATCATCGGGCGTAGATCTCTGTATGCAGAGTTGGTGCCGAGATCAGGCGAAGGGTCGATATTCTTCCCCGTGGAGTAGAGCACTAGCGCAACAACCATCATCGTCTTGACTTGCACCTCCACTCAGACGGTAGTGCATTAAAGACGACGTCATCGGGGAAATTCCTTCCTCTGCAGCGGAGTTTGCCGCGGAAAGCGGTGGCTGGCCGGTTCCGATTGATTGCGGCGCCGGAAGACCGGCCGTTTGAGCATCGAGCCATCCGCATCCCTCGGAGAACGGCTCGATGGAAACCACTCGCAATCCCGCGCAGGTTCGGCGCTTCGCCGTCGAGGCACCCTGGGCCGTGCGTGTTGCCGCGCTGCTGCTTGCCGCTGCCGGATTGCAGCCCGCCATCGCCGCTGACGCCTCCGACAACGCTGCGGAGCGCGAGATGCTCGCCGCGGTAACGCGCCAGCTCGAACTGCTGGACCGCCTCGCCGAGCACGCCGCCACCACCGCGCCGCAGGAGCGCGCCCGCTACCACTTCGACTACGCGCGGCTGCGCGCCGACCTGGAGCGCGTGCGCACCGGCGTGCGCGACTACCTCGTTCCGCAACGCGCCCAGCCGCGTGATCCCGTGCCGCTGGCCGGTGACTACACGCGCAGTAACGCGGCGCCTGCGACGTCGCCCAAGGAGGCGCCGTCGCCATGACGCCTTCCGCCGATCAGGTCGCCGCCTTCACGGCCAACGGCGGCTTCGCGCCCGGGGCCGTCTCCACCGTCGTGCTCGGCTTCGTCTTCGCCATCCTGCTGCTGTGGGGCGTGTGGGCGATGCGCACTGCCTATGTCGGCTGGGCCGAGCACCACCTGACCCAACGCCAGTTCCTCGGCGTCATCGTGCGCTTCGTCGCGATGTACCTGGTGCTGGGCTTTTTCCTCCTGTCCTGACCCCATGAAAGGTACTTCGCCATGAACGCTCCCGCTACTTCTCGCCGTCCCACGTCGCGGCCCGCCGCGCGCATCGCCGCGCTGCTGATCCCGCTGGGCATCGCCGCCACGCCGCTGCCGTCGTTCGCCGACCTTCCCACGCTGGAAGACCCGTCGCGCGGCACCGGCAGCGGCATCATGCAGACGCTGCAAAACTACGGCTACGACATCGTGCTGCTGATCGCGCTGCTCGTCGTCGCCTCGATGTTCGTCGGCGTCTGCTACCACGCCTACACGCGCTACGCCGAGATCCACACCGGCCGCGCAACGTGGGGGCAGTTCGGGTTGACCGTCGCGGTGGGCGCGATCCTGCTGGTCGTCGGCATCTGGCTGCTGACCAAGGCTACCGGCGTCCTGTAAGGCCCGGCAACGATGGCCGGCGCCCTGGAGAGTCCGTCGCGCGACGGGCTCGTGACCTTCCTGCCGCACCGCCTCAACCGCCACCCGGTGGTCGTGCGCGGGCTCACGGCCGACGAGCTGTGGGTCTGCGCCGGGCTGTCCGGCGCGGCCGGTCTCGTGGCCGGCGTACCGCTGGCCTGGCTGACGCACAGCATCGCGATGGTGCCCACGCTGATCGTCGCCGGCATCGGTGTCGGTGTCTTCGTGGGCGGCGGCCTGCTGCGGCGGTGGAAGCGCGGCCGGCCCGACACCTGGCTGTACCGCCAGCTCCAGTGGCGCCTCGCGCTGCGCTACCCCGCGCTGGCTGCGCATGCGGGCGGGGGCCAGCTCATCACCCGGTCGGGCTGGTGGTCCACGCGGCGCCTGCGGCCCGATCCGTCCCTGCGTCGAGGTAGACCATGAGCCGATTCAAGAACGAGGTCGCGCACCTGCAGGCGCATGTGAAGACCTTGCGCCTGGCTGGCGCCGCACTGTTCGTCGTGGCGCTGCTGCTCGGCTTCGGCTGGTGGAGCGCACCCAAGAGCCTGACCATCCACGTGCCACCCGACCTGCGCTCGGGCAGCACGCGCAAGTGGTGGGACGTGCCGCCGGAGAGCGTCTACGCCTTCACCTTCTACATTTGGCAGCAGGCCCAGCGCTGGCCGACCAATGGCGAGCAGGACTACCCGCGCAACCTGCATGCACTGTCTGCGTACTTCACGCCGAGCTGCCGTGCCTTCCTGCAGCAGGACTACGAATTCCGGCGCAGCAACGGCGAGCTACGCCAGCGCGTGCGCGGCATCTACGAGATTCCCGGCCGCGGCTACGGCGACGAGCCGGCCATGCGCGTGCGCACCGTGTCGGCCAACAACTGGATCGTCACGCTGGACGTGAGCGCCGACGAGTACCTGGGCGCCGAGCAGGTCAAGCGCGCGCTCGTGCGCTATGCACTCAAGGTTGTGCGCATGGACGTGGACCCCGAGCGCAACCCCTTCGGCCTGGCGCTGGACTGCCATGCACGCGCGCCGGAGCGCATCGAGACCCCGCCGCCTGCGGCGCCGCCCGGCCGGGCCGCAAGCGCCGGCTCCAACTTGCAGGGAGACACCCCATGAAGTCCCTCGTGAAGCGTTCATCTGCGGCGGCCCTGGCTGGCCTGCTGCTGTGCCTGGCCTTCGTGCCTGCGGCCCATGCCGTCGAAATCCTGCGCTGGGAGCGCCTGCCGCTGGCGGTGCCGCTGGTGGTCGGCCAGGAGCGCGTGGTGTTCATCGAGCGCAACGTGCGCATCGGTGTGCCGCCCACGGTTGGCGAGCAGTTGCGCGTGCAGAGCGCTGGTGGCGCGATCTACCTGCGCGCGAGCGCGCCGATCCCGCCCACACGGCTGCAACTGCAGGACGTGGAGTCGGGCGCGCTGATCCTGCTGGACATCGCGGCCGAGCCGGCGAAGGCGGGCCAGCCTGCACTCGAACCCGTGCGCATCGTCGAAGGCGACGTGCCGGCGACGCGCTACGGCGAGCCGGCCAAGCCGGCGGACGACGATGCGGAGCGCACCGTACCCGCAGCGAAGCGCGCCACGCCGGTGGCGGTTGTGCTCACGCGCTATGCGGCGCAGAACCTCTACGCGCCGCTGCGCACCGTGGAGCCCGTTCCCGGCCTCGGCCGCGTCAATCTGCGCCGTGGGCTGGAGCTTTCCACCTTGCTGCCCACACTGCCGGTGCGTGCGCAGGCGCTGGCCGCTTGGCGGCTCGAAGACCAGTGGGTGACGGCGGTGAAGCTCACCAACGCCTCCGGGCGCTGGCTCGACCTCGATCCCCGCGCGCTGCAGGGCGACTTTCTCGCCGCGACCTTCCAGCACCCGAATCTGGCGCCGGCCGGCCGCGCCGCCGACACCACGGTGGTCTACCTCGTGACCCGTGGCCACGGCCTGGCCGAGTCGCTGCTGCCCAAGCTCTCACCGATCGACGCGACGGTGAACCTGCCGCCGGCCGCGGCGGCCGGCCAGGCCGAAGGAGGTGCCCGCCATGAAAAGTAACCCCCTCCTGAAGTGGCTGCTGATCCCGATGGCGCTGGTGCTGCTGTTCGTCGGCATCAAGATGTTCTCCGGGGATCGCGGCGCCAAGCCCGTTCCGGCCGGCAGCGCCAACTCGCTCACGCCCGAAGAGATGAAGGCGCTGGGCATCGAGGGCGACACGCCGCGCGATACCGTTGCCACACTGGTGGCCCAGGTCAAGCAGTTGCGCAACGAGCTGCAGACGGCGCTCAACGACAACAAGAACCAGAAGAGCGAGAACGAGCGTATGCGCGCGCGGGAAAGCGCGATCGACCAGCGCATCCAGTCCGCGCTGGATGGTGAACGCGGCCGCCTGCAGCAGGACCGCGAGCAGTTGGCCGGCGACCGCCAGCAGACCCAGGGCCTGCTGCAAGACCTGCAGCGGCGCCTGGATGGGCTTTCCGGCAAGGGCGGCCAGGCCGATCTGCCGGTCGGGCTCGGCCTGGAGGACGGCGACGGCAAGGGCTTCAGCGGCAGCCAGGGCGGCGCCGCGCGCAGCACCAGCGGCACGCGCTGGGTGGAACCGGACGATGCGAAGCCTTCGGCGAAGAACGGCAGCAGCGGCGGCCTGAACTTTCCGACCAGCTTCGGGCCGGCGCAGAAGACGCTTTCCGACACGGCCGACAACGTGGCCAGCACCGTCGCGGATGCAGGCAGCCGCGCCGTGGGCACGTCGTCCAAGCCGGTCTACACGGTGCCGTCGAACTCGACGCTGATGGGCTCCATCGCGATGACCGCGCTGATCGGCCGCGTGCCGATCGACGGCACGGTCAACGACCCGTACCCCTTCAAGGTGCTGATCGGCCCGGACAACCTCACCGCCAACGGCATCGACATTCCCGACGTGGCGGGCGCGGTGGTCAGCGGCACGGCCTCGGGCGACTGGACGCTTTCCTGCGTGCGCGGGCAAATCCGCTCGGTGACGTTCGTCTTCAACGACGGCACGGTGCGCACCATGCCGGAGGACGGCAACCGCAACCAGAACGGCGGCTCGGGCGGCAACGCGAACAGCACCACGCACGGCGGCCTGGGCTGGATCAGCGACCCCTACGGCGTCCCCTGCGTCAGCGGGGAACGGCGCAGCAACGCGCAGCAGTACCTCGGTTCGCAGGCCCTCATCACCGCGGCCGGTGCCGGTGCGGCCTCCCTCATCAAGTCGGACAACGGCAGCGTGGCCGTGGTCGCCAACAGCAACGGCTCGCTCGGCACGGTGGGCATTACCGGCAACGAGGCCATGGGCCGCATCCTGGCCGGCGGTGTGCGCGACATGGCCGATTGGGTCAACAAGCTTTACGGGCAGGCCTTCGCCGCCGTCTACGTGCGCCCCGGCGCCAAGGTCGCCGTGCACCTGGAGCAGCCGCTCAACATCGACTACGACGCCAAGGGGCGCCGGGTCAATCACCGCATCGGAGGCAAGCATGCGTCGGATTTGGATTGAATCGGCCGTGGTGCTGTGCGCGGTCGTGGTGCTGGGCGGCTGCGCCACCAGCAAGGACAAGGTACTCCCGCACGGCGACTACACCATGCTCGACGTGTGGAACCAGGAGACGGGCGGCAGTGCCGGCGGCGGGCAAGCGGCGCGGCAACTGCTCGATGCACGCCAGGGCCTGCGCCGGCCGCTGACGGAGGCCGACGTGCATGCGGCGCCCGCCGCCGCTACCGCCTACACGCGCACCGCGGCCAACGAGATCTACCGCCAGTTCCACCGGCTCCCCAACCCCGATCTGGTCATGTACGTGTTCCCGCACCTGGCTGGCAGCGATCCGGTGCCAGTGCCTGGCTACACCACCGTCTTTCCCCTGTATCAGAGGGTCCAGTACGCCATGCCCGGCGAACGCCTGGAGGACTACTGATGGCCTGGACCTTGCCCTGGCCGTGCAAGGCCCTCGCATCGGCTGGCCCTGAGCTGCACGACGAGGATGCCTGGTCGCGGCATGTGACGACACTGGCGGCACACGGCATCCCGGAGCCGGGCACCGTCGCGGATGACCGGCGGCACCGTCCTGCTACCGAGGCGGACCAGCAGGCGCTCTACGGTGTGGCGCCGTCCTTCGCCGACCTGCTGCCTTGGGTGGAGTACCTGCCGGGTTCCAAGAGCATGCTGCTGGAAGACGGCCAGTCGGTGGCGGGCTTCTTCGAGCTGGCGCCGGTGGGCACCGAGGGCCGCGAGATGGCCTGGCTGTGGCAGGCGCGCGATGCGCTGGAGAACGCACTGCAGGACTCCTTCGACGAACTCGACGAGAACCCCTGGGTGGTGCAGCTCTATGCCCAGGACGAATCGAGCTGGGACAACTACCTGCGCGGGCTGGCCGACTACGTTCGGCCGCGCGCCCAGGACAGCGCCTTCACCGACTTCTACCTGCGCTTCTTCGGCCATCACCTGCGCGCCATCGCCAAGCCCGGCGGCCTGTTCGAGGACACGACGGTGACGCGCCTGCCGTGGCGCGGCCAGGTGCGGCGCGTGCGCATGGTGGTCTACCGGCGTGCGAGCGCTACGACCGCATCGCGGCGCGGTCAGTCGCCCGAGCAGGCACTGACGACGATCTGCGACCGGCTCGTGGGCGGCCTCGCCAACGCGGGCGTGAAGTCCCGGCGCATGGCGGCCGACGACATCCACGACTGGCTGCTGCGCTGGTTCAACCCGCACCCGACGCTGCTCGGCCCCAGCGCCGATGACCGCGAGCGCTTCTACGAGCTGACCCGTTACCCCGAGGAAACCGAGCAAGGCGAGATCGAGCTGGCCAGCGGGGACTTCGCGCACCGCCTGTTCTTCGGCCAGCCGCGCTCGGACATGGCGAACGGCACCTGGGTGTTCGACGGCATGCCGCACCGGGTCATCGTGATGGACCGGCTGCGCATGCCGCCCGCCACCGGCCACGTCACCGGCGAAACCCGCAAGGGCGGCGATGCGGTCAATGCGCTGTTCGACCAGATGCCCGAGGACACGGTGATGTGCCTGACGGTCGTCGCGACGCCGCAGGACGTGCTCGAAGCTCACCTGAACCACCTGAGCAAGAAGTCGGTCGGCGAGACGCTGGCCTCGGAGCAGACACGCCGCGACGTGCAGGAAGCGCGCGGGCTGATCGGCAGCGCGCACAAGCTGTACCGCGGCGCGCTCGCCTTCTACCTGCGCGGGCGCGACCTGGCGCAGCTCGACGCCCGCGGCCTGCAACTGGTCAACGTCATGCTCAACGCCGGTCTGCAGCCGGTGCGCGAGGAAGACGAGGTGGCGCCGCTGAACAGCTACCTGCGCTGGCTCCCGTGCGTGTTCGATCCGGCGCTGGACAAGCGCCAGTGGTACACGCAACTGATGTTCGCGCAGCACGCCGCGAACCTTGCGCCGGTGTGGGGCCGCAGCCAGGGCACGGGGCATCCGGGCATCACGTTCTTCAACCGCGGCGGCGGGCCGATCACCTTCGATCCCTTGAACCGGCTCGACCGCCAGATGAACGCGCACCTGTTCCTGTTCGGGCCGACCGGCTCTGGCAAGTCGGCAACGCTCAACAACATCTTGAACCAGGTCACGGCCATCTATCGGCCGAGGCTGTTCATCGTGGAGGCTGGCAATAGCTACGGTCTGTTCGGCGACTTCGCCACGCGGCTCGGCCTCAAGGTGCATCGCGTGAAGCTCGCGCCCGGCGCCGGCGTCAGTCTCGCGCCGTTCGCCGACGCGCACCGGCTGGTCGATACGCCCAGCCAGGTGCAGACCTTGGATGCCGATGCGCTGGACGAGGACCAGGAGCCCGCAGCGCAGGCGGCGAGCCGCAGCGACGAAGTGGACGAGCAGCGCGACGTGCTCGGCGAGCTGGAAATCACCGCGCGGCTGATGATCACCGGTGGCGAGGACAAGGAAGAGGCGCGCATGACGCGCGCCGACCGCAGCCTGATCCGCCAGTGCATCCTCGATGCGGCCCAGCGTTGCGTGGCCAACCAGCGCACCGTCCTGACGCGCGACGTGCGCGATGCGCTGCGCGAGCGCGCCCGCGATACGGCACTACCCGAGGTGCGGCGCGCGCGGCTGCTGGAAATGGCCGACGCGATGGATATGTTCTGCCAGGGCGTGGACGGCGAGATGTTCGACCGGCCCGGCACGCCCTGGCCCGAGGCCGACATCACCATCGTCGATCTGGCGACCTTCGCACGCGAGGGCTACAACGCGCAGCTTTCCATCGCCTACATCAGCCTTATCAACACGGTCAACAACATCGCCGAGCGCGACCAGTTCCTCGGCCGGCCGATCATCAACGTGACTGACGAGGGGCACATCATCACCAAGAACCCGCTGCTTGCGCCCTACGTCGTCAAGATCACGAAGATGTGGCGCAAGCTCGGCGCCTGGTACTGGCTGGCGACGCAGAACATCGACGACCTGCCCAAGGCCGCCGAGCCCATGCTCAACATGATCGAGTGGTGGATCTGCCTCTCGATGCCGCCCGACGAGGTGGAGAAGATCGCGCGCTTTCGCGAGCTGAACGCGGCGCAGAAGGCGCTGATGCTGTCGGCCCGCAAGGAGGCCGGCAAGTTCAGCGAGGGCGTGATCCTTTCCAAGAGCATGGAAGTGCTATTCCGCGCGGTGCCGCCCAGCCTGTACCTGGCGCTGGCTCAGACCGAGCCGGAAGAGAAGGCCGAGCGTTTCCAGTTGATGCAGCAGTACGGCATCGGCGAACTGGACGCCGCTTTCAAGATCGCCGAGAAGATCGACCGCGCCCGCAGCATCGAGCCGCTGGTGCTCGATGCGCTGGCGTGACGGGGAGTCCACGATGCGCATCCCTCGCTTCGCGCCGTCCCGCACCGTCCTTGTCGTCGCGCTGCTGATGGCCGCGGCCCTGACAACGGCCGCATGGCTCGGCCTGCGGCCGCAGTCGCCGCCCGCCGAACCCGATTTTCCTTCGGCAGAAGCAACGCCTGCGCCGGCAACGGCACCAGCCGGCCCGCCCTGGCGCTATGGCCGCGCCGATGCGCGCTTCACGGTGGTCGAGTACGCCGACCTCGAATGCCCGTTCTGCCGCGCCTACTTCGCAGTGCTCAAGCGCTGGATCGACGCGCACCCGGACGTGAGCTGGCAATGGCATCACCTGCCGTTGCCGTTGCACGAGCCGGCCGCGTCTGCCGGTGCGCGCCTGGTGGAGTGCGTCGGCGAGGCCGGCGGCCAGGCCGCGTTCTGGCAGGCCGCCGAGTGGGTCTACACGCACACCCGCGGCGACGGTCAGGGCCTGCCCGAGGGCCTGCGCTATCCCGACCTCACGCCGGCCGCGCAGCAGTGCCTCGACAGCGACCGCCCCGATGCGCTGATCCGCGCACAGTCGGCGAGCGCGGCGCAGGAGGGCATCAAGGTCACGCCCACGCTGCGCCTGCAGGATCGCCAGTCCGGCAAGACGCTGCTGCTGCACGGCCCGGTCGAAGGAGATGCCTTGCTGTCCGCGATCGACCTGCTGGCGGCCAGTGCAGCGGCCGAGCCCGCATCGAAGGAAATGCCTGCCGAGTCTCTCGGAGACATGCCCAGGTAGCCACGATCTTCAAGGCTACGACGCGGCTTGGCCGTGCTGATCGACCCCGTTCGCTGCGCATCCCTGGACGCGAACAGCCACTGTGCATGCGGTGGCGGATGCCCGCTCTTCTGCCGCTTGTTCTTCATCGTCCCCGGAGGGTTTGTCCCTCCCGGGACAGGCGTCCTCCGACTTCATCCCGTGGAGGTTCGCCATGTCCTATGTCGTCGCCGACTCGCGTCCCGAGTCGCTCAGCCTGATCGCCGCCCAGCACGAAGACTGGATCATCCGCCAGGCCATCGCCTTGCTGGAACAACGCATCTTCAAGGCCGGCCCGATGCTGAACAGTCCCGCCGCCGTGCGCGACTACCTGCATCTGAAGCTGGTCGCGGAGCCCAACGAGGTCTTCGCCGTCGTGTTCCTCAACTCTCAGCACCAAGTCCTCGCCTACGAGCCGATGTTCAAGGGCACGGTCGATCAAACCTCGGTGTACCCGCGGGTGCTGGTGCAGCGCGCCCTGGCCCTCAACGCCTCGGCGGTCATCCTGGCCCACCAGCATCCATCTGGCATGACCGTGCCTTCGGCCGCCGATCAGGCGCTGACCGACCGGCTCAAAGCCGCCCTGGCGATAGTCGATGTCCGGGTGGTGGATCACTTCATCGTCGGCAAGGGCACGCCGTACTCCTTCGCCGAATTCGGCCTGCTGTAGCGCCGCTGACCGCCTGGTCCCCGCGGGAGCCTCGGCTCCCGCTTTTCTTTCGCCTGTCTGCCCAAAGCGGAGCGCGCGCGGTGCGCATTCCTTGTCGCGGTTGGACTGCCTTCGGCGTTCGACTAGAGCCTTGCTCTCATTCCCAGGACACCCGCCATGACGGCTCCCTTCTTGAAACCCATCCCGCGGCTGCGGTGTACGCGCATCGCCTGCGCGGGAGGGCTGCTGCTGTGCCTGCTCGGCCAGGACGCATCCGCAGCCGACGTGCTGGTCGTGACCGACAGCCGCCATCCCGTGCAGTCCGCATCCGGCGCGCGCGTGATCGAGCTGGATCTGCCCGAGCGCATCGAGGCCGAACTGGCCGCGGGCCTGCCTGCCGATCCGGGCCGCGCGGCCGCGCTCGTGCAGCAACGCCTGCGCGATGGCAGCCAGGCACTACAGCGCCGCATCGGCAGCGCCTACCAGGGCGTCGCCGATGCCTGGGGCTTGGGGCTGGCCAAGGTGCCTGCCGTGGTGGTCGATCGCCGCTACGTGGTCTACGGCGAGCCCGATGTCGCGCGCGCCGTGGCACGCATCGAATCACATCGGAGGGCACAGCCATGAACCGCCTGCTGTCGGCGTCGTCGCGCCGGGCCCGCCTTGCCATCGCTTCGGTGCTGCTCGGCGGCGCCGCTTCGAGCTTCGCGCTGAACACGGCTACCATCGTGTCCTCGGCCCTGTCGCCCGACTGCCTGGAATATCGCGTCGTCGGCATCTGCTACTGGCTGTTCTGCACCTGGACGGGCTGCACGGTGCGCACCTCGGTGAAGGTGCGCCACTACATTCCCGACGCGGTGGTGTCGAGCTACAGCAACACCGGCGAGAACCCGTGGATCGAGGTGCGCGCCATGAGCATGCCCAATCCCACGGCGCAGGCCGGCGGCGACGGGACGACGAACCACGACAACGAGAACAACCTGGCGAAGTTCAAGAACGCCGACGTGATCGGGCATCCCGGCGGTTCGGTGTTCAGCCAGTTCGCCAGCGCGTCCGGCTACGCCTGCCAGGGCGCAGGCACGGCCTTCATGCCGTACCTGCTGAGCACCCTCGACACGCTGGCCTGGCGCTACAACGTCCCGGAGATGGTGTACCCCGAGGCGGTGATCCCCGGCATGCGCGAGATCGGCGGCCGCACGACGCTCAACCTGTGGGGCAACGTCTATCCGCGCGGCGGCTTCCTGCATCAGACCGACGACTACAAGAGCGGCGCCGTCGTCGCGCAGCGCGCGGGCGATGTCGTCACGCGGCGCATGCAGCCGCACGTCTACCAGCCGCTGCTCGCGAGTTCGAGCGACGGCTATTGGCCGGCCGGCGCCCTGGTGGAGAGCGATGCCTCCACCGGCAAGTGGCAGGAGCTGACGCCGACCCTCTCCAACTCCTGCGCCGTGTTCCCCCACTCCAACACGCGCGTGCAGGCCCAGCAAGGCGACTACGCCTGGGCGCTGTGGCGGCCCTATGCCTGCTGCCAGCGCCGCGGGCAGGTCTTCCTCGGCAGCGTCGATTTCCTCTGAGGTATTCCGATGAAAGCGTCTCTCTCCCGTTTCGCACAGCGCGCCAGGCCCTACGCGCTCAGCATCGCGCTCGCCTGCGCCGTCACGGCCGCAGCCGGCGTCGCGTGGGCGCAGACCCGCATCAGCCCCACCGGCGTCGGCGTGAGCGGCAGCGTCATCGGCGACGACGTGCTCTACAGCATCGGCGGCGGCCGGGCCGTGTCCATGGGCGGCGCCGGGAACATGCAGAGCATCGGCGTGGGCATCGGCTGGAACAGCAACCTGATCTGCGGAAACATGAGCATCACGACGACGCTGCAGAACCAGTTGAACGGCCTCACCAATGGCTTTCAGCAGATCATGTCCTCGGTGATCCAGAGCGCCACCAGCGCCGTGGCGTCGCTGCCGGCCCTGATCATCCAGCGCGCCGATCCGGGCCTCTACAACCTGCTGACCAACGGCGTGCTGCAGGCTCGGCTCGATTTCGACCGCAGCAAGTTGACGTGCAAGGCGATGGCCAACCGGATGGCGGACATGGCCGGCGGCCAGGCCGGGTGGGATCAGCTCGCCGAAGGTTTCGCGCTGCGCGATGCGGTGAGCAGCACCGATGCGGTGTCCGCCGTCGAGCAGGCCGAATCGAACAAGGGCAACAACGGCGTGCCCTGGGTGGGCGGCGGCAACGCGGGCGGCTCGGGCCAGGGTTCCATCAAGGTGGTCGGCGACGTGACCCGTGCCGGCTACAACCTGCTCAACAGCCGCGGCGTCAGCGACACCTCATCCATCCCGCGCGCGTCCTGCGGCAACCGGCTGACCTGCCAAACCTGGTCCTCGCCGCAGGCCGCAGCGGACTTCGCAACCCGCGTGCTCGGCGAGCGCGAGCAACGCACCTGCGAGACCTGCACCAAGACGCAGACCACGCCTGGCGTCGGCCTGACGCCGGTGATCCAGGAAGAGTACGAGACCAAGCTGCAGGCACTGCAGGGCCTCGTGACGGGCTCGACGCCGATGACGGTGGCAAACCTCGAAGCCGCCGGCAGCAACTCGCTGCCGATCACGCGCGGCGTGATCGAGGCGCTGCGCGACGAGCCCGATCAAGACCTGCTCGGCAAGCGCCTGGCGTCCGAAGCCGCGCTGTCGAGCGTGCTGGAGAAGGCCCTGCTGTTGCAGCGCACGCTGCTGACCGGCAAGAAGGAGCCGAACGTCGCCGCCAACGAGCTGGCCGTGAAGGCGGTCGATCAGGAGAACAACGCGCTGGAGCAGGAGATCAACAACCTCAAGACCGAGCTGGAGCTGCGGCGCACGCTGGCCGGCAATTCGGCGATGGCGATCGTGCAGCGCCACGGCACCCGCGCCGCGGGCTCGCGCGGCATCTTCGAGGGCGACACGACGCGCGACCGGCTCAAGGAAGTGCAGAAGCCGCGGAGCGGGCCATGACCAGCCGGGCCTGGCTGCGGCCGGCACGGCTGCTCGGCCGCCGCGTCGGCATCGTGCTGCTGTGGGTGCTGCTGGTGGCGGGCATCGCGGTCGGCGTGAACGTCGTCGGCCTCCACATCGTCGGCAGCATCGACGGCTGGGAGCAGTGGCTGCGCGAGCACTCGGGCCACTTCCTCGTCTGGCGGCTGCTGCTCTACGCGGCGACGGCCTACGGCTGGTGGTGGATGCGTCGGCGCCTGCGCGAACGCGAGCCATTGGCCGAGACCCATCAGCGCCTGCTGCGCGCCGAGATCGCGGCCGTCGCCACCCTCGTGCTGCTCGAAGGCAGCCAGCTACTGCGCAATGGCTGAGCCCTGGAGAACGCCATGACGCTCAACACAACGGACTACCTGGAGTATTACCTGACCCTGGTCGGATGGATCGTCAGCAACGGCATCTGGAACATCCTCGTGGCCAGCGGCGTATTCGCGCTGCCCTTCGTGGTCATGGTGGTGCAGGAATGGCTGCGCGCGCGGGCCGAGGGTGCGGACGAGGGCAACAAGGGGGTGCTGTCATCGATGCGCATCGAGAACCGCGTGTGGGTGGCGATCGTCGTCATCCTGTTCGCCGGCATCCCCTTCATTCCGGTCGACCTCAGCACCATCAAGTTCGACACGACGCGCTCCGCGCAATGCCAGGTCAGCGTCCCGCAGCCCACCGACACGGGCTGGTCGAACGCCTACACCACGCTCAACAACCAGAGCGCGCTGGTGCCGGTGTGGTGGTTCTTCATGCACGCCATCTCGAAGGCGGTGACGGGCGGCGCGGTGGCGGCCATCCCCTGCGGAACGGATCTGCGTCAGATGCGCATGGACGTGGATGCCACGCGCATCGATGACCCGGTGCTGGCCCAGGAGGTCGGCGACTTCGTGCATGACTGCTACGGCCCCTCGCGCGCCAAGCTGTTCATGTCTCGGCCCACGCTCTCCGACGAGCAGATGAATGACGTGACCTGGATCGGTTCGAGCTACTTCCTGAACAACGCGGGCTTCTACGACACCTACCACTCGAACACGCCACGCACGGCCTGGCCCTACGACGCGACGCGCGATGCGGGGCTGGCCCAGGTGGATAGCGGCGGGGGCTACCCCACGTGCCGGCAGTGGTGGTCGGACGGCGGCAGCGGCCTGCGCGCGCGCCTGCTGGCCCAGGTCGATCCCGACCTGCTGACGCGCATCGGCCGCTGGGCGGGCTTCCTGTCGCAGAGCGAGGTGAACGACTCGGTGATCCGCGCCGTGGTCTCGCCGCGGCAGCAGAAGATGAACCAGGGCTCGGTCTACACCGACTACGGCGGCCAGATCGAGAAGACGCTGCCCAACGTCGTGACGCGCGGCGCCGGCGACCTGGGGCTGACCATGGGCTCGCTGGGCTTCTTTCCGGCGATGGACGTGGTACGCCAGGCGCTGCCGATGGTGCTGTCGCTGCTCAAGATGGCGCTGGTGATCTGCATCCCGCTGGTGCTGGTCTTCGGCACCTACGAGCTGAAGGCGCTGGTCGCGGTGAGCTGCGTGCAGTTCGCGCTGTTCTTCGTGGATTTCTGGTTCCAGCTCGCGCGCTGGCTGGACAGCACGATCCTCGACGCGCTCTACGGCTGGGGGTTCGGCGCGAACCGGCCGCACAGCAACTTCGATCCGCTGATCGGCCTGAACAACGCCTTCGGCGACATGCTGCTGAACTTCGTCATGGCGACGATGTTCATCGTGCTGCCTACCTTCTGGGTGGCTGCGCTGGGCTGGGTAGGCGTGCGCGCGGGAACGGCAATTCAAGGGCTGGCGGCAGGAACCAGGGATGCCCAAGCTGCTGGCGGCAGGGGTGCGGGTGTCGCTATGAAAGCAGCGAAGTAACGCCTCTAGGCTTGCTCGTCTTCTGGATCGTGGGGGTCGATCCGGTAATCGTCATGGGTGTAGAGGCCGTACCCGGCAGGGCCGTATCGCCATTCCGGCTTGTGTTCCTCGTCGTAGCTCCCATCGTCGTTGCGGACTACCCAGGCGCCGACCAGCGCGAACGCAAGCAGCAGTGCCAGCCAGAACGCGGTGTAGAGCAGGACACCGATCGCAGCGAGCTTGACGGCCAGCAGCGCGGCCTTGGCAATGCCAGGCGCCCATCCCTGCGCGAGCAGCCAGCCCTGCGCCCGCCGATCCAGACGCGCGCAGCCTCTCCACGCCCGGCCCAGTGTCCGGCCGAGGCGTTCTGCGAAGGTGGTCTGTGCGGCGGTCTTCATGGTGGCTACCTCATGTTCATCCTGTCGTGTGGCTGTGATCCCTGTCCGTGTCGCGATTGAAACCTGTGCTGTTCTTCAACCGCGGTCTAGTCCTTGTCTGCTGCGCGCCAGTCGGCCTGGCTTGCGGCCACCAGCGCCGCCCAATCGTCCGGCGGGTTGCCGCGTCCCAACATCTTCTCGAACACCGCATAGGGGTCGGACTTGCTGCCCGACGACCGCAAGGTCTGCTCGTCGTTGACCCAGGCGAACACGATCGCCTTGGCCTTGGAGTCGAAGCGGAAGAACAGCCGGAACCGCCTCCCGATCTTTGCGCGCCGCCAGTGCCGGTAGGCCGGCCCCAAGGTGTTGCCCTGGCGGAATTCGTCGCGCGCAGGATCGCTCGGCACGACATCCATGATCAACTGGCTCAACGCCCGGAACAGCTTGACGTTGGCGTTGCTCTCGAACCCCTGCGGGTCGTTCTGTTCGGCCCGTTCCGCGGCCGCGTGCAGCTTGCGCAACTGCTCGATCACGCCCTCGTGGAACAGGAGCGTCCAACCGTGCCGCTGCATCAGAGCGCCACTTCGCCTTCGATGTCTTCATCGAGGTTCACCGCGTGGTGCGCGTTGGCCAGCATGGCCCGCGCCAGATCGTCCGGCAGGGACTGGACGTGCCGCCCGGCCCGGATGTCCGCTTCCAGCAGCCCCAGGAAGGCGCCGATGGCCGGGTCTTCATGGTCGGCGTCGGCGCGGGTCACGACGACTTCGCCGCCGCGCAGGTCGAACGCCACCTTGCCGCCGGTGTCCACGCCCAGCGCTTGCCGGATGGACTTGGGCAGCGTGATCTGACCCTTGGAGGTCAGCGTCGCGACTTCGTGGATTTCGGGCATGGCGGCACTCCTGATGGCAATGCCTGGATGGTAAGGAAGTTTCCTTACCTTGTCAATCTGGGTGTGCATGGTGCTCCGTCCGGTCGATGAAACGGCTCCATCGTAGGGGCGGCACAGCCAGCCTTCCCGCATCAATCCGACTTGGGCCAAACCCGCATTGGTTGTGGTTCGGCAGGCGTCGTTGCCCTATATCCAAAGGTTTCCGTAAAGGCCAAAGGGCTGGGGAAGGGGCAAGGGAATGGGGCCAAGGGGAAAGGCCCTACCCGAAAAGGCCAAAAGGCTCTCCCGACCGGCCCGCCGTCTGGGGTTCGCCATGCTCTCGCTGTTCCAACGCAAACGGGTGCCACCTGCCGCCAGTGCGCCACCGCCCAAACCTCCCGCCGAGCCCGGCAAAGGGCTGATGCGGCCGGAGCCGGCCGCATCGCTGCTGGCGACGCCGCGCCGGCAGAAGCTGCTGGAACACATCTGGCAGCGCACCTCGCTGTCGCGCCGGCAGTTCGCCACGCTGTACCTCGCCCCGCTGGAACGCTACGCCGAGCTGGTCCAGCAATTCCCCGCGTCGGAGGCCCATCACCACGCCTATCCGGGCGGCATGCTGGACCACGGCCTGGAGATCGTCGCCTACGCGCTCAAGCTGCGGCAGTCGCATCTGCTGCCCGCCGGCGCCACGCCGGAGGCGCAAGCCGCCCAGGCCGAGGCCTGGACCGCAGGCACCGCCTATGCTGCGCTGCTGCACGACATCGGCAAGATCGCGGTCGACCTGCACGTCGAGTACGCGGACGGCACGGTCTGGCATCCCTGGCACGGCCCGCTGCGGCGGCCGTACCGCTTCCGCTACCGCAGGGAGCGCGAATACCGGCTGCACAGCGCCGCCACCGGGCTGCTCTACGCCCGGCTGCTCGATCCGGGCATCTTCGACTGGCTCGCCGACTACCCCGACCTGTGGGCCGCGCTGCTGTACGTCCTGGCCGGCCAGTACGAGCACGCCGGCATGCTCGGCGAACTGGTCGTGCAGGCGGACCAGGCATCCGTCGCCCAGGAACTCGGCGGCGATCCGAGCAAGGCCCTGGCAGCGCCCCGGCACGCACTGCAGCGCAAGCTGCTCGATGGCCTGCGCTACCTCCTGAAGGAAGAATTCAAGCTGAACCAGCCCCAGGCCTCGGATGGCTGGCTGACCCAGGACGCGCTCTGGCTGGTGAGCAAGACCGTCTCGGACAAGCTGCGCGCGCATCTGCTGTCGCAGGGCATCGACGGCATCCCGGCCAGCAACACGGCGGTGTTCAACGTGCTGCAGGATCACGGCATCGCCTTGGCCACACCGGACGGCAAGGCGATCTGGAAGGCCACCGTCACCAGCGATGCCGGCTGGTCGCACAGCTTCACCTTCCTGAAACTGTCTCCGGCCATGGTCTGGGATGCGGCCGACCGGCCGGCGCCGTTCGCGGGTCGCGTGCAGGCCGACGAGGAACAAGGGGCGCCGACACCGCAGGCACCGGCATCCGAAGCGCCAGGCTTGGAAAGCGCCGATACGGCGCCACCAAGCATCGCGCCGACCGTCCCTATGCCCACCGACAACGGCGTGGCTGCGCTGCTCGATCTGCTGAGTGACACGGCCCCACCCGTAGCGCCGGAGGCCCCGAGCGAACCCGAGCCTGCCTCGCCACCGGCGCCTACGGTGCTGCCGCAGATAAGCCTCGCGCCATTTCAGGATCGGCCGGAGCCATCCGGCGAGCATTTCATGGCCTGGCTGCGTCAGGGCATCCAGACGCACAAGCTCATCATCAACGACGCCAAAGCCTTGGTGCACAGCGTCGCCGGAACGGCCTACCTGGTGAGCCCCGGCGTCTTCCAGCGCTATGCGCAGGAACATCTGCAAATCGCCGCACTGGCGAAACCGGAGAACCTGGAGGGATGGCAGTGGGTGCAGAAGCGTTTCGAGAAGCTAGGCCTGCACCGCAAGCAAGCCAGCGGGCTGAATATCTGGACCTGCGAAGTCACGGGGCCGCGCAAATCCAGGCGACTGCACGGCTACCTGCTGAGCGCTCCCGAAGCGCTGTTCCAGGAAATGCCTCCGGACAATCCATACCTGCGCCTCCTCACCGAGGCCGTAAAGCGCGAAAATTCAGCCGCCGGTAATAAGAACGACAACGAACAGGGGTAGACAAGGAGCCACGGCGCGGGCCGGCTTCAGTCCGCTGATTTAGGCGGAGCCGTCTCTGCCAGCTTGGCTTCAGTCAGCGCCATCAAGTGGGCAGAACTGCATTTCAGCGCACGGGCGATTTTGAGAATGAGGGGGAGCGTGGGGACATGCTCGCCACGCTCGATCTTTCCCATGTGCGAACGCTCGATTCCTGACAGATGAGCCAGCGTTTCCTGGGCGATGCCTTGACTGGTTCTTTCTTCGCGCACGGAGGCCCCAAACGCGATGGCTGGTTCCGCTTCGTAGGTTGTTGTCCCGGTGGGCCGGCCTCTTTGAATCGAACGCTTTTGCATTGCCAAAAGCGTCGAGGATTGACACGATATAAACCACGTTAAACTTAACTCAATAGAAGCGACTTCATCGGTCGCCGCGAGTTCACTGCCTGGAGGAACTGGACGTGAAATCGAGCGATGCCTCCACTGAAATCCGGGTGGCTGTGCTCGGCGAGTGGGTGCCTTCACCGCTTGCCGACTTGCTGGCGTTGCAGCGCGCCGAAGAGCCAGAGACCGCCACCGCCTTGATCGGATGCAGTTCCACAGCGCAGGCGCAGGAACTGCCGCACGATAACTTTGACTTGGCCCTGTCCACAGCCGCCTGGGAGTGGCCAGGCTGGGTGTGCGAGCCGTTGTGGCATGACACGCTGGCAGTCGCCGTCGCCAAGCGCTCGCACCTGCTGTCCTACCGTGAAGTGCCTCGCCAAGAGCTGCTCAAGCAGCCGTTGATCTGCGCGCAGTCAACGGCCGACGAGCCGTGGCGCGCGGTGGCGCATGGCCTGGTCGAGGATGCACCGCAGGGCCATGAGCAGACCGTCAGCACCTTCGACATGGCGATGACGCTCGTCTCCGCGGGCTACGGCATTGCCGTCGCACCCGCCGCGAGACTGACCTGCTACCTGCGTCGCGGCATCGCCGCGCGGCCATTGGCTGGCGCACCCATCATCGTGATGGCCTACCTGCTTCGCCCGTCCTCGTCCTTGACCGAGCCCCAGGAAAGATTCGCCCGCCGCGCGCGCTCCGTGTCCTGAGACAGGGGCGCGCACTGCTGGGCGCTGGCGCGCTACGCAAACGCCACCTGCTGCGGGGACCACTCGCTTTCCTTCACCGTCGTGCTCACCGCCATGATGATCTTGTCGAGATTTGTGGCACTGACGCTTTCCAGAGCCGAGCCGCCGCGCAGCTTCGCGCGCGGCTGCAGGAGCGCGTTGTAGATCTGCCAAGGGTCGGCGCCCCTGGTCAGCTTGAGGACCGCCTGGATCAGCGCGTGCTTGACCGGATCGAGATGCCAATCCGGCACGCGCTGACCACGGTTGCCCAGGTTCAGCGCCAGCAGGTTGCCGGCCTTGATCTCGTAGCTGATCCACCGGCGGGACTTGCCCGCCATCTTCGCGTACTCGGCGACTGGCAGGTTGTGTGGTGCCTCGAAGACATCGACCAGTTCCATCCGCTGGCGCTGTATGTCGGACAGCGGTTCCTCCATGACGGAACGCGGCAACGGCACTGCGGGCAGCCGATGCGTCTCGGCTGACACCAGTGGCATCGCGTCTCCCGGCCTGGTCACGATCAGGAGCGGCGCCGACGCGGCCGCTGGTTTGGGTGGCGCACTCGCGGCTTCCTCATCCGAGAGGACGGGCACGCCCTCCAAATGAATGGTGAGCGGCATGCTCGCTGCCTCGACCATGTTCTGCTCGAAGAGATCGAGCCGGTCGGCCCAATCCTGCATCATCCGCCGCCGCTGCTCGACGTACTCGGCGTGGTTGTAGGTGGCACTGACCTTGTTGGGATCGACGTGCGAGAGTTGCGCGTCCACCCACACCTTCGGGTAGCCGATCTCGTTGAGCGCGGTGGACATCGTGCCCCGGATGCCGTGCCCGGTCAGCAGGTCGCGATAGCCCATGCGCTTGAGCGCGCCGTTGAGCGTGTTCTCGCTCATGCGCTTCTTCAACTCGCTGTCGTGGCGGAACAGATAGTGCTGGGCCGGTTTGAGCTGTTCGAGCAGGTGCCGGACGATCTCGATGGCCTGCACCGACAGCGGCACGATGTAGGGTGGAATGTCCTTGGGCAACTGGCGCTTCCTGCGCATGTCCACCTGGAGCTGCTTCACGACCTCGGGCGGGATGATCCAGAGGCCCCGATCGAGGTCGAACTGATCCGGCGTCGCCAGGCGCAGCTCGCCCGTGCGCACGCCGGTGAATAGCAGCAGCCGCAGACCGAGCTGGGTCTGCAGCCGGCCACGATACTTGCGCAGGCGCTGCAACAGCTTCGGCAACTCGGCCATGCGCAGGAACGGGTTGTGGTTCACCGGGGGCAGCGGCAGCGCCACCACGTCGAGGTCGGAAGCCGGGTTCTGCTCCAGGCCCGGCACGACCACCAGCGCGTAGCGGAACATCTGGTTGAACCACGTCCTGACTTTCTCGGCGACGGAGAGCGCCTTGCGCCGCTCGATCCTGGCGATCACTTCCAGCAGGTCAGGGCGTTTGATGTCGTAGATCGAGCGCTTGCCCAGCAAGGGCAGCACATCCTTGGCGAAGACGCGAGGGAGGATCGAGAGGGTGGTCTGCCGGCCCTTCTTGAGGCCGAGTTCGCGGTGGGCAAGCCACTTCTTGTAGATCGCCTCGAAGGTGTTTTCACCGGCGAGTTTGACCGCGGCGCGCTTTTGCTTGCGGTGAAGGCGCGGGTTGATGTCCTTGGCCACCAAGGCGCGCGCCTCGTCACGCAGGGCGCGTGCCTCACGAAGGGACACCTCGGGATAGGTGCCCAGCGACATGCGCTTGGGCTCCTTCATCCAGTAGTAACGGAAGTGCCAGCTCTTGCTGCCCGTGGCCGTCACGGCCAGGGAGAGACCATCGATGTCTGGAAGTGTGTAGGCCTTGCCGGTGGCTTTGGCTTGGCGGACCACCAAGTCTGAGAGTGCCATGCTCTAGCTCCTGAACATGAGTCAGGAACCAGATGCTTAACCCATCGACCTCAGCGCCCTAGCAACAATCCGGAAGCCGTCGTGCCCGCAAAAATGGACACAAAAATGGACATAAACGTCGTGGCTTCAGGTGGATTTCCGTGGAGCCCACTGGAACATCGAGGTGTCGAAAACTCAACCAGAATCAACGACTTACGATGCCTCTTGGACTTCCTCAGAATTCCCTGGAACGATGCAGTGGAGCGGGTGAAGGGAATCGAACCCTCGTATGAAGCTTGGGAAGCTGCCGTTCTACCATTGAACTACACCCGCTCGGGTGTCGTGCCCCGGCACAAGACCGGAGCAGAGGCAGGAATTATAGCCTGGGTTTTTCCGCCCCAGGCCAGCGCCATCAGTTCGCCGTGATCCCCGCCGCCTTCACCACCTTGCCCCAGCGGTCCAGCTCGGCCTGGGTGTAGTCGCCCAGCGCCTTCGGCCCCAAGAATTCGGCCTCGGCGCCCTGCTCGGCCGCCTTCTGGCGGAAAGCGTCGGTCTGCATGATCTTCTGGATTTCACCGGCGATCTTGTCCACCACCGGCGCGGGCGTGTCCCTGGGCGCGTACATGGCGAACCAGGACGAGACGATCAGGTCGGGATAGCCGGCCTCGGCGGCGGTGGGCACGTCCGGCAGCGACGCCAGGCGCGTGTTGCCGGTGACGGCCAGCGCGCGCAGCTTGCCGGCGGCGATCTGGCCGAGCAGCGGCGGCGGCGTGGTGATGGTCATGTCGACGGCGCCGCCCAGCAAGTCGTTCAGCGCCGGGCCGGTGCCCTTGTAGGGAATGTGGGTGATCTGCGTGCCCGCCATCTGGTTGAGCAGTTCGGTGGCGACCTGCTGCAATGAACCATTGCCGGACGAGGCGTAGTTGAGCTTGCCCGGGTTGGCCTTGGCGTACGCGACCAGGTCTTTCAGCGACTTGATCGGCAGGTCCGGCCGCACCACCACGACCTGGGGCGCGGACAGCACATTGGCCACCGGCGCGAAATCCTTGATCGGATCCCAGCCGGAGGTCGGCGTGACGTGCGGGGTGATGACCTGGAAGCCCGAATACTGCAGCAACAGCGTGTAGCCGTCGGGCTTGGCGCGGGCCACCGCCTGCGCGGCGATGCCGCCGGAGGCGCCGGGCTTGTTCTCGACAACCACGCTCTGGCCGAGGGCGGCGCCCAGGGGCTGGGCGATGAGCCGGGCGGCGATGTCGGTGGTGCCGCCGGGCGCGGCCGACACGATCAGCGTGACGGGACGGTTGGGAAAATCCGCCTGGGCGTGGGCGGCGCCAGCGGCGGCCAGGCCCAGCGCGATGGCGCAGGCGCGTAGAACGGGAACGGAACGGAAAGCGGTCATGCGGTTGTCTCCTTGCTGTTTTTGTATGAAGCGCCCGAGAGCCGGGCGCGTGGTGTGAAGCAAAACCTAGGCGGCGTCGCCGGCCGGCCCGAACCGCTCCGCCAGCCACGCGGGCGGCGGATGCGCGGCCAGGCGCGGTCCGGCGCGCAACAACGCCATGGGCAACTCGCGGCCGACCAGCCCCGGAAGTCCGCGCAGGATGGCAAGCAGCGATTCGAGCGACACGCCTGTCCGCACGCCCATGCACTCGAACATGTGGACCAGTTCTTCGGTGTTGACGTTGCCGCTGGCGCCGGGCGCGTACGGGCAGCCGCCCAGGCCGCCGGCGGCGGCGTCGAAGCGGGTGATGCCGGCCTGCCAGGCGGTGACGGCGTTGGCCAGCGCCATGCCGCGCGTATTGTGCAGGTGAACGGTAAGCGCCACGCCCGGCAGGCGCCGCGCCGCGTCGGCGCACAGTTCGCCCACCTGATTGGGATAGGCCATGCCGGTGGTGTCGCACAGCGTGATGCCACCGGCGCCG
This sequence comes from Achromobacter ruhlandii, assembly GCF_902859695.1. GTDB lineage: Bacteria > Pseudomonadota > Gammaproteobacteria > Burkholderiales > Burkholderiaceae_B > Achromobacter > Achromobacter ruhlandii. The sequence continues at coordinate 172,093 of NZ_CADIJL010000005.1, forward strand.
GCATCGACCAGGCGGGCGGCCAGGTCCAAGACCTGTTCCGCCTGCACGTCGCCGTCGAACGGACAGCCGAAGGCGGTCGACAGCGACACATTGCAGGGCGCGCCGGCGCGCGCGGCGGCGGCTAGCACCTGGCTGAGTTCGTCGAACGATTGCTGGCGGGTCATGCGCAGGTTGGCGCGGTTATGCGTCTCGCTGCATGACATGACCAGGTTCATCTCGTCGACGCCGGCTTCCAGCGCCCGCTCCAGGCCGCGGATATTCGGCACCAGCGCCGTATAGATCACGCCGGGCCGGCGGCGGATGCCCTGCATCACGGCGCCCGCGTCCGCCAGGGCCGGAATGGCCTTGGGCGAGGTGAAGCTGGTGACCTCGATGCGGGCAAAGCCGCAATCGGACAATGCATCGACGAAGGCGATCTTGTCTTCGGTCGGCACCATGCGCGCCTCGATCTGCAAGCCGTCGCGCGGGCCGACCTCGTTGATTTCCAGGACGGGGGAACCGGTGTTCATGAGCGCATCCTCGCTGCCGGATTAAGGGAAATGGCGCGGTTCATGCGATCACGCCGCGCGCCCGCAGCGCTTCGCGCTGTTCCGGGCTCAGGCCCGCTGCCGCCAGCACCGCGTCGGTGTGCTCGCCCAGCGTCGGCGCGCGCTCGCGCACCGCGCCCGGGTTGGCCGACAGGCACGGAAACACCGCCGGCATGTCCACCGCGATGCCGCTGGCGGCCTCCAGGCGGGTGATGGCGCCGCGCGCCTGATAATGCGGATCGTGGGCAATATCAGCCACCGAATAGATGCGGCCCGACGGCACGTCGGCTTCGCGCATGGCCTGCAACACCTCGTCGATGCTGCGTTCGGCGGTCCAGGCGCCGATGGCCTGGTCGATCTCGGCCACGCGGCGCGCGCGGCCGTCGTTGTGCGCCAGCTCGGGATCGCGGCCCAGGTCGTCGCGGCCGATGCGCGCCATCAGCCGGGTGTAGATGGCGTCGCCATTGCCCGCGATCAGCACATAGCCGTCGCGGCACGGATAGGCGTTGGACGGCGCGATGCCGGGCAGCGATGCGCCGGCCGGTTCGCGCACCGCGCCAAACACCGAATACTCCGGCAGCAGGCTCTCGCTGAGGTTGAACAGGCTCTCGTACAGCGCCGCGTCGATGACCTGCCCCTGGCCGCCACGGGCATCGCGCTGGTACAGCGCCAGCAGCACGCCCAGCGCGCCATGCAGGCCGGCGATGGTGTCGCCCAGCGACAGGCCGGCGCGCACCGGCGCGCGGCCGGGCTCGCCATTCAGGTAGCGCAGGCCTGCCATGGCTTCGCCAATCGCGGCAAAGCCCGGCTCGCGCGCCTTCGGCCCGGTCTGGCCATAGCCGGAAATGCGCAGCATGATCAGGCGCGGGTTCAACGCGTGCAGCGTCTCCCACGACAGGCCCCACTTCTCCAGCGTGCCGGGACGGAAATTCTCGATCAGCACGTCGGCCTCGGCCGCCAGCTGGCGCACGATGTCCTGGCCCTCGGGCTGGCGCAGGTCCACGCACACGGACTGCTTGTTGCGCGACTGCGCCTCCCACCACACCGAGGTGCCCTCGTGCAGCAGGCGCCACTTGCGCAGCGGATCGCCCTGCCCGGGCGGTTCGATCTTGACGACCTGCGCGCCAAAGTCCGCCAGCGTCTTGGCGGCGAACGGCCCCGCGATGAGTTGTCCCAGTTCCAGCACGCGTATGCCGGCGAGTATCTGCCCTGCCATGTCGCCTCCCGGGCGCATCCAACCGATGATGGCCCGCAGTGTGCGTCATCGCCCGGGGCGGCGGAATGGACGATTCGGGAAGGGGGCATTCCCGGATCGAGAAAGCCCGGCGCGGCGGCCGCGCCCCGGTCGGACAGGCCAACCCGGACAGGCCAACCGATTGCCGGCCGCCACCAAGCGCTTTTTTGCGTGCGAGCCGGCCTCTAGGCCGTGCCCGGGTCCTGCGCGCCGCGCAGATGCGCCAGCAGCAGCCGCGCCGCCACCGGCAGCGCATCGGCATCGCGCACGCCCAGCAGCAGCCAGCGTCGCGCCCAGTCGTCGGACAGGGCAATCAGGCGGATCGGCATGGAGCGCGCATGCGGCTCGGCCGCCAGCCGCGGCAGGATGCCGACCCCGCGCGTGGCGGCCACCATGCGGCAGATGGCGTCGAAGCTGCGCACCTGGATGCGCAGCCGCATGTCGCGGCCCAGCCGGCCGCTCTCGTCGGCCAGGCGGGTGGCCAGCGAGGTCGCGGGCGGCAGGCCGACGTAGTCGTAGGCCAGGGTATCGGCGAACGCCACGCTGGCCTGGCGCGCCAGCGGATGACGCTGCGGCACGATCAGCACCAGTTCGTCGAGCCGATACGGCACGGTGGCCAGGCCCGCCGCCGGGGTGCGGTCGGCGAACACGCCGATGTCGGCGCGGTTCTCCAGCACGGCGGTGACGATGTCGCTGCTGTTCTGCTCTTCCAGGTCGATGCGAACGGCCGGATGCGCTTCCATGAAGGACGCCAGGTCTTCCGGCAGGAACTGGGTCAGCGACGAGGTATTGGCGGCGATGCGCACCTGCCCGCGCACGCCCCGGGCATAGTCGGACAGGGTGCCCGCCATCTGCTCGACTTCCTGCAGCACCCGCAGGGCATGGACCAGGCAGGCCTGGCCCGCCTCGGTCAGCTCGACGCCGGCCGCGTTGCGGTAAAGCAGCTGGGTGTCCAGCGCGGCCTCCAGGTCCGAGATCCGCTTGCTGGCCGCCCCCACCGCCAGGTGCGACGCGCGCGCGCCGGCCGAGATGCTGCCCTGGCGGGCCACCGAGACGAAAAGCGAGAGCGTGACGAGGTCGATGCGGGCGATATTCATGATGGACGCGCGGCGCCAGGCGGACGCCGCGGCTGCACTATAGCGCGCAGGCCCGGGGCACCCGCCCCCGCTGACCGTCCGCGATAAGTCCCCATTTAAACCAAAAGGCGGACTGCAGCCCGGCGGGGCTGCCACTACAATCCCGCCTATGACAACGAACAGCTCTGCGACTCCCCCCGTGAACACCCCCGCAACACCCGGCAACCCCGACGCGCCCGCGCCGGTTTCCCCCCAGACCGAAGCCGCGCTGGCCAGCGCCGCGCACGCCCCCAACAGCCCGGGCGCCACCCACATCCGCAGCTTCGTGCACCGCCGCGGCCACATCACCCAGGGCCAGTTGGCCGCGCTTGAGCAACTGCTGGGCAAATGGTCGATTCCCTACGCCGCCAGGCGCCTGGACCCCGCGGCCGCCTTCGGCCGCGAAGCGCCGACGGTGCTGGAAATCGGCTTCGGCATGGGCGAGACCACCGAGAAGATCGCGCTGGCCCGTCCCGGCGACAACTTCCTGGGCGTGGAAGTGTTCAACGCCGGCGTCGGCTCGCTGCTGCGCCGCATCGAGGATTCCAGCATCCCCAACCTGCGCATCATCCAGCACGACGCGGTCGAGGTGGTGCGCGACATGATCGCGCCGGACTCGCTGGCCGGCGTGCACATCTACTTCCCCGACCCGTGGCCCAAGAAGCGCCACCACAAGCGCCGCCTGATCCAGCCGCCGTTCATCGCGCTGCTGGCCAGCCGCATCGCGCCGGGCGGCTATATCCATTGCGCCACCGACTGGGAAGACTATGCGGTGCAGATGCTCGACGTGCTGGGCAACGAGCCGCAACTGAAGAACACCACGGACGGCTACGCGCCGCGCCCTGATTACCGCCCCCTGACCAAATTCGAGACGCGCGGCCTGCGATTGGGCCATGGCGTCTGGGACCTGATCTTCAAGCGAGTCGCCTGATGCTCTACCCCGCGATCGAACCCTACCGCCACGGCATCCTGGATACCGGCGACGGCCATCAGGTCTACTGGGAACTCTGCGGCAACCCGCAGGGCAAGCCCGCCGTGTTCCTGCACGGCGGCCCCGGCAGCGGCTGCTCGCCAGTGCATCGGCAACTCTTCGATCCCAAGCGCTACAACGTGCTGCTGTTCGACCAGCGCGGCTGCGGCCGCTCGACGCCGCACGCCGGCCTGGACAACAACACCACCTGGCACCTGGTGGCCGACATCGAACGCCTGCGCACCGAAATCATGGGCGCCGACCAATGGCTGGTGTTCGGCGGCTCGTGGGGTTCGACGCTGGCGCTGGCCTACGCCGAAACGCATCCGCGGCACGTCAGCGAACTGGTGGTGCGCGGCATTTTCACGCTGCGCCGCGCCGAAGTGCAATGGTTCTACCAGGAAGGCGCGTCGTGGCTGTTCCCCGATCGCTGGGAAGAGTACCTGGCCCCCATCCCCGAAGCCGAGCGCGGCGACCTGGTGGCGGCGTACCACAAGCGCCTGACGGGCGATGATCCCGCCGAGCAGTTGCGCGCCGCCAAGGCCTGGAGCAAATGGGAAGACAGCACCATCACGCTGCTGCCCAGCCCGCGCCACCAGCAGAGCCACGCCGCCGACCGCGCCGCGCTGGCCTTCGCCCGCATCGAGAACCACTACTTCGTCAACGCCGGCTTCATGGAAGAAGGCCAGTTGATCCGCGACGCCCACAAGCTGCGCGGCATCCCCGGCACCATCGTGCAGGGCCGCTACGACGCCTGCACCCCCGCGCGCACCGCCTGGGACCTGCACCGCGCCTGGCCCGAGGCCGAATTCCATATCGTGCCCGACGCGGGCCACGCCTTCGACGAACCCGGCACGCTGGCGCGCCTGATCGCCGCCACCGACGCCTACGCCAAACGCTGAGGAGACCGACCCATGCACATCACCCTGAACGGCGACGCCCGTGAATTTCCGCTCGACACCACGGTGAACGAACTGCTCGAAACGCTGGGCTATGCCGGCAAGCGCGTGGCGGTGGAACGCAACGGCGAGATCGTGCCCAAGAGCCAGCACGCGCAGACCGCGCTGACCGACGGCGACCAGGTCGAGATCGTGGTGGCGGTGGGCGGCGGCTGAGCGCCGGCCGGCAAGCGCCGGTCGCCACCCGCGGAAGGGCTGCAGCAATGCAGCCCTTTTTTTCATTATCCTGACGGGTGGCTAGCAACCTGTTACACGATTACCCCTCTCTCGCGGCGACCTGGCGAGTCATAATCGTTGGTGCCGGCGCGTCCGGGCCTGGCCCGGCAAGCGGATTTGCATGCCGACGCCCCGCCAATCCGGGAGCGACGGCAACGCCGGCACCATGCGCAGAAGTCCGGGGACCGCGCGCCCTGACACGCATCGCTCTTTCTCTCACCGCAACATAGATAAAGGAAACACGATGGGTCTGCTCAATTTCATCAAGGACGTTGGAGAAAAACTCTTCGGCGCCAGCGAAGCCAAGGCGGCCACGCCGGATGAGCTGAAGAAGGAACTCGACAAGCACGGCCTGAATGCCGATGGCCTGCAGATCTCGGTCGATGGCGACAAGGTCACCGTCACGGGCGAGGCCGCCAATACCGAGGCCGCCGAGAAGATCGCGCTGGCGCTGGGCAACACCGTTGGCGTGGCCGCGGTGGACAACCAGTTGAAGGTCAAGCAGGCCGCGCCCGAGGCCAAGATGTACACGGTGCAGAAGGGCGACAACCTGTGGAAGATCGCCGAGGCGCAATACGGCAAGGGCCAGGGCGCCAAGAACACCCTGATCTTCGAGGCCAACAAGCCGATGCTGACCAGCCCCGACAAGATCTACCCGGGCCAGGTGCTGCGCATCCCGCCCCTGTCGTAAGCCACGAAACAGAATGGGCCCTTGCGGGCCCGTGTCGCGGCGCAGAACCCCCTGCCTGCCGCGATGATTTGGCCAGGCGCAACGCCTGGCCATTTTTTTGGTGGAAATCCCCGCGGGCAAGCGCCGGCAGTCAGCGGCAGCCCCGAGGGACCGGCCCCGTCGCCGGGCGGCGGCGTGCCGGTCAGCCCTTCATGAAGCGGCCCATGCCCTTCATGCCGCCCATGGCGCGCATCATCTTGGCCATGCCGCCCTTCTTCATCTGCTTCATCATGCCCTGCATCTGCTCGAACTGGGCCAGCAGGCGGTTGACTTCCTGCACCGGCACGCCCGAACCCGCCGCGATGCGGCGCTTGCGCGAGGCCTTGATGAGTTCCGGCTTGGCACGCTCGGCGGCCGTCATGGAATTGAGGATGCCCTCGGTGCGGCGCAGCTGCTTTTCGGCCTGGCCGCCCTGCAGCTGGCCGGCGGCCTGCTGGAACTGGGCCGGCAGCTTTTCCAGCAACGAGCCCATGTCGCCCAGCTTCTTGACCTGGCCGAGCTGGTCGCGGAAGTCGTTCAGGTCGAACTTGTTGCCCGACTTGATCTTGGCCGCCAGCTTCTGGGCCTCGGCGATGTCGATGTTCTTCTGGGCCTGCTCGACCAGCGAGACGATGTCGCCCATGCCCAGCACACGCTGCGCCATGCGCTCGGGGTAGAACGGCTCCAGGCCGTCCAGCTTTTCCGAGACGCCGACGAACTTGAGCGGCTTGCCGGTGACGTGGCGCACCGACAGCGCCGCGCCGCCGCGGGCGTCGCCGTCCAGCTTGGTCAGCACCACGCCGGTCAGCGGCAGCGCCTCGGCGAAGGCGCGGGCGGTGTTGACCGCGTCCTGGCCCTGCATGGCGTCGACCACGAACAGCGTTTCGACCGGCTTGACCAGGTCATGCAACGCGCGGATCTCGCGCATCATGGCCTCGTCGATGCCCAGGCGGCCGGCCGTGTCCAGGATCAGCACGTCGTAGTGGTGACGGCGGGCGTGGTCGACCGCGTTGCGGGCGATGTCCTCGGGCTTCTGGCTGGGATCGGACGGCAGGAAATCGACGCCGACCTGCGCCGCCACGCTCTTCAACTGGTCGATGGCGGCCGGGCGGTAGACGTCGGCGGACACCACCAGCACCTTCTTCTTGCCGGTCTTGCGGCCGTGCTGGGTGTGCTGGCCTTCGCTCAGCCAGCGGGCCAGCTTGCCGGTGGTGGTGGTCTTGCCCGCGCCCTGCAGGCCGGCCATCAGGATGACCGCGGGCGGCTGCACGGCCAGCGACAGTTCGCCGGAATCGGCGCCCAGGTCGCCGCCCATGAGGGCGGTCAGTTCCTTGTGGACCACGCCCACCAGGGCCTGGCCGGGGCTGAGGCTGCTGGCGACTTCTTCGCCCAGCGCCTTTTCCTTGACCCGGGCGACGAAATCGCGCACCACGGGCAGCGCCACGTCGGCTTCCAGCAGGGCCATGCGCACTTCGCGCAGCATTTCCTGGGTGTTGGCCTCGGTCAGGCGGGCTTCGCCGCGCAGTGTCTTGACGACGCGCGACAGGCGTTGAGTTAGGTTATCGAGCATGAGAGGCGTTTCCGCTTAAACTAGTTGATTGAACGGTGGCCGCAGGCGCGGATTCTGCGCTGTCGGGCGGCATGCGCCCCCAGGCCCCATCCAGACAACGGTTTCTATGTCACTAGGCATTGTATTTCACACAGCGGCCGCCTTGGCGTACGCCGTGCTGGGAGGGTCCCTCTGGATCCGCCTGGCGGGCGCCGGGGAAGTCGAGCAAACGGGCAAAGTCGCCCGTCTGTGCCTGCTGGGAGCCCTGGTTCTCCATGGAATCGGGCTGCAACAGTCCATGCTGGGGGCCCCGCACCTGTTCATCGGGTGGGCGCTGGCCCTGTCGGCCGCCATCTGGCTGGGCATGGTCGTATTCTGGCTCGAAAGCCTGCTGGTGCGCATCGACGGCCTGCAATTGCTGCTGCTGCCTGCCGCCACCCTGGCCAGCGGCCTGGCCGCCCTGTTTCCCCAGGGACAATTCGTGCCCCACGCCGACAACGCCTGGCTGCGCGTGCATTTGCTGATCGCGCTGGGCGCCTACGGGCTGATCACCATCGCCGCCCTGCACGCCATGCTGATGGCGCTGCTCGACCGCCACCTGCACCGCCCCCTGGACGCCCCCGCCGAACGCAGCATCATCGGCCGCGTGCTGGACTCGCAGCCGCCGCTGCTGGTGCAGGAACAACTGCTGTTCCGCATCATCTGGATCGGCTTCGTGGTGCTGACCCTGGCCGTCGGCTCGGGCTCCATCGCCTCCATGAAGCTCACCGGTCAGATCCTGCCGTTCGACCACAAGACCGTCTTCACCCTGCTGTCCTGGTTCACCTTCGGCGTGCTGCTTGCCGGGCGCCACATCTGGGGCTGGCGCGGCCGCGTCGCCCTGCGCTGGACCCTTACCGGCTTCGGTTTCCTGATCCTGGCCTACACCGGCAGCCGGTTCGTGCTGGAAGTCATTCTGCATCGAGGCTGACGTGGGCAAACTGCTGTTCTGGATCGTCATCATCATCGGCGTGCTCTTTGTGGCCCGCATCGCCGGCCGCATGGCCGCCGCCCGCCAGGATTCCACCGCCAGCGCCAAGCCGCGCGCCACGCCCAACCCGCCCGCCACCGGCGCGCCGGAGGCCATGGTCCGTTGCGCCCACTGCGGCATCCACCTGCCGCGTTCCGAGGCCCTGCTGCAGGGCGGCCAGACCTGGTGCAGCCAGGAACACGCCCGGCTGGGACCGGCGGCGAAATAAAAGGCGGGTCTGAGCGACCGGCCGGCCCGGATCCGCGGGCCCGCCATCCCGCCATTCCGCCAGCCAGCCCAGCCAGCCAGACAGCCCGGAGAGGCTCGCCCATCACAGGACGCAACCACAGCACCGCCCCCGGGTGGCTCCGCCCTCATTCGCCCCCTTTTCACACGCACGGCATAATGCACGTTGGATACCAACCTGCTTTCCTCCCATGCCCCTGCTTCTGGATCGACATGGCTGGCTGGCGCCGGCCCCGGGCGTTTCCCGGCTGCCCTCCCCCAACTGCGACGCGCGTCCCCAGGACGCCCAGGTGTCGCTGCTGGTGCTGCACAACATCAGCCTGCCGCCCGGCCAATTCGGCGGCCCCGAGGTGGCCGGCCTGTTCCTGAACACGCTGGACTACGGCTCGCACCCCTGGCTGGAACGCCTGCGCGGCCTGCGGGTATCGGCGCATTTCTTCATCCGCCGCGACGGCCGCATCGTGCAGTTCGTCTCCACCGATGCGCGCGCCTGGCATGCCGGCGTCTCGCGCTTCGCCGGCCGCGAGCGCTGCAACGATTTCTCCATTGGCATCGAGCTGGAAGGCACCGACACGCTGCCCTACACTGACGAACAGTACCTGGCCCTGCGCCGGCTGACGCCGGTGCTGCGCGCACGCTACCCCCTGGCGGCCGCCTGGGGCCACGAACACATCGCGCCGGGCCGCAAGACCGACCCGGGGCCCGCTTTCAACTGGACGCGCTTCGGGCGCGACAGCGGCTTTGCGCGGCGGCAGTTGCCGCCCGTCTGACCCTTACAAGGACCGGTTATGTTGAAGATCTGGGGACGGCTGACGTCCGTCAATGTGCAGAAAGTGATGCTGGCCGTGCGCGAACTGGCGCTGCCGCACACCTTCATCGAGGCCGGCGGCCCGTTCGGCGTGGTCGACACGCCCGAGTACGCCAAAATCAACCCCAACCGCACCGTGCCCGCCATCGACGACGGCGGTTTCGTGCTGTGGGAATCGAACGCCATCGTGCGCTACCTGGCCGCCCGCTACGGCGCCGGCACCCTGTGGCCCGAGGACGTCTGCCTGCGCGCCGACGCCGACCGCTGGATGGACTGGCAGACCACCGAATGGCAGGGCGCCATGGGCCCGGCCTTCCTGGGCCTGATCCGCACGCCGGAAGAAAAGCGCGACCACGCCGCCATCGAGCTGTCGGTCAAGCGCAGCAACGCCCGCGCGCAGATTCTGGACCGGGCGCTGCAAGGCCGCGAGTTCATCGCCGGCCGCCACCTCACCATGGGCGACATCGCCCTGGTGTGCTCGGCGCACCGCTGGCTGGCGCTGCCGATCGAGCGGCCGGACACCCCGGCGCTGTCGGCGTGGTACCGGCGCGTGATGATGCGACCGGCGCCGCAGGGGGTGTTGACGTTGCCGTTGGAGTGACAGCTCCGGCAGGCTGAAGGCATGCAACCGCATGCCTTCAGCCCCCCGCATTCGAGGCGCATTTTGATTTAGCCGAAGAAGAAATTATCGCTGTCGAGATAGGGATAATTACTGCCGATCACGTCGGCCATCATGTAGCCGTATCCGTTCGGCGTGGAAGGATCGGCGTAGTTCGTATATTCGATGAAGAAGTCCGCTATCCCATCGCCGGTTCTGTCTCCCTCCAGGCTTACGGTGGACGCCCGCCACCAACCGCTTTCGTCATCATGAGTGACGGGCCAATTCAGTCCGTGATGGTCCTCGGTCACATACCGGAGCTCTCCGGCATGCCCGGTGAACTTTCCTGTACCGATAAACCGCATGGCCTGATGTCCCTCGGTATTCAGGTCGCCATCCAGATTTGAAAAATCGAGCACGTCCGGCTCGATCCGCAGCCCCCCATATCCCCCGAGATAGGCCGGCTGGTAGTGCTTGAGGTCGAAATCGCGCGCTTCGCGGACCGTGGTCAAGCCATGGATGAACTTCGTCGTGATTTCCCCGGAGTCCGGATCGGCGAAATCACCATCGTTGAACACGATGCGATTGCCGCCGCCATGCACGACGAAGGTGTCGTTGCCGCCACGGCCCGTGAACGTCATTCCCCCAAGCACGTCGCCAACCAGGATATCGTCGTAGTCGCTGCCAATGACATAGTCGATATTGCGATATTCTCCCTGGCACCACTCGCCGCACGAACCGGATTTCAACTCCACAGGCGCGTACCCCCGAAGTTTCCCCAAGGCACTTTCATGGGTGAGGAAATGACGATTGATGTCATAGTCCTTGAGTCCAAAGGCGCTGGCCCGATCGGCAATCCACTTGTCCATGCGATCGTTGCCACTCACAACGATGTCGACGCCCCACTCGTTCAAGGAAAAATCCAGGATGTTGTATCCATCCGGATTGCCCACAACCTTGTTGGACCAATCAAAGTCGCTTCCCGGCATGAACCAGTTGATTGCATTGCCGCCGACCATTTCACTGGGGGTATTGTCACCGATGAACACATAGGATTTTCCATCCTGAGCGGTGAAGGACTTTACGCCGCCGTCCGCCGCCAGATCGGCATAAAAGACAACGTCAGGTGGTGGTCGCATGCTCGGGCCGTCGGATTGGCGTTCGGTATCCGCAGCGCCACCAATCGGACGATCCCTCCCGATTTCCGCCAGAATTTCGGGAAGGATGGCGGCCGCTTCCGGATAGTCCGCGGGATGTGTCGCAATTTCCCGCATCGCCAGATAGATTTGGTAGTCGGAGAATCTGGCACCGTCACTAACGGCGGCGACATCCGCAGCAGGCGGGCCACTGTCAACGCTCGAAAGCGTAGCGTGGGAGAGCTGCTGGTCAGGCAATGACTCCGTCGGCATACCTCCCGTATGAAGAGGGATATGCGTTCCTTCATTGACGAGCACGTCTTGGATGAATTTCGCCGCCGCCCCCTTGAGGTCGATGAGATCAGGCAGGGATGAAGCGATAGCAACGATAGCCATGCCGGCTACAACCGTTGGTATGCCTCCGCCAACCATGAGCAAAGTGCCCATTCCCGCGATCGCCCCCGCTATTGCAGCACCTCCCCACACAGACGCCACCTCGGAGCCGATCGCAACCTTGGGAGGAGTGCCTGAAGCAATATCCTTCTGGATGACGCTCCAGCTGAAAATTCCTTGCATGAACTTCTCATGCGTTTGCGCCATCACGTTCAAATACTTGAAGGCTTGTTTGTCCAGCCGGGATTCCAACAAGTCGCGAACGTATCCCAGGAATTTTCCTGTTTCCGGAATGAGCTTGTTGACCAACGGTTCCACCATCCCACGCGTCGTCTTCGGATCGTGGTAATACCTCGATTCCTCGCTGTAGTGCGAAAAGTAATACGCTTCCTTTTGGTTGAGAATCTGCGCGATGTACCACGCGGGAACGATCCGGGGCGTCGAGAAGTAAGACCAGCCGATGCCGTCCCACAGCCCAGACCCTAATCCACCGCCCCAACTCGGGGGCTCCGGCGGCCAAGTGCCATAAACGGTGACGGGGGCAAGCGTAGGCGTGGGCATGATGCGGCTCCTGATCGCGGATCATCAATAGCCGCCCGCAGACACGCAGGCGACCGTCCATAGACATAACGGTTGAGCCGCGATTTACAGTAAAAAAAAGCCGCAATTCAGACCAGTTCTCAGACACTGGCCCGCGTCCCGCGATCTGGAGCATGTCGCCGCAATCGCGGGAACTCCATCTGACGCCCTACTCCACCCAAGGCGTATTCGCCCAGATCTGCCGCAGCCTCCCATCATCCTGCTTCAAGCGTTCCTGCCACTGCGGCCCGTCCAGATAATCCATCTCGGTGAACTGCTGCTTCATCTGCGCCTGGAATTCCGGATTGGCGGCGACCTTGCCCAAGGCCTGGCGCAGCTTCTCGGCGACATCCGCCGGCAAGCCCTTGGGCGCGACAATGCCGCGCTCGGACGCGAACACCAGGTTCACGCCCAGTTCCTTGAAGGTCGGCACGTCCGGCCCCAGCGGCGAGCGCGTCGCGCTGGCCTGGGCCAGCACGCGCATGTTCTTGCCGTGATAGGGCATGACTTCGCCAAGGTTCAGGCCGCCGATCACGGTGTGCCCGCCCAGCACCGAGCTGCGCAACGGCCCCGCGCCGTTGTACGGCACATGGTTGAGCTTGGTGCCGGTCAGGTTCTGGAACAGCACCAGCGCCAGGTGATCATCGGTGCCCACGCCGGTCGAGCCATAACTGATCGAACCCGGCTTCTCGCGCGCCGCCTTGATCAGGGCATCCAGCGTCTGGTACGGACTGTCGGCGGCGACGCTGAAGGCGCTCGGGTCGCGCACCAGATTGGCCAGGTAGGTGAAGTCGGCGGTGGTGAAGCCGGCCTTGCGTTCGATCGGCAGCGACACCAGCCCGGGCATGTTGGTCATGGCCAGCGTATAGCCGTCGGGCTTGGCGCGCGCCACGTACGACAGCGCGATGGCGCTGGACGCGCCCGGCTTGTTCTGCACCACGATGGTGGTGCCCAGCTCTTTTTCCAGGAACACCGCCAGCGAACGCGCCGTCAGGTCGGTGCCGCCGCCGGGCGCGAAGCCCACCACCAGTTCGATGGGATGGTCGGGCCAGGCCCAGGCCGGCCACGCGGCGCACAGCGCGGCCACGGACAGCGCGGCGCGAGCGGCCGCCTTGCGTGTAAAGAACATGGTTGTCTCCTGTGTGGGTACTGCTGTTGTTATGCGTTGTGATGAGCCGGACAGGCCGGCCAGTCACGCGGGACGGCTGCGACGGCCGCCCCGGGTCAAATTGTTCGCTCGCCGACAGGCAGGGACTGCAGGCAGACGCCTTCCCTCCTCGACGCGCGCGCCCGGCATTCTGCGCAGCTATCGGCAAGCCCCCTAGGCCGGAACACGCGCCAGGCATCGTGGTTACCCCCTCTTCTTGCCCCCTTCCTGCGCCTCGCGCCACGCCAGCAGGCGCGTCACGCCTTCGGCCATGCCCACTTGCGGCTGCCAGCCGATCTGTTGTCCCGCCAGATCGTGCGGGATATGGAAGGCGCCGCCCGAGGTCAGGCGCACGGTGCCCGGAGGGTCCGGCCGGATCTCCGGTTCCAGGCCGCTCTTGCAGTAGCCGAGCACCAGCCGCACCAGTTCGCCGGTGGTGATGGGCGCCGGGCCGGACACGTTCACCGCGACATCGGTCGCGTCGCTTTGGAACGCGGCGACGTTGGCGCGCGCCACGTCCGAGACGTGCACGAAGTGCTTGGTATCGGTGCCGTCGCCGGGCAGCACGGGGCGCTCGCCCTGGCGCACGCGGTCGTAGGTCTCCATGATGTACAGCGAATTGGCGGCGCGGTAGTGCTGGCGCTCGCCATACACGGTGGAATAGCGCAACACCACATAGTCCAGCCCGCACTTCTGGTGGTACTGGCGGCACAGCTGTTCGCCCATGATCTTGGAGGCGCCGTACAGGATCGCCGCGGGCGGCGCGCCGACGGAATGGAACGGGCCGTTCTCGGCCAGCGCGCCGGCGATGCCGCTGCCGTAGCCATAGACCGCGTTGGACGAGGCGAACACGAACTTCTTGACCTTGTTGGCGCGGCAGGCTTCCAGCATGTTCTGCGCGCCGCGGATGTTCACGTCCACCGCTTGCCACGGCGTCTGCGCGAAGCCCAGCGTCATATACGCCGCCAGGTGCAGCACGCCGTCCACGCCTTCGGTCGCGGCCAGCAGGTCGGGCAGGCGCATCAGGTCGCCGCGCACCACTTTCACGCGCGGATTTCCCTGTAGGTGGGCGATGGCCTCGGGCGTGCCAAACGCGAAGTTGTCCAGCAGGATCACTTCGCGCACGCCGGCGGCCAGCAGCGCGTCGGCAGTGTGCGAGCCCACCAGGCTGGCGGCGCCGGCGATCAGGATGCGGGCATCGGCCAGCGGCAGCGCCGCGCTTTTCTTGTCGGTCGTCATGTGATTCACAGTCCCATCGGTTGATTGTGCATGCCCCAGTACAGGCTCTTGACCTGACTGTAGAGGCGCAGGCCATGCAGGCCCTTCTCGCGGCCGATGCCGCTGGCCTTGAAGCCGCCGAACGGCGTGGCGATATGCGATTGCTTGTAGGTGTTGATCCAGACCGAGCCCGCCTCGATCTCGCGCGCCACGCGCCAGGCGCGTGCATAGTCGCCGGTCCACATGCCGGCGGCCAGGCCGAAGGGCGTGTCATTGGCCTGTTCGATCACATCTTGCTCATCCTCGAACGGCAGCGCCACCAGCACCGGCCCGAAGATCTCTTCCTGGCAGACGCGCGCGCCATTGCCCAGGCCGTCGATCACGGTGGGCAGGTAGAACCAGCCGTTGGCCAGCTCGGCGCGATCCGGCGCGGCGCCGCCGACCAGCACACGGCCGCCTTCGGCGCGGCCGATGTCGACATAGCCTGCCACCTTGTCGCGATGCGCGCGCGACACCAGCGGCCCCATCTGCGTGGCGGGATCATCGGGCAGGCCCACGCGCACCTCGCGCGTGCGTTGCACCAGCGCCTCCATGAAGCGGCCATAGATGGACTTCTGCACGAACAGGCGCGAACCGGCCACGCAGCTTTGCCCGGCCGAGCCGAAGATGCCCGACACCACGCCGGCCACGGCGCGGTCCAGGTCGGCGTCGTCGAACACGATGTGCGGCGACTTGCCGCCCAGTTCCAGGCCCACGGGAATCAGGCGCTGACCGGCGATGCCGCCGATGGCGCGGCCCGTTTCGGTGCCGCCGGTGAACGACACCATGCGCACGCCGGGATGCTTGACCAGCGCGGCGCCGACGTCCTCGCCGTGGCCCGGCAGCACCGTCAGCAGCCCTTCCGGCAGGCCGGCCTCGGCACAGATGCGCGCCAGTTCCAGCGCCAGCTGCGGCGTCTCCTCGGACGGCTTGAGCAGCACCGCGTTGCCGGCCGCCAGCGCCGGCGCGGCCTTCTGCGCCTCGTTCATGATGGGCGAGTTCCAAGGCGTGATGGCCGCGATCACGCCGAACGGCTCGGCCAGCGCCATCGAAAAATACTCGCCGCGCGGCGAGGTCATCTCGTTCTGCCAGGTCTCGCACACCGCGGCGTAATAGCGGAAATGCCCGGCCGCGCTGTCGACCATGTTCAGGCATTCCTTCCACGGCTTGCCGCTGTCGATCATCTGCAGCCGCGCCAGCGGCTCGCGTTCGGCGGCCAGGCGCCGGCCGATCTCGTACAGCGTGGCGGCGCGCTGGTCGGGGCGCAGCTTGCGCCACGGCTGGCGCTGGAACGCGTCCCAGGCGATGGCGACGGCGGCATCCACGTCGCGCGGCAAGGCGCGCGCAACGATGCCGGCAACGCTGCCGTCGGCGGGATTGATGGAGGTGATGACGGCGTCGCCGTCCTGGCCGTGGCGCCATTCGGCGCCCAACCGGAAGGGCTTTGGGCTCGATGCTTGCATAAGGTCGGGGCAATCCAGAGGTCTCGGTAGACGCATCATCGGCCGGCCGACTATTAGGCACAATTCGATATTTTTCTTATATTCTTAGTCCATGGCTATGAATATCAAGTACCGATCGCTCAAGGCCTTCCTGCTGGCGGTCGACACCGGCTCGTTCACCCACGCCGCCAGTCAGCTCGGCGTGACGCAGCCCTCGTTCACCGCGCTGATCCAGGACCTGGAGGACGTGCTGGGCCTGCGCCTGTTCGAACGCACCACCCGCAGCATCAGCCTGACCTCGGCGGGGCAGGACTTCCACGCCCGCGCGCAGCGGCCCATCGCCGACCTGGAGGAAGCCTATCGCAGCCTGGCCGACCTGGCGGCAGTGCGGCGCGGCAACGTCACCCTGGGCGCCCTGCCCTCGACCGCGCTGGCGCTGCTGCCCGTGGCGGTCGGCGCGTTGCGCCAACTGCACCCGGCGCTGAAGGTGCGCGTGGTCGAGGCCCACAACGACGAACTGGTGGCCATGCTGCGCACCAACCAGATCGAGTTCGCCGTCGGCGCGCTGGCCGAGCCGGCGCCGGACCTGTCGTTCGCGCCGCTGGCCGAGGATTGCTTCTGCGCCATCTACCCGGCCGGCCATGCCCTGGAGAAAAAACGCGGCCCGCTGCACTGGCGCGACGTGCTGCGCTATGACCTGATCCTGCTGTCGCAAGGCTCGAACGCGCGCCAGCAGTTCGACCGCGCGGTGCGCGAGGAAACCGGCGCGCCCGCCACCGCGCTGCGCTATGACGTGACCAACATGGGCACCGCCGCCGGCATGGTGCGCCAGGGCCTGGGCGTGAGCGTGCTGCCGCGCCTGGCGCTGCCGGAATTGAACCTGTCGGGACTGCGCGCGGCGGCGCTGTGCGATGCCTCGGCGCGCCGCGCCATCGGCCTGCTGCACCGGCGCGATCGCTCGCTGTCGCCGGCCGCGCAGGCGCTGGCGGCGCAGTTGGAAACGGCCATGGACCAGATCGCGAGGCGGCTGTTGCCGTTGCCGCCCTTGAAGTGAGCCGGCCGCTCGCGCCTGTCAGCCAGCGCAAGCGGCCAGAAAGGCGGGCACGGCGAATGACGAACCGCGCCACGCCAAGCCGCCGCGGCCTGCCACGCGCTCGTTGCGCGGTCGCGGGGGCCTTCTCGGCCGCGGCTTCCGTTCAAACGCGGATTCAGCCCGCCGCGAACAGCGCGCCGATGCGCGCCACGTCTTCATCGTCCAGCACCCCCGCCTGCCAGCGCAGCGTCAGCCACGCCAACAGGTTGTCGTAACGCGCGCGGTCCAGTTCGCGCAGCGCCTCGAAGCGCTGGCGCTCCGCGTCCAGCACGTCCAGGTTGGTGCGTTCGCCGCCCAGCACGCTGCGCCGCGTGGCCTGCACGCGCAATGCGGCGGCCTCGGCGGCCTGCCGGTAGGCCGCGATGCGTGCGCGGCTGCTGGCAAAGGTATGGAACTGCCGCGCCAGGTCATCCAGCAACGCCCACGTGGCGGCATCGAGCTTGTGCTGCGCTTCTTCCTGCTCGGCCAGCGCCTGGCCGCTGGCCGCCGACGTGCGCCCGCCGGAATACAGCGGAATGCTGACCTCGATGCCCACCGACCCGGTGTCATAACGTTGCCCGATCTGGTTATCGCCATTGGAATGCGTCAACTGCTTGCGGGCCACCAGCCTGGCCGTCGGCAGATGTCCCGCGCGGGCGGCCTCGTAGCGCTGGCGGCTGGCTTCCAGCAAGTGCCGCTGCGCCAGCAATTCGGGGTTGCCTGCCAGCGCCAGCTCGCGCCACGCCGGCAGGTCGCGCCCCTCCACGGCCAGCCCGGCCAGCGCGGCCGCCCGCAAGGGCGCCAGCGGTTGCTCGGCCAGCGCCGGGCCGACAATCGCGCCCAGCGCATTGCGCGCATCGCGCAACTTGTCCCGCGCCTCGATCTCCTGCGCCTGCACCACGCGGGCGCGCGCCTCGATCTCCAACTGATCCGTGCGCGTGCCCTGGCCCGCCGCCACGAAGCGTTCGCTGCGGCGCGCGTCCTCCTGCAACGAACGGCCCTGCGACTGCGTCAATGCCAAGGCTTGCTGCGCGTAGAGCACGGCGGTATACGCCTGCAGCACGCGCACCGCCAGCGCCTGGCGGGCGCGCTGCAACGTCAATCCGCCCGCCTCGGCGCGCTCGCGCCCGGCACGGTACTGCGCAAAGGCCGCCGCGTCGAACAACGGCTGGCTCAACGTGAAGCCCGAGGCGGAGCTGGCGTAGCGCGACCGTTGCTCCAGCGTGCCAAACCGCGTCTCCTGGCGAGACGACGTATCGTTGCGGGCGCCGCTGTAGTGGTAGCTCAGGTTCGGCAGCAAGCCGCCGCGCCCCAGCGCCTCTTCCTGCGCATCGGCCCGCTCGCGGGCCTGCGCGGCCTGCCAGGTGGGATCGGACGCCAACGCCATCGTGTACGCCTGCTGGAAATCCAGCGCCTGCGCCGCCCCCAACGCGGGCAGCAACAGCGCCCCCATCAACATCCACGCCGCCGCCGGCGCGCCCCGCCAGCGATTCATGCGTCCCCCCACGCCAGCCGCGCACGATCGAGCAAGGGCTTGAACAGATAATTCAGCAGCGAGCGCTCGCCCGTGCGCACGAACACCTCCACCGGCATGCCGGCGCGCAGCGGCGCATCGCCAATGCGGCGCAACTGACCCGGCGCCACATCGGCGCGCAGGCGATAGTAGGGACGACCGTTGCGGTCATCATCGAACCGGTCCGCCGACACCAGCGTCACGGTGCCTTCCAGTCGTGGCGTGCGGCTGGCATCAAAGGCGGTGAACATCAGCTCGACCGGCAGGCCCGTGCGCACCTTGTCGATGGACTCCACCGGCAAGCGCCCCTCGACCACCAGCGGCACGTCCTCGGGCACGATCTCCATCAGGCGCGCGCCCGGCTGCACCACGCCGCCCACCGTGTGCGCGGCCAGCGCCACCACAGTGCCGCTGACCGGCGCGCGGATCTCGCTGTGCGCCAGATCGAATTCCGCCGCCGCCAGCTTCTGCGTCAACTGTTCGCGCTGCACGCGGGTCTCCGCCAGATCGGTGCGCACCTCGCGCTGGAATGCGTCGCGGCGTTGCTGCCCGCGCAGCGCCAGTTCCGCGATCTGCTGGCGGGTCTGGCCCAGCGCGCCCAGGTCCGAGGCCATGTCACCGTCCAGTTGCGCCAGGCTGCGCTCCAGGTCCAGCACCCGGTTGCGCGGCACGTAGCCTTCGCGCGCCAGATCGCGCAGGTTGCCGACCTGTTCCCGCAACAGGGTGCGTTGCGTGCGCTTGTGCGCCAAGGTCGATTCCAGGCCGGCGGCCAGGGCCCGGCTGCCGGCCAGCGTCGCGTCGATGCCAGCCAGCTCGCCCGCCAGCGCCGCCCGCCGGCTGGCGAACAGATGACGCTCCATCGCGTAGGCGGCCGCCACTTCGGCGTTCGCTTGGGCATCGGGCGGCGCAAGATCATCCCGCCCATCGCGCTCGGCCAGCAAGCGCGCTTCGCGGGCCATGACCGCCGCCTGCTGCGCGCGCAGGCTGTGCGCCTCGCCACGCACCCGGGTGTCGTCCAGCCGCACCAGCGCCTGGCCGGCCCGGACCTGGTCGCCTTCGGCCACCAGCAAGGCGCTCACCACGCCGCCCTCGATGCTGTCCACCGCCTGCCGCTCGCCGGTCACGACGACGATGCCGGGCATCGCCACGCCGTTGTCCAGCGGCGCCCATGCCGCCCATGCCAGGAAGCCGCCAAAGCCCAGCGCCAGCACCCACCAGCCGAAGCGGGCCGACCAGCCGCCATGGTCTTCGGCATCAACCGCGCCCGCATCGCCCTTGTTCAGCTCGGGCCGCAACACCACCACCCGATTGCCCGCGGCGCGCCCCGTCATGCCTTGCCTCCGAGGATTCGCCCCGCAAACGCGCCACCGGCCAACGGATAGACCTGCGCCGCCGACCCGCCCGGGCGCGTCTGTGGCGGCGAGCCGGCTACGCCGGACGCCCCCGCCCCCGTCGCGCCGGCCATCGTCGCCGCGCGGCCGCCGGGCTCGGCGGACGCCGTTGGCGGTGATGGCCTCGCCCCGGGCGCTCCCTCGGGCCCCGGCCGCAACACGTCATGGGTGGCGCCGAAGCGCTGCGCGCGGCCATCGCGCAGCAACAGCAAGTGCGTGGTCGCCGCCAGCACCTTAGGCCGGTGCGTCACCAGCACCACCGTCGCGCCGATCTCGCGCAGCCGGCCCAGCGCATCGAGCAAGGCCTGCTCGCCCGCGTCGTCCAGGCTGGCGTTGGGTTCATCCAGCACCACCAGGCGCGGCGTGCCGTACAGCGCCCGCGCCAGCGCGATACGCTGGCGCTGCCCGCCCGACAACCCCTGGCCTCCGGCGCCCAGCGGCGTGTCATAGCCGCGCGGCAGGGCCAGGATGATGTCGTGCGCGCCGGCCAGCCGCGCCGCGTCGATCACCCGCCGGGCCAACCCCTCGCCATCGCTGTCCGGCCCAGGAAAGCGCGCGATGTTCTCGGCCACGGTCCCGGAGAACAACTCCACGTCCTGCGGCACATAGCCCAGCCACTCCCCCAGCCGCGCGCGTTCCCATTGCTTCAGGTCGGCCCCATCCAGCCTCGCCGTGCCCAGGCGGGCCGGCCACACACCCGCCACCAATCGGGCCAACGTCGACTTGCCCGCGCCCGACGGGCCGACCACGCCCAGCACCTGCCCCGGCTCCAGCGCGAACGACACGTTCACCAGCGTCGGCTGCGCCGCGCCCGGCGGTGTCACCGTCACGCCCTCCAAGCGCAATGCGCCCTTCGGGTCTGGCAGCGTCAGGCCCGTGGACGGCTTCGGATACGTCGTCAGCAGCTCCTGCAGGCGCCGCCACGCCAGCCGCGTGCCCGCCCATTGCCGCCAGGCGCCGATCACCTGATCGATCGGGCTGAGCACGCGCCCCATCAGGATCGAGCCCGCAATCATCATGCCGGCGCTGACATGGCTTTGCAGCACCAGCCACGCGCCCAGCCCCAGCACCAGCGATTGCAGCGCCATCCGCACAGTCTTCGACAGGCTCGCGATCATCGCCGAGCGCTGGCTGGCCAGGCCCTGGCGCCGCACATAGCCCACATGCAGCCGCTGCCAGCGCGCGCGCAACCGGTCCAGCATGCCCATGGCCTGGATGGCTTCGGCATTGCGCAGTTGCCCTTCGGCCTCCACCCCGGCCCGCACCGACAACCCGCCCGCCTCGGCCAACAGCTTGCGCGACACCTGCTCGTTGAGCCACGCCAGCGCCACCAGGATGATGGTTCCCGCCAACGCCAGCGTGCCCATCCAGGGATGGAACAGGAACATCACCAGCAGGAACAGCGGAAACCACGGCGCGTCGAAGAACGCGAACACCGCGCTGCCGGTCAGGAACTGGCGCACGGTGTTCAGGTCGTTGACCGCCTGCCCCGCATTGGCGGGCACGCCCGCCAGGCCGCGCTGGAACGCCGCTTCGTGCACGCGCCCGGCCAGCGCCGCGTCAAAGCGCGCGCCGATCTGGATGATGACGGCGCTGCGCGCATAATCCAGCGCGCCCATCAGCGCGAGCAAACCGACGATCATCAGGCTCAGCATCACCAGCGTGAAGACGTTGCCGGATGCCAGCACGCGGTCATAGACCTGCAGCATGTAGAGCGACGGCGCCAGCATCAGCAAGTTGGTGGCGACACTGAACGCGGCCACGCTGTACCAGCCCGTGCGAAAGCGCGCCAGGAGCGCCTTGATATCCAGGACGTCCGCGCCCTGTGCCGCGCCCGCGCGCGTCTGGGTTTGCTGCATTGAATTTCCTTGCCCGGATGACTGCCGGGACACGCAGAATGAAGAAACAAAAAGACGGTCGCGACGGGGGATAGGCCCGCCGCGACCGTGACCCACGCGCCCGAGAAAGCGCGGGGAAACTCACGGGTGGGTTACGCCGCCAGGGCGAGGTCGGTTTCGGTGGCGAAGTTGTGGGCGACCAGGTCGGCGATGGACATGCTGATGTCCATGCCGTTCTGCGCAAGGGCGCCAAACAGACCGTGATGCGACATGACGCCGGCCTTGACGTCGTCGAAGCCATCGACATTGCCGTTCATCAAACCCCATACGATGTCATGTACGTCGTTACCGCGCCCTTCCGACACGTCGCCATAGACCGGCGCATCGAACGTGAACGTGATGAGAGGATCGACCGCATGTCCGGCCTGATCCACCCCACCACCCAAGGTGATGGAGTCCATCGTGCCCCACACGGTATGCGGCGTGGCGCCTTCGACCTTGGGGCCGCTGTACGGCGGGAAGTAGTAGTTCAGTTCACCCGAGGCAACGAAGGCATAGTGGGCAACGTTTTTGCTAGCATAGCCATAGTCGGTTCCGTTGAAAGGGCCGCCACCGAAAAAGCCTCCATAGTTCTTGCCGACGGTGTGTTCACCGGCGACGCCGTCGTTCTCGAAGACCATCAACATGGATTCCAACGAATCCTCCATCGAGATGCCTTGAGGAAGGTGACTTTCGTCGATAAAACTGATCGATACAGACATTTCCATACTCCATTAACTACAGATTCAGCCGGGTAACCCCGACTCCCTTGGCGCCGCGCCAGGCAGGCGCCAATCATGCGAACCACTCGCATATTCTTTCGAGGGACCGCCATACGCCGGTCCCGATCAACACTAGGCTTAAAAGCGCACCTCCATGCCCACCGTGACGGTGCGGCCAGGGGCGAACGTACGCGCCAGCGCGTCGGAATAGCCTTCCACGTACATACGATTGGTGATGTTCTCGACCGCCGCCATCAACTTGACGTTGTCGTTGGCCTGATAACTGGCATACCAGTCCCAGGTGGTGTACTTGAACCAGACTTGCGCGCCGCCGGTGTCGCGGTTGTACCAACCCTCGCCGCTGTAGTTGAAGCGCACACCGGTATCCACCTTGCGCTCCAGCAGCCGCGCGCCAACGAGCACCATGCCTTTATCGACAGGCTTGGCGATGGCGCTGTTGAAAACGAAGTTGCCGCATGAGGTCCAAGCATCGGCCCACGCCCGCCAGGAGTCATACCCTGCCGCAAGCGCTTCGTCATGCTCTGCGGGATAGCTGCCGTCCGCCCTGCGTTCGTCGAACCTGTTTGGCCCGGACCCCAGGGGATACATCTTTTTGCAGAACTGGTTCGGTCCGCCGAGGTAATGCGTGTAGCTCACGCCGCCATAGACAAAGCCGGCGTCATAGCGCCCTTCCAATTCGAGACCGCGGAACCGGGTGCTGGCGAGGTTATTGGTGAAGACGATCGCGGGGGACAGCGGGAAATAATTCGGCCAAGGACTTTGCTCACGTCCAGGCAGCAGCGACATCATGGAGGAAAACAGATAGTTTTCCGTCCGCGTGTCGAAATAGCCGGCCTTGAATGACAGATTGTCGCCCTGCGCCACGACGTCCTTGAATATGGTGTTGACGCCCACTTCCCAGGTTTTCGCGGTCTCAGGTGCCAGGAAGGGGTTGGGCACGATCGTTTCGAAGCCGTCCGTGGGATGAGCGCCGGCCATCATCAGTTCATTGATGGCCGGCGGGCGCCACGACTTTCCCCAACTGCCATACAACTCCAGCCAGCGCGTGGGGCGGATGGCGGCCGACAGTGACGGCAGCAGCTTGCCACCGCTGCGGCGAACGTCGTATTCGTACATGGTGGGTTGATTGTTCCACCACGTGTCCGGATAATTTATCTCGAGCGGCCGATGAAAACGGTTAAGGCTTTTCTTGCTCACTTTCGGGCTATATAGGATCTCGCCCGTCTGCGGATCACGTCTATCGACAAACTTAACGCCGAATTTTCCAGGCCTGTTTTTAAGGGGAACCAATACACGGTCTCGTAGAGGTTCGTGATATTCAAATACAGGATCCGAATCCCACCATTCTTTCAATGCCGCCAGGTTACCGGTCCTCGCAATGCGGCAGCCTTCCCCATAAATCTCGTTCCTGTTTGTCACATTACCTGGGTTATCAATGACGCTCGCGCTGTTGCAAAGAGTCTGTTCAGCCAGCATCAACGAGGTTCTGTGATACGGCGCGGTCCCAGGCATCTGGGTCTTGCCTTTGACCTGGTAGCGTTCATAGCGCAGGCCCGCGGAGACCGTATAGAAGTCGTCTTCCAGCTTCAACTCGGCGAAGAGGCTGCCCATGCTGCGGCGCGCTCTCGGGTTGAGGGAATCCTTGCCATCCATGTCGACCGGCGAGACTTGGCGACCCTGGTTGTTCCAGCGCCGGCGCGAAGTGGCGCGATCAGAGAAATACTCGATGCCGTAGTGGGCGCTGAGCAGCGTGTCCCTCCCCAACATGAAGCGCGAGGTATTGTCCACCTGGACACCGTGGGTCTTGGTGCGCAAGCGGGTTTCCTTGCCGATGCCGTAGTGGCTACAAACGTCAACCGCATAGTCGGACTTTTGCCCTTCGACTTCACATTTTCCGGTACCGTCAGGCCTCCAGTACTCGAAATGAATACTCTCTCGAATCTGCGCCGGGTCGGTGATCAAGCCGTCAAGCACGATGCGCGGATAGTTCGGTTCGGTGTAGTTCCTGACACGGGTATCAACGGCGTAGAGCTTCACGTTCAAGTCCAGCCACGGTTTGTCCGCCGGCTTGAGCTTGTAGTCCAGCGCATAACTATCCGATTGCGCCTTAGAAGCCCCCAGCTTTCGCCAAGGGGAGCCGCTGTTATCAGGACTCGCCATGACGGATTCCAGGGTGTACGAATAGTTCACCTGCGTACCGACATAACTCAATTGCAGGGACGATGCATCGTTCAACTTCCAGCGCGCCTTGAACAGGCTGGAATCCTGCTCCTGGGCAGCGAATTTCACATCGTTGAATTCGACCTTACTGCGCCGGCCTACACTGTCACGCACTACACTCTGGTTCCACTCGGATTGCCCCCCACGCGACCCAAACCGATAATCCCCGATCGACCGCCGCGACACCGCCGCCATCACTTCCAGGTTCTCACCCGCGCGCGCCGCGCCCGCCGCGCTGCCGATGAAATTGACCCCGTTCCCCTGATATCCCATCCCGGACGTGCCGCGCAGCTTCAGCCCGATATCCCTGCCTTCCCGCAGCACATCCCCAAAATCCAGCGTGCGGAAATCCACACTGCCCGCCATCGCGCCGGTGCCATGCACCCCATGCACCACGCCTCGCTCTACCTCCACCTCGGACAGGAGTTCCGAATCGACATACATTTCTCCATTGCGTTGCATGTGCCCGTTCTGCACGAAATCCTGGCGCATGCCGTCGATCATCATGTTGACGCGGCCGAAGTCCTGCATGCCGCGGATGTTGATCGACAGACCGGGGTTCTGGCGATTGACGGCGCTGGCGACGCCGGGGGTGTCCTGGATGAGTTCGGCGGCGTGGCGCACCGGCACGCGGTCCATTTCTTCACGCGTGACGATGCTGACGGCGCGGGGGGCCTGATAGACGCGCTCGTTGACATCGTTGCCGCGCACCACAACGGGCGCCATCGAGTACACCCGCGCACGCGCGCCGGGACCGTTGTCGACCAGTTGCACGTTCGGTCGGACAGCGCCCGCGGTCCGGCGATAGCGGTAGCCGATAGGACTGTTTCCCAGCAACCGGGTCAGGCCGGTCTCGAGGTTGAAGCTGCCCTTCAGCTCGACACTGGTATAGGCTGAGAGATCGACGTCGCTCATGTACAGGTCAACGCCGGACTGGCGCGCGAATGCCAGTACGGCCTGCGCCATCGCTTGCGCCGGGATGTCGAAAACGAACGTCCGTTGACGTTCATCATCCTTCCGATCGGCGGGCTCCGCCATGCCCGCGGCACGCTCCTGGGTTTGCGCCATGGACACGCACGGTAGCGCCAACGCGCCCGCGGCCAGCATCCGACTCACAATACGGAACGTCACCTGTCTTCTCTTCACTTTCGTCTCTGGTTGTCAATGATGCAAACGCGCATCATTACCATTAACGTTTGAGAATCGAAGTTCAGTAAAAAAAGTTCGAAAAAGGCAATTCCCAGAGGGAGAGCGGTGCGGGTACGTCCTGACTTCGTCTTACTCGGGGCCCGACGATGGCGGCGCGCGCACCGCGATTGGATCGTGCGGTCGGCACGCGAAAGGGTGTCGAATACAAATCAGCGTTTGTTTTTCCGCTTTACAAACCAGGCTTTGTAAAGCCGAACTCGACACTCAAGAAATCGACGCTTTTCAGTACAGCACCGTCACCCCTGGCAGCCGCAACCGCGCAAGCCGCAGCTCGCTACAGAGCGTGGCCAGCGCGCCCTCAAGGTTATCCAGGTGGAACAGCGCATTGACCGGCCTGCGCGCCGCGGCGCGGTTCGCCAGGATCAACAGGCCCGGCCGGAAATCGCCGATGCGTTGCAGGACCTGCTCCAGGGGTTCGCCTTCGAAGATGAGATAGCCGTCGGCCCAGGCGGCCCCGCGCGCGGGCGCGACGGGGCTGCGCGCGATGCCGGCGGCGTGGCTGAAGGTGGCGCTGTCGCCGGCTGTCAGCGCCGCGTAGGCGACGCCCGCGGTGGGCGGGCGATCCATCAGGAGCGCGACACGATGCTGCAATACGCCCATCCAGCCGTGGCCGGCGTCCTGGCGCCGCACGGCGTAGCGCGTGCCCAGCGCGGTCATGCTGGCGCCCGCGCTCTCCACCACGAACCTGCGCGGCTCGGCCGCCCCCGTAGGCGCCGGCGAGAACACCGCTTCGCCGCGCAGCAGGCGCACCCGGCGGGTCGAAGCGTCGTATTCCACATCGAGCGCGCTGTTGCTGCCCAGCAATACGCGGCTGCCATCGGGCAACGCCAGGGAACGGATTTCGCCGACGTCGGTGCGATAGTCGACCAACCAGGGTTCGATGAGGTCCGGCCCATTGATCGTGCCGGCGACGACCAAAGCGGCGCATGCCAGCGCCAACGCGCGCCGTCGGGGCGCCATGAGATGCGCTCGGCACCACGCCGCGGCACAGGCGCGCCAGGGGAGGTGCCGCGCCCTCGGCGCCGGCTGCGCGAGCGAGGGCGCGTCGCGGCAGGCGCCGGCCAGGGCCCAGGTCATTTCGGCATCGGCCAGGGCCGGGCCGTGGCGCGCGTCGCGCGCCAGCCAATGATCGAGGCGGCGTCGTTCAGCCTGGGTGAGCGCGCCGGCCTCCAGGCGCACGGCCCACAGACTGGCCTGGCGACGCAGGCGTCGTTCGCGATGGATAGGTGATGGGATCTTCATGAAAGGGATAACGGGCCAGACGCGAAAGACAGTAAAAAAAGTGGCCAGAGCGCACGTTCATTGCGCAGGCTCACGGATCGCGCCCCAGGCGTTCACGCATCAATTCAAGGGCCATGGCCAGGTGCTTCTGCACCGAACTGGGCGAGATATCCAGATAGCGCGCGGCCTCCGCATGGCTCAGGCCCTCGACGCGGCAGAGCCTGAAAATCTGCCGCGTGCGCGGCGGCAGTTCGGCCAGCGTCGCGGCCAGACGCGCCAGTTGCCGGCGCACGTGCGCATGCACGTCGGGCGCGGCGCGCGGATCGCGCACGCCTTCCAGCAGGTCGTCCGCCCCCATGTCGGTGCGGGATTGATGGTGATTGCGGCGATGGTCGATGAGCAGGCGATTGACGATGGCGTAGAGGTAGGCCAGCGCGCTGCCGTCCGACGGGATGTCTTCCTGATGGGCCAGGAGCCGCGCGAAGCAGTCCTGCACCAGATCGGCGCTGAGTTCGGCTTCGCCGGTCTTCAGGAACAGGTAACGGCGCAGCCGCTCGGCATGGGCGGCATACAGGCGCTCGACATCAGGTTGGGGCGCCACTTGCTCGTCGCCGGGAATCTACTCAATCGTGATGAGCGTCATTGATGATTGAGCGAGAGACTAGCACCGATAGGGCGTCCCGCCGGTCGCGGCGGCATATGGATTAGTCGGAGATTTGACCGACGCCGGCGGTGCCGGCGGACGGCCCGCGTCATGTGTCGAGGTCGCCTTTTTTTGCCAGCGCGACGCGTTATGTGCCGGCGTCGCGCGTCTTGGCGGACCCGCCCTGCACCTTCCAGCCCAGCTCGGCGGAGATGCGCGCCGCCGCGTCCTTGACCACGTCGACCATCTCGTTCATGCGTTCCAACGACATGTACGGCACCGTGCTGGACACGCTGATGGCGGCGACGATGCCGCTGGAAGCGTCGCGCACCGGCGCCGCCACGCAGCGGATCGAGGGTTCGTTGTCTTCCAGGTCGAAGGCGTAGCCGTTGGCCGCGTAGTCGCGCATGCGGTCGCGGAAGGCTTCCCAGGTCTGGCGGCCGCCCGGCGCGCGCGAGGACACCGGCGCGCCGACGCGGTGCAACGCCTTCCATTGCGGCTCGTCGGCATCCAGCAGAAGCGCCTTGCCGACGCCCGTCGCGGCCAGCGGCATGCGGTGGCCGACCCGCGAGCGCATCTCCAGGCCCTTCTTGCCGGGGATCTTTTCCAGGTACAGCACTTCGTCGTTGTCGCGCACCGCCAGATGGATGGTGTCGCCGGTCTCGGCGGCCAGGCCGTCCAGGTACGGACGCGCCAACGTCGCCATGGGAAAGGCTTCGCGCGCCTGGAAGCCGAGTTCGATCAGCTTGGGGCCCAGCACGTAGCCGACGCCGGGAAGCGAACGCAGGTAGCGCTCCTGCACCAGGCAACTGGCGAGCCTGTGCGTGGTGCTGCGCGCCACGCCAATGTGGGCGCAGATGTCCTTGAGGTCGCGCGCGCCGGAGGCGACGGCCTGGATCACGCCTAGCCCGCGCATCAGGGTCTGCGTGCCGGCGGGCGCCGCGGCGTCGGGATCGTAGGCGGGAGAGGCGGGCGAGGAATCGGACATGAGAAAGGAGTGTGAATCGAAACGTGGACCGGGCGGCGAAGACCGGCGGGAGGGCATGGCAAGCGGTATTACGCGGCAGACGGCAAGGGGCAAGCGGCAAGGAGCAAGGAGCAAGGGGCAAGCGGCCGGATTGGCTGCGCAAGGCCGCGGCATGGGAAGTTTTCGCCACTCGCTTTTTTCCCTATATATGGGATTTAATTCTATATTTTGAGATTTTTCAAGCGCTGATCTAGAATTTTTCCCAGCCCGTCCGCCGCCGCCCCGGCGCCGTCGCGGGTCTGACGACAACAAGGCTGGCCAGCCCCTGACTGCCGCGTACGCCGCGAATGCGCGCGCCCGCGCCCGCAGCGCGCCGCCGGCCCGAGACGAGACAGATTCTGATGACAACCGGATCGCCTGCCCGCGCGGCTCTCATAGCGCTGGACTGGGGCACCTCTTCGTTGCGCGCCTATCGCCTGGATGGCGCCGGCCGCACGCTGGATACCCGCCACCTGCCATGGGGCATCATGCGCCTGCCGCAACCCTTGCAGGACGGCGCCGCCACGCCCAGCGGCCAATCGGGTTTCGAACTGGCGTTCGAGCAGGCCTGCGGCGACTGGCTGCGGGCAGAGCCCCATCTTCCCGTGATCGCTTGCGGCATGGTCGGCAGCGCGCAAGGCTGGCGGGAAGCCGCCTACCTGGACGTGCCGGTGGACCTGGAACGCATCGGCACCCTGCTGACCCGCGTCGAGCGCAACGGCGCCACGCCCGTGCACATCGTGCCGGGCCTGATCCAGCGGCATGGCCTGCCCAACGTGATGCGCGGCGAAGAAACGCAGGTATTCGGCGTGCTGTTCGACCAGACCGACGAACCCGCCGACAGCGTGCTGATCGGCTTGCCCGGCACCCATTCGAAATGGGTCAACGCGCGCCGCGGCCAGGTCACGCATTTCGACACCTTCATGACCGGCGAGGTTTACGCCGCGCTGCGCGGCCACACCATCCTGGGCCGCACCATGATCGAGGCGCCGACCTCCGACATGGCGGCCTTTGAGCGCGGCCTGAAGGTGGCTGGCGTGCCGGCCGGCCGCGCCGGCGTGCTGTCGACGATCTTCAGCACCCGCGCGCTGGGGCTGACCGGCGAACTGGCCGGCGTGTCGCAGGCCGATTACCTGTCGGGCCTGCTGATCGGCCATGAGATTTCCGCGCTGGCCGACATGCTGCGGCTGCAGGGCGAGCTGCCGCGCATCGTGCTGTGCGGCGACGACGCGCTGTGCCAGCGCTACATCCTGGCGCTGCGGCACTACGGCCTGGGCACGCCGCGACTGGCGCAACACGCCACCGAACGCGGCCTGTGGCACCTGGCGGTTTGCGCCGGACTGGTGCCCGCCCCCTCTTCTTCCGAGACCACATCATGACCCATACCGGACTGCAAACCGCCATGGCCCATTGCGGCCTGATCGCCATCCTGCGCGGCATCACGCCGGCCGAGGCCGTGCCCGTCGCGCAAGCGCTGTACGAGGCGGGCTTTCGCCTGATCGAGGTGCCGCTGAATTCGCCGGAACCGCTGGCGAGCATCCGCGCCATGCGCGACGCGCTGCCAGCCGACTGCCTGGTGGGCGCCGGCACGGTGCTGAACCCCGATGACGTGGCCCGCATCAAGGACGCCGGCGGCGAGCTGATCGTCATGCCGCACAGCGACCTGGCCGTGGTGCGCGCGGCCAAGGCCGCCGGCCTGGCCTCGTGCCCCGGCGTGGCCACGCCGACCGAAGCCTTCGCCGCGCTGGCGGCCGGCGCCGACGTGCTCAAGATGTTCCCCGCCGAACAGCTCGGCCCGGCCGTGCTCAAGGCCTGGCGCGCGGTGATGCGCCCGCCGATCGCGCTGGTGCCGGTGGGCGGCATCACCCCCGACAACCTTTCCACTTACGCCCAGGCGGGCGCCAGCGGCTTCGGCCTGGGCTCCGCCTTGTACAAACCCGGCCTGTCGGCCACCGAAGTCGGCCAGAACGCGCGCGCTTTCATCGCCGCCTGGCAACGCGCCTATCCCGCCCAGGAGACCCAAGCATGAAGATCACCAAGCTCACTACCTACATCGTGCCGCCGCGGTGGTGCTTCCTGAAGATCGAGACCGACGCCGGCATCGTCGGTTGGGGTGAACCCGTGGTGGAAGGCCGCGCGCATTCCGTGGCCGCCGCCGTCGAGGAACTGTCGGACTACCTGATCGGCAAGGACCCGCGCAACATCGAGGACCACTGGACCGTGCTGTACCGCGGCGGCTTCTACCGCGGCGGCGCCATCCACATGAGCGCGCTGGCCGGCATCGACCAGGCGCTGTGGGACATCAAGGGCAAGGACCTGGGCGTGCCGGTGTCGCAACTGCTGGGCGGCAACGTGCGCGACCGCATCCGCGTGTATTCGTGGATCGGCGGCGACCGTCCGGCCGACACCGCCGCGGCCGCCAAGGGCGCGGTCGAGCGCGGCTTCACCGCCGTCAAGATGAACGGCACCGAGGAACTGCAGTACATCGATTCGTTCGACAAGGTCGAGAAGTGCCTGGAGAACGTGGCCGCCGTGCGCGACGCGGTCGGCCCCAACGTCGGCATCGGCGTGGACTTCCACGGCCGCGTGCACAAGCCGATGGCCAAGGTGCTGATGAAGGAACTGGACCCGTTCAAGCTGATGTTCATCGAAGAGCCGGTGCTGAGCGAACACTACGAAGCGCTGAAGGAACTGGCGCCGCTGACGTCCACGCCGATCGCGCTGGGCGAGCGCCTGTTCTCGCGCTGGGACTTCAAGCGCGTGCTGGCCGACGGCTACGTCGACATCATCCAGCCGGATCCGTCGCACGCCGGCGGCATCACCGAAACGCGCAAGATCGCCGCCATGGCCGAGGCCTACGACGTGGCGCTGGCGCTGCACTGCCCACTGGGCCCGATCGCGCTGGCCACCTGCCTGCAGATCGACGCCGGTTGCTACAACGCCTTCATCCAGGAACAGAGCCTGGGCATCCACTACAACGCCGCCAACGACCTGCTGGACTACGTCAGCAACCGCGAGGTGTTCGCCTACGAGAACGGCATGGTCGCGATTCCGCAGGGCCCCGGCCTGGGCATCGAGGTCAACGAGGAATACGTGAAAGAACGCGCGGCGGTGGGCCACCGCTGGCGCAACCCCATCTGGCGCCACGCCGACGGCAGCTTCGCCGAGTGGTAGGCCGGTAGAAAAAAGCGAAAGAGGAGACCCCCTTGACCACCGCCACCCACCCGGGCCTGCAAAGCGCCCAGCGGCCGACGCGCAGCCGCTATCTCATCATGGTGATGCTGTTCATCACCGTCGTCATCAACTACCTGGACCGCAGCAACCTGTCCATCGCCGCGCCCGCGCTCAAGGACGAGTTCGGCCTGGACACGGTGCACGAAGGCCTGATCCTGTCGGCCTTCGGCTGGACCTACGCCGCCATGCAGATCCCCGGCGGCTGGCTGGTGGACCGCGTGTCGCCGCGCGTGCTGTACGCGGCCGCGCTGATCCTTTGGTCGGCGGCGACGTTCTTCATGGGGTTTGCCGGCAGTTTCGTGATCCTGTTCGTGCTGCGCCTGGCCGTGGGCGCGTTGGAAGCGCCCGCCTATCCGATCAACAACCGCGTCGTCACGACCTGGTTTCCGGAAAAGGAACGGGCCACCGCCATCGGCTTCTACACCTCGGGCCAGTTCGTCGGCCTGGCGTTCCTGACGCCGGTGCTGGCCTGGCTGCAGCACCACTATGGCTGGCACATGGTGTTCGTCAGCACCGGCCTGCTGGGCATCGTCTGGGGCGTGCTGTGGTACCTGATCTACCGTGAACCGCGTCAGTTCAGGGGCGCCAATGCGGCCGAGATCGAGCTGATCCAGAAAGGCGGCGGCGTCGTGGACCTGGACAAGCGTGTGACCGAGAAGAAGGCCCCGTTCAACTGGAACGACCTGGGCCTGGTGATGAGCCAGCGCAAGCTGTGGGGTGTGTACCTGGGCCAGTTCTGCCTGACCTCGACGCTGTGGTTCTTCCTGACGTGGTTCCCCACCTATCTGGTGAAGTACCGCGGCATGGACTTCATCAAGTCGGGCTTCCTGGCGTCGGTGCCGTTCCTGGCGGCGTTCATCGGCGTGCTGTGCTCGGGCGTGCTGTCGGACTTCCTGATCCGCCGCGGCGCCACCGTGGGCCTGGCGCGCAAGCTGCCGATCATCCTGGGGCTGCTGATCTCGACGTCGATGATCGGCGCCAACTTCACCGACTCGACGCCATGGGTGATCTTCTTCCTGGCGGTGGCATTCTTCGGCAACGGCCTGGCGTCGATCACCTGGTCGCTGGTGTCGGCGCTGGCGCCGGTGCGGCTGCTGGGGCTGACCGGCGGGGTGTTCAACTTCGTGGGCAACCTGTCGTCGATCTGCACGCCGATCGTGATCGGCTTCCTGGTGTCGAAGGACAGCTTCGCGCCGGCCATCGTGTATGTGTCGTCGCTGGCGCTGCTGGGCGCGCTGTCGTACATCCTGCTGGTGGGCAAGGTGGAGCGGATCGAGGCCTGACCGGCGCGCACCGCTGCCGCAATGACGAAGGGCGCCCACGTGGGCGCCCTTCTGCTTTGGGTCGTTGTTTTTGCCAGAGTTCCGCGCGAGGAATGGCAATATAATCACGTTATGTTATATCATCCCCAACGATAGAAATTCCCAATGGATCGGAAGCCCTGCGCCGGCGCCCCCGCTCCCCCACCCCCTCCCTTGAATTTCCGGCATCTTCGGACGAAGAAGGATTTGCAGTGCTCGAAGCCATCGGCCTGACCAAACGCTACGGCGACCAGATCGCCCTCCACCCGCTGAACCTGCGCATCGAGCCTGGCGAAATCTATTGCCTGCTGGGCGCCAATGGCGCCGGCAAGACCACCACCATCAACCTGTTCCTGAACTTCATCGCGCCCGACGGCGGCCAGGCCCTGATCCATGGGCTGGACGTGGCGCGCGAGCCGCTGGCCAGCAAGCGCCACGTGGCGTACATCCCGGAACAGGTCAATCTGTACGGCACCCTGACCGGGCTGGAAAACCTGCGCTACTTCGCGGCGCTGGCGCTGGGGGAAGCGCCGCCACGGGCGCGGCTGCTGGAACTGCTGGCCGAGGTCGGACTGGACCAGGCCGCCGCGGACAAGCGGGTGGCCGCCTATTCCAAGGGCATGCGCCAGAAGGTGTGGATCGCCGTGGCGCTGGCCAAGAATGCCCGCGCGCTGCTGCTCGATGAGCCGACCTCGGGCCTGGATCCCTCCGCCGCCGCGGAGTTCACGCGCCTGCTGCAACGCGCCGCCGAGCGCGGCGTCGCCATTCTCGCCACCACGCACGACCTGTTCCATGCGCGCCAGACCGCCACCCGCATCGGCATCATGAAGCGCGGGCGCCTGGTCGAAAACCTGGACGCCCGCCAGCTCGGCGACCTCGACCTGCAGGCCCTGTACCTGACGCACATGAGGACAGAGGCATGATCCTCCTGATCGCTCTCAAGGACCTGCGCGAACGCCTGCGCGACGGCCGGCTCTACTGGGCCGGCGGCATCGTCGCGGTGCTGTTGATGACAGCCCTGGCCGTCGGCTACCTGCATCAGCAGGAAGCGCGGGCCGAACAGGCGGCCGCCCAGAACACCGACTACAGCGACTGGCTGCGCCAGGGCGCGCGCCACCCGCACGACGCGGCGCACCAGGGCATGCACGTCTTCAAGCCCGACACCACGCTGGCGCTGCTGGACCCCGGCATCAATCCGTATATCGGCAGCACGGTGTGGCTGCAGGCGCACCGGCAGAGCGAAGTCAAATTCCGGCCGGCGCAGGATGCCACGGGACTGCAACGCTTCGGCGACCTGTCCGCGGCGTGGATCCTGCAGGCGCTGGGACCGCTGCTGGTGATCGTGCTGGGCTTCAACGCATTTTCGGGCGAACGCGAGCAAGGCATCCTGCGCCAGACCCTGAGCCTGGGCGTCGCGCCCTGGCGGCTGCTGTGGGGCAAGGCCACGGCCCTGGCCATGAGCCTCGGCCTGCTGCTGGCGCCCGCCGCGCTGGTCGCCATCGCCGTGGTGTGGCTGGCGGGAGGACGGCTCGACGCGCTGCTGCGGTTCGGCGTCCTGGCGGGTGGCTATGCGATGTACCTGGCGGCCTTCATCTTCGTCACGCTGGGGGTGTCGGCGACGGCGCGCTCGTCGCGTGTGGCGATCACCGTGCTGCTGGCGCTGTGGATCGCCAATACCGTCATCGCGCCGCGCGTCATGGCCGAGCTGTCGCGCGGCCTGTATCCCAGCCCCACGCGCCTCGAATTCAACCAGGCCTTGCAGGACGACCTCAAGGCCACCTCCGACCGCGTCTGGATGCAGGCCTTCGGCACCACCGAACGCTGGAGCCGCGACGTGCCGCTGAACAAATGGGGCCTGGCGCTCAAGCTGGACGACCAGTCCAGCTATGCCGTCTACGACCGCCATTTCGGCCGCCTGTGGGACACCTGGGAACGGCAGCAGACCGTTCAGGAATCGGCCGGCTGGCTCATGCCGCTGCTGGCGGTGCGCGCGCTGTCGGCCGCCATGGCCGGCACCGACTTCGCCCATCACCGCGACTTCACCACCGCCGCCGAGCAACAGCGCCGCGTGATCCAGGACATCGTCAGCGCCGACCTGGTGGCGCACGCCGACACGCTGGAACACCAGCACTTCTCATATCAGGCCAGCCCGTCGCTGTGGGCCCGCGTGCCGCCATTCCGCTACCAGCCGCCCGAGGCCGGCTGGGCCTTGCACCAGGCGCGCCTGAGCCTGTTGATGCTGGGCGCCGCGCTGCTGCTGAGCCTGCTCTTTGCCTGGCGCGCCGTGGCCCGCCAGACCGCCCTGTAGGAGACCCCTGGTGCACGATACGCAATTTCGCCGCTTCGGGATGGTCCTGCGGCACGAACTCCGCCTGCTGACGCGCGAGCGCGCGCTGTGGCTGTGCGGCCTGCTGTTCCTGCTGCTGGTGGGCTATGCCGTCTTCAACGGCCTGCTGCAGACCTCGCTGCGCGACGAGGCCCAGGCCGCGCTGGCGCGCGCCGATGCGCAGAACCGCGCCAGCCAGCTGGACCAGCTGCAGCGCATCATGGACGGCAGCGAAACCCCGACGCCATTCGGCAACCCGGCCAGCCCCGCCAACATGGGCGGCGGCCTGGGCGCGCACTACGCCATCATGCCCAGCGTGCCGCTGGCCCCCGTGGCGCTGGGCCAGACCGACCTGTTCCCTTCGCAGTTCAAGGTGACCTACGACAGCAAGGTCAACTTCATCCACAACAACGACATCGAAAATCCCTGGCACTTGCTGAGCGGACACTTTGACCTGGCGTTCGTGGTGGTCTACCTGCTGCCGCTGCTGATCTTCGCGCTCGGTCACAACCTGCTGTCCGGCGAAAAAGAAGACGGCACGCTGCGCCTGCTGCTGTCGCAGCCGCTGTCGCTGCTGACGCTGGTCAGCGGCAAGATCGTCCTGCGCGCGGCGGTGCTGCTCGGCGCGGCCGTCCTGCTGCCGGTGGTGGCGCTGCTGATCGCCCGCCCCCAGGCCTTGCAGGCCGCCAGCGCCACGCTGTGGTGGGCGCTGCTGGTGGGCGCCTACGCGCTGTTCTGGTTCGCGGCCGTGGTGGCGGTCAATGCCTTCGGCAAGTCCTCGGCCGCCAACGCCATGATCCTGATGGTCGGCTGGGTCCTGCTGGTGCTGGTGGTGCCGGTGATCCTGAACCTGGTGGCGGCCTATGCCAGTCCGGCGCCGTCGCGCGCCGAGCTGGCCACCCGCACCCGCGTGGCCACGGCGCTGGCCATGCGCGACAACGCCGCCCTGCTGTCGACCGACTATGGGCACATGGATAAACCCGACGCGCTGATCCCGCGCGACGGCCACCTGGAAATCACCGGCCGCCCACTGGGCCATGCGCGGGTCGAGCGCCAGGTGGACGCGGCGATGCAACCCGAGCTGGATCGCTTCGACGCGCAGATGGCGCGCCAGCAGGCGCTGGTCGCCCGGTACAGCGTGCTGTCGCCGGCGGCGGTGGCCTATGAAGGCATCACCGCGCTGGCGGGCACGGGGCAGCGCCGCCACGCGCACTTCATGCGCCAGATCGATGCCTATCACCGGGCCTGGAAGGATTTCTTCCTGCCCCGCATCGAGGCCAGCCGCGCCATCACGCCCGAGGACTTCCCCGGCATGCCGGTTTTCCAGTGGCAGGAAGAGGACCCCGCCGCCGTCCGCGGCCGTGCCCTGCGCGCGCTGCTGCAGCTGCTGGCGCCCGCCGCGCTGCTGCTGGCGCTGGCCGGCTGGCGCCTGCGCCGCTATCGCGTGGTCTAGACACAGGTTTTTCACCCCCATCGAGTTTCGGGAAAGCGTCATGAGAAGAGTCGTATCCACCGCCGCGCTCGCGGCTTGCACCGCCGTGCCCAACGTCCAGGCCCAAGAGGCCCAGGCGCGCGAGGCCGAACTGCCCAGCATCCGCGTGGAGGCCGCCAGCGACGCGGACAGCCTGCATCTGGACAGCCGCAGCAGCAGCGCCTCGCGCCTGGGCCTGACCCTGCGCGAAACGCCCGCCTCGGTCGAGATCGTGTCGCAGCAGGCCATGCGCGAACGCGGCGCCGCCACCCTCAGCGAAGCGCTGCGCGGCGCCACCGGGCTGGCCGGCGGCGGCCCGCCGTCCTCGCCCACCACGTTGACCTCGCGCGGCTTCACCGACATCCTGTATCTGTACGACGGCCTGCGCATGTCGGGCGCCGGTTCGACCAACCGGGTCGAGGACACCTGGAACTACGAACGCATCGAGGTCCTGAAAGGCCCGGCCTCGGTGCTGCAGGGCGACAGCGCCATCGGCGGCATCGTCAACTTCCAGACCAAGCGCCCCGACCGCGACAACCCCTCGCGCGAAGCGATGTTCTCGTATGGCAGCTATGGCAGCACGCGCACCGGCATCGGCCTGGGCGACAATTTCGGCGAGACCGGCGCCTACCGCATCGACTACAGCCACAACGACAGCCGCGTCGGCACCATCGCCCGCAACAGCAACAAGCTGGACCACCTGACCACCGGCGTGGCTTTTGACGTCGCGCCCGCCACCCGCCTGGACCTGTCGTTCGACTACTCGCGCGACACCGGCCATGCCTATTGGGGCACGCCGCTAATTCCGCGCGAACTGGCCAAGGACCCCACCGGCGTGGTCAGCACGCACGATGGCCGCGTCCTGGACCGCGCGCTGGCCGGCAAGAACTACAACGTGCTCGACGATCGCAACGAGGCCGAAGCCTATTGGGTGCGGGCACGGGTCACCCACCAGCTGACGCCATCGTGGACGCTGCGCAATGAGCTGGCAATGAACAAGGTCGACCGGCTGTGGAAGAACTCGGAGTCGGCCACCTTCAGTGCGCCCGGCTCGATCAACCGCGACCAGACCATCATCACGCACCACCAGCGCTACCTGATCGACCGCTTCGACGCGACCCACAACGGCACCCTCGGCGGCCTGTCGAACAAGTTCGTCATCGGCGGGGAACTCAGCAAGACCAGCCTGGACAGCGAACGGCGCTTCTCGAACCGGGCCGCCAGCACCGCCGACGCCCTGCGCGTGTCGCTGTGGAACCCGGACGTGGGCTACTACAACGACGACCCCGCCCTGATGAGCGGCGCCGGCAACCGCACCGACTACACCACCGACGTGCGCGGCGCCGCGCTGTTCCTGGAAGACTCGCTCAAGCTGACCGATCGCTGGACCGTGGTGGGCGGCTACCGCTACGACCGCATCCGCGTCGAGCGCAGCATCACCGACCTGAACGCCGGCACCCACACCGCCTTCGGCACCCGCTACGGCGCCAACTCCATGCGCCTGGGCACGGTGTATGACCTGACGCCGGCGTCCTCGGTCTATGCGCAATACACCAACGCCACCATCCCGGTGGGCTCGCTGTTCCTGCTGTCGCAGTCCAACGCCTCGTTCCCGCTGGCCAAGGGAGAACAATGGGAGGCCGGCTTCAAGCAGAGCCTGGGCGACGTCGAATGGACCGCGGCGGTCTATCACATCAAACTGGAGAACGTGCTGACGCGCGACGCCAACGACCCGCGCGTGACGGTCAACAACGGCCGCCAGTCTTCGCGCGGCGTGGAACTGTCGGCCGACTGGCGCATCACACCGCAACTGACCCTGTCAGGCAACGTCGCCGCGCTGAACGCACGCTTCGATTCACTGACCGAGGCCGACGGCACCTCGCGCGTGGGCAACACCCCGCCCAACGTGCCCGAGCGAGTCGCCAACCTGTACGCCACCTACCGCTTGAAGGAGGTGCCGATGGACCTGTTCGTCGGCCTGAACCACACCGGCAAGATCTACACCGACAACGCCAATCAGATCCGCATCAACAGCCACACCACGGTGGACGCGGCGATCAGCTACCGCATCCGGCCGGCGCTGATCACCTTCCGCGTGCGCAACCTGACCGACAAGCTCTATGCCTACTACGGCGGCCGCGCCACCAGCCAGGTGCTGCTGGCGCCGGGGCGCACTTACGAGCTGGGCGCGACGTTCGAGTTCTGACGGGACGAACCGCGATGTCGCCCCGCTTCACGCTCAGCAGCCCTGCACCGCCAGCTTGCGCTGGCGCTGGTTGGCGGCGCGCTGCCACAGCACCAGCACAAGGCCCGCCGCGGCGATGATTGCGCCCGCAATCGGCACCGCGGCATAGCCCATCCCGGCCGAGATCACGCCGCCACCGGCGGCCGCGCCCACCGCATTGCCCAGGTTGAACGCGCCCACGTTCACCGACGAGGCCAGGCCGGGCGCGTCGGTGGCGGCGCGCATCACGCGCATCTGCAGGGGCGGCACCACGGCGAAGGTGCCGAAGCCGAAGATCAACAGGCCGATCGCGGCGCCCACCGGGGTCTGCGCCAGCCACGGGAAGGCCAGCAGATCGGCGATCACCAGCACCAGGAAGGCGATCAGGCTGCCATCCAGCGAGCGGTCAGCGAAGCGGCCGCCGGCGGTGTTGCCGACGGTGAAGCCGATGCCGATCAGCACCAGCATCGCGGTCACGAAGTGGGGCGACGCGCCGGTCAGTTCGGCCAGCGTCGGCGCCACGTAGGTGTACAGCGTGAACATCGCGCCCGCGCCCAGCACGGTGGTC
This sequence comes from Achromobacter ruhlandii, assembly GCF_902859695.1. Classification (GTDB taxonomy): domain Bacteria; phylum Pseudomonadota; class Gammaproteobacteria; order Burkholderiales; family Burkholderiaceae_B; genus Achromobacter; species Achromobacter ruhlandii. The sequence goes on from NZ_CADIJL010000005.1 coordinate 212,006, forward strand.
AACAGCGCCACCAGCACCACCGGGGTCTTGAGCACCGCCAGTTCGTGACGGATGTCCGGGCGCCGCCCGGCTTCGCCCGCCGGCAGCGCGAACCACAGTGACAGCATCGCCACCAGGCCGAGCACCGAGGTCGCGGCGAACGACATGCGCCAGCCGATCACCTGGCCCAGCCAGGTCGCCGCCGGCACGCCGCCGACGTTGGCGATGGTCAGCCCCAGGAACATGGTTGCCACCGCGCTGGCCTGCTTGTGGCGCGGCACCACGCTGGCGGCCACCAGCGAGCCCAGGCCGAAGAAGGCGCCATGGTTCAGACTGGTCACCAGACGCGCCAGCAGCAGCGTGGTGTAGTTGGGCGACAGCGCCGACAGCAGGTTGCCGAGCGTGAAGATCGCCATCAGCACAATCAACGCCTTGCGGCGCGACCAGCGCGACAGCGCCAGCGTCATCAGCGGCGCGCCGACCATCACGCCGATCGCATACGCGCTGATCAGCATGCCGGCGCTGGGGATGGATACCCCCACGCCGTCGGCGATCACGGGCAGCAGGCCCATGGGCGAGAATTCGGTGACGCCGATGCCGAAGGCGCCGACGGCCAATGCCAGCAAGGGCGGGCCGGCTTTCACCGGCGGGGTTTCATGGGAGGACATACGGGTTCCTTGGTTGGATGCGCCGACCAGGGAATCCAGAGGCGTCGCGGCAAAGGCCGGGCGCATGGGGCGCGTCTGATCGGAAGACAGGCGGCCAGTATGACGGGTATACCCTTACGGAAAAAGCGACTAAACGGGGAAAGACTTTTGACCTGGAGTCATGAATGACGTGGGGGTTTCCAGGAGGCGGACAGGATCAGCCCGGCAATTCCCAGCGCTTGGCGAGCTTGCGGGTATTGGCCCGGATCCACTGGCCCAGACGCTCGATCAGCGTGCTTTCCGTCCCCGCCGTGGCCTGCCGCGCCAGGTCGGCCTGCACCGTTTCCAGCGCCGGCGGCAGTGCCGTCACCAGCGCCTGCGCCACGCCAGCCACATAGCGGGGACTGAAGCCCAGCTCCCGGGCCATGGCATCCAGGTGTCCGCGGCCGATGTGGCCGGGCCTGGACTCGCCCCCCACGGTGAACGCGAAATTGCGCGATGGCATGCGCCGCGGGCCATCCCAGCCAGCCATCGTCATAGACGAAACGCAGGGGCCGTTCGTCGAACAGGCGGCCGACGTTGCGATCCGCCTGGTAAAGATCGAGCGCGTCGACGGTCATGGCCGGCCCACGCGCTTGGGACCAACCCGCACTTCCAGGCCCAGCAGGTCCAGCATGTCGAGCACCTTCTGCAACTGCAGCGTCGGCTTGCCCCGCTCCAGGTCCACCACGAAGCGATTGCCGGTGCCGGACAAGCCGGCCAGGTCTGTTTGCAGCAACCCTTGCGCGCGGCGCACCTCCTTCACCAGTTCACCGAGTTCGGCAGAGGTGTGGATGACGATGGCCGCCGCATCGGCGGAAGGTGGCGAGGGCATGGGACTCTCCGAATTACCGTACGGGAAGTCTAGGCGAACATGCCGGAGCTATACAAATAAAATTACCGATCGGTAATTTTATTTGAGAAACCCTCGCGCTTTGCCCGAAAAATTACCGATCAGGAATATTACGGCGCCTTCCCCCGGGCAGCGGCCTGTCCCGCGCCTGCCGAAACCTTGATCTCCCGTCCTGGCCAATGAAAAAGGCGCCCTCGCGGGCGCCCTTTTCCTGCCTTCGTACCGCCGCGCTTATTTCAGCAGCAACGCATTCAGCCGCTTCACAAACGCCGCCGGGTCGGCGATCTGCGCGCCTTCGGCCAGCAGGGCCTGATCGAGCAGCAGGCGGGCCCACTGGTCGAACTCGCCGTCGTCGGCGGCGCGGATGCGGGCCAGCAGCGGGTGTTCCGGGTTGATCTCCAGCACCGGCTTGACGTTGGGCGCTTCCTGGCCGGCGGCCTTCAGCATGCGCAGCAGGTGCGGGCTGAGTTCGTTCTGGCCCACCACCACGCACGCCGGCGAATCCACCAGGCGCAGCGTGACGCGCACTTCCTTGACCTGGTCTTCCAGGGTCTTCTGCAGGCGCTCGACCAGCGGCTTGAAGTCCTCGGCCACTTCGGCCTGGTGCTTCTTTTCTTCCTCGTCGGCCAGCTCGGCCAGGTCGAGGCCGCCCTTGGCCACCGAGACCAGCGACTTGCCGTCGAACTCACGCAGGTACGACAGCATCCATTCGTCGACGCGGTCGGACAGCAGCAGCACCTCGATGCCCTTCTTGCGGAAGATCTCAAGGTGCGGGCTGTTGCTGGCGGCGGCGAAGGTGTCGGCCGTGACGTAGTAGATCTTGTCCTGGCCTTCCTTCATGCGGCCCACGTAGTCGGCGAACGACACGGTCTGGGCCTGGTCGCCGGTGTGGGTCGAGGCAAAGCGCATCAGCTTGGCGATGCGTTCCAGGTTGGCGTGGTCTTCGCCCGCGCCTTCCTTGAGCACCTGGCCGAATTCCGACCAGAACGTGGCGTAGTCTTCCGGCTTGTTCTCGGCCAGGTCTTCCAGCAGCGACAGGATGCGCTTGGCCGAACCTTCGCGGATGGCGCGCACGTCGCGGCTTTCCTGCAGGATCTCGCGCGACACGTTCAGCGGCAGGTCGGCCGAGTCGATCACGCCGCGCACGAAGCGCAGGTACGACGGCAGCAGCTGGTCGGCGTCGTCCATGATGAAGACACGCTTGACGTACAGCTTGACGCCGCGGCGGCCGTCGCGGTCCCACAGGTCCATCGGCGCGTGCTTGGGCACGTACAGCAGCTGGGTGTATTCGCTGCGGCCTTCGACGCGGTTGTGGGTCCAGGCGAGCGGGTCGTCGTAGTCGTGCGACACCGTCTTGTAGAACTCGCGGTACTGCTCCTCGGTCACATCCGCCTTGTTGCGGGCCCACAGCGCGTTGGCCTGGTTGACCGTTTCGAGTTCGTCCTTCTTGACCTGCTCGCCCTTTTCCGAATCCCACTCTTCCTTGGCCATGCGGATCGGCAGCGAGATGTGGTCGGAGTAGCGGCGCAGGATCTCGCGCAGCTTCCAGCCGTTGAGCAGCTCGTCTTCGTCGGCGCGCAGGTGCAGCGTGACGTCGGTGCCGCGCGTGGCCTTGTCGGCGGCGGCGATGGTGAATTCGCCCTGGCCGTCGGACTCCCAGCGGATGGCGTCGGTGGCGCCGGCGCGGCGGCTGACCACCGTGACCTTGTCGGCCACGATGAACGAGGAATAGAAGCCCACGCCGAACTGGCCGATCAGTTGCGCATCCTTCTGCTTGTCGCCGGTCAGCTGCGAGAAGAACTCGCGCGTGCCGGAACGGGCGATGGTGCCCAGGTTGGCCACGGCCTCTTCGCGCGACAGGCCGATGCCGTTGTCGGAGATGGTGATCGTGCGCGCATCCTTGTCATAGCTGACGGTGATGGCCAGCTCGCCATCGCCTTCCAGTAGCGCCGGGTTGTCGATGGCCTCGAAGCGCAGCTTGTCGCAGGCGTCGGATGCGTTCGACACCAGCTCGCGCAGGAAGATTTCCTTGTTGCTGTACAGCGAATGGATCATCAGGTGCAGCAGTTGCTTCACCTCGGCCTGGAATCCCAGGGTTTCGGACGTGGCGTTCTGGCTCATCGTTGTATGAAAAGTCGGAAAATTAGGGACAAAAGGAAGCCGGATCGCGGGGCACATGGCCCAGGCGTTTTCCGGGAAACCCTGTTGTGATGGGGGCCATCTGAAATATTTCAAGGCCCGGAGGGATGCGGCGGCCATCCTGGCGCCTGCCCGGCGCGCGGTGACGGCCGACCGGCGCGGAGTCGTCCGGCGGGAAAACGGGCGAAAGCGGCCAAAGCGCGCTCGGCCCGGCACCAAGGCCACGGCTCCCGCCCCGCCGCGCGCGTGCAAACAAACCCAGACCGCCGCCCCGGCCTCAATCAAAAAGGGACCAGATGCCGCTGCGATAACGCGTCTTGGCCTCCAGCACCGCGTCGGATTCGGGCGCCGCCAGCTTGCCGCCGCGCACCAGCTTGCGGATGTCATCCGCCTTGATCTGCCGGGTCTCCTGGGAGCGCAGCAGGAAATCCGCCGCGGCCGGATCCAGGATGCGATAGATCGGGCTGTGAATCAGTTGGGTCGCCCCCAGTTCGTCCAGGTAATAGAGCGCGTCACCATTGCGCCAGACCGAACCGAAGCCGTGATAGACATCGCCCAGCTTGGCCCATGGCCCCGTGGGCGCATCCTTGAGCCGCAGAATCAGGGTGGACCTGGACAGCAGGCCGCCGCCCCCGCGCGAGCGGTTCCAGACTTCCTTGCTCTGGAAGAACAGCACCTGGCGGCCGTCCCGGAACACGTAGGGCGACAGCGCCGTGAAGCCGCCCGCCGCGAACGGATCGTCGCCGGCCCGCTCCACCGCGCGCTTCTCGCTGTTGTAGAAATAGACGCCGTCCTTGCTGGCGAACAGCGCATGGAGCACATGGCCGCCGGCCTCGTCCAGCAAGCGGTACGGCGCATGCGCCGGGTCGAAGGCCAGCGCGCCCAGGTACACCATGCCGTCGCGCGGATCGAACAGATAGGGCTGGTTGTGGAGATTGCCGACCATGAAGGTGTAGAGCGCCGGATCGTCCGACAGCGGCAGCGGCGTCTCGCGGTAATAGACCCGGCGGCCATCGGCAAAGAAGTCGTTGCCCGGCCGCGTCTCGCCGCGCTGAATCGCGGCGATGCGACGCAACCGCGCCGGATCCGCCTGCGGCATTGCGCGGCCTTCGTAAAAGACGTGGGCGCCGTCGGTGGCCAACTGGCGATCAAGCAGCGGCCGGTAGGGTTGCGCGCTAGCCGGCAGGGCCAGGAACGGATACAGGTAGGTCTGCGGCTTGTCGCCCTTGCCGGCGCGGTACAGGATCCGCTGCCAGAGTTCATCCAGCCGGCCCAGTTCGAGATTGCGCTCGGAGGCGAAGTCGCAAAAGTAGGTGGCCGAGCCGTCGCTGAAATAGCTGTTGCCCAGATAGCGCGTCAATGCGGGCCGCATGCCCGGCAGCACCAGGTTGCCGCAATACACGTGGCGGCCGTCACGCGCCGCCTGCCGGCCGTCGTAGCGGCCCGTGTCGAAGGTCTCGAAACCCGCCGGGTCCGCCTCGCGCATCCGGTAATAGCCGTTGCTGGGCACGGCCGCGTAGACCTCGCCCTGGTAGCGCTTGTAGATACTGCTGCCGTAGGACTCGCCATGGTCGATCGCGGCGAAATCGTCGCCACTGTCATCGATCAGCCAGACCAGCAGCATCATCGGCAGGATGGCCGTCAACAAGACCAGGACGATCACGATTCCTCGGGTGCGCTTGTGCATCGATTCCCGGGCCGGCGGCCCCTGGTTGGCGGACCAAGATTCTATCAAGCCCCCTGCCGCCGCCCCGGGCAGACGCGCTGCGCCCGAGGGCCTTCCCCGCTAAAATGCCGCACTTTCCTCCCCTACCCCCTCCCCGGCCGGCTCCCTGCCATGCAACCCGCCTCCCTGACCCAACCTGCCTCCCACGGCGCGTCCGACGACGCCGAACCCCGCCACGACCTGGTCTACGGCCCCGACGACCGTCCCGCCGCCCCCGTCGCCTTCGTCGCCGCCCTGCAGCACCTGCTGGCCATCCTGGTCCCCATCGTCACCCCCGGCCTGCTGATCTGCCAGGCCCTGGGCGTGAGCAGCCGCGACACCACCCTGATCGTGTCCATGTCGCTGGTCATCTCCGGCATCGCCACCTACGTGCAGTGCAAGCGCTTCGGTCCGCTGGGCGCGGGGCTGCTGATCGTGCAAGGCACCAGCTTCAACTTCGTCGGCCCGCTGATCGCCGGCGGTTCGGTCATGGTCAAGCAGGGCACGCCGGTCGAGGCCGTCATGGCCGCGATCTTCGGCGTCGTCATCGCCGGCTCCTTCGTCGAAATGGGCATCAGCCGCATCCTGCCCTTCGTCAAGCGCCTGATCACCCCGCTGGTCACCGGCATCGTCGTGCTGCTGATCGGCCTGACGCTGATCAAGGTCGGCCTCATCAGCATGGGCGGCGGTTTCGGCGCCATGGCCAGCGGCACCTTCGCCAGCGCCGAGAACCTGACGCTGTCGGGCCTGGTGCTGGGCACCATCATCCTGCTGAACCGCGTGCCGGTGGTGTGGATCCGCAGCACCGCGCTGGTGCTGGCGCTGGCCGTCGGCTACATCGCCGCCGCCTACATGGGCCGCCTGGACTTCACCGGCGCGCGCGAAGCCGCGCTGTTCCAGGTGCCGATGCCGCTGCACTTCGGCCTGGGCTTCTCGTGGGCGCTGTTCGTGCCGATGCTGATCATCTACCTGGTCACCTCGCTCGAAGCCATCGGCGACGTCACCGCCACCAGCAAGGTGTCCAAGCAGCCGGTCGAAGGCCCGCTGTGGATGCAGCGCATCAAGGGCGGCGTGCTGGTCAACGGCGCCAACTCGCTGCTGGCCGGCGTCTTCAACACCTTCCCCAGCTCGGTCTTCGCCCAGAACAACGGCGTCATCCAGCTGACCGGCATCGCCAGCCGCCACGTCGGCGTGTGGATCGCCGGCATGCTGATCCTGCTGGGCCTGTTCCCCGCCGTCGCCGGCGTGCTGCAGGCCGTGCCCGAACCCGTGCTGGGCGGCGCCGCCATGGTCATGTTTGGCGCCGTGGCCGCCTCGGGCATCAACATCCTGGCGGGCATCCACCTGGACCGCCGCGCCCTGCTGATCATCGCCGTGTCGCTGGCCCTGGGCCTGGGCGTGTCGCAGGTGCCGGAAATCCTGTCGCACCTGCCGCACGCCGTGAAAAGCGTGCTGGAATCGGGCGTGGCCACCGGCGGCATCTGCGCGCTGGTCATGAACTGGTTCCTGCCGGAAAAGAAGTAAGCACGCGGGCCGGCGCGCCCCGCGCCGGCCCCTTGCCTGACAATTTTCCCCAGACCGCATATAATCGCGGTCTTCGCTTTACCCGCGACCGTCGCCTGGACGGCTCCGCGACCAGCCTGCCCGGGTGGTGAAATTGGTAGACGCAGGGGACTCAAAATCCCCCGCCGCAAGGCGTGCCGGTTCGATTCCGGCCCCGGGCACCAGATTGAAAAAGCCGCTCCTGCAACGCAGAGCGGCTTTTTGTTTGCGCGGCGTTATGCGTGCGCGGTGTCCTTGCCCTTGGCGACGGCCGTGAGCGATACGCCCAATGCATCCATGACCCGGCGCAGCGTCAGGTAGCTTGGGTTGGCGGCCGGCGCGCCGCCGCAAGAGATCACGATCCGCGTGCAACCCCTCTCAGCCTGAGCGTGATCATTGCTTCACGCCTAGCGCAATCTCAATACCGCCCCCAGCGCCCCTCGTAATACACCCAATGCCCATGCCGCTGGCGCCACTCGGGACGGTGATACACATAGCCCGGCCGCGCCGGCAGCCAGGCGCCCTCGATCCAGGCATGGCGGCCGCCGACCCATTCCCAATGGCCCGGCGCCCACACATAGCCCACGCGCGGCGGCGGCACGACTTCCACCCGGGGCGGCGGCGGCGCCACGTCGATGCTGATGGCCACGCCGGCCTGCGCGACGCCGGGCACGGCGAGCGCCCCCAGGGACAGGACCGCCGCGGCACCCGCGGTCATGGCGGCTTTGACTAGACTCTTCATGATGCATCTCCCTCGCAATCGCGTCCGCCGATGCGGACGCGGTGAGGGCAGTGTGCGCGGAAGGAATTATCGAAATGGTTACGCGCCGGGGGCAGGCGGTTTCAGTGGATTTCCGCAGTGGCGCTCCTCATGCCGGCGGTCCTCGCTGGCGCCATCCGGCCCCGTAAATTCCGCCCAGTGGATTTAACGGGAATTCCCTGATTCTCCGCCCCAGGCCCGGCCGATACCATTCGCCGCATTTCCGCCTCCCGGCGGACATAGACCCATAAGTTGCGCGCCCGCGCGGAGACACCATGAAAGCACTGACTACCGTCGCGGCAGGCGCCGCGCTCCTTCTCTCTTCGTGGGGCGCCAGCGCGGGCGCGACGTTCGAGAACGTCAAGAACAAAGGCTTCGTGCAGTGCGGCGTGTCCACCGGCGTGGCCGGCTTCTCGGTCAATGACAGCAAGGGCGGCTGGACCGGCCTGGACGTGGACCTGTGCCGCGCGTTGGCCGTGACCATGTTCGGCGATGCTTCCAAGTCCAAGATCATGGCCGTCAGCGCGGTGCAGCGCTTCACCGCCCTGCAATCCGGCGAAGTCGACGTCCTGCCGCGCAACACCACCCTGGTCATGACGCGCGACACCACGCTGGGCCTGATCGGCGTGGGCGTGAACTACTACGACAGCCAGGGCATCATGGTGAACAAGTCGCTGAACGTGAAAAGCGCCAAGGAGCTGGACGGCGCCACCGTCTGCGTGCAGCCCGGCACCACCACCGAACTGAATCTGTCCGACTGGTTCCGCTCGCAGAACATCGCCTTCAAGCCGGTGGTGGTCGAGCGCATGGATGAAATCGTCCGCGCCTTCGCGGTGGGCCGCTGCGACGCCTTCACCGGCGACAAGTCGCAACTGGCCGCGGCCCGCACCAATCTCGAAAACCCCGAGAAATACGACATCCTGCCGGAGAACTTCTCCAAGGAACCGCTGGGCCCCATGGTGCGCCAGGGCGACGAGCAATGGTTCAACGTGGTCCGCTGGACCCTGTTCGCGATGCTGGAGGCCGAGGAATACGGCGTCACCTCGAAGAACGTGGACGAGATGCTCAAGAGCACCAACCCCAACGTGCAGCGTCTGCTGGGCGTGACGCCGGGCATGGGCAAGAACCTGGGCGTGGACGACAAGTGGGCCTACAACGTCATCAAGCAGATCGGCAATTACGGCGAGAGCTTCGAGAAGAATCTGGGGGCCGGCAGCCCGCTGAAGCTGGCGCGGGGGTTGAACGCGTCGTATCGGAATGGCGGGTTGATGTATGGGTGGCCGGTGCGGTAAGACGGCTCTCCGACAGGACGAACGGGCGCGCAGAGCGCCCGTTTTCTTGTGCGCCCTGCTGCCATCCATTCCAAGATGTAAGCACAGCCCACCAAGCGCCGGCCGCGTCCTGAACCCCGTTTATGATGGCGTCGTAGCGAGTCCGCCCAAATGCGTTACTCTCCCCACCCCAATCATTCCCCCGCAAGGAGCCCAACATGGCACAAGCCTCCGCCCGCCACATCCTGGTTTCGACCGAAGCCAAGGCCAACGAACTGAAGACGGCCATCGAGAACGGCGCCGACTTCGCCCAGCTGGCCAAGGAAAACTCGAGCTGCCCGTCCAGCCGCGACGGCGGCAACCTGGGCACGTTCGGCCCGGGCCAGATGGTCAAGGAATTCGACACCGTGGTGTTCAGCGCCCCGGTCGGCGAAGTCCAGGGCCCGGTGAAGACCCAGTTCGGTTATCACCTGGTCGAAGTGACCAGCCGCAAGGACTGAGTCCTCGTCGCGTCAGGTCAAGGGACCGTCGCCGGCGCAACGCCGGTGGCGGTTTTTTTTCGTCCAGCATCATGGGCAAGGCGCGCGGCATCGGCAACGAGACACGCCGCTACCATGCGGAATCCGTGAGGCGGTCCACAAAGCTCTCGCCCGACCTTGTCCGTTCTCTGATCGCGGCCATGTCGCACTTCTGCCCGCTCGCGGCAGCACGCCGTGGGTACCCCGGCCCTCAAGCCTTGCCCGTCATCACCATGTGCGCCAGCGCGTCGGCGTCCAGGCCCGCCACGTCGCGCTCCACGACCTTGACGCCGCTTTTCAGAATCGCAACGCGGTCGGCCAGGGCGACCACGTCCGCCATGTTGTGGCTGATCAGGATGACGGTGCGCCCTTCCTCGCGCAGCTTGCGCACCAGGTTCAGGACCAGCGCGGTTTCCTTGACGCCGAGCGCGGCGGTGGGCTCATCCATGATGACGACGCGCGCATCCCAGCGCAGCGCCCGCGCGATGGCCACGGCCTGGCGCTGGCCACCCGACATGCGTTCGACCGGGCGGTCCATGTCGTCGATCGGCACCGACAGGCGTTGCAGGTAGCCGCGCGCCTCCTGCGCCATGCGGCGCTTGTCGAGCACGCGCAGCGGACCGATGCGGCGCACCAGTTCGGCGCCCATGAAGACGTTTTCCCAGATCGACAGGCGCGGCGCCAGCGCCAGGTCCTGGTAGATGGTGGCGATGCCCTGCGCCAGCGCGTCATGCGGCGAGCCGAACACCACCGCCTTGCCATCCAGGCTCAATTCGCCGCCCGTGGGCGCCTGGGCGCCCGAGATGATACGGATCAGCGTGGACTTGCCCGCGCCGTTGTCGCCGCAGATGGCCATGACGCGGCCCGCCGGCACCTCCAGGTCGACGCCCTTCAGGGCCTCGACGGCACCGTAGGACTTGCGGACTTGGCGAAGCGATAGCGCGGCGGGCGGAGCGGCGGTCATGGTGGCGGAAGCGGACATGAATGATGCGGCGGCGGGCGGCGCGGCACGCCGCCTGCCGTGGGCCTATTTGGCGGGAGTCAGGAATTTCTGCACGTTGCTGGCATCGACCAGCACCGAGTCCATGAACAGGTAGGGGCCGGACGCGATCTTGTCCTTGGGTTCCTTCTTGACGACGATGCGGTCAATCGCGTCGACGGCGGTGACGCCCAACTGCTCGAACGGAATCATCATGGTGGCGGTGATGAGGCTGTTGGGATCGGCGATGCGGCGATAGGTCTCCGGGCCGCCGTCGACCGACACCAGCGTGATGTCGCCCTTCTTCATGCCTTGCGCCTGCAGCAGGTCGTCAATCACGTAGGCCTGGCCGTCGAACGAGGCCCAGACGCCCTTGAACTGCCCCTGGTTGCGCAGGAACAGCGCCTGCATGCCGTTGCGCACGTCGTCGCGCCAGCTTTGCGTGCGCGCCATGCTGAACTTGGCCAGGTCCTTGACGGCGGTGTTTTCCGACAGCACCGCATCGAGCATCTTGCCGCGGATGCGGGTGCCCGAATTGCCGTCGAAGCGGGCCGACAGGATGTTGCCCTGGTAGCCCATCTTGCCCAGCAGGTACAGCACCGATTGCGCGCCGGTGGCGTATTCATTGACCTCGACGTCGAACAGCATGTGCGGGCTGGCGCCGGACATGACGCCGACGACGGCGATGCCTTTTTCCTTGGCGGCCTGCAACTGGGCGTCGGTCTCGACCGGCTTGCCCATGGCGATGACGATGGCGTCGACCTTCTTGTTGACCAGCGTGTCGAGCTGCTCGGCCAGCTTGGGCAGCGAGCCTTCGGCGTTCAACTGCGTCACGGTCCAGCCCTTGGCGCGGGCGGCCTCGGCGGCGGCGTTGGCGGCGCGCGCATGGGTTTCCGAGGACATCTGGAAGGCCACCACGCCGACGTCGAAGGCGTGCGCGGCGCTGGCCGCCAGCGCCTGCGCGGCAAACGCGCCCAGCAGCAACGTGCGCTTGATGAATCGGTTCATGCTGTTTCCCCTTCCTATCCGAATTTGAAGGCCGCTTTCTTGAGCACGGCCGATGACACCGCGACGGACGCGACGATGATGAAGCCCAGGACGATGTCCTGCACGTAATAGGCCGCGCCCATCAACACCAGGCCATTGCCCAGGACCTTGAGGATCAGCGCGGCGACCAGCGTGCCGGGAATGTTGGCATGGCCGGGATTGAACATGGTCATGCCCAGCAGCACGGCGGCGATGGCGTACAGGAAATAGTCGCCGGCCATGTTGGGCGCGGCGGAGGACAGGCTGGAAGTCAGCAGCACGGCGGCCATGCCGGCACACAGCCCCGACAGCGCCAGGCCGATGCTTTTCATGGCGCGGATGTTGATGCCCGCCAGGCGGGCGGACTCGCCGGCCTCGCCGGTGGCGGTCATGCGGGCGCCGGTGCGGGTCCACTTGACCAGGAAGAAGGCGAGCAGCACCGCGCCCGCCATCCACAGCACCAGCGCGGGAATGCCGAAAGGCTTGCCGCGCGCCAGGTCGGTGAAGGCGGTGGGCCAGCGGCCCACGTACGAGACGCCGTCCGTCAGCATGAAGGCGAAGCCGCGCGCCATGGCGGCCATGCCGAGCGTGGCGATCAGGGAGGGCACCCGCAGCCGGGTGACGGCAAAGCCATTGAAGAGGCCGCAGAACAGGCCGACGCCCAGGCCGGCGGCGATGGCCAGCAACACGGGCTGGCCGGTATGCACCAGGGCGCCGGTGACCACGGCGGCCAGGCTGGCCACGTCGGCCACGGACAGGTCCAGTTCCGCGGTCACCAGCGCCAGCGTGAAGCCGATGGCGATGATGGCCAGGAAGCTGGTTTCCTTGGCGATGTTCAGCAGGTTGCCGGGCGCGGCGAAATTCGGGGCGGCTATCGCGAAAAAGCCCACCAGGACCAATCCCGCGATTGCCGTACCGTACTTTTCCAGGATGCCGCGCATCGACTCGCCCTTGCTGCATGTGATTGATGGCGGGGCGTCCATCATGCCGCGCCCGCCGGCCGGATCGTGGTCCGGGCCTGTGGCGTCGTAGTGTATACCCGGCACACGCGCGCCGGCAGCGCGGCGCGCCGGATCGCGCCTAGGGTTTTACCCCAGCCGCAGCGCCGTCAATGCATGCGACACGGGCGCCAGCGCGGCTTCGGCGGCGCGGAACTGGGCATACAGGGCCCGATAATCGGCGACCCGGTCGGCGCGCGGCGCGTAGCGCCGGGCGACGCGCGCCAGCGCATCCTGCGCCGCCGCGAAACTGGCGTAACGCCCCACCCCGGTCCAGGCCGTGGCCGCCGCGCCAAGAATGCCGGGCTGGTCGGCCTGGCCGACGATGACGGGACGCTCGCAGATGTCGGCCTTGACCTGGCACCACCGCGCATTGGACGCGGCGCCGCCGCCGAAACGGATTTCGGCCACGGGCTGGCCCAGCGCCGCCTCGGCGCGCTCCAGCACGATGCGGTTCAGGAACGCCACGCCTTCCAGCACGGCCCAGGCCAGGTCGCCCGGGCCATGGCGCCGGTTCAGGCCGACAAAGGCGCCGCGCAGGTGCGGGTCCCAGTAAGGCACGCGCTCGCCCTGCAGGTACGGCAGGAACAGCGCCGGCTGCGGATCGCGCGGCGCGCCAAGCAGGGTATCCATTGACGGGCCGACGCCGGCCATGCCTTCAGCGCCCAGACGGCCCAGCAAAGGCAACAGCCAGGCAATGGTGTCGGCGCCATTCTGGCCCGGCCCGCCGACCTGGTGATGGCCGCCGCCCCAATCCACGGTCATCAGGCCTTCGGCATGCACCGGCTCGGCGCCCACCGCGCCGAACACTTCGGTGGTGCCCGAGATGTTGTAGGCATACCCCGGGCGCAACGCGCCCAGGCCGGCGACGGCGGCCCAGGTGTCGTTGGCGCAGGCGATCACGGGACGGCCGGCCAGGCGGGCCAGCGCGCCCGGCAGCCCGGACCGCACCGGGCCGACGGTGTCCAGGGGATCGAGCAGGTCGGGCACCCAGGCGGGGTCGGCGCCGATGGCGGTGAGCAGGTCGCTGGCGGGCGCCGCCGAAGCCGGCACCTCCGCAACAGCCGGGGACGCCGCCCCGGCGTATATCGGAACAGGGAACGCCGCAGCCGCCAGGCGAGCCAGCGAAACCGTGTCGCTGGCCACCCGGCCGGTCAGGCGCAGATTGAGGTAATCCTTGGGATCCAGCACCGCCCGCACGCGGGCCGCGTGCGCCGGTTCCCTGCGCAACAACCAGGCGATGCGCGCCCAGGGATGAAAGGCGTTGATCTGTCCGATTTCCGGATGGCCGGCCGGCAGCGACGACAACCATTCGGGCAGGTCCGCGGCCGCCCGCGTATCGCGCCAGGTGATGGCGGGCCGGATGGCCGCGCCGTGCGCGTCCACGAACACCTGCGTGCGCGTGACACCGCAGATGGCAATGGCCTGGACCGCGTCGAAAGCCGCCGCGCCGGCCTGCGCCGCCAGGGTGTCCGCCAGCGCCTGCAGGCCGCGCCACCAGGCGTCGGCGTCAATCTCGTCCCAACCAGGCTGAGGCGCGACACCCGCCGGGCTGTCGATGAAGCAGGAATGGGCGATGCCGCCCTCCCCGTCGACCAGCGCCGCGCGAAAGCGCGTGCCGCCCAGGTCCACCGCGAGGACGTAGTTCACAAAAGCATTCATCACATCGATCGAAAAGGGCAAGGGGACGGGCGCGCCGGAACCGGCATATTACGAAAACGCCCCTTCCGGCGCATCAATGGAAGCGATGGCACGGCCCCCGCCCATACTTCGATATACGAGGATGGCACTCACTGAAAGGCCGCTTCGACGACCCGCACGGGCCCCTGCCCCCAATCCCGCCCCCCCTCCGTCGCCGGCCCTCCCTACGCTGCGCCGCAGCACCGGATTCCCTATCAATTGATAATTTCTGTTCAGGTGACAGCGGCCGGCGCCGTGCGACAGAATGGCCTGCGCCTGGCGGGAGACAGCCGGGCCTTCACATCCGAGAGGTCCAGGCCCATGAAGCCATCCAGGAACAAGGTCATCATCACCTGCGCCATCACCGGCTCGGTCCATACACCGTCGATGTCGCCCCACCTGCCCGTCACGCCCGACGAGATCGCCCGCTCCGCCATCGAGGCGGCCGAGGCGGGCGCGGCCATCGTGCACTTGCACGCGCGCCGGCCGGACACGGGCCAGCCGACGCAGGACCCGGCGCTGTATGCGCAGTTCCTGCCGCGCATCAAGGCCGCGTCCGATGTGGTGATCAACATCACCACGGGCGGTTCGCCGGTGCTGCCACTGGCCGACCGCATGGCGCCGGCGCTGCGCTTCAAGCCGGAAGTCGCGTCACTGAACATGGGTTCGATGAACTTCGGCATGTACGAACTGCTGGAGCGCTTCAAGACCTTCTCGCACACCTGGGAACGCCCCTACCTGGAAGGCAGCAACGACCTGATCTTCAAGAACACCTTCAAGGACATCGAGCACATCCTGACATCCTGCGGCGACAACGGCACGCGCTTCGAGATCGAGTGCTACGACATCGGCCACCTGTACACCGCGGCCCATTTCGTCGACCGCAAGCTGCTCAAGCCGCCTTTCCTGATCCAGTCCGTGTTCGGCATCCGGGGCGGCATCGGCACGCACCCCGAGGACGTGATGATGATGAAGCGCACCGCCGACCGCCTGTTCGGCGCCGACTACACCTGGTCGGTTCTCGCGGCCGGACGCAAGCAGACACCGCTGGCCACCATGGCCGCGACGATGGGCGGCAACGTGCGAGTGGGACTGGAAGATTCGCTGTGGGACGGGCCAGGGGAACTGGCGCGGTCCAACGCCGACCAGGTGCGGCGCATCCGCCGCATCCTGGAAGACCTGTCGCTGCAGATCGCCACGCCCGATGAAGCGCGCGCGACCCTGCAACTGAAGGGCGGCCAGGACGTCGCCTTCTGAACCAAGGCGGCGGGGCCATCCACCACAACGAGATCCGCAGGATCGAGGAGACACACATGAAAAAGACACTGTGCGCGGCCGCGCTGGCCGCCGTGCTGGGATGGACGGGCGCGGCCCGGGCCGATGAGGGCGTGATCCGCATCGGCTTCATCACCGACATGTCGGGCCTGTCGGCGGACGCCGATGGCCCCGGCGGCGCCGAGGCCATCAAGATGGCGGTGGCGGACCTGGGCGGCGTGGTGGCGGGCAAGAAGGTCGAGGTGCTGGTGGCCGACCACCAGAACCGCGCCGACATCGCCTCGTCGCGGGCCCGTGAATGGCTCGACCAGAAAGGCGTGAACATGCTGATCGCCGGCGCCAACTCGGCGGCCGCGCTGGCCATGGCCAAGGTGGCCGAAGAGAAAAAGACACCGTTCTTCGTGGTGAGCGCGGGCGCCTCGGAACTGACCAATTCGCAATGCACGCCCTACACCGTCCATTACGTCTACGACACCGTGTCGCTGGCGCGCGGCACGGCGCGGGCGATGCTCAAGGAAGGCAACAAGGACTGGTTCTTCCTGACGGTGGACCACGCCTTCGGCCAGGCGCTCGAACGAGACGCGTCGACCGTGGTGCAGGCCGAGGGCGGAACGGTCAAGGGGCGCGTGCGCCATCCGCTGAACACGGCGGACTTCTCGTCCTTCATCCTGCAGGCGCAGGCGTCGGGCGCGTCGGTGCTGGGGCTGGCCAACTCCGCCAGCGACACCAGCAACGCGGTCAAGGCGGCCGCCGAATTCGGGTTGACGCCGAAGATGAAGATCGCCGGCCTGCTGGTGCTGATCACCGACATTCACGCGCTCGGCCTGCCGGCGGCGCAGGGCATGTACCTGACCACGGCGTGGTATTGGGACCAGGACGACGCGTCGCGCCAGTGGGCGGCGCGCTTCGAGGAGAAGATGAAGAAGAAGCCGTCGATGCTGCAGGCCGGCGACTACTCGGCCACCACCACCTACCTGAAGGCCGTGGCCGCCACCGGCAGCACCGATGGCGACACGGTCATGAAGTGGCTGAAGGCCAATCCGGTGAACGACTTCTTCGTGAAAGACGGCAGGATCCGCGCCGACGGCCTGATGGTGCACGACATGTTCCTGATGCAGGTGAAGACGCCGGCGGAATCGAAGGGGCCTTGGGACTACTACAAGCTGGTGGCGCGCGCGCCGGGCGACCAGATCTATACCTCGCCGGCCGAATCGACCTGCCGCCTGATGAAACCCTGACCCCGCGCGGGTCATCCCTGGAGGAACCAGCATGACTGTGAAGAACCCCGTCCCGGCGGACATCGGCGCCCTGCCCGTGGACCTGTCGGGCAAACGCATCATCGTCACGGCGGGCGCGGCCGGCATCGGCGCCGCCATCGCCGGCGCTTTCGCGGCGCGCGGCGCGCGGGTGCATGTGTGCGATGTGGACGAACAAGCGCTGGCGGCCTGCCCGCATCCCCATTCGCGCGCCGACGTGAGCCGGCGCGATGAAATCGAGCGCTACATGGAC
This sequence comes from Achromobacter ruhlandii, assembly GCF_902859695.1. GTDB lineage: Bacteria > Pseudomonadota > Gammaproteobacteria > Burkholderiales > Burkholderiaceae_B > Achromobacter > Achromobacter ruhlandii. The sequence goes on from NZ_CADIJL010000005.1 coordinate 228,926, forward strand.
GATGCGCTGTCGCGCCTGGGCGGACTCGACGTGCTGGTGAACAACGCCGGCATCGCCGGGCCGACCGCCGGCATCGGCGACATCGCCCCGCAGGACCTGGAGGCGACGCTGGACATCAACCTGGCCGCGCAGTTCCATACCGTGCGGCACGCGCTGCCCGCGCTGCGCGAGGCGGGCGGCGGCAGCATCATCAACATCAGCTCAGTCGCCGGCCGCATGGGCGTGCCGATGCGCACGCCCTACGCCGCCACCAAGTGGGGCGTGGTCGGCCTGACCCGCTCGCTGGCGGTGGAGCTGGGCGGCTACGGCATCCGCGTCAACGCGCTGCTGCCGGGCCTGGTGGCGGGGCCGCGCATCGACCGCGTGATCGCGGCCCGCGCCCGCAACATGGGCGTGACGGTGGCCGAGGAAACCCGACTCGAACTGGCTGGCGTCAGCCTGGGGCAGTTCGTGCGCGCGGCGGACATCGCCAACATGGCGCTGTTCCTGGCGAGCCCCTTCGGCGCGATGGTCAGCGGACAGGCCATCAGCATCGACGGCGACCTGCAATCGCTGCCGTGGCAACCGCCCGCGGACTGAGGATCGTCCCCTGCCGCACCGGGGCGCGCGGCCACCGGCATTCGGCGCCCGGCGCCTAAGCGAGCAGTTGGATCGCTTGCTCGTACACCCCGCGTTGCCGTTCGCGCGCGGCCGCGTGCAGCGCCTCGACCAGACGCTCGGCCGGCTCCTGGCTGGCCGCCTCGTTGCGCGCGATCAACACGAAATCGAACCACTGGCGCGAAGCCAGCGGCAGCGCCACCAATTCCGGGTGGGCTGCCGCGATGTCGGCCGCCGACAGCGCGTTGACCATGCTGACACCGCGCACCGCGCATACGGTGCCCGCCAGCAGCGACATATGGGCCCGCATGCCGGAACGCAACTGCATCGACTCGGCGATGTCGCCCTGGGGCATGACGTAGTCGGACCACAAGGGCTGCACGTAGCTATCGGGGCGGATGTCGCCGACCCTCACGATATCGCCACGCGCAAGGCAATGCTCGCGATGCACGATGGCCATGACCTCGGTGCGCAGGAACGGCCGGAACGCCAGCCGCGCGCTCTGCTGCGACACCGCCCCCAGCCCGAAATCGGCGCGCATGGTGTCGACGGCGCTGATCGCTTGCACCGATGACTCCAGGTCGAGCGAGAACGGCCTCGTGCCATTGGCCTGCAGATAGCGGCGCACCGCGTCGGGCGCGTACGAAAGCGCCAGCGCGGGCGAGCAGGCAATGCGCAGCCCGCGGCCGCCGAACTGTTCGATGCTGTGCAGCGCCTCGTCGATGCGCACCAATTCATCCAGCACGAACTTGGCTTCGCCGTACAGGTACTGGCCGGCCTCGGTGGGCCGCAGCGTCTTGTGGGAGCGGTCGAACAACTGCACGCCGGTCGACTGTTCGAGCCGCGAGATGGCGTGGCTGACGGCCGGCTGCGTGAGGTGCATGGCCTGCGCGGCCTGGCGGGTGGATCCGGTCATGACCACGGTGTAGAAGATGCGCAGGTCGTGGATGTTGAAATTGCGTTTCATGCGGTGTCGCGGCTCCCCGTCAGGGCGAAGCGCCGCTCCACCCGATGCCTGATTCTAGGTCGTCTTGCCGCTGAAGGCAGGCATACCGGACGGGAAACCCGTCCGGTATGCCTGGACTGCCGGCTCGCCTCACACCTGGTCTTCGGAGTAGATACCCGCCGAGATGGTGGCGCTGCCCACGAACATCTCGCCGTACAGCACCGGCACGGGGTTGCCCTGCGCCGTGGTGTTGACCGGGCCGTTGAAGTTGTACGACGCGCCGTTATTGGGCCCGTCCTTGACGCTCAACGCACGCTGTTGCGGCGTCAGCAACTGCACCACCCCGCCCAGCGTCATCGCCATGCCCATGGTCAACAGCGAGGTACTGGCGCTCGCCCACAGCGCCGCGTTGACCACCGGAATAAACGATGCCACGATCATCGCCACGCCCACCACCACCTGCATCAGGCCGCCACGCTTGGCGCCGGTGGGCATGGGCGCGATGCGGATGTCTTCACGGCCCGCCGGCCGCGCCAGTTCGCTTTCCTCCAGGTTGCGGCGGCCGACGAAGCAGGCGTAGCGCACGCCCCGGGATTCGCTGTCGAGCAGGCGGGCCTCGAAGCCGGGCAGCAATACGCACAGTGCGCGTACCGCTTCGGCGGTGCTGGAGACGGCCAGCCGGTGCAGCCGGCCGAACTCCGCGCCCAGCCGGCCGTAGAGGCGGACGGTTGCGAGGGGTTGGGTCATGCCTTGCTCTCCGGCAGTCCTTGGGGCGCGGCCGCGGCGTCGGCCGGCTTCGGGTAGCGCTGTTTGACGTCATGACATTGCGACACCCAGCTCGCCACCTCGTCGGGCAGCGCCTGGCCCGACGCCTGCAGGTGCGCGGCGAACTTCATGATCGCGTCGAGCTGGTCGCCGATGGCGGGATAGGCACGGGCGCGCAGCGGCGCGTAGGGTTCATAGTGGCGGATTTTCAACGGTGAACTCCTTGTTCAGATAGGGCCAGGCTTCGACCGTGACGAGATAAGTCCCCGGCTGATCGAATGAAAGCTCGGCGGTGGTGTCGTTGCAGGGATATGAGCGGTCACCGATCCTGATGACGCAGGGCACAGGCAACTCCGAAAGCGTGTGCTCTCGCAGGACCACGGACGATGCAGGCCGCGAAACTATGGACCGATCCTGCACATACTGCACTTCGGGGTCTCCCTCACCCTCGACGAAGGGATGGCCAGTTACCTCGGACGTGGCCTGGACGCTCTCGCGCGGCCCCTGCATGACACCGATAATGCGCCCCAGGGGGTCGTAAAAGGATGCGATATGCATGTTTCTACCTCTTCACCATCAGCGCGACGATTCGAATCATCGCGTCGCGACTGTCCGAACTGCTCGAATTGACCGTAATGACCGTGTTGCCGACGACGGCGTCGCCTACCGCTACCGCGGTGAGGGGCAGGCTGGTGTATTCCAGCGGCATGGTGCCCTCTCCGCTGCCGCTCTGCCAGACAGTATGCGATCCGGCAGCTTCTTCCTTCAATGCGCCGTTCACATAAATGCGCAGATTGGAGGCCATCCCCGGGTAGCCTGAACGGTAGGCAATGATGACAACCGGCCCTACAACATTGCTATTGATGACAACTGTTCCTTCACGCCTTCCCGACCAGGATGTGGGAATCGTCACCGCATTCCCGGCGATCGACAACGTATCCACCTGCGCTTCGTGAATATTGGCGCGCTTGATATACGCCTGGCCCACGTTGGCAAGTTGCGCGGCAATCGTATTGACATCGATACGCTGCGCACTCATCACCCCGGCATTGATCTTCTCCGCGCTCAAGCTCCGGATCATCGCATTTGTGATCTTCGCCGAACCGATCAAGGCTTCGTTGATGAACGTCTGCCCGTTCTCGATCACGAACGGCGTGGTCGTCGCGCCGTTGGCCACGTTCAGCAGCGCCAGCCGGTCGGCCTGGAAGTACACCGAGGTCTGCATCTGGCCATCCGGCTGGGAGTAGGCGCCCAGCGACATGCCCGCTGCGTAGATCTTGTTGTCCTTCGTGACCTGGGCCTTGATGCTCCAGGTGGCCTTGAGCTGGCCGTCGACGTCCACCAGCGCATTGCGCGTTTCCTGCACGCCGGCGGCCGCGCCGTTGGCGGTCGCCATCACCGTGTCGACGCGCGAGGACAACGCCCCATCGGCATCGGCCCGCTTGGTCTCCTCCGCCGTGATCGCTGCGCGGGTCTCGTCCAGGCCGGTGGTCAGGCCGTCGATGGTGCCGGTCAGTTCCTGGGCCAGTTCGTCGCGGCTGATCTTGCCGTTCAGGTATTCCAGGATCTCGCTGGCTTCCCAACTGGACTCGCCCATCACGCCCTGGTCGCCCGGATACCAGGCGCCGATCTCGCCGTTCAGGGCAACGATTCGGCCCCAGAAGTAGAAGCGCTTGCCGGCCGCCAGCCCCATCAGGGTATGAGCGCTTTGCGGGAAGGCGAAGTCGCCCAGCTTGACGGCGCTGGCGCGGTCGTCGGACGCGCTGTACCAGATCTCGGTGCGCTGGGCGGTGAAACGCCCTTCCGGAAAGGCCCAGCGCAGGTCGATGCCGAATACCAGCGGTTTGGCGGCCAGCAGCGCCAACGCCGGCGGCGGCGCGATGTCGCCTTCCAGCATTGTCTCGGTGGAGTTGACCCACACCGACGAGATGTCCGACACGTTGATCGCCCGCACCCGCGCCACGTAGGCGCCGGCGCGGATATCCGGCAATTCCAGCGTCAGCGCGCCGGTGCGACCCGCTTCGACCCAGTCGGAATTGTCGCGCCGCCACTGCACCTGGTACGCCACGGCCGACGGCGCCGCGTCCCAGCTAATGACGCCGACGTGCCGCGCCAGGCCCTGGTCGATCACCGAGCGCGAGGCCAGGCGGATGTTCACAGGGGCCGGTTGCACCGACGGCGGCACGACGGTGATCGGCTTGGGATCGAGTCGCGTGCCGAAATCGACGTTGTCGAACTTGCCGGGTTCGTGCTGCACGGCAGCGATCTCGGCCACCAGGCCTTCCTTGCGCTTGACGCTCAACACGCGGAACGTCTGCGCCGACAGGGCTTCGGACTCCAGCGTCCACACGCACTCGGCCTGCGGCGCCTGCGAGAACGGCGTGGTGACCGTGATATGCAGCACCGTGCCGGGCAGGCCGACCAGGTCGGCGGTCAGCTCGGTCGAGTCCACCGTGAAGACGGTGTTGTCCACGGTCAGGCCGGTGCCCACCGCGGTCGCCACCACGCGGGTCTCCGACAGGCCGTTGGGCAGGTTGACGGTCAGCCGGTCGCCCGGCCGCACGCCGAGTTCGGCGTCAACCGTGACCTGCGTCGCCGAGCCTTCGCGGATGCGGCCGCCGATGCGGCGGCCCGCCAGATGCTGGTCGGCCACGCGAATGACGCTGCCCGGCCGCACACGGCAGGCGTCCAGGCCCACCGAGAACGTGACCGAGCGCGTCTCCAGGTTGGAGGTCAGCAGCATCCACTTGCCGATCCGGTGCGCCTGGCCGCGCGAGGTGCAGCCGAACCCGGTCACTTCCACCTGCTGAATGCCGTAACGCGCAATGCCCTCGCGGTTCTCGACATACTCGACCTTCTGGCGGCCCATCTCGGACATGTCGTTCCAGGACACCAGCGCCACCGTATAGCGCGTGGTCAGCGCCGAGCCGACGTAGTTGAAGCGCCCATCGACCACGTTGGCCGACGAGAAGGTGTAGACCGGATCGCCCGGCATGTCGGCCGAGGCGAACACGGCGGCGTTTGCCCAATAGGCCATGCCGCGAAAGATCGAGGCGAAGTCCTGCACTACCCGGTAGGCATCGGCCGCTTGTTGCAGGTAGACGTTGCAGGTAAAGCGTGGCTCCTTGCCGCCGAAGCCGTCATCGACCATCTCGTCGCAGTAGCGGCCTATCTGGTACAGGCCCCACTTGTCGAGCCAGCCCGCCGGCACGCGCGTGCCCAGGCCGTAGCGGTCGTTGCTGATGAGGTCGTAGAACACCCACGCCGGGTTGTTGGTCCAGGCCAGTTTGAAGGTGCCGTCCCACACGCCGTCATAGCGGCGCAGGTCCGGGTGATAGTTGGACGGCACCCGGATGATACGGCCGCGCACGTGATACGCGCGGGTGGGAATGCTCTGGAACTGCGACGCGTCGATCTTGATGCCCACCAGCGCCGACATCGGATAGCGCAGCTTGGCGTCGACGATCTCGGTGACCGTGTCCACCACGGTGCGGTCCGAGATGGTGTTGCTGTTGGCGTTGGGCGTCACGCGGCGCACGCGCACGGTCCAGCCCTGGCGCGCGCGCGGCAGCTCGATGCGATGCGAGCGCGTATAGCGCTGGGTGGTCTTGCCGTCGAACGCGGTCGACAGCACCGTCTGGTAGCCGGCGCCGTCGGTGTTCAGCTCGATCACGTATTCGACGCGGTAGCCGTTGATGTCGCCGTTCTTGGTATCCGCGCGGCTCAGGCCTTCGACCGCCAGCGTGACGCGCACGGCCGAGGCCTGCAGGTTGGTGAACAGACGCGTCCACGGCTGGCTCGACTTGAGCTCGGCGTTGATGCCGATGGTGTTTTCCGACGCGGGAAAGCCGGGCAGCGGCTCCTGCAACTGCGTGCCGGTACGAAAGTCGATCGACGCGCCGGTGAAGTTCAGCGAGCCGTCCTCGTTGGCCACGGGCGTGCCGTTCAGGTAGACATCGCGCAGCGCGTTGTCCATGCCGTGCACGGGGCCGTAGATCTCGCCTTCGCCCAGCAGGTCGATGACGCGCGCGTAGGCGGTGCTGTGCAGGCTGTCGGGCGATTCCACCGGCGTGCGGCCGCCGCCGCCGCCCTTGCCCTTGTGGCCGACAAGGCCCCGGCCCTCGGCCAGCGGCTTGCCGCCAAAAGAAAAGGCGCCCGCCGGCGCCCTGTTCCTGATGCGATGTCGTTGTTTCATACCTGGTCTTCCGAATAGATGCCCGCGGAGATCGTGGCGCTGCCGACGAACATTTCCCCGTACAACAGCGGCACGGGATTGCCCTGTGCCGTCGTGTTGACGGGCCCGTTGAAGTTGTAGGAAGCGCCGTTCTCCGGCCGATCCCTGGCGCTGAGCAGCCGCTGCTGCGGCGACAGCAGTTGCGCGACGCCGCCCAGCATCATCGACAGGCCCAGCGTGGCCGTGGCCTGAATCATGCCCCCCGCCGTGAACGCCGCCGTCAGGCCGCCGCTGTAGAACGCCGCCGCGGCGATCAACGCCGCCCCCAGCACCGTCTGGAACAGGCCGCCGTTCTTGGCGCCCGCCAGCACCGGCGCGATGCGGATGGCATCCGCGCCCACTGGATGCCCCAATTCGTCTTCCGACAGATTGCGGCGGCCGGCAAAGCAGGCAAAGCGCACGCCCCGTTGCTCGCTGTTCGCGAGCGCACGTTCGAAGCCCGGCAACAGCGCACACAGCGCCCGCACCGCCTCGGCCGGGCTGGCCACGGCCAGACGGTGCTCGCGGCCGAAGCGCGCGCCCAGCCAGCCGTAGAGTCGCACCACTCGTGTCCTGTCGTTCATGTCTTTTCTCCATGGCGCAGCACCACCCGGGTGGCTTCACGCCAGAATCCACCGTACACGACTCGCTCGGAGTCGCGCCCATACAGGTGATGCAGCATCGCGTCGGGCAGCGGAAACAGGTCCGGCGCTTCGCTCAACGGCTGCGCGCCGAGGAAGACGCCGGCATGGTTGGCGCGGTCCGAACGCACCTGCATCACCACCACGTCGCCCGGCGCCAGCGCTTCATGCGGCTGCAGCGGGCGAAAGCCCGCCTCGGCGTAGTGATCCATGTACAGATCGCCGACGCGGCCAGGTTCCCACCAGCCATCCTCGCGCGGGAAGTCCGGCAGGGTGATGCCGCGTTCGCGCGCATACCAGTCGCGCACCAGCGAATAGCAATCGAGCACGCCGTGGGCGAACTGGCGCCCCAGCAGCGGCGCCTGGAAGCCCTCCGGCGTGAAGCCGCGGATCTCGCCGGCCTTGACCTTGCCGTCCAGATCCTTGGCCACGGCAACGATGTACCAGGGCAGGCCGGAGGCCTCGCAGGCCACCCGGTCGGCTTCGCTGGGCAGCGCCGCCGCATCCGGGTGCGAGTGCACCACGGCCGTGATCCGGCCGCTTTCCTCGGCCGCCGCGTAATCCTGCGCCGACATGACGAAGTGCTCTTCGCTGGCGGCGGTATTGCGGCACGGCACATACCATTCGCGTCGGCCGGCCTTGACCACCAGCCCGCAGCATTCCTGCGGATACGTCGCCACGCCATGATCGCGGATGGCCTGCATCGTGCGTTTGAGCATGACTATCCCCTGACCAGGTCGGCGGACGGGAAGCCGCCGAAGTTGATGATTTCGTATTCGCCGAAGCGCTTCTTGCAGTCGGACATCAGGCCCGAACAGCGGTCCAAGGTCGGATCGCTGACCGGCTTGCCATCGATGTCGAACATGCGGCTGCCGGTGTAGCCGCAATAGGGGCCGCGATAACCGCCCTTGCGCAGCCACGCGCACACGCCGGCGATGATCGGACGATCGGGCAATTTCTGGCCATTGAAATCCAGCGCGCTGGACAGCGAGAATTCCACGACCTGCGCCGTTTCGACGGTTTTCTGTTGCACGATCCAGACCTCGGGCGGCAATTCCTCCTGGGGGTCGGCCGTCGGGTTCCCCTCGGGAAAGTTAGCGGCGTCCAGGTATTTGCCCAACGTGCGGTGAACCACCAAGCGCGCGCCGACCAGGTCGTCAAGATGGATGCACAAAGCGGAGATCACGCCAACAACAGGCTTGCCTTTTTCATCCTGCCCGATATTGCCCACCGACAGCGTCGGCGAGGGCTGCTGCCCTTCTCCCACCTGTTCAAATCCTTCGGCCCGGATCGCCCAAGGGTCGTATTGCCGCCCTTGCCACCAGACAGGCCCCACCTGCGTGTAGCCGTGAAAGCGCAGGACCTGCCCGCCGATCTCGGTAGCGTCCAGCTCGAACAGCTCGACCAACGCGCCCACTTCAAGTTTTTGTACGTCTGCGTAAATGCCCATTTCTATTCCTCCGCGGCCTGCCGCGACGGTTGCCCGGATATGCCAGGCCTGCCCCCTGGCGCTCGACCTGGCCAGCCCATGCTTCGATACGACGGCTCATTTCCCGCATGCCGCACACGATGCGCGGCACCCGCCGGGAGCTGTCGACACCCCGCGGCTTCGCGCACGGCGCGCCGCCATGGCGTCAAGGCCTGAAGACTTGTTGGAAAGTGACGGCCAGCGAGTACATCTCGCCGCCCATTGCGGTCAGGTCGTAATCCGTCGCGGTGTAGTAGCCTGGCTCGCCCAGCGGCGGCCGCCATTGGAAGCCCCGGTACCCCTGATGTCGATCCAGAAACGCCACGATCGGCTCGATCTGCCCGGCCGCACCCGAGAACTGCAAGGGCCATGAAGCCACTTTGTTGTTGATGCCATCGGCTGCGACCTGGCTGTAGCCATCGCCGAACTGCGCGCTCAACACGCGGAATTTGGTCCGGCCTTGCGGATTGATGCGCGGCGACCAGGTGAAGGTTTCGACTGCCATGCTCATGCCCCTGCTAAACGGTTGTTGTTGGCTTGCCAGGCCAGGCCGCCCTGGCGATACGATTGCGTCATGCGGCGGTCGACCAGCTGCGTGACGTATTCGCCGATCTGCTGGCCGAACTGCTGCCAGCCGCCCTCGCCCGATTCGCTCGAGGAACTGACCTTGCCGTCCTGCACGTAGACATTCACGGCCACGCCACCCGCGACCGGGTGGGTGTCGCCGCCCACATTCGGGAAGGCCGCGCGGATGCCGAGGGAGCCGTCGGCGCCGCGATGCAACGGCATGATGGCCTCGGGGCCGGCTTCGCCCATCACGCCCATGGGGAAGGCGACGGGGCTGGCGGTCATGCCGTTGGTGAAGGCGCCGCCTTTGGCGAACTGGACGGGAAACGCCTGGGCCACCGACGGCACGATGGCGCTGGCGGTACTTGCGCCACCCGAACCGAACAGCCCAGCAATGAAGCCGCCCGCCTGGCCGATCCAGCCCCCCAGGCCGCCCGAACCCGACATGAATTCCTTGCCCAGCAGCGTCTCCATCAGCTTGGCGGACGCTGCCGACGTCACCATCTTCGCCACGTTGTCCAGGAACGACAGCCCCATCTTGTCGAATTTCTCGGAGACGAAGTCATACATCTTGGTGCCCAGGATGTCCTGGATCTTGCTCGCGCTGCCGCGCGCGGATTCCACCAGTTTGTCGCTCACGCCCGCCATGAAGTCGCCGTCTTTCTCGACGACTCCGAGACTGCGTCTTTCCTTGTCGTACTTGTCCTGGCTCAGCCTGCCGTCACCCAACGCCTGATCGAGCGCCGCCTGCTTCTGGCGTTTCTCCTCATTGGCTGCCGCGTTGGGATTCACGAGGCTCTGGATATACGCGCTCATCTTCACGTCGTTGCGCTGCTTGTCCAGATCCAACGCGCCAACCATCAGGCTGATCTTGTCACCGATGCTCTCGCCCGAGAACCTGCCGATGCTGGCCTCGACCTCCATCTTCCCGACTTCGGTATCCACGCCCAGCATCGCGCCGGCCTTCTTCATTTCCGCCAGCGCCTGCTCGACCGCCTCGGACCGGATCGCCTGGGCATGCTTGTTCAGCGCGTCCGTCGACTTTTTCTTGCCGTCGGTGCCCTTGTTGGTGGCGTCGTTGCTTTTCCGGCACTCGGTCGCGGCCCTCGCAACGGCGCTCTCCCATGCCCGCCGGGCCGCCGCGTTGCGATTGAGCTCGACGGTGTTCTGTCTGAGCGCCCTGTTTTCCGCCTCGATGTTCGCGGCGTTGTTGTTGTCTGCCATGGTCCTATACCTCACATAGATCCGCCTCCGGCCCGCTTGCGCGGGCTGGACACGTCGTCAAGACCCCTTCCTGACCTTCGACATCAGGAACGCCTTCAACGCGTCCGCCCCCGCTTCAGCGGGAGGTTCCTCGTCTTGCGCGCCCCAGCGCACCAGCATGTCGGTGGCGCGCACCTTGGCGCCGGCCGCCTGCGCCACCGTGGCGGCCAGGCTGGCCGTGAGCACGTCGGCCCGGTCGTCTCCCAGCGGAGACGTGCGGTCCCACTCGCGCCATAGCGACACTTCATGGGTGTCGATGGTGTCCATCAACTCGCCCAGCGTGCGCCCCAGTCGAAGGGCCAGGACCATCAGGAAACGGAGGTCTGGCGTTTCCTGGAGGGCTTTTTTGCGCGCGCCTGCGCTCCCTCCCCGAGGTTGCCCAGCTCGATCGCCTTGGCCACCAGCGTGGCGTGCGCCGGGCCGTAGGCCGCGGCCACGACGTCGACGTCTTCGTCGTCGAAGACACGGCGCGGCCCCTGTTCGGTCTGCTCGAACAGCGTGCGCACCAGCAGACTGGCCGAGGCGCGGGTGTAGTCCACGCCCGGCGCGTCCAGCTTGGCGCGCACCACCTCGTTGTCCTCGCCCGGCAGCACGCCCGCCGCCGCCCAGATCGCGCGGATGTGGAACAGGTGATCGCCGGCGCTGGGCGCGCGCACGATGACGCGCGCATCCTGCCATTGCGGCACGGTCAGGGTTTCGTGGGCGAAGCCGGCCAGCGGATCGACCGCCAGGCCGCGCAGGCCAGCCGCGCGCGCGGAGGATTTGATCGACGTGTCCGTCATGGCGTTCAGCCCCCGTTGGCGGGCGCGTCGGTCAGCTTGACGGCGCCGGTGACGCGCACGTTGAACGTGGCGGACACGACGTTGTCCAGCTGGCCTTGCCACTGGTATTGCGTCACCAGGCCGAGGAATTCGAACTTGGCGCCGTCGGCGAAGGTCACGCGGAAGGCGCGGGTCTTCTTGTCGCTGCGCGCGGCCACCAGCGCCTTCTGGGCGGGATCGCCAGCCTTCCAGTTGCCGGCCATGCTGAAGGTGCCGCTGTCGTCCAGGCCCAGGGCGTATTCCTTGGCGGTGGACTTGAGCACGGTGACGTCGATCTCGGTGGTCTGGCCGCCCTGGAAGTTCGGGTCCTTGATGGTGATGGCCAGATCGGCATACGTCAGGCCGGCGGCGCCCAGGTCTTCGGTGGCCGTGGTCGACACTTCCAGTTGCGTGCCCTGGGTTTGAACGAATTGCGAAACGGTAGTACCTGCCATTGCAGACTCCAATAAAAAAGCCCGCCAGTGGCGGGCAGCGGTGACCGCCACGGCAAACCGGAGCAGCCACGAAAAAGCCCCGCGGCGAATGCCGCGGGGCTGGATCGGTGTAGCGGAAAAATGGGAAGCAAGCCGCGCGGCCTGCGCACAGCGCGGCATCGGTTCAGACGGCTCTCATAAAAAAACCCGCGGGTGCAAGTGCAATCCCAGCGGGCCGATTTGGTGCGGGCGCAACTTGCCCGACGACTCAATTATGCGGACGCGCCGCGCGCATCGCAAGGCTTGGCGCGATCCGCGTGTCGCACCTGCGCGGTGGTCACCAGCGCGCGCCGCCGCAAGGCGGGCAGCAACGCCGCCTTGGCCTCCTGGTAGGCCGCATGCTGCTGCGCGGGCGTGAGGCGCGGATTGCTGAAGACGCGGGCGCCGGCGGCCTTGTTGCCGGCATGCACGCCGATGGCGGAGCGCTGCTGCCACGGCAGTTCGTCGATGCACAGCTCGGTCTGCTCGCCACGGGTGGCGGCCAGACGGGCGTCGACGTCCTCGTCATCGTAGGCCTCGTCGGAAGTCATGCCGCGCGCGAAAGCCGAGACCCTGCCCACGCCCAATTGCGGCCGGTAGCCGCGGCTCCAGTGGTACCACTCCATGATCAGTGCTTCGACCTGGTCAGATTCCTCTCGCGTCATGTCCTGCCCCTTCGGTTGCTGGCCGCGCGCGCCTTCCTGGCGGCCCGCCTGTGGCGCGGCCGGCCGCGCAGCCATCGAACGCGCGATCGCGGCGCCCGCCTGGGATGCCGCGGCGATCCAGTCCTGCGGCGCCCGCAGCGCCATGTTTCCTGCCTGATTCATTTGCCGCTCCTTGCTGTGGGATTCGATGGCGGCGCCCGCCGCCTGGGCGGGGTGCCGGGTGGGTGCCCTGGAGGCACCGGAGATGCGGACGGGCGTTGCCGCCGTCCGGTCGGGTTGCCGGGAGAAGCCCTTTGGTAGCGATACGCTACCCACGCTTCCGTCTGATAACAGCACACGTTTTGGGTAATCCATGTGTAGAATTCTACAAATGTATAATCGTGATTTCAACACTTGTTGTTGCACAATTTTCCACAACTGTTTAGCGTCCCCGCCATGGCTCTCGGAAAACAAATCAGGCGCTACCGCGCCGCCCTCGGTCTCACCCTGGAACAGCTGGAAGCGCGCACCGGCGTGGGGGTCGGCACCATCGCCGCCCTCGAAGGGCGCGACAGCGAACGCTCCAAGTACGCGGCCCGCCTGGCGGCGGGGCTGGGGCTGTCGCTTGAACAACTACTGGACGAGGCGGCGCAATATCCCCCCGATGTGGTGCTGGCCGAGCCCGGCGGCGATCCGGCGCGTGCCGCCGACGATGCGGCGGGCGACCTGCGCATTCCGCGCTTCGACACCGGCGGCGCCATGGGCGCGGGGGTGGAACTGCGTGACCAGCCCGGCGTGATCCAGAGCCTGCGCGTCAGCCAGGAATGGCTGCACAAGAACCTGCGGCACTACACCGCGGCCGCCAACCTGTGCGTGGTGACGGGTTTCGGCGACAGCATGCGGCCCATGTACAACCCGGGCGATCCGTTGCTGGTGGACCTGGGCGTGGTCAAGGCCGACGTCGATGGCGTGTTCTTCTTTCGCGTCGGCAACGAGGGCTTCATCAAGCGGCTGCAACGCATTCCCAGCGCCCAGGGGCTGCTGATCCGAGCCAAATCCGAGAACACCAAGTACGACGCCTGGGACATCACCGAAGACATGGACCTGCAGATCTTCGGCCGCGTGCTGAAGGTCTGGCGCAGCGAGGACCTGTAGCGGTCACCGCCACCTGGCCGCGCAGGGCGGTCGCGGTGTCGACCGCCACGTCGCCGTCAATCCAGCCGTCAATCCAGCCCTCAATCCACCATCGCCCGCAACGCCGCTACAGCCCCACGCGCTGCGCCTGCGGCGGCTGCCAGGAGCCGTCCAGCAAGGCCGGCTTGGGCCAGTAGTAGCGCAGCGTCAACATGAACGGCCCGGCCGGGGCGGGCAGCCAGTTGGCATCGCCGCCCTTGCCCGGCGCCTGGTGCTGGATGCGCAGCGTCAGCCCGCCGTCGCGGTCGCGCTTGAGCGTGGGCAGCAGCGCGGCATCGATCACGTGGCGCTTGATGGGATTGGGCGCCAATTGTTGTCCGGGCATGCGGTACAGCGTCACCGACCAGAACGCGTTGACCGGTGGCAGGCCGCGCGGCGCGAAGCGCAGGGTGTAGGCCTGGGCGCCATCCAGGGGCTGACCCGCGGCATCGGTGGTCAGCACCGTGGCCATCGACTCCTCGCGGTTGTCGCCGCCCAGGCTGACCTGGGCGCCGGTGGCGCGCGCCAGATAGTCATGGCGCAGGGACTGGCGGTCGCCGAACAGCGTGTCGGTCTTGCCGGCCAGCGCCACGCGGTGCCTGTCGATGTCGTTCTGGCCATCGTGCATGCCTTCCTGCATGACCTGCCGCAGCCGCGGATTCATGGACTCGGTGACGACCGGCGCGTCCGGCCGGATGCGCAGGCTGTCCAGGCGCTTGCGCAGCGTGCGCTCGCCATGCTGGACCGGCGCGAATTGCAGCAGGAACCCCAGCTGGTTGTAGAACTCCAGCGAACTGCGCATCTGCGCGGGCGGCGCGGGCACGATCCAGGCCACCGGGGCCGGCGCCGGCGCCGGCTTTTTCCGCTGGTAGGCCGACAGCGGCTGGACCTGGTAGCCGGCCTGGATGCGCTTGAATTGGGCCAGGTCCGACGCCGCGAACCGCTGGGTGCGCACCGTCATGCTGACCAGTTCGGTCTCGGCCCGGATCACCTTGGTGAAACCCTTGGGCTCGGCGCCGTTCCAGCGCGGGCCGATCACCAGATACCTGCCTGCGCCATGGCCGCTGACACGGCTGCCGAGATAGGCGAAATTGAAGCCATACAGGTCGCGCAGTTGCACCGAGAAATAGCGTCGGGCTTCCATCGCCGGCACGCTGATGACGACAGGTTCGGCCCGCAGGTCGAGCACGGCCGAGGATACCGGGGCGTCGACGCTGGGCGCCACGGCCGCGGCATCGTCGGGCATGGCATGACTGAGCGTGTTGAACGGGGCCTGGTAGTGCGGATTGCCCGCATCGATGCTGGCGGCGTGAATGGCCTGGTAGGTGGCGACCATCGGGTAGCCGTAGATGTAGGCCTCTTTGGCGATGCGTTGCGCCTCGGGCGCCGCGACACCGTCGATGCCGACGTACTGCGAGCCGGTCGCCGCGTCGGGCGAGGTGAAGCTGCAACCACTGGCGCCGGCGATCAATGCCAGGACGGCGAGGCCTCGCAGACAAAGGGCGAGCCCGGGAAAAGGCCGGGGAGAAGATCCGACGCCGACGCGGCGTATGCGCATTCCATGCTCCAACTCGGGTAACGGTTGGCAACGCCCGAATGGCGGCAGCGTCGCGGACAGGACAGACAAGACAGTCGCTGAAATTCTGGCACATTTCCCCGAGGTAGTGAAACCGCACGGAGATGACAGCACTATCTTTTCGAGCGCGGCGGGCCTGACGATGCAATGCGCCAACACCATGTCGCACGGGCGCGGCGCGCCAGTACCCTACCGGGATTCAATCCGGCAAGCGCAGGCCCTCGAGCTGCCGCGCCGGAATCGGCGTGATCGCGCTTTCGCTGGCGGCGGCGTCGGTGGTCAGGTGCTGGATCAGGTCCAGCGTCGTGGAGCGGCGCGTCAGCATCAGGCAGGTGACTTCCGCGTCGGCCACGCGCGTGGCATGCCAACAGCCCGGCCGCATGCACACGCCCTGCCCCGGCTCGACGCGGAACGCCGCCAGCGTCTCCAGGTCGGGGCTGCCGTCGGCGGCGCTGCGCGCCACCACCTGGATGATGGCGCCCGTCAACGGCACGATGGCCTGCTGCGTCAGCAGGTGCTTTTCCAGGCTGGCGATCTCGCCCTTGGCGCTGCGGTAATTGACCCACAGCACTTCGGCGTCGCCGCCGGCGCCGGTGTTGAAGACATGCTCCTGCCAGAAGTCGGTGGCCTCGTTGCTGAACAGGGGCACGCCGTTGCCCAGCGGTATGGGCTTGCCCAGCATCCAGCCATAGGACGTGAAGGCATCGGCGGTCAGGTCGTGCACGGGCAAGGCGGCGGCGCGGGTCATGTCGGGTCCTTGGCGGGAAGAGAGGCAGCGGCACGCCGGGGAAATTCGGCGTCGTAATCGAAGTCGCCGCGCGCAATGGCCGCCAGGATGGCGGCGCGGCGGTCGGCGGCGCGTTTGAGGTTGGCGGCAGTGGGCTTGACGCGGATGCGCTCCACGCAATGGCGGCCCTGGTAGAAGAAACCGATCTCGATGGACGATTCGGATGCCGGCCTGACGCCGTCGAACCCTTTGCTCATGCCGCCCCCTCGCGCCACAGGCGCGCTGGCGCCTGCTCGAAAGTTCGGGATTATCGCAGTTTTTGCCCGATACGAAGCTCGCGGCTTCAGCGGTTTTCCGCGGCCTGGCTGGCCGCCGCCAGCCGTCGCCAATTGCGGCTGGCATAGGCGTGCGCCTGGCGCAGACCGGCCCACAGGCCCAGCCGCTTGGCCCAGCGCAGGGCGCCCGCGGCCTCGAACTGCGTGACGCGCCGCACCTCGGTGCCCTGCCCCGGCACCGGCCGCAACTCGAAGGTGTCGACCAGGGAACCGACCCAGTCCGCGCACCACACCGTGCTGCGCTGCATCTGGTAGCGCAGACGTTGGTCGGGCTGCAGGATCAGGATGCGCTGGTCGATGGTGCCACGGTCGGTGGTGCACTGGCGCGTGTGGCCCACGGCGGGGACGCCTTCGAGCACCTTGCAACTGATCGGCTTGGGCACGCCCAGGCGAAACAGCAACGGCCGGGTGTCGTCCATGCGCGCGTGGAGGAAATGCGGCCAGATATGGCGAGGCTCGTATGGGAACAACCAGCGGGATTCGATCTGCATGCGGGATTCCTTGCCGCGATGGCACGCCGTGGACGCGGCCGACGACCCTGTTATAACGCGTATAGGCCGCCCCCTGGAGAAGCCCCATGCCCACGGACCTGTCGTCGCATTACATTTTTCTGGATGCCAACGGCCATGCCGCCACGGTCAAGGGCGGCGACGCCTTCTGGTCCCTGCCGCGCGACGCGCTGGAACCCTACGGCCATGGCTGGCTGCTGTCGGAGTACAGCTTCAGCGCCGACTGGCCGCAGTGGGAAATGCATCCGCAGGCCGACGAAATCGTGCGCCTCATGTCCGGCACGGCCGAGCTGCAGCTGGAATGGCCCACCGGCATCCAGTCCGTGCGACTGGAAGCCGGAAACGCCTATGTGATCCCCAAGGGCGCCTGGCATACCGTCAAGGTGATCGAGCCCTGTCGCATGCTGCACGTCACGCTGGGCGCGGGAACGCAGCACCGGCCGCTCTAGGCTCGCTTGCGCCGCGCGCGGGCCGCCGGCCTTCCCGGACGGCCGCTTCAGGCGGCCACGGCGGCGCGCACGCGCGGCAGCTCGCGGTCGTCGATGGGCCAGTGCAGCGCCGCCGACAACACGCCCAGCGCCATCGCGCCCAGCCAGATCAGGTCGTACGAGTGGGTCGCCTCGAACACGACGCCGCCCAGCCAGACGCCGAGGAACGAGCCGAGCTGGTGGCCGAAAAAGACGAAGCCGAACAACGTCGTGATGTAGCGCACGCCGAACACCTGCGCGATCAGGCCGTTGGTCAGCGGCACCGTGCCGAGCCAGACGAAGCCCATGACCGCGGCGAACACATAGACCGACCACGGCGACAGCGGCAGCAGGAAGAACAGCGCCATGGCGGCGGTGCGCAGCAGGTAGATGCCGGCCAGCAGATACTTGCGGCGATGGTGCGCGCCGAGGATGCCGCAGACGTAGGTGCCGGCCACATTGGCGAGCGCGATGATGGCCAGCGCGGCGACGGCATCCGCCGCCCGCATGCCCTTGTCCATCAGGTAGGCCGGCAGGTGCGTGCCGATAAAGGCCAGCTGGAAGCCGCAGGCCAGGAACCCCAGGTTCAACAGCCAGAAGCCGCGTTGGGAAAAGGCCTCGCGGATCGCCGCGCCGAGCGGCTGGTCGGGCTGCGCGGGGCCGGCCTTCGATGCCGCGCGCTCCGTTTCCTTCAGCGGCCAGGCCAGCGGCGTCAGCACGGCCAGCACCACCGCGAAAACCAGCAATGCGCTCACCCAGCCCGCGCCGCCGATCAGCCACTGCGCCGCCGGCACCATGGTGAACTGTCCCAGCCCGCCGACCGCGCCCGCCACGCCCAGGGCCCAGCCGCGCCGCTCGGGCGGCACCAGCCGGCTGAGCGCGCCGTAGATCACCGCGAACGCGGTGCCCGACAGGGCCACGCCGATACAGATGCCGGCGCTCCACATGAAGGCGGCCGCGCTGGTGGCGTGCGCCATCCCGGCCAGCCCCAACGCGTAGAACACCAGCCCGCCCAGGATCACCTTGGCCGAGCCGTAGCGGTCGGCGATCATGCCGGTAAACGGCTGCACCACGCCCCAGGTCAGGTTCTGTACCGCCAGGGCCATGGCGAAGGTCTCGCGCGACCAGCCGCGGTCCATGGTGATGGGCAGCAGGAACAGGCCCTGCACGTGCCGCACGCCCAGCGCCAGGCCCATGACGATGCCGCCGGCCAGCACCATCAGCCACAGGTTGCGCGACGGCGTGGCGGGACCGGATGAAGCAGCGACGGACGGAATGGCGGCGGACATGGCGACCCTCTGGCGTGATACCTCGAACCCGCGCGCGGGCGACTAACCGCTATTACAGGGGCGCGGCGGCGGCCCTTCAACTGATTATTTTTCGCCGGCGGCATGCGCGGCGGGAATGCCAGCGGGCACCCACAACGAGAACACCGACCCCTTGCCCGGCACCGAGCGCAGCGAGATCTCTCCATGCAGCAGCCCGGCCAGCCGCCGCACGATGGCCAGGCCCAGGCCCAGCCCCTCTTCGCTCCCCGGCGCGGCGGGCGCGCCGGCGCCGCGCATGAACTCGGTGAAGACGGCTTCCTGCAGCTCGGGCGCGATGCCCACGCCCGTGTCCCACACCTGGATCACGACGCCCCCGCGCCGCCGCCGCGCCGACAGCAGCACCCGCCCCTGGGGCGTGTACGACAGCGCGTTGCGCAGCAGGTTGTCGAGAATGCGGCGCAGCAGGGCCGGGTCGGTGTCCAGCGCCAGCCGGGTGGGCGCCACCGACAGGCGCAGGCCGCGCGCGGCACGATGTTAACGGTTCGTTTTCTATCGTTACATTTGCCGTTTTTTTGAGTGCTACTGCTGGTTACAGTGCTGTCCTCGTCCCTTTTTTAGACAGGCACTTCGACCATGCGGCACGTCCGGCTTCGCTCGTTCCCTTCCGCCGCGCCCACGCGCGCCCTGGCGCAACCCGGGGGCGCCGCATCATGAGCGCCGCTTTGCGTTTGCGAACAGGCTTGCGGCCGCTGGCGCTGGCCGTGGCGCTGGCCGCGCTGGGCAGCGCGCCGGCCAGCGCCGACGAATACGCCGACTGGCAGCACGACTGCGTCGGCCGCACCTACGCCATCACCCCTGACGTCAGCTGCCAACGCGCCTATGCCGAAGGGCTGGCCGCGGTGATCACCGGCAAGGCCAGCGACTCGGCCGGCACCTGGGGCTACGTCGACAAGCAAGGCCAGATGGTCATCAAGCCGGCGTTCCAGGAAGCGGAGTCGTTCCAGAACGGCCTGGCCGCGGTGCGCCAGGAGGGGCTGTGGGGCTATATCGACAAGCGCGGCAACTGGGCCGTCAAGCCTCGCTATGCGCGCGCCTCGGGCTTCAATGCGGAAGGCACCGCGCTGGTCGAACTGGACGAGCGCGACGTGCTGATCGATCGCCAGGGCCAGGTGGTCAAGACGTTCGAGCTGGGCACGCGCTCGTGGGGTTTCGAACGCGGCCAGAAGCTGGCCGAGATGGAAGTGCCGCAACCGCCGCGACTGTTCAACACCGCGACCGGCCGCGCACTGACGCTGCCCGCCGATGTGATGATGCTGGCGTCCTCCGACGACGCCGGCTCCCTGCCGGCGCAGCGGCGCAGTTCGCGCTATGGCGGCTGGTGGGGCCTGCTGGATGCCGACGGCCGCTGGGCCATCGCGCCCGACGTGCTGCGCTCGCAGCAACCGCCGCTGCGCGACGGCGACACGCTGGCCGTGCAGCGCGAAGACACCTGGCGGTTCGTGCGGCCCGACGGCTCGGCGTTGAACGGCGACGGCTATGAAAACGTGACGCGCGTGGCGTCCGGCCTGTGGCTGGTGAAGCCCAAGGGTGACGGTCCCTACGCACTGCTGGATGCGCGGCTCAAGCCGCTGCGCACTTTCACCAATCAATATGTCGGCGTCGAGGCGAGCGAGGGCTGGAAGGTGCTGACCGACGTCGACGCGGTGATCCTGATCCCGCCCGACGGCAAACCGCGGGTTGTCCCCGCGGCCTTCGGCCGCGTCACCATCCAAAACGGCATGGCCTGGATCAACGCCCAACAGCCGGCCGGTGCGGGGGCGGCGCCGTCCGCCGCGCAGGCCGACGTTGCCGCCAGCGTGGCGGCGCCCCCGGCAGCGTCCCTCGACCCCTCACCACCGCTGGCCGCGGATGTCGCGACCGCCGCGCCGCAGGCGGTCGACGCCGCCACTGCCGCGCCGCAAGCCGTCGAGGCCGCGGCAGCGGCCGACGCCGCTGTGGACGCCGCCGCGCCCATCGCCGCCGATGCCGCCACCGCGGCCGCCGACGCCGCCGTCAGCGCCGATGCGGGCGGCTACGAATCCGAAGCGACCCTGGCGCAGATCTATCGCCCCGACGGCACGCCGCTGCTGGACGCCGACACCGTCGCGCGCCTAGGCCAATACCGCGTCATGCCGTTCAGCGCCAAGCGCGCCGCCGGCAAGGCGCGCGACGGCCGGGCGGACGCCGACGCGCTGCCGCTGGCGCTGCTGCGGCCCAACGACTACAACCAGCCGACCGCCATCCTGACGCGTTCGGGCAAGATCGTCACCAATGCGGAATGGGACGACATGAGCAGCTACGACGCCACCGCGCCGCTGCTGGTGCAGACCCGCGAGCGCACCGTCGGCGCCATCGACGCCGACGGCAACTGGATCCTGCCGCCGAAATACGCCGGCATCGGCGGCTTCAACGGCCCCTATTCCTGGGCCCGCACGCCCGACATGGACCGCAACGCCGCCGTGCTGATCGACACCCGCGGCAATCCGCAGAAACTGCCGGCGCGCATCGAGGTCAATGGCGAAAAACTCGACGGCGACCTGCTCTACTTCTATGCGCTGGACGAACGCCGCAACCGTCGCTGGGGCCTGTGGAACGTCCGCGCAGGCAGCGAGACCGTGAAACCGACGCTCGACCGCATCGAGGACTTCACCGACGATTGGGCCAAGGCGCAGGACCACGATCGCTGGGGCGTCATCGACCGCCAGGGCAAATGGGTGGTGCCCGCCACCTACTCCGGCAGCTATGAACTCGATTACCTGGGCAACGGCTATCTGCTGGCGCGCGAACCCAAAGGAGAAGACAGCTCCGGCTATCGCGACGACTATCGCCTGATCAATCTACGCACCGGCAAGCGCAGCGTGGTGCTGCACGACCGGCCGCAGGATCTCAAGCAGGGCCGCTACCTGGCGCAAGGCAAGGACGGCGCCACGCTGCTGTTCGACGCCCAGGGCGGCATGACGCGGCTGTTCGAAGGCGAGCCCGAGCGCAAGGAGCAGTTCGGCGACTGGATCTACGTGCAGTACCGCTCACGCAATGGCGCCATCGACGCCCGCGGCAACTTCAAGGTGCCCCCCACCCATGGCGAATTCAACCCATTCTTCGTGCAGCCCGAGGGCCTGGCGCGCGTCTCCGACGGCCAACGCTACCGGCTGATGGACGAGAACGGCAAGACGCTGCTGCAAGCGCGTGGCGATGGCACGCCGCTGGCGTCGATGAAGCGCGCGGTGTTCCGCGACAGCAAGAATTCGCAAAGCGTGATGACCGATCTGCAGGGCCGCGAAATCACTCGCTTCAAGGGCGAATTCACGCTGGACGAACGCAGCGCCAGCGAGGGCGTGGTGGTCTATCGCGGCCAGGGCGACCGCTATGGCTTCGTCAACGCCGACGGCAAGCGCGTGGTCGGACCGTACTTCGATAAGCTGGGCCCGCTGCGCGACGGCCTGGCGCTGGCGCGGCGCGAGCAGCGCAGCGGCAAGCTGCTAGGCTACATCGACCTGAGCGGCCGTTACGTCATCCCGCCGGAATTCGGCTGGGCCGATGACTTCA
Source organism: Achromobacter ruhlandii (assembly GCF_902859695.1). GTDB lineage: Bacteria > Pseudomonadota > Gammaproteobacteria > Burkholderiales > Burkholderiaceae_B > Achromobacter > Achromobacter ruhlandii. The sequence goes on from NZ_CADIJL010000005.1 coordinate 250,943, forward strand.
GCGAAGGCCGCGCCCTGGTGCGCCGTGAAGGCCTGCTGGAATTCATCGACACGCGCGGCACGACCATGACGCTGTTCGGCCTGATCTGCGGCGAAGTCGTCGTGTTCGACGCGCAGGGTCGCCTGACCTGGCCGCGCGAAAAGCTGACCTGCCCCGACGCCGGCGACCTTGAATACGCGTCCGCCCCTGAATCCGCCCAAGCACAATGACCATGACATCACGCGCGTTTCACGCCACCCGTCTCGCCTGCGCCCTGGCCGCGCTGGGACTCTCGCTGTCGGCCCACGCCCAATACCGCCAGAACGGCATCCCCTGCGTCGACGGCCCCATGGATCTGACCGCGGTCCAGGACACCCGCCACGGCGACGCCGGTCCCGCCGGCTGCATCGGCCCGCTGTCGGACAATCGCGCCGCCGTGCTGCTGCCCTCCTCGCTGGAAGAGATCGACCGCGTCCCCACCGACGCCTCGCTGCGCCGCCACGCCTGGGGCTTTATCGACGCCAACGGCAAACTGGCGGTCGAGCCGCAGTTCGAGCGGGTCGGCGATTTTCACCACGGCCTGGCCGCGGTGCGCTGGAAGGGCAAGTGGGGGTACATCGACGCCAAGGGCAAGATGGCGGTGCCCCCGCGTTACGACAGCGCCTCCGATTTCGTCGAGGGCGGCCTGGCGGTGGTGACGGTGGATGGCCGGTACCAGTTGATCGACCGCGCCGGCAAGACGGTGGGCGACGCCATCGATGCCAGCGTCGACAGCGTGCGCCTGGGCGAAGGCAAGCCGGCCCGGCTGTCGATCACGTATCGCGAGGAATTCCGGTCAACCAGCGGCGAGCGCCGCTACGCCAAGCCCGGCGTGCAGGTGATTTCCAGCTATGGCGATGGCCTGTTCATCGGCGTCGACAACCATGGCATGCATGGCCTGCTCGACGGCGACTGGAACTGGCGCGTGGCGCCGCAATACAGCGACATCTCGCGGCTGGACCGCAACGCCCTGGCGCTGGGCATCGGCGAAGAGGAAGTGGTGCTGATCGATCCCGCCGGCAAGGTGATCGGCGAAGGCAAGCGCTACGAGCGCATCAAGCGCGTGGGCAAGGCCTTCTGGAGCGCCCAACTGCCGCGCGGCAAGGGCTACGCCCTGCTGGACGCGGCGGGCCAACCGTTGGGCGCGCTCACGGCCGAGGAAGCGCAGTCTTCGGAGATCTACGACAACACCCTGGTCTATGTATCCGGCGATACGCTCAAGGCCTATGTGGCCGGTCGCGCCGAACCGGTGGCGCTGGGCAGCGGCATGCGCCCCGAGCAGAACGAGGAAGGCTACCTGCTGTTCCGCGACCAGGCGGGCCAGGTGGCCGGGCTGCTGACGCCCAAGGGCGCGTGGCTGCACGGCGACAGCGCGCCGCCGTGGCTGGCCGACGTCGGCCGCATGACGCTGCGGCAGGGCAAGCTGTGGCTGTCCGGCCAGGACGGCCAATTGCTCAACGCGCTGGACGCCGACGGCCGCGCGATCCTGCAACCCGATGCCCTGGCGGCGGCCCAGGGCGCGCAACTGCGCGACCTGCCGCTGAACGTGCCGGGCGGCCCGCTGGGCCTGCTGGGCCAGGGTTACTGCCACTGCAACGACGGCGGCGCCGGCCTGGTGCTGGCGGACGGCAGCGTCGCCACCCACAAGGACTGGACGGAGGTCGTGCCGCTGGATGAGCCGCGTGACGACTACGCCACCGACGAAGAGGCCGAGGCCGCCCCGCTCGGCGCCGATGACCTGCGCTTTGCCGCGCAGACCGAAGCGGGCGTGCAACTGCTCGATGGCCGCGGCAAGCCGCTGGACCTGCCGCCGCAGCAGCACATCGGCGCCTTCCACCAGGGTTACGCGCTGATCTACAACAAGGGCCAGACGCGCCTCATCGACCGCGGCGGCAAGGTCCATGCGCTGCCGGATTACTTCGAGGCGGAGGTGGTGGCGCCCGGACTGGTGCGCTACCTGAAGACCGCGGCGGAGGGCGACCCATGGGGCCTGTACGATTTCATCGCGGGCAAGGAAGTGTCGCCGCCGGCCTTCCAGTACATCGGCGAATTCCAGCACGGCCAGGCCGCCGCCTCGCTGGGCGCAGGCAAGGCTGGCGTGATCGACCAGCAGGGCAAGTGGGTGGTGCCGCCGCGCTATCACGCCGTCAAGCGCGTCAGCGACAAGCTGTGGCTGGTGCAGCAGCCCGGGCCGCAGGAAAACGAATACCGCCGGCCGACCGCGCTGGTCAACCGCGATGGGCGCGTCCTGACCGCCTTCCAGCCGGCGCTGGAGGTGTCGCGCGAGGCCAATGGCACCTACCTGGCCTACAGCGAAAAACAGCGCTGGCTGGTCTCGCCGGACGCTTCCGGCACGCTCGACCTGGAAGACGCCAGCTATACGCAGATGGGCGACTGGCTGGCGATCCGCCGCGCCGACCGGCACGGCTATGTCGACGGCCAGGGCCGCTGGCAGGTCGCGCCCGGTCCGGTGGCGGGCACGCGCTTCCAGGGCACGCCGGCGCGCGCGCTGGTGAGCGGCGACGACGGCGCGCGGCTGATCGACGAACATGGCAAGACCGTCGTCAACCTGCCGGCCGGCCAATGGTACTGGCCGGCGGGATCAGCCTGGCTGATGCGCCATGGCAGCGACGACAACGGCAAGCCGACCACCACCTACGTCGACGCCACGGGCAAGACCCGCCTGACGCTGGCCGGCGACGGCACCGCGTTCTCGGAAGGCCAGGCCGCGCTGGCGCTGCCCAACGGCGGCATGCGCGCGATCAACGACAAGGGAGCCGCCTCCGGGCCGACCTTCGCCCACCTGGGGCCGCGCCGCAACGGCCTGTCGGTCGCGGCCGTGGGCGAGCGTTACGGCTACGCCGATGGCCAGGGCCGAATGGCGATCGCGCCGGTCTACCTGTGGGCTTCGGACTACGCCGGCCAACGCGCCGTGGTGTCGACGCGCGAACAGTCGCTGATCCTGGACGAGCGCGGCGCGATGGTGGCGCGCGTCACGCTGGAATGCGGCATCCGCACGCTCTATGGCGCCTACAACCAGCGCCTGTGGCCGCTGTCCATGCCGCAGCGCTGCCGCCGGTGACGCCGCGCGGGTGGCGCGCGATGACCCCGCCCGCCCGCCTTGGCGCGCGCCGCGCGTGGCCTACTGCGTGTCCAGCGCCAGGTAGCGGCGCGTCTGCACGATCTCTTCGCGTTCCTTGAAGCTGGTCAGGCGGTCGGCCAGCGCGCTGCTGTCGCCTGTCTCGCGGATGGCTGCAAGCGTGGCCTGCATGGCGTGGATGGCGGCGCGTTGCAGGTCCGAGGGAATGATCGCCAGGCGATAGCCCATGGCCGCCAGCTCGGGCAGCGGCACCAGTGGCGTCTTGCCGCCATAAAACATGTTGATGAGCTTCAGGCCGGGCAGCCGGTCCGCGATGGCGCGGATCTGCTCCAGCGTTTCCGGCGCTTCCACGAACACCATGTCGGCGCCCGCCTCAACATAGCGCTCGGCGCGCGCGATGGCGGCGTCGAAGCCTTCCACGGCGATGGCGTCGGTGCGCGCAATCACCAGCGTATCGGCATCGGCCAGCGTCTGGCGCGCGATGTGCACCTTGCGGCACATTTCCGCGGCATCCACCAGACTCTTGTCATCCAGGTGGCCACAGCGTTTGGGAAACGACTGATCCTCGATATGGAAGGCGGCCACGCCGGCGCGCTCCATGACGCGCACGGTGCGTTCGACGTTGGCCGAGCCGCCGAAGCCGGTGTCGGCATCGGCGACCACCGGCAGGCCGCTGGCATCGACGATCTTCTCCACCCGGTCCATGACCTCGGTGAAGCTCAGCAGGCCGATGTCGGGATAGCCGGCCGCGCGCGCGATCGCGCCGCCGCTGGCGTAGACCGCGTTGAAGCCGGCGGCCGCCACCAGGCGGGCCGACAGCCCGTCGTAGGCGCCGGGCGCCACCACAATGTCCTGGGCGAGATGCTGGCGCAGCCGGGCGCCGGGAGTCAGGGTCGTAGCCATGAGGCATTCCTTTGAAAAACGAAACGTCGATGCACGCATCATCGTTCCGCTAAACTAGAATGTCCAATATATGGAAAATTTTTAATCAATACTTTTTGAGTATCTAAATGGAACTGCGCCATCTGCGTTATTTCGTCGTCACGGCCGAGGCCCAGCACTTCACCCGCGCGGCCGAGCAACTCGGCATGGCGCAGCCGCCGCTGTCGCAGCAGATCCGGCAACTGGAAGAGGAAGTCGGCACGCCGCTGTTCGACCGGCGCGGCCGCGGCGTCAGCCTGAACGACGCCGGGCGCGCCTTCCTGGGGTGCGCGCAGGACATCCTGCAACGCGCACAGGACGCGGTGCGGACGGCGCAACGGGCGGCGCGCGGCGAGGTCGGCGAGCTGTCGCTGGGCTTCACCGAATCGGCCTCGTTCCATCCGGTCGTGACCGAACTGATCCGGCTGTACCGCCAGCAATACCCCGATGTGGAAATGACGCTGTCGCAGGACGACAGCGAAACGCTGGTGGCGCGCCTGCGCGACGGCCTGATCGACGCGGCTTTCGTGCGGCCGCCATTCGCCATGGACGGCGGCCTGCGCTTCACGCAATTGACGGAAGAGCCCCTGGTGGTGGCGCTGCCGCTGGGCCATGCGCTGGCGCGGCGCAAGCGGCTGGCGCCGGCCGACCTGGCGCGGGAACGCTTCATTCAATATTCGCGCAAGTCCGGCTACGGCCTGAGCGCCGACATCATGGCGGCGTGCCGGCAGCACGGGCTGAATCCACTGCCCGGCCAGCGCGCGCCGCAGCTGTCATCGGCGGTGAACCTGGTGGCGGCGGGCATGGGCGTGGCCATCGTGCCCGCGTCGCTGCGGCACCTGCGCCCGGACGGCGTGGTGTATCGCCCCTTCGCGCTGGACTGGCCGCGCGCGGTGCTGGGGCTGGCGGTGCGCGAGGACGCGCCCGGCGGGCGCGTGGCCAATCTGCTGGCGCTGGCGCAAGGATAGGCGCGCCAATGGCCGGGCCACGGCCGTCGCCTGCGGGAATCGCGCCCGAGTCGTCGGCGGCGGGCGCCCGGCCTCAGTCTTCGTGCGACTCGTGCACCGCGATGGCGCCGCGCTTCCAGTAGCTGGCGGCGCGGATGCGGCTCTTGTCGACGCCATGCTGCGCCACCATGATCTCGCGCACCGCCTTGGCCACGGCCGACTCCGCCGCGATCCAGCTGTAGCCTTCGCCCGGCGGCAGCGCCAGCTCGCGCGCGGCTTCCAGCAACAAGGTGCTGTAGCCGGCCGCGGTGCCGTTGCGATGCAGCCAGCGCACCGAGGCCTGGGCCCGGGTAGCCAGCGCGATCTCGTTGGCGGCGCCCGGCACTTCGATCAGCACCAGCGCCTGCGCCGTGGCGGGCAATTCCTCCAGGCGGCGGGAGATGGCCGGCAACGCGGTTTCGTCGCCGATCAGCACGTGCCAGTCGAAGCCCGTGGGCACCACGAACGAACCGCGCGGGCCGCCGATGCCCAGGCGTTGGCCGACCGCGGCCTGCTCGGCCCAGGTGGAGGCGGGGCCATCGCCATGCAGCACGAAGTCGATGTCCAGTTCCTGCCGCGCCGTGTCGAAACGGCGCGGCGTGTAGTCGCGCGCGGCCGGGCGCGGCGCGCCCTCGGGGAACTTGATGCCATCGGGACCGGCTTCGGGCAACACCAGCGGCTGCGACGGATCGGCGGGAAAAAAGAGCTTTACGTGGTCGTCGAAGGACGCGGACACGAAGTCGCGCAGGTCTTCGCCGCGGAAGGTGACGCGGGCCAGCAGGCCCGCGATGCGTTCGACGCGCGCCACGGTCAGCGTGCGCATCTTGAGCGGATGGCGCACGCGTTCGACGGTCAGGTCGGTCTGGGTCATGGGATCTCCAATGAGGGAAACGGGATCAGGCACAGTCCTTACCCGTGATTTCCTCGGTGGCGCGGCGCAGGATGGCGGCGATGCGGCGCTGCTCGGCCGGCGACGCGTCGGTGCGTTGCAGCAACGCATGGCGGATCGCCTGGCGCGCGTGCACGAATTCGTCGATCCAGCCGGCGGCGTCCTCGTCGTTGCCGGCGGCCGCGCGCGGTTCGCCGCTCCAGGCCTGGCGCATCCAGTCCATCTTGCGGGCAACATGCTTGAGCTTGTTGAACATCACCGACAGCCGCTCGCGGTTGGCGTCCAGGTGCGCGCGGCCGGGGTCTGCCAGGTGGTAGCGCTTCTTGCTGCCTTCCTGCTCGACGGTGGCGTAGCCCAGTTCCTCCAGGTAGGTCAGCGCGGGATAGACCATGCCGGGGCTGGGCGTGTAGAAGCCGTTGGACAGGGCGCCCAGCGCCTTGATGAGTTCGTAGCCGTGGCTGGGGTTCTGCTCCAGCAGACCGAGCAGCATCAGTTGCAGGTCGTCGGCGGTGACCTTGCGGCCGCGCGCGAAGTGGCGGCCGTCGCCGCCGAAGCTGTCGTCGGCATCGCCGCCGCGGCCGCCCCACGGGCCGCCAAACCAGCCGCCGCCCCCGCCGCCGCCGGCGTGGCGTCCGTGACGGCCGCGGCCGCCCTCGCGCCAACCGCCGGACGCGAAGTCCGCGCCGTGGCCACGCGGGCCCCGATGACCGTCGACGGCCTGGTGGTCGTGAAGGCCTTGATGGCCGTGATAGTCGCCACGTGAGTGATGATCGTGGCGGTCGTGATGATGGCCGTGACGATCATGATGATCGTGGCGGTCCGGGTGCTCGTGGAATGCGTGTTGGCCACGATGCCCGGGGTGGCCATGGCGGCCCGGGTAGGCATCGCGCGATTCGTGGCGGGCGCCTCGGGCAAAGGCGGTCAGGAAATGGAAGTGGCGCATGAATGGCCTCGCTGGGTATCTGACGTACTACTTAAGATATATCTTAAGATATAGATCGTACGATACACAGACCCGATTGCGGCCGTCAAGCGCCTTTTTCCTCCGCTTTTTTTGCCCCGCTTTTTTTGCCCCGCCTAGCCGCGCCCCTTGTCCAGCACCCCGGCGGCAATGCCGCCCACAATGAACGCCATCCCCAGCGACAGCGGCAGGGTCAACGGCTCATGCAGCATTGCCGCCGAGCACAGCAGGCCCACCACGGGCACGCCCAGCAGGCCGATCGCGGTGACGCCCGCGGGCAGGGACCGGTTCACGTTCACCGCCGCCCAATAGGCCACGGCGATGCCAAACACCCCGCCGTAGCCCAGCAGCCAGGCCAGGTCCGCATGCCATAGCACGCGCGGCGCGCCTTCCGCCGCCCAGGCCACCGCGGCCAGCACGCCGGAGGCCAGCAGCGCCTGCCAGAACGCCAACTCGAACGGCGGCGTGACCCAGCGGTGGGCGCGCACGTAGACGATATTGGCGGCCCAGCACAGCGCCGCGAGCAGCACCAGGCCGTTGCCGAACACCGCCTCGTGATTGCCCCAGTCGAACGCCAACGGATTGAAGATGACGGCCAGGCCCAACAGGCCCAGCGCCAGCCCCAGTTGCCGGCCGCGTCCGATCGGCTCGCCCAGGAACACGCGCGCGGCCGGGATGACCCACAGTGGCGTCGTGTAGGCGAGCACCACCGAGCGGCCGGCCGGCACGTATTGCAGCCCGAGGCTGACGAGCGCGGCGAACGCGCCCATGTGCAGCAGGCCCACGCTCAGGATCACCGGAATGTCGGCCCTGACCGGCCACGCCACGCGCCGCAGCGCCAGGCCCAGCGCCAGCAACGCGGCGGCGCCGACGACGCTGCGCGCGGCCACCGCCCAGAGCGGGGTCATATATTGCAGCAGCAGCTTGCTGACGATCCAGGTGAGCCCCCAGGCCAGCACCACCACGATGAGCAGCGACAAGGCCTGGCGGCGAGGCAGGATTTCAGTGGACATGGCGTGGGCGGAAGTAGCGGATCGCCCCGACTATAGAATCGCGTCGCGCCCCCGCCGTAGAACCACGCGGCGCCTAATCTCTGGAGCCACGCACGGCCGTGCGCGGCTTGCGCGCCAGCCAGCGCGCGAAGGCCATGGCCTGCGGCTCGTCGGGCGCGGGCGCGTACACCACCAGGCGCAGGTGGCGGCTTTCATCGACCGACAGGGTGGAATGCTCGAACGCCACCTCGCCCAGCGCCGGCAGGCGCAGGCTGCGCACCCCCATGCAGGCGCCGTGCACGTCGTGCTCGCGCCACCAGGCCTTGAACTCGGGCGCGACGCGCTCCAGTTCGTCGACCAGTTCGGTGATGTCCGGCGCACCCGAGGCCGAGGCAAAATCGCGCCGGAAGGTGGACAGCATGGCCGGCGCCTGCGCCGGCCAATCGACGAACAGCTCGCGCATGGCCGGGTCCACGAACAGCATCCACAGCAGGTTGCGCCGCCCCGTTGGCTGCGCGCCGAAACCGAACACGCGTTCGGCGGCGGCGTTCCACACCACCACGTCCCAGCGCAGGTTGAGGATGTAGGCGGGACGCGCGGGCAGGTCGTCCATCAGGCGCCGCACCTGCGGCGGCACGGTGCACCAGGTGCGCCCCGGCTCGGCCGGCGGACGCTGATGCGCCAGCAGGTACAGGTGGCGCCGTTCCGCCGCGTCCAGCCGCAACACGCGCGCCAGGTTTTCCAGGAAGGTGGCCGACACGCTGATGTTGCGGCCCTGCTCGAACCAGGTGTACCAGGCCAGGCCGACGCCGGCCAGCGCCGCCACTTCCTCGCGCCGCAGGCCAGGGGTGCGCCGGCGGCCGCCGGCGGGCAGGCCCAGCGCGGCCGGACTCAGACGCTCGCGGCGCAGCCGCAGGAATTCGGCGAGGTCGGCGCGGGTACGGTCCAGCCGCTGCGCGCCCGTGTCGAGCGCGCCGGTGCGCGGCGCCGGCGCGGCGTCATGCGAAGGGGAACGGGGCATAGGCTATTGCCTTCAGTAATAGCATAAACAGCTAAATTGTATAAGTCTGGAACAGCTCACAGAATAGCGCCGATCCCCACTCCCGCGGCCTAGTCCATGCCCTGCGCCACCCTGCCCTCGCCCTGCCCCGACACCTCCGCCCACCCCGCCACGCCGGGCCCGCTCGGCCTGGCCGTGCTGCTGTCCGGCGGCTTCATCACGATCTTCGACCTGTTCGTGGTCAACGTCGCCATCCCCAGCATGCAGCACACGCTGTCGGCCAGCTTCGCACAGATCAATTTCATCATCGTCGCCTACGAGCTGGCCTATGGCGTGCTGCTGATCGCCGGCAGCCGGCTCGGCGACCGCCATGGCCGCCGGCGCCTGTTCATGCTGGGCATGGCCGGCTTCGCGCTGGCCTCGGCGCTGTGCGGCCTGGCGCCCGATGCCAACACGCTGATCGGCGCGCGCGTGCTGCAGGGCGTGGCGGCGGCCATGCTGTTCCCGCAGGTCTACGCGCTGATCCGCGTCAGCTACGACGGCCACGCGCGACGCCGCGCCTTCGGCCTGCTCGGCATGACGCTGGGGCTGGCGGCCATCGCCGGCCAGGTGCTGGGCGGCTGGATCGTGCACGCCGACCTGTTCGGCCTGGCGTGGCGCACGATCTTCCTGGTGAACGTGCCGCTTGGCGTGCTGGCCTGGCGGCTGGCGCGCCACATCCCCGAATCGCGCGACGCCGCCGGCGCGCCGATGGACTGGGGCGGCTCGGCGCTGGTCGGCGCGGGACTGGGCCTGTTGCTGCTGGCGCTGGTCGAAGGCCCGGCGCGCCATTGGCCCGCGTGGACGCTGGCCTGCGGCGCGGCGGCGGTCGCGTTGCTGGCGCTGTTCGTGTGGACGCAGCGCCGCGCCGGCGCCGCCGGGCGCGTGCCGCTGGTCGATATGGCGCTGCTGGCGCAACCGCGATTCGCGGCAGGCTGCCTGCTGGTGACGCTGGTGTTCTCCACCGCCAGCGCGATGTTCCTGTGCTACGCCCTGCTGTTGCAGACCGGGCTGGGCGTGGACGCGCTGACAGCGGGCGCGGTGTTCGCCCCCGCGAGCGTCGGCTTCGTGGCCGGCTCGATGGCCGCGCCGCGACTCGTGGCGCGCTTCGGCACGCGCGCCATCATGGTGGCCGCGATGCTGTACGGCGGCGCCACGGCCGCGTTGATGTGGCAGGTGGACGCGGCCGGCGCCCTGCTCGCGCCCTGGTCGCTGGTGCCGGCGCTGATCTGGCTGGGCGCCGCGCAGGGCGCGGTCAATACACCGCTGGTCAACCTCGCGCTGGGGTTGGTGCAGGACCATCACGCGGGCATGGCCGCCGGCGTGGTCTCGACGCTGCAACAGGTCGGCGCGGCGCTGGGCGTGTCCGCCGCCGGCATGCTGTTCAGCGGCGCGCTGGACGCGCACGCCGACGCGGCGCTCGGCGATCGCTATGCGCGCGCGTTCGCCAGCGCCATGCAGTTCAACGTGGCGGCGATCGCCGCGTCGGTATTGCTGCTGTGGTGGCTGGGACGGCGGCGCTGACCTAGCCCGCCGACAATTCGCGCGCGCGTTGCTCGGCCTTGAGCGCCGCCTCGGTAATGGCGGGCGCCACGCCCGCCTCGCGCAGATGCGCCAGCGCAGCGTAGGTGGTGCCGCCCTTGGAGGTCACGCGTTCCTGCAGTTCGACCAGGGGCGCTTCGTCGCGCGCGGCCAGCTCGGCCGCGCCGCGAAACGCCGCCACCGACAGGCGGCGCGCATCGACCGCGCCAAAGCCCAGCGCCAGCGCCGCCTTTTCCAGCGCCGCCATGAAATGGAACACATAGCCCGGACCGCTGCCGGTCACGGCGGTGACCGCGTCGATCAGGATTTCGCGATCGACCCAGATGCGCTCGCCCACGGCGGCGAACAACGCGTCCACCAGCTCGCGCTGCGCCGCGCCGCAAGCCTGGCTGGCGTACAGGCCCGTCATGCCCAGCCCGACCTTGGCCGGCGTGTTGGGCATGGCGCGCACGATACGGGCATGGCCGTCCAGCCATTGCGACAAGGCCGTGAGATTGACGCCCGCCGCGATGCTGACCACTGTCGTCTGCGCGCGTAGATGCGCCTGGACTTGCCCGCACGCCTCGCGCAACACCTGCGGCTTGGTCGCCAGCACGCACAGCGCCGCGTCGGCGATCTCGGCGCCAACGCTCTCGCGGCACGTCACGCCGCGCGCGAGCAGGCCGGCGCGGGTGGGCCCGAAGGGTTCGATCACCAGGAAATCCGCCAGCTGGCGGCCCTGTCCGAGCAATCCCTCGATGATGGCGCTGGCCATGTTGCCGCCGCCGATGAAGACGATTTTTTCTTGCATGATCCTGATTCCTTTCCTCAATCGAAAATGGCCCGGCGCCTGCGCACCGCCGTGGCATCCAGCGCGCCAATGCGAGTGCGCCCGAGCAGCCGCAATGTGTTTTCCAGCTCGGCGCGCAGGATTGCCAGCACCTCGCCCGCGCCGCGCGGCCCCCGACCCGCCAGTCCATACAGCGGCGCGCGGCCCAGCAGCACCGCGCGCGCGCCCAGCGCCACCGCCTTGGCGATATCGCTGCCGCGCCGCACCCCGCCATCCACCAGCACGTCGAGCGACTGCCCCAGTTCGGCCGCGACCTCCGGCAGGACTTCGAGCGGGCAGGGAGCGCACTCCAGCTGCCTGCCGCCGTGGTTGGACAGCACGATGCCGTCCACGCCGCGCGCCTTGGCCCGGCGCGCATCGGCCAGCGTCTGGATGCCCTTGATGACGATGCGGCCGCGCCACCGGCGGCGCAGCCAGTCGATGTCGTCCCAGGTCAAGGCCAGGTCCATCTGGCGGCTCAGGGCGGACGCCTGTTCCGTGATGTTCTCCCGCGCGTTGGAACTGACGGCCAGGTTCTTCAGTTGCGGCCCGCCGCCGCGCAGCATGCGCCAGCACCAGCCCGGATGCGCCGCCAGGTCCAGCAGCAAGCGGCCGGAAGGACGCAGCGGCAGTTGGAAGCCGTTGCGCTTGTCATGGTCGCGATTGCCATGCACCGGCACGTCGACCGTCAGGAACAGCGCCGTGTAGCCGCTGCTCCAGGCCCGGTCCATCAGGTGTTCGGCGATACGGCGGTCGCGCTGCACGTACAACTGCAACCACAGCTCGCCCGCGCCCGCCGCGCGCACTTCCTCCAGCAGCGAGGTCGATGCGGTGGACAGCACGAACGGCAGCCCCGCTCGATGCGCGGCGCGCGCCAGGTGCACGTCCGCGTCGGGCCAGAACAGCCCGTTCAGGCCCGTCGGCCCGACGATCGCGGGCATGGCCGCGGCCGCGCCCAGGACGGTGGTTTGCAGCTGGCAGTCGGTGACGTCCGCCAGCACCTCGGGCACGAATTCCAGCGCGCCGAAGGCGGCCACGTTGCGCCGCAACGAGGCGCCGTCCTCGGCGCCCCCGTCCAGATAATCGAAGGCCAGCCGAGGCAGTCGCTTGCGCGCCTGCGCCCGGTAATCCATCACGCTGGGCAGCATCTCTCTTCCTTGTTGGCGGGAATCCGATTAAATTACATATCGAACGTATCGATTGTATTTCGATTGTTTTTTTAGACGATTGCCAGGATGTTCCGCCCTAGGACATACCCTCAATTCAATCGTTATACGATTACTTAAATCGAAAAGCGATTTAAGTAATCGTATGCTGTGTCTCAACGTGATCGGCTTTTCTACCCCCGATCTCCATGGGACGACAGACATGACCACAGGCACCTCCCTGCTCGATGCGCTCATCCAGGCCTTGGGCGACAGCGCGATCCTGCGCACCGACACCGACATGGCCGGCTACACCGAAGACTGGCGCGGCCGCTACAAGGGCGCGGCGCTCTGCGTGGCCCTGCCGAATTCCACGCAGCAGGTCGCCGACATCGTGCGCCTGTGCAACGCCCACGCCGCCCCCGTGCTGCCGCAAGGCGGCAACACCAGCCTGTGCGGCGGCGCGGTGCCGGACGAAGCGGGCCCGCCCCCCGTCATCGTCAATCTCTCCCGCCTGCGCCAGATCCGCCGCGTGGACCCGGCCAACAACTCGATGGAAGTCGAAGCCGGCTGCGTGCTGGCCGCCGTGCAGCAGGCCGCCGCGGAACAGGGCCGCCTGTATCCCATCAGCCTGGGCGCGGAAGGTTCATGCCAGATCGGCGGCACCATCGCCACCAACGCCGGCGGCACCGGCGTGCTGCGCTACGGCAATACGCGCGACAACATCCTGGGCCTGGAGGTCGTGCTGCCCGACGGCTCCATCTGGAACGGCCTGACCGCCCTGCGCAAGAACAATACGGGTTTCGACTTGAAGCACCTGTTCATCGGCGCCGAAGGCACCTTGGGCATCGTGACCGCGGCCGTGCTGAAGCTGCACCCGCTGCCCACCCGCCACGCCATCGCCTGGCTGGCGCCCACCGATCCCCAGGCCGCGCTCGATATCCTGGGCCTGTTCCAACAGCAGTGCGGCTCGCGCCTGTCCGCCTTCGAGATGATCGACAGCAATCAGCTGGACATCGTCATGACGCACGTGCCCGGGCGCAAGAATCCGCTCAGCGGCGCGCATCCGTGGCATGTGCTGGTGGAGCTGTCGGACACCGGCGGCGGGACGGAACTGCAGGACGTGCTGCAGCAGATCCTGGAGCAGGCGTCCGAACAGGGCCTGCTGCACGATGCCGTGGTGGCCAGCAACGACAGCCAGCGCGCCGCGCTCTGGGAAGTCCGCCACAGCGTCTCGGAAGGCAACAAGAAAGCGGGCGTGGGCCTGACCACCGACAGCGCGGTGCCCGTCTCGAGCGTGCCGCGGTTCATCGCCGCCGCCACCGACGCCGTGCGCCGCCTGGTGCCCGACCTGCCCATCCTGATCGTCGCCCACCTGGGCGACGGCAACGTCCACTTCATTCCGTTTTTCACGTTCGACGCCTGGAACGCGCTGCCCGAGCGCGACGCCATGGCGGCCGCCATCCGCCGCGCCGTCAACGACGTGGCCGACGCGCTGGGCGGCACCTTCAGCGCCGAGCATGGCGTGGGCCGCACGTCGCTGGCCGAAATGGCGCACTACAAGTCCCCGGTCGAACTGGCCATGATGCGCACGCTGAAAGCCAGCTTCGATCCCGCCGCCCTCTTCAATCCCGGTCGCTTGCTGCCCTGAAGCCGCCCTTCCCGTCCGCCGTCCCGCTGGAGCCCTTCCATGAAATCCCCCTCCTACAACGCCTCGCGCCGCCGCGCGCTCAAGACCGCCGCCGCCGGCGTCGCCACCCTGGCCATGCCCATGATCTGGACGCCGTCGCGCGCGGCCTCCAAGCGCATCGTCGTGCGCGATGACGGCGGCATCTACAGCAAGGCCTATGGCGCGGTGTTCTACAAGCCGTTCACGGACGCCACCGGCATCCAGGTGGTGGGCGTGCAGGCCAACGCCGAGCCCACCGCGCAGATCCGCAGCATGGTGGACACCGGCAACTACACCTGGGACATGGCCAAGATCAGCCAGCCCGCCATCCTGATGCTCACCGAAGGCGGCAAGGTCTATCTGGAAAAACATGGCCTGGAATCGGACCCGGTCGTGGCCACCATCCCCAAGCAATACATGTCGCCCTATGGCGTGGGCAACAACGTCTACACCACGGTGCTGGCCTATCGCACCGACGCCTTCAAGGGCCGCCGCGCCCCGGCGTCGTGGGCGGACTTCTGGGACGTCAAGAACATCCCCGGCCGGCGCGGCCTGCGCAAGCATCCGTTCGACACCATCGAGGAAGCGCTGATGGCCGACGGCGTGCCGACCGACAAGGTCTACCCCTGCGACATCGACCGCGCCCTGGCCAGCCTGGACAAGATCAAGCCGTCGGTCGATGTGTGGTGGAACACCGGCGCGCAGGTCGAGCAGATGCTGGGCTCCGGCGAAGTCGACATGATCGCCACCTGGGTTTCCCGCGCGCAATCGGCCATCGCCAACGGCGCGCCCGTGCAGATCGTGTGGGACCAGAACATCTGGGGTTGCGACAACTGGTCGATCCTGAAAGGCACGCCCAACGCCGACGCCTGCCGCGAATTCATCAAGTTCGCCTCGGACCCCAAGCGCCAGGCCGCGCTGGTCGAGTTCTTCGCCGCCGGCGTGACCCAACCCGCCGCGTTCGATCACATCAAACCCGACGTGGCGCGCAATTGCCCGACCCACCCCGACAACATCAAGACCGGCCTGCACATCAACGCCGCCTACTGGCTGGACAAGCAGCGCGACGTGCTCGAGCGCTTCAACGGTTGGGTCTTGAAGTAACACCTTGCATACGCCGAACACCATGTCTTCTTCCAATCTGCAGATCTCGGGCCTGGGCAAGCGCTACGGCGATTTCGTCGCCCTGGCGCCCACGCACCTGGATGTCGCCCGCGGCGAATTCCTGACCCTGCTGGGCCCGTCCGGGTCCGGCAAGACCACGCTGCTGAGCCTGATCGCGGGCCTGGCCAGGCCCGACGAAGGCCGCGTGCTGATCGACGGCAACGACGTCACCCACGGCGCGCCGTACGAGCGGGACATCGGCATGGTGTTCCAGAACTATGCGCTGTTCCCGCACATGACCATCCTGGAGAACATCGCCTTTCCGCTGAAGATGCGCAAGGTGCCGGCGGCCGAGGCGAAGCGGCGCGCGCAGGAAGCGCTGGACATGGTGCGGCTGCCGCAGGTCGGCGCGCGCCTGCCGCGCGAACTGTCGGGCGGCCAGCAGCAGCGCATCGCGCTGGCGCGCTGCATGGTCTACCGCCCCGCGATCATCCTGATGGACGAACCGCTGGGCGCGCTGGACAAGAAGCTGCGCGACCAGATGCAACTGGAGATCAAGCGCATCCACCGCGAACTGGGCACCACCATCGTCTACGTGACGCATGACCAGGAAGAGGCCATGACCATGTCCGATCGCATCTGCCTGATGAATGGCGGCGCGATCGAGCAACTGGGCACGCCAGCCGACCTGTACTTCCGTCCACGCACCCTGTTCGTGGCGGACTTCCTGGGCGAATCCAACCTGCTGCGGGGCGAGGTCACGGCCATCGACGGCCCCACCTTGACGGTCAGGTTGACGCAGCAGGGCGTCACCGGGCAGGCCCTGTCCAACGGCGCCGCGATCAAGGTCGGCCAGAAGGTCACGCTGATGGTGCGGCCGCAGAACCTGCAGGCCGGCCCCGCCCGGGAGCACGGCCAGGCCCTGACCGGCAGGCTGCTCGACGTGATGGTGACCGGCAGCCTGACCAAGCTCTATCTGGATTCGGGCGCGCCCGACAGCGCCCCGCTCGTGGTCGCCTACCCCACGCGCCGCCAGGCCGAGCAGTACGCCATCGGCCAGCCGCTGTCGGTGACCTGGCAGGCCGCCGACGCGGTCGCCATCGCGGAGTGAGCGCATGAGCCCCCTCGCCCCTCCCCGCAAGCGCATGAGCCAGGGCCGCCGCCATTTCCTCATGGCCGCGCCGCTGGCGATCCTGTTGCTGGTGCTGCTGATCTATCCGGTCGGCCAGTTGCTGCTGCTGAGCTTCTACGGCGACCAGGGCTTCTCGCTGGCGCAATACCACCGGCTGTTCGAGTCGTCGGTGTATGTCAACGTGCTGCTCATCACGCTGAAGATCTCGCTTTGGACGACCTTCTTTGCCGTGGTGGCCGGCTACCCGGTCGCCTACCTGATCTCCAGCCTGTCGGCCCGGCGCAAGACGTCGCTGCTGTTCTGGGTGTTGCTGTCGTTCTGGACCAGCTTCCTGGTGCGCACCTTCGCGTGGGTCGTGCTGCTGGGCCGCAACGGCGTGGTCAACCAGATGCTGCAGGCGCTGGGCATCCTGGATGCGCCGGCCAACCTGCTCTACAACTTCGGCAGCGTGCTGGTCGGCATGGTGCATGCGCTGATGCCGCTGGCGGTGCTGACGATGCTGTCGGTCATGGAGAACATCGACCGCAACCTGCCGCGCGCCGCGTCCACCCTGGGCGCGCGCCCGGGCACCGCGTTCTGGAAGATCTACTTCCCGCTGTCCATGCCCGGCGTGGCCGCCGCGGCCATCATGGTGTTCGTCACCGCCATCGGCTTTTTCATCACCCCGGCGCTGCTGGGCGGCCGCAAGGAGACGATGATCACCCAGATCATCATCGACCAGGTGCAGCAGACCATGAACTGGGAATTCGCCGGCGCGGTGTCGGTGCTGCTGCTGGTGGTGGTGCTGGCCGTGTTCGCGCTGTACGACCGGATACTCGGCCTGTCGACCATGACCGGCGCCGGCGCCTCGCGCCCCCGCGCCTCGGCCAAGCCCGGCCTGGCGCGCCGCGCGGGCGAGGCCCTGCTGGACCTGCTGGCCGCGCTGTCCGACCGCCTGTTCTCGCTGCTGCCCACGCGCCTGCGCCGTTCGGTGTCGGGCACCGGCCAATCGCGCACCCTGTGGTGGATCGTGCTGGCGGTGCTGGCCTTCCTGTCCGCGCCCGCCTTCCTGATGATCCCGCTGTCGTTCGATTCCGGTTCCGGCCTGACCTGGCCGCCCAAGGGCTTTTCGCTGCAATGGTACGAGCAGATGTTCACGTCGCCGGTGTGGATGCAGGCCATCACGCGCTCGCTGGTCGTGGGCGTGGGCACCGGCCTGCTGGCCATGCTGATCGGCACGCCGGCCGCCTTCCTGCTGGTGCGCGCCGACATGCGCGGCAAATCCGCCATGCTGGCCTTCGTGCTGTCGCCCATCGTGGTGCCGCGCATGATCATCGCGGTGGGCATGTTCTATTTCTTCGCCCGCGTCGGCCTGGTCGGTTCGACCGTCGGCCTGATCCTGGCGCACACGGTGGTGGCGGTGCCGTACGTGGTGATCACCATGATGGCGGTGCTGCGCAACTACGACACGCGCCTGGACCTGGCGGCGCAGAGCCTGGGCGCGGGCCCCTGGGCGACCTTGCGCTTCGTGACCTTCCCGATCCTTGGCGCGGGGCTGATGTCATCGTTCCTGTTCGCTTTCGCGACTTCGTTCGACGAGCTGACGATCGCGCTGTTCGCCTCGGGCGGCCTGAACGCCACCCTGCCCAAGCAGTTCTGGGATGAGGTGACGCTGCAGATCTCCCCGGTGATCGCCGCCGTGTCCACCTGCCTGTTTATCTTCATCGCCGCGCTGATCTGGCTCGCCGACCGGCTGCGCCGCCGCAGCCTGGCGGGCTGAGACGCGGCGCCGTTTCCCTTCCATCAGGATTTTTCCATGTTGAATGCAAGCCACCTGCGCGGCGTGTTTCCCGCGATTCCCACCCCAGTCAACGCCGACGACACCATCAACGCCCCGGCGGCCCAGGCGCTGATCGCCTACCTGCTCAAGCAGGGCATCGACGGCATCGTGCCGCTGGGCGGCACGGGTGAATACGGTGCTTTGGCGCGGGCCGAACGCATCCGCATGTGCCAGTTGACGGTGAATGCCGTGGCCAAGCGCGTGCCGGTGATCCCCGGCGTGCTGGACCCGGGCTTTCACGACGCCCTGCAGGCCGGCCGCGAATTCGCCGACGCGGGCGCCGACGCGCTGATGGTGCTGACGCCCTACTACACGACCCCCACCCAGGCCGGCATCCGCGACTATTTCCTGCGCTACGCCGACGCATCGCCGCTGCCGGTGATGATCTACGAGATCCCGTATCGCACGCGCATCGCGATCGCGCCGGAAGTGCTGCACGAACTGTCGCGCCACCCGAACATCATCGGCATGAAGGCCTGCAACACGGACATGTACCACTTCCTGCGCACGGTGGCCGGCGTGGACGAATCGTTCGCCGTGTTCAGCGGCGAGGACACGCTGCTGCCGGTTCACCTGGCCGCCGGCGCCCAAGGCGGGATCGTGGTGACGGCGAGCCTGCTGCCCAAGGCCTGGCGCAAGGTCTATGACCTGGCCGCCGCGGGCCGCACGCGCGACGCCATGCTGCTGCACCGCCGCCTGATCCCGCTGATGAACCTCGCGTTCGCCGAGACCAATCCCGGACCGATGAAGTCCGTGATGGACCTGATCGGCGTCGATGCGCCGGAAGTCCTGGATCCCCTGGTGCAGCCCGGGGCCGACCTGCAGGCGTCCTTGCGGGCGGTGGTCAAGCCGTTGCTGGCGGAGTTCGAAGGCGTTTGAGACAGGCGCTTCGGGAAGGACTGGGCGCGATCGATCGATGGCGCCCGGCCCTTACCTCGAATACGCCGAGAACTTGGACTTGGAGATGGACGTGGCCGCCACCTGCACGTGCTGCGCCAACTCCGCCTCGACCCTGGCAACGGTCCATCGCGTCGTCGGCACGGAGATGTTGATCGCCGCCACCGCCAATCCGCGATGATCGATCACCGGCGCCGCCACCGAAATATCTCCCAGTACCGTTTCGTTCACGATGATCGCGTAGCCCTTCTCGGCCACGCGCTGCGCGCGCTCGAGCAGCTTGTCGGGATTGACTTCCGTGTAGGGCGTGATCGGCTCCAGGCGGGTCCGCGCCAGGATTTCGCGGCGCTGCTCATCCGACAGGCGTGACAGGATCGCCGTGCCCGACGCGGTGAAAAAGGCCGGCAGGCGGCTGCCCACGGCGATGTCCACGTTGACCAGGTGATGGCCGGGAAAGCGGGCCACGAACACGATCTCGTGCCCGTCCAGTTCTTGCAGGTTGGTGGTTTCGCCCAGGGTGCGGCTGATGTCCAGCAGATAGGGCGACGCCTTGTCGATCAACTCATTGGCGCGCACGTAGTTGTACGAGAACTGCAGCACCTTCGGCGTCAGTCCGTAATTGCGCGTGTCCGGAATGCGGCGCAGATAGCCCAGCATTTCCAGCGTGTAGACCAGGCGTTGCGTCGCGCTGCGGTCCACGCCCGACGCGCGCGCGATGTCGGCCAGCGTCATGTGGCGCTTGGGGCCGTCGAAAGCATGCAACACCTGGAAGGCTTTTTCGGTCGAGCCTACAAACAGCGAAGACCGGGTCTCGGTCGCCGCCTGCGTCTTGTCCGTATCGTCGGGCTTGCTTTTGGGCACGGGAAACAGCCTATTGAGGAAGGAACGTGCGCGCAGGTTGGAAGGCGCGGTTGCCAGCTTGCCGGCGGCAATCACGCGTATCGCACACCATTTAATTGTAATTCAATTATTAATAGCAAATTCCAATTATCAAATGCGGCAGGCGCCCGTTGGATATCCGCTCGCGTGGCAACCCTGCGGCCCCCGTGCGTCGACAGCGCCGCCAGCCCGCGGCGCCTCCCCCGATCCAAGCGCCGGCAGGCCCGCCGTCAATCCGCCGCGGCCAACGGCACGCCCGGCTGGCTGGCCGATCGCGTGCCTGGCAACGGATGGCAAGACTGGGGATGATACGTGTGCACCAGCGACAGCTTGACGCGATCGCTGCGGTTGCCCTGCGCCGCATGCAACGTGCGGCAATGGAAGAACACCAGGTCGCCAGCGCGCAGCTCGGGGCAGACGGCGCGCGCGATCCACTCGGCGTTTTCGGGCGCGTCGTCGCGGAAGAATTTCTGTTCGTCGAACTGCGCGGGCTGGAACGCGGCCGCGTGCGACCCGGGGATGAACGACAGGCCGCCGTTGTCCCAGGTTTCGTCGCCCAGCGCCAGCCAACAGGACACCAGATCGGTGTCGGAGAACGACCAGTAGCGGATGTCCTGGTGCCAGCCGGTCAGGCTGCCATAGGCCGGATGCTTGGTCATCACGCAGTTGTGGTGCACGGTGGACAGCACCGGCGTCTCGCCGAAATAACGGGCCAGCGATTGCCCGATGCGCGCATGGGTGGCCCATTGCGCGAACAACGGATCGCGCCCGTAGGCGCTGAGCAGGCGCCGCACGGTCAGGCCGCCTTCGGCGTTGCGCGACTCGGGCGCGCCGGGATAGCGCAGGTCCGCCTCGTACTCGATGGGCGCGATGTGCTCGCGCAAATGTCGCTCGGCCAGCGCGCGCAGCGCCGCCACCTCGGCCGGGTCGGCGAACTGGCGCGCGACCACGAAACCCTGCTCGCGCAGGACCGCTAACTCATCTTCTTGCAACGACGCGGACATGATGAACCTGCCAACCCCTCGGACCCCGCGGCGTAAGCTGCAAAGCGTCTGCGCACAGGGCAGGCGCGTGCCGGACGAGGCGCCGGCGAGCGCGGGGAGAGCTAGATTACACCCAAATGCGCGGGCGGCCGGTTGTTCTCAGCCGCCCGGACGCCAGGCGCCAGGCCGCGCGGCGGCGCTAGCCCCCGGCCGGCGTGTTGTCGGTTGACGCGCTGGCCCGGAGCCGGGCGGTATCGCGCTCGACTTCCTCGTGGTGCACCCATTCGCGCCACACCGCCACCAGCAGCGCCATCAGCACCGGGCCCACGAACAGCCCGACGATGCCCATGGTCTTGACGCCGCCCACCAGGCCGAAGAAGGTCGGCAGGAATGGCAGCTTGACCGGGCCGCCCACCAGGCGCGGCCGCAGCGTCTTGTCGACGATGAACAGTTCGACGCTGCCCCACACCATTAGCGCGATGCCCGCCACCATGTGGCCGGAACCGACCAGATACAGCGACACCAGCGTGAACGACAGCGGCGCGCCGCCGGGGATCAGGGCCATGAAGCCGGTGACCACGCCCAGCAGCACCGGCGACGGCACGCCCGCGACCCAGTAGGCGATGCCCAGCACCACGCCCTCGCCCAATGCGATCAGGCCCATGCCGGTGACGGTGGAGTTGATGGTGGCCGGCACCACGCGCGAGAAACGCTGCCAGCGCGCCGGCAGGATGCGTTCGCCCAGCACGTCCAGTTGCGCCACCATGCGCACGCCGTCCTTGTAGACGAAGAACAGCGTGATCAGCATGAACAGCACGGTCAGCAGCAGCTGGAACACGTTGCCGGTGGCGGCCAGCACCATGCGGTAGATGTTGCCCAGGTGTTCGCCGCTGACGGCTTCGACCAGCGCGCCCAGCGCATGCGGCTGGCCGATGTAGGCCTGCCAGTATTCGGAAAGCCGGTCACCGACCACCGGCATCGAGGTGATCCAGTTGGGAACGTCGACCCCGTGCCGGTTGGCGGCGATGGCCCAGGCGAAGAAGGTGCTGGCTTCCTTGATGGCATACGACAGCGCCAGCGACATCGGCACGATCAGCACCACGACCACCACCAGCAGCGCCAGCGACGCGGCCAGCGCGGTGCGGCCGCCGCAGCGTTCGACCAGCCGCTGGTACAGCGGCCAACTGGCCAGGCCGATGATCAGCGCGGCCAGCGCGGGCACCAGGAAGCCGCTGAGGAAATACACCCCCGCCAACAGGACGAGCAGTAAAAGCCAACGGGCGATCAGGTAAGCGGGGAGGACGGGCTGCATGGAGCGGATCGACAGTGAATGCGTTGAGGCTTTGACTGTCGGACTATACAGACGTTTCGCAAAATACGAGGGACGCAAGGCCTGTATTTACTACGGGGTTTCCCCTGATTTTCCGGGATTTTGCCGGCGAATTACCGGCGAATTGCCCGCGTGGCGGACCCACGGGGCCCGCCACCTTGGCCACGGCGATTCGCCTAGAGGGCGTACTCGGCGGCCTCTTCGCGCGCGGTGCGGCGACGCGGCAGCGGATCGTTGGCGGCGGCCACGCCCGCCACGGCCATCTGCTTGGCCTGGCTGATCTGGCGCTGCTGGAACACGCCGCAGCTGGCGGCGGCCGGATCGGTCTCGTCGCGGCCGCTGAGCAGCGGGCAGCTGGCGAACAGTTCGGCCGCCCAGTCGGCGAACGCGCGCACTTTGGGCGACAGCTGGCGGCTTTGCGGATACAGCACCGAGATCGCGGTGGCGCTGGGCTTCCATTGCGGCAGCACCTCGATCAGCTCGCCCGATTGCAGGTACGGCAGCGCCATGTAGCGCGGCGTCTGGATCAGGCCGAAGCCCTTCAGGCCGCAGTCCAGGTAGGCGCCGGCTTCGTTCACCGCCACGGTGCCGCGCATGTCCACTTCCTGGTGCTTGCCGTCGATCTTGAAATCCCAGGCGCAGTTGCGGCCGGTGCGGCTGGAGAAATAATGCACCGCGTGGTGATTGCGCAGTTCCTCGATGGTCTGCGGCATGCCATGGCGCGCAACGTAAGTCGGCGAGGCGCAGGTCACGGTCTGCAGGGTGCCGATGCGGCGCGCCACCAGGCTGGAATCTTCCAGGTCGCCGGCGCGGATGACGCAGTCGACGGCCTCCTGCACCATGTCCACCGGCCGGTCGCCCAGGCCGAGCACCAGCTCGACGTCGGGGTACTTGTCGTGGAAATCACACAATGAGGGGATCAGGATCAGCCGGCCGATACAGGTCGGCACGTCGATGCGCAGCCGGCCCTTCAGGCGCAGCGCCGCTTCCTGGAAGCAGGCCTCGGTTTCCTCGACATCGGCCAGGATGCGCACGCAGTGCTGGTAGTAGCCCGCGCCGTCGGGCGTCAGGCCGATGCGGCGGGTGGTGCGGTTGAGCAGGCGCACGCCCAGCAGGCGTTCGAGATTCTGGATGATGGTGGTGACGGTGGTGCGCGGAAGCGAGAGGCTGTCGGCCGCCCGGGTGAAGCTATTGGCGTCCACGACGCGCACAAACACCTGCATAGCCTGAAAACGGTCCATGGCGACGGTGTCCTATAAGGGCAATTTGGTCGGGGTGTACGGAGCATAACCCGAATTCGGCCAGGATTAGACAAATCCACCGAACAGTGTTGCCGAGATAGCAGTGTTTATCCGCGCCGGCAAAACACTCAGAATGCAAACCATCTTGAAGTGCCCTTGCCGCCCGGCGCCATCCCCAGGGCCTGTCAATCCTCAGATTCCGATCCCGGTAGAACCCGTCCCCAAATAGACGGATTTCACCAGGGAAACGTAACCGCGTTGCATGTTGCACCGCAATATGACATCGGTGTTTCAGGACTGACAGACCCGCCGCGATGCCCGCCCCCGCCGCCCCCCGCCCCCTCGCGGTTCCGGCAAGCGCGCTTCACCCCGACATCACCCACAAGGAACATCATGGTTTCGCGTAATCGTATTGCTATGCTCGTCGTTTTCGCGGCCGTCATCGCGGCCGGCGGTGGCTACGCCCTGTTTCGCGCCCCCGCCGGCGCCAATGCGGCCCAGGCCCAGGGCGCGCCCGCCGCGCCCCCTGTCGAAGTGGCGGAAGTGGTCAACAAGACCATCGTCGACTGGCAGCGCTATTCCGGCCGCCTGGAAGCCATCGACCGCGTGGACATCCGCCCGCTGGTCTCCGGCACCCTGACCGCCGTGCACTTCCAGGACGGCAGCATCGTCAAGAAGGGCGACGTGCTGTTCACCATCGACCCGCGTCCCTATGCGGCCGAAGTGGACCGCGCCGCCGCCGCCCTGACCGCCGCCAAGGCCCGCGCCTCGTACACGGCGACCGAACTGGCGCGCGGCCAGCGCCTCTTGGCCGACAACGCCATCGCCCGCCGCGACTTCGAGGAAAAGCAGAACGCCGCGCGTGAAGCCGCGGCCAACCTGCAGGGCGCGCAGGCCGCGCTGGACTACGCCAAGCTCAACCTGGGCTACACCCGCATCGAGGCGCCGGTCGCCGGCCGCGTATCGC
Source organism: Achromobacter ruhlandii (assembly GCF_902859695.1). Lineage (GTDB taxonomy): Bacteria > Pseudomonadota > Gammaproteobacteria > Burkholderiales > Burkholderiaceae_B > Achromobacter > Achromobacter ruhlandii. The sequence goes on from NZ_CADIJL010000005.1 coordinate 275,365, forward strand.
GCGCGGAAGTCACGGTCGGCAACGTGGTCGCCGCCGGCGCCACCTCGGTGCCGCTGACCACGCTGGTGTCGGTCTCGAAGATGTACGCCTCGTTCGACGTCGACGAGCAGACCTTCCTGAAGTACGTGAACCCGGCCCGCAACGGCAAGGCCGGCTCGGTGCCGGTCGAGCTGGGCCTGGCCAACGAGGAAGGCTATTCGCGCACCGGCTTCGTGCAATCGGTGGACAACCGCCTGGACGCCACGTCCGGCACCATCCGCGTGCGCGCCGAGTTCGACAACGCCGACGGCACCCTGCTGCCCGGCCTGTACGCCCGCATCCGCCTGGGCGGCAGCGAGCCGCGCAGCGCCGTGCTGATCGACGAGAGGGCCATCGGCACCGACCAGGACAAGCGCTACGTGCTGGTGCTGGACGACAAGAACCACGCCAACTACCGCCAGGTGAAGCTGGGCGCCAACCAGGAAGGCCTGCGGGTCGTGGACTCCGGCCTGGCCCCTGGCGAACGCATCGTGGTCAATGGCTTGCAGCGCGTGCGCCCCGGCGACGCCGTGAGCCCGACCGTGGTGCCGATGGTCGCGGCGCAACGCAACCCGGTCAAGACCGCGGCCGCCAACTAAGCCGCCGGTGAACCGCAAAGCAGAACGAGAACGTTCATGAATATCTCGAAATTCTTCATCGACCGGCCGATCTTCGCCGGGGTGTTGTCCGTGCTGGTGCTGCTGGGCGGCCTGCTGGCCATGTTCCAGCTGCCGATCTCGGAATACCCGGAAGTGGTGCCGCCCTCGGTGGTGGTGCGCGCGCAGTACCCGGGCGCCAACCCCAAGGTCATCGCCGAAACCGTCGCCTCGCCGCTGGAGGAATCCATCAACGGCGTGGAAAACATGCTGTACATGCAGTCGCAGGCCAACAGCGACGGCAACCTGACGCTGACGGTCAACTTCAAGCTGGGCGTGGACCCGGACAAGGCGCAGCAGCTGGTGCAGAACCGCGTGTCGCAGGCGCTGCCGCGCCTGCCGCCGGACGTGCAGCGGCTGGGCGTCACGACCACCAAGAGCTCGCCCACCCTGACGCTGGTGGTGCACCTGATCTCGCCCAACGACCGCTACGACATCACCTACCTGCGCAACTACGCGATCCTGAACATCAAGGACCGCCTGGCGCGCATTACCGGCGTGGGTGAAGTGACGGTGTGGGGCGCGGGCAACTACTCGATGCGCGTGTGGCTCGACCCGCAGAAGGTCGCGCAGCGCGGCATGACCGCCGCCGAAGTGGTCGCGGCCATCCGCGAGCAGAACGTGCAGGTCGCCGCGGGCGTGATCGGCGCGTCCCCGACCCTGGGCGACGTGCCGCTGCAGCTGAACGTGAATGCGCGCGGCCGCCTGCAGACCGAAGAGGAATTCCGCGACATCATCCTCAAGACCTCGCCCGACGGCGCCGTGACGCACCTGTCGGACGTGGCCCGCGTGGAACTGGATGCCCAGGAATACGGCTTGCGTTCGCTGCTGGACAACAAGCAGGCGGTGGGCATGGGCATCATGCAATCGCCGGGCGCCAACGCGCTGGACGTGTCGTCGCAGGTGCGCGCCGCCATGGCCGAGCTGGCCCAGGACTTCCCGCCGGGCGTGGAATACCGCATCGAATACGACCCGACCCAGTTCGTGCGCTCCAGTATCGAGGCCGTGGTGCACACGCTGCTGGAAGCCATCGCGCTGGTGGTGCTGGTGGTGATCCTGTTCCTGCAGACCTGGCGCGCGTCCATCATCCCGCTACTGGCGGTGCCGGTGTCCATCGTGGGTACGTTCGGCCTGCTGCTGATGTTCGGCTATTCCATCAACGCCCTGTCGTTGTTCGGGATGGTGCTGGCCATCGGGATCGTGGTCGACGACGCGATCGTGGTGGTGGAAAACGTCGAGCGCAACATCGCGGCGGGCCTGAGTCCGCGCGACGCGACCTATCGCGCCATGCGCGAGGTGAGCGGCCCCATCATCGCCATCGCCCTGACGCTGTGCGCGGTGTTCGTGCCGCTGGCGTTCATGACGGGCCTGACCGGCCAGTTCTACAAGCAGTTCGCGATGACCATCGCCATCTCGACGGTGATCTCGGCCTTCAACTCGCTGACGCTGTCGCCGGCCCTGTCGGCCCTGCTGCTCAAGAGCCACCACGACAAGCCGGACTGGCTGACGCGGGGCATGAACCGCGTGTTCGGCCGCTTCTTCAACTGGTTCAACAACATGTTCGGCCGCGCTTCGGAAAGCTACGGCGTGGGCGTGTCCGGCGTGATCCGCCGCAAGGCCGGCGCCATGGGCGTCTATGCGGTGCTGGTGGCCGCCACCATCGGCGTGTCGTACCTGGTGCCAGGCGGCTTCGTGCCGGCGCAAGACAAGCAGTACCTGATCGGCTTCACCCAGCTGCCCAACGGCGCCTCGCTGGACCGCACTGACGCCGTGATCCGCCGCATGAGCGACATTGCCTTGAAGGAGCCCGGCGTGCAGAGCGCCATCGCCTTCCCGGGCCTGTCCATCAACGGCTTCACCAACAGTTCCAGCGCCGGCATCGTGTTCGTGATGCTCAAACCCTTCGACGAGCGCAAGGGCGCCGCGCTGTCGGGCAATGCCATCGCGGCTTCGCTCAACCAGAAGTTCGCGGCCATCCAGGACTCGTTCATCGCCGTGTTCCCGCCCCCGCCCGTGATGGGCCTGGGCACACTGGGCGGCTTCAAGTTCCAGATCGAGGACCGCGGCGCCGCCGGCTACGCCGAACTGGACAAGGCCAAGTCCGCGTTCCTGGCCAAGGCGCGCCAGGCGCCCGAGCTCGGCCCCGCGTTCTCCAGCTACGAGATCAACGTGCCGCAGCTGGACGTGGACCTGGACCGTGTCAAGGCAAAGCAGCTGGGCGTGCCGGTGACGGAAGTCTTCGACACCATGCAGATCTACCTGGGTTCGATGTACGTCAACGACTTCAACCGGTTCGGCCGCGTGTTCCAGGTGCGGGCGCAGGCGGACGCGCAATACCGCGCGCATGCCGATGACATCCTGCAGCTCAAGACCCGCAATGCCGCCGGCGACATGGTGCCGTTGTCGTCGCTGGTGACCGTCAAGCAGACCTTCGGCCCCGAAATGGTGGTGCGCTACAACGGCTACACCGCCGCCGACATCAACGGCGGACCGGCGCCGGGCTATTCGTCCAACCAGGCGCAGGCCGCGGCCGAGCGCGTGGCCGCCGAAACCCTGCCGCGCGGCATGAAGCTGGAATGGACCGACCTGACCTACCAGCAGATCCTGGCGGGCAACGCCGGCCTGTGGGTGTTCCCGATCAGCGTGCTGCTGGTGTTCCTGGTGCTGGCCGCGCTGTACGAGAGCCTGACCCTGCCGCTGGCCGTGATCCTGATCGTGCCGATGAGCATCCTGGCGGCGCTGACCGGCGTCTACCTGACCGGCAACGACAACAACATCTTCACCCAGATCGGCTTGATGGTGCTGGTGGGGCTGTCGGCGAAGAACGCGATCCTGATCGTGGAATTCGCCCGCGAGCTGGAGATGAATGGCCGCTCGCCGCTGGAAGCCGCGATCGAGGCCAGCCGCCTGCGCCTGCGTCCGATCCTGATGACGTCGATCGCCTTCATCATGGGTGTGGTGCCGCTGGTGCTGTCGTCCGGCGCCGGTTCGGAAATGCGCCACGCCATGGGGGTCGCGGTGTTCTTCGGCATGCTCGGCGTGACGCTGTTCGGTCTGTTCCTGACGCCGGTGTTCTACGTGCTGCTGCGTTCGATGGGCGGCAAGAAATTGCACTCGGCCGCGCCACACGAAGCGCCTGTGTGCGTGCCGCACATCGACCCGCACGCGCCGCCCGCGCCGCAGCACAACGCCTGATCCGGCCCGCAAAAATAGCCAGCGCGTCCCGTCCCGAACGGCGGGGCGCGCGCCCAAGAGAATCGTCATGAAGACCAAAAGACTGATCCGCGGTTCCGCCCTGCTTGCCGTCCTGCTCGTGCTGGCCGGCTGCGCGGTGGGTCCGACCTACGAACGGCCCGCGGCCGCCACGCCGGCGGCCTACAAGGAAGCCGCCCTGCCCGCCTCGGAAGCGGGCACCTGGAAGACCGCCCAGCCCTCGGAAGAGCAGTTGCGCGGCGAATGGTGGAAGGTGTTCGGCGACGAAGGCCTGAACCAGTTGCAGGAAGAGGCCCTGAAGGCCAACCAGAACCTGCAGGCCGCCGCCGCCCGCCTGACGCAGGCCCGCGCGCTGCAACGCGAGGCCCGGGCCGGCTTCTTCCCCAGCCTGGACGCGGGCTTCGGCCCGAACCGCCAGCGCCCCTCGGCGGTGTCGCAAGGCCTGCCTGACGGCACGCCCACGCGGCCGGTGACCACCTGGCGCGCGCAAGGCACGGTGTCGTACGAGGCCGACCTGTTTGGCCGCGTCGCCTCCACCGCCGACGCCGCCACCGCCGATGCGCAGCAGAGCGAGGCGCTGTACCGCTCGGTGCTGCTGGCGCTGCAGGCCGATGTCGCCACCACCTATTTCCTGGTGCGCGAGCAGGATGCCGAAGCCGCGCTGTACCGCCAGACAGTGCAACTGCGCACCGAGACGCTGCAACTGATCCAGCGCCGCTATGACGCGGGCGACATCAGCGAGCTGGACCTGGCGCGCGCCAAGGCCGAGCTGGCCTCGGCGCAATCGGAAGCGCTGGGCATCGACCGCCGCCGCGCCGCCGGTGAACACGCGCTGGCCGTGCTGCTGGGCCGCGCGCCGTCGGAATTCGCGATGCCGCCCAAGCCGATCGAGAAGGTGGCGCTGTCGATCCCGGCCGGCCTGCCGTCGACGCTGCTGGAACGCCGCCCCGACATCGCCGCGGCCGAGCGCGCCATGGCTGCCGCCAACGCCCGCGTGGGCGCGGCCAAGTCGGCGTTCTTCCCGCGCCTGGACATCACGGGCGCGTTTGGCTACGAGTCGTCGGAACTGGGCAACCTGTTCCAATGGTCGAGCCGCACGTTCCTGCTGGGCCCGCTGGTCGGCGCCGCGCTGTCGATGCCGATCTTCGACGGCGGCCGCCGCCAGGCCGGCCTGGACCGCGCCCGCGCGGTGTACGAGGAAGACGTGGCGGTGTATCGCCAGACAGTCCTGAACGCCTTCCGCGAAGTCGAGGACAACCTGTCCAACCTGCGCATCCTGGCCGACCAGACCCGCGCGCAGGACGCGGCGGTGGAAGCCTCGGCCCGCGCCGCCAAGCTCTCGCACACGCAATACCGCGAAGGCTCGATCAGCTATCTCGACGTGATCGAAGCGGATCGCAGTGTGCTGCTGCAGCAGCGGGTGGCGGTGCAGTTGAGCGGCGAGCAGGCGCGGTCGGCGGTGGATCTGATCCGGGCGATCGGGGGCGGGTGGGGCAATCCGGTGCCTGGCGCCGAGAACGTCGCGGCGAATCCTTAACGCCCGGACGGCAAGGAAAAGGGGTGGTCATCCACCCCTTTTCGTCCCTTCCGACCGCTATCCTATGACCTGGTTCTTTGCGCCAGCGAGGCTCGCGGTGAACAGGCTCAATACTCGATCACCACGATTGGACGATCAATGTAGTCTCCCACCGGCACATCGGCCTGCCCCGGGTTGACCCGACCTTCGATCGTGACCTCTTGCGTCACCCCCAGGCCCGTGCCGCCAAGCGGCGTGTTTGCCGGGATCGCGGTGTTTGTCCCCGGCAGGTAGAGCTGGTACGCGATGTAGTTGTTACCAGCGCCTTTCATCCTGCGCATGCCGCCCGCCGCGTTTTCGCCCTCGCCGAAGTACATTTTGAACGGCACCAGCAGGGTGCAATAGAGATTCAGCCTGGCGGTGGCCGGCTTGAACAGGGACACCAGCGGCTGCGAGCCGAAGTCCAGCACAGCGGCTGAACCGTTGAACAGGCAGGATTTGCGCACATCCACCGTGACGTTGACGGTCGTGACAGCCGTGCCGCTATGCCAAGACCAGGGGGCACAAAGGCCCAGCGCGCCCAGGGAACAGTAGCCCCATTCCCAAGTTAGGGTAATGGTATCGCTGTAGTAGGTCGCCGTTGGAACGGATCCCGCCTGTGTCTCCAGGAACAACTGCACGCTGCCACCCACCGAGCCGCCGGCTCCCAGGAAACTCAGGCCACCCTGCGGCAGATCGACCTGTTGGCCGAAAGGCAGATTAATGGTTCCCTTGGCATCGCTGTACAGCTTGTAGGGAAGTCGGGCAATGCCGAACAGTGCGGTCATTGCTCCGTTGTTGGCGCTTCGCGCGGTCACCTTCAACTGGGAATTGGTGCCCAGATTGATGAGCGAGAAAAAGTTGCAGGTGAACTTGGAATCGAACTGCCGCGAATTCTGGCTGTTGTAGAGCTGCCAGGAATAGAACGAACCAAAGTTGATGGGCGGCGCGGTGCCTCCCTGGCAGTTGTTGTCGGCGGCAAGGGCCGTCGCGGGCAGCCCGGCAAACAAGGCCAGCAGGAGGGTTAGCGACCGAAGCGTATTGAGCATGAGAAGGCCGTTCATAGGCAGGTAAGCGGACCGAGCCGGAAGATGCCGGCCTGTGCCGGCACCGGTCCAAGCGTGATGCGGCAGGCCGGCTCGCCATTGGCGGGAATGACACTAATCAGGCTGTTGGCGGGCAAGGTTTCCAGATAGACCTCGCCCTCCCGGCCGACCCAGGCGACGTCCCTGCCATCCGCCTGCACCTGGCTGCCAGGGACGATCGGCCGGCCACTGGCGTCCAGGGCCGAAAAGACCGCGGAGCGCTGCTTTTCCACCGGGAATCGCAATAACAGCCCGCTGCGATCACGGATGGCCGCCTCGGTCTTGGCAACGGGAACCTTGACGTCGGCGGGCAGATTCACCGGGTCGATCTCGAAGTGGGCCGGATACCAGGACGAGACGGAAGGAATCAGCAAGTGCCCGCTGCTGTCGGTGTCGCCGACATACTGGTTCTCGAAGCTCACCGGGACGCCGGCATAACCGTCCGTCGAAATCAGTGCGAAGGCGTCCGTCACTGGCCGTGAAAAATATACGGCGCCGTCCATGGCGATGACAGAACCGCCAAGCTGCGCCCATTGCGACAGATCGCCGCTTGCGCCATACACCCCGCTGCGCAGGTCGAAACGCTGGGTACGCCAATTGATCTCGGCCTGCCGGTACACGCTGGCGCCCGGGTTGTGGCTGGCGCCCAGGCTCCAGCCCACGCCGCCGGCCAGGGGGGCGGCCCGCATGTAGCTGGCCTGCTCAGAACGCCGTCCGTCACGGTCGCGGCTCACGCTCGCGCTGGCGGAAGATCCATCCCCCAGCGAGATCGACAGCGACAACTGGGCGTTGTAGCCACCCGTGCCGATCTCGCGGTTGGCGCTGGTGTAGAGGCTGACGCCCTGTCCCAACGCGATCCCATAGGAAAGGTTGAGCAGGCGCGTGCGCTGTCCCGGCCCGTAGTCCACGTCGAACCATCCCATCCCCAGCGACCCATAGCGCCCCATCGACAGGCTGGCGGTGGCCTGGTCTTCCTGCCGCGCCAGGCGCCCCGCGCTGCGGTAACGGCCCAGATTGGCGAAACCGTCGTCTCGATGCGTGCGGCGCACGCCGACACTGAAGCGCTGGTTGGCATAGGAGTAGCCTAGCGACCACTGCCCGCCATTGACGGCCTGGGCGTTGTAGCCGGACGGATTGGCGGCGCCCTGGGCGGGCTGCCCCATCAACGCGGTATACGGCGAGCGCACACGCCAGGCGTAGGCATCCGACTGCCCCACCTTACCGGCCGCGGCATGACTGGCGGCAACGGTCGCGCTGAACACGCCGTACACCCCCAGCTGGACATTCGAGCCAACCCCGGCGGCGGCGAATCCGGCGGCGCCCTGCGCCCATCCCGTCGCGGTCCAATCGGACGTCACGCCGTGACGAAAAACGCCGCTGGCCGCGAGATCACCGTAGTCGAAAGATGACAGACCATACCGCCTGCGCAACAGGCCGGCCGAGAGACTGTAGTCGGACAGGCCGGGCTGCAGCAGATCATTGGACACATAGAACGACACCTCCTGGCTCACCTCGCGGCCCAGGGCATCGCGCGTCACCACGGTTGCCGTGCCGGCGCCGTTGATATACGGCATGCTTTGCAGGGTGAAGGGGCCGGGGCCGACCTCACGCGATCCCATCCGGTAGTTGTTGATGAACAGGTCCACCGCCGTCGGCACCGCCGCCTGTCCGGCGAACTGCGGGATTGGAAAGGTCACCAGGTCGGGGCGCGTGGCAAAATTTCTTCCGACCTGGAACCCCGCCATGCGCACCGAACTGGAATCGGCCAGTGTATCGGTGATGAGGTCACCCGCGACATACTTGCGCATGGTGGCGGCGTCGTTATAGCGCCATTGGGTGTCGTAGCGCATGAAGCCGGGACCGCCGCCAAAGTCCTGCCCGCGCAGCGTCCGGCGCCAGGCGCCGGTCGAGGACAGCGTGCCGTAGGCGCTGAAAAGACGCGGTTCGTTCCATACCGATAGCGAGGAACCGCGCGGCCCATTATTCAGGTAGGCGTCGTAATTCATCAGCAAGCCTGTCGAGCTGGCGGCCTGCGTGCTGGAAGGCTCCCGCTGTGCCATGTCCACGACCTGGCGGGGCAGCCACTCCGGTGGCACGCTGATCATCAGCCGCTGCGTGGCATTGTCCAACGCCACCCGCACCCCGGGTATCAGGTCGACGGCAACCAGTTCGTGGGCCGGCGCTTCGACCTTCACGCCCGCCTCCTTCAGAATGGCCGCGGGCAGGTAGTAATGCCCCAGCCGATAGTCCACTTTACGCGCCTGGCCAGCGGACTTGCCGTTGACCACGATATCGAGATACAGGATGCCGTCCGGCATGGAGAACGACGCTTCGGCCGCCTGGGCGTGGACTTTGCCGGCGCATGCGACCAACACCAGGGCAATGACGTTCGGACACAGCCGGGCGGCGCCGCACCGCGCCAGGGAATGAAGGAAGCCAGACACGTCAGCATCACCGGATCGAGATTGCCCGCGGTTCCCTATCGGCATTGACAATGGCCTTCAATGTGCCGCCCGCCTGGACCGAAGCGGGCACCTCGAAGCGCATTTCAGCGCCAGGCAGTACGTAGCCGAGCAGGCCCGGCACGCTCCACACCTCTCGCCCACCAACGACAAAGCTGACATGCGACAGGCGCGCATGCACCGGACCGCTGTTGCGCAGGATCAGCCAGCGTTGGCCCTGCCCGGCCTGCACGGCGTAAGTGAGCACCGGCTGGGCGGCGGCCTTGGCGTCCGGATGCTTGCGCACATCCTCGCGCGTCCAGGCGCCCTTGCCGCTGACGAAGAGTGGGACGGAATAGCGCATCTGGAATGCCAGCCCCGCCACCTGCCCGGCAGGCGCGGCGGCCGGCTCCGGACCGCTCTGGCCGGGAATCTCGTCGATCAGGATGCGGTATGCCTCCTGCTTGCCCGCCTGGACTGGCACGGTGCGTATCAGGCGCAGCAACTGGCGCTGCCCGGGTTGGATCTCGGCCGCGGGCGGACTGACCACGATGTTCTCCTGCGGCGCCAACTCGTCCGCCCCATTGGCCTGGGTCCAGCGTAGCGCGCGGATCTGGATGCGGGAGGCGGACTTGCCGTTGTTCTCCAGCCAGATCGCCGTCCCCGCATCGTCGTGCTCGATCACGGGGTCGATGGGCCAGACAAGGATGGAGGCGGCCGCGAAGGCCGTGCACGATAGGCACAGAGCGGCTAGCGCGCCGGCAAGGCGAACAGGGAGTTTCATGGAAATGGCCATCAGTAGTAGACAGTGACGATCAAGTCGTCGGTGTAGACGCCGGGTTCGGGCGCCGTCTGGGTGCTCAGCAGCTTGGCGTAGATGGGCAGCACGACCGGCCCGCCTGTCGCAGTGAATTGCGCACCCTCGCTGCTTTGGCCCCAACGCTGGCTGTAGGCGCTGTCGCGATACAGCTCGTACCTCAGGACCTTGCCGCTGGCGGCGTGCTTGACCTGCCGACCGGCATACCACCAAAGCGCGCCGGCATTGCCGCCATCGTTGATGTCGACGCGGAACGTCGTGCCCGGCGTGCACGTCATGACGACGCTTCCGGCGCCAACGCTGGAGCGGGTCTTCACCTCCTTGTCCAGCCGATACACGACACCGAAATCGATCGTGCCGAGCGACAGCAGTGGCGCCTGGGGAGTGCCGAACCAACAACCCGGTGTGATCGCCGCCCGCACCGTCATCACCTGTGAAACGGTCTCGGCCCGCGCGCTCCCCAGCAATAGGATTCCGGCCAGGAGCGTCGCGCGCGCGCGCGGCCCATGCAATCGCGCGGTCACCATTGAATGGTTACCTTGACGGTATCGCGATACAGCCCACCAGCCGGCGTCGCCTGCGGATTGATCGCCGCGTAGACGGGAATCGTTTCTTCCGCACCCGTGCCCAGGCGCGTCACCGGAGCACTCGCGGTCAAGGGCTGGCTCAGGGAAGCATCGCCAAAGAGCGCGTATGGCACGAAGGCTCCCCCCGGCCCCTTCAACCGACGTTGTGTACCCGTATCGTTTTCGCCCGCGCCCAATACGACACGATAGGGCACGCCAGTAGCGCATTGCACGCGGATATCCGCGCCCCGCTGCCCGGTCAACCTGTTGGCCAGGCTGGGATGGCTGCCGAAATCCAGTTTGCCGAACGACGCCGTGGCGGTGCCTGTCGACGTGGCGCCCACCGAGCACAAGGTGGCAATGACCACGCGCACGCCGAGGGTGGCACTGCCAGACTGCGAAAATGTCTGGGCATGCGCGCCATCGGCCAGGGCAAGGCAGCAGAGCGAGAAGAGAATACGGCGAAGCATGGCGATCACAGGAACCCGCACCCGGTGCCGGTCCTGTCCTGATAAGGCGTTACCAACTGACGGTCAGCATGACGATGTCCGTGTACTTTCCGGAGGCGGGGGTCTTCGCCATGGTCGGAATGCGGCCGTACACCACCATGTCTTCCGCCGTGCCGCTGCCAGTGCCGGTATAGGGATTCTTGCTGTCCCACAACGACTGGCGCGCGGCGTCCTTGTACAGGTTGTACGGTACGAAGTCGTCCTTGCCGCCCCCCACGAGCGCCAGGCGCCGCGCGCCCTGGCCAGAGGAGTTGCGGCCGTCATCCAGCGAGACGCGGTAGGACACGTCCTTGGTGCAGTTCAGCTGGACAATGGCGCCCGCCGTGCCCTTGGCCTGCGCATCGATCGAGTTGTTCGTCAGCGACGACACCTCGCCAAAGCTCAGCGTGCCGAAGGCATTGGCTCCGTTGACCGAACCATTTACCACTTCGCAGCCCTTGCCGATGGTCAGCTCGACGGCCAACTGGCCGCGCACCTCGCCCGCGGAATAGGTAGGAGCAGCAGCGGGTGGGTCGGCCGCGAACGACGCCGCGGAGAAGGTGCAACCACACAGCATGGCGGCGTTCAGGAGGGTGTTCTTCATAAAAATGCTCTGATCGGAAGAAAGGAGGCGGGGAGGAAATCGCGGCGACATCGCCTTATTGCGGAAGGCATTACAGCAATTCGTAAGGATTATCGAAATCAGACAATTCCTAATAGCCTCCCCGCCCGCAATCAACTGTCAAAGCAACAAGCCCACGGTTCAGTAGTGTCTTACCCCGGCGCCACGGATCGGGCACAATCTCCGCCATGTCGCCCCTCCGCCTCTTTTACGCCCTGTGGCCCGAGCCTGACTTGGCCGACACCCTGTCCACCTGGGCCACCCAAGCCCAGCCGCACAGCCACGGCCGCCCCATGCGCACCGAAACCCTGCACATGACCCTGGCCTTCCTGGGGCAGGTGGAGCGCGAAATCGCCAACGAACTGATCGACGCCACTCCCTACCACCGCCTGCAACCCGGCAGCGTCACCCTCGATCGGTACGGCGTCTTCGCCCGCCCCCGCATCCTGTGGGCCGGCCCGGCGCAGACACCGGATGCGCTGCAGGCCAGCCATGACGGCCTCTGGCTGTGGCTGTCGGCCTTTGGCTTCACGCCGCCAACCCAGCCGTTCCGCCCCCACGTCACGCTGCTGCGCAACATCGAACGCCACGATCCGCCCGCCAGCGCCCCGCCGCCCCTGACCTGGCGCTATGACCGCATGGTGCTGGTGGCATCCGAATCCACCGACGGCGGCAGCCGCTACCGCGTCGTCGCCCGCTCCCGGCCGCAACCCGGCTGAAACCGGACCCGGCGCTCTGGCACAATCGAGCGCGTCGCAACGACTTAGGATCGCCATGATCATCCTGCTCGACCAAGACGGCGTGCTGGCCGACTTCGAACACGCCTTCATCGACGCCTGGCGCGCGCGTCACCCCGACATCGCGCCGGTGGCGTTCGAGGATCGCAAGTCCTTCTACATCCGCGAGGACTACGCGCCCGAGCTGCGCGGCATGGCCGAAGCCATCTACACCGCGCCCGGCTTCATCCGCAACCTGCCCCCGGTGCCGGGGGCGCTGGAAGCCGTGCAGGAGCTGCTGGCGCTGGGCATGGACGTGCGCATCTGCACCTCGCCGCTGTCGCAGTTCGAGAACTGCGTCGCCGAGAAATACCTGTGGGTCGAGAAACACCTGGGACGGGAGGCCACCAGCCGGCTGATCCTGACCAAGGACAAGACCCTGGTGCACGGCAATCTGCTGATCGACGACAAGCCGTTGATCCAGGGCGCCGTCAAGCCGCGCTGGAAGCACATCCTGTTCGACGCGCCCTACAACCGCCAGGTCACCGACCGTCCGCGCATCACCTGGGCCAACTGGCGCAACGTGCTGGCGGGCGAGTTGTATACGGCCGACGAATGACGGCCGGATGACATCCTGACGGCGGGGTGGCCGGCCCTGTTCAGCGGCCGGGGTTGGGACTATCCTGTGGTGCTGTATCCCCACCTCTGGAGGAGCCTGCACCATGAATCTGCACCGACTGCTCAAGCAGCGAGAAGCCGACCACAAGCCCTTGCGCGTAGCGCTGCTGGGCGCCGGAAAGTTCGGCGCGATGTTCATGAGCCAGGCCCCCCGCACGCCCGGCATGCGGCTGGTGGCGGTGGCCGACCTGACGCCCGACCGCGCCCGGGCCGCGCTTACCCGGGTCGGCTGGCCCGCCGCCGCGCTCAACGCCTCCAGCATCGGCGACGCGCTCAAGCATGGCAAGGTCTATTTCACCGATGATCCCCACGCGGTCATCGCCAGTCCGGACGTCGACATCGTCATCGACGCCACCGGCCAGGCGGCCGCCGGCATCGCCCACGTGCTGGCCTGCTGCGAGCACGGCAAGCACATCATCATGGTCAACGTCGAGGCCGACGCGCTGGCGGGCCCCTTGCTGGCGCGACGCGCGCGCGAAGCCGGCATCGTCTATTCGCTGGCCTACGGCGACCAGCCGGCGCTGATCTGCGAGATGGTGGACTGGGCGCGCGCGGCGGGCTTCGAGGTGATGGCGGCCGGCAAGGGCACCAAGTACCTGCCCGAGTTCCACACTTCCACGCCCGACACCGTCTGGCCGTACTACGGCTTCACCGCCGAGATGGTGGCGGCCGGCGACTTCAACGCGCAGATGTTCAACAGCTTCCTGGACGGCACCAAGAGCGCCATCGAGATGGCCGCGGTGTCCAACGCCACCGGCCTGCTGCCCTCGCCGTCCGGCCTGCACTTTCCGCCCTGCGGCGTGGACGACCTGGCGCGCGTGCTGCGGCCGCGTGAGGATGGCGGCATCCTGCACCATCGCGGCCAGGTGGAAGTGATTTCCTCGCTCGAACGCGACGGCCGGCCCGTGTTCCGCGACCTGCGCTGGGGCGTGTACGTGACGCTGGCGGCCGACAGCGACTACGTGCGGCGCTGCTTCAAGGAATATGGCCTGGTCACCGATCCCAGCGGCAACTACACCGCCATGTACAAGCCCTATCACCTGATCGGGCTGGAACTGGGCATCAGCGTGGCCAGCGTCGGCCTGCGGCGCGAGCCCACGGGGGCGCCGGCCGGCTGGCATGGCGATGTGGTGGCCACGGCCAAGCGCGACCTGCAGGCCGGACAACTGCTGGACGGCGAAGGCGGCTACACCGTGTATGGCCGGTTGATGCCGGCGCGCGACTCGGTCGACGAAGGCTACCTGCCGCTGGGCCTGTCGCACCAGGTCAAGCTCAAGCACGCGGTGCGGCAGTCGCAGGCGATCCGTTGGAGCGACGTGGAATACGACGATCGTTCGGCCGCGGTGCAGTTCCGTCGCGAGATGGAACAGACCTTCGCCTGAACGCGGCGGACGCCAGCGGCGTGGCCGGGGCGCCGAGGCGCCCGATGGCCGCGTCAGACCGGCGGCGAACGTTCCGCCTGGAACAGCCGCAGGCGGTCGGCGGCGTTGCGCAGGTGCTGCTCGGCGGCCTTGCCGGCGGCATCGGGATCCCCGCCCTCGATGGCGGCGAAGATCGCCTGGTGCTCGCTCTGCACGGCCGCCATGCGCTCGGCATACATGCGCGCCGTGTTGTTGCGCGCGCTGCGGATGACGCGCCGCACATTCGCTTCCAGGTAGTCGTTCAGGGCCACCAGGTGCGGGTTGTGCGTGGCCTGCACGATGGCCTGGTGAAACTGGTAGTCCTCTTCGTCGCCCAGCTTGTCGTTGATGAGCGCGTACTCCATGCCCACCAGCGCCTGGCGCATCTTCTTCAGGTCGGGTTCGGTGCGGCGCTGCGCCGCGTAGCGCGCGGCGGTGACTTCGATCGACAGCATCAGCTCCAGGATGTGTTCCAGGTCCTGGTTGTCGCCCGGTGTGGGCGCGGCGATGCGGAAGGCGTTGCGCTGGAAGTTCGGATCGACGAACACGCCGCTGCCTTGCTGCGAGGTGATCAGGCCCTCGGATTTCAGGCGCGCCAGCGCCTCGCGCACCACGGCGCGGCTGACCGAGTAGATCTCGGTCAATTGCTTTTCGGTGGGCAGGCGGTCGCCGGGCGCCAGGGTGCCCTGGCGGATCTGCTCGGCCAGCGCGTCGGCCACGCCCGCCGAAAGCGAATGCCTGGGCGCGGCGCGCTGCGGGTCGGAGTCCTGTGCTTGAGTGGGCTGCATGGGGAATCGTTAAAACGTGAAGGCGGCTCGCGGCGGGGATGCCCCTGGGACGCGCCGGCCCGTGGTTATAGGAATTCTCGACGTTTCACTGCGGCGGCGCCCTTGAAAATTATAGGATTTTGCCGGAATCAAGGGCGCGGCCGTTTCAGACTTTACGCGATATAGATGCCGCCGTTCACCTGCATCACCTCGCCCGTCACGAAACCGGCCAGCGGCGAGCACAGGAAGGCGATCGCGCCGGCGATTTCCTCGGCCGTGCCGAAGCGCCGCAACGGCGTGCTCTCCAGCAGCTGCGCGCCCTTCTGGCCGATCAGGTCGTGCGTCATGGAGGTGGCGATGATGCCAGGCGCCACCGCGTTCACCCGGATCTGCGGCGCCAGCTCCAGCGCCAGGCTGCGGGTGAAGCTCTGCACCGCGCCCTTGGAGGCCGAATAGGCCGCGTGCGCGTAGCTGCCGCGCTGCGCCGCCAGCGAAGTCAGCAGCACGATCGAGCCGTTCTGGCGCAGGTGGCGTTGTGCGGCGCGGCACACATAGAAGGTGCCGTCCAGGTTGACGCCCATGAGCTTCTTCCAGGCCTCGTCGCTGGTGTCCTTGACCAGCTGCTCGGGGTAGATGCCGGCGCAATGCACCAGGTGATCGATACCGCCGAAATGCTGCGCGGCGCGTTCCAGCACCCGGTCGCAATCGTGCGAGGCGGCCACGTCCAGCGCGTGCACGAACACCCGCTGGCCGCTGGCGTCCAGCTCGGCGGCCACCTCGTCCAGGCGCGCCTTGTCGATGTCGGTGAGCACCAGCCGGGCGCCATGGGCGGCCATCAGCCGCGCGGTCGCCAGACCGATGCCATTGCCCGCGCCGGTGATGGCCACTACCTGTCCTTCGAACGAAATCATGCGGTCTCCAAAGCGCTTTTTCGGGGGCACGCGCCCGCTCCCGGGGCGCCGCCAACGGTTCGATTGAACCGCCAAATGCATCGCTTGACACGGGAAAAACGCTTGCCCTATGATTTATCGGACAACTTAATAAAGTTGCCTGACAACTTGTGTTGAAAGCGTAAAGCAACTGGCGATTTCAAGCAAGGGCGTCAAGAAAACACGGCCAACGGCCGCATGACAGGCAGGGGACAACCAGGTGGAAATCACCGGCAGCACAACCGTATTCGCGATCGCGGCCGACCCGATCGCGCACGTCAAGACGCCCCAGCGGCTCAATGCCCTGCTGCGCGAGCGCGGCATCGACGCCGTCATGGTGCCGTTCCATGTCGCCACCGCCGGCCTGCCCGGCCTGTTCGCGGGCCTGCGCGGCCTGGCCAACCTGGGCGGACTGGTGGTCACCGTGCCTCATAAGGAAAGCGCCGCCGCGCTGTGCGACGCCCTCACGCCTGCCGCCGAACTGATCGGCGCCGTCAACGCCGTGCGGCTGCGCGACGGCTGCCTGACCGGCGGCAACTTCGACGGCCTGGGCTTCGTCGCCGGCCTGCGCGGCCAGGGCCATGAACCCGCCGGCCGCCATGTCTACCTGGCGGGCCTGGGCGGCGCCGGCAAGGCCATCGCCTGCGCCATCGCCGAGGCCGGCCCGGCCAGCCTGCGCCTGTACAACCGTTCGCCCGGCAAGGCCGAGGCGTTTGCCGAGCGCCTGGCGCGCCACTATCCCGGCCTGGCCATCAGTGTGGCCGGCCCGCGTCCCGAGCCCTGTGACATCGCCATCAACGCGACCACCCTGGGCCTGGACGACAACGATCCCCTGCCCTTCCCGCTGGATGCCCTGGCGCCCGGCGCCGTGGTGGCCGACGCCGTGATGAGCCGCGTCGACACGCCGCTGCTGCGCGCCGCGGCCGCGCGCGGCTGCCGCACCCATCCCGGCCTCTACATGCTGGAAGGACAACTCACCGAAATTGCCCGCTTCCTGGGCATAGAAGAGCCGCATTCCTAAGCGAGCTTGCTTGATTCACGGACCTACCACTCCCGTTCCACGGAGGAGACACGCATGAAATTGGCTTTCACCACCGGCCTGTTGTGCCTGGCCGGCATTGCCGCATCGGCCCAGGCCGCGCCCGTCAAGATCGGTCTGATCGAGACGCTGTCCGGCCCGCAGGCCTCGACCGGCCTGATGTTCCGCGCCGCGGTCAAGTACCAGTTGGACCGCATCAACGCCGCCGGCGGCTGGAACGGCCAGCCGCTGGAACTGGTCGAGTTCGACAACCAGGGCGGCCCGGTGGGCGCCTCCGACCGTTTCCGCGCCGCGGCCGCCGAAGGCGTGCAGATCCTGGTGCAGGGCTCGTCCTCGGCCATCTCCGGCCAGCTGACCGAGGACGTGCGCAAGCACAACCTGCGCAATCCGGGCAAGGAAGTGGTGTTCCTGAACGTGGGCGGCGAAGCCCTGGAACTGACCGGCCAGAAGTGCCACTTCTACCACTTCCGCTTCACCACCAACGCCGACCTGCGCGTCAAGGCGCTGGCGTCGGTCATGTCGGCCGACGGCACGCTGGGCAAGCGCGTCTACGCCATCAACCAGAACTACTCCTGGGGCCAGGACATGGAAGGCGCCACCGAGCGCTTCGCCAAGCAGTACGGCTATGAAGTGGTCGGCAAGACGCTGCACGAAGTCAACAAGATCCAGGACTTCGCGCCCTACGTGGCCCGCATCCGCTCGGCCAATCCCGACACCGTCATCACCGGCAACTGGTCCAACGACCTGCTGTTGCTGATGAAGGCGACGCAATCGGCCGGCCTGAAGGTGCGCTTTGCCACCGTGTTCCTGGACCAGGTCGGCAACCTCGCCAACGCCGGCGAGGTCGCGCTGGGCCACTACATCGCCCACCCCTACAACATCGAGGCCGCGGGCGAGGAAGGCGCCAAGTTCGCCGAGGACTACAAGGCCAAGACCGGCCACTACCCCAGCTACACCGAGCCGCAGACCGTGATCGGCATCACCTTCCTGGGCGAAGCGCTCAAGCAGGTCCAACCCAAGGACGGCAAGCTGTCGGTGCCGGACCTGGCGCGCGCGCTGGAGAAGGTCACCTACACCTCGCCGCTGGGCACCTACACCATGCGCGCCGAAGACCACCAGGTGCAGCTGCCGATGGTGGTGTCCAAGGTCGGCAAGAACGCCAAGTACAAGGCCGACGGCACCGACATGGGCTTCGAGCCGGTCAAGGTGCTGTCCGCCGCGGACGTGTCCGCGCCGGTGCAGGCCACCTGCAAGATGGTTCGCCCGGACTGATGACGCGACGGCCGCGGACGGCATGCCGTCCGCGGCCACTCGCCAATAAAACGCTCACCGGCGCGGGGCCGGAAAAAACAGGGCGTGATCGATCGCCAGGCGCCCGGCGCCTGCGCGCAAGGATTTTGGAGCGGACATGGAATACTTTACCGTCTCGCTGTTGAACGGCGTGATTTACGGCCTGCTGCTATTCATGGTGTCGGCGGGCCTGACACTGATCTTCGGAATGATGGGCGTGCTCAACTTCGCGCACGCCTCGTTCTACATGATAGGCGCGTACGCCGCCTATACCCTGACGCCCGTCACCGGGTTCTGGACCGCGCTGGTGCTGGCCACCGTCATCGCCGGCGTGCTCGGCATGGGCGTGGAACGCTTCTTCCTGCGCCGCGTGCACAAGTTCGGCCACGCGCAGGAACTGCTGGTGACCTTCGGCCTGGCGTTCATCGTCGCCGAGCTCATCAAGCTGTTCTACGGGGATTTCCCGGTCGACTACCGCGTGCCGCAGTTCCTGAACTTCGCGGCCTTCCGCGTGTTCGACGCCGACTATCCGTTCTACCGCCTGCTGATGGGCGGCGTGTCGCTGGCGATGTTCGCGGTGATCTACCTGCTGCTGTCGCGCACCCGCGTCGGCATCGTGGTGCGCTCGGCCATCTACCGGCCGCGCATGGCCGAGGCCCTTGGCCACAACGTGCCGCTGGTGTTCATGAGCGTGTTCGGCGTGGGCGCGGCGATGGCCGGCCTGGCGGGCGCGGTCGCGGGCGCCTTCTACACCACCAATCCGAACATGGCGCTGGAACTGGGCGTGCTGGTGTTCGTGGTGGTGGTCGTGGGGGGCCTGGGCTCGCTTGAAGGCGCCATGATCGCCTCGCTGCTGATCGGCCTGATCAGCTCGTTCTCGGTCGGCATCGACGCCAGCCTGGCGACGCTGTTCGGCCTGTTCGGCGCCGGCGAGTGGGCCGAGAGCGTGGGCGGCCTGATGACGGTGAAGATCTCCAGCCTGGCGGCGACGCTGCCGTTCCTGCTGATGCTGGTGGTGCTGCTGGTCAAGCCCTCGGGCCTGAAGGGAGAACAGGCATGAGCCAGAATTCCTCGCGCCGCGCCACGGCCGGCCTGCTGTTGCTCGCCTGCGTGGCCGCGTTGTGCGCGCTGCCGTGGCTGCTGCCCGCCGGCCAACTGGTCGCGGCGGTGCAGATGCTGATCGCGGCGCTGTTCGCCTGCGCCTTCAACCTGCTGGCCGGCCAGGGCGGCATGCTGTCCTTCGGCCACGCGGCCTACTTCGGCGTCGGCACCTTCGCCACCATCCACGCCATGAATGCGCTGGGCGGCGCGGGCCTGTTGCCGACACCGCTGATGCCGCTGGCCGGCGGCGTGGCCGGCCTGCTGTTCGGCCTGGTCGCGGGCTGGTTCGCCACCATGCGCGCCGGCGTGTACTTCTCGATGATCACGCTGGCGCTGGCCGAGCTGCTGCATGCGCTGGCGCCGCACCTGAAGGGCGTGTTCGGCGGCGAGGCCGGCCTGTCGGCCATGCGCATGCCAGCCTGGGGCTTCACCTTCGGCTCGGACGTCGAGGTGTACTTCCTGGTGCTGGCCTGGGTGCTGGTGTCGCTGGCCGCGCTGTATGGCCTGACCCGCACGCCGCTGGGCCGGCTGACGCTGGGCCTGCGCGAAAACGCCAACCGCCTGCGCTACCTGGGCTACCGGCCGCACACGCTCAAGACCATGGTGTTCGCGCTGTCGGCCATGTTCGCCGGCATCGCAGGCGGCCTCCAGGCATTGAACATCGAGGCCGGCAACTACGTGCTGTTCGAGGTCAAGCTGTCGACCGACGCGGTGCTGTTCGCCTACATCGGCGGCGTCAACGCCTTCCTGGGACCGGTGCTGGGCGCCTCGATCCTGACCTTCCTGTCGCAGACGCTGGCCGACATCACCCGTTCCTGGCTGCTGTACCAGGGCATCCTGTTCGTGCTGGTGATGCTGTTCGTGCCGGACGGCCTGGTCGGGCTGGTGCAGCGCGCCGCCAAGTCGCTGCGCCAGCGCGGGCTGGCCGACTGGCTGCCGCGCGCCGTGGTGTCCGTCGCCGGCGGCCTGCTGCTGACCGGCGCCACGGTGTTCTCGGTGGAACTGCTGCAACGCATGTTCGCGCGCGACTACCGCTCGCTGCTGGCGATGAACCCCGATGCCGGCTGGCCCGCCATTTCCCTGTTCGGCCACGACTGGGCGCCGCTGGCGCTGTCGACCTGGCTGCTGCCGCTGGCGCTGTTCGCAGGCGGCCTGCTGGCCTGCCGCTGGGCGCTGGCCCTGTGGCGCGGCGAGGCCGAGGCCGCGCCCGTGCTGGAGACCGCAAAATGAGCCACGAGATCCTGACCCTGACCGACGTGCGCAAGTCCTTCGGCGACGCGCAGATCATCCGCGGCGTCAACCTGAAGGTCGAGGCCGGCGAACGCCATGCCGTCATCGGCCCCAACGGCGCCGGCAAGTCCACGCTGTTCCACCTGATGTCGGGCTCGTTCGCGCCGACCTCGGGCGACATCAGCCTGCGCGCGCGCCCGATCGGCGGCCTGCCGCCCGAACGCATCAACCGTCTCGGCCTGGCGCGTTCGTTCCAGATCACCAACGTGTTCCCGCGCCTGTCGGTGCGCGAGAACCTGCGGCTGGCGGTGCTGCGCATGCACGGCCTGGTCTACAACTTCTGGCGCCCCATCGCGCGCCACCGCGCCGTCAACGAGAACGTCGACCAGCTGCTGGAAAAAGTGCGTCTGGCGCCCAAGCAGCACACCGCCGCGGGCGACCTGAACTACTCCGAGCAGCGCTCGCTGGAAATCGGCATGACGCTGGCCTCGCGGCCCAAGGTGATCCTGCTGGACGAGCCGATGGCCGGCATGTCGCAGCACGAGGTCGACTACACCGTCGAACTCATCAAGGACGTGACGCGCGACTGCACCCTGCTGATCGTGGAGCACGACATGCAGGTGGTGTTCTCGCTGGCCGACCGCATCAGCGTGCTGGTGTACGGCGAGATCCTGGCCACCGGCACGCCCGCCGAGATCCGCGGCGACGCCCGCGTGCGCGAAGCCTACCTGGGAGAGGAAACGGTATGAGCATGCAATCCCCCCTGCTGGCCCTGCAAGGCGTGCACGCGCACTACGGCAAGAGCCACATCCTGCACGGCATCGACCTGACGGTGGGCCGCGGCGAAGTGGTCAGCCTGCTGGGCCGCAACGGCGCCGGCCGCTCCACCACCATGAAAAGCATCATGGGGCTGGTGGACGTGACGGGCGGCCGCATCGCCATCGAAGGGCGCGACATCACCAACAAGCGGCCTTTCGAGATCGCCCGCGCCGGACTGGGTTTCGTGCCGGAGGAGCGCGAGGTGTTCGCCAACCTGACGGTGGACGAGAACCTGCGCATGGGCGAACAGCCCGTCCGGCCCGACGCGCCGGCCTGGACCATCGAACAGATGTTCGGCTATTTCCCGCGCCTGAAGGAACGCCGCAATACCCGCGCCGGCAACCTGTCCGGCGGCGAACAGCAGATGCTGACCATGTGCCGCTCGCTCCTGGGCAACCCCAAGGTCATGCTGATCGACGAGCCCACCGAGGGCCTGGCGCCCAAGATCGTGGAAGTGATCGCCGACGTGATCCGCGACATCCACCAGCGCGGCGTGTCGGTGGTGCTGGTCGAGCAGAAGCTGACCATCGCATTGAAAGTGTCCACGCGCGTCAGCGTGATGGGCCATGGCCGCATCGTTTTCGAAGGACCGCCCGCGCAGCTGCATGAGCGCCAGGACGTGGTCCAGGAATGGCTGGCGGTCTGACCGCCTAACGCATCTGTAGAGGCAAGCACTTGGACAATACCCCTGAAGTACGCCACGCCGATCTGCGCGGCAAGAACGTGGTGATCACCGGCGGCGCCAAAGGCATCGGCTACGCCACGGCCGAGGCGTTCGTGCGCCAGGGCGCGCGGGTGGCGCTGCTGGACATGGACCCGGTAGCGCTGGACGCGGCCGTGGCCGGGCTGCGCGCGGCCGGCGGCGAGGCCCTGGCCGCGCAGGCCTCGGTCACCGATGCCGACGCCGTGGAACGCGCCTTCGCCCAGGTCGAGCAGGCCTGGGGCGGCATCGACGTGCTGGTCAACAACGCCGGCATCTCGGCCAACAAGCCGTCGCTGGAAGTCACCCCCGAGGAATGGCGCCGCGCCGTCGACATCAACCTGACCGGCGTGTTCCTGTGCGCCCAGGCCGCCGGCCGCCGCATGGTGCCCAAGGGCGAGGGCTGCATCATCAACCTGGCCTCGATGTACGGCGTGGTGGCCGCGCCCGACCGCGCCGCCTATTGCGCCACCAAGGGCGCGGTGGTGCTGCTGACCGAGACCCTGGCGGTGGAATGGGGCCCGGCGGGCGTGCGCGTGAACGCGCTGGCGCCCGGCTACGTCGAGACCGACCTGGTGCGCGACCTGGCCGCGCGCGGCCGCCTCGACCCCGAACGCCTCAAGCAGCGCACGCCGCTGCGGCGCCTGGCGCAGCCGGCCGAAATGGCCGACCTGGCGGTGTTCCTGGCGTCCAGCCAGGCCGCCTACATCACCGGACACACCCTGGTGGCCGATGGCGGCTGGAGCCGCTACAGCTACCTCTGACCGCTTACCTACATTCTGGAGATTCACTCATGGCCACCTACCAACCGCTTGGTTCCCAGGCGCCCTGGCGGCAACTGACGGTCGAGGCCTCGGACTGGCAACAGGCCGACCCGGCGCTGCTGGCCACCATGCTGACGCAGCTGCACTGGATCCGCGCCTTCGAGGAAGCGGTGCTGGACCTGGCCGCCGAAGGCCTGGTGCACGGCCCGGCCCACTCGTCGGTGGGCCAGGAAGGCGGCGCCGTCGGCTCGGTGCTGGCGCTGGGCGCCGGCGACCAGATCAACGGCTCGCACCGCGGCCACCACCAGTTCCTGGCCAAGGCCCTGCAACACGTCGCGCCGCTGGGCCTGGATCCGCGCAACCCGCTCACGCCCGCCATCGACGAAGTGCTGCACAAGACGCTGGCCGAGATCATGGGCCTGGCGCAGGGCTACTGCCGCGGTCGCGGCGGCAGCATGCACCTGCGCTGGCTGGAAGCCGGCGCGCTCGGCACCAACGCCATCGTCGGCGGCGGCGTGCCGCTGGCGGCCGGCGCGGCCTGGGCCCACCGGCACGCCGGCACCGACCGCGTGGCCGTGACGTACTTCGGCGACGGCGCCGTCAACATCGGCTCGGTGCTCGAGACGATGAACCTGACCGCCGCGTGGAAGACGCCGCTGTGCTTCTTCATCGAGAACAACCGCTACGCCGTGTCCACCACGGTGGAGGAATCGACCGCCGAGCCGCGCCTGTCGGCCCGTGGCCAGGCCTTCAACATCCCGGCCTGGCAGGTCGATGGCATGGATCCGCTGGCCGTGCACCTGGCCATGTCGGAAGCCGTGGCGCACATGCGCGCCGGCAACGGCCCCACCATCATCGAGGTGGACGTCTACCGCTTCTTCCACCAGAACGGCCCCTTCCCCGGCAGCGCCTTCGGCTACCGCAGCAAGGAAGAAGAGGCGCAATGGCGCCGCCGCGATCCGCTCGACAAGATCGCCGCCGAGATGATCGGCCGCCAGCTGATCACCCAGGCCGAGGTCGACGCCCTGCGCCAGCGCTGCAAGGACGTGATGAAGGACGTGTCGGGCCGGCTGACCGAGGCCACCGACGGCGGCAAGCGCCGCGTGCGCGCCGACCTGTGGCCGCGCCCCGACTTCCGCGACGTGGGCCTGCGCAGCGACGGCTCGGAACTGGCCGGCCTGCGCTACCAGGACGCCGCCGACTACGCCGGCGCCCGCGCCGAGCGCAAGTTCGTGGACGCGGTGGCCGACGTGCTCGACCGCCGCATGGAAACCGACCCCGGCGTGGTGGTGCTGGGCGAGGACGTGCACCGCCTGAAGGGCGGCACCAACGGCGCCACGCGCGGCCTGAAGGACAAGTACCCCGATCGCGTGCTGGGCACGCCGATTTCCGAGAACGCCTTTGCCGGCCTGGGCGGCGGCCTGGCCATGGACGGCCGCTACAAGCCAGTGGTGGAATTCATGTATCCCGACTTCATGTGGGTCGCGGCCGACCAGATCTTCAACCAGATCGGCAAGGCCCGCCACATGTTCGGCGGCGACATCGACGTGCCGTTCGTGCTGCGCACCAAGGTGGCGATGGGCACGGGCTACGGCTCGCAGCACTCGATGGACCCGGCCGGCGTGTTCGCCACCGCGCCGGGCTGGCGCATCGTCGCGCCGTCCACGCCGTATGAGTACATCGGCCTGATGAACACCGCACTGGCCTCCAAGGACCCGGTGCTGGTGATCGAGCACGTCGACCTGTATGCCTCGTCGGGCGAGGTTCCCGACGGCGACCTGGACTACGCCATTCCGTTCGGCAAGGCGCGCGTGCGCCGCGCAGGTTCCAAGGTCACGGTGCTGACCTACCTGTCGATGGTCAGCCGCGCGCTCAAGGCCGCAGAAGAGACCGGCGTCGACGCGGAAGTCATCGACCTGCGCACGCTGGACCGCGCCAACCTGGACTGGGACACCATCGGCGCCAGCATCCAGAAGACCAACAACGTGCTGATCGTCGAACAGGGCGCGCGCGGCACCTCGTACGGCGCCATGCTGGCCGACGAGATCCAGCGCCGCTACTTCGACTGGCTCGACCAGCCGGTCAAGCGCGTCACCGGCGGCGAGGCCTCGCCCAGCATCTCCAAGGTGCTGGAACGCGCGGCCTTCGCCGACACCGAGGAAGTCATCGCCGGCCTGAACGACGTGCTGGCCGACCTGGGAGAACGCGCATGAGCGCCGCCCTGCGCATGAGCGTCCCGATGGAAGTCGGCATTTGCTGCGCCGACCTGGACGCGCTGCTGGCGTTCTACACCGAGGTGGTCGGCCTGACGCTGGTGAACCGCGTCAGCGTGCCGGCCGACAAGGCCCGCGCCACCGGCCTGACACCGCATGGCTACGACGTGGCGCGCCTGCAGACCTCGTATGGCGAGCGCATCAAGCTGCTGCAGCCGACCGTGGCGCCGGAACCCGCCGTGCGCGGCGCCGCCATCCTGGACCGCCAGGGCAGCGCCTACCTCACCTTCATCGTGCGTGACCTGGCCGGCACCGTCGAGCGCCTGCGGGCGCGCGGCGTGGTCTTCGACAGCGAACCGGCGCCAATGGAAGTACGGCCCGGCACCTGGCTGGCCTTCTTCCGCGACCCCGAAGGCAATGTGCTGGAACTGGTCGAATACGACGACCCGGCGGCCTACCGGCCCGACCTGGCCGTGCGCGCAGAATAGGACGAACTACACGTGGCACACCTTATCAAGCTCCCCTCCGTCGCGGCCGATGCCGACGCCGGCACGCTGCACCAATGGCTCAAGCAGGAAGGCGACACGGTCGCCGTGGGCGAGGCGCTGGCGGAAATCGAAACCGAGAAAGCGATCGTCGAGATCAACGCCGAACAGGCGGGCGTCTTGGGCCGCATCGTGGTGCAGGCCGGCCCGGCGTCGGTGCCGATCAACACCGTGATCGGCGTGCTGCTGGCGCCGGGCGAGGACGCCAGCGCGATCGACAAGGCGCTGGCGGAACACGGCGCGCAAGCAGCGGCCCAGCCGGCCGTGGCACAGCCTGCCGCAGCGCCGGCCGCGGCGACATATGCCGCGGCTACGCCGACGACCGCGACTTCGACGGCCGCGACGTCCGCCGCCGCGCCCGCCGCGCGCGACGCCACTGCCGACGCCCC
>NZ_CADIJL010000006.1 GCF_902859695.1 Achromobacter ruhlandii
AGCCCCCGACCCCTGCCGGCGCGGTGCCCCCGCCGCCGGTTGCCGCGATGCCGCCGCCCGCGCCCGGCGCCGCCGCCCCGGTCGTGGCGCAGGGCCAGGTCCAGCGTCTGCTGATCAATCCCTACGGCGAGGTCGACGGCCTGCGGCTGGCCGACGGCACCGTGGTGCGGTTTCCGCCGCATCTGTCCCAGGCGCTCAGCGCGGCGATCAAGCCGGGCGACGCCGTCCGCGTCATCGGCCGCCCGCAGTCGCGCGGCAGCGTCAAGGCCGACGCCATCGTCAATGCCACCAGCGGCCAGACCGTCTACGACCAACCGCCGCCGCCGGACGCGGGACGGCCGCTGCCGCCGCACCTGCGCGCCCAGGCGCTGCGGCCGCAACGGGTGGAAGGCCAGGTCGATGCCGTGCTGACCGGCCCGCGCGGCGAGGCCAACGGCGTCATCCTGACCGACGGCAGCATCGTCCGCTTCCCGCCGGAGAGCCTGCGACTGTCGGTACTGCCCGGCGCGCCGTTCGCCGCCGACGGCCTGGGAACGCGCAACGCCCTGGGCACGTCGCTGGAAGCGATCAGCGTAGGGACCAGCCTGTCGGCGCTGCAGCCGCTGTATGACCGCACGCCCTGAGCGCTGCCGCGTTCTTCCTGACCGGGCCGCCGCGCGGCGGCCTGCCCCTCATTCCCCCGGGATTTTCGAAGATGTCTCCCAAGCTCCTGCCCGTCGCCCTGCTGCTGGTCTCCAATGTCTTCATGACCTTCGCCTGGTATGGACACCTCAAGTTCGGCGAACGTCCGTTGTATGTCGTTGTCCTGGCCAGCTGGCTGATCGCCTTCGCCGAATATTGCTTCGCGGTGCCGGCAAACCGCATCGGCCATGTCGTCTACAGCGCCGCCGAACTCAAGACCATGCAAGAGGTCATCACCTTGACGGTGTTCGCCGTGTTCTCGGTCTTCTACCTGGGCGAGCGTTTGACGCTCAATCACCTGGTCGGTTTTGGCTGCATCGGATTGGGCGCGTTCTTCGTCTTCAAGGGCCCCTTGCCCTAGGAAACGATCATGACGACCGCGCAAACGGACACCGACTCGCAGCGCTGGCTGGCGGGTGTCAACTTCTTCCTGGCCGACGTGCGCGACGGGCTGGGCCCGTTCCTGGGCGTGTTCCTGTTGGGCCATGGCTGGCACGCCGACGCCATCGGCTACCTGATGACGGCCGCCGGCCTGGCGGGCATGCTGGCCACCACGCCGATGGGCGCGTGGGTGGATGCCTCGCGCCGCAAGCGCGGCCTGCTGGCCGGCGCCACCCTGGCCCTGATCGCCTGCAACCTGGCGCTGTGGGCCCAGCCGGTGGCCAGCGTGGCGGCCGCCACGCAGATCCTCGCGGCCATTATTGGCGCCCTGTTCGCGCCGGCCATCATGGGCCTGACGCTGGGGCTGGTCGGTCCGCGCGGCCTGCCGCGCCAGCTTGGGCTGAACGAGGCCTGGAACCACGCGGGCAACGTCGCGGCCGCGGCGCTGGCGGGCCTGGCCGGCTACCGCTGGGGCCTTTCGGCGGTCTTCGTGTTGATGGTGGTGGTGCCATGCGGGGCGTTCGTCTGCCTGGGGCGCATCCGACCGTCGGCGATCGACCATGATGTCGCTCGCGGGGCCGAGCCCGCGGCCTCGGCCCCGGTGGGCCCGCAACCGGCGCCTGGCATCTGGCAAGTGCTGTCGCGCTCGAAAGCGCTGCGCCGGGTGGCATTGATCATGATGCTGTTCCACCTTGGCAATGCGGCCATGCTGCCTCTGCTGGGGCAGTCCGCCGTTGCGCGCGGCCAGGCCGATCCCAGCGCCTATACGGCGCTGACGATCATCGTCGCGCAACTGGTCATGATTCCGGTGGCGCTGCTGGCCGGACGCCACGCCCGGCAGTATGGCTATTGGCGGCTGCTCGCGTTGGCGTGCTGTGTGCTGCCGCTGCGCGGACTGCTGGCCGCGGCCTTGCCCGCCGCTTGCGCGCTGGTGCCGGTGCAGATGATGGATGGCGTCGCCGCCGGCCTGATGGGCGTGGCGCTGCCGGGGCTGGTGGCATCGATCCTGCGCGGAAGCGGGCATGTCAATGCGGGGTTGGGGGCGGTCATGGCCATCCAGGGCGTGGGCGCGGCGCTCAGTCCGGCCCTGGGCGGCTGGGTGGCGCAACACCATGGGTACGGCGCGGCCTTCATCGCGCTGAGCGGCGTCGCCACGCTCTCGTTGGCGCTGGTCGCAACCCACCGGACGGCGCGCGGCGGCGTGCGAACCGGTGACGCTCGGCGGGCCGCCGACGTAAACTCTTGCCATTGACCATGCAGGCACCGGTGACAAAGGGGGCGCCATGTTATCCACCTTGATATACCGCAGCCGGCTCTGTAGCGCCATGCGCGCTGACGATTTCGACCTTCTCATACGGAAGGCCAGGGTGCGCAACGCGTCGTTGAACGTCACCGGCATCCTGCTTTTCGACGGCAGTCACTTCGTCCAGTTGCTGGAAGGGCCGCCGCAGGCGGTGGAGGCGCTGTTCGACACGATCCAACGCGACCCGCGGCATGGGAGCGTTGTGCGGCTCCTGCGCGACCAGGGACCGTTTCGCCGTTTCGAGGGCGATCAGATGGCAATGATCGACCTGCGTGAGTTCGAGGCGGCGCGGGTGCCCTCGCTCATCCTCGACAAGATGAAAAAACAGGCCAGGCTGGCTGCCAGCGACGACCGGGTCGCCAGGATTCTGACCTGGTACGCGCTCACGCGGGAAACCCGCCTCATCGCTGATGGCGACGATGGGGCGGGCTGGCGATTCGAGGCGGACGCCGCCTTGCCCGAGCCTGGCTTGGGCGCGGACCAAGCCTACCAGTTCGCCCTGCAGCCGATCGTCGAGCCGATGCGGCGGGTGATCAGTTCGTTCGAATTCCTGATTCGTGGTCCGTCCGGCGGATCGCCGCAGGAGCTGTTCTCGTCCGTGCCGCCAGACCAGCGCTACCGGATCGACCTGGAGTCCAAGGCGTCCGCGTTTCGCCTGGCAAGCCGCCTGCATCTGGACGACATCAAGCTGTCGGTGAATCTGTTGCCCATGTCGTTGGTTGCCGATCCGTCCGCGGTGGACTTCCTGGTCGAGCAGATCGCGGGGTGCGGCTTGTCGCCCCGGCAGGTGATCGTGGAGATCACCGAGGAGGAGGCCATCGTGAACCAGGGCGACTTCGGCGCGGCCATCGAGCGGTTGCGCCGCGCCGGCATTGGCGTGGCCATTGACGATTTCGGCGCGGGCTTCGCCGGCCTGTCGTTGCTGGCGGATTTTCAGCCGGACAAGCTCAAGATCGATCGCAAGATCATTCAGAACATCCATTCGGATGGCCCGCGGCAAGCGATTGTGCGCGCGATTGTCGAAGTGTGCGCGGCGTTGGGAATCACGCCCGTCGCCGAGGGCGTGGAACGGGTACAAGAGTGGCGTTGGCTGCAGGCGGCGGGGGTGGAGCGTTTCCAGGGTTACCTGTTCGCCCGGCCCGCGCTGAACGGCGTGCCGGCGGTCCGATGGCCGCGACGGTCTGGCGGACATCAGGGTAGCTGAGGGGGCGGACTCCGCCGCGGGATGGATTTCCAATCAAATCCGATGGGAGCACTCACCCATGACAGTCAGATTGGCGGCCTTGAATCAGAGTCTGGTCACCGTAGCCAGGCTGATGGACACCGCGAATGATCTCGACGGCGTGAAAGCCGCGTTCGCGCTGCACGCGGAGGTGGCCTCGGGGTTGTTCAGATTGGTCGAGGCGGAGTTGCTGGAGCTTCGACAGAAACTCGAAGACGTGCAGGAAACGCTCAGGCAGGCGGGGCCGCGGTAGATGCTGTCCGTGAGCCCGCGGCGCGCCAGACGCTCCGCCGCGGTGGGCGGCATGCGCAGGCTCAAGTCGCCTGAGCGCGGCCGCGATACTGAGAGGGCGTGAGACCGAAGCGCCGCTGGAAGGCCTTGGACAGTTGCCCCTCGGAACGGAATCCGGTGGTCCTTGCCAATGCCTTGAGCGACTGGTTGGCATCCAGGCCCGCGCGTACCGTTTCCAGCCGCAACGCTTCCAGGAAGGCGCGCGGCGTGAACCCGGTCGCGCGTGTGAATCCACGATGGAAGGTGCGGGGCGCCTGGCCCGCCGCCTGGGCCATGCGTTCGACGCTGATGGCCTCGGCCATGTGGCGGCGCAGCCAATCGACCAGTTCGCCATAGGCGCCGGCCTGCCCCTCCAGAATAAGCGAATACTGCGCCTGGTTGCCGGGCCGCCGCAACGCCAGGTTCAATTGGCGCGCCACGCGAGAGGCCAGCCAGCGGCCCGCATCCTGCTCGACCATCGCCAGGCACATGTCGATGCCGGCGGTCACGCCGCCCGAGGTCCAGAGCCTGCCGTCCTGGACATACAACGCGTCGGGATCCACATCCAGGTCGGTGAAATGCCCCGCCAGCAACTGCGCGGAACGCCAGTGGGTCGCCACGCGCCGACCGGCCAGCATGCCCCAGTGGGCCAGCAGGAATGCGCCCGTGCATACCGAGGCCAGCCTGCGCACACGCGGGCACGCCTGGTCCAGCCAGGCTCGCAACGCTTGATCCGCTCCGGCATGCATCAACCCGTCCCGTTCGCCGCCCGCGATGATCAGCGTGTCGACGCTGGCGGGGGCGACGCTGGCGGCGGCTTCCGTGTGCAAGGTCAACCCGTTCGACAGCGTGATGGGGCCGCCGGCGCCGGACAGGACGACGACGCGGTAGGGGGTATCCACGCCCAGCGCGCCGGCCATCGCGAAGACATCGGCGGGACCCGCAATGTCCAGATGCTGCGCGGTGGGGAAGGCGAGGATCGCGATCAGGCGCGACCTGTCGGCTGGCGGGAGCGGGAGCGACATGAGGGACGGGAGGGGAGGAACAGCCGCCATGGTAACGGCCAGTGGCAGAAAACGGCGGAATCTTGTCATTGCTGCCAGCCTTGCGGATGTTTTAGTCTCGCCGGGTTGAGGCCGGGCCTCGTCGAATGCAGGGGTACACCGATGTCGGGCAAGGGGCGTCGTTCGGTTTTGTGGTGCGCATTGGCGTGCGTGCCGGTCGTCATTGCGACGCTTGTGTGGCGCGATCCAGGCGGTGTGCCGGCTCCCCTGTCCCGCCCGCAAGCGGGGCAGGCGCTGCCAGGCCCGCGCCTGTCCGCGGATCCGTCGCGCAGGCCGGTGGTTGCCGTGATCGCGCACAACGCGAACACCGAGTTGGTGGATTTCGTGGTGCCGTACGCCGTATTGAAGCGCGCCGGCGGCGCCGATGTGTGGGCGTTGGGGCTGGAGCCGGGACCCGTGCGCTTTTTCCCGGCATTGCGGGCGCGCCCCGACGCCGATATCGCCGCTTTCGACCAGCGCTATCCCGATGGCGCCGACTACGTCATCGTGCCGGCCGTGCACGATGACGACGATCCACGATTGCTGGCGTGGGTGGCGGGCCAGGCCCGCAAGGGCGCGGTGGTCATCGGAATCTGCGATGGGGTCTGGGTGCTGGCCCGGGCCGGCTTGCTGGAGGGCCGCGAGGCGGTATCGCATTGGTATTCCCGCGGCGCCCTTGCCGACGGCTTTCCCGGCGTGCGATGGCGTCAGGATCGGCGCTACGTGGCCGACGGGAATGTCGTGACCACCACGGGTGTCAGCGCCTCGATTCCGGTGTCGCTGGCGCTGGTGCAGGCGCTGGCGGGCCGGTCGCGGGCGCAATCGCTGGCGCGGGAGTTGGGGGAGGGCGAGTGGGGCGGGCCGCACCCCGGAGAGGGGTTCCGTCTCGGGCCGCGGCATCTATACACCGCGGCGGCCAATGCGGTGGCGTTCTGGCGCCATGAAACTCTGGTGGCGCGGCTGGCGCCCGGCGCCGATGATCTGTATCTGGCGCTTGCCGCCGATGCGTTCGCCCGCAGCTACCGGACCTCGATCGTTGGAAGAACCGGCGATGCGGGGCCGGTCACGTTGGCGAGCGGCCTGGTCTATCTGCCAGACGACGGGGCGGATGCCGGCGAGGCGTCATTGCCGTGGCTCGCGGAAAAGCCCGTGGCCGAGGGGGAGCCGCGCGCGGCGCTCGCCCGCATGCTGGATCTGCTGCAGGATCGCTACGGCCAGGCGACAGCCGATTTCGTGGCATTGCAGTTGGAGTATCCGAGGCCCAAACGCTGATTGCGCGCGAGCGTCGGCGCCAGGCTACCCCGCGTTGTCCCGGTCCAGCGACCGCAACTTCTCCGGGATCTGATAGCGCTGGCCGTCGAACTTCAGCGTGCGCGGGGTCTTGCCCTTGTCGACGACCTTTTCCTGGCAGTCGCCTTTCTGCAAGGCCGCGCGGCTCGACTCGTACGACTCGCTCGTGACCAGGTCGCGGTATCCGTGGGTGGCCGTGTCGCCCACGGACAGGGTGACCACGCGGCTGTTGAATCTGCCGGCGCAGTTGGTGTCCCATTCACCGGTCGAGCGGCTGGCGATCAGGCCGTCCAGCACCATCGCCAGCCCCTTGGGGCCGATATCGAACAGGCGCAGGCTGGTTTCGTCGAAGGGATTGGCGCGTGAGGCGCCGACGTGGGAGATCCGCAAGCCGAAGGCGCGGCGGCCCGGGGCAAGGTCATAACGGGCGGTGTCGAAGGATACGTTGGTGATGCGTATGGCATCGTCCGACATCACCCCGGGCAGCAGGATGTCATGGCGCGTCTTCAGGGTGGCGCGGTCCAGCACCAGGATGCGCAGGTCGCCCGTGTGGCCGTCGTCCTGGTTGGGCGTGTCCTGCATCAGTGGAATCGCCGCCAGCAGCAGGTCGGGGTGGGCCGGCCACGTCTTGCAGATCACGGCGAAAGGCTCGCCGTAATCGGCGTCGGCGATGCGGATGACGATGTTGTCGCGGCCAAGAAGGAGGTTGCCGTCCTTGTCGGCGGCGGGCGCCTGGGGATAGGCCGCGCGCACGATCGCCTCGGCCTGCGGGCAGGCGTCACGGGCGGCGTGCGCGGCGCCGGGGGCGAGCAAGGCGGCCAGCGCCAGGGGGGCGGCCAGGGCGGACAGGGAACGGAGCATGTCGGATGTCGGGGTTGTCATTGCGTATGGGTCGGGGTGGCGGCGCGCGAGGCCTGCGTGGGCATGGGTTCCTGCGTCAAGGTGCCCGGCTCGGAGGGGGATGGCCGTATCACCACGGCGTTGTGGCTGTCGTTGGCGCCCAGCTTGGGCAGGTCCGCGGGCCGCGCGGCCAGGTTGGCGAAGGGGCCGCCGCCGGTGGCCGGCATGCCGTCCAGCGTCAGGCTGGCGGCCCACTGGCCATCGCGGCGCGAGAGCACCTGGTAACGCTGGGGGCCGCCCGCCATGCGCGCCACCACATACAACGTGCCATTGATGAGATGGAGCGCCGGCGGTGACGCGGCCTCGGCCTCCAGCCGCGTCGGCTTGCCGCGTTCGACCAGCCAGAGCGGGCCATCGGCGCGTTCCAGGATCGCCAGGACCACGTTGCCCTGGGCATCGGCGTCGATGGCGGGGCGGCCGATATAGGGCACGCCCAGGTCGGCGGGCGCGCTCCAGTCCATGTCCATGTCCGTGGTATCGCCAGCTTCTTCCAGGCGGGTCAGGTGATTGTTGGCGCGTTGGCGGAAATAGAGTTCGACCCGGTGTTCATGGTTGCGGATCGCGGCCAGTCCGCCGGCCGCTTGGGGCGCGGGGATGCGGCGCCAGGGCTGCCAGTCGGGGCGCTGGCCTTTGGCGGCGGGCCGTTGGCGGGTGTAGAACAGCTGGCCGCCGCCCGCCGATGCGAACACGATGTAGCGGCCATCGTTGCCACGCACGACCGCGGGCGCGCCGGTGGCGCCGTCCAGCGGCGGCAGGCTTTGCCAGGTGCTCCAGCTGCCGTCGATGCCTGAGGGCGCGATCCAGTGCAGCAGGCCGTCGTAGCCCAGAGCCACGGCGGCGGCCTCGCCGCGCGGCGCCACGGCCGGGATCTGCGTGACGCGGATGCCGGCCAGTGCCTGCCACCCCTGCCAGGTGCCATCGTGGCGCTGCTTGTTGGCCCACACCCCGCCCAGGGGATCGCGCGCCATCAGGCCGGCGGTGCCGTCGGCGTGGCCGAACGTGACCAGCGGGCCGCTGGTGCGCCCGCCCAGGCTCTGCCAGCGGCGCTGGCCCGAGTCCCAGCGGTTGACGGCGGCATTGGTTTCGCCGGCGGCGAACACCACCAGGCCGTCGCGTCCATCCGGATAGATCTGCGGCGGCATGTCCTGCCGTGACACGTAGTAGGCGCGCTGCACCCAGGCGGCGGCCGGCCCGGCGGGCTCCTTGCAGCCCGTGGGGCCGGCGCAATAGTGGTAGTCGTTCCAGGCATAGTGCTGGAAGATCACCGATTTGGTGGCGATTTCGTTTTCGGCGAGGTTGCTGGCGCGTTCCTGGCTGGGGTAGTCGATGTAGCCGGTCTCGGCATAGTTGCCGGGCGCGCGCAGCATGGCCGCGCGCACCAGCCGCGCGCTGGCGATATGGTCGGGATGCCCGTGTCCGGCGCAGCGCCAGCACAACTGCGTGTAAGGCACCGTGATGGTGTCGTCCAGGTGACGCACCGTGGTCGGTTGATACTGGCGGATCAGTTCGGCCAGGGTGTCGACCAGTTGCTCGCGCGAGTAGACCTCGGGGTAGGGGCCGAGCGTGTCCACCATTTGCCCCGGTTCGGATTCGGTGCGGCTCAGCGGCGTGAGGCTGCCCCAGCCCTTGCCCAGCCAGGGGTCCTTCAGGCGCAGGTGCCACAGTTGCACGCGCGGATTGCCGCTCAGGGTGAAGCGCGCAATCTGCCGCGGGCCGACGCGGCCGGCGCTTTCTTTCCAGAGATCGGGCTGGCGCGCCATGTAGGCGTAGGCGGCGCGCACACCGCGCTCGCGGCCCAGCATGTAAGTGTCGCCTTCACCGGCGTCGCTGGCCGTCAGATAGACCACGCGCACGCAGCCGCCGGCCGCGATGTTGGAGGCGATGTCCGGGTTCATGAACAGCAGGTCGTCGTCCAGGTGGGCGACGAAGGCCAGGTCCTTGATGCCGTTGCACTGCGCCAGCGTGGGCGGCGCGGCGAGGGCGGGGGAGGCCAGGCAGGCGAAGAACAGCGCCCGCGCGGCAAGGGAGAGCAGGGTCGTGAGTATCCGCGTCAAGAGGCGTGGCTCCGGAAGGCAGGGATATGAAATTGCCGGTTGCTGGCATCTTAGCAAGTCATGGCGGAGCCCGGGAGGGACGGCCAGCGCGGGCAGGGGCCGGCACGGCCCCTCGGCCAGGCGCGCCCGGGGCAATCGAATAGATGTTGAGAATAAATCTCAGTACAATGCCGCGACGATCAACCCGCCCGCGCCCGGCGCGTCGCGGTCCGCCGGCTCATCCGTGGTCTCCGTGTTGCTTCTGCCGTTCCCTCTTCGCACCGCTTGCATGGCACTGGCATCGCCCAGGCCGGCGTCGCCGTGGCCGATCCGGCCGGCATGGACGGGGCGGGCGGCATGAGCCGCAATCCATTGCTGGCCTCGGACGGCACCGCCGCGCCTGCCGAGGCCGATAACGAAAGCCCGGGCGGCATCGCCAAGGCCTACACGCGCTGGCGCCTGCCGCTGCTACGCGGCCTGGCGCGGTTCAAGGGCAGCATCGGCAGCGCCGAAGACGCGCTGCATGATGGCGTTGTCAAATGGGTGGCCGCCAATCCGGCCTTGGATTCCATCGACGAACAGGGCGCCTATCTGCGCAGGACCGTTCTGAATGGGGTCGCCGACGAGTTCCGAGAGCGCGAGGCCGGCCGCCGCCTGCGCACGGTGTCGTTGGACGAGGTCGAAGCGGATGCACAGGCCTGGGTGGCGGATGAGGCGTCGTGTCCGCTGCGCGCGGCCGCGCACCAGCAGCGGCTGCAACGCCTGGGCGAAGCGCTGCGCGAATTGCCGGAGCGCCAGCGCGAAGCCTTCGTCCTGAGCCGTTTCGATGGACTGACGCAGGATGAAATCGCCAGCCGCATGCAGATCTCGCGGCGCATGGTCGTCAAGCACCTGGCGCGTGCCATCGCCTACTGCGAGGTCCGTGTGCACTATGCTACGGTTGCGCAGATGCAGCAGATGCATCGGTCCGCCGCCGATGATGGCGGGCCGGACAAGAACAACAATAGCGACGCCGCCTCGTCATGACCGACTCCCCTTCCTCCGCTCCTTCCGACCTGCTCGTCTTGCACGAGGCGGCGGCCGAATGGCTGGTGCGCCGCCAGGATGCCAGTTGGTCGACCCAGGACGAGCGCGACCTGGACGCCTGGCTGGCCGCCAGTCCGGCGCACCGCGGGGCTTACGCACAGGTGTCGCGTACCTGGCGGGATCTGTCGGACACGCCACGGCCCACGCTGGCGTCGGATCGGCCGGCCGCCGCGGCGCCGCGCGGGTGGCGGGGGCTGATGGGCCAGGCGGTTTTCTCCCGTGCCCTGGCCGCCGTCTGTGCCATGCTGGTGGTGGGCGCGGGCGTCAGCGGGTACCACTGGGCCAACACGCCCGGGTATGTGCTGGAGGTCAGCACCGGCGCTGGCGAGATGCGCCAGGTGGATTTGCCCGATGGTTCCCATATCGCCGTGAATTTCGGCAGCACGCTGCAGGTGCGCTACTACCCGGGCCGTCGCGAGGTCGTGCTGAACCAGGGCGAGGGTTTCTTCGAGGTAGCGCCGGACAGCGGCCGGCCCTTCACCGTGGATGCGCGCCAGAGCCGCGTCACGGTGGTGGGCACGGCCTTCAACGTGCGCACGACGCCGGATGAAGTGTTCGTCAAGGTCCTGCATGGCCGGGTGCGGGTGCAGCCGGACCGCGCCAAGGCCGGGACGGAACTGGCGTTGGGTGCCGAGCAAGGCGTGTCGGTGGACACGCGCGCGGCCTCCTACCAGACGACGGCCGTGGCCGCCGACGGCATCGGCGGATGGCGCAATGGCCGATTGGTGTTCCGGCGCACGCCCCTGGGCGAGGTGGCGCAGGAGGTGGCCCAATACCTGGGCAGGCCGATAGCCTTGGGATCGCCAGGACTGAAATCCCTGCCGGTCTCGGGCTTTGCCGCCACCACGGCGCCCGCCGCGTTTGTGGAAGCGTTGCCGGACCTGTTGCCGTTGCGGGTGGCGCGCACGCCCGATGGCGGCTATCTGATCCTAGCGCGCTGAGCCGCCAGGCGCCCGCTGGAATTTATTTTTTTGCCGGGGTTCCCAATCCCGTCCTGAAATCCGTTTACCCCTGCAAGGCCGGTATCGGTCAACAACAGTGAGTGGGAGTGGGAATGGGACGGGGTATGTTGAGAAGCGCGCTGGCGGGTGGCGCGTTGACCGCCGGCATGCGGGCCAGGGCGGTTCCGCTGCTGGTGGCGGGGGCGGTGGCCGCCATGGCCGCGCCGCTGGCGCAGGCGCAGCAACCGGCGCCGCGAATGCAGTTCAGTATTCCGGCCCAACCGCTGGACCGTGCCTTGAGGCTGTTCTCGGAGCAATCCCGGCATCAGGTGCTGTTCGATGAAGCGGCGGTGGCTGGCCAGCAGGGGCCGGCCGTCGACGGCCGCTACACGCCACGCGAGGCGCTGGACAGGCTGCTGGCCGGCACCCACGTGCGGGTCAACAGCAGCCGGCCCGACGTATTCACCCTGACCGCCAGCGGCCAGTCCGCGGGCGATGCCGTGACGTTGCAGGCGGTTACGGTCAGCGGTGGCGCCCTGCGCGACCCGACCACGGAACTGACGGGTTCCTACACGAGCGGGGCGCTGACCATCGGCAAGCTGGCGCAGTCGATCCGCGAAACGCCGCAGTCGGTCAGCGTGATCACGCGGCGGCAACTGGACGACAAGAACCTGACCACTCTGGACGAGGCGCTGGCGCAGACCACCGGCGTGACCAAGA
This sequence comes from Achromobacter ruhlandii, assembly GCF_902859695.1. Lineage (GTDB taxonomy): Bacteria > Pseudomonadota > Gammaproteobacteria > Burkholderiales > Burkholderiaceae_B > Achromobacter > Achromobacter ruhlandii. Next base: position 11,871 of record NZ_CADIJL010000006.1, read on the forward strand.
CGGCACGCAACTTCGGCAACCACAAGTTCTCGATACGCGGCTTCACGGTCGATGACAACAACTACCTGGTCGACGGCGTGGCCGGCATCGTCTATGCGCCGGTGGGCTGGCTGCCCATCGATACCGCGGTGTTCGACCGGGTCGAAGTGCTGCGCGGCGCGGGCGGCTTGATGCTGGGTTCGGCCGACCCCAGCGGCGCGATCAACATGGTGCGCAAGCGCCCGCGCGGCGAGGGCCACCTGGAAATGACCGCCACGGCGGGGGCGTGGGACAACTATCGCATGGAGTTCGATGGCGGCGGCCCCATCAATACCGCCGGCACGGTGCGCGGACGCATTGTCACGGCCTATCAGGACCGGCACTACTTCTACGATGGCACCAAGTCCAGGTCGCCGCTGTTCTACGGCGTGATCGACGCCGATGTCGGGCAGGACACCACGCTGACGTTCGGCGCGCGCCATCAGGCAACCGACACCGACGGCTATTGGCTGTTCGGGCTGCCCCGCTACACCGACGGCGGCCCACTCGACGTCAAGCGCTCGACCTCCTTGATCCAGGACTGGAACCGGCAGAAGGGGCTGGTCAACGAGATCTTCGCCGAAGCCGAGCACCGTTTCTCCAAGGACTGGAAGGCGCGGCTGTCGCTCAATAGCACCGAGGTTGACCTGGACCAGCGCGTGGCCATTCCGATTGGCGGCGTGGACCGGGCGACCGGGCTCGGCTCCAGCTTCTACACCACCTATTTCAACCGCGCGCGGGTACGTAGCGATGGCGTCGACCTGAACACCACTGGCAGTTTCCAGGCGCTGGGCGGCACGCACCAGGTCCTGCTGGGCGCCAGTTGGGCACGCCAGCGCATCAACCAGAAGTCGGCTAGCCTGGACACCGACATGCCGATCGATGTGTACCATCCGGACCATTCCTCCCTGTCCACGCCGGCGCGTCCGGACTGGGACTCGAAGGAAACCGCGCGGGGCGAACAGGCCGCGCTGTACGGCAATATGCGGCTGCAACTGGCGGACCCGCTGCATCTGCTGCTGGGCGGTCGGCTGAGTTGGCTGAAGTACCACTCCAGCGACGGCCTGACGGGCGCGAAGACCCGCGACTACCAGCAGAAGCACGAGTTCACGCCCTATGCCGGGTTGGTCTATGACCTCAACAAGCAATGGTCCGTCTACACCAGCTATGCGGATATCTTCCTGCCGCAGAGTTCCTACGTGACGTCGTCGGGCTCGCCGCTGGACCCGGCCATCGGCGCCAACTACGAGGCGGGAATCAAGGGCGAACTCTACGACGGGCGCCTGAACCTGTCGGCGGCGGTGTTCGCGGTCAAGAAGTCCGGCATCGCCGTGGTGGACGAGTCCAATCCGGGCGGATGCACCGGTTCGCTGGCCTCCAGCGACTGCTATCGCAATGGCAGCACGCTGCGCAGCAAGGGCTTCGAGCTGGAAGCCAGTGGCGAACTGTCGCCGGGCTGGCAGGTGATGGCGGGCTATACGTTCGTCACCAGCCGCGATGATGATGGCGAGACCATCAGCGCGGAGACGCCGCGCCATCTGTTCCGGCTGTCTACTACCTATCAACTGCCGGGACGCTGGAACGCCTTCAGCATCGGTGGAGGTGTGTCCGCGCAAAGCGGTTATTCGTATCCCGCCTACGACGACACGTCGGTGCGGATGGGCGCGCCCGGCCGCGCGGTGTGGGACTTGCGCGCCGGCTACCGTATCGACAAGCACTGGAGCCTGGCCCTGAACGTGGCTAACGTCTTCGATAAACACTATTACGGAATGGTGAGCCAGATCCGCCGCGGCAACCACTTCGGCGAGCCGCGCAACGTGATGCTGACCTTGCGCGGCACGCTATGACCCGCCACGCGGCCGCCTCATGCCGGCGCGCCCGAGCGCCGGCATGAGGCCGGGATTCCGCCAGAGCATGGCCTGGCTGCACACCTGGTGCGGCCTGGTCTGCGGCTGGCTGCTCTGCGCCATCATGCTGACCGGCACGCTCAGCGTCTTTCGCGAGCCCATCACGCGCTGGATGCAGGCGGAGCCGTTACCCGATCCCGCCGCCGGCATTGGCGCCGAAGGCCAGGCGCAATGGCTGGTTGGCGCGACACGGATGCTGGCGGCGCGCGGGGCCGACGCGCTCGCCTGGGACATCGCCTTGCCCACGCGGCCGGGACTGCCGATGCGCCTGGCCTGGCGCGACACCGAAGGCCGGGCGCACGAGGCCTGGATGGACCCGGCGACCGGGGCCGGGCGGGCGGCGCCGCCATCGCGCATGACAGAGGGCGGCCGCCATTTCATGTCCTTTCACTACACCTTGCACGGCGGTCTGCCGGGATTCTGGCTGGTGGGCGCGATATCGCTGTGCATGCTGGTGGCGCTGGTCTCCGGCGTGGTGGTGCACAAGCGCCTCTTCAAGGATTTCTTCACCTTCCGGCGCGGCAAGGGCCAGCGTAGCTGGCTCGACGCCCACAACGCCACGGGCGTGCTGGCGTTGCCGTTCCTGTTCATGATCTGCTACACGGGGCTGGCGTTCTTCTACACCAGCTACATGCCGTGGCCCCTGCATGCGGTGTATGGCGGGGAGGACGGCGCCTATCGCCGCTACAGGGCCGAACTGGCGCCCACGCCACCGGAACCTAGCCTCGCGGGGCCGGGCGAGGGGGGCGTGCCCGCCTTGCATCCCTTTCTATCGCGGGCGCGCGCGCTCACGGGGCAGGACGCAGCGTCGGTGGCCATCGAGCATCCCGGCGCCGCACGTAGCGTCGTGCGGGTGCTGGGCCGCAAAGACAGCCGCGCCGCGCCGCGCCTGTTGACGGGCGCGAGCCGGGTCGCCTTCGATGCGCGGTCCGGCGCGGTGCTGCAGGTCGTGCCGGCCTTCGAGGAGCGCGTGGCGGCGCATCACGTCCACGAGACGATCGAAACCCTGCACAAGGCCGATTTCGGCGGCTGGGCGATGAAGTGGCTGTATTTCATCTGCGGCCTGGCGGGCACCGCGATGGTCGCCACCGGTACGCTGCTCTTCGCGCTCAAGCGGCGCAAGAAAAGCGAGCACGAATTCGGCGCGGCCACGGCCCATGTCTACCGCGTAGTGGAGGCGCTGAACGTGGCGGCGCTGGCCGGCATCGCGCTGGCCAGCATCGCCTACCTCTATGCCAACCGGCTGATTCCCGCCGCGCTCGCCGGGCGCGATCTGTGGGAGATCCGCGCGTTCTTTGCCGTGTGGACGGCCTCGCTGGCCCATGCGCTGTGGCGCGAGCCCCGGCGTGCCTGGATCGGGCAACTGGCGCTGGCGGCGGTGCTGTGTCTTGGCCTGCCGCTGCTTAACTGGGCGACGGCGGGGCTGAACCTGTGGGCTTACGTCCGCCATGGACAGGGGCAGCAGGCGGGGGTGGAGCTCGCCGCGCTCGGCTTCGGCCTGGCGTTGGCGTACATCGCCTGTGCGTTGCGGCGTGGCTGGGCGCAGGAGCCGGCGGCGCAGGCGACCAAACCCGCGCCGCGCAAGCCGCCGCCGGCCCCGCGCGGGGACGATGGGGCCCATCGATGGCGGGTGGCCAGCCGCGTATTGGCGGCCGCCGTTGGAGGCTACGGCGTGTCGGCGCTGGCGCTGTCGGCCTTGGCGCTGGCACTACCCGGCATCGCCGGCGTGTCGCCGGCGGTGGCGGTCCTGGCGGGCACGTTGTCCAGCTTCGTCCTGTACCCGGTGATCGTGCTGGGCGTGTTCTGCGCCCGCGACGCCGGACGGGCGTGGGGGGCGTTGGCGTTGGCCGGCGCATTGTGCGCGGTGTTGCTGCTGCTGGGGTGGCAGCCGTAGGGGCGATCGCGTTCCGCCGGCCGAACGGGGAGCCGCTTGCCCGGGCCGCGCCGTGATCGTGGTTGACAGAAAGCCAACCAACTAGTAGATTGTTTTTCATTGCAGAGGCCCAGGCCCTGCACCATCCGCCGTTTTCGCTGGATCACCATGTCTACACCCATAAGCCTGGAACTGTCTCCAAGGGCCCTGGAAATCGTCGCGCAGACCAAGCAGCTGCTTGCCGCCGGCGGCTATCACGGCTTCAGCTATGCCGATGTGTCCGAGCGCGTGCGCATCGGCAAGGCCAGCATCCACCACCATTTCCCGGCCAAGGTCGACCTGGTGCTGACCGTGGTGGCGCAGCATCGCGCGCAGGCCCGCGACGGCCTGGCGGCGCTCGACCAGCGCGTCAAGGATCCGCTGGCGCGGCTGACCGCCTATACCGACTACTGGGCCGGCTGTATCCGCGACGGCAGCGCGCCCATTTGCATCTGCGCCATGCTGGCCGCCGAATTGCCCCTGTTGCCGCAGGCGGTCGCCGACGCGGTGCGGGCCTATTTCAGCGAACTGAGCACGTGGCTGGCGCTGGTGCTGGAACATGGCGCCGCGACCGGGCAGTTCCAATTGCGCGGCGGCGCCCAGGCCGAGGCGCAAGCCTTCATGTCCACCGTACACGGCGCGATGCTGACGGCGCGGGCGTTCGGCGATCCCGACACGTTCGCCGCGATTGCGCGCGCGGCCATTGCCAGGCTGACGGCGCCAGCCTGATCGTTTTGCGGCGCACCCCCGGCGGGTGCGCTTTTTTTGCTATCAAAACCAACCAACTAGTTGGTTGTTTAATGTAACGCATATCTGCTGTCTTTTCCCAACGTCTGTTTGCCCCCTTTCAAGGAGTTCCCCTCATGCCACATCCCATTTCCGCCCTGGGCGCGGCGCACACCCTCATCAGCCTGGTGCCCGCCTTCACCGGGCTGTACAGCTTCGTCCGCTACCGCGGCATCGACAGCGCCACGCCCGCCGGCAAGGTCTATCTGGGCGGCTTGCTGGTGGCCGTGCTGACGTCCTTCGGGCTGTCCAGCACCGGCGGCTTCAATGCCGGGCACGCGCTCGGCATCCTGGCGTTGCTGGCGGTGTCGGGGGCGCTGCTGGTGGCGCGGATGCCGTGGCTGCCCCGTGCTCGCCAGCATCTGGCCCAACTGGGCTTTTCGTTCAGTTTCTTCCTCATGTGGATCCCGGGCATCGCGGAAACGTTGACGCGGTTGCCGGCGTCGCATCCGTTCGCCGAGAGTCCGCAGTCGCCGCTGGTGCGGGGCGCGCTGGCGACCTGGCTGGCGGTGTTCGTGCTGGGCGCGGCCGCGCAGCAGTTGTGGATCCGCGCGCGGCGCCGTCGTGTGCCGGCCGGCGTGGCCCGGGTACAGTCATGAGCCACTGCGGCATCGATGCGCTTGACGCGGCGCGGATGGGCGATGTGCGCGATCCCTACCGCGCCGAGCGCCTGCGCGTCCAGATGCAGGCGGCGCGGGGTGCGCCGGCGCCATCGTTCACGCGCCCGCAAGCCGAGCGCCCGCGGGCGACAACGCCGCCCGGGGTGACCGGGTTGGCACGGGCAGGCGCCGGCGCGTCCGTCGATCCGCTGCGCGACCAATACACCGCGCACTGCGTGCGCAACGCGATCCGCGCTTTCCACGAGGAACAGGCGCGCCTGCAGGCGCGCGGCGCGGCGGTCAACCAGGCGCTTCGGGATGAACAGACGGTATTGCAGGCGCGCGCCGGGGCGGCCAATGACCTGGGCACGATCCCTGCGCTGTTGCCGTTGCAGCCGTATCGCATCGCGGCTGGCCAGCCTGCGCTGCTGCCGCCCGTGCTGGTCGTGGCCGCCAGCGCCGCGCAGGCCATGGTGGCGTCGGTGGCGGCGGCGACCGCGCCGCGCAACGCCACCGATGATGCGCTTGCCACGGATCCCGCCACGCGTGCGCGCACGCGCCGCGGGTGACGCGGATGGCAGGATCAGTCGCGGCCGGCGTCCGCCAGCGCGGTCAGCGCCGCCAGCCGGGCCGTGTCGGCGCCGGCGGGCGCCCTGGCCACGGCCGTGCGCACGCGCTGCGCCAAGGCGCTGTTGAAGTCGGCCGCGAGATCGGCGCGCACGGTGATCCGCCGCGTGGCTTCGTCCAGCAGCATGTCCGGCGTCACGCCGGCCGCATCCAGCCGCGCGCCATTGGCGCGGTATACACGGGCGGTGGTCACCACCAGCGCGCCCTGTCCGGCGGGCAGGGGCAGTACCGTCTGGATCGTGCCGGCGCCAGCGGTCTGCGCGCCGATCAACAGGGCGCGGCCGTGGTCCTGCAGGGCGGCGGCCACGATCTCCGCGCCGGCGCCGGTGCGCTGATCGACCAGCACCACCACCGCCACATCATGCGGCAGCAGGGCGTCGCGGGCGCGCAGGGGATGGGCATTGGCCGGGGTGCGGCCACGCAGGCCGCCGATCGTAGCGCCTTCGGGCAGCGCCATGCCGGCGACCTGTTCGGCCACGTCGAGCAGTCCGCCGGCATTGCCGCGCAAATCCAGCACCAGGCCCGCCAGCGGGGCGCCGGCGCGGGCGGCGGCGTCGAGCGATTCCCGCAACTGGGCGCCGGTCCTGCTGTCGAAGCCGGACACCCGGATCAGCGCGACCGCGCCGTCCCGTTCCCACTGCACCGTGGGCGGCGCCTGCACCGGCCCGCGCACGGGCTGCGCCATGATCGTGCCGGCCGTGCCGGGCCGACGCAGCGCGAGCGCCGGCCGGGTGCCGGTCGCGCCGCGCAGCAAGGCGACGGCCTCGGGGAGCGGCAGGCCCGCGGTGGGCTGGCCGTCGACGCTGACGACGATGTCGCCGGCCTGGATGCCGGCGCGTTCGCCGGGGCCGCCGGGCAAGGGCCGCACCACGGTCAGGGCGCCATTTCGCAGAGAGAGTTCCAGGCCGACCGAGGCGGGCGGGGGCGCCAGTTCGGCACGGCTGGCGACGCGGCTATAGGGGTCCAGGCTGGCCATCATGCCGCGCAGGGCCGCGTACAGCGCCGCCTCGCGCGCCGCGTCGTCGCCAAAGCGCAGGATTTCATCGGCCAGGATGCGCGTTTGCGGGGCAAGGCCTTCGGCCTGATGTTCGGCCTGGACGGCCTGCTCGATGGCGGCCCGGCGCGCGGGCGCGTCGGCGCCGGGCAGGACCGCCAGCGCGCGCAGGCCGTGCACCGCCAGCATGCGTGAACCGACCGGATCGACGTACTGGTCCGCGACCTGGGTCATGGCGGCCGCGAGCGTGGCCTCGATTTCCAGGCGCGACAGGGCACTGGCGGGGGACGCCAGCACGGCCGCGCCGGCCAGCAACAGGGCGCCCAAGGCGCGTCGCATCGTGGCACCGTGCGTGGCCACGGGGGTTACTGGACTTTCACGCGCACCGCCGCGCCGGGACGCGGTTCGAACGCGGGCACCGTGCGGTTCTTCAGCGCTTCGCCCGCGAGGCTCCATACTCGGGTGTCGGTCGGGAAGTCCTCGCTGCGCGTCATCTTGTCGATCTGCGCGGCCGCCAGCTTGCCGGCGCCATCGACCTCGGGATTCCAGGCGTACACGCCCCACTGGCCGTACCAGGCCACGGGCGCGTCGGCGTCCAGGCGGCGGTCGGGGCACATCACGAAACCCTTGTCCAGCAGCACGCGCAGGGCGCCCACGGGCACCAGCTTGACGGTCGGCGTGGTGCGCTCCTTGCTGTGCCCGGGGCACACGTTGGCGCTGCGCGCCACCGTGGTGTCGACGACCTCGCGGTCGGACTGTGCGTAGCTGGTGGATGCGGCGCACAGCGCGAAGGCGGCGGCGGTCAGGGCGAGCGGGCGGTGGCGGATCATGCGGAGCCTCCAGGTCGGGGAGTGGATGATTCGGGGAGCGGGGCAGTCCTGTCGGGTCGGGCGATGGCCCAAAAGCTGGCGCCGATCAGGGCGCCCAGCGCGGCGGCTGCCAGGGGGACCGCCGGGCGTGACACCACGGTGTCGGCCAGCATGTACAAGGCGAGGCGCAGGTCGGCGGGACCGAACGCGGAGGCGATGAGGAGCGCGGCGCACCAGCCCACCAGACCGATGGCGGTGAAGGCCAGCACGTAAGGCGCCAGCGCGGTGCGGCGGCGACGCCGCAGCAGGCGGTGCGCCGGCAGGCCCAGCACGGCCATGGCGATGGCGCCGGCCAGCAGGCCCAGCAACGTGGCCATGAGCACCCAGTCCGGCGGTTCGCCGGGGCCGGGCGCGTCGCGCCAGAACAGGCGCGCTTGCAGGCCAAGGAACACGGCCGTCCAGAAAGGCCCGGCCAGAAAGGCAAATGGAAGTCTTGTCATTCGGCGGAATGCGGCGCCGGCGCTTGCGCGCGGCGCCCCAACTTTTGCGTGCGCCGATCTTAGCAGCCGCCCGGTATCGCCGACGGTTACAGGTGCGACAGAACGAACGCGCCGCGCTCAGCCGGCGGCCGGCGGCACCTGGCGCGGCAGCGTCACGCGAAAGCGCGTGATGGCATCGCGCGATTCGGCGGCGATGCGGCCGCCATGCGCCAGCACGATCTGCTGCGCGATGAACAGGCCCAGGCCCAGGCCGCGGTGGCCGCCGGCGGGACGGGCGCCGCTGCGGAACGGATTGAACAGCTGCGGCAGCAGTTCCGGAGGAATGGTGCCGCCGTTGCTGACCGTGACGGTGACCTGGCCGGGCGTCGCGCCATCGACTTCGACGCGCACCGGCGCCTCGGGGCTGCCATGGTGCAGGGCATTGCCCAGCAGATTGGCGAGCACCTGCGCGATACGCTCCCCGTCCCAATCGCCAGCCGTATCGCCATGGCATTCGGTATCGATGCGGCGGTCGCCGGCGCCGGTGCGGATCTCGTCCAGCGTGCGGTCGACCAGCGTTGCCATGTCCAGGCGGGTCGGCGCCAGCGCCAGGCCGCCGGCCTGGCGGATGCGCGTGACGTCGAGCAGATCCGCGATCAGGTGGTTCATGCGTTCGCCGCTTTGCAGGATGCGCTGCGCCAGGCTGACCACGCGCGCATCCTCGCTCTGGCGTTGCAGCAGCGACGCGCCCATGATGACGGCCTGCAGCGGCGTGCGCAGGTCGTGGCCGAGCACGGCCATGAACATGTCGTTGACCCGCAGCGCCTCGGTGCGCGCCTCCAGTTCGCGCGCCAGCGCGTGGCGGCGTTCGTGCAGCTCGAAAAAGACGTTGGCCTTGCTGCGCAGCATGTAGGGGTCGACCGGCTTGTACAGGAAGTCCACCGCGCCGCTCTCGTAGCCGCGGAACTGCCAGTTCTGCTCGCGCGAGCCGGCGGTGATGAAGATCAGGGGGATGTGGCGGGTGCGTTCGCTGCCGCGGATCAGCTCGGCCAGTTCGAAGCCGTTCATGTCCGGCATCTGCACGTCGAGCAGCGCCAGCGCCACGTCCGGATGATTCAGCAGCAGTTCCAGCGCCTGCGGGCCGGACTGGGCGGTGAGCACCTGGACACGCTCGCTGGCCAGCAGCGCTTCCAGGGCGATCAGGTTTTCGGGCACGTCATCGACCAGCAGGCACTTGATACGGTCGTCCGATGATTTGGCAGGTGTCAGTAGCATGGTGTCGGGGAAGGAGGTGTCAGGGCAGGCGCGCCAGCAGGGCGGCGATGGCTTCCGGAGGCAGGACTTGCGATGATGGGACCCGGGACAGGGCGGCGTCGGGCATGGCGCGCATGGCGGCGGTCTCGGGCGCCTGGACCAGCGCGTGGCCGCCCGCGGCCCGGATCGCCGCCAGGCCGTCGGCGCCGTCCTCATTGGCGCCGGACAGCAGCACGCCCAGCAGGCGCTCGCGATAGCAGTCCGCGGCGGACTGGAACAAGACGTCGATCGATGGCCGCGAGAAATGCACCGGCGGCCCGATCGACAGGGCCAGGCGCGGCCCGCGATCCACCAGCAGGTGGTAGTCGGGCGGAGCGAAGTACAGGTGCCCCGGCTGTATCGGCATCTGGTCCTCGGCCTCCAGCACCGGCAGGGCGCAGCGGTCGCGGAAAATGTCGGCCAGCAGGCTGCGGCGGTCGCGCGGCAGGTGCAGCAGGACGATCACGGCCGCCCGCAGGCCGGCCGGCAGCGCCGGCAGCAGCAGGTTCAGGACATCGATGGCGCCCGACGAACCGCCGATCACGATGGCGTCCCAGGCGGCCGAGGCCGTTGCGTCTTCGCGCGGGGCCGGCGAACGACGGCTCATAGACCGGCCTTCTTGCGGTAGATGCGGTCTTCGAGCACGAAATCGTCGAAGCCGTCGGCCTGGGCCGAAAAGCGCACCGATTCCCGCGATCCCAGGCCCATGAAGCCGCGATGCACCAGGGCGTCGTGGAACAGGCGCAGCGCCCGGTTCTGGAGTTCGCGCTCGAAATAGATAAGCACGTTGCGGCACGATACCAGGTGCACTTCGGCGAAGACGCTGTCCGTGGCCAGGCTGTGATCCGAGAACACCATGTGTTCGCGCAGCGCCTTGTCGAACACGACGCGGCCGTAGCGCGCGGTGTAGTAGTCGGACAGCGAGCTGCGGCCGCCTGCCTGCGCGTGGTTGCGGGTAAAGGTGGCGGCGCGCTCCAGGTCGTACACGCCCTGTTCGGCGGTGCGCAAGGCGTGCGGATTGATGTCGGTCGCGTAGATCAGCGCGCGATCCAGCAGGCCTTCCTCGTGCAGCAGGATGGCGAGCGAATAGACTTCCTCGCCCGTGCTGCACCCGGCCACCCACACCTTGATCGAAGGATAGGTGCGCAGGATCGGCACCACTTCGTTGCGCAGCGCCAGGAAATAGCTGGGGTCGCGGAACATGTCGCTGACCTGCACCGTGAGGAATTGCAGCAGCTCCGTGAACACTGGCGGTTCGTGCAGCACGCGGTCCTGCAGCTGGGACAGCGTCTTGCAGCCGAAGTGGGACAGGGCGCTTTGCAGGCGCCGCTTGAGCGAGGCCTGGGCGTAGGCGCGGAAGTCGTAGTGATAGTGGTGGTAGATCGCGTCGAGCAGCAGGCGCTGCTCGATGTCCTCGGTGGGCACCTTGGCGGGCGGCGGCGTGTTCATGGTCTTGGAAGGGGGCGGGCGGCGGCTCGTCACTTGCGCATCCAGACGCGCACCAGCGACAGCAGGCGCTCGACATCCAGCGGCTTGGCGATGTAGTCGTTGGCGCCGGCGGCCAGGCATTTATCCTGGTCGTCCTTCATGGCCTTGGCGGTCAGCGCGATGATGGGCAGGCGGCGCCATTCGGGCCGGGCGCGGATCTCGCGCATGGCGGTATAGCCGTCCATCTCGGGCATCATGATGTCCATCAGCACCAGGTCGATGGCGCGCTGGCCATCGCTGCCGGCGCGGTCAAGGGCCTCCAGCGCCTCGCGGCCGTTGCGCGCGATTTCCACCCGCAGGCCGGTCGGCTCCAGGATGCTGGACAGCGCGAACACGTTGCGCACGTCGTCCTCGACCACCAGCACCGTGCGGCCTTCCAGCGCGGTGTCGCGGCTGCGCGCCAGCTCCAGCATCTGGCGTTGCTGCGGCGGCAGGTCGGCCTCGACCTGGTGCAGGAACAGCGTCACTTCGTCGAGCAGGCGCTCGGGCGAGCGCGCGTCCTTGATGATGATGGACTTGGAGAAGCGGCGCAGCCGCTGTTCCTCGTCGCGCGACAGGGCCCGGCCTGTGTACACGATCACGGGCGGGAACGACACGCTGTCCTGCTCGGCCATCTCGCGCAGCAGTTCGTGGCCGCTGATGTCGGGCAGGTTCAGGTCCATCACGACGCAGTCGAAGGTGGTGGTGCGCAGCAGGTCCAGCGCGGCGCTGGCGGTGGCGGCGGGCACGATCTCGACGTCATCGCGCGCCAGCAGTTCGCGCACGCTGTCGCGCTGGCGTTCGTCGTCCTCGACCACCAGCACGCGCCGCACGTTCTGCGTGAACTTGGCCTCCAGGCGCTGCAACGCATGGACCAGTTCCTCGCGCTTGACCGGCTTGAGCGCGTAGCCGACCGCGCCGCGGCCCATGGCTTCCTGCGCGTAGTCGGCCACGGACACGATGTGCACCGGGATGTGGCGGGTGTGCGGGTTGCGCTTGAGCTGGTCCAGCACGCCCAGCCCGGAGAAGTCGGGCAGGTTGATGTCCAGCACGATGGCGTCGGGACGCCGCCGGGTGGCGAGGGCGAGCCCGTCGGTGGCGGTGTGCGCCGCCATGCAGGCAAACCCCATCTCGCGCGCCAGGTCGCCCAGGATCGAGGCGAAGCGCTCGTCGTCTTCGATGACGAGGATGGTGCGGGCGCCGTCCTGGCCGGCCTCGTAATGGAACGCCGGTTCGGGTTCGATGGCCGCGGCGGCGATGGCCGGCGGCGTCGCGGGCACGGCCGGCGCGGGGGTGGCCATGTTCGGGATGACGGTCTCGCGCGCGGCCGGCGCGGCTTCCAGGCGCAGCGGCAGCAGCAGCGTGAACACGCTGCCCTGGCCCGGCGTGCTGACCAGCGACAGGGTGCCGCCCAGCAGTTTGGCCAGGTCGCGCGAGATCGACAGTCCCAGGCCGGTGCCGCCATGCTTGCGATGGGTGCTGCCGTCTGCCTGGCGGAAAGCCTCGAAAATCAGTTCCTGCTGGTCGGCCGCCACGCCAATCCCGGTGTCGTGCACGGCGAACGACAGCATGTTGCGCGGCGCGCGCGCGACCTTGAGCCCGACCGTGCCCTGGTCGGTGAACTTGAGCGCGTTCGACAGCAGGTTCTTGAGCACCTGGCCCAGACGCTGCGGGTCGGTATGCAGCGACGCCGGCACGTCGGCGGCGATGTCCAGTTCCAGCGCCAGGCGCTTTTCCTGCGCGATCGGCCGCAGCGGATCCAGCAGCCGTTGCAGCGCCGGGGCGATGGCGACCTCTTCGACCTCCACCGTGGCCTGGCCCGCCTCGATCTTGGCCAGGTCGAGAATGTCGTTGATCAGCGCCAGCAGATCGCTGCCCGCCGCGTGGATGGTCTGCGCGTACTTGACCTGCTCCGGGCTCAGGTTGCCGGGCTTGTTGTCCGACAGCAGCTTGGCCAGGATCAGCGTGGAGTTGAGCGGCGTGCGCAGTTCGTGGCTCATGTTGGCCAGGAACTCGCTCTTGTACTGGCTGGCCTGCGTCAGCAGGCGCGCCTTGTCGGTCAGCGCGCCCTGCACCCGCAGCAGCTGCTCGGTCTGCTGTTCGAGGCTGACATTGGCCTGCTTGAGCTCGGTCTGCTGCACTTCCATGCGCGCCTGCGATTCCTGCAGGATACGGCTTTGCTGTTCCAGTTCCTCATTGCTGACGCGCAGTTCTTCCTGCTGGGTCTGCAGTTCTTCCGACTGGCGCTGGGTTTCGGCCAGCAGCGATTCCAGGCGGGTGCGGTCCAGGCCGGCGCGGATCGCCGAGGCCAGCATCTCGGAGGCGCCTTCGAGCAGGCTGCGCTCGCTCTCGCCCACCGGGTGGTTGAAGCCCAGCTCGATCACCGCATACACCCGGTCGTTCTGCATGGCGGGCGCCAGCACCAGTTCGGCCGGATTGGAACGCCCGGTGGCCGACGAGACCTCGAAATGCCCGGGGGGCACGTCACGCAGGTGCAGCAGCTTGCGCGAGCTGGCGGCCTGTCCCACCAGTCCTTGCGCGCTCGCGATCTTCTGCGTCAGGCGCTCGGCGGGCAGGGCGTAGCCGCCAAAGAGTTCCAGGTCGTCGCCGCCCTTGACCACGTAACCGGCGCCCACGCTGGCATGCAGGTATTCGGCCAGGTACTCCAGGGCGCGTTTGCCGATCTCGTCCAGCCGGTGATCGCCGCGCAGGCGCATGCCCAGGCCCGACAGGCCGGCCGTGACCCAGGCCTGGCGCGCCTTGGCGCGGTATTCGCGGATGGTCACCGCGGCCGAGGCCAGGATCAGCGCCAGCAGCAACAGCGAACCGCCCCACGAGTAATAGGTGGAGGTGGCCGAGGCCGAGGCCCAGGTTTCGCGTTGATCCTCGACCAGCGACAGTTGCCGCGTGTACAGGTCGGCGACCAGGTCGCGCAGCCGGTCCATCGCGTCCTTGCCGGCATCGGTGCGCACCACGGCCAACGCGCCGGCGGCGTCGCCGGCCTTGCGCATGTCGACGGTTTCGCGCAGTTCGGCCAGCTTTTGCTGGGTGATTCCGGCGATGTCGTTGACGATGCGGCGCTGGGCCGGGTCGGCGGCGGCGGCCTCCTGGATCACGGCCAGGCGCTGCTCGATGAGGGGGACCGAGCGCAGATAGGGCTGCAGGTAGGTGGGATCCCCGGTCAGCAGGTAGCCGCGCTGGCCGATCTCGGCATCCTTGAGCGCCGAGTTGAACAGGCTGAGCTGGCGCAGCGTCTCGGTGGCGCGGTCCATGGCCTTGACCGCCTGGGTGCGGGTGTCGGCCGAGCGCACGTTGACAAAAGCGATGACCAGCGTGGCCAGGGCGGCCGTCACGAAGCCGAGCATCAAGGTGCGGGGCAGGGCGTGGCGGGCGGCGCGTTGCGGCGAATGCGGCATGGGAACGGTGTATTCGGGTGCGAAAGGAACGACGACTATACAGGGGTCTGTCCAATTGTTGCGTACGGATACAAATGCTTCCCCTCTGTAGGGCCGGCATGTCCTAGCATGCGCCTTCCCCCCGCTTTGCCTATTCGCCCGCGCCTCGGCTTGCGCCAAGGCCCCGGCCTGAACAACCATGACGAAAATCCTTTTGGTCGACGACCAGCCCACGCTGGTCGCCCTGATGAGCGAGTTCCTGAGCGGCGAAGGCTACGAGGTCGCGACGCACACGGACGGACTGACCGCGCTGCGGCAGATGCTGGAGCTGCGGCCTGACGTGGTCATTACCGACTTTTCCATGCCCGGCATGGACGGCGGCGCGCTGCTCACCGCCATGCGCGAGAATGCCTACCTGAGCGACACCCCCGTGCTGGTGCTGAGCGGTCGGCCCGAATCCGAACTGGAAGCGGCCTGCGCCGGCCGCGCCACGCTGCTGCGCAAGCCGGCCGAGCCGCAGGACGTGTTGCAAGCGATCCATCGTCTGCATCCGGCATCCGCCCTGGCCGCCTAGGCGGGGCCCCTACACGGCTCCGGATGGAGCGCGCGGCGATGCGATTCCTATGACGGCCCGCGGCTGTCAGCGCGCGCCGGCGGCGCGCAGCATCGTCGCGATGGCGCCCTGGCCGCGTTGGCGCGCGTGCCAGAGCGGGCTGCGGCCGTCACCGTCTGGCAGGTTCACGTCGGCGCCATTGTCGAGCAGCAGCCTGACGACGGCCTGGTGATCCGGGCCGCCATCGCTCAGGATGATGGCTTCCAGGAGGCCGGTCCAGCCCAGCCTGTTGACATGGTTGGGGTCGACGCCGGCGCGCAGCAGCATGCCGACGGTATCGACCAGGCCGCGCTCGCACGCGGGGATCAACGCCGTGCCGCCATACCGGTTGGTACTGCGCAGATCGGCGCCATGGCGCAACGTCTCGGCCAGGATGCCGTTGTGGCCGCGCGCGCCGGCGTACAGGTAGGCGCTGTCCTGCATGCGGTTCTTGGCGTTGACGTCGGCGCCCGCCGCCATCAGGGCCGACGCGACCGCTTCATGGTTGGCCAGCGTTGCCCGCAGCAGCGGCGTGTTGCCGTCGGGATCGCGCGCTTCCAGCGGCGCGCCCCGCGCCAGCAGGGCCTGGACGCGAGCGAGGTCGCCAGCGCCGGCGGCGCGCAGCAGCCCGGCGCCGCTGTCGCCTTGGCCGGCCGGGTCTTGGCCAGCGGCGCCCGTGCCGCCTTCCGCCACCGCCAGCAGGGCGGCCGCCAGGAATCTACGCCAGGAACGGAAAATGGGCATGGGCGGTCTCCTTGGAACAATTTCCCCGATTATGCCGCCAGGTGCCCTGCGGTTTGGCGAATGCGGCCGATGGCTGGAGAATGCCGGCATTCCCCATCTTCCGTTCCTTCCATGGACACCTTCAACTACATGCGCGCCTTCCGGCGCATCGTGGAACTGGGCAGTTTCGCCAAGGCGGCCGAGGACCTGGGCGTGTCGCCCGCCGGCCTCAGCAAGCAGTTGCGCGCCTTGGAAGCGCACCTGGGCGCGGTGCTGATCCAGCGCACCACCCGCAAGATGAGCCTGACGGACACCGGCGCCGCCTATTACGCCGAATGTTGCCGCCTGCTCGATGAGCTGGACACGCTGGAAAAATCCGTCAAGCGCCAGTCCCGGCGCGTGTCGGGACGGCTGCGCGTGAATGCGCCGGTGTCCTTCGCGTTGAGCGTGCTGACGCCGCTGCTGGCGCGTTTCCTGCGCCAGTATCCCGAACTGCGGCTGGACCTGTCCATGGAGGACCGTCTGGTCGACGCGGTGGGGCAAGGGTTTGACGTGTCGATCCGGTTGCGGGCGCAGTTGGAGGATTCCTCCTTGATTGCGCGCCAGCTCGCCTGCCTGACCCAGGTGCTGTGCGCCGCGCCCGCCTACCTCGAACGCCGTGGCCGCCCCGACAGCGTGGATGCGCTGCGCGGACACGACCTGCTCAGCTATAGCCTGGCGGACAGTCCCGGTCCGGTGACGGAGGAAGATGCCGGCGCGTCAGCGCAGCCGCCGGCAGGCGCCGCCCGAGTGCAGGTCAACAACAGCCTGATGCTGCGCGACCTGCTCGAAGCGGGGCTGGGCATCGGCGCGTTGCCTTCGTTCCTGGCCGCGCCCGCCATCGCCGGTGGCAGGCTGGCGCGGGTGTTGCCCGACCTGCCCGGAGCGCCGCGCCAGGTCTACGCCGTCTACCCGACCAGCCGCCACCTGCAGCCCAAGGTCAAGGCTTTCGTCGATTTCCTGGCCGAGCACCTGCCCGCCGCCCTGCGCGGCGATTCGTGACGCCCAGCGAATAATGTCCTGCCGGCGGGCGCCTTACTCCCGCGCCGGCCCGTCCGTAAGCTGGCGTCCATTGAAACCCGATGGACGCCAGCATGTTCTCTACCTCGCCTTCCACCCCTGCCGCCGTGACCACCGCGGCCTCCGTGCCGCCGACCGTGGAGTTCTTCCATGACGTGGTCTGTGGCTGGTGCTACGTGATGTCGCCGCGCTTGCGCCAGGTGGCGGTCGAACTGGGCATAACGGTGCGCCAGCGCAGCTTTGTGCTGCAGGACTCGCCCGAACAGATGCGCCGCGTGTTCGGCTCGATGGAACGCGCCAAGCGCGTGATCCTGGGTCATTGGGAGGTCTGCGCCCGCCATGACGACACGTTGCGCATCGACGTCGACGGCATGCGCGCCGAAGCGTTCGACTATCCCAGCGGCATGGCGGGTGCCCTGGCCTGCCAGGCGGCCCACCTGTTGGCGGGCGATGCGGGCCACTGGGACCTGTTCGATTCCATCCAGCATGCGCATCTGAGCGAGCACCGCAACATCGGCGATGCCGCCGTCCTGCTGGACATCGCCCAGGCGCAAGGATTCGACCGCGCCGGATTCGCCGGGGTGATGCAAGGCGAAGAGGCGCTGCGGCGCGTCCGCGACGACCGCGCCGAGGCCGCGCGGCTGGGTATCGACTCCATCCCCACCCTGGTTGCCGGGCCGCATCGGGCCCGTCTGCAGACCTTGCCGCTGGCCGAGCTGCGCGACCGCCTGCGGGCCTTGATGCCTGCCTAGTCCCTGGTTGTTTCCCGGAGCCGCGCCGGCGCTCCCGACTATCCCTCGCTCCCGTCCGCGCGGCGGGCGCTTCACGCACAAGGTGCATCATGACTATCCGCTACACCCACAAATTGTTTGGCCTGGCGCTGGGCGCCGCCATCGGCCTGAACGCTTTCGCGCACGGCGCGCCGTCGCGCGCACCGGCTCCCGGCCATGAGGTCGGCGTCAGCCCCTGGGGCCCCGACGATGAAATCGGCCGCCTCAATCTCATCACGCCGGCCTCGCGCGCCGCCATCATGTCGCGCGTGGCTGGCGACAAGGTCTATGACCTGGCCACCGAATACTATGTGGGCATGCCCAGCTGGCAGGACGCCGGCGATCCCCGCTACCAGTTCTGGATGACACACACGCCGCGCGGCACCGAAGTCGACGACCCGATGGGCGTGGGCAAGGACATGAATGCCCTGCGCAGCTATACCGGCACCGCGTTCTCCATGTACAGCCACACTGGCACGCACATCGACGCGTTGAATCACTTCGGCATACACGGCAAGATCTGGAACGGTTTTCGCGCCGATGAACACCTGGGCGACCGCGGCTGGAAACGCACCGGCATCGAAAAATTCCCGCCGCTGGTGGCGCGCGGCGTGCTGATCGACGTGGCCGCGCTCAAGGGCGTGGAGATGCTGGCGGATTCGTACCGCATCACCCGCCAGGACCTGAAGGCCGCGCTGGCGCGCCAGAAGACCGAACTGCGCCAGGGCGACATCGTGCTGATTCGCACCGGCCGGATGAAGCTGTACCACGACCCGGCCGCCTACATGGCCAAGCCGCCCGGCATGGGGCTGGACGCGGCGCGTTACCTGGTGGAAGAGGGCGGTGCCATGATCCTGGGCGCGGACAACCTCAGTTTCGAGACCTTCCCGTCGGAGGTCGTCGACGACTACGTGCCGCTGCACACCTACCTGCTGGCGCAGCAGGGCGTGCCTATTATCGAGCTGGCGGCGCTGGACGAGCTGTCGCGCGACAAGGTCTACGAATTCGCCTTCATAGGCGGGCCGTTGAAGATCCGCGGCGGCGACGCGGCGCCCCTGCGACCGGTGGCGATGCCGCTGCGCTGAGGATGCCCGCCGCCTGCGCGGCGTCAGCGCGCGGGCGCCGCCGTGTGAGGGGGATCGAAGGCGCGGATCGGCGGCAGCGGCCCGTCATGGCGTTCGACCTGCACCGTCGTCAATTGGCCGCTGCAACCCTGCGCCAGCGACGAGGTGCCGGCATCGCGCGTCAGGATATTGGGATTGCCGTGGCCGCATAGCGTCACTTCGCCCTGCGCGTCCCGCACCGGGTCGTACCAGGCGCCGGTGGGCAATTGCGCCACGCCTGGCATGATGCGCTCGCTGAGCGTGGCGCTGGCCAGGCAGGCGCCGCGGTCGTTGAACAGCCGCACGATGTCGCCTTCGCCGATGCCGCGGGCCGCCGCGTCACGGGGATGCAGCGTGCATACTTCTCGCCCCTGGCGCTTTTGCGACGCGCTGTGGGCGCCGAAATCCAGTTGGCTGTGCAGGCGGGTGGCGGGCTGATTGGCTACCAGGAACAGCGGATGCGCGGGTGTCGGCGCATCGCGCGGCGCCAGCCAGGCCGGATGGCCCGGGCAATCGGCATAGCCGAAAGCGGCGATGGTCGGCGAGCTGATCTGGACCTTGCCGCTGGGCGTGGGCAGCGGCTGGCCCTGGCGGAACGCCCGCAGGATGCCGCCGTCGTCGTCCTGCTGCGGCAGCGCCAGTTCGCCGCGCGCCCAGAACTGGTCGAAATCGGGCGCATCCAGGCCTTTTTCATCGAGCGCCACGCGGGTGCGTTCATACAGGTGGCGCAGCCATTGGGCACTGCTGCGCCCTTCGGTGAATGCCTCGCGCGCGCCCAGCCGCTCGGACAGGTCGGCGAAGATGTCGTAGTCGTCGCGCGCCAGCCCGTTGGGCGCGGCGATGCGGTGCATGGCCACCAGCAGCGGGTCGGTGGGCGCGCCGCCGATGTCTTCGCGTTCCAGCGTCATCGTGCACGGCAGCACGATGTCGGCATGGCGCGCGGTGGCGGTCCAACCGATCTCGTGGACCACGAAGGTGTCCAGCGTGGCGAAGGCACGGGCCAGGCGCTTCAAGTCCTGGTGATGGTGAAACGGGTTGCCGCCGGCCCAATAGGCCAGGCGGATGCGCGGGTAGCTCAGGCGCTTGCCGTTGTAGTCGAACGGTTCGCCCGGGCGCAGCAGCATGTCGGCGATGCGCGCCACGGGGATGAAATCCTTGACGCCGTTGGTGCCCTGCGGCAGCGACGCCACCGGCACGGCGTTGCTCCGCTTGCCGTAGTGCGCCAGCGTGCCGAGGGCATAGGCATAGCCGCCACCCGGCAGGCCGAGCTGGCCCAGCGCGGCGGCCAGCACGGCGCCCATCCAGACGGGCTGCTCGCCATGCTCGGCGCGTTGCAGCGAGTGCGCCACGGTCACCAGCACGCGTTTGCCCGGTAGCAGCCGCGCGATTCGCGCGATCTGCGCCGCAGGCACGCCGCAGATGGGCGCGGCCCAGGCGGAATCCTTGGCCTGGCCGTCGGTGCGGCCCATCAGGTAATCCTCGAAGCCATCCCAGCCCTCGCAGGATGCCTCCAGGAAGGCGTGGTCGTGCCAGCCATTGACAACCAACTCATGCAGCAGCGCCAGCATCAATGCCACATCGGTGCCGGGCACTATCGCGATCCAGTCAGCCCCGGCGTCGTCCGGCATGTCGGTGGCGAGCGGGCTGATGTTCAGGAAGCGGCAGCCGCGTTGCGCGGCCTGGCCCATCGAGTCGCGCTCGATGTGGCGGCTGATGCCGCCGCTGGCCACGCGCGAGTTCTTCAGCGCCATCCCGCCGAAGGCCAGCACTACGTCGGTATGCGCGACGATCTGCTCCCAGGTGACGTTGCGGCGCGCCACGTCGTCCATGCTGCCCAGGATGTGCGGCAGGATCACGGCCGAGGCGCCCGCGCTGTAGCTGTTGACCGAGCGCACGTAACCGCCCAGCGCCGTGTTCAGGAAACGGTGCACCTGGCTCTGCGCGTGATGGAAGCGGCCAGCGCTGGACCAGCCGTAGGAGCCGCCGAAGACCGCCTGGGGCCCGTGCAGGTCGCGCACGCGCCGCAATTCGGCAGCCAGCAGGTCCAGCACTTCGTCCCAGCCGACCGCCACGTAATCGTCGCGGCCCCGCCGCGCATCGGGGCCCGGGCCACGCTCCAGCCAGCCGCGCCGCACCATCGGCGCGGTGACCCGCGCGGGGTGGTCGAGCGCATTGGTGAAATTCTCGATCAGCGGGTTGGGATCGGGGTCGCCGGGATGCGGGCGCACGTCGAGCACGCCGTCGTTCCAGGCGGCGGAGAATACGCCCCAGTGCGCGCTGTGCGGCTTGCGGCGGCTATCGGGGTGAGGCGGGCGGGAGACAGCGTCGACCATGGCGGATCAGGGGTTGGCGCCCGTGGCGACCGGCGCGCCGGGTTGCGCGCTCCATTCGCTCCACGAGCCGGGGTAGAGGGCGGCGCCGGGCAGACCGGCGATTTCCAGGGCCAATAGATTGTGGCACGCGGTGACGCCGGAGCCGCACTGGCACACCAGCGCTTGCGGCGCGCGGCCGTCCAGGTGCGCCATAAAGGCTTCGCGCAGCGCGGCCGGTGGCAGGAAGCAGCCATCGGCGCCGAGGTTGTCGCGGAAGAAGCGGTTGCGCGCGCCGGGAATGTGGCCGCCAATCGGATCCAGGGTTTCGTTCTCGCCCCGGTAGCGGTCGGGGGCGCGGGCATCGAGCACCAGGCGCGACTGCGTGGCCAGCGCTGCGCGCAAGCCGGCGTAGTCCAGCGTCGGCTGGCGGCCGTCGCGCGCGACCAGCGCGCCGGCCGTGCGCGAGGCCGGCGCCTCGGTGGTCAGCGGGAGGCCGGCCGCCTGCCAGGCGCCGACCCCGCCATCCAGCACCGCCACGGCGTCATGGCCGATCCAGCGCAGCAACCACCACAGGCGCGCGGCGTACATGCCTGCAGCATTGTCGTAGGCCACCACCTGGGTGTCGGGGCCCACGCCCAGCGCCGCCAGGGCCTGCGCCAGCGCGGCGCGATCGGGCAGCGGATGGCGGCCGTTGCGGCCGGTCTTGGGGCCGCTCAGGGTGTCTTCCAGATGGACGTGGAAAGCGCCTGGCAGATGACCGGCGTCGTAGTGGCGGCGCCCGGCCTGCGGGTCGGTCAATTCGAAGCCGCAGTCCAGTACCAGGAAGCGATCGCTTTGGGGGCCCTGCAGGGCCCGCGCCAGGTCCTGCGCGCAGATCAGCGTGGTGTACATGCGTGACTCCCCGCTCAGGCCTGGCCGGCCGTCAGTGCGTCCATCGCGCGCAGCGAATACACGTAGGCCGCGCCGGCGTTCAGGGCGATGGCGGTGCTCAGCGCTTCGCTCAATTCCAGTTCGGTCACGCCGGCCTTGCGCGCGGCATCGGCGTGCGCGGCGATGCAGCCGTCGCAACGGGTGGTGACGGCCACCGCCAGCGCAATCAGTTCGCGCGTCCTGGCGTCCAGGGTGCCGGTGGCGCCCTGCGCCTGGTTGAGCGCGCGGAACGCGCTCAGCAGCTGAGGATTGTGCTTGCCCAGCGTTTCGCCGGCCTTGCGGTTGTTGGCGAGGGTGTCGGTCCAGTTCTGCAACATGAATGGTTCTCCTTGGGGGGGGGCGATCTGGCGGGGCTACTGGCCGATCTGCTTGAGCAGGTCCGGCGTGGCGGCCTTGCGGTAGTTGGCGATGTCGTCGAGGATGTACTGCTTGAACTGGTCCATCGGCAGGTCGCGCTCCATCGCGGCGTCCTTGCGGATGGTGTTCTGCACCGTCGGATCCGCCAGCGCGCGCGACAGGTGCTCGGACAGCGCCTTGACCACCGCGGGCGGGGTGCCGGCGGGAGCGGCCAGGCCGTACCACTGCGTCATGGTCATGTCGATGCCGAGTTCCTTGAAGGTCGGCACGTCGGGCAGGATGGGGCTGCGCTGGCGGCCGGTCAGCGCCAGCACGCGCAATTGGCCCTGCTGCACCTGCGGCACCAGTGGCGAGGCGGTGGCGAAGAACATGTCGATCTGTCCGCCCAGCATGTCGGTGATGGCGGGCCCCGAGCCCTTGTACGGCACGTGCAGCAGTTTCAGGTGGCCCAGCTCCTTGATGGTCTCCATGCCGATGTGGGCGGCGCCGCCGGTGCCGGTGGAGGCAAAGGTCAGTTCCTTCTGCTTGGCGGTATCGAGCACTTCGCGCGCGGTCTTGAAGCGCGACGCCGCGGTCACGAACAGGCCGTGCGGCGCTTCCAGGATCAGGCCGATCGGCGCGAAGTCGTCGGGCACCTTGTACGGCAGGCTCTGTGGCTTGAGCGCGGGCGACACCGCCAGGTTGCCGCTCATGGCCAACAGAATGGTGTAGCCGTCGGGCGCGGCTTTGGCGACCAGCCCGGCGGCGATGTTGCCGCCGGCGCCGGGCCGGTTCTCGACGATGACGGTCTGGCCCAGGGTCTTGCCCATGGCCGTGGCGATCAGGCGGCCGTAGAGATCGCCGCCGCCACCCGGCGGAAAACCCACCACCAGCGTGATGGGGCGTTCGGGAAACGCCGCCTGCGCCTGGCCGCCGGCCAGCGCCGCCAGCCCCACAGCCACCGTCATGGCGGCGCGCCGCCCCAGCCGGCGCATGCCCCGGCGTAAGAAGGAAATGCCCATGGTATTTGTCTCCTGTGTATTTTTTTATCAGGGGGGACCGTCAGGCAGCGAGCCAGCCGGTCCGATGTCGCTGCACCACCCTGTCCACCGAGGCGGCGCACTGTCCCAGGTAGCCCGAGGGATCGGTCAGGCGCAGGATCTCGTCTTCGCCCAGCAGGTTGGCCAGGTCCTTGTGCTGGCGCAGCGCCTGGGCGAAGTCGAGCTTGTGAGTGATGCCGTGCATCGAGGCTTCGTATATCCATTCATGCGCGGTCTGTTTGCCGACGCGCTCGGACAGGTCCAGCATCACGTGTTCGGACAGCAGGTAGCCGCGCATGCGGTCCAGGTTCAGTGCCATGGCGTCGGCGTCCACGCGCAGCCCGGCCAGCAGGTTCCTGGCCTGGAACAGCATTGCGCCGGCGATCAGGCAGCATTCCGGCAACGCCTTCCATTCGATCTTCCAGGCGATGCCGTCGCGCTCGCCTTCCTGCACCATGCCTTCGAGCATCAGCGCGGCGTTGGCGCGCAGCGGGCGGCACAGGCCGGCGAGGTTCTCGGCCGAGGTGGGGTTGCGCTTGTGCGGCATGGTCGACGACCCCAACTTGCCTTCGGAGAAGGCTTCCTCCACTTCGGCGAATTCGTTGCGCTGCATGTTGAACAGCTCGTTGCCGATCTTCGACAGCGTCGCGCCGATCATGGCCAGCACCAGCGCGTATTCGGTGAAGCGGTCGCGCGCCGGCGCCCAGCTGATCGGCGCTGTTTCCAGGCCGAGCCGGGCCAGCGTGCGGCGCTCGACCTCGGCGGCCTGTTCGCCCAGCGAGGCCTGGCTGCCGACCGCGCCCACCACCATTCCGACCAATACGCGCGTCTCGCACTCCTTCAGGCGCGCGTGGTGCCGCGACAGCTCGTCCAGCCATACCGCGCACTTGTGCCCGAAAGTGATGGGCAGCGCCTGCACGCCATGCGTGCGGCCGGCCATGGGTGTGTCGCGGTGATCTTGCGCCAGGCGCGCCAGTTCATGGCCGATGGCGGTCAGGTCGCGCAGGAACACCGCGTGCGCCTGCTTGAGTTGCAGCGCCACGCCGGTGTCGACCACGTCCTGCGTGGTGGCGCCGTAGTGCAGCCATTCGCCATGTTCCGGGCCGCAGCGCGCCTGCAGCTGCTTGAGCGCGGGCACCAGCGAGTGCTTGATGCGGCGGATCTCCGCCGACATCGCCGTGATGTCGATGTTGGCGACCGCTGCCTGGGCACGGATCTGGGCGGCGGCGGCGGCGGGGATGATGCCCAGCTCGGCCTGGGCCTCGGCCAGGGCGGCTTCGAAGTCCAGCCACTGCTGGATGCGGTTTTCTTCGGAGAAGATGGCGCGCAGTTCATCGGTGCTCCACAGGTGCTGGAGCGATTGCATGTCGAAAACGGAAACGGGCATGGCGCGAGGTCCTGGTGGGGATTAGAAAGACTGCTGGTCGGGACGCGGCAGCAGCCGGCCCGGATTGAAGGTGCCGCGCGGGTCGAGCGCGTGCTTGATGCGCTGCATGACGTCCACGCAGGCGACGGGTTTGTAGTGCAGGAAGGCGGCCTGCTTGAGGCGGCCGATGCCGTGTTCGGCCGAGATCGAGCCGCCCAATTGCGCTGCCACTTCGTGCACGATGTCGTGCACCGCGTCCTCGCGCGCCCGGAAGGCGGCTTCGTCCATGGCCCGCGGCTTGCTCTGGTTATAGTGCAGGTTGCCGTCGCCGACGTGGCCGAAGCAGACGATGCGGATTCCCGGCATCAGCGCCTGCAGCCGCGCGTCGGCGGCGGCAATGAAGTCGGGAATGCGCGACACCGCCACCGATATGTCATGCTTGATGGAGGGACCATCCAGCCGCTGCGCTTCCGGCACGTGTTCGCGCAACGCCCACAGTTCGTGCGCCTGGCGCCCTGACGCGGCGATCACCGCGTCGCTCACTTCGCCGTGTTCCATGGCGGCTTCCAGCACGCCATGCACCGCGGGCTCGGGGTCCAATAGCGCCGACGTTTCCGACACGTCGAACAGCACCATCCAGGGCGAGGGTTGCGACAGCGGATCGCGCATGCCGTCCAGCGGCTGCGCCAGCACCTGTTGCAGCGTCTGGCGGCCGATCAGCTCAAAGGCGGTGACGCGTTCGCCGACGGCGTCTGTCAGGCGCGCCAGCAGGTCCACCGCCGCCTGCGGCGTCGGCACCGCGGCCCATGTTGTCACCACCTTGCGTGGCAGGGCATGGAGCTTGAAGGCTGCGGCGGTGACCACACCCAGCGTGCCTTCGCCGCCGATGAACAATTGCTTGAGGTCGTAGCCGGTGTTGTCCTTGCGCAGCGTACCCAGCAGCGGCAGCACGCTGCCATCGGCGATCACCACCTCCAGGCCCAGGGTCAGGTCGCGTGTGTTGCCATAGCGCAGCACCTGTTCGCCGCCAGCGTTGGTGGAGACCACGCCGCCGATGGTGGCGCTGCCTTCGGAGGCCAGCGACAGGGCGAACAGCCGGCCCGCCTCGGCGGCGGCCTGTTGGGCGGCCAGTACGGTGCAGCCGGCTTCCAGCGTGATGCTGTTGTCCAGTGCATCCACCCGGCGCACGGCACTCATGCGGTCCAGGCTCAACACCATCTCGCGGCCCGAAGCGTCGGGCGTCGAGCCGCCCACCAGGCCGGTGTTACCGCCCTGCGGCACCACCGCCACGCCTTGCGCGGCGCACAGCGCCACCACACGCGACACCTCTCGGGTGTTGGCCGGGCGCACCACGGCGCGCGCGGCGCCTGGGAAATTGCGGCGCCAGTCGGCCGAGTAGCGGGCCGTGTCGGCCGTGCCGGTCAGTACCTGGGCCGGGCCGACGATGGCGCCCAGCGCCTCCGCGATCGCATCAATCTGATTCGGCATAATGCTACGGTGCGCGGCGGCCGGGGTAAGCCCCTGTGGCCGCGCGACGCTTGTCTCCTGATTGAAACCGGGGCGGCCATTCCTTGGTCCGGTAGCCGCCTTTCGTTTCATTGATTAAAATATGTTTTATTGAACAAAACTATAGGAAGCATCCGAAACCGTGTCAAGCGAGAATTCCCCTAAGCCGCCCGCCGGCGTGCTCGAACGCGGCATCTGCGTGCTGGAGTGCTTTGGCGAAGGCCGCCTGCGTCTGTCACTGCGCGACCTGGCCGAACGCACCGGCCTGGACAAGGCGACGCTGCTGCGCCTGTTGGGCGTCTTCATCAAGGCGCGCATGATCCATCGCTACGACAGCAGTACCTACGCGCTGGGACCGGCGCTGCTGCACATGGGCATGCTGTACCGCGATACTTTCGACCTGGGTTCGCGCCTGCAGCCGGTGCTGCGCAGCATCATGGAACAGACCGGCGAGACCGTTGCGGTCTACGTTCGCAGCGGCGAGGACCGCATCTGCCTGTATCGCGAGAACACCTCGAAAGAGGTGCGCCACCACGTCGAGGTTGGCAAGCGCATCAGCCTGAAGGACGGCGGCTCGTCGGCGCACGTGCTGCGCGCCTTCACTGGCGGCGCCACGCCGCTGGCGGGCGACATCCACGAAAAGGGCTACGCGATGACGCGTTCGGAGCGGGTCGCGGAGATGGCCTCGGTGGCCGTGCCGGTGTTCGATGCCGACGATGCCTTCGTCGGCGCGCTGGTGGTGCTGGGGCTGGCCTCGCGCCACAACGAGGCGGCCCAGCGCAAGGCGGTGGAGATCGCGCGCCACGAACTGGCGCTGCAGGGGTTTCGCACCGCGCCGCCGGCATCTTGGACGCCGCCGGCGCAGGAATGAGGCGCCCGGCGAGTGGCCTGCGTGCCGATGCCTCTCAGTCGCGTGGCGCGGCGCCGAACAGGGCGGGCGGCGGCAGGCAGATCCGCGCGTCCTGATCCGCATCGGTGAAGCCTTCGCACCATATCGCGATGGCCGCAGCCGTTTCGTCATCCATGGCGGGCGCGAAGGCGCGCATGCGCGCCTGCAATGCCGGCCAGTCATATGGGTCTTCGGGATCGCCCCGGCGCAGTTGCCGCAGCGCGCTCAGCGTGCGGCCGTCTTTCAATGTCAACGTCACGCGGCATGGCCGCAGTCGCGGAAAGTCGCGCTGGAACAGGTCGCTGGTGCGCACCGTGATGCGGCGCGCCAGCGCCAGCAGATCGGGCGCGCGCAGATCGGGTGTTTCCATGTCCTCGATGCCCAACCGGCCCGTGAGTAGCAAGCGCGCCACCACGTAGCGCAACGAGAAGCAGGTTTCCGCCGGCCTGGCCGGCCAGTCGACGCCGGCGATCTTGAGCGCGTGCGTGAAGATCTCGATGTCGACCGATTCGATCGCATTCGGCGTCGGCGCGTGCCGGTCCAGCAGTTCGCGGGCGGCGTCCAGCGGTGAGAACAATTGCGCGCAGCACGGCCACGCCTTGATGGTGGCGGTGTTCAACCGCTCGCTGGCTTCCAGGCCGCCATCGAGCGCGTCCAGCGGGCCGTCGCCCGCCAGCAGGGCGTACAGACCGCGCGTGCCGCTGGCGAAGCGCTGCGCGCCAGGCAGACCGGCGCGCGCGGCGTAGGCCGCGGCCATGCCGTTGCGCACCGCGAACGCGGGGTGCAGCGACTTGGCTTCGTGCGCGCCGTCGTCCACCAATTGCCACAGACCGGCGGCCTGGGTGGCGCCGATGCCCAGCGCGTGATGTAGTGGCGCCGCGTCCAGCCGCAAGGCCACGCCCGCCGCCGCCGCCGCGCCCACCGCGCCGGCCGTGGCCGTGGCGTGGAAGCCGGCTGCGTGGCGCGTGCCCAGCGCCTCGCCCAACCGTAGCGAAACCTCGTAGCCGGCGATGACGGCGTCGGCCACCTGTCGCTGCGTCATGCCGCCCGTGGCCGCCAATGCCAGGGCGGGTGTCACCGACACCACGCCGGGATGCAGCATCGCGGCGCGGTGCGCATCGTCGATCTCGCGGATATGGGCGATGGCGGCATTGGCGAACGCGGCGCCGTTGGCGTGCATCGCGGGCCCGCCGAATACCGGCGCCGATCCCGGAGCCGGGAAGCAATCGCGGGCCACCTGGCGGTAGCTGGCCGCAGCCGGCATGGCTGCCGCCGACCACCCCGCTGTGAACCAGTCGAGCAGGGCTTGCGCCAGGCGGGCGCGGGTGGCGGGCGGAATCGGGCGCCGTTGCAGGTCGGCCAGGTGGGTGATCAGGACGCGTTCGGGAGAGGAGGTCATTTTATTTCATTGAATAGAATATATTTTATTCAACGAAACTAATGGCGGGTTGTCAACGGCGACGAGGCCGGCGCGATGGCACCGCCCGCGCGTTGCGCGCCCTCGTGCGATCCGGCCGGCGCTGGAGCGCGCGGTCGTCCCTGACTTGCCTGTATCATGCGCAGCAAGACATCCGTCCCCCCGAGCGCCGTTGCCGTCGCGCGGCCGCATTGCAGTGACTCTGGATAGCCGCCATGCCCGACCCGCTTCGTCTGCAGGCTTTGATACAGGATTGTGCCCGCGGCCAGGAATCCGCGCTGGCCGAACTCTACCGAGAGACCTCGCCGCATCTGTTTGCGCTTGCCATACGTATATTGCGGCGAAGCGACTGGGCGGAGGAAGTCCTCCAGGACAGCTTCATCAATATCTGGCGCAATGCCGCCCGCTATTCTTCGGAGCAGAGCCAAGTCATGACCTGGATGACGCGCATCGTGCGCAACCGCTGCATCGACCTGTTGCGCAAGCCTGACCTGGAGCGCCCCGATGCCGATGGTGCCTTGACACTTGCCTGGGCCGACGACGCGCCCGGGCCGTTCGAACGGTTGCAGCGCGACCAGGACGGACAGCGCTTGGCCGACTGCCTGAAACAGCTCGACGGGCCGCAACGCACCGCCATCGCCCTATCCTTCTTCGATGATCTCAGCCACAGCGAGATCGCCCGCCGCCTGCAGGCGCCGCTGGGCACGATCAAGAGCTGGGTGCGGCGCGGCATGGACCGGCTCAAGAGGTGCCTGTCATGAACTACAGCGATCCCGAGCTGCGCGCGCGGCTTGCCGCGGACTACGTGGCCGGCGCCATGCGCGGCGGCGCGCGCCGCCGTTTCGAGGGCCTGATGGCCGCCGATGCCAACCTGCGCCGCCAGGTGCGCGATTGGGAAGACGATATCTATCCCTTGCTGTGGTCGCTGCCCGCCCGGGTGCCGCCGCGCCGCGTCTGGCGCGCCATCGAATCGCGGCTCAAGCCCGGCGGCGCTCGCGGCTGGCAAGGGCTGGCCTTCTGGCGCGTGCTCAGCGGCGCGCTCGCGGCGGTGCTGGTGGCCGGGGTGGTGGTCTATCCCATGCAGGTCGACCGCGCCGCGCGCACCCAGTTGATGGCGGTGCTGCAAAGTCCGGAAGCCCAGGCGATGCTGGTGGTGCGCGCCGACGAGCGCGGCGGTCTGCACGTCCAGGCCTTGCAGGACCTGGCGTCGCGCGCCGGCGGCAAGGCGCTGGAACTCTGGGTGATCCCGCCGGGACAGGCGCCGCAGTCGGTCGGCCTGGTGGCGCCCGAGGGCTTGACGGCACTGCCGCGCGCCCAGGGCCTGGAGGGGGTGCAGACCCTGGCCATCACGCTGGAACCGCCGGGCGGGTCGCCTTCGGGCAAGCCCACCGGGCCGGTCATCATGAGCGGCGACGTGCTCAAGATCTGATCCGCATCCAAAGCGGGCCGGGCCGCGTATAGGGGGGTATTCCGTTGCGGAGTGCCCCATGTCTTCCTGGATCGCCGCCGGCCCGCGAGGCCTGCTTGCCATCATGGCCCTGGCCACGCTGGCCCTGGGCCTGCTGGCCGCCTGTTCGCCCTTGACGCTGCTCAACGGCGCGGTGCCCGACGACGCCAGCCGCGTCACGGCGGGCGTTGCCTATGGCCCGTTGCCGCGTCAGCGGCTGGACATCTACCGGCCGCCCGCCGTGACACGCGCGCCGGTGGTGGTGTTTTTCTACGGGGGCAGCTGGCGCAGCGGCGACCGCGCCGACTACCGGTTCGTGGGCGACGCGCTGGCGGCGCGCGGCATCGTGGCCGTCGTCGCCGACTACCGGCTCTACCCCGAAGCCGGCTACCCGGACTTCCTGCGCGATGCCGCCATGGCGGTGGCCTGGACCCAGCGGCATATCGACGCCTATGGCGGCGATCCGGCGCGGGTCTTCGTTGCCGGCCACAGCGCCGGCGGCTACATCGCGGCCATGCTGGCGCTGGACGGCCGCTGGCTGGGCGGCGCCGGCTCCAGCCCGGCGACCCTGGCCGGCTGGATCGGCCTGGCCGGCCCCTATGACTTCCTGCCCATCGTGGCGCGCGACGTGCGCCCGGTGTTCGGCTATCCCGCCACGCCGGCCGACTCCCAACCCATTCATCACGCCAGCCTGCACGCGCCGCCCGGTCTGCTGCTGACCGGCGCCGCCGACACCACGGTCGACCCGCGCCGCAACAGTGTCGGCCTGGCGCAGGCCTTGCGGGAGGCGGGCGCGTGCGCGCGGCTGGTGCAGTACCCCGACCTGGGCCACAAGCTGCTGGTGGGCGCGCTGTCGCGGCCGCTGCGCTGGCGCGCGCCGGTGCTCGACGACCTGGGCGAGTTCGTGGCCCGGCCCTGTCCCGGCGGCCAAGGAGAATGACCATGCGACCGCTGCTTGCGCTTGTGCTGCTGGCGCCCCTGTGCGCCTGGTCCGCCAACCAGCACTACCTTGGCTACGCCTATGACAGCCGCGACGGCGCCGAGCGCTATCGCGAAGAACACTGGGTGGTGCGCGAAGGCGCCCGGCAGGAGCGCCTGGTGCTGTACCGCTGCCCGGGCGGCGCGGCGTTCGCGCGCAAATGGGTGCGCGGCGGGATCGACGACCCGGCGCCGGATTTCGCCCTGTATGACCAGCGCGACGGTTACCGCGAAGGGGTGGACACCCGCCAGGGGGGACGCACCGTTTACGTTCAGCCGCGCGCCGGCGCCGAGATGCAGAGCCGCAAGCTGCCGGAAGTGGACGACCCCGTGGTCGATGCCGGTTTCGACGCCTGGCTGCGCGCCCATTGGCAGCCGCCGGAAGCTTCGCCGCGCTTCCTGGTGCCCAGCCGGCTGGACTGGTTGCCATTGGCGGTGCAGGCGCGCGACGCCGCCGGCCAGGGCGAGCGCAGTTTCCGCCTGCGGCTGGACGCCTGGTACGGCTTTGCCGCGCCCACCTTGCGCGTGACCTACGACAGTGCCAGCCAGCGCCTGCTGCGGTTCGAGGGGCCCAGCAACCTGCGCGACGGCAACGGCGGCACGCAGACCGTGCGCATCGAATTCCCGGCCGATGCCATCCGGCCGCCGCCCTCGGCGCGCGACCTGGACGCGGCGGCGGCCACGCCGCTGGTGTCGCGTTGCGAGTAAGGGTTTTCACTTATGCATCCGGCGCCTCGCCGTGCCCGTATATCCCGACACGTTTCAAACAGGACACCATGATGCGTTCCGTTCTTACCGGCTGGACCGCTTCGATACGACGCTGGGTCGACACACAGGCGCAGGATGCGCCCGGCGGCGACCCCGATCGCATCGATTGGACCCGCGCCTTGCCTTTCGCCCTGTTGCACGCCGGCTGCCTGGGCGCGCTGTGGACCGGCGTGTCGCCGGTGGCGCTGGCGCTGGCGGGGGCGTTGTACGCCGTGCGCATGTTCGCCCTGACCGGCTTCTACCACCGTTACTTCTCGCACCGCGCCTTCCGCACCTCGCGCGCCATGCAGTGCCTGTTCGCCGTGCTGGGCGCATCGTGCGCGCAGCGCGGACCGCTGTGGTGGGCGGCCCATCATCGCCACCATCACCGCCATGCCGACGATGAGCAGGATCTGCATTCGCCGCGCCGCCACGGCTTCTGGTGGAGCCACATGGGCTGGTTCCTGACGCGCCGCGCCTTCGCCACCGACCTGGCGCGCGTGCCGGACCTGCGCGGCTACGCCGAACTGCGCTGGCTCGACCGCTTCGACGCGGCGGTGCCGCTGGCGCTGGCCTTGGGCTGCTACGGACTGGGCGCACTGCTGGAGCGCGTCGCGCCCGGCCTGGGCACGAACGGACCGCAGATGCTGGTCTGGGGCTTCTTCATTTCGACGGTGGCGCTGTTTCACGCCACCGTCACCATCAACTCGCTGGCGCACCGCTACGGCAAGCGGCGCTACGACACCGCCGACGACAGCCGCAATAACGCCTGGCTGGCGCTGCTGACGTTCGGCGAGGGCTGGCACAACAACCATCATTTCTATCCGGGGTCGGCGCGGCAGGGCTTTCGCGCCCATGAGATCGACATCACCTGGTACGGCCTGCGCCTGCTGGCCGCCGCCGGCCTCATCTGGGACCTCAAGCCCGTGCCGGCCTGGGCGCTGGCCGCCGCCAAGGAGTGAACATGCGCATCGCCATCATCGGTTCGGGCATCGCGGGGCTGGTCTGCGCCTGGAAGCTGGGCCGCGACCATGACGTCACGCTGTACGAGGCCAACGACTACCTGGGCGGGCACACCCACACGCACACGGTCGAACAGGACGGCCGGTCCTATGCCGTGGACAGCGGTTTCATCGTTCACAACCCGCTCAACTACCCCCATTTCACGGCGTTGCTGGACGAACTGGGCGTGGCCTCGCAGCCCACCACCATGAGTTTCTCGGTGCACAAGCAGGCCGACGGGCTGGCCTACAACGCCACCTCGCTGGACGCGCTGTTCTGCCAGCGGCGCAACCTGTTGTCGCCGCGCTTTCTGGGCATGGTGCGCGACATCATGCGCTTCTACCGGGAATCGCCCGCGCTGTTGCGCGCGCCGGAGCCGGGCCCCGCGCTCGGCGAATACCTGGCGCAAAACCGCTACGGCGAGGCTTTCCGCAGCGACCACCTGATTCCGATGGCCTCGGCGCTGTGGTCGTCGCCGGCCTCGCGCATCCTGGAATTCCCGGCGCGCTACCTGGTGCAGTTCATGGCCAACCACCAGATGCTGCGGATCAGCGGCCGGCCGCAGTGGCGCGTGGTGCAGGGCGGATCGCGCCGCTATATCGACGCCATGCGCCAGCGCTGGACGGTGCGCGAGCGGCTGAACTGTGCCGTGCGCGCCGTCAGGCGCCAGCCGGCCGGCGTGCAGGTGATCACGCGCGACGGCCAGGAACACCATGACGAAGTGATCTTCGCCTGCCACAGCGACCAGGCGCTGGCGCTGCTGGCCGATGCGACGCCGCAGGAACGCCAGGTGCTCGGCGCCATCGCCTACCAGGACAACGACGTGGTGCTGCATACCGACGCTCGCCTGTTGCCGCGCCAGCGCAAGGCCTGGGCCGCGTGGAACGCCTACGTGCCGGCCGATCCCCAGGCGCCCTGTTCGGTCAGCTACTGCATGAATCTGCTGCAGGGGATCGCATCGCCCCGGCCCTTTATCGTGACACTGAACCGCGGCGATGCCATCGACCCGGCGCAGGTGCTGGCGCGCATGCGCTACCACCACCCCGTGTACACCCACGAAGCGGTGGCCGCGCAGGCGCGCCGCGCCGAGATCTCGGGCCGGCGGCGCACCTGGTACGTGGGCGCCTACTGGGGCTGGGGCTTTCATGAGGACGGCGTGGCCAGCGCATTGGACGTGGTGCGCGCCATGCTGGGACGGCCGCGGGTCTGGGCGCGGGAGGCGGCATGAACCTGCAGAGCGCCGTCTACGAGGGCCGGGTGACGCATCGGCGCCATCACCCGCATGCGCATGGCTTCGGCTATCGCATGGCGCAGCTCTACCTGGACCTGGACGAGATCGACCGGGTGTTCCAGGACCGTTGGCTGTGGTCGGTGGAGCGGCCCAACCTGGCGCAGTGGCGCCGTGCCGACTATCTGGATGCCGACGGCGGACTGCCGCTGGCGCAGGCGGTGCGGCAGCGCCTGCGGGCCCACCTGGGCGATGTGCCGGCCGGACCCATCCGCCTGCTGGCGCACCCGCGCTACGCCGGCTACGTCTTCAACCCGGTGAGCTTCTATTACTGCTACGACGCCGACGGCAGCACGCTGGCCGCGATCGTGGCGGAGATTACCAATACCCCGTGGAAGCAGCGCCATTGCGTGGTGCTGCCGGTCGCCAGCGCCGAACGCGAGTGCGATGCGCTGGCCTGGCGCTTCGACAAACGCTTTCACGTGTCGCCCTTCATGCCGATGGACTGCGCCTATGACTGGCGCTTGACCGCGCCCGCCGACGACCTGCGCGTGCACATGCGCGTCAGCCGCCAGGGCGTGGCGCAGTTCGACGCGCGCCTGGATCTGCGGCGCCGCGAGCTCGACGGCGCGGCGCTGGCGCGCCTGCTGTGGCGCTATCCGCTGATGACGCTGCAGGTCATCGGCGCCATTCATTGGCAGGCGCTGCGCCTGTGGCTCAAGCGCAATCCCGTCTACGACCATCCCCGCACCCCCAACGGAGAACCCCGATGAAACCCATGACGCCCTCGGAACACGCCTCGATCGCGGCCAGCCGCCGCGCCGGATCGCTCGACCGCCTGCTGCGCCAGCGCCTGTTCGCCAGCCTGGGGGCGCTGGACCACG
The DNA here is from genome assembly GCF_902859695.1 of Achromobacter ruhlandii. GTDB lineage: Bacteria > Pseudomonadota > Gammaproteobacteria > Burkholderiales > Burkholderiaceae_B > Achromobacter > Achromobacter ruhlandii. Next base: position 46,486 of record NZ_CADIJL010000006.1, read on the forward strand.
GCCAGTTGTTGATCGAAGACAGCCTGGGCAGCGTTACCCTGGGCCGCGGCGAGCCATGCGTGCGCCTGACCGTCAGCGACCTGGGCTTCTATCGGCTGGTGGCCGCGCAAGGCAGCGTCGGCGCGGGCGAGGCCTATGGCGACGGCCTGTGGCGCTGCGATGACCTGGTCGGGCTGGTGCGCCTGCTGGTGCGCAACCGCGACACGCTGGACGCCATGGAGTCGGGGCTGGCGCGGTTGGCCGGCTGGGCGCTGCGGCGCTGGCATGCCGGCAATCGCAATACGCGCGCGGGTAGCCGGCGCAACATCGCCGCCCACTACGACCTGGGCAACCCGTTCTTCGCGCTGTTCCTGTCCGACGACCTGATGTATTCCTCGGCGCTGTGGGCCGATGGCGACGACACGCTGGAAGCGGCGTCCCACCGCAAGCTGGAAACGATCTGCCGCAAACTGGAGTTGCGGCCGGCGGACCGCGTGGTGGAGATCGGCAGCGGCTGGGGCGGCTTCGCCATCCACGCCGCGCGCCACTACGGTTGTCATGTCACCACCGCGACGTTGTCGCGCGAGCAGCATGACCTGGCGATCGAGCGGGTGCGCGCCGCCGGGTTGCAGGACCGCGTCAGCGTCGTGCTGCGGGACTACCGCGACCTGCAGGGCCAATACGACAAACTGGTGTCGGTCGAGATGATCGAGGCGGTCGGCGCCAACTTCCTGGAAACCTATTTCGCCAAGGTCGCCAGCCTGCTCGAACCGGGCGGCCGCGCGCTGATCCAGGCCATCACCATCGAAGACCACCGCTACCGGCAGGCGCTGGCCTCGGTGGATTTCATCAAGCGCCATATCTTTCCGGGCAGCTTCATCCCGTCCATCGAGGCGATGCTGCGCGCCAAGACGCGCGCCTGCGACCTGGCGCTGGTGCATCTGGAGGACTTCGGCCTGTCGTACGCGCGCACGCTGCAGGCCTGGCGCGAGCGCTTCCTGGCGCGGCTGCCCGAGGCGCGGGCGCAAGGTTTCGACGCGCGTTTCTGCCGTCTGTGGGAGTTCTATCTGGCGTATTGCGAAGGCGGCTTTCGCGAACGATCCATCGGCGTCGCGCACCTGCTGTTGACGCATCCCCAGGCGCGCGCCACGGGCGCCCGCTGGGTGCGGGAGGGCGCATGATGCGCTTCTGGGCCAACCTGATCGGCTACCAGATCGTGTGGTTCAGCGCGGTGATCGGCGCCGGCCAAGGCCTGGCCTGGCCGGGCGTGGTTGCCGCCACGTTGTTCATCGCGGCGCAGTTGGCGGCATCGGCGACGGCGCGCGCCGACCTGCGGCTGGCCGGCGGCGCCGTGTTGTGCGGCGTGGCGCTGGATGGCTCGCTGTCCGCGCTGGGCTGGGCGCGCTATGCCGCCGACGCGTGGCCCGCGCCGCTCTGGATCCTGGCGTTGTGGGCCGCGTTCGCGCTGACACTGAATCACTCGCTGGCCTACCTGCGGCCACGGCCATGGCTGGCCTGCGTGTTCGGCGCGGTGGGCGGGCCGCTGGCCTATTGGGGCGCCGCCCGCGGCTGGCAGCCGGTGCAATTCGAAGCGCCGGCCTGGCGCGCCACCGCGGCCCTGGCGGCGGGCTGGGCGCTGGCATTGCCCGCGCTGACGGCGGGCGCGCGGCGCTGGACCCGGGAGGCGCCATGACGGCCTGGCAACAATGGTCCTGCATCGCGGTCGCCATGGTCATCGCCATGGCGCTGGCCTGGCGCTGGCAGCGCCGCCGCGCCAATGCCGGCATCGTCGACGTGGTGTGGTCGCTGGGCATGGGCGCGGCGGCCTGGCTGATCGCCGCCACCGGCTCGGGCAGTCTGGCTGCCCGGCTGGCCCTGGCGCTGATGGCCGGCGTCTGGTCGCTGCGGCTGGCGTGGCACCTGTGGCGCCGTGTGCGCGCGGGCGAGGACGGCCGCTATCGCGCCCTGCGCGAGCACTGGCATGGCCACCAGGGCAAATTCTTCGGCCTGTTCATGTTCCAGGCGGGCCTGGTCATGCTGTTCTGCCTGCCGTTCCTGGCGGTGGGGGCCAGCCCGGCGCAAGGCGCGCCGGTCGCCCTGGGGCTGCTGATCTGGCTGGCGGCGCTGACGGGGGAGGTGATCGCCGACCGGCAGCTGGATCGCTTCCGCGACGATCCATCGCGCCGTGGCAAGACCTGCCGCCAGGGCTTGTGGCGTTTTTCGCGCCATCCCAACTACTTCTTCGAATGGTGCCACTGGTTCGGCTACGTGGCGCTGGCATGGGGCTCGCCGCTGGCGTGGCTGGCCTGGCTGGGGCCGCTGCTGATGTATGTGTTCCTGCGCTGGATCAGCGGCATTCCATTCACTGAGCAACAGGCGCTGCGCACGCGCGGAGACGACTACCGCGATTATCAACGCCGCACCAGCGCTTTCTTCCCGTGGTTTCCGAAATCCTGACGAGGCTCGCCATGACAACCGCTACTTTGCACGACACCCCATTGGCCACCGACCGTCCCGCGCCGGGCCTGCTCGGCCTGGCCGAGCGCGGCCTGCTGCCCGACGCGCTGCTGCGCCTGGGCATGCGGCGCCTGTGCGCTCAGCGCCTGGCGCAGGAATATGCCGGCGGCATCGAGGCCTGGACCGAACGCGATCGCCAGCTCATCGCGGCGCTGCGCGCCAGCGCGGTTGCCATCCATACCGATGCGGCCAACGCCCAGCATTACGAATTGCCGACCGCGTTCTTCCAGCTTTGCCTGGGCGCCCGCATGAAATATTCGAGCTGCTATTACCCGACCGGTGGCGAAAACCTCGACCAGGCCGAAGCCGCCATGCTGCGCCTGTATGGCGAGCGCGCCGAGCTCGCCGACGGCCAGGACATCCTGGAGCTGGGTTGCGGCTGGGGGTCATTGACGCTGTGGATGGCCGAACAATTTCCCAACGCGCGCATTACCGCGGTGTCGAACTCCGCCACCCAGCGCCAGCACATCGAGGCGCGCTGCCGCGAGCGCGGCTGGTCGCACGTGCGCGTGGTCACCAGCGACGTCAACGTCCTGTCGTTGCCTGCGGCCGCCTACGACCGCTGCGTCTCCGTGGAGATGTTCGAGCACATGCGCAACTACCAGGACCTGCTGGCGCGCATCGCTGGGTGGCTGCGGCCCGGCGGCAAGCTGTTCGTGCACATCTTCGCGCACCGCGAGCGCGCCTATCCGTTCGAGACCGAAGGGGCGGACAACTGGATGGGCCGGCATTTCTTCACCGGCGGCATCATGCCGTCGGCCCATACCCTGTTGCATTTCCAGCATGACCTGCGGCTGCAGGAGCGCTGGTTCCTTGACGGTACGCATTACGCCCGCACCGCCAACCACTGGCTTGCCAACCAGGACGCCCGCAGCGGGCAGGCGCGGGCAGTGCTGGCGCAGGCCTACGGCGCGCCCCTGGCCGGCCTGTGGCACCAACGCTGGCGCATGTTCTGGATGGCGTGCGCCGAACTCTTCGGCTATGAAGACGGCCAGCAATGGGGCGTGGCGCACTACCGCTTCGAGCGGCCTTGAGGAGAAGCGCGATGTGGCGATCATTCTGCGCGGGCATCACCGCGATCCTGGCCGGTTGCGCGGCGCCTGCGCCCATGCCGCCGGTTGCCGCGGTCGACCTGGACCGCTTCATGGGCGACTGGTATGTCATCGCGCACATTCCCAGCTGGCCCGAGCGCAATGCCTATGACGCGGTGGAGAGCTACCGGCTGCTGCCCGACGGCCGGGTGCAGACCGACTTTCGCTATCGGGATGGCAGCTTCGATGCGCCCGTCGACACCATGCACCCGGTGGCGACCGTGCGGCCCGGCACCGGCAACGCGGTGTGGGGCATGCAGTTCATCTGGCCCATCAAGGCCGAATACGTCATCGCGTACCTGGACGAGGGCTACCAGACCACCATCATCGGCCGTTCCAAGCGCGATTACGTCTGGATCATGGCGCGGGTGCCGTGCCTGGACGACGCGGTCTATGCCGATCTGCTGCGCAGGGTGACGGCACTGGGCTACACGGAAAGCCCGCGCAAGGTGCCCCAGCGCTGCGACCGGTGATGCTGCCCGGGCCGGGCCGCTTTAGGCCTCGCAGGTCCAGCCGGCTGGCGCGTCGCCGTCGGTGAAGCGCACCGACGGCCAATAGCCCGCCATGAACCAGGTCGCGTCGCGCGGCGCCAGGTGCAGTACGTAGCCGCCATCGGGCGCGACCACCAGATCGGACGGCGCGAAGCCTTCCATGAAGGCGGCGGGCGCCTGTTCGGGATCACCGGCCTGGCGGCCGGCCTGCCACAGAAAGCGCAGCGCCGCATCGCGGCGCGCGGCCAGCGATTGGGCGATGACGCGGGCGCGCGCCAGCAATGCCGCCGCCTCGCGCGCATCCACGGTCGGCAGCACCAGCCTGAGGCGGCCGCCGTCCGCCTGCGCGCAATCGAGCCAGCCCTCCCGCGCCGCCACGGCGTCGTGCGTGCAGGGCCGCAGCGCGATCTCCTCGACGCCGGCCGGCGCCGCGCCCGGGTCGGCCGGTGGCCCCAGTAGCGCCGCCGTCGCGCCACCGGCCATCATGTCCAGGAACAGCGCGTCCAGGCTCGCCGCCACAGGGGTGGTGTCCTCGAATTCCGGCTCGACGCCATGCACGATCCGTCCGCTCTCGCGGTCGATGGCCAGGAATTCGTAGTCGCCGTCGACGCTCAGGTAAATGGGCGCATGGCGTGTCCAGAACGCCTGGACCGCTTGGCGTTCGGCCGCGTCCAGCGCCGCGTCCAGGCTGATCTGGCGCAAGGCGTCCCAGGGGAAGTCGTCGCCGGCGTCGCCGGCGTAGTCCCTCGCGCTCAAGAACCAGCGCGTGCCGGCGGCGTTGGACAGCGCATCGAACATGGCCGAGAAAGGCGCATAGGCGCCGGCGAACGCCGGCGGCGCCGTGGCGGCGGTGGGCGCCGTCACCGTCCAGCCGCGCGCGGCCAGATGGTCGAGGAAGCGTCGGTATGGCGTGGGCATGGGGCTCCGTCAGGGTGGTCAGCGGCCGCGCGCCTCGGCCCGGCGCCGGCCGACATGCATGAGCGCCATGCCCGAGATCGCGAGGGCCGCGCCGATGAACAGGTTCGCCGGGGTGGCCTCGCCCAGCCAGAGGCTGGAGAACAGCACGCCGAAGACGGGCACCAGCGTGATGTAGCCGGAGGCCGCGCCGGCACCCAGCGCCTTCACGCCCTCGAAGTACCAGGCATAGGCAATCGCGGTTGCCCCGAACGCCAACGCCAGCAGGCTGCCCCAGGCGCTGGCGGGCGCCTGTCCCAGCTTTTCCCAGGCGGGCACGCCTTCCACCATCAGGCTGGTCAGCAACAGCATCAGCGCCCCGATCACGGTGGTGACCGTGGTGGTGGTCAGGGCGTCCACGCCCTTGAGCACCAGCCGCCCGACCAGGGTGTAGGCCACCCAGCACGCCACGCAGCCGAGCAGCAGCAGTTCGCCCAGGCCCACGCCGGCGCCGGTGGCGGCCTGCGGGCCGCCGCCGCCGATGGCGATATAGGCGCCGATGGCGGACAGGATCATGCCAGCCAGGATCGCGGCATTGAGATGTTCGCGGAACAGGATCGCCGCCAGCAGCAGGGTCGCGCCGGGGTTCAGCGTCACCACGATCGCGGCCTTGCCGGCCGGCACCAGCTGCAGGCTCAGCATGAAGAAACTGGAGTAGCCGAACACGCCGGCCAGCGCGGCGGCGGCCAGGCCGAGCCATTGGTGGCGCGTCAACGACTTCAGGCCGCGCAGCGCCGAGGCGCGGTGCATCCACAGCACCAGCGCCACGCTGGCGAACAGGAACCTAAGGCTGGCCGCGGCCAGCGGCGCCATCGATTGGGCCACGACCTTGCCCCAGGACCATGACGCGCCCCACAGGGCCGCCATGCCGACCAGTCGCAGGTGCGTGGCCATCAATGTATTTTTCATGTCTCGTTCTAAGTCTGGCGGCAGCCCTCGCGCACGGCGCGACAGGGCAAGGGGAGTACGTCGAAACGGCGGGGCCGAGTCGATCGCAGGCGGGATTTTAGCTGGCCGCCCGCCGGCCACTTGCGCGCCAGCCAGCCCCTTGCCGCCTGGCGCGCCGTCGTGCCCGCGCGGGCCAGCGTGGCGGCAGGCTTCACGCCGCGCGCTCATTCTGTTTCACTTGTCATGAATTGCCGCCTCGACACTGGCATGACGGGGTGGAATAGGCGGCGTCACGGGAACCGGGGAATTTGGCGTGCCGATAGATTTCGAACCGATCGAGCGGGAATTCATGCAGACCTTGCGCGCGCAAGCGGCCTTCGCGGGCTGGAAGACGCGCCGCAAGCGCTGCCTGTGGCGGGCGCTGGCCGACGGCGTCGAGCAGGGCGTGGAGCTGCTGCGCTACCGGGCGTCGTTCGAAAATCGTCAGCTGGTGTCGCTGGGTATCTACGCCTCGGTTCCGTGCGAACGCGAATGGCCGGTCTACGTGCCCCCCGAGGTCTGGCACAAGGGACGGTTGTATCGTCGCGCCTGCCTGGTGCCGGGCCAGGGATTGGTCGACGAGGCCACGCTGGGCAGCGGGGCCGTGATCGACCTGAGTTCTCCCGCCGACCTGGCGGAATGGCTGGCCACCCTGCCGGCGGACATCGAGCGCCATGTCGCGCCCTGGTTCGAACGGCACGACACCCTGGCGACCGCTTCGTACGAATACGAGATCCCGCGCTGGCGCCTGCGGCAAGCCGGGTTGCTCCCGTAGCCCTGTACGCGTGGATGACAGCGCCGCCGGTATCATTGACGCCTTTGGCACTGTTCGGAAAAGCCCAGGAGTACCCATGATTCGTTCACTTGCGCCCCGCCGCATCGTTTTCGCCCTGGCCGCCCTGCTGGCCGCCGCCGGCACCCAGGCCGCCCAGGATCGGCCCGCCGTGCTCAAGGCGCTGGAGGCGCGCGGCCTGCGCGTGGTGCAGGAGTTCAAGATCGACGGCGGCCTGCGCGCCTTCGCTGGCGTGGCCGGCGACCAGCCCGTGGCGATCTATGTCACCCCCGACGGCAACGCCATCGTCGGCGCGCGACTGGATGCCCAGGGCAAGCCGCTGGACGATGCCAAGCTCGAGGCCCTGGTCAGCAAGCCGATGGGCGACCAGGCCTGGGCCCAGCTCGAGAAATCGACGTGGGTGCTTGACGGCAAGAAGGATGCGCCGCGCATCATCTACACCTTCAGCGACGCCAACTGCCCCTATTGCCACAAGTTCTGGGAGGCCGCGCGGCCGTGGGTCGATGCCGGCAAGGTGCAGTTGCGGCACGTGATGGTGGGCGTCATCCGCCAGGACAGCCCGGCCAAGGCCGCGGCCATCCTGGGCGCCGCCGATTCCTCCGCCGCGCTGCTGGAGAACGAGCACAAGTTCAACCAGGGCGGCATCACGCCGGCCAAGAGCGTGCCCGACGGCATCGCCAGAAAGCTCGACGACAACCAGGCATTGATGGTGTCGCTCGGTTTTCGCGGCACGCCCGGCATCGTCGCGCGCGACGAAACCGGCGCCCTGAAGAAATACAACGGCCTGCCGCAAGCCGGCGAACTGGACAAGCTGTTCGGGCCGCGCTGACGCGTTCGTGGCCGCTCTTCAGTAGTCGCCCGCCGGCGGCATGTCTTCCAGCAGGCCTGGGGGGGCGGCGCTCAGCATATGCCGTGGCCAGGCCTCGCGCTCGAGCGCCGGAGGCCCCCGGCTTGCCCGCGCGTCAGATCGCCGCCTGCTTCATCCGCGCCGCCAGCGCCTGCGCGCTTTCCTTGCGTTCGCTGTAGCGATCCGTCAGGTACGGCGCCACGTCGCGCGTGAGCAGGGTGAACTTCATCAGTTCCTCGACCACGTCGACAATGCGGTCGTAGTACGGCGACGGCCTCATGCGGCCGGCTTCGTCGAATTCCTGGTAGGCCTTGGCCACCGACGACTGGTTGGGAATGGTCAGCATGCGCATCCAGCGGCCCAGGATGCGCATCTGGTTGACCGCGTTGAAGGACTGCGAGCCGCCGGATACCTGCATGACGGCGAGCGTCTTGCCCTGGGTCGGGCGCACCGCGCCCACCGACAGCGGGATCCAGTCGATCTGCGTCTTCATCAGGCCGGTCATGGCGCCGTGGCGTTCCGGCGAGCTCCAGACCATGCCTTCGGCCCATTGCACCAGCGCATGCAGCTCACGCACCTTGGGGTGGTCCTGGCTGCCGGGCGCGTCGACCAGCGGCAGCCCCGTCGGGTCGAACATCCGGGTGTCGCCGCCCAGGGCGCGCAGCAGGCGCGCGGCTTCCTCGGCCGCCAGCCGGCTATAGGCGCGTTCGCGCAGCGAGCCGTACAGCAACAGGAAGCGCGGCGCGTGACCGGCGCGGGCAGGCGCGAACAGCGCCGTCGTGTCGGGCCGTTCGAACCGCGCGGCATCGAGGTTGGGCAGGAGATCGGCGGTGTCAGACACGGCGGCCTTCCGCGTCGATGACCGGCTCGCCGTCTTCCTTGTTGAAGGGGCCGCGTTGCGGTCGGGGCAGGATGTCGAGCACGGTCTCGGACGGCCGGCACAGGCGCGTGCCCAGCGGCGTGACGACGATGGGGCGGTTGATCAGGATGGGATGGGCGAGCATGAAATCGATCAATTGCGCGTCGCTCCACGCGGGATCCGCCAGGCCCAGTTCGTCGTAGGGCGTGTCCTTCTGCCGCAGGAGGTCGCGCGCCGCGATGCCCATGGCGCCGATCAAGGCCTCCAGCGTGGCGCGGTCGGGCGGCGTTTTCAGGTACTCGATGATGGTGGGCGTTTCCCCGCTGTTGCGGATCAGGGCCAGAACGTTGCGCGATGTGCCGCAGGCAGGGTTGTGATAGAGGGTGATGGGATTCATGGATTGCACGTGATGACGGTGTTGGCGGGGCCGGAGTGGGGCGGATGCTGGCGGGCTCAACCGCGCGCCTGGCCGGCGTCGTACCAGCCGCGGCTGCGGTTGACGATGCGCACCACCAGCAGCATCACCGGCACCTCGATCAGCACCCCCACCACGGTGGCCAGCGCCGCGCCGGACTGGAAGCCGAACAGGCTGATGGCGGCCGCCACCGCGAGCTCGAAGAAATTGGACGCGCCGATCAATGCCGACGGGCAGGCGATGCTGTGGCGCTCGCCCACGCGGCGGTTGAGCCAGTACGCCAGCCCGGAGTTGAACAGCACCTGGATCAGGATCGGCACCGCCAGCATGGCGATCACCAGCGGCTGGCGCAGGATGGCCTGGCCCTGGAAGGCGAACAGCAGCACCAGCGTCAGCAGCAGCGCGGCCATCGAGAACGGCCCGATGCGCGCCAGCGCCGCCTCGAACGCCGCCTGGCCGCGCCGCAGCAGCGCGCGCCGCCAGAGCTGCGCCAGGATCACCGGAATGACGATGTACAGGCCGACCGACACCAGCAGCGTGTCCCACGGCACCGTGATGGACGACAGGCCCAGCAGCAGTCCCACCAGCGGGGCAAAGGCGAACACCATGATGGCGTCGTTGAGCGCCACCTGCGACAGCGTGAACACGGGGTCGCCGCCGGTCAGCCGGCTCCACACGAACACCATGGCGGTGCAGGGCGCCGCGGCCAGCAGGATCAGGCCGGCGATATAGCTGTCGAGCTGGTCGGCCGGCAGCCAGGCGGCGAAGACGTGGCGGATGAACAGCCAGCCCAGCAAGGCCATGGAGAACGGCTTGACCGCCCAGTTGATGAACAGCGTCACGCCGATGCCGCGCCAGTGCCGGCCCACCTCGCCCATGGCGGCGAAATCCACCTTGAGCAGCATGGGAATGATCATGACCCAGATCAGCAGGCCCACCGGCAGGTTGACCCGGGCGACCTCCAACTGGCCGATGGCGTGGAACAGGCCGGGCAGCAACTGGCCGAGCGCCACGCCCAGCACGATGCACAGGAATACCCAGAAGGTGAGGTAGCGTTCGAAAACATTCAGGCCGGCGGGAGCGCGAAGGGCGGCGGGCGGTGTGGACATGACGTTGATCCGGTCAGCAGGTGACGCAAGCGCCCGGGGCGACTTCGCACGGCGCGCCCTGGCAGCAGTGTTCGGTCAGATAGCCGAGCAGGCCGTTCATGCGCGTGAAGTCGGCGCGGTAGATCAGGTTGCGGCCTTGCGGTTCGACCGTCACCAGGCCCGCGTGCGCCAACTCCTTGAGGTGGAACGACAGCGCGTTGCGGGCGATGCCGAGCTGGTCGGCAAGGACGCTGGGCGTGAGGCCCGGAAGGCCGGCCACGACCAACGCGCGGAAGGTGCGCAGCCGTTGGGGGTGGGCCAGGGCGCCAAGGGCGGAAACGACTTGATCTTCTTTCATTGTTCAATAGTACAACGATTATTGAATAATTGAAAAGCGCGTCGCCGCGTTCGGGTATAACGGAAGCACCGACGCGTGGTTTGCGCGCCCGCGCAAGCCGCGCCTGTCAGATCGGGAGAGTCCATGGCCGACATCGTCCAATTGCGTCCGGAAGGTCTGTATTGCGCCGCCGGCGGCTTCTACATCGACCCCTGGCGCCCCGTGGACGTGGCCGTCCTCACGCATGGCCATGGCGACCACGCCCGCGCCGGCATGGGTTGCTACCACACCAGCGCCGAGGGCCTGCCCATCCTGCAATGGCGCTTGCGCGAGCAGGACTACCGCGTCCACGCCTATGGCGAGCCGTTCACGCTGGGCCGGGCTCGCGTTTCGCTGCATTCCGCGGGCCACGTGCTGGGCTCCGCGCAAGTGCGCATCGAGGTCGACGGCCAGGTGTGGGTGGTGTCGGGCGACTACAAGCGGCAGCCCGACCCCACCTGCGCGCCGTTCGAGGTGGTGCCGTGCGACACCTTCATCACCGAAGCCACCTTCGGCCTGCCGATCTATCGCTGGCCGGACACCGCGGAAGTGGCGCGCGACATCGTCCAGTGGCGCGACCATTGCGCCGCGCGCGGCGAGGCGGCCATTCTCTACTGCTATGCGCTGGGCAAGGCGCAGCGGGTGCTGGCCGAGCTGATGCCGTTCGTCGACCGGCCCGTCTACCTGCATGGCGCGATTGCCGCGGGCGTGGACGTCTACCGCGAGGCCGGCATCGCGCTGCCCGACACGCGCCTGGTCATCGAGGCGGACGGCGCGCCGGCGGCCGCGGGCACGGGATTTGCTGGCGAGCTGGTGCTGGCGCCGCCGTCGGCGGCCGGCAGCGCGTGGCTGCGGCGCTTCCGCAAGGCGCAGCACGGCTTCGCGTCCGGCTGGATGCGGCTGCGCGGCAACCGGCGCCGGCGCAACATGGACCGGGGCTTCGTGGTGTCGGACCACGCCGACTGGCCCGACCTGCTGCGCACGATCTGCCAGACGGGCGCGCGCCGCGTCATCGCCACGCATGGCGACACCGACGCGCTGGTGCGCACGTTGAATGAATCCGGCATCGCCGCCGAGACGCTGGCCACGCAATATGGCGAAGACGACTAGCAGGGCGCGCCGCGCCATTTTCGTAGCGACAGGGGAACGGATCCAGGCATGAAGCGATTCGCGGCGTTGTATCAGGAACTGGACCGCAGCACCGCCACCTTGGACAAGCGCGCGGCGCTGGTGGCGTACTTCCGCGATGCGCCGCCGCGCGACGCGGCCTGGGCCTTGTATCTGCTGGCGGGCGGCAAGATCACCAGCGCGCGCCGCAAGATCGCCGCCGTCGGCGAGTTGCGCGCCTGGGCCGCGACCGCGTCCAAGACCGCGCCCTGGCTGGTGGACGCCTGCTACGACCAGGTCGGCGACCTGGCCGAGACGCTGGCGCTGCTGGTGCCCGACCCGCGCACCGCCGCGCCCGAGCGCGGCCTGGCCGATTGGATCGAGGAGATCCTGGTGCCGGTCGCCAACCGCGACGAGGCCGAGCGCCGCGAAGTCATCGTCGCGGCCTGGCTGGGGCTGCCCTACATCGAGCGCCTGGTCTTCAACAAGCTGCTGACCGGCGCGCTGCGCGTCGGCGTGTCGCAACGCATGGTGCAGCAGGCGCTGGCGGAGTTGTCGGGCGTGCCCATCGCCCGCATCGCGCAGCGCATGCTGGGCGCATGGTCGCCCAGCCCCGCGTTCCTGCGCGACCTGCTCAGCGCCGACGAACTGCCCGGCGACCGCCAGCAGCCCTATCCCTTTTTCCTGGCCTCGCCGCTGGAGGGCGACCCGGCGCTGCTGGGTCCGATCGACGACTGGCTGCTGGAGTGGAAGTGGGACGGCATCCGCGCGCAACTGATCCGGCGGCGCGGCGAGGTGGCGCTGTGGTCGCGCGGCGAAGAGCGCCTGGACGGCCGCTTTCCGGAAGTCGAAGCGGCCGCGGCCGCCTTGGCGGTGGACTGCGTCGTTGACGGCGAACTGCTGGCCTGGCAGGAAGACAGCGTCGATCCCATGCCGTTCTCGGCCCTGCAGACGCGCATCCAGCGGCTCAAGCCCGGACCCAAGTGGCTGGCCGAGGCGCCGGTGCGCTTGCTCGCCTACGATCTGCTGGAGCTGGATGGCGCCGATCTGCGCGACGAGCCGCAGGCCGCGCGCCGCGCGCGGCTGGAAGCGCTGCTGCGCGAGCGCGCCGACCCGCGCCTGGGCCTGTCGCCGCTGGTGGCGCCGGCAAGCTGGGACGAGGCCTACGTGCTGCGCGCGCAATCGCGCGAGCGCGGCGTGGAGGGCTTCATGCTCAAGCGCCGCGGCGCGCCCTACCAGAGCGGCCGGCGGCGCGGCGACTGGTGGAAGTGGAAGATCGATCCGCTCACCATCGACGCGGTGCTGCTGTATGCGCAGTCCGGCCACGGCCGCCGCAGCACGCTCTACACCGATTACACCTTCGGCGTATGGGACGGCGACGCGCTGGTGCCCATCGCCAAGGCCTACTCGGGCCTGGACGACAAGGAGATCCTGGAACTGGACCGCTGGCTGCGCGCCCACACGCGCGAGCGCTTCGGCCCGGTGCGCTCGGTCGACCCGGTGCAGGTGTTCGAGCTGGGTTTCGAAGGCGTCAACCTGTCCAAACGGCACAAGTCCGGCGTGGCGGTGCGCTTTCCGCGCATCCTGCGCTGGCGCCACGACAAGCGCGCCGACCAGGCCGACCGGCTCGATACCCTGAAGGCCCTGGCGCGATGAGCGGCGCGCGGCGGGACGGCCCCTTGCTGGCCTGGTTCGCGGCGCGCGGCTGGAAACCGGCCGCGTTCCAGCGCGAAACCTGGCGGCGCTATCTGGCCGGCGAATCCGGCCTGCTGCATACGCCCACCGGCAGCGGCAAGACCCTGGCCGCATTCGGCGGCCCGCTGCTGGAAGCGCTGGCCGATCCGGCGCCGGCGCGCGCGGCGGCGGGCGAGGGGCCGCGCGTGCTGTGGGTCACGCCGCTGCGGGCGCTGGCCGCCGACACCACGCGCGCCCTGGCACAGACAGCGGCTGACCTGGGCCTGGCGTGGACGGTGGCGCTGCGCACCGGCGACGCCAGCGCGCGCGACAAGCGCCTGGCGCGGCAGGGCAAGGCGGACGTGCTGGTCATCACGCCCGAGTCCCTGGCGCTGCTGCTGTCCTACGCCGATGCGTCGCAGCGCTTTCGCGCCCTGCGCGGCATCGTGGTGGACGAATGGCACGAGCTGCTGGGCAACAAGCGCGGCGTGCTGCTGCAGTTGTGCCTGGCGCGCCTGCGCTGCCTGTCGCCGGGCGCCCGCACCTGGGGCCTGTCGGCCACGCTGGGCAACCTGGACCAGGCCCGCGCCGTGCTGCTGCCGCATGCGCCCGACAGCGCGCTGGTGGCGGGCGCGCGGCCGCGCAAGATCCAGATATCGACCCTGTTGCCCGAACGCAGCCGCGCCCTGCCGTGGGCGGGGCACCTGGGGCTGTCGCAGCTGGAACGGGTCTTCAAGCGCCTGTTCGACGTGCGCGCGACCCTGCTGTTCACCAACACCCGCGCGCAGGCCGAGCTCTGGCACCGCGCGCTGGAATCGATCTGGCCCGAGGCCCCGGGCACCCTGGCGCTGCATCACGGCTCGCTCGATCCCAAGCTGCGCGCGGCGGTGGAGCAGGGCCTGCGCGACGGCACGATGCGCTGCGTGGTGGCCACTTCCAGCCTGGACCTGGGCGTGGATTTCCCGGCGGTGGACCAGGTGTTGCAGATCGGCAGCCCCAAGGGCGTGGCGCGCCTGCTGCAACGCGCCGGCCGCGCCCGGCACCGGCCGGGCGAGTCCGGCAACGTGGTGTGCGTGCCGGCGCAGGCGCTCGAACTGATCGAGTACGCCGCCGCCCGGCAGGCCATCGCGCGCGGCGAGATCGAATCCCGGCCGCCGCCGGTCGGCAGCCTGGACGTGCTGGCCCAGCATGCCGTCACGCTGGCGCTGGGCGGCGGCTTCGACGCCGCCGCGCTGTATCAGGAAGTGTGCGGCACGCATGCCTATGCCGCGCTCGATCGCGCCACCTGGCAGGCGGTGCTGGACTTCATCGTGCAGGGCGGCCGCGCGCTGGCCAAGTATCCGGACTATCAACGCGTGGTGCGCGACGACGACGGCCGCTATCGCGTGCACGACCGGCGCGTCGCGTTCCGCCATCGTTTGTCCATCGGCACCATCACCGCCGACGGCGCCGTGGCCGTCAAATACCTGCGCGGGGGCAGCCTGGGCTCGGTGGAAGAGGGCTTCCTGGCGCGCCTGCGGCGTGGCGACCGCTTCCAGTTCGCCGGCCGCACGCTGGAACTGGTGCGGCTGGAAGGCATGGTGGCCTATGTGCGCCGCACCAAGGGCGGCGATGGCCCGGTCGCCACCTGGCAGGGCGGGCGCATGCCCCTGTCGACGCAACTGGCCAGCGAAGTGGAAAGCCTGTATTCGCATCCCGGCACGCATCCGGAGATGCGCGCCGTCGCGCCGCTGCTGCGGATCCAGGCGCAGGCCAGCGCGCTGCCGGACCGGGGGCGGCTGGTGGCAGAACGCATCGGCACACGGCGCGGCATGCACCTGTTCCTGTTTCCGTTCGCCGGCCGCGCCGTGCACGAAGGCATCGCGGCAATGATCGCGCTGCGCTGGGGCCGGCGGCAGGCCAACACGATTTCCTATACGGTCAACGACTACGGGTTGATGCTGACGCTGGCCGAGCCGGCCGCGCTGGACGCGGCGCTGCTGCGCCAGTTGCTCAGCCCCGAACACATGGCCGAAGACCTGCGCGACGGCGTCAACCTGGGCGAAATGGCGCGCCGCCAGTTCCGCGAGATCGCGCGCGTGGCGGGCCTGTTGACGCCGTCATTGCCCGGCCAGGCGGCACGCTCGCTGCGGCAGGTGCAGGCCTCCAGCGGGCTGCTCTACGATGTGCTGCGCCGCTACGATCCTGATCACCTGCTACTGGCGCAAGCCGAGCGCGAGGTCTTCGAGCTGCAACTGGAAGCGCCGCGCCTGCTGGCGGCGTTGCACGACTGCCAGCGGCGCGAACTGGCGCTGCGCGAGCCGCGCGCGCTGACGCCCCTGTCGTTCCCGCTGTGGACCGAAAGCATGCGCGGGCAACTCAGCACCGAGACCTGGCAGGCGCGCGTCAGGCGCGCCGCGCAGCAACTGGAGAAGCGCTATGAGCGCATTGCCTGACGGCGCATTGCGGGCGCTGCTGGGCGACGAGCCCATGTGGCTGCTGGGGACGCGCGCCCTGTTCTGGCCGGCGCGTTCGCGCCTGGTCATCGCCGACCTGCATCTGGGCAAGAGCCATGTGTTCCGGCGCGCGGGCATCGCGGTGCCCAGCGGCGCCACGCGCGGCGACCTGGACCGCCTGGCGGATGTGATCGCGCGCACCGCCGCCCGCGAGCTGTGGATCGTGGGCGATCTGTTGCACGGGCCCGCCGGGCAGGCGGGGTGGCGCGATACCTGGATGGCGTGGCGGCGGGACCATGCCGCGCTGGATGTCGCGGTGCTGGCGGGCAAT
Source organism: Achromobacter ruhlandii (assembly GCF_902859695.1). Taxonomy (GTDB): domain Bacteria; phylum Pseudomonadota; class Gammaproteobacteria; order Burkholderiales; family Burkholderiaceae_B; genus Achromobacter; species Achromobacter ruhlandii. Next base: position 62,370 of record NZ_CADIJL010000006.1, read on the forward strand.
CATGACCGCGCCCTGGATGGCCCGGCGTTCGGCGTGCGGCAGCTGGGCGAGACGCACATTGACGGCCCGTTCCTGTTCAGCCATGTCCCGCGGGCGGACCCAGACGGCCGGCACGTCATCGCCGGCCACATGCATCCGAAGACATCCGTGCGCGGCGTGCCGCGCAGTTGGCCGGCGTTCTGGCTGCGCCCCGGTCTCACGATCCTGCCAGCGTTTTCGGACTTCACCGGCGGCCATCCGGCCGATCGCGCTGACGGGCGCGTCGTCGCCTGCGTGGAAGGCGTCGCGATCGAGGTCGGCGCGCGCGCGCGGTGAGGGCGCCGGGCGAGGAATCGCGAAGGGGGCGGCCCGCGCTACCCCTGCTGCGCCTGCCACATCCGCCGATAGCGTCCCGGCTGCACCAGCAGTTCGGCGTGCGTGCCCCGCTGCGTGATGCGGCCGTCCTCGAACACCAGGATGCGATCGGCCGCGACGATGGTCGACAGGCGATGGGCGATGACGATGACGCTGCGTTCCGCCACCAGCGTGTCGATGGCCGCCTGCACCGCCAGTTCGCTTTCGGTGTCGAGCGCGGCGGTGGGTTCGTCCAGGATCACGATCGGCGCGTCCTTGAGGATGGCGCGCGCGATCGACAGGCGCTGGCGTTCCCCGCCCGACAGCTTGCCGCCCGCCTCGCCCAGGCGGGTCTGCCAGCCTTGCGGCAGGCGCTCGATGAAGTCCAGGCAATGGGCGGCGCGCGCCGCCGCCCGCACCTCGGCCTCGCCGGCCTCGGGCCGCGCCATGCCGATGTTGCCGATGACGCTGTCGTCGAACAGGTGCACGTCCTGGAACACGGTCGAGATCAGGCGGTTCAGGTCCGCGGGCGGCAGGCTGCGGATATCCACGCCGCCGATCCGGATCGCGCCGCGCTGCGGGTCGGCGTGGCGCATCAGCAGGCGCGTCAGTGTGGTCTTGCCGGAACCGGACGGCCCCACCAGCGCGGTCAGGCCGCGCGCCGGCAGGTCCAGGTCGATGTCGCGCAGCGCCGCGGCAGTGCCGCCGGCGTAGCGGAACTCCAGGCCTTCGATGCGGATGTCCGCCGGCCCGGCCAGGCCGCCCTGCGCGGGCCATTGCGGCAGCGGCGCCACCTCGCGCAGCTCCTCGATGCGGGCCAGCGCGGCTTCGATCAGCGCCAGGACCGTGGTGAAGTTCACAAAGGTCGCCAGCGGTTCGGCAAAGCGCGCCACCAGCACCAGCACCGCGCCCAGCGCCGCGGGCGCCAGGCTGCCCTGGGTGACCCAGAGCATGCCGCAGCCCAGGATCGCCAGCATGCCGGATTCGACGATGGCGGCCACCATCAGCGATGGCTTGGCCCCGCGCCGGTGGTGTTCGCGCTGCAATTGCTCGAGCTGCTCGAAGCCGGCGCGCAGGCGTTCGTTGGCGGCGCCGGCGCGGCCCGTCGCCAGGCACACGGGCAGCCCTTGCATGTATTCGAGCAGTTCGGCGTTCAGGGCCTCGTTGGCGCGCCCCGTGGCGTCGTGGCCTCGGTCCAGCGCCGGCCGGCGCCAGCGGTAGAGCGGCACGATGGCGGGGAACACCAGCATCAGCGCCACGCCCAGCCGCCAGTCCCAGGCCAGCAGCGCCACGGCGGCCGCGGCCGGCGTGACGATGGCGCCCAGGATCAGGTTGATCACCGTCAGCGCGTAGTTCATCTGTTCGTCGACGCCGCCCAGCAGCTTGGCGGCGATGCCGCCGGTGCGGTGGGCCTGCAGCGCCTCCAGCGGCATGCGCCGTAGCTGCTCGCCCAGCAGCACGCGCAGTTCGTGCGTGGCGCGCGCCATGTGGCCGCGATAGTCGAAGCCCTGCGCCCGCCAGCGCAGGACGATGGCGGCCGCCGCCAGCAGGGTGAAGGCCGCCAGCCAGGCCAGCGCGGCGCGCCAGGGATCGCCGCGGGTCAGGTGGACGAACAGGGGCACGATGCAGGCCAGCGACAGGCCCTGGCACACGGCGGCCAGCAGCAGCAGGCACAGGCTGGCGCGCAGGCGGCCGGCCTGGCTGCCGGCGCTGCGGAGAAGGCGGCGATAGGTGTCGCGCCAGGGAGCGGGAGGTGTGGTCATGAGGCTTGGTCGCCCAGGGTCCAGCGACGGGCGCGTTGATGGTTGTGCCACAGCTGGGCATAGAGGCCGCCGGCCGCGACCAGGGTGTCGTGCGTGCCGCATTCGGCCAGCCGGCCACGGTCCAGCACCAGGATCTGGTCGGCGTGGCGGATGCTGGAGAGCCGGTGCGCGACCATGATGACGGTGCGGCCGCGCATCAGCGCGGCCAGCGCGGCGCCGACCGCGCGTTCGTTCTCGGGATCGGTGGCGGAGGTGGCTTCGTCCAGCACCAGGATCGGGCGGTCCATCAGCACGGCGCGGGCGATCGTCAGGCGCTGGCGCTGGCCGCCGGACAGGTCCTTGCCGCCCTCGCGCAGCACGGTGGCGTAGCCGTCGGGCAGCGCCAGGATGAAGTCGTGCGCCTGCGCGGCCCGGGCGGCGGCCTCGATCTCGGCCGGGCTGGCGTCGGGACGGCCCATGGCGATGTTCTCGGCCACGCTGCCGGAGAACAGGAAGTTGTCCTGGAACACGAAGGCGACGTGCTCGAACAGGGTCTCGCGTTCCAGGTCGCGCACGTCGACGCCGCCCACCAGCAGGCGCCCGGCGTCGATGTCCCAGAAGCGCGCGATCAGCCGCGCCACGGTGCTCTTGCCGGCGCCGGAGCGGCCCACCAGCGCCGTCAACTGGCCGGCGCGCGCGGTGAAGCTCAGGCCGTCCAGCGCGGGGGCGCCGCCATAGCCGAAGCGCACATCCTCGAAGCGCACGCTGGCGTCGGCAGGACGACGCTCCGGCGCGCGCGCCGGCGGCAGCGGCGCGATCGCCAGCACCTGCTGGATGCGCGCCACGCTCAGCTTGGCCTGGTCGATCATGTGCGCCAGCGACATCATCGGGAACATGGCCTCGGCCATGCCCATGCCGAACAGCAGCAAGGCCAGCCAGACGGGAAAATCGAGCTGGCCCTGCGCCGTCCACCAGGCGCCCAGCCACAGCAGCGCCGCCAGCGTCGGCAGCGGGCCCAGCACGGCGATCGCGAAGCGTGAGCTGAAGCTGGCGCCGCGATACCAATCGGTCAGCACGACCAGGTAGCGTTCCAGGGCGCGATGGTAGCGGCCGAAGGTGGTCTGGCCGGTATCGAAGGTGCGCACCACAGGCATCGCCTGCACGTACTCGATCACCGCGGCGCTGACCTGCTCGCGCGCTTGATGGTAGCGCCGCGTCATGACTTCGCGCCCGCGCATCGCCAGCGACAGCCCGCCCGCGCCCACCGCCAGCACGCCCACGGCGGCCAGCGCCATGCGCCAGTCCAGCGCGAACAGCAGCGCCGCGCTGAATACCGGCATGGCGTAGGCGCGGGCGAACAGCGGCGTGCTGTCGGCCACGAATACGTGCAGCGCCTGCACGTCGTTCTGCACCACCTTGGCCAGCGGACCGCTGCCCAGCGCCTGCAATTCGCCGAACGACAGCCGGGACAAGTGCCGGACCAGGTCGTTGCGCAGGATCACTTCCAGGCGGAAGGCGGCATAGTGCGACTGGTTGAAGGCCTGCAGCCGCAGGAAGCAGGCCAGCAGGGTGCAGGCCAGTGCGCCCAGGAACGCGGGCCAGGGGTAGGCGGCGGACGCCCGCAGCAGGTCGCGCATGGCCAGGGCCAGGCAGCCCAGGCTCGCCAGGCTGCACAGCACGCCGGCCACCGCCAGGCCCATGGCCAGGCGGATCCGGCCGCGCACCGGCCGCATGATTTCCCAGGGCTTGTTCATGCCGCCTCCCGGGGAACCCAGCGCATGGCGGCGAGCAGGCCGAGCACCGCCAGCGCGATCGCCGCGCCGACCACGCCGCCATAGCCGATGCGGCCGGCCAGCATGGTGCCGGCCGAGGTCAGCAGCATCGCGAAGAAATGGCTCACGCTCATCTGCAGGGTGTAGTCGGTGGCGGGGCTTTGCGGCGACGACTGATCCATGATCAGCGTGCACAGCACCGTGGCGGCCGGGGTGTACAGCATGTAGTACAGCACCACCGCCACGCCCGCCGTGGCATGCGACCCCCAGGCCATGGCGGGCAGCGCCAGCCCGGCGATGCCCGCCACCTGCAACAGCGCCGCCGACAGGGTGGCGCCGCGCCGCGACCAGCGCTTGAGCAGGCGGCCGTAGGCCAGCGCCACGAGCAGGCCGGCGCTGGCGCCGACTACGTTGAGGACCAGCCCGATGTCGGCGAGCGACCAGCCGGTGTCGATCAGCGAGGGCATGATGACGGCATACCCCAGCGACGCGGAGGCCGGATAGAGCACCAGCAACAGCAGCCAGCGCTTGCGTTGCGGGCCGCGCCAGAAGGCCAGCAGGCGCGCATGGCTGGCGGGCCCGGCGCTGCGCGGCCACTGTGGTTCTCGGTAACCCAGCAGCTGGATCCACGACACCGCCGTGAGCGCGGCCAGCAACAGGCAGCAGCCGCGCCAGCCCAGCCTTGGATACAGCATCAGCATCATGCCGCCGCCGACCAGGTTGCCGATCAGGCCGCCGGCGATCTGCAGGCCGTTGCCGAAGCCGCGATCGGCCGGACGGGTCAGCAGCCGGCAGGCCAGGCCGTCGAGCGCCACGTCCTGGGCGCCCGAGAACAAGGCGGTGGCCCAGCACAGCAGGTAGATCGCCGTGAAGTCGGTCCGCAGGTCGAGCATGCCGATCAGGGCCAGGCACAGCACCAGCCCGGCTTGTGTCACCAGCAGCCAGCCGCGGTAGTGGCCGCGCAGGCCGGTGGCGTGGCGGTCGATCCACGGCGCGTACAACGCCTTGAGCGGCCAGGCCATGCCTATCAGGTAGACCAGGCCGAGGGTGTCCAGGCTGGCCCCGCCGTCGCGCAGGATGGCCACCATGGCGATGACGAAGAACATCAGCCCCAGGAACTGGGTGCTGTAGAGGCTGGCCAGCAAGGCCCAGGCGCGGCGCGATGGCACGGGGAAGATTCTCCGGAGGAGTGAGCAGGCGGATGCCGGGCGTGCCGCGAGAGGGCGGCGCGGGGCGTACGCGGCAAACCGGCGGGGCGTGCCGCGAATTCATTTATGATAATGATTGTTATTGTTATTTCTACCCGAATCGGGTCATTTCAGCCTGAATCGGATAGAAGCACCATTCCACTGCCGGCCGTCTCGCCACGCGGCGCCGGGGTATCCGTGGGCTTTCGGGCCGGGACGGCTTGCCTTCGTCCGCTTTTCGGGGGCGGTGGCAGGGGCATTCCTTTTGCGTCGCGGTATTTATAATATAGTCCCCTAGACTATATTCAGGCATTCATCCGCCATGGCCCACACCATCCGCCAGAAAGAAAAACTCATCGCCCGCGTGCGCCGCATCCGCGGCCAGCTCGATGGGCTGGAACGCGCGCTGGAGGCCGAGACGCCCTGCGGCGAGGTATTGCGCCAACTGGCTTCCGCGCGCGGCGCGCTCAGCGGCCTGACCGCCGAGGTGATGCAGGGGCATCTGGACGAGCACGTGGTGCACGCGCCGTCCGAATCCGAGCGGGTCCAGGCGGCGCGGGAAATGATGGATGTCATCCGGGCCTACATGAAATAACGGCCCGCCGGCGCCGGGCCGTCGGTCACGGGCCTGGCGGGCAGCAGGAGCAACCCCATGAATCATTCCCCGTCCCACGATCATGTCTTCCTGGGCCAAGACCACCGGCGCAACGAGCGTCGGGTGTGGTGGGTCATTGCCCTGACCGCCAGCATGATGGCCATCGAGATCGTTGCCGGCAATATCTACGGATCGATGGCGCTGGTGGCCGACGGCTGGCACATGTCGACGCACGCCGGCGCGATGCTGATCACCGCGCTCGCCTACGGTTATGCGCGCCGCCAGGCCCGCAATCCGCGCTTCACGTTCGGCACCGGCAAGCTGGGCGAACTGGCCGGATTCGCCAGCGCCATCGTGCTGGCGCTGATCGCCCTGATCATCGGCTGGGAAAGCCTGGCGCGGCTGGTCGATCCGGTGCCCATTCGTTTCGACCAGGCCATCGCCATCGCGGTCGCCGGGCTGCTGGTCAACCTGGTATCGGCCTGGCTGCTGAAGGATGACCATGGCCATGCGCACGGCCATGGCGGCCATCGGCATGGCCACGCGGGGCACGGGCATGACCATGATCATGGCCCTCTTGTCCGTGGCGCCCATGATCGAGGCCATCATGGCCATGGCCACGGCCATAACCACGACCATAACCACGACCACGACCACAACCACGACCACAACCACGGCCACGGCCACGCGCCAGCCGCCGGTCATGGCCACGCCGCGCGCGTTCGTGACAACAACCTGCGCTCCGCCTACATCCACGTGCTGGCCGATGCCCTGACCTCGGTGCTCGCCATCGCGGCCTTGCTGCTGGGCCGCAGCTACGGCTGGCTGTGGGCCGATCCGGCGATGGGCGTGGTCGGCGCGCTGGTCATCGCGCGCTGGTCGTGGGGCCTGATCCGCGACTCGGGCACCGTGCTGCTCGACGCCACGCCGCAGAGCGGGAAAATGCGGCGCGACATCGAACAGGCCCTGGATGCCGGCGACGGCGAGATCGCCGACCTGCATGTGTGGCAGGTGGGGCCGGGCCACTACGCGGCCATCGTGTCGCTGGTCACGCGCCATCCGCGCGACAGCGCGTTCTACAAGGCCAAGCTGGCGCATATCGCCGGCCTGTCGCACCTGACGGTCGAGACGCAGGCCAGTCCCTGAACGAGACGGCCCGCGCTCAGTCGCAGGCGCCGGCGTCGCGCCGGGCCGGATCGACGCAGCGGCCCCAGGCCTTGGCATCCAGCGCCGTGACGGGCAGGAAGCGGGTCATGTCGTGCACATACAGGAATACCCGCCCCGGCGTCTCGCGCAGGGCCCGGTGGAACGGCGCAATCTGCCCCGCGTCCAGCACGACCCGGCCCTGGGCATTGCTGAGCCCTTTGAGCAGCACGGTCTGTACCTTGGGATCCCACGACGGCAGGCCATCGCCCTAGACGGTGTCGGCCGGCATGGCCTACGCGATCATCGCGCCGTCCCGGTCGGGATCGGGACGCGAGCGGTAGACCGCGCGGGTCGTGCCATCGGCGTTCAAGCGCTGCACCCGCGCGGAACACGGCCGTGACGCGGCCTTGGCCGTCGCGGCTGACGCAAGCCTGCTGCAGCGCGCTCTTGCCACTGCGCGCCGACGTGAATTCGGCGTAGGCCATCAGCCGGCGCTGGGCATCATAGGCGAGCCGGTAGCCGCCATCCTCGACCTGGCGTCCACGCACCGGCCGGTAGCGGTCGATGCGGCACAGCCGGCCGTCGGCGTCGCGCTGCAACACGGTCGCGCCGGGCTCGCCGGCGCGGCTGGCGTAGACGCTCCAGTCCACCGCGTCGGGCCAGCGAGGGGGAAGACATGCCGGTGGACCCCTTGGGGGAGGACGGGATGCCCGGGATTATGCGCAGAGCGGCGAAGGTCTGTCACCCCGGGGGGAGGATCGCCGCCGTTGGGGCGCTTGAGATGCGCCAACGCTTCGTAACGACTGTGCGCCGGGGCCGGCGTTATGCTCGACCGGGCAGCATTCTTCATTGAGCAGGGCGCGGACCTGGCGAGCGCTATAGCCGTATAGGGTTCGCGCGTTGCCTGCTTCGTTTCGCGTTTCGCTTCTCATCGCAGGAGACCGATGATGATCAGCAAGAATACGATTTGCCTCTGGTATGACCGCGACGCGCTGGACGCGGCGCGGTTCTACGCACAGACCTTTCCCGAGAGCACCGTGGGCCGCGTGATGCATGCGCCCGCCGACTATCCGTCGGGGCGCGAAGGCGATGTGCTGACCGTGGAATTCACGGTGGCCGGGATTCCCTGTCTCGGCCTGAACGGCGGCCCCGGCATCCAGCACAACCAGTCCTTCTCGTTCCAGATCGCCACTGACGACCAGGCCGAGACCGACCGCTTGTGGAATGCGATCGTCGGCAACGGCGGCTCGGAAAATGTCTGTGGCTGGTGCCAGGACAAATGGGGCCTGTCCTGGCAGATCACGCCGCGCGTGTTGACCGAGGCGCTGGTGGCGCCGGACCGCGCCGCCGCCAGGCGCGCCTTCGAGGCCATGATGCGGATGGGCAAGATCGACGTGGCCGGAATCGAGGCGGCTTTGCGCGGTTGAGCCGGGGCGCGGCTCCGGCGGCGCGCCATCGCGCTCATTGCGCTGATAAGTGAACCCGCGGTAGCGCATCACGGCTTCCGTCAGGAAGACGTTCCGCCCATACGCCTGGTACGAGGCGGTGGAACGCTACGAGTCCGGTGGCGGCGCTTTCGCCGAGCATGCGTTGCAGCCCCGGGACCCGCGCAACGCGGTCAGGCCATTGCTCCTGTCCCTCGAACTTCGGGCGCCGCAAGGCGCCCGTGTCGTTGTTGCCGCCCGTTGTAAATGCCGCCTGCGGCTGCGCGGCATGCGCCGGGCGGGCCGCCCGGGCACGCCAGTTGCGCACGGCGTAATCCACCTGTGCAGACAGAAGGAGCAACGCCATGCAAACCGTATCCGACTTTATGCTGGACCGTCTCGGCCAATGGGGCGTGCAACGCGTGTTCGGCTATCCCGGCGACGGCATCAATGGATTGATTGGCGCTTTCGGGCGCAACGACACGTTGGAATTCGTGCAGACGCGGCACGAGGAAGGCGCCGCCTTCATGGCCTGCGCGCATGCAAAGTTCACCGGGCAGGTGGGCGTGTGCCTGGCGACCTCCGGCCCGGGCGCCATCCACCTGCTCAACGGGCTGTATGACGCCAAGCTGGATCACCAGCCGGTGGTGGCCATCGTCGGCCAGCAGGCGCGCAGCGCGCTGGGCGGCGACTACCAGCAGGAAGTGGACCTGGTGAATCTGTTCAAGGACGTGGCGCATGAGTTCGTGCACATGGTGACTTCGCCGGTGCAGGCGCGCCACATGGTCGACCGCGCCATGCGCATCGCCATGGAGCGGCGCAGCGTCACCTGCCTGATCGTGCCGAACGATGTGCAGGACCTGGAGGCGGTGCCGGTGCCGCCGCGCGAACACGGCACCGTGCGCACCGGCATCGGCGTCACCTCGCACGCGGCGGTGCCGCCCGTCGCCGCGCTGGCCAATGCCGCCGACATCCTCAATCGCGGCGAGCGGGTGGCGATGCTGGTGGGCGCGGGCGCCCTGTCCGCCGGCAACGAAGTGCGCGCGGTGGCCGAGCGCCTGGGGGCCGGCGTGGCCAAGGCGCTGCTGGGCAAGGCGGTGCTGCCGGACGCGCTGCCCTACGTCACGGGCGCCATCGGGCTGCTGGGCACCCAGCCAAGCTGGGAAATGATGAACGATTGCGACACCTTGTTGATGGTGGGCACGTCCTTTCCGTACGCGGAATTCCTGCCCAGGGAAGGCCAGGCCCGCGCCGTGCAGATCGACGTGGACGGCCGCCAGTTGAGCCTGCGCTATCCGGTGGAGGTCGGGCTGGTGGGCGATGCCAGGCTGACGCTCGACGCGTTGCTGCCCCTGCTTGAACCGAAGGCGGAAAACCCGTGGCGCGAACAGATCGAGAAGTCGGTGCGGCGCTGGCGCGAAACGGTGCGTGCCCGCGCCCTGGTCGATGCCACGCCGGTCAACCCGCAGCGCCCGTTCCTGGAGCTGTCCAGCCGCCTGCCGCCGCACAGCATCGTCACCTGCGACTCGGGTTCGGCCGCCAACTGGTATGCGCGCGACGTTCAGCTGGACGAAGGCATGATGGCCTCGGTATCCGGGGGGCTTGCCAGCATGGGCTGCGGCGTGCCTTACGCGGTGGCGGCCAAGCTTGCTTATCCGGCGCGTCCGGTGATCGCGCTGGTGGGCGACGGCGCGATGCAGATGCTGGGCATCAACGAACTCATCACCATCGCGCACCGCTGGAAGGACTGGAGCGATCCAACCCTGGTGGTGCTGGTGTTGAACAACGGCGACCTGAACCTGGTGACATGGGAGCAGCGCGTGATGGGCGGCGATCCGCGCTTTGCCGACTCGCAGTGGCTGCCGCAATTCTCTTACGCGGACTACGCCCGCCTGCTGGGCCTGGAGGGTATCCGCGTGACCTCGCCCGACGAGGTGGGACCGGCCTGGGACCGGGCCCTGTCGGCCGGACGGCCGGCGGTGCTGGAAGTGGTAACCGACCCGGAAATGCCGCCGCTGCCGCCGCACGTGTCGATGAAGCAATTCGGCGCCTACATGACGGCCTTGCGCAAAGAGACCGGCGCCGCGGGCAGCGCCGCGTTGCGCGCCACCATCAAACAGTGGTGGGCAGGCTGACGGGGGGCGTGGCACGCGGCTTGCTGAAAGGGCTGGGTCCGGGCTCGCAGCGCGGCTGGCGCGGACGTTTTTTTCAAGGAGGTGTCATGGCTACACAGAACGGCAACGGCACGTTGCGGGACCTGATTTCGGGAACCGAGAACCTGCTGCGCAGCACGGCCAGCTACGGTGGCGCGGAGATCGAAGCGGCGCGCGATCGCCTCAAGCAGCAACTCGATGCCGCGCGCGCCGAGGCGCGCGGTTGGGAGAAGCACGCGTGGCGGCGCGCCCGGGAAGTCTCGGCGGCCACCGACGGGTATGTGCACGAGAACGCCTGGAAGAGCATCGCCGGCGCCGTGCTGGTGGGCGCGCTGGCGGGCGCGTGCCTGATGTCGGAAGCCCGGCGCCGCTGAGGGCGGCCTCACTCGTCATTCACAACGATTCATCCTTCAACGACAGACAGCGGGAACAGTCCCGCGGGAGAAACGCGATGGAACAGCAAGCGAATATCGTCGGCGGTCCGAAGTCCAAGGCACTGGGCCCCGGCCCGGAGGTCATGGCCGCCAATACGCTGGAAGGCAACGATGTCTACAACGGCGCCGGCGAGAGCCTGGGGGACATCAAGGCCATCATGATCGACGTGCCGCGCGGCCGCGTGGCCTATGCGGTGCTGGCGCGCGGCGGCGTGCTGGGAATGGGCGAAAAGCTGTTCGCCATTCCCTGGGCGGCGCTGACGCTGGATACGGACCGCAAGTGCTTCGTGCTCAACGTCGACAAAGAGACGCTCAAGAACGCGCCGGGGTTCGACAAGGACAACTGGCCGAGCATGGCCGACGAGACCTGGGCGCGTGAGCTGCACAAGTACTACAACCAGGACATCTACTGGTAGCAACGGGCCGGCGCCCCGCGCGTCCGGCGTGTCCTGGCGGCCGGCGGCCTGCGCGTCCCTGCGCGGGCGGGCCGGCCGCGAGCCGAGCGGCCCGATGCGGAAAGCATCGCGCCCAGGGTAAAGTCCGATTACAATTCAGTAATTATTCAGGTTGGGCGGCCCGAGGCCCCGACCCCATTGCCAGGGATGACGACACAGATGCGCGACGCCATCAGGATTTTCGTGGGCTGCGACCCGAACGATTGCGACCTCGAACAGATGATGGTGCTGGACTACAGCGCCCGCAAGCATGCCTCGCGGCCGGTCGAGATCACCTGGATGCGTCTGTCGCGCGACCCCGCCAGCCCCTGGTATTGCGATCCCGAACGCGGTCGCGGCTGGCGTACCGAGAAATGGTCGACGCCGTTTTCCGCCTTCCGCTGGGCGGTGCCGGCCGCCGCCGGCTTCGAGGGCCGCGCCCTGTACATGGACGCCGACATGCTGGTGCTGTGCGACCTGGCCGAGATCTGGGACCTGCCCTTCGAAGGCGAGGCCATTGTCGCCGGCCGCCGCGACGGCGATGGCTGGCGGTCGTGCGTGGCGCTGTGGGATTGCGCCCGCGCCCGCGACCACCTGCCGGCGCTCGATGCGTTGCGCGCCAAGCGTCACGCCAACCGCGAAATGAAGCACTACTTCGCCGCGCGGCCGCAATTGGTGCGGCACCTGGACGCGCGCTACAACAGCATCGACGGCGAAGGCCTGGCGCCCGACGAGATCGGCATCCTGCATTATTCCGACATGGGCACGCAGTTCTCGCACCGCTACGCCATGCCGCGCCTGCGCGACGAAGGCAGGCGCCACTGGTTCGACGGCGAGGTGGTGGCGCATGCGCGCACCGACCTGGCCGAACTGTTCGACCGCTACTACCAGGAAGCGCTGGCCGCTGGCCACAGGCCCGACGACTACCGCGGCAGCATGCCGTTCGGCGAGGTGGTCAAGGCCTCGCAGAAGGACTACACCGGCAACCGGCCGCGAGCGCCGCGCCGCTCCTGGATACAGCGGCTCTGGGCCGGCGCGGTCGGCGGCTGAATCCGGCCCCTGCCGGGCGGGGCGGCCGGTCTGGCGGGCGGGCCGGGTTCCGGCGGCGTCGCGCGGCGGCTTTGGGCTTTAATAGCAGCATGTCCCGCGTTCCCCTCATCTCGTATTTCGCCAGCGGCGATGCCTTGCGCAGCCGCGGCGTCGGCGTCGCCACGCCGACCGCCACCCTGGCCCTGCCCGCGCCGCCCGCGCGCCTGCTGGCCGACTGGACGCGCGAGATCGATACCCGCCTGCAACTGGAGCCGGGCGATGTCGAGCAGATGCCGTTGGCGCGCGCCATCGTGCGCTGGCCCGACTATGGCGCCTGCGTGCGCGCCATGCGCGACTGGACCGCGGCGCTCGGCCTGGGCGATGCGCTGGACACGGGCGACATCGCCCTGATGGCTTGCCGCGGCGCCCGCTACCATCATGACGGCAACCAGTACGGCGGCGCCGCCTTCTGCAACCTGTTCCTGAGCGAGGACAAGGGCCTGGATCTGGTTTTCGCCCAGACCGGCCGGCGCATCGCCCTGACGCGCGGCACCGCCGTGTTGTTCGATACCTGCCAGCCGCATGGCGTGGTGCCGCGCGGCGCCAGCGTTTTCGACGCCGCCGACTTCGCGGACGGCCGCGATCTGTCGCAGGTATTCCTGACATGGGAACTGCCGATCGAGGACGCCCGCGTGGCGGGCGCGCTGGGCATCGACTTCGACGTCGATGCCGCCGGCGCGGCGCGGCTGGACGCGGAACAGGTGCGCCGTGGCGACGCGCGCCAATGCGTGCGGCCGGACAGCGGCCAGTGGACCGACGCGGACTGACAGCCGCTCGCCGCGCGGCCCGCGCAGCCCGCTCGGGCGCTTGACGGGCACTTAGCGGCCCCCGGCCAGGCACGTCGCGCCCGGACCGCCCCGCGGGAGCCGGGCGCGACATTCAGGACCGCCGCGCGCCCCTGTTGCACAGTGCGGACGCTTGCCTGGCCGGCGCCGCCGCGGGCGCGTAAACCGAATACATTACCGAACACATTGTGCAACAAGCTCCCGCGCCGCGCCGGTGACGGGAGAACATCAGGCAAGGGAGACGACATGGATACGGCAGGCAAGGTGGGCGGCGGTGTGTGCGAGCGCGTCAGCGCCACGGAATGGCAGGTGCGCAAAGACCTGGCGGCGTTGTACCGGCTGGTGGCGCTGTTCGGCTGGGACGACCTGATCTTCACCCATATCACGGCCAAGGTGCCCGGCACCGAGCATTTCCTCATCAACCCCTACGGCATGATGTTCGACGAGATCACGGCCTCCAGCCTGGTCAAGATCGACCTGCAAGGCCGCAAGGTGATGGACTCGGAATACGACATCAATCCGGCCGGCTTCACCATCCACAGCTGTATCCATGCGGCCCGCAAGGACGCCATGTGCGTGCTGCACACGCACTCCATCAACGGCGTGGCGGTGTCGGCGCAGAAGGAAGGCCTGCTGCCGCTGTCGCAGTTCGCGTTCATCGTGCTGCGTTCGCTCGGCTATCACGACTACGAGGGCCTGGCGCTCAATCCCGAAGAGCAGCCGCGGCTGGTGCGCGACCTGGGCAGCAACAACTACCTGATCCTGCGCAACCATGGCCTGTTGACGGTGGGGCAGAGCATGGCCGAGGCGTTCCAGGCCATGCACCGGCTGGAAGCGGCCTGCATGGTGCAGGTGCGGGCGCAGGCCGGCGGCGCAGAACTGACCTTCATCCCGCCCGAGGTGCTGGCCCGCGCCGCGGTGGAATCCCCGGCCGACCGCGCCCACAAGGCCGCGCTGGCCTGGCCGGGCCTGCTGCGCCGGCTGGACCGGCGCAATCCGGGCTACGCCGACTGACGACCCCAACGGTCCGCCGCGTCCCGCCGGTGCGGCGGGGCGGGCGCGGCCAGGGTGGCCAAGGCCAGTGCCTTATTTCTTCCCGGGCCGCGGTTGCAGGAACTCGGCGCAGTCCGGCACCGGCGTGGCCGGCTGGTAGACCGAGCCGTCTGCCTTCCACTTGTAGGTCACCGTGTAGCTGCACTGCTTGTCGGCCTGCGGTTGCAGTTGCGCGGCCGTCGGCGCGGGCCGCTTGCTCGAATCGGCGTAGCGGCTGGCGTCGGCCGGGCTGCGCGTGGCCTGGGTGGTGACCTGCAGGTCCGGGTACGGCTGCTGGCTGGGCAGGGCCTTCACCGTGGCGTCATAGCGGTAATAGTCCATGCAGTTGCCTTCGCGGCGTTTCTCGTCCGCCTCGTTGGCGCAGGCGCGGATGCCGGCCTTGGCGCTGTACGGCAGCAATTGCACCAGATTCGACGACTTGTCTCCCAGGTCGACCACGAACAGGTACAGGTCGCGGCGCGAGAAGCTGCCGCCGGGGAACTGGATTTCCTCCTTGTAGTCGGGCTCGTTGGGACCGATCACGCCCACCAGGGCGCGTTCCTCGCTCAGCCGGATCAGGTGCGGCCAGACCGTGAAGTGCGTGAAGTTCGGGATGTCGGGCAGGTCCCAGATGCGGTAGTCGGCGCGCAGCGTGCGGCTGGTGGCGAACGGGCCGTTTTCCTCGAAGCTGCCATCGACCTTGATGCCGACGCACCAGTCGGCCTGTTCGTTGCAGTACAGCTTGTTGCGCGGATCGAGCTTCAGTGCCTCGACATCGGGCTGGGCGGCGGTGGCCAGGGTGGGCAGGGCAGCGCAGAGCAGCAGGGCTAGGGCTTTGTTCATCGGGGTTCCTGGTGAGACGGCGGACGGATGCCGGCGCATTGTGGCCCGAAATCCCCGGCGGGACGTCTCCAATTGTGTAAAACGCTGCAAAAAACATCGGCGCGGTTGAGCGCGGCGGTGCGAGGCTGAGGCGGGCGTGCCGGGCATGTCTTATCATCGGAGCGGAAATCAAGGCGACGCTGACTCGCCCCTGAACGTATATCGGAGACTCATATGGATATCGGATTCATCGGCCTGGGCGTCATGGGCACGCCGATGGCGCTCAATCTGGCCCGGGCCGGCACGCCGCTGGTGGTCTGGAGCCGTTCTCCCGGCGGCTACGACGCGCTGCGCGCCGCGGGCGCGCGCGTGGCCGACAGCGCCGGCCAGGTCTACGCGCAATGCCGCACCGTCATCCTGATGCTCGCCAACGACGCGGCCATCGACACGGTGCTGGCGCGCGGCACGGACGACTTCGCCGCGCGCGTGCGCGACCACGTGATCGTCAATATGGGCACCACATCTGCCGACTTTTCGCGCCAACTGGGCGCGGACATCGAGGCGGCCGGCGGGCGCTACGTCGAGGCGCCGGTGTCGGGCTCGCGCAAGCCGGCCGAAGCCGGGCAACTGGTGGTGATGCTGGCCGGCCACGACGACGACGTCGCCGCCGTGCGCGAACTGGTGCGGCCGCTGTGCCGCGACAGTTTCGTCTGTGGCGCGGTGCCGTCCGCGCTGGTCATGAAGCTGTCGGTCAATCTGTTCCTGATCACCATGGTCACGGGCCTGACCGAGTCGGTGCATTTCGCCGAGCGTCACGGCATCGACCTGGCCCTGTTCGCCCAGGTGCTGAACGCCGGACCGATGGCCAGCGATGTGTCGCGCGTCAAGCTGGGCAAGCTGGTGACGCAGGACTTTTCCGTACAGGCGGCGATCACCGACGTGCTCAAGAACAGCCGGCTGGTGGCCGAGGCCGCGCGCGGCGCCGGCATCGCTTCGCCGCTGCTGGACGCCAGCCATGCGCTGTACGGCGAGACCGAGGCCCAGGGCCTGGGCGCGTCCGACATGGTGGCGGTGATCCGCGCCATCGAACGGCGCACCGACGCGGGCTGACAGCCGCCAACCTTTCTTCTTTTTTTTCCGTAGCACCCATGATTACCCTGAGAACCTCCACCCCCGCGGACGGCGAACGCGTCGTCGACATCTGGCGCCGCGCCGTCGATGCCACCCACGACTTCCTGTCGCCGCAGGACCGCCATGACATCGAGGCCGAGGTGGTGGGCTTCCTGCCCGCCGCCACGCTCGATCTGGCCGTGGATGCGAACGACCGCGCGCTGGCGTTCATGCTGCTCGACGGCGGCCACATGGAAGCGCTGTTCGTCGACCCCGCAGCGCGCGGCACGGGCGTCGGGCGCGCGCTGGTCGAGGACGCGCTGCGGCGCCATCCCGGCCTGAGCACCGACGTCAACGAGCAGAACGCGCAGGCGATCGGCTTCTATGAACGGCTGGGCTTCGAGCGCACCGGGCGTTCCGAGCGCGATGGCCAGGGACGGGCCTATCCGCTGATCCATCTGCGTCATCGCGGCGACGCGCCGGCATGAGCCCGGTCTTCAAGTCCGAGCGCCACGCCGAAGCCGTGCGCCAGGCCTATGCCGCCGCGCTGGCCCATTGGCCGGCCGATGTGCGGCGGGTGATGGTGCCGACGCCGGCTGGCGACACCCATGTGCTGGTGTGCGGCCGCGAGGACGCGCCGCCGCTGGTGCTGCTGCATGGCGCGCAGAGCACGGCCGCCAGTTGGCAGCGGCAGGCCGCGGCCTGGGCGCCGCATTTCCGCATTTACGCAATCGACCTGATCGGCGAGGCCGGCCCGAGCGCGCCGGCGCGGCTGCCGCTGGCGAGCGATGCGCACGCGGCCTGGCTGGAGGCCGTGCTCGACGGCCTGGGCGTGGCGCGCGCGGCGTGCTTCGGCATTTCGCTGGGCGCGTGGCTGGCGCTGGACTTCGCCGTGCGGCGGCCGGCGCGGGTCGAGCGGCTGGCGCTGTTGTGCCCGTCCGGCATCGGCCGCCAGAAGAACATCCTGCCGTGGGTCCTGCCATTGTTGCTGCTGGGGCCCGCCGGCCGCGCGCTGGTGCGTCGCCGCATCATCGGGCCGCTGCCGGCCGATCCGGCGCCCGCCGACCGTGCCCAGTTCGCGTTGATGCACGCCATCGACCGCGGCTTCCGCTCGCGCTTCGGCGCCATTCCGGTTTTCGGCGACGAGGCGCTGCGTCAGCTGGCGCAGCCGCTGTTCGTGGCGGTGGGCGGGCGCGATGTGATGCTCGATTCGCAAGAGACCTGCGAACGGTTGCGCCGCCTGGCGCCGCGCGCGCAGGTGACGCTGTTGCCGCGCGAACGCCATTTCATCCGCGGGCAGAACGACGCGGTGCTGGCGTTCCTGCGGGCGGCCTAGGGTCTGTTCACACGACAAGGCGCCTCGCACACGCCGGCAATCGGGCGCCAGGCCGGTGCGGTCGCGCGGCAATGGGAGCGCGATTGCGCCGTCAGCGTGGCGCGCCCGAGGTCTCCGGTTGCAGCGCTGGCGGCTCGAAGGCCCGCATCGCGGGCGCCTCACCGTGCCAGCGTTCCACCTGCACCAGCGCCGATAGCGCGCTCGGGCCCTGCGCCAGCCGCGACGTGCCCACGTCCACCGTCAGCACGTTGGGGTTGCCATGACGCTCCAGCGCGTCGTCCTGCGGATCGAACCAGGCGCCCGTGGGCATCACCACCACGCCGCGCAGCAGGTCGGCGCTGAGTTGCGCGCCGCCGAGGCAGGCGCCGCGATCATTGAAAAGGCGCACCACATCCCCCTGCGCGATGCCGCGCTCGGCGGCGTCGTCGGGATGCAGCAGCACCGCCTCGCGCCCGGCGACCTTGTTGGCGCGGGTGGCCGGCGCCGGGTCGAGCTGCGAGTGCAGCCGGTCGGCGGGCTGGCAGGTGACCAGGTGCAGCGGCCAGCGCGCGGCGCGCTCGGCGCCCAGCCATTCCACCGGCGGCAGCCAGGCCGGATGCGGCGGACAGTCGTCGTAGCCGAATTCGGCGATGGCCGCGCTGTGCAGTTCGAGCCGGCCGGAACGGGTCTTGAGCGGATGCGCGGCGGGGTCTTCACGGAACTGCTCGAACAGCACGAAGTCGCGCGCCGGCGGCGGCAGCGCGACGTGGCCGCGTTCCCAGAATTCGTCGAAGGCCGGCAGCGTCAGTTGCGCCGCTTCCCAGGCCGGCCGCATCTGTTCGTAGATGTGGCGGATCCAGGTCATTTCGTCGCGGCCTTCGGTGAAGGCGTGCTCGAAGCCGCCGCGCGCGGCCAGTTCGCGGTAGATGTCGAAGTCGTTGCGGCTGTGGCCCACCGGCGCCAGCGCCTGCCGCATCGCCAGCAGGTAACGGTCGCGCGACGAGCCGCCGATGTCGTTGCGTTCCAGCGTGGTGGTGGCGGGCAGCACGATGTCGGCGCGGCGCGCGGTCGGCGTCCACCAGGGCTCGTGCACGATGATGGTCTCGGGCCGCGCCCAGGCCCGCATCAGCCGGTTCAGGTCCTGGTGGTGATGGAACGGATTGCCGCCAGCCCAGTAGACCAGGCGGATGTCCGGATAGATGCCGGTCCTGCCGTTGAACTCGTACGGCTCGCCCGGCTGCAGCAGCATGTCGGTCAGGCGCGCCACCGGGATCGACGCGCCGGCCGGATTGCGGCCCGCGCGCATCTCCGGCGCGGGCAGGTCGGGACGCGGATTGCCGGCCCCGTTCATCGAACCATGGCCGAAGGCGAAGCCGCCGCCGGGCAGGCCGATCTGGCCGAGCAGGGCGGCCAGCGCGACGCTGCCCCAGTAAGGCTGCTCGCCGCGATGGCCGCGCTGCAGCGACCACGAACACGACAGCAGCGTGCGGGTGCCGGCCGCGTCCCGCGCCAGCGCGCGGATGGTATCGGCCGGCACGCCGCAGATGCGCGCGGCCCAGGCTGCGTCCTTGGGCTGGCCGTCGGCGCGGCCCAGCAGGTAGTCGGCGTACTGCTCGAAGCCATTGCAGCAGCGCGCCAGGAAGTCGCGGTCGTGGCGGCCCTCGGCCAGCAGGGTGTGGGCCATGCCCAGCATCATCGCGGCGTCGGTGTTGGGACGGATGGGGATCCATTCGGCCGCCAGCGCCACCGGCGCGTCGCCGCGCGTGGGGCTGACCACCACGGTGCGCATGCCGGCCTGGCGCGCCCGCGCCAGCCAGCCGGGCGCGC
This sequence comes from Achromobacter ruhlandii, assembly GCF_902859695.1. Classification (GTDB taxonomy): domain Bacteria; phylum Pseudomonadota; class Gammaproteobacteria; order Burkholderiales; family Burkholderiaceae_B; genus Achromobacter; species Achromobacter ruhlandii. The sequence continues at coordinate 81,570 of NZ_CADIJL010000006.1, forward strand.
TGTGGTCGCCCGCGCCGCCCGAGGCGATCTGGGTGTTGCGCAGCGGGATGCCGCCAAAGGCGATCAGCAGCCGGGTGTGCCCGACCACGCTGTTCCAGTCCGTGATGCGGCCGGTCACGGGGGCATAGGTGCCGATGATGTGCGGCAGCAGGAATTGCGCCGCGCCCCAGCTGTAGTTGCCCGACTGGTCGACGCAGCCGCCGCCGGCATACAGGAAGCGGTGTGTCAGCGTGCGGGCGTGGTGCAGGCGGCCGGCGGAAGACCAGCCATACGAGCCGCCGAAGATAGCGGTCGGCCCATGCCGGGCGCGCACCCGTTGCAATTCATCGTGCACCAGCCCCAGCGCGGTGTCCCAGTCGACCTCCACGTAACCGTCCACGCCGCGCAGCTCGGGCGCGCCGCGATGCTTGAGCCAGCTGGCGCGCACGGCGGGGCGGGCGATGCGCAGCGGCGAATGCACCATGTCGGGCATCGCATGGATAAGCGGGGACGGGGCCTGGTCATGGACGAACGGCTCGCAGCCCACGACACGGCCGTCGCGCACCAGCGCGGTGTACGCGCCCCAGTGGGACAGGGACGGATAACGGGAGATCGCTTCGGACATGCGGGCGGCGCCGTGAAAAGCGTATTGTCATGGAAATCCTCATAACTTAAACGCATTGCCTTAGAAATTCTTTGTCTTTCGGGCCCCTCGAAAGTGTGGAAAATAGAAAAATTTTCGGGGCCGCTCTTCCTATACTGCAAAAGCAGCAAGGGGAATGGCCAGGTGCGGGCGCCAACCACCGCGCGCCAGCCTGGCCTTATTTGATTGAGCAGTCCATCCGCATGTGGAGCAGGTCATGAGCAAAATGAAAATCCAGGGGTCCTTCGTCGCCATCGTCACGCCGTTCAATCGCGACGGCAGCGTCGATTTCAGCGCCTTCCGCAGTCTGTTGAAGTTCCAGGAAGACAACGGCACCGCCGCCGTGCTGATCATGGGCTCCACGGGTGAGGTCTCGATGCTGTCGCCCGAAGAGCGGCGCCAGGTGATCGTCGAGACGGCCAAGATGAAGACCGGCAAGATGAAGCTGTTCTACGGCTGCACCGGCAACAACACCGACTCCACCATCGACTACCTGAAGTTCGCGCACGCCAATGGCGCTGACGGCGCGATCCTGGCCGCGCCCGCCTACATCTGCGCGTCCGAGGCCGACACCGAAGCCTATTTCCTTGAAGTGGCCGACGCCACCGACCTGCCCCTGGGCATCTACAACAACCCGCCGCGGGTCAAGAGCGACCTGCACTGGGACCAGCTGCTGCGCATCTTCAAGCACCCCAACTACGTGGTGCACAAGGAATCGACCACCCGCGTCGGCCAGGTGGCGCAGGTGCTGCGCGGCCGGCCCGACGTGTCGGTGATGTGCTGCGACTCGCCCAACCTGGGCCTGGTCGTGCCCACCATGAGCCTGGGCGGCCACGGCACCGCCAACATGACCGGCAACATCGCGCCCGCGGAGATGGCCGACATCTCGCGTCCGTGGGACACACCGGACGTGTCGGTCAGCTTCCGCGAAGGCTACCTGGGCCTGCTGCCGATGCTGCACTACTCGTACTCGGCCATCAACCCGGTCGCCATCAAGTCGCTGATGAAGGCGGTGGGCCTGCCGGTCGGAGACCTGCGCCGACCGCTGCGCGGCCTGGAGGGCGACGCGCTGGCCAAGGGCCTGCGCATCGTGCGCGAGCTGGGGCTGGACGCCAAGTACGGCTTCAGCTCCGCCCAGCTCAAGGCGGCCTGATTCCCCTGTTCCGGCGGCAATAGCCGCCGGATGCATATTGACGATCCACGACATGGCGGCCGCGAGCGTCGCGGCCGGTGGCGTGGTCGGCCCCTGCGCGTCCGGAATGGACGCGCCATCGCCTAGAGAGACCCATCATGTTCCGTTCCCCGTCCCGCCCCGCGCCGCTCAAGCGGCTGCTCAGCGCCGCCCTGCTGGCGGTGGGCGTCGTGTCAGGCGCCGCCGCGCTGGCCGACGACAACTATCCGCAGCGCCCGATCACCCTGGTGGTGCCGCACCCGCCCGGCGGCTCCGTCGACGGCGTGGCGCGCCTGTATGCCGAACAGCTGGGCAAGGAGCTGGGCCAGTCGATCGTGGTGGAAAACCGCGCCGGCGCCTCGGGCATGATCGGGGCGGCCTACGTCGCGCGGGCCGCGCCGGACGGCTACACGCTGTACCTGAACGCGTCCATCCACGCCATCAATCCGCTGCTGTACAAGAAGACCATCAAGTTTGATTCGGTCAAGGATTTCACGCCGATCAGCGAGCTGGCGCAGGGCGCGCTGATCTTCAGCGTCTATCCCAAGGTGCCGGCCGAGAACGTGGGCGACCTGGTCAAGCTGCTCAAGGCCGAACCGCAGAAGTACTCCTTCGCCACTTCCGGCTTCGGCTCGGCCGGGCACCTGGCCGCGGCCTCGTTCCTGCATGACAACGGCCTGGACCAGATCCCCATCGTGCTCTATCGCGGCGGCGGTCCGGCGCTGTCCGATCTGGTCGGCGGCCAGGTGCAGGGCCTGATCGACCCGATGCTGTCGTCGCTGCCGATGGTGCGGGCTGGCAAGCTCAAGGCGCTGGCCGTGACCGGCGCCGCGCGCAGTCCGCTGCTGCCCGATCTTGCCACCATGAAGGAGCAGGGCCAGAAGAACTTCGAGTTCTATTCCTGGTATGGCGTGTGGGGGCCGGCCAAGCTGCCGGAGCCGGTACTGCGCAAGCTGGAGGCGGCCTCGGCCAAGGTGATGGCCAACCCCAGGATCGTCGACCAGCTCAATGGCCTGGGCTTTGAACCGTCGGTCAAGAACTCGGCGGCCTTCGCCAGGTTCATCGACGCCGAGATGAAGCGCTACCAGGTCATCATCGACCAGGCCAACATTCACATTACCGAATGATGCGAACCCATTGACCAGGCCCCCCGCCGCGGGGGGGCCGTGGCGTCATGGCGCGGCCACGCGCGGCTTGAGCGTCGCGGCCAGCGCCACCAGCAGCAACAGGCTGGCGGCCACCACATAAGGCATCCAGGGTCGCACGCCATACAGCAGCGTGCATACCAGCGGCGCCACCACCATCGCCATGCCCTGCACCGCGATCACCGAGCCGGCGGCGATGCCTTGCTCGTCGGCGGTCACGGCATTGGCCGCCAAGGTCTGGATCGAGGGGAACACCAGGCCCATGCCGGCCGCCATGACGGCGTAGCACGCCACCAGCCCCGCGGTGCCGCCCAGCGCCGGCACCAGCAGGAAGCCGATGCCCGACAGCAGCGCGCCGCCCGCCAGGCAGCGCGCCGCGTTCATCCGGCGCGCCTTGGCCAGCCCCACCTGCACCAGGATCAGCATGACGCCGACGGTGGTCATGGCCCAGCCCGCCGTCCGCGCGGCCGGGCCGGGCGCCTGGCGCAGCGCGTCCATGGCGTAGAAGCCGACGATCATCTGCGCGGTGATGACCGCGCTCATGGCCAGCAGCATCGCGGCCAGCGGCAGGCGCAGCCGGCGGTCGCTCAGCTTGAGCGGCGGCGTGGCGCGCGGCTCGTGCGCGGCGTCGGACGGCAGCTTCGCGGCCAGCCACAGCGTGCCCAGCAGCGGCAGCGCGGCGGCGATGTACAGCGGCAGCGTCAGGCTGTCCTTGACCAGCAGGCCGCCGATGGCCGGCCCCAGCACCATGCCCAGGCCGTTGGCCGCGCCCAGCTTGGCCATCATGGCGCCGCGTTGCTCCGGCGCGGTGATGTCGGCGATGCGAGCCGCGCTGACGGTGGGCATGGCGGCGTAGAAGGCGCCGATCAGGGCGCGCAACGCCATCAGCGCCAGCAGCGCCAGCCAGACCGGCGGCGGCTCGCGCAGCATCAGGTCCAGGCCGATGGCCAGCAGCAGGTAACTGGCGATGTAGCCGGCGGCGGCGCGCAGCAGCACGCCGCGGCGGCCGATGCGGTCGCTGCGGCCGCCCCAGTAGCGCGCCATCAGCATCCACAGCACGCCGGCCACGGTGACCACCAGGCCGCCATGCCATTCGGCCAGCCGCAGGCCGCGCACCACCGGGCCGATCACGGGCATGAAGGCCATGATTGCGGTCAGGCACAAGGTGTTGAAGACGAACAGGGCGGCGGCCTCGTTCGGGCGGCGGGCGGTGTCTGGCAAAGGCGGCATGGAAAGTTTGATGCGGATGAAAATTGTTATCATCCAGGCCAGGCGGCGGCCGCGCTAGCGAATCCGCGCCGGAAATTGCGGAATTGGAACAAAATGGCCTCTCAGCCCCGTCCTGCCCCGGACCGCCGCGCGCCCCTTACCGCGCAGGACCTGCTGCGCCTGCTGCCGCCGGATTGGCTCAGGATCCGCACCCAGCACGAGCTGCCGGGCGGCATCTCGATCGGCTGCCTCGACGGCCGACCCGAGTCCGACTGGGCCGCCAGCGGCGCCGCCGAATCCAGCGTCGGCGTGGCGATCGTGCTGGAAGGGCAGTTCGGCGTGGGCTTCGAGGGCGGCGCGGCCCTGCGCATCCAGCCGGGCAGCGTCATCCTGCACGGCACGGCCGAGCCGGTGCCGGGATGGGACGAATTCAAGGGCCGCCACAATATCCGCGCCGTCGACATCCGTTTTTTCAGCGACACCGTGCGCGCCCTGTGGCGGCGCACCTTGCGGCAGGTGCCGCCCGCCGCGTTCGCGGCCGACGGCAGCGTGCCGGCGCGTGACGCGCAGTTGGCGACGCTGCCGCTGTGGCCGGGACTGGCGCGCGTGGCCGGCGAGATCCTGGCCTGGAACCAGGACCGTGGCGAGATCGCCGCGCTGTATCTGCAAGGCAAGGCCCAGGAGGCCCTGGCCCTGACCCTGGCGCACCTGGCCGGCCGCGCCGCGGCCGACTTGCCGCCGCCGGCCGACCGCAAGCGGCTGGCCGAGGCCCATCGCCGCATCCAGCACGAATACGCCGATTGCCGCGGCGTGCGGCAGCTGGCGCACGCCGTGGGCCTGAGCGAAAAGCGGCTGCAGGCCGGCTTCATGTCGCTCTACGGGCAATCAGTGCACGGCTGCCTGCTGCAAGCGCGGATGGAGGCAGCCGCCGGCCTGTTGCGGCGCGGCTGCTCGGTTACCGAAACCGCCTACAGCATCGGCTTTTCCAGCCTCAGCCATTTCATCAAGGCCTTCAAGGCGCACCGCGGCGCCACCCCCAAGGCCTGGCTGCGCGGCGCCGTGCGATAGCCGCGCCCGGTGGGGGGTAGCGGCAATACCGGTATCGCGGCTGGCCTTGCTGCGCGCGGCGAGGCTGGCAACAATCGCGCTTTCACCATTCACGCCCGAACGCCACAAGGCCCGCTGCCATGACATCGCCCACATCCCCGGAACCCGCCGACGCGGCCGCGCCCGCCGAGAACATCCACTGGCGGCGCAATCTGGCCGTCTGTTTTGCCGGCTCGTTCAGCACCATCGTGGCAATGACGCTGCTGCTGCCGTTCCTGCCGCTGTATGTGGAAGAGCTGGGCGTGCAGGGCCATGCCGCCATCGTGCAATGGTCCGGCGTGGCCTATGGCGCCACCTTCTTCGCCGCGGCGCTGGTGGCGCCGCTGTGGGGCCGGCTGGGCGACCGCTACGGGCGCAAGCTGATGCTGGTGCGCGCTTCGTTCGGCATGGCGATCTGCATGTCGCTGACCGGCATGGTGCAGAACGTGTGGCAGCTGGTGCTGCTGCGCTTGCTGGTGGGCCTGGCCGGCGGCTATGCCTCGGGCTCGACCATCCTGGTGGCGATGCAGGCGCCCAAGGCGCGTTCGGGTTGGGCGCTGGGCGTGCTGTCGGCCGGCATCATGGCGGGCAACCTGGTGGGCCCGCTGATCGGGGGCGGGCTGCCGCCGCTGATCGGCATCCGCGCCACCTTCCTGCTGGCCGGCGGCGTGATCTTCCTGGCCTTCCTGGCCACCGTGTTCCTGATCAAGGAGATGCCGCGTCCGGCCAAGCCCGCCCGATCGGATGGCAAGCGGCGCGGCGGCTGGGCGCAGATTCCCGACAAGCGGCCGGTGGCCGCGATGCTGGCGACCGGCATGCTGCTGATGTTCGCCACCATGTCGATCGAACCGATCATCACGGTCTACGTGGGTCAGCTGGTGGACGACCCGGCCCGTGTCACCCTGGTGTCGGGCGTGGTGATGTCGGCGGCGGCGCTGGGCGCCATCCTGTCGGCGTCGCGATTGGGCCGGCTGGCCGACCGGGTCGGCCACTGGACGGTGATCATCGGCGCGCTGGCGGTGGCCGCGCTGCTGCTGGTGCCGCAGGCCTTCGTCACCGCCGGCTGGCAACTGGTGGCGCTGCGCTTCCTGATGGGACTGGCGCTGGGCGGGCTGCTGCCATGCGTGACCAGCGTGATTCGCCACAATGTGCCCGACGGCGTGGGCGGCAACGTGCTGGGCATGTCGATCTCGGCGCAGTATGCCGGCCAGGTGGCCGGGCCGCTGCTGGGCGGCTTCATCGGCGGCCATTTCGGCATGCCGGCGGTATTCCTGGGCACCGCGGTGCTGCTGGCGCTGGGGGCGCTGGCCAACGGCGTGCTGCGGGCGCGCCACCAGCGCGCGCTGGCCGAGGCCTAGTGCGTGGCCGTCACGCCGATGGCGCGACGGCGCGGGCCGCGCATGGCCGCCTCAGAAGCCGGCCGAGCGCGCATCCATGACGTGGTCGATCAAGCCCCATTCGACCGCTTCCTCGGCGCTCATGTAGCGGTCACGGTCCAGGCTGCGCTCGACGTCCTCGTAGCTGCGGCCGCAGTGTTCGGCGTACAGGCGGATGATGCGTTGCTTGGTGCGCTGCATTTCCTCGGCATGGATCAGCATGTCCGAGGCCTGCCCCTGGAAGCCGCCCAGCGGCTGGTGCACGTGCAGGCTGGCGTTGGCCAGCGCGGCGCGCTTGCCGGGTTCGCCCGCCATCAGCAGGAACGAGCCCATCGAACGCGCCGTGCCCATGCACAGCGTATGCACCGGCGACTTGATGAACTGCATGGTGTCGTACATGGCCAGGCCGCTGGTGATGACGCCGCCGGGCGAATTGATGTACAGGTGGATCGGCTTGCCGGGGTTCTCGGCTTCCAGGAACAGCAGCTGCGCGCACACCAGGGCCGACACGGCGTCGTTGACCTCGCCGCTCAGGAAGATGATGCGTTCGCGCAGCAGCCGCGAATAGATGTCGAAAGAACGTTCGCCGCGGCCGGACTGTTCCACCACCATCGGGACGAGCTGCATCGTTTCGCTCATGGGCGAACTCCTGTCTTGCGTGAAAGAGGGACCGGGGGTCAGGCGGCGAGCTTGAAGCCGGACCAGGTATCGTTGGCCGCCCGCGGCAGCGGTTGCGCCAGCCGCGCGTCATCGGGCGTGTGCACGATGGTCAGGCGGGTGCCGCCGTCGGCGTTGGGGCTGAGCTGGAACGTGACCACGCTTGCCAGGCAGGGCGGCAGCGTCTCGCGCATGCGGTAGCGGATTTCGACGCCCGGGGTGGCGGCCAGCGGCTCGGGGTCGGCCAGCGCGCCGTCCGGCAGCCATTGCTCGCGCAGGGCGGGAACGCTGATCGCGCGCCAGACTTTCTCGGGCGGCGCATCCAGGTCGTAATCGAGCACCAGCGCGGTGTCCTGCGGGGCGGGGGCCGTCGGGGTCATTGGTCCATGTCCTTGAGCAGTGTCTTCAGGGCGTCGACGCGCGCCGGCCACCAGGCGCGGTACTTGGACAGCCACCCGGCGAGCAGCGCCAGCCCGTCCGGGTCGACCTGATAGTTGACGAAGCGTCCCTGGCGTTCCTCGCGCACCAGCCGCGCCTGGCGCAGCACCGCCAGGTGCTGCGAAACCGCCGGCTGGCTGATGTCCAGGCCCTCGCGCAGCGCGCTGGCGTTCATGGCGCCCGCCGCCAGCTTGTCGAACAGCGCGCGGCGGGTGGGGTCGGCCAGAGCCTTGAAGATGTCGTTTTCGATCATGGCAACACATTAGCAAACACTTATGTGTTGCGCAAGCCCTGACCGGCCGGGGCTTGCGCGCGCCGTCGCCCCTCTCAGTGGATGGTGCGGGACCCCTTGCGGGCGCGCTTGACCTCGTACATGCGGGCGTCGGCCAGGCGCACCGCTTCCTCGGCCGTCAGGCCGCGCGGGTCCAGCGCCACCACGCCGACGCTGGCGCCCTCATACGCCAGGGCCGCCTCGCCGAGCTGGAAGCGGCCCACGGTGGCGGCGGTGGCGCGGTCCTCCAGCGACCGGGCGGCCTCTTCGGCGTCGCCGCGTTCGGCCTCGTGCCCCGGCGCCGCGTCGCCGCGCGCCAGCGCGGGGCCGGGCCCGATCAGCACGAACTCGTCCCCGCCCAGCCGGCCCACCATGTCGGAGGCGCGCAGCGCCATCGCCAGGCGCCGCGCGATTTCCCGCAGGAAGACATCGCCCTGCTGATGGCCATGGGTATCGTTGATGCCCTTGAATCCGTCCAGGTCGACCATGCCCACCAGCACGCTGCCGCCTTCGCGCAGGGCGCGGCCGCGCAGGCGGTCCAGTTCCTCGTACAAGGCGCGGCGGTTGGGCAGGCCGGTCAGCGGATCGGTCAGGGCGAAGGCCATCAACTTGGCGTTGGCATCGCGCAACTGCGCGACAAGTTGTTCGCGTTCGATGAAGTTGGCGATCACGTTGGAGAACAGCCGCAGGATCGATTCGGCCTGGGGCGCGATCGCGCGCTGGCTGGCGCTGGCGCCGCACAGGGTGCCCAGCAAGAGGCCGTCGTCGGTGCGGATCGGCGCGCTGACGTAGGTCTGGATGCCGAGCTGGCGGGCCGCGTCGGAGTCGGGCCAGCAGGCGCCGACGTCGCTGGTGGCCATGCGGCCCTCCGCCAGCGCGCGCTTGCACAGGGTGTCCGCCCACGGCACCGACAGGCCTTCGGCGATTTGCAGCGTGCCGGCATTGCGCGCGTAACGCACGTGCTGCAGGTCGGCTTCCAGGTCGATCGACGTGAGGTAGGTGGACTCCAGGCCGGTCACGGCCCCGAGCATGTCCAGGAGGGGGCGCGTCAACTGTTCGACCGATTTGGCGGCCTGCAGCGACGCCGAAAGTTCGGCGAGTATCGGGTCCAACGAAAGCTCCCTGCGTATCACTGTGGCGATGCCGCTCCCGCGCGTCCAGGCGCGTCGTCGCATGCCCGGGCCGCGGTCCGGCCCAACCCCGATTATGCCTTGCCAGGATGGCGGCAACGCCTGTCTTGCGCGGGCGCGTGTCCGGGCCGGTCGCCCGGCCTAAAGTCCCTAGCGGCATTGCCGTAAGCCTGGGTGGCGCGGAGCTTATCGCGTACCTGGATACCCGTGCCCTCCGGCCCGGGCAGTTGCAGTAAGAAGACAAGCATGAAAATCACCTCGTTGCGCAACAGGATCCTGTTGATCACCTGTTTCACCGTCATCGGCGCCCTGGCGCTTTCGGGCATCGCGATCTATCACATCGTGCGCGACAACATGATGGCCACCATCTCCGCGGACCTGGACGCCATCGCCGCCGGCAACGCCAGCGCCATCGACCGCTGGTCGGCGGACAAGGCCCAGGCCGTGTCCGCCACCGCCGCCGTGGTCGAGAAGGGCGACCCGCGCGGCCTGACCCGGCTCATGGGCGAGACCAACGGCTTTCCCATCACCAGCATCGGCTGGAGCGACAAGAGTTATTTCTCGACCGCGCAGACGCCGCCCGACTACGACCCCACGGCGCGCCCCTGGTACAAGAGCGCCGTGGCCGCCGGCAAGCTGACCGTCACCAAGCCCTATGGCGACTCGGGCACCGGCAAGCCGTACGTGGCGTTCACCGCGCCGATCGTGCGCAACGGCCAGACCACCGGCGCCATCAGCGGCGCGGTGGCGCTGGACGGCATCAAGGACGTCATCAAGGCCATCCGCCCCACGCCCGCCAGCACCGCGTTCGTGCTGGCCAGCGACGGCCAGGTGATCTCGCACGTCGATGACAAGCTGGCGCTCAAACCCTCGACCGACGTGGCCGCCGGCCTCACGCCGGTCGCGCTGGCCGAAATGGCGCGCGACGGCGCCGCGCCGATGGCGCTGAGCCTGGGCGGCGTTCCCAAGCTGCTCAAGGCCCGCCGCATCCCTGGCACCGACTGGTTCCTGGTGATCGCGCTGGACGAGGCCGAGGCCACCGCCGGCCTGTCGCAGGTGTTCAACGCCACGCTGGTCTCGCTGGTGGTGCTGACGCTGGTGGCGGTGCTGCTGGCCAGCGTGGTGACCTCGCGCGCCTTCAAGCGTCTGTCGGCGGTGCGCGACGCGATGGACACCATCGGCTCCGGCAACGGCGACATGACGCACCGGCTGGCGGTGGTGGGCCATGACGAAGTGGCGCAGATCTCGTCGTCGTTCAATGCGTTTGTCGACAAGATCAGCCACGTGATGCTGGATGTGCGCAGCGGCGTGCATTCCATGACCTCGGCCACGCGCGAGATCGAGATGGGCAACCGCGACCTGTCGCAGCGCACCGAAGTGTCGGCCGGCTCGTTGCAGGAAACGTCGTCGGCGCTGACCGAGCTGACCTCCAGCGTGCGCCAGACCGAAGAGGCCGCCGAGCACGCCACCCGCCTGGCGACCGAGGCCAGCCTGGCGGCCGAGCGCGGCGGCCAGGTGGTGACCGATGCCGTCACCACCATGGGCGCGATCGCGCAATCGTCCGAGCGCATCACCGAGATCATCAGCGTGATCGACGGTATTGCCTTCCAGACCAACATCCTGGCGCTGAACGCGGCGGTGGAAGCCGCGCGCGCCGGCGAGCAGGGCCGCGGCTTTGCCGTGGTGGCGGGCGAGGTGCGCACGCTGGCGCAGCGCAGCGCCGCCTCGGCGCAGGAAATCCGCGCGCTGATCCAGGCCTCGGTGCAGAACGTCAAGAGCGGCACCGAGCGGGTGCAGGCCGCCGGCTCGACCATGAACGAGATCGTCGAAGGCGTGTCGCGCGTTCAGAAACTTGTCAGTGAGATCCACGGCGCCATGGCCGAGCAGAGCGTGGGCATCAGCCAGATCGACCGCAGCGTGTCCGAGATGGACCAGGCCACGCAGCAGAACGCGGCGCTGGTGGAGCAGTCGGCCGCGGCCTCGGCCATGCTGAGCGACCAGGCCGGCGCGCTGGCCGGCACCGTGGCCCTGTTCAAACTGCGGGAGGACTCGCAAGCCGCCGCGCCCCGAATGGCCGCGCTGCCCGCCTGAGCAGGCCCTGCGCTTTCCGGCGGCGCCTGCCGCCGGATGCCGCCGCGCCACGCCGCGTATGTCGCGGCGCCTGCCGGCCGCCATGCCGACGCCCGCCTCGTGCCGCGTCGGTTTTTTTTCGCCCTTCGCGCCGTGCCGAGATTGGCGATAACCCGGGGTGTTGCCGCCGGCCGCTTTCAGTTTGACATCAATTCAGGAAGCAGTCAGCTGAAAACCGCGAGCACTACGGGAAAGCGATAAGTGTTTGACGCGTTTCGCCACAAAAAGCGAAAGCGGATTGGAAGTGTCGCTCTCTACTATCTGCCGACCCGTCCGCAGCACCGAAATTTTCAGCGGCAAGACAGGCGGGAAAGCCAGGCCGATTGCAAGGATCGGCTGGAGAAAAACAAGCGAGAAAGCGCATTGCCTGGGAGGGCGCGTCGTATGTACTTAAGCAATAGAAACTTCGTTGCGGGGCTCTTCATGATCGCCTTCGCCCTGTTGTTCGGGCTGGCGGCATTGAAGTATCAATTGGGGACTTTCAGCCGGTCGGGGCCTGGCCTGTTCCCGCTCATGGTCAGCTCGCTGCTGGGCGTGATCGGGGTGATCTCGGTGGTGCGTTCGCGCTTCGTGCCGCCCGTGCCGCTGAGCTACAGCATCAAGAACATCGCCATCATCATGCTGAGTCTGTGCGGCTTCGCGGTGGTGTCCGGCCTGATCAACATGATCGTCGGCATCGTCTTCTTGGTGTTCTGCTCCACCTTGGCGGGCACCTCGTATTCGCTGGTGCGCAACGTCAAGATCTCGCTGGGCCTGATCGCGGTGGCGTTCGCCTTCCGCAACCTGCTCGGCCTGAACCTGCCGCTGTTCTGAGGGGAGAGACGCCATGATGGAGATGTTCAACAACCTCGCGTTCGGTTTCGAGCACGCGCTGACCCTGCAGAACCTGATGTACTGCGCCATCGGCTGCGTGGTCGGCACGCTGGTCGGCCTGCTGCCGGGCCTGGGCCCGCTGTCGACCATCAGCCTGCTGCTGCCGCTGACCTATTCCATTCCCACCGGCGGCGCGTTGATCATGCTGGCCGGCATCTACTACGGCGCGCAGTACGGCGATAGCGTCAGCGCGATCACGATGAAGATCCCGCATGCGAGCAGTATCGTCGCCTGCATCGACGGGTATCAGATGAACCTGAAGGGCAAGACCGGCCTGGCCTTGTTCACCGCGGGCGTGTCGAGCTTCATCGGCGGCACCGTGGCGATCGTGGTGCTGTCGACCATGGCGCCGGCGCTGGGCGAAGTCGGTCTGCTGTTTGGCCCGGCCGACTACTGCGCGCTGATGCTGCTGGGCTTTTTCTGCGTCAGCTTCGTCAGCAGCGGCAGCCTGCTCAATGGCCTGGCGATGGCGATGATCGGCATTCTGCTGGGCGTGATCGGCACCGACGTCAACAGCGGCGTGGCGCGCTACACCATGGACCTGGCCTTCCTGCAGGACGGCGTGGGCCTGATCAGCATCGCGCTGGGCTGCTTCGGCATCGCCGAGATCGTCAAGAACCTGGATAACCGCAACACGCTGACGCCGTTCAACGGCAAGATCAAGCTGATCCCGACGTGGCCCGAGTTCAAGCGCATCCTGCCCAGCGCGCTGCGCGGCAGCGTGGTCGGTTCGGTGCTGGGCATCCTGCCCGGCGGCGGCCCGACCATCGCGCAGTTCGCCGCCTACGCGGCCGACAAGCGCTTCAGCAAGTACCGCCACGAGATCGGCAGCGGCGCCATCGAAGGCGTGGCGGGCCAGGCGGCGGCCGACGAAGCGGCGGCGCGCACCAGCTTCATCCCGCTGATGGCCATCGGGATCCCCGAGAACGCCGTCATGGCGCTGATGCTGGCCGCCTTCATCGTCAAGGGCATCCAGCCCGGCCCCAACATGATCGGCACCCACCCCGACCTGTTCTGGGGCCTGGTGGCCAGCATGTGGGTGGGCAACTGCTTCCTGCTGATCCTGAACGTGCCGCTGGTGCGCTACTGGCTGTCGGTGTTCAAGATTCCGTACACGGTGCTGTTCCCGGCGATCCTGTTCTTCTGCTGCATCGGCACGTTCAGCATCAACAACAACCTGGACGACATCTACATCACGGCGATCTTCGGCCTGATCGGCTACCTGTTCCTGCGCCTGGGCATGGAAGCCGCGCCGCTGATGCTGGGCTTCATCCTCGGCCCGATGCTGGAAGAGAACTTCCGCCGCGCCATGCTGCTCAGCCGCGGCGAGTTCAGCATCTTCCTGACGCGGCCCATCAGCGGCACGCTGCTGGCGCTGATCGGCGCGGCCGTGGTGTGGCAACTGGTGTCGTTCCTGCGCAAGGCGCGCAAGGCGCCCGCGCTGGAACAGGCGCCGGCCGAGCCCTGAGGCGGCGGGGTTGCGGGCCTGCGCGGCGTTGCTTCTCGCGCGAGCAGGCCCTAGCCCCTGCCGGTGACGCGGGCGGCGGCCTCGGCCGATTGTTGGACGGCCCGGTCGCCGCGAGCGCGCAGATCCACTTCATAGTCTTGCAAGGCCTGCCCCAGCGGCAGGCCTTTGCACACCTGCGCCAGCCGCGTCGCCAGCGATTGCGCATCGGCCAGGGCGGTGTTGGCGCCCAGGCCGCCCGCCGGGCTCATCGCATGCACCGCGTCGCCCAGGAACGTCAGCCCGGCTTGCGTCCATCGCGGCAGGGGCGGCGCCTGGTAGACGGTCTTGAGCGCGATGCCGCGCGGATCGCTGGCGGCCGCCATGGCGGCCAGCGCGGGATGCACCGGCGCCAGCAGGCGCTGCGCGGCTTGCTGCCAGCGCGCGCCCGTCGCGGTGTCGTCCCGCTGGCTCGCGCTGATCGCGGCGTCGTCCGCGCCCAGCACCGCGCGGCGCTCGCCGATGATGGCCCAGTACTGGTAGCCGGGCACCGCCGTCAGCGTGCAAGCCGGCGCGAGGCGCCGCGCCAGCGCCGGCAGCGCCGCCAGTTTCATGGCGTCCAGCACCAGCGCGTAGCCGGCGCCGAACACCACGCCGGCGCCATCGCGCAGGGCCGGCGGCAGGTCACCGGACGCGAGGCTGCCGGCCGGCGCCATGCCGAAGATCGTCACCGTGCCGCTATCCTCGGGCACGGCTAGCGGCAGGTGCTGGCGCCGCAGCGCCGAGTGCACGCCGTCGGCGGCCACCACCAGCGTGCCGGGCCGCGCGCGGATGCCTTCCAGGCGCGGGCCGCTGTCATCCATGCCCGCGCAGCCGTGGCCGAAATGCACGCGCCCTTCCAGGCCGGCCAGCAGGATCTCGCGCAGCGTCTGCCGGTGCGCCGAGCGGTCGGGCGGGGTGTCGGCGTCGTCCAGGCGCCAGGTGGCCGAGGCGCGTCGCGGCAGCGGCCGCAGTTGCGCGTCGAGCATCGCGCCGGGGTGGTCGTGGGTCGAGCAGCTTTGCTGGAACAGGGCGTACAGGTCCGGCGGCAGGCAGTGCGCCAGCGCCGCCTGGCCAGTGGCGTCGATGCGCAGGCGGTAGCCCTGCACCCGGCTGTCGGTGCGCGCGTCGCGCTCGTAGACGTCGAAGTCGATGCCGACGCGCGCCAGCCCCTGCGCCAGGCACAGGCCGCCCAGGCCGGCGCCGATGATGGAAACGTGGAGATTCTGCATAATGTCCTCGAAGCAAGCCGGCGTTGCCGGCACCTCCACAGCTTGCGCGCAAGCGCGCCCGCGACGGTAATGCCGGCGCGCCAACAAATGATGCGAACCCGCCAGACCGCTGCCCCCGCGCCCGACTACAGCGAATTGCTCGACGGCCCGGCCGTGTGCGTGTTCCATGGCGCCGACGCGCCCGGCAGCGAGTTCCGCCTGGGCTCGCGCGAATACGATTGGCATGCCCATGCCCGCGGGCAGTTGTTCGGGGTGGACAGCGGCGCGATGCGGGTGCGCACCGAGGCCGGCTCGTGGCTGCTGCCGCCGCAGCGCGCGGGCTGGATCCCGCCAGGGCTGCGGCATCGGGTCAGCGTGGCCGGGGCGGCCAGCGGCTGGGTGGCGCTGGTGCATCCGCAGGCCGCCGCGGCGTTGCCGGCGGCGCCCTGCGTGCTGGGGGTGGACGGGGTGTTGCGCGCCATGGTGCTGCGCGCGGCCGATTGGCCGGACAAGTTGGCGCTGGACCCGGCGCGCGCGCGCTTCGCGGCCGTGCTGCTCGACGAAATCGAGGCGGCGCCGCGCGAGCGGCTGCACCTGCCGTGGCCGCGCGACCGCCGGCTGGCCCGACTGGCGCAAGTCCTGGCGGAAAACCCGGCCGACAATCGGCCGCTGGAAGTTCTGGCCGCGCAGGCCGGGCTGGCGCCACGCACCGCGCAGCGACTGTTCCGCGAGGAAACGGGATTGGGCTTCGCGCAGTGGCGCCAGCAACTGCGCCTGATCCATGCGCTGGAGCGCTTGAGCGCGGGCCAGCCGGTGGCGCAGGTGGCCGACGCGCTGGGCTATGCCACGCCCGGCAATTTCATCGCCATGTTCAAGCGCGCCTTCGGCATGACGCCGGGGCGGTACCTGCGGACGCCGCTGGGCGAGGGCGACGCGGCCATCGCCTGATCCGCGCCGGGCATGGCCGGTTCGCGGCGTTCAACCGCCGAGCGCCGCCAGGTTCAGCGTGTGGCTGTGGCCGATCCACACCGCGCAGTCGCGGTGGTCGCGCAGCGACTCGCCGGTGTTCGGATGCAGGAACACGTCCAGCGCGCCATGGTTGAGCGTCAGCCAGGTGAGCACGCGCGGCAACGCGGCTGGCGCGAAGGCGAGCTGGTAGCTCCATTGCGGGTGCGGGCCGACCGGGCGCTCGTGGAAGCGGCCCATCTGGATGCTGTCGCCGAAGGCGTCCAGCGCCTGTTCGCGCAGCGCCCAGGCCGCGTCGCGGCTGTCGGCGTTGAAGTAGACGTGGGCGTGCCAGCTATCGACGATGGCGGGGTCCAGGATCATGAGGGTCAACCTCCGGCGCGCTTGGCGCGATGGCCGAGTTTGTCGAGCGCGGCCAGGATGCGGTCGCAGTGATCGCCCTGCACCTCGATGACGCCGTCCTTGACGGTGCCGCCCGAGCCGCAGGCGGTGCGCAGCTGTTTGCCCAGCGCCGCCAGGGCGTCGTCGTCCAGCGGCAGGCCCTTGACCACGGTCACGGCCTTGCCGCCGCGGCCCTTGGTTTCGCGCGAGACGCGCACGCCGCCGGGCGCCGGCACGGGCCGGGCCGCCGCCTTGCACTGGCAATCGGCGAGCGGGCGGCGGCATTGCGGACACATCCGGCCGCCGTCGGTGGAGTAGACGAGTCCGCCTGGGGAGCTGCTTTTCATGGGTGATGCGTGAGATTGCGGTTCAGGCAGCCATTATGCCGGAGCCGCCGCCGCGAGCCCGGCGCGGGCGGCGCTCACTCGTCGAAGCCGCGCGGCCCCAGCGATTCGACCAGGTAGTCGATGAAGGACTTGATGCGCGAGGAGATCGCGGTGTTGCGGTAGTACACCGCGTTGACCGGCTGGCGCACGTCCAGCGTCTGGCGCGGGAACAGCTGGCGCAAGGCGCCGGACTGGCGGTCGGCGCGCGTCATGAAGTCCGACAGGCAGACGATGCCGGCGTCGTTCAGCGCCAGTTGCCGCAGCGTTTCGCCGCTGAACGAGCGGATCGCCGGCTGGATGTGCAGCGGTTGGCCGTCGGCGTCTTCCAGCGGCCATTCGTTCAGCGATTCCAGTTGCGAGAAGCCGAGCAGGGTGTGCTCGCGCAGATCGGCCACCCGCTTGGGGGCGCCGTGCGCCGCCAGGTAGCCGGGGCTGGCCAGCACGCGCACGCGGCTGCGGCCGATCGGCACCGCGTGCAGCGAAGAATCCTTCAGGCTGCCGATGCGCAGCGCCAGGTCGGTGCGGCGTTCCAGCAGGTCGATGTTGCCCTCGTTGCTGTTCAGTTCCAGCTCGACCTTGGGATAGCGCTTGCGGTAGCCCGGCACCAGCGGAACGATGACGTGCAGCATGAAGGGCGAGGCGGCGTCGACCCGCAGCCGCCCGGCCGGCTGGTTGCGGCGCGCGCGCATCTGTTCCTCGGTCTCTTCGACCGCGGCGATGATCTTGCGGGCCTGCTCCAGGTAGGCGCTGCCTTCCTCGGTCAGTTCCAGCCGCCGGGTGGTGCGGCGCATCAGCGTGGTCTGCAGCTTTTCCTCCAGCCGCGTCATGGTGCGGCTGGTGGCGGAAATGGTCTGCTGCAGCGCATCGGCGGCGGCGGTGATGGAACCGCAGTCCACGATGGCGATGAAGACCTGCATTTCGTCGAGGGTCGTTTTCATATTTGACGTTATATCAAAAGTCTTTCGCCGATACAGGGCTTATTCCGCAAGGATCGCGCGGGCACACTGGGTGCATTCCAACACCTACCCGGGAGTTTTACATGAGCATTCCGTCTTTTGGCGTCGGCACCTTCCGCCTGCAGGGCCAGGTCGTCATCGATTCCGTGCGCAACGCGCTGGACGTCGGCTACCGCGCCGTCGACACCGCCCAGATCTATGAAAACGAAGCCGAGGTCGGCCAGGCCATCGAGGCCAGCGGCATCGCCCGCGCCGACCTGTTCCTGACCACCAAGATCTGGGTGCCGAACTATGGCCGCGCCAAGCTTGTGCCCAGCCTGAAGGACAGCCTGGCCAAGCTGCGCACCGACTACGTCGACCTGACGCTGATCCACTGGCCCGCGCCCGGCAACGGCGTGGCCATCGCCGAGATGATGGCCGGACTGATGGACGCCCGCGAACAGGGCCTGACGCGCCAGATCGGCATTTCCAACTTCCCCATTGCCGAGACCCGCGAGGCCATCGCCGCCGTCGGCAAGGAAGCGATCGCCACCAACCAGATCGAGCTCAGCCCGTATCTGCAGAACCGCAAGCTGGTGGACTTCCTGAACCAGCAGGGCATCCACGTCACGTCGTACATGACGCTGGCCTACGGCAAGGTGCTCAAGGACCCGGTGATCGGCCAGATCGCGCAGCGTCACAACGCCACGCCGGCGCAGGTGGCGCTGGCCTGGGCGCTGCAGCGCGGCTTCGCCGTGATCCCGTCGTCCACCAGGCGCGAGAACCTGGCGAGCAACCTGCTGGCCCGCGACCTGCGCCTGACCGACGCCGACATGGCGCGGATCGCCGCGCTGGAACGCAACGGCCGCGAAGTCAGCCCGGAAGGCCTGGCCGCCGCCTGGGACTGAAGCGCGCCGCCGTCGGCTGACGGGGGCGGCGTCCACGGGCTGGGCCAACCGCGCCGCTTCGTCAGCAAAACGCCAACCGAGTTGCGGTAAGGTAATCGCTCCCTTCAGAGATTCCGCACGGAGCAGAACTTGAAATACCGCAAACTCGGCCGTACCGACCTGGACGTCAGCCTCATCGGCCTGGGCACCATGACCTGGGGCGAGCAGAACACCGAGGCCGAGGCCCACCAGCAGCTCGACTACGCGCTGGAGCGCGGCGTCAACCTGGTCGACGTGGCCGAAATGTACCCGGTGCCGCCCAAGCCGGAAACCCAGGGCCTGACCGAAACCTACATCGGCACCTGGCTGGCGCGCGGCAAGCGCCGCCAGGACATCGTGCTGGCCAGCAAGGTGGCCGGCCCGGTGCGCGATCCCAAGCGTCCCGGCCACATCCGCGATGGCAAGACCTTCCTGGACCGCAAGAACCTGACCGAAGCGCTGGACGCCAGCCTCAAGCGTTTGCAGACGGACTACCTGGACCTGTACCAGCTGCATTGGCCCGACCGCACCACCGCCACCTTCGGCCAGCTGTCGTATCCGTGGGTCAAGGACGACCACACCGTGCCGATCGAGGAAACCCTGTCGGTGCTGCAGGACTTCGTGCGCGCCGGCAAGGTGCGCCATGTGGGCGTTTCCAACGAAACGCCGTGGGGCGTGTCGCAGTTCCTGAAGGCCTCCGACAATCTCGGCCTGCCGCGCATCGCCTCGATCCAGAATGCCTACAGCCTGCTCAACCGCGTCTACGAGATCGGCCTGTCCGAATTCAGCCACCACGAAGGCGTGGGTCTGCTGGCCTATTCGCCGCTGGCCATGGGCATGCTCTGCGGCAAGTACCTGGACGGCGCCCGTCCCGCCAATGCGCGCCTGACGCTGTATACGCGCTTCACGCGCTACAGCAATCCGCAGGCCGAGGCCGCCACCCGCGCGTACGTCGAACTGGCGCGCCAGCACGGCATCTCGCCGACGCACCTGGCGCTGGCCTGGGTCAACCAGCGCCCCTTCGTCACCAGCAACCTGATCGGCGCCACCAACCTGCAGCAATTGAAGGAGAACATCGACAGCGTCGACGTCGAACTGTCGTCCGAGCTGCTGCAGGCCATCGACCAGATCCACGTGCGCCATCCCAACCCGGCGCCCTGATCCCCGCCCGCCGCGCCTGCGCGCAGGCGCGGCCCGGGCCGCCCAACCGGACGGCCCGGCCCCTGTCTCTCAATACACGTCACGCAGGTAGCGCTTGTCGGCCGTCATCCGCGCCACATAGGCTGCCGCCGCGTCGGCGTCCAGGCCGCCATGTTCCGCCACCACCTGCCGGAGCATGGCGTCCACGTCCTTGGCCATGCGTTCGGCATCGCCGCAGACATAGAAATGCGCGCCCTCCTGCAGCCACGCCCAGAGCTGTGCGCCGTGCTCGCGCATGCGGTCCTGCACGTAGACCTTGGCCGCCTGGTCGCGCGAGAACGCCAGGTCCAGCCGTGTCAGCAGGCCATCATCGCGCAGCGCCTGCAATTCGTCGCGATAGTAGAAATCGCTGGCCGCGTGCCGCTCGCCGAAGAACAGCCAGTTGCGGCCGCCATCGCCGCGCGCCCGCCGCTCCTGCAGGAAGGCGCGGAACGGCGCCACGCCGGTGCCGGGGCCGACCATGATCATCGGCGTGTCCCCCTGCCGTGGCGGCCGGAAGTGGCTGGCCTCCTGCACGAAGACCGGCACGTCGGCGTCACCCGCGCGGTCGGCCAGGAAGGTCGACGAGACGCCCTTGCGCTGGCGCCGGCCGTTGTCGTAGCGCACGGCGGACACCGTCAGGTGGACCTCGCCGGGATGCGCCTTGGGGCTGGAGGCGATGGAGTACAGGCGCGGCTGCAGGCGCTTGAGCGCGCCCAGCCACGCCTGCGCCGGCAGCGCAGCCGGAAACGCGTGCAGCACGTCGACCAGCTGCTTGCCCCACAACCATTGGCGCAGGTCGGTCCGGCGCTCCTCGGCCAGCAATTGCCGCAGGCCCGGGTCGCGGGTGTGTTCGGCGATCAGCGCCAGCGTGGCGGGGGCGGGGCGCGCGATTTCGTAATGCGCGGATAGCGCTTGGGCCAGCGGCATGTCACCGACGCCCGGCACGCTGGCCACGGCGTCGCCGGACAGGCCCGCCTGCGCCAGCAGCTCCTCCACCAGCGCGGGACAGTTCACCGGCCACACGCCTAGCGCGTCGCCGGCCTCGTAGGCCAGCCCCGAGTCCGACGTGTCCAGCGCCAGCGCGCGGGTGTCCTTGTCGCCGTGGGCGTTCAGACGCTGGTTGCCGACCAGGCGCGCGCGGGCCGGGCGCTTGCGGGAGGGCGGCGCGGGACGCATGCCGGGCGGCGAGCCGGCAGGCGTCGGCGGCGCGATGGTCGGCACAATCGCGGACGCCGGGCGCGGCGCCCGCGCCGGCGAGGCCCCGGCCGCCAGCGCCCCGGCGATGTCATCCGGCATCAGGTCGCCCGCTGGATGTCCTTGCCGTTCGGCCTCGGCGGCGTGGATGGCGGCAATGGCGCTTTCCAGCCAGGCCTGGGCCGGCGCCTCGAAGTCCGTGTCGCAATCGACCCGCGCCAGCAAGGGCCGCGCGCCCAATTGCGCCAGCCGCCGGTCGAGCCGGCGACCGTGGCCGCAAAAAGCCTCGTAGTTGCTGTCGCCCAGGGCCAGCACCGCGTGGCGCAGCGGCGCCAGTTGCGGCGCGTCGGCGGCGGACAGCGCGCGCCACAGGTCCTGGCCGTTGTCCGGCGCCTCGCCGTCGCCGAAGGTGCTGGTGATCAGCAGCAGGTACTGGGCGCGCGCCAGGGCGTCGACCGCGCAGTCCGCCATGCAGGCGGTGCGCAGCGCGAAACCGGCCGCGGCCAGCGCGGCGGCGCTGCGTTCCACCAGCGATTCGGCATTGCCGGTCTGCGAGGCCCACAGCAGCGTCACGCGCGGGCGCGGGCCGATGATGCGGATGGCGGCTTCGCCGGTGTCGGCGGCCAGCCCCAGCGGCGCGGCCATGGCCTCGGCCGGCGCGGCGCGGCCTGCCGACACGGCGGGTGGTTCGGCGGCCGTCGTCCTGTCGGCAGGCGCTGACACGCGGCACAGCGCCACCGCGCAGAACTTCAGTTCGGGCTGCTGCGACAGTGGATCGATGGCGTCGCTGGTGACGGCGTTGATGCACAGCGCCTCCCCATACAGGTCGTTCCAGTGCATGGGGGCGAAGCAGTTGCCGGGCCGGACACGGTCGGTGACGACGGCGGGCAGCACCGCGCGCCCGCGCCGCGAACGGATCTCGACACTGTCGCCGGCGGCGATGCCGAGCGCAGTCGCGTCGTCGGGATGGATCTCCACGAACGGCGCGGGATTGAGCTTGTTCAGCATCGGCACCTTGCCGGTCTTGGTCAGCGTATGCCATTGGTGCTGCAGGCGTCCGGTGTTGAGCACCATGGGATAGTCGACGTCGGGCAGCTCGGCCGGATCGACATGCGGCCGCGCGTGGAATTGCGCGCGGCCGTTGGCGGTGGCGAACGCCAGGCGAGGCCGCGCGCCGTCCTCCTCTTCGCGCCACGGCTGGCTGACGCCGTCGTTGAGATAGCGGATCGGATTGCGGTCCGGACCGTCGGCGCGCGCACAGGGCCATTGCAGCGGCGTTTCGCGCAATCGCGCATGGCTGGCGCCGCGCAGGTCGTAGCCGGTGGCGGGGTTGGAAAAGCCGGCGATCTCGTCGAACACCTCGGCCGCGCTGGCGTACTGGAACGCGTGGCCGTAGCCCATCTCGCCGGCCACGGCGGCGATGATGCGCCAGTCGGGCAGGGCGTCGCCGGGCGGCGGCACGGCACGCGGCATCAGCGTCAGGGTGCGCTCGGAATTGATCATCACGCCGTCGGCCTCGGCCCACAGCGCGCCGGGCAGGAGGATGTCGGCATGGCGATTGGTCTCGGTGTCCAGGTAGGCGTCCTGCGCGATCACCAGTTCCGCGGCGCGCAGCCCGGCCAGCACGTTGGCGCGGTTGGCGACGCTGGCCACCGGATTGGTGCAGATGATCCAGCAGGCCTTGATCTCGCCCGCCGCCATGCGCTGGAACAGGTCGATGGTGCCTTGCCCCAGCCGCGCATGCAGCGTGCCGGCCGGCACGCCCCAGCGCGCCTCGACAAAGGCGCGGTCGGCGGCCGACAGCACACTGCGCTGGCCCGGCAGGCCGGGACCCATGTAGCCCATCTCGCGTCCGCCCATGGCATTGGGCTGGCCGGTCAGCGAGAACGGCCCGCTGCCCGGCCGGCAAATGCGGCCGGTGGCCAGGTGCAGATTGCACAGCGCGTTGGTGTTCCAGGTGCCATGGGTGCTCTGGTTCAACCCCATGGTCCAGCAGCTCATCCATTCCGGCGCCGCGCCGATCCAGTCGGCGGCCTGCCGCAGTTGCGCGGCGGCGATGCCGGTCAGCGCCTCGACGCGCTCGGGCGCGTAGTCGCGCAGGAAGTCCGGCATCGCCTCCCAGCCGTCGGTGTGCGCGGCGATGAAGGCCGCGTCGGTCTTGCCGGCCTCATGCAGCAGATGCAGCAGGCCGTTGAGCAGCGCCAGGTCGGTGCCCGGCTTGATCGCCAGGTGCAGGTGCGCCTTCTCGGCGGTGGTGGTGCGGCGCGGATCGACCACGATCAGGCGGGCGCCGGCCTTGACCCGGTCCATCATGCGCAGGTACAGGATCGGATGGCAGTCGGCCATGTTGGCGCCGATCACCAGGAACAGGTCGGCGCGGTCAATGTCCTGGTACGAGCCCGGCGGGCCGTCGGCGCCCAGCGACAACTTGTAGCCGCTGCCGGCGCTGGCCATGCACAGCCGCGAATTCGACTCGATGTTGTTGGTGCCGATGAAGCCCTTGGCGAGCTTGTTGGCCAGGTACTGGGCCTCGATCGACATCTGTCCGGACACGTACAGCGATACCGCGTCCGGGCCGTGCGCATCGATGACGGCGCGCAGCCGGCGGGCGGTCTCGCGCAGGGCCTGCGCCATCGGCCTTGGCACCAGGTCCTGGCCGCGCCGGTCGCGCGCATAGGCGTGTTCCAGCCGGCCGGACTGGCGCAGGGCGAGGTGGGCCGAGGAACCCTTGGTGCAGAGGCGGCCGAAGTTGCTGGGATGCTCGCGGTTGCCGGTGATCTTCACCACCTGCTCGCGCTCCACATGCAGGGTCATGCCGCAGCCCACGCCACAGTAGGGGCAGACGGTGTCCACGGTGCGCGCGTTGCCGTTCATGCTCGGCTCCAAAAAAGAAAGCGCCCTGCCTGCGCGGCCAGTGGCCGGGCGGGCAGGGCGCCATTGCCCTGGTGAGTTCCCGGCGTGGCCGGGTCGATACGCTGTCGATGCAAGTTCCATGCCAGTCGGCCGCCGCCGGCGGACCACGCCGCACGCGGACCGGCGGCGCGCGCGGCGGTGCGCGGCCGCACCGCATTGGTGCGCCTTCGAACCGTTTGGGTGCGCGGTGGACGCGCCGGCGCGCCGCTGCGCGGGCGCCAGCGCGATGGCATGCTTATTGCTTTGTTTGCCATACCGGGCCCGTGTCCGGCCAGACAACGCGAGCATTGCAGGCAACGGCGCCCGGACCCACCAGTCCCGGGCGCCGTTTGTCTTTTGAAACCCGAACGGCCCAGCCTGGATAGCCCCATGAGCACAGCGACCTCAACGACCCTCAAGCAGACCCTGATCGTCATCGGCAACGGCATGGTCGGCCATCACTGCGTCGAGCAACTGATCGAGCGCGGCGCGCTGGCGCGCTACCGCATCCTGGTGTTCGGCGAAGAGACCCGGCGCGCCTACGATCGCGTGCACCTGTCCGAATACATCGGCGGGCGCGATGCCGAATCGATGGCCATGAGCGACGCCGCGTTCTATGAACGGCCGGGCCTGTCGCTGCGGCTGGGCACGCCGGTGCTGCGCATCGATCGCCACGCGCGGCAGGTGGTGACGGCCGAGGGCAGCCATGGCTACGACAAGCTGGTGCTGGCCACCGGCTCCTATCCCTTCGTGCCGCCGATCGCCGGCGCCGACGGGGCCTCGCGCCTGGTGTACCGCACGCTCGATGACCTGGACCAGATCCGCGCGGCGGCCGATGGCGCCCGGCGCGGCGTGGTGGTCGGCGGCGGCCTGCTGGGCCTGGAGGCCGCCAACGCGCTCAAGTCGCTTGGGCTGGAAGCGCATGTGGTCGAGTTCGCGCCGCGCCTGATGCCGGTGCAGCTGGACGAGGCCGGCGGCGCCGCGCTCAAGGCGCGCATCGAGGCGCTGGGCGTGGGCGTGCACCTGTCGCGCGCCACGCAGGAAATCAAGGAAGGCACGCAATACCGCTACCGCATGCGGTTCGCCGAAGGCGCGCCGCTGGAAACCGACCTGATCGTGTTCTCGGCCGGCATCCGGCCGCGCGACGGCCTGGCGCGCCAGGCGGGACTGACCGTGGCCGAACGCGGCGGCATTGCCGTCGACGGCTATTGCCGCAGCAGCGATGCGTCGATCTACGCCATCGGCGAATGCGCCGCGTTCGACGGCGCCATCTTCGGCCTGGTGGCGCCCGGCTACCAGATGGCGCGCGTCGCCGCCGCCGACCTCTGTGACGACGACAGCGCGCCGTTCGCCGGCGCCGATATGTCGACCAAGCTCAAGCTGCTGGGCGTGGACGTCGGCTCGATCGGCGATGCCCACGGCGCCACGCCCGGCGCGCGCAGCTATCGCTACATCGACGAGGCCGGCGCCTCGTACCGCCGCCTGGTGGTGTCGGCCGACGGCAAGCGCGTATTGGGCGCAGTGCTGGTGGGCGACAACAGCTACTACGACACCCTGCTGCAATACGCGCAGAACGGCATCGCGCCGCCGGCCGATCCGGCCAGCCTGATCCTGCCCGCCGGGCAGGCCGCGCCCATGCTGGGCGCGGCGGCGCTGCCGGCCAGCGCCACCATCTGTTCGTGCCACAACGTCAGCAAGGCCGCCATCTGTGACGCGCTGGACGGCGGCTGCGCCGACGTCGCCGGCGTCAAGGCCTGCACCAAGGCCGCCACCGGCTGCGGCGGCTGCGCGGCCCTGCTCAAGCAGGTGGTGGAACACGAACTGGCGAGCCGCGGCGTCGCGGTGGACAAGAGCCTGTGCGAGCACTTCGCCTACACCCGCCAGGAACTCTACGCCATCGTGCGGGTGCAGGGCATCGAATCGTTCGAGGAACTGCTGGCGCGCCATGGCCGCGGCCACGTCGGCTGCGACCTGTGCAAGCCCACCGTGGCGTCGATCCTGGCCTCGTGCTGGAATCGCCCGATCCAGGATCCTCACCTGGTGCCGCTGCAGGACACCAACGACACCTTCATGGCCAACATGCAGAAGAACGGCACCTATTCGGTGGTGCCGCGCATTCCGGGCGGCGAGGTCACGCCCGACGGCCTGATCGCGATCGGCGCGGTGGCCAAGAAATACAAGCTCTACACCAAGATCACCGGCGGCCAGCGCATCGACCTGTTCGGCGCGCAGTTGCACGAGCTGCCCGACATCTGGGCCGAACTGATCGCCGCCGGCTTCGAGACCGGCCACGCCTACGGCAAGTCCACCCGCACCGTGAAGTCCTGCGTCGGCAGCACCTGGTGCCGCTACGGCGTGCAGGACAGCGTCGCCATGGCGCTGCGTATCGAAGACCGCTATAAGGGCCTGCGCGCGCCGCACAAGCTCAAGTTCGCGGTTTCGGGCTGCACCCGCGAATGCGCCGAGGCGCAAAGCAAGGACATCGGCGTCATCGCCACCGAGAACGGCTGGAACCTGTACGTGTGCGGCAACGGCGGCATGCGGCCGCGCCACGCCGAACTATTCGCCCAGGACCTGGACGACGCCACGCTGATCCGCTACATCGACCGCCTGCTGATGTTCTACATCCGCACGGCCGACAAGCTGCAGCGCACCTCGGTCTGGCGCGAGTCGCTGGAAGGCGGCCTGGATTACCTGAAGGCCGTGGTCATCGACGACAGCCTGGGGCTGGGCGCCGAACTGGAGGCGCAGATGCAGTTGGTGGTGGACCGCTACGAATGCGAATGGGCCAATGCCCTGTCCGACCCGGAAAAGCTCAAGCGTTTCCGCACCTTCGTCAACAGCGCCGCGGCGGACCCGGACATCCGCTTCGTGCAGGAGCGCGGCCAGCCGCGCCCCGCGCCGGCCGCGCGCGTGATTCCCATCGCCGAGGAGCTTGCCTGATGCGTTCGAATGCCGTGATTGCCCTGCGCCCGGAGACCGCACGTGACGCCACGCCCGACGCCGCGTCGTGGCGCCCCGCCTGCACCCGCCGCGATCTGGTCGCCGATTCCGGCGTGGTGGCGCTGGTGGACGGCCGCCAGGTAGCCCTGTTCTATCTGCCCGCCGTTGCCGGCGAAACGCTCTACGCCCTCGACAACCGCGACCCGAAATCCGGCGCCAACGTCATCGGCCGCGGCATCATCGGCCACCTGGCCGGCGAACTGGTGGTGGCCTCGCCGCTCTACAAGCAGCACTTCCGTCTGCGCGACGGCGCCTGTGTCGAATATCCCGATCAATCGCTGCGGGCCTGGCCCGTGCGTTTCAATGGCGATGCGGTGGAAGTCCAACCGCCCGCCATGGCTTGAGGGCGACCGCCATGCCGCAGCACGCCATGCCCTCGACCCTGCGCTTCCTCCTGGCCGCCCGCCGCAGCGAGCTGCACGGGCTGGAGGCGCTGGCCAGCACCTGCGAGCTGGCCACCCTGGTCAGCAAGCTGGTGCACGTGCTGCAGAAGGAGCGCGGTTCGTCCAACCTGTACCTGTGCGGCGGCCAGGACGCGCTGCGCCAGACGCTGGCGGGCCTCAGTTCCGACGCCAGCGCGGTCGAGGAAGAAGTGCGCCGCTTCCTCGACCGGCTGGAACCCGACGCCACCCGCAGCGCCGGCAAGGCGCGCCTGCTCAACTGCATCGCGCACGCCCTGTACCGGCTGGACGAACTGCCGCGCACGCGCCGCGCCATCCGCGACCGCCGCGTGGCGGCCGAAGAGGCCGGCGCGGTCTTCACGCGGCTCATCGCCAGCCTGTTCGCGCTGGTGTTCGAAGCCGCCGATTCGTCGCTGGACGCCGGCGTCACGCGGCTGCTGGTGGCGTTGCTGAATTTCATGCAGGGCAAGGAACTGTGCGGCCAGGAGCGCGCCTATGGCGTCATGGGCTACACCGCCGGCTACTTCACCGAGGCGCAGAAGGCTCGCCTGTTGGAACTGGCGGACCTGCAGAAGCGCTGCTTCGACACCTTCGCGCAATACGCCGGCGCGGACGCGCTGGCCGTCTGGGAGCGGGTGGAGCAGGGCGCGGGCCCGGCGCTGCGCATGCGCGACATGGCGCTGCGGACTTCCGCAGCCGAACGCGTCGACGCCGGCCTGGCCGAGCTGTGGTTCGGCCTGTGCACCGAACGCATCGACGCGATGCGCGCGGTCGAGAGCCTGCTGGCCGAGGCCCTCACCCTGCAATGTCACCGCCGCATCGTCGAGACGCGCGCCGAGCTGGACAACCACCGGCTGCTGCTGAGCCGTTTCGCCGACCGCGCCGGCGACGACACGCCGGCGATGCTGTTCCAGCTGCAAGGCCGCATTCTCGACGTGCCGCCGCAGGACGGCGTGGGCGAGGCCATGGAACGCTCCATCCTCGACCTGATGCGCGAGCAGGCGCAACGCCTGCGGCAGTCCGACGACGCGCTGGCGCTGGCGCGCGGCGCGCTGGAGGAGCGGCGCCGGGTCGAGCGCGCCAAGTGGCTGCTGGTCAGCCGCCATGGCCTGAGCGAGCAGGCCGCGCACGATCAGTTGCAGCGCGTTGCGATGGACCGGCGGCGCTCGCTCGACGACGTGGCCCGGCAGGTGCTGGCCGAGCTGGACGGCGCCGGCCTTCCCGATGACGCCGCGGCCGGCTAGGCGTTTGGCACCTGCCACAAGGCGTCGGGCAGGAAGCCTTCCTGTTCGCCCTTCCTGGCGTAGCCCAGCGGATTGGCGACCACGCGGCAACCGTCCTTCACATAGTCCAGCGGACAGTGCAGGTGGCCGTGCATCCATAGGGCGGCCAGCGGCAGCAGGGTGTCCAGCGCGTTGCAGAAGCCGGCGGTGCCCGGCGTGACGCCATAGCGCGGATCGGCGCTGGCCAGGCTCGGCGCGAAGTGCGTGATGGCCACGGTCGGCCCGGCGAACGGCGTGCGCAGCGCCTGTTCCAGCCAGGCCTGGCAGAGCAGTCCCTGCTCGCGCATCTGTTCGGCCATGAACGGCGCGCCATGGCGCCGCATCTGTGCCTTCTCCAGATAGAAATCGGCGGCCCGGAACGCCTTGCCGCGCTTTGCCAGCACCTGCGTCAAGGTGTCGCCCGGCGCGGCCAGCGCGTCGAAATCGGTCCATAGCGTGGTGCCCACCAGGCGCACGCCGTCGAGCACCAGGGTCTCGCGCTCGAGCCAATGGATCCCCAACGCCTCGCACAGCGTGCGCAGCCGGTCGTGGGTCTCGTCGAAATCCAGGTTGTCGTATTCATGATTGCCCGGCACGTAGACCACGGGCGTCGGCCAGCCATGGCGCGGCGAATAGCGGCCCAGGCCGAAGTCGTCCGTCGTCAGCCTGGAGCGCGGCTGGTACGAGCCGATGTCGCCGGCCAGCACCAGCAGGTCCGCGCCCGGGATGGGGTGGGCGACGAAGCCGGGATCGGATTCCAGGTGCAGATCGGACAGCAATTGAATTTTCATGGGCCGGGGGCTTGTTTTGGTTGCGATTCGCAAGTAAATTAGTTGCGACCCGCAACTTCAGGACGCGTCATCATGGATCTTATCGATTTTCCCACCCGTTCCCGGGAACAGACCATCCGCGACCTGCGGGAATTCTCGCGCAAGCTGGTGCGCGAACTGGGTTTCATGCGGCCGTCCCTGGCCGGCAGCGACCTGGCGCCGTCGGCCGTGCACGCGATCATCGAGATCGGCCTGCAGCCTGGTATCCAGGCGCGCGACCTGGCCCTGGTGCTGCGGCTGGACAAGTCCAATACCAGCCGCCAGGTCGCCAAGCTCGAAGCCGCCGGCCTGGTGGCGCGCGAGAGCGACAGCGGCGACGCGCGCGCCTCGCGCCTGTCGCTCACGCCCGCCGGCCTGGACCTGCGCAACCGCATCGACCAGTTCGCCACCGAGCAGGTCTCGCGCGCGCTGCGGCAGCTGGCCCCGCCCGACCAGGAAATCCTGGTGCGCTACCTGTCCTTGTATGCCGACGCCTTGTCGCGCGAAAACCCCAACACCCGCGCCGCGCAGGCCAGCGACGCGATCGAGTCGCAGATCCAGGAAGGCTACGCGCCCGGCTGTATCGGCGACGTGGCCGGCCTGCACGCGCGCTACTACGCCCAGGCCGCCGGCTTCGGCGTGGTGTTCGAGCGCCTGGTGGCGACGGGGCTGGCGGCCTTCGCGGAGAGCCTGCCCGCGCCCGGCAAGAACCTGTGGCGCTACACCGACGGCAACCGCACGCTGGCCTCCATCGCCATCGACAGTGACCTCGCGGCGCGCACGGCGCATCTGCGCTGGTTCATTGTCGATGAATCGCTGCGCGGCATGGGCGTGGGGCGGGCCCTGCTGGCGCGCGCCATGGCCTTCGTCGACGCGCTCGACATTGACGAAACGTATCTGTGGACCTTCAAGGGCCTGGACGCCGCGCGCCACCTGTATGAGTCGGCCGGCTTCGTGCTGACCCAGGAAGCCGAGGGCACGCAATGGGGCGGCGTGGTGGTCGAACAGCGCTTCAGCCGCCCGGCGCGCTGACCTCGCGCTGACGCATCTGGACACACACTGAGGCCGCGCGCACGCGCCGCGGCCCGCTTCGACGCGTCCGCTTTCACGGCGCTGTCACTTCGCGTTCCTAGACTCGCTGGGGTCTTGCCGATGCTTCGCGGCAAGGTTGGTCCTCCTCTTTCCAAAGAACCTCCCCCATGCCCTCCACGTGTCTCGCAAGAACCCTTGCCGCGGTCCTGTTCGCCGCCGCCACGCTCGTCGCCTGTGGCGGCGACGACGATTCCCCGGATGATCCCGCCCCGCCGCCGACCACCGAACAACCCAAGCCCGCGCCGCAATTGCGTTGCGCGCCATGAGCGGCGGTTGCGCCGACCTCCACGAATCCGAGTCCACCCGATGACCTCCCGCCGCAACTTTCTCCAGACCGCCGCCGGCGCGGGCTTTGCCGCCGCCGCGCTCGCCGCATTTCCGCCCAGCATCCGCCGCGCCCTCGCCATTCCCGCCAACAACGCCACCGGCACCATCAAGGATGTCGAGCATGTGATCATCCTGATGCAGGAGAACCGCTCGTTCGATCATTACTTTGGCACGCTCAAGGGCGTGCGCGGTTTCGGCGATCGCTTCCCCATTCCGCTGGCCAACGGCCGCAGGGTCTGGCAGCAGCAGCGCGCCAATGGCGCCGTGCTGACGCCGTTCCATATCGACGGCAGCAGCCACAACGCGCAGCGCGCCGCCGGCACGCCGCACAGCTGGGACGACAGCCAGAAGGCCTGGGACGGCGGCCGCATGGCGCAATGGCCCACGCACAAGAACGATATCTCCATGGGCTACTTCAAGGAAAGCGAGATCCCGTTCCAGTTCGCGCTCGCCAACGCCTTCACCCTGTGCGACGCCTACCATTGTTCGATGCACACCGGCACCGACGCCAACCGCTCGTTCCACCTGACCGGCACCAACGGCGCCGTGCCCACCAACACCGCCTTCGTCAACAACGAATGGGACTGGATCGACGGCCTGCCGGCCAACGTCAACAAGGGCTACACCTGGACGACCTATGCCGAGCGGCTGGAACGGGCCGGCGTCAGCTGGATCTCGTACCAGAACATGCCCGATGAATGGGGTGACAACATGCTGGGCGCGTTCCGCGCGTTCCGCCAGGCCAACGTGAGTTCCGGCTATCCGGTGTCCAGCGGCGGCGAGCCCGGCGTGCCTTATGCCAACACCGGCCAGGCGCTGCCGTACAAGGCCTACGATCCGGCCACCGACAACGCCGCCAACCCGCTCTACAAGGGCGTGGCCAACACGCTGCCGGGCGCCGCGCCCGAGAACTACCTGGACGCCTTCAAGCGCGACATCCGCGAAGGCCGCTTGCCACAGGTAAGCTGGATGAACGCGCCGTCCATCTATTGCGAACACCCGGGCCCGTCCAGCCCCGTGCAGGGCGCCTGGTTCCTGCAGGAAGTGCTGGATGCGCTGACTGCCGTGCCCGAGGTCTGGAGCAAGACGGTGCTGCTGGTGAATTTCGACGAGAACGATGGCTACTTCGACCACGTGCCGTCGCCGTCCGCGCCGTCGCGCGATGCCGGCGGCACCCCTGCCGGCAAGACCACGCTGGCCGATGCCGACATGGCGTTCGAGTACTTCACGCACGCCTCGCCCGCCGGCAGCACAACCCAGCCGGCGATCAAGGATGGTCGCGTCTACGGCCCCGGCCCGCGCGTGCCGATGTTCGTGATCTCGCCCTGGAGCCGAGGCGGCTGGGTCAACTCGCAGGTGTTCGACCACACCTCGGTGCTGCGTTTCCTGGAGGCGCGCTTCGGCGTGGCCGAGCCCAACATCAGCCCCTTCCGCCGCGCGGTCTGCGGCGACCTGACCAGCGCCTTCAACTTCAAGACGCCCAACGCCGAGGCGCTGCCGACGCTGGCCGGGCGCGCCACGCGCGCGGCCGCCGATCAGTTGCGCAGCGCGCAGGAAGCCCTGCCGCAGATGCCGCTGCCCACCGACATGCAGCTGCCGCTGCAGGCCAGCGGCACGCGCCCGTCGCGCGCGCTGCCCTACGAACTGCACACCAGCGCGCGCTGCGCCGCGGCCGGCACGGTGGAACTGGTGTTCGCCAACACGGGCACGCAGGGCGCGGTGTTCCACGTCTATGACCGCTATCACCTGGACCGGCTGCCGCGCCGCTACGCGGTCGAGGCCGGCAAGACGCTGTCCGACACCTGGAACGCGCTGCTGGACAACCTGGGCAGGTACGACCTGTGGGTGCTGGGCCCGAACGGCTATCACCGCCATTTCAAGGGCGACACCCACCGCATCGCCGACAGCGGTTCGCTGCCCGAGATCCGGGTCTGCTACGACATTGCCAATGGCGAGGTCTACGCCGAGTTCCTCAACACCGGCGCCAACGCCTGCACCTTCACCGTGACGCCGCAGGCCTACCGGCAGGACGCGCCGTTGGCGCTGGAGGTCGCGGGCGGGGGCAAGGCCACGCGCAATTGGAACCTGGCGGCCAGCGGCCAGTGGTACGACTTCGCTGTCACTTGCTCCAGCGACCCGACGTTCCACCGCCGCTTCGCCGGTCGCGTCGAGACCGGCGCGCACACGGTCAGCGATCCGGCCATGGGCGTGGCCGACGCCTGACGGACGGGGGCGGTCAGACGCGGAAGTCCGCCGCAATGTCCTCGTCGGTGCGCATGGGCAGCCTGCCCGCGCGGCACGCGTCGAGGAACTGGCGGTAGTCCTTCTCGTTCTGCCGCGCGTAGTCGTGGGCGTAGGTCAGCAGCGCCTCCGGAAAGGCGTCCGCGCGCCCCATGTAGGCGGCCAGCTCCACCGCATGCCCGCTGGCCTTGGCATGGGCGCGCGCCAGCGCCCGGCCGCACATGCGGCCGTATCCCTTCAGGATCTTCTGGTTGAAGCTCTCGATATCCGCCGATACCTTCATGTCGCGCAACTGGCGGAAGTAATAGTGCTTGCCGCGCGGGCCGGTCGACCAGCCCAGGAAGATGTCGCTGGCCGCCTGCAGCAATCGTTGCCCTGTCACCACGCGGAAGCCGCCATGCGGCGGCGCCTTGTCGCGGGCGTACCGCGCGATCACGGACTCGCGCGCCTCCTTGGCCTGCAGGAACAGGGGATTGCCCCAGCTATCGACCAGCAGCGCCACCAGGCACACGGTGCCGACGCTGCCCACGCCCACCACCTTGAACACCACATCCTGCACCGAGAAATGCTTGAGCAGCTCGCGCCGGTCCGGCGTCAGGCTATCGAGATAGCCGCCGAAGCACTTGGCCATCTTCTTTTTCCAGGTGGCGGTGTCGGGCCAGTGTTCGTCCTTGCCCAGCAGGGTGACGGGGCCCGATGGATGGAACATCGCCGGCGGAGCGTCGCGGATGCGCCACAGACCGCCGTCCTGATACGCCATCTTGCGCAGCATGCTCTCGTTGGTGCGGCCGGCGGCCTTTTCCATCGCCTTGGCGATCAGCCGGCGGCCTTCGGGCGTCTCGGCATCCTGCAGCATGCGTTCGAACGTGAGACCGTCATACCAGATGTCCAGGGTGCTGTTCTGCGCGTACTCGTTCATCCGCGACTGGTACTCGGTGGCCGCCGCCATGACGATGTCGGCGCTGTCGCCGCGACCGTAGCCCATGTGCGTCGCCGCCACGGCCAGGCTGGCCGTCAGGCGTTTGATGTCCCATTCCCAGGGGCCCGGGGCGGTTTCGTCGAAATCGTTCAGGTCGAACAGCAACTGGCGCTCGGGCGTGGCGAACCCGCCGAAGTTGAGCAGATGGGCGTCGCCGCACAGCGGAATCGAAATGCCGGTATGAGGCGTGCCGGCCAGATCGTGCGCCTGCAGGATGGCGGCGCCGCGAAAGAAGGTGAAGGGCGAAGCCGCCATGCGACCGTAGCGCAGGGGAATCAGGGCCTTGACGCGGCCCAGGCTGTTGCTGCGCTGCAGCCTGACCGGATCGCGGTCGACATTGCCGACCGCCGCGTGCGACGAACGCTTGACGAGTTCCCGGGCCTTCTGTCCGGAGGACCTGCGCGCTTGGATGCTGTCTGTCTCGAGCATGGCGGTTCCCTGGTCGCGGACCGGTACCGATGACCGGCCTGACGGCGGCAGTGTAACGGGAGCGCGGCGGCGCGGCCAGCCCTCCGGCGGCCCACCGCCTGGCCGCTGGCCACGTCCGTGGATTGCGGCGTCCTGCCCATCTGCTCGATCAGCTTGATCGAGACTCTACTGGAACATGCCGCTTTCAACGCAGAAGGTGACCAGTTCCTGGTCGGTCTGCACGTTCAGCTTGCGCATGGCCGAGATCTTCTGGCCGCTGACGGTCTTGACGCTGCGCTTGAGGCTGTCGGCCACCTGCATCATCGATTCGCCGCGGATGAAGTGGCGCAGCACCTCGAATTCCTTGGGCGACAGGCTGTTGATGCGCTCGCCGATGAACTTGCTGCGGGCCGCCAGCGTGCCGTCGCGCTGGAAGCCCGGCGGGTAATACTTGCGGCCCAGTTGCAGCGCATGCAGGGCAGTGACGATCTCGCCCAGGTTGTCGTGCTTGAACACCACCGCGTCGACGCCGGCGTCGTACAGCGCCGAGATGATCATGGGGTTGGACACCATGGTCAGCACCACGATGCGGGTGTCGGCGTAGTGCCGGATCAGGTACTTGATCAGGCGGATGCCATCGCCGTAGATCTCGTCGCCCGGCATCGAATAGTCGGTGATGACGACGTGGGGCTGATCGCGCGCCAGTTGCTCGACCAGCGCGGTCGGCGTACCCAGCGTGGCGACGACGTCGAAGCTCAGGTCTTTGTGCAGCAGGTCGGTCATGGCCATCAGCACCAGCGGGTGGTCGTCGGCGATGACGATGCGGAGTCTTTGCATGCGGGGTGCAGTCAGGTGGGCCGGTTGGGCATACGGATTATTCTGCACCAGGATCCGGACATTGAACCAGAATGTTGCGAGGCCGGGCGTAAGACGAAATCGTATGGTCCACGGCCGGCCCCGGCCATAAGAAGAATCTCAAAAACAGGGACGCTAACGTGGACCCACGGAGTCCGCGGGTTCTCGCCGGGGTTTTTGCCGGATTCGTCCGAGCGAGCGGGCGGATTGAGAATTTTCTTGTTCAATCGTCTGGCGCCGTTTGGCACCATCCTCGTCGTATCCGCTTCCGTCTCGCGGCGCGCCAGGCCGCGCCCGGCATTGCGGCGCTCCCGCGCCCACACGAGGTTCCATGATGTCTTCCTCCACACGCCGCGTCTGGCCGGCGCCTGTGGCCCGGCTTCACCATGGGTGACGCCGTTTCCCCGTGGCCCCCGCGCGAGGAATCCCTGTTCCTGCGGTTCCAGCCGGTGTTCACGGCGCAGGGCCGGGTGCATGAATACGCGGTGGCCGGCAGCCTGATGCCGGCGCGCGGCGGCGGGCCGGGCCTGTTGTCCCAGCGCGCCCGCTTGCGGGCCACCGCCGCCTTCGCCGCGCAGTTTTCCATTCCCATCGACTTTTCCTTCGAGCACGCCCTGGCCGCGCCTGACGACACCGACCTGGCGCGGCGTCTGTGCGCCGACCTGGATATCGGCCTGATAGGCGATTTCCTGTGCTTCGGCGCGCCCGACGCGCTCACGGCGCCGCGCCTGTCCGGCCAGCGGCTGGTGTTCGACCTGCCCCTGATCCGGCGCCTGTCGCCCCACGCCACCGCGCTGGCCGGCTACACCGAATTCCGCGCCAGCCTGCGCACGCGTCTGTTGCCGGCCAGTTGCGGCGGCAAGTTCGTGCCCGGCGGCAGCCTGCGCGTCGAAGGGCTGACGGTGCGGATTCCGCGTGGGCTGGGCAGCGACCGCGCCCTGCAGCGCCGCTTTCTCTGCCTGATGGGGTGCGCCGCCAGCGCCAGGCTGACGCTGGTGGTGGACGCCATCGACGACATGCACGACTTCGTCTGGCTGCGTCGCCAGGACGGCCTGCTGTTCCGTGGCACGGCATTGTCCGCGCCGCTCAGTGCGCAATGCCTGGAGGTCTGGCTGCGCGCCGACGGCGATGCCTGGCGCAGCTTCAACGCCTGTATCGCGCGGCCTGGCTGGACCGACCGCCCGCCGCCCGGGAACTAGCCGTTTCACCCGGCCTGCAGGCGCCCCAGGATGAAGCCATCCACCGCGCTGCTGCGTCCGCGCCACAGCGTGGGTTGGCCCGCGATCGGGGTGCCGTCGGCGGTGAAGAACAGCGCGTCGGCCAGGTGGATGTAGTTGGGCAGCGGCTCGGCCGGTTGCGGCAGGCGGAACACATCGCCCAGCTCGGCCAGCGACGTACGCACCGCTTGCCGCGCCGGCGGCTCCATGTCGGACAGCGAATCGGCGAAGGCCGCGGCGAAGCGGTCGAAATACTCCGCGCCCGACACGATCGAGCCGGACACCAGCATGCCACCCATCTGCAGCGTCACGCCAATGCTTTCCAGCTGTCCGCCGTTGTTCACCAGGTTCACCAGGAACTGCAGGAAGACATCGGCCGGGGGCGTGGGCGGGGCGGGGGATCTGGGGGTGTCGAGGGTCGGGTCGAGACTCATGGCGGCGCATGCTCCGGAATAGGTAAGGGTGACACAAGATACTTGAAGCCGGGCCGGCGCGCATCGGGTGCAATCGGCTGATAAGCGCGGCGATCAGGCGCCTGTCCCGGGCTTCGCCCGGCCGCGATTGCAGTAACTTGCGGACAATCGAGACCCTGCATGCAAAGGCCATTCATGATTGCCATCGATCCCTCGTCCGCCACCCGGTCGTCCGCCACCCGCCAGTCCGCCGCCGGGGCGGACCCCGGCGCGTTCCGCGCCGCCTTCGCCGACGCGCGCCAGCGCGGCGCCTCGGCCCTGGCCGGCGGCCTGGCCGGCGCCGCGCCGTCCGGCGCATCCGAGTCCGAGCAGGAATTCCTGGACTACGCGTCCATGTCCTTGCAGGACAAGATGTTCTACGCCGCGCTGGCCTCGCTCGGCATCTCCAAGAAGGACTACGACGCCATGTCGGCGGCGGACAAGCTCAAGATCGCCGACAAGGTGGCGCTGGCCCTGCGCCAGCTGGCCGAAGCCGAACAGGCCAAACAGGCCGAGCGGGACGGCCGCGCCGTCTGACCTCGCGGCGCTCGGCCGGGAGCGCCTTGCGCATCAAGGCGCCGGGGGCCGCCGTCCGGCGTGCGCGGCCGGGTCGGATTCGCGCGCGGCATGGCGTTCCAGCATGCGTGCCACCCGTTCGCCCGCCTGCCGCAGGCGCTGCGCCAGCGCGGTCGGCGCCAGTACATCGAATTCCACGTCCAGCGTCATCAGCCAATACGCCAGCGCGTCCGGCGACTGCCCGGCGCAGCGCAACAGGCAGCGGTCCTCGTCCAGCGCTTCCAGTTCGCCGGCCCACGGCGGAATGCGCGCCGCCATGGCCGCGCGCGGCGCGTGCAGGACGACGCGGGCGTCCTCGGCGTTGGGCGCGTGGCCCACGGAGCGCGCCACATAGCCGCGCAGGTCGCCGCCATCGGGCGGCGGCCGGGGACGAAAGTGCGCGCCCGGTGTCACCGCGCCGGCGATACGGTCGAGCCGGAACGTGCGCCAGTCGTCGCGCGCCGGGTCCCAGGCCACCAGGTACCAGCGCCAGCCCGTGTGCGCCAGTCCCTGCGGTTCGACCTGGCGCGTGCTGGCCTGGCCGCGGCCGTCGGTGTAGTCGAAGCACACGCGCAACTGGTCGCGGCAGGCGGCGGCCAGCGCGGCCAGCAGGCCGGCATCCACCAGCGGCGTGTGGCGCGCCAGCGGCACCAGCGCCGAGCGCAGCGCATCCATCTTGTGGCGCAAGCGGGCGGGCATCACCTGTTCCAGCTTGACCAGCGCCCGCAGCGCGGCTTCCTCGATGCCGGCGACCGTGCCGGTGGCGGCGGTGCGCAGGGTGATCGCCACCGTCAAGGCTTCGTCGTCGTCCAGCAGCAGGGGCGGCAGCGCATGCCCGGCGCGAAACGCATAGCCGCCCGCCACGCCGCTGCTGGCCTGGATCGGGTAGCCCAGCTCGCGCAGCCGGTCGATGTCGCGCCGCAGGGTGCGGGGGTGGACTTCGAGCGCCTGCGCCAGTTCGCCGCCCGCCCAGTGGCGGCGGGTTTGCAGCAGCGCAAGCAGGCGCAGGAGGCGGTTGCTGGAGGTAAGCATGGCGTCGACAATAAAACCCATCGAGGGCGGAAACTGTCCGCAATGGATTCTACAGTTCATCCCGTCGCCAGCGGCCATGGGGCCGCGGCGGGAATCCCTCGAACGGAGTCTGTTCCATGTCTATCGTCTTCTATTGGCACCCCCAGTCCAGCGCCTCCCCGATCGCCGCCGCCCTGGAGGAACTGCAAGTCCCGCACGAACGCGTGAAGGTGGACATCCGCGCCGGCGAGCAGCGCCGGCCCGAATTCCTGGCGATCAATCCGAATGGCAAGGTGCCGACCCTGACCGTGGACGGCGCGCCCTTGTTCGAGGGCCTGGCGATCCAGCTGTGGCTGGGCGAGCAATGGGGCGTCGAACGCGGCCTGTGGCCGGCGGCCGGCACGCCGCAGCGCCTGGCCGCCATGTCCTGGTGCGCCTGGGCCTATGTGTCGTATGGCGCGGTGCTGTGGCGCCTGTTCCATGTGGGCCATGGCGAGGCCGGCCAGCGCGACCCGGGCCAGGCCGAACGGGCGCTGGCCGATCTGGATTCGCTGCTGGCGGTGCTGGACGGACATCTGGCGCGCCAGCCCTGGATGCTGGGCGCCGAATATTCACTGGCCGACCTGGTGGTGGGGTCGGTGATCGGCTACAGCACGATGCTGGGGGCGCCGGCGGCGGCGCACCCCAAGGTGCAGGCCTGGCTGGGCAAGGTGCAGGCCCGGCCGGCCATGCAGATCGACCGCTGAAGCCGGCCCGCGCGCGGCGCGCTTACCAGCCCCAGCAGGTGCCCGCGGCAGGCTTGCCGCAGGCGCGGTAGTTGACCGCGAACCACAGCTTGCCGGCGCCGCGCGGGCTGCCATCGGACTTGACGTCGTTGCGCGGCAGTTCTTCCAGCGTGTCGCGCGCCGTCTTGGTGGGCGAACCGCTGGGCGCGCCCGCCACCAACGCAATGCGGCCCAGACTGGCGGCCGTGCGGTCCTGGAACACGATGTCGGTGTCGGCCAGCGCGCTCATCTTCAATGCGGCGTTGCGCACCGCGGCGGCATAGCCGTCGTTGGCGCCGGTGGGCGCCAGCGCCGAACTCAACGTGCTCACCGTCAGGATCTGCGCCGGCGTGGCCGGGGCCGCCATGGCGTATTGATCCAGGCCCGCCAGCTGGCCGCCGGCCACCTGGCGGCGCAGCCAGTCGCCCCACAGGAATTCAGCGAACTCGGGCAGGTTGCCGTTGCTGTAGGCGATGTCGCGGGTGAAGTACACCAGCGAGCGGTAGCGGTCTTCCTGCATGCCGCCGGCTTCCTGCGCATTGGCGATGCCCAGGCGCGTCGGCAGTTGGTCCACCGTGATGGGCTGGTTCTGGCCATCGCGCAGCCAGGCCTTGCGTTCATCGACCATGCGCTGCCAGAACGCGGCGGCGGTGCCGACGGTGCTGTAGTTGGCGTCGACCTTGACCCACACCGGCAGCTTGGGGCCGCCGTCGGCGATCTCGCGCAACGACGAGAAGGTGTGATGGCCGTCGGTCAGGTACAGATTGCCATCCCAGCCGACCACCACGGTCTTCAGGCTGGCGGGGTCGGCGCCCATGGCGGCGGTGCAGCCGAACGTGGCGGGCTGGTCCAGGCGCGCGGCCTGCAACTGCGCGATGGTGGTAAAGGGCTGGGACGTGGTGGCGCCCATGTCTTCGCAGTAGTCGCTGAACTTCTTGCCGACCGTGCGGTTCAGGTAGTCCAGCTGCTTGACCGGGTCGGCGGCCCAGGTCGGGCGGTTGAAGTCGCCTTGCCAGCGGCCCAGCTTGTAGTAGATCTGGTCGTAGCCGATCGCGGCCTGGGTCGGACGCAGTTCTTCGATGCGCACCTTGAGCACGTCGCCGGATTTTGCCGCCAGGTAGGCCTGGTTGCGCGTGTCGACCGGCGGCGCCGGGGTTTCGGTCACGGGGCTGGTGACAGGGCTGGCGCCGGGAGCGTCGTCGTCATCGCCGCCGCCGTTGCAGGCGGCCAGCAGCAGCGGCAGCGCGGCCAGGGCCAGGATCCTCAGGGCGGGGCGCCAGCGCGTGGTCAATGGTCGGGGCAGGTCGGGGCAAGGCGTGCGGGTCATGAGTGCGGGGGGCTGGATTCTGGAAGTATCCAATGATGACAGCATCGTGTTTCTCGTTCATTG
This sequence comes from Achromobacter ruhlandii, assembly GCF_902859695.1. Lineage (GTDB taxonomy): Bacteria > Pseudomonadota > Gammaproteobacteria > Burkholderiales > Burkholderiaceae_B > Achromobacter > Achromobacter ruhlandii. Next base: position 122,000 of record NZ_CADIJL010000006.1, read on the forward strand.
CACCGTCACGCGACGGACATGGCGGGGACCTGCCCCGCAACGGGCGAGCCGCCTGGGCGCAGGCAGCATGACGCCGCCCGGGGAGGCGGCCCGCCGACGAATGCGCGCAGGGGCTGGCGGTGCGGACGCCGTCGGTCCGCATGAGGCGCATCAGCCCCCCGCGCGAAACCGCGCCTTTCGCGCATCCGCGCGGCGCGGCGCGGCGTTGCCCCTAGCCGCGCTCACGCGCGGCCAACAGGGACAGCGCCACGGCCAGCCAGGCCGCGCTCAACGGTCGTGGCGTGTCGAAAGGCAGCCACGATGTGGCCGCCAGGCCCAGGCCCAGCAGGCTGTAGTAGCCCAGGCCGAACAGGGCGCCGGCGCGGCCCAGGCAGTGGCCATAGCGGCGCAGCGCCGGCCCCAGCAGATTGGGGATCGCCAGCCCATAGCCGACGAACACCGGCAGGGCCGCGACCGCCCACCACCAGCCGGGTTCCGGCCGCCAGGCCACGGCCAACGCCTGCCCCGCCGCGCCCAGCGCGACGCAACGCAGGCCGTAACGCACCCGCATCGCCGCGTCCGCCGTGGCGGGCAGCCGACGGTTGCAGGCCGCGCCCAGGCTGCCGGCCAGCGCCACGCCCAGGCCCACCCAGCCGAAGCCCAGGCCGGGCAGGGCGCCCGTCATGAATGGTCCGGCGGCATAAAACGAAAACACCAGCAGGTTCAATCCCGCCACCCGCAGCACCGCCAGACGCAATGCGCCATCGGCCAGCATCTGGCGCGCCAGCCGTGCCAGGGGCGCGGGAGCGGTCACGGCCGGCCGGGTTTCGCCCCAGCGCCAGGCGACCGACCCCAGCAGCGCCGCCACCGCCGCCGCGATCGCCGCCAACACGCCGGGATAGCCCTGCCGGTCGGCCAGCAACTGGCCCGCCAGCGGCCCGACGGCGGGCGACCACGCCAGCACCGCGCCCAGCGTGACGAAGTAGCGGGTCAGCCGCGCGCCGTCCAGGCAATCGCGCAGCACGGTCTGCGTCACCACCGAGCAGGCCGCCAGTCCCAGCGCCTGCAGGAAACGGCCGGCCAGCAACCAGGGATAGGCCGGCGCGGCCAACGCGCACAGGGTGCCCGCCAGTCCCAGGGCCAGGCCCGCCAGCATCGCCGGTCGCCGGCCCCGGACGTCGGCCACATGGCCCCACAGCAGCACCCCGGCGGCGAAGCCGACAAAGAAGATGCCCATGACCGGTTGCGTGGCCGCGGCGTCCAGTCGCCAGTGGCGCGCCAGGTCGGGCAGGGCGGGGGCGAGGATGGTTTCGGCGATCTGCGGCAGCGCCAGCAGCGCGATGACGAGCCACGCCGGCGGCAGGGCGCCGGGGGCCGATGATGAGAAGGAAGGGGAAGACATGGTGTCGCCGTCACGCAGAAAAGACGCTAGCGTAGGCGCGCCGCGACGCGCAAAATCACGTCATTGCGCCACAAAACATCGCCAATCGGACATGCCTGTCTATTCCCCCACCGCCGTCGAGGATCCGGATACCGTCGCTTGCCCCGTGGTGGGCATGGCGATCGACACGCGCGAGCACGCGTCGGACTGGCACGCGCATCGGCGCACCCAGCTGCTGTACCAGGTGGAAGGCGGTGTCACGCTGTACCTGGCCGACCGGGTCGGGCAGTTGGCGCCGCTGCAGGCGGCCTGGCTGCCGGCCGGTTGCGTGCATCGCACCGCCATGCACGGAACGTTTGCCTATCGCAGCTTGTATTTCGACGTCTCCGTCTATCCCGACCTGCCGCGCGAGCCCCGCATCCTTGACGTCAATCCGCTGCTGCGCGAGATGATCGTGCGCATCACGCACTGGCCGTCGGATCGCGCCCTCGACGCGCCGCGCGCGCGCTTGGTGGGCGCGCTGCTCGATGAACTGGCGGCGGCGCCGACGGCGCCCTTGCATCTGCCCATGCCGCGCGACCGGCGGCTGGCGCCCATTGCGCGTGAATTGCTGGAGAATCCGGCCTGCCCGCTGTCGATCGACGATTGGGGCCGGCGGGTGGGGGCCAGCGGCCGCACGCTGGCGCGGATGTTCCTGGCGGAAACCGGCCTGCCCTTCACCCGCTGGCGCGCGCAATGCCGCCTGTTGACGGCGCGGGCCCGGCTGGCCGAAGGCGCTTCTGTGACCGAGGTGGCGCATGCCGTGGGCTATGCCAGCGACAGCGCCTTCATCGCCATGTACCGGCGCGCCTACGGCGAGCCGCCAGGGCGCCGGCGGCGCCGGCGCGATTCCCTGCCTTAGAACACGTGGCGGATGCCGACGCCGGCCGCGGTGCTCTTGAGGCCGTCGATGAACGCGTAGTCCTTGCCGTACGAACCGTAGGCGTACAGATTGGTGCGCTTGGACAGGTCGTAGGTGTAGCCCACGCTCCACACGTTCATGTTGGCGTCGCCGCCGGTCAGGCGGTCGTTGGACGGCGACACGTGCTGCCACGATGCGAACAGGCTGCTGGCGCCGCCCACGGGCATCGTCGCGCCCAGCATGTAGGCGTTGGCCTTGAAGCCGTCGACGTAGCGGTTGGTGCCGAACTCGTCGCTGAACGGCGTGCCGGCCGGCAGGTCCTGGCCGACGAACCAGCCATCGGTGGTGCGGCCGTAGGCGGCGGCCAGCTTCACCACTTCGAGGTCGTACGACACGCCCACGGCGTACTGACGCGGTGTGGCGTCATGGTCGATCGACGCGCGGTTCGAGCCATTGAGCTGGTCGTAGGTCAACGTGACATTGACCGGGCCTTCCACGTAGCGCAGGCCGGCGGTGATGCCGCGCGAGTTGTCGGCGGTGCGGAAACGGGTTTCGTCGCTGTTGGTATCGTCGACGTTGAAGGAGTAACCCGCGGCGAACTGGAAGCCGCTCATCGAGGGGCTGCGGTACATCACCATGTTGTCCCAGCGCATGGTGTTGGCCGCGCTGAAACCCAGGCCCAGGTTCGATTGGGTATAGCTGGTGTAGAAGGGGTCGATGTCGGCCAGGTAGTTCGAGCCCACCGTGGCCTGGCGGCCGAATTCGATCGTGCCCCAGGCGTCGTTGGCCAGCCCGAGGGTGGCCTGGCGACCAAACAGGCGACCGCTCTGGCCGCGGGTGCCGTTGCCCGAATCGAAACCGCTTTCCAGCGTGAACACGGCGCGCAGGCCATCGCCCAGGTCTTCGGATCCGCGCAGGCCCCAGCGGGAGCCGGCCTGGATGCCGTTGATCATGCCGAGCTTGCTGCCGTCATAGCCATTGCCCTTGATCTTGTTGTAGCCAATGCCGGTGTCGATGACACCATAGAGAGTGACTGACGTTTCTGCCTGAGCGACGCCTGCAAAAGTGGTCAACATTGCGGCTGCGAGCAGCGTCTTTTTCATCCGGAGAACTCCTGTAGTGAGGTGGGAAAAAAACAAAGGGAACAGCAGTCAGGCATGATGCCGATTGCGGTTCCCGAGACGCATTGTAGGTCAAAAAGCCCTATTTTCTGACAAAAGGCGGGGATTTCTGGCTATTTTGGGTGATCGGTGGGCGGCGCTGGATGGCTTTCCGGAAGTCGCGGCGCGGGTCTCTGACACGGCTTGGCCAGCTCGATCCGGCGGCGGTTGACATGCAAAAAAGCGCCGCCGGGGGGATGCCCCGGCGGCGCTTCGAAGGCCGTGCGCCGAGTGTGTCGACGCGGCCCGGTCGCGGCTTAGAACAAGTGACGCACGCCTACGCCGCCCGCGGTGCTCTTCAGGCCGTCGATGAACGCATAGTTCTTGCCGTACGAGCCATAGGCGTAGACGCTGGTGCGCTTGGACAGGTCATAGGTGTAGCCCACGCTCCAGACGTTCATGTTGGCATCGTCGCCGCTCAGCAGGGCGTTGGACGGCGAAACGTGCTGCCACGAGCCGAACAGGTTGCTGGCGCCGCCCAGGGGAATAGTGGCGCCCAGCATGTAGGAATTGGCCTTGAAGCCGCTGGCGTAGTGGTAGCTGCCCAGCTTGACGTTCGGCAGGTCCTGGCTGACGAACCAGCCGTCGGTGGTGCGGCCGTAGGCGGCGGCCAGCTTCACGACTTCCAGGTCGTACGAGGCCGCCACGGTGTATTGTCGCGGCGTGGTGTCGTGGTCGAATTCGACCGGCCTGCCCCCGATGATCAGTTGCTCGCCATCGGCGTCGAGTACACGGGCCTGATTCGAGCTGTTGATCTGGTCGTAGGTCAGCGACACGTTCAAGGGGCCGGTGACGTAGCGCAGGCCGGCCGTGATGCCGCGGGCGTTGTCGCTGGTGCGGAAGCCGCTCTGGTTGCCGTCGGTGGCGTCGACATTGAAGGAGTAGCCCAGCGCGAACTGGAAGCCGTCGGTCCAGGGGCTGCGGTACATGATCATGTTGTCCCAGCGCATGGTGTTGGCCGCGCTGAAGCTCGTGCCGATGTTGGCCTGGGTGAAGCTGGTGTAGAAGGGGTCGATTTCCGCCAGGAAGGTGCCGCCGACGGTGGTCTGACGGCCGAATTCGAGCGAGCCCCAGCTGTCGTTGGCCAGGCCGATGGTGGCCTGGCGGTTGAACAGGCGGTTCTGCTGCGACTGGCCGTTACCCGAGTCGAAGCCGCTCTCGACCGTGAACATGGCGCGCAGGCCGTCGCCCAGGTCTTCGCTGCCACGCAGGCCCCAGCGCGAGCCGGCCTGGACGCCGTTGATCATGCCGAGCCGGCTGCCGGTCACGTCTTGCATGGTGATGCTGCCGGTCTCGTCCCGGGAGGGGAAGTCGCCGGACACCTTGTTGTAGCCGATGCCGGTGTCGATCACGCCGTAGAGCGTGACCGAGGTTTCCGCCTGGGCGACGCCGGCGAAAGTGGTCAGGATGGCGGCTGCGAGCAGCGTCTTTTTCATCGGAAGAACTCCTAGAGAGGTAAAGGGCGGAAGAACGGACCCGTGAGCCGGGAGTCCGACGGGTTCCGGTTGCCCGTGTCGATTGCACCGGGCCATTCTCCGGTAAGTTCGGTGAATGACTGGCTATCCTGCTTTCTTCTAGGACGGATCTGAGACAGGTTCGCCACGGTGGCGCGCGCGGCTGCTGGAACGAGGCGCGGGACCTCGCCGGCGCCTGGTCAGGGCGAGCCGGGAAGTCCGGGAGGAAGGGGGAAGGCGATCCGGGCGAGTGACGGACCGGGGGGGGGGGGGCGTCAGCGGCGCGCGCGCAGCCGCCGTTCTTCGCGCACCACGATGCCGGCGCCGACGATGATCATCGCGGCCAGGGCGTACCAGGTGATGGCGTAGACCAGGTGGTTGTTGGGGAAGGTCAGGGTCGTCAGGCCGCCGACCGGCGCCTGCGTCGGATCGCGGCCGGCGCCGGGGGCGGCGTCGGCGTCGATGAAGTAGGGCGCCACCTCGCCCAGCCCGCGCGCCTGGGCGATGGCGGGCAGGTCGCGCGAATACCAGAGGTTGGCGGCCGGATCGTTGTTGCGCAGGAAGCCGTTGCCCGGCTCGCCCATGCGCAGCAGGCCGTCGACCTTGACCGGGCCGGCGTCGGCCTCGGCCTGGCCGCCGGCCGCCTGGCGCTTGCGCCATTCGGGCAGCACGAAGCCGCGGTTGACCAGCACCGTGCCGCCGCCATCGGCCAGTCGCAGCGGCGTCATGACCCAGTAGCCGCTGCCCAATTCGGTGGCGGCCTGCACCAGCGTCTGCTTGTCGTACTGGTAGGCGCCGCTGGCCGACACGCGGCGGTATTCGGCGTTGTCGGAGGTCAAGGCCGGCCAGTCGGCGCGCGCGGGGGCGGGCGTGGCGGGCGCGTGCGCCCGCTGGTCCACCTGTGCGATCAGGTTCTGCTTCCAGGCCAGGCGATGCACCTGCCAGGTGCCAAGGGCGCACAGGCCCGCGAACAGCGCGGCCGCAACCACGCCCAGGACGGCCAGGGTGGTTGCGCTGCGGGGATTGCGGGGGGTGTCGCCGGAATGCGTAGAGTCTTTTGTTGCCGCCATCACGTCAGGGCATATTCCGCATGTCGTGGATCGACATGGGCATCATGTTGGAGTTCAAGTGGTACATGATCCAGATGGATCCGCTGAGCGTGATCACGACCAGCACCAGCGTGAATATTAACGCCAACATGTTCCAGCCGCTTTCGGACTTGGCATCCATGTGCAGGAAATAGATGATGTGCACCACGATCTGCACCGCCGCGAACGCCAGGATGATCAGCGCCGTGGTGCGCGAGCTTTCGAACACCCGGTCCATCACCAGCCAGAACGGGATCGCGGTCAGGATGGCCGCCAGGATGAAGCCGGTGACGTAGCTTTTCAGGGTGCCATGGGCGGCGCCGTCGTCGTCGTGATGGCCGTGATCGTGGCCGTGGCCGGCGTGGTCGGCATGGGCGTTCATGGCAGCACTCCCATCAGGTAGACAAAGGTGAACACGCCGACCCAGATCAGGTCCAGGAAGTGCCAGAACATCGACAGGCACATCAGCCGGCGGCGGTTCTCGGGGATCAGGCCGTGCATGCGCACCTGCACCATCATCGTCACCAGCCAGACGATGCCGAACGTGACGTGCAGCCCGTGCGTGCCCACCAGGGTGAAGAACGACGACAGGAAGGCGCTGCGCTGCGGCCCGGCGCCGATGTGGATCAGGTGCGCGAACTCATACAGTTCCAGCGACAGGAAGCCCAGTCCCAGCAGGCCGGTGACCGCCAGCCAGCCCTGCGTGGCGCCGACCCGGTTGCGCCGCATCTCCAGCATGGCGAAGCCGTAGGTGATGGACGACAGCAGCAGCAGCGAGGTATTGACCGCCACCAGCGGCAGGTCGAACAGGTCGGCGCCGGACGGGCCGGCGGCGTAGTTGCGCCCCAGCACGCCGTAGGTGGCGAACAGGCAGGCGAAGATGAGGCAGTCGCTCATCAGGTACACCCAGAAGCCCAGCAGCGTGCCGTTCTTCGGGTGGTGTTCGCCGGCCACGTGGAACACGGGCTCGGCGGGCGGCGCGGCGCCGCCGTGCAGGGTGGGAGCCAGGGTATCAGACATGTTTCGCCAACAGGTGGGTGCGGGCGTCCTCCGTGCGCACGACCTCGTCGGCCGGCACGTAGTACTCGCGCTTGTAGTTGAAGGTATGGACGATGGACACGACGATCAGCGCGGCGAACGACAGCACCGCCAGCGGCCACATGTGCCAGATCAGCGCGAAGCCCATCACCACGCTGATGGCCGCCAGCACGATGCCGGCCCAGGTATTCTTGGGCATGTGGATGGGAATGAAGCCGGCCTGCGGGCGCTGGTAGCCGTGCTGCTTCATCTGCCACCAGGCATCCTGGTCATGCACGCGCGGCGTGAAGGCGAAGTTGTAATTGGGTGGCGGCGAGGAGGTGGACCATTCCAGCGTGCGGCCGTCCCACGGGTCGCCAGTGAAGTCGCGCAGCGATTCGCGGCGGCGGTAGCTCACCACCAGCTGGATCAGGAAGCAGGCGATGCCGATGGCGATCAGGAAGGCGCCGAACGCGGCCACCTGGAACCAGATCTGCAGCGACATGTCCTCGAAATGGTTGACGCGGCGCGTCACGCCCATCAGGCCCAGCACGTACAGCGGCATGAAGGCGAAGTAGAAGCCCACCAGCCAGAACCAGAACGAGCACTTGCCCCAGAACGGATCGAGCTTGTAGCCGAAGGCCTTGGGGAACCAGTAGGTAATGCCGGCCATCAGCCCGAACAGCACGCCGCCGATGATGACGTTGTGGAAGTGGGCGATCAGGAACAGGCTGTTGTGCAGCGCGAAGTCGGCCGGCGGCACCGCCAGCAGCACGCCCGTCATGCCGCCGATCACGAAGGTGACCATGAAGCCCAGCGTCCACAGCATCGGCACCTCGAAGCGGATGCGGCCGCGGTACATGGTGAACAGCCAGTTGAAGATCTTGGCGCCGGTCGGGATCGAGATGATCATGGTGGTGATCCCGAAGAATGAGTTCACGCTGGCCCCGGATCCCATGGTGAAGAAGTGGTGCAGCCAAACCAGATACGACAGCACCGTGATCACGACCGTGGCGTACACCATCGATGCGTAGCCGAACAGGCGCTTGCGGCAGAAGGTGGCGACCACCTCCGAGAAGATGCCGAAGGCCGGCAGGATCAAAATGTAGACCTCGGGGTGGCCCCAGATCCAGATCAGGTTCACGTACATCATGGCGTTGCCGCCAAAGTCGGCCGTGAAGAAGTTGGTGCCGACGTAGCGGTCCATCGACAGCAGCGCCAGCACCGCCGTCAGCACCGGGAACGCCGCCACGATCAGCACGTTGGTGCACAGCGCGGTCCAGGTGAAGATCGGCATGCGCATCAGCGACATGCCGGGCGCGCGCATCTTGACGATGGTGACCAGCAGGTTCACCCCGGACAGCAATGTGCCGACCCCCGCGATCTGCAAGGCCCATATGTAGTAGTCGACCCCCACGTCCGGACTCTGCGCGATGCCCGACAAAGGCGGATACGCCAGCCAGCCGGTGCGGGCGAACTCGCCCACGAACAGCGACATCATCACCAGCACCACGCCGCCGGTGGTCATCCAGAAGCTGAAGTTGTTCAGGAACGGAAAGGCCACGTCGCGCGCGCCGATCTGCAGCGGCACCACGTAGTTCATCAACCCCGTGACCAGCGGCATGGCCACGAAGAAGATCATGATGACGCCGTGCGCCGTGAAGATCTGGTCGTAGTGGTGAGGCGGCAGGTAGCCGGTGGAATCGCCGAAAGCCACGGCCTGCTGCAGCCGCATCATGATGGCGTCGGCGAAGCCGCGCAGCAGCATCACCAGGCCCAGGATCATGTACATGATGCCGATCTTCTTGTGGTCGATGCTGGTGAACCACTCGCGCCACAGGTAGCCCCACTTGCGGTAGTAGGTGATGCCGCCCAGCACCACGATGCCGCCGATCGCCACCATGGCGAAGGTGGCCAGCAGGATCGGCTCGTGGAAGGGGATGGCGTCCCAGGTCAGGCGACCGAAGATCAGCTTGGTGAGGTCTGGTTGATCAGTCATCTCGGTTTCCAGGGCTCGGTTTCCAGGGGGAAGACCTTGATTTCACGCGATGCGACGCTGCGCCGGCGCGGCCGTGTGGGCTACAGCGCCAACTCCGCCGCCGAGGTGCACATGGCGCCGACATACTTGCGCGGCGGCGTATCGGCCAGGCCCAGGCGCTCGCGCGTGGCCTCGTCCAGGCTGGCGATGTTGCGCGCGCCGGGAATGCCCATGCCGCCGCCGGCGTCGATCGCCATGGCGTCCTTCATGCACATGCGGTTCGGTTCCACGCAGCGGTTGACGATGGCGTCGAACAGGCCAGGCGCGACGCTGGCGTAGCGCTGCACCGGGTTGCGTTCGCTGGGCTGCTCCAGTTTCAGGTAGGTGTCGCGGCCAAGCGCGGCGCCGGAGGCGCGGGCGTCGGCGATCCACTTGTCGAAGCCCTGCTGGTCCAGGCCGTGGAAGCGGAAGCGCATGCCGGAAAAGCCCGCGCCGCTGTAGTTGGCCGACAGGCCCTCGTATTCGCCGGGATGGTTGATGACCGCGTGCAGCGTGGTCTGCATGCCCGGCATGGCGTAGATCTGGCCGGCCAGCGCCGGGATGAAGAAGGAGTTCATCACCGTGGACGAGGTGATCTTGAACTGGATCGGGCGGTCGACCGGCGCGGCCATTTCATTGACCGCGGCCACGCCCTGTTCGGGGTAGAGAAACAGCCACTTCCAGTCCAGCGCCACCACTTCGACCACCAGCGGCTTGGTGCCGGCCGGCACCTCGCGGCCTTCGGACAGGCGCGCCAGCGGACGGTAGGGATCGAGCTGGTGGGTGCTGACCCAGGTGAGCGCGCCGAGCGCGATGATGATCAGCAGCGGCGCGGCCCAGATCAGCAGCTCCAGCATGGTGGAGTGGTTCCAGTCGGGGTCGTAGTGCGCGTCGCGGTTGCTGGCGCGATAGCGCCACGCGAACAGGAAAGTCAGGAAGATCACCGGCACGATGATCAGCAGCATCAGGCCGGTGGAGATGATGATCAGGTTGCGCTGCTGCACCGCGATGTCGCCTGATGGCGAGAGCAATACCGCATTGCATCCGGAGAGCAACGGCAGGGCGGCTAACAGCAACAATCCGCGGAGCCTTGGGAAAGACGGCATGGCCATACCCCGAAACGTAACCGTGGGAGTTAAACGCAACACTACGCTGGAAGCCGCGAAAAATCTAGGGTAAAAAGAGCAAAAGTATGCACGGAAAGGCGTGCGGGGCAGGGCCGGGCGAGATCGCGCCGCGGTCCACGGGGCCTTGGCGCATGTGTGTACGAGTGTGTTGCAAAAAGCGTAGACAAGGCGTTTTTCAAAACCTCCTTTCAGCGAGCACTCACATGGCGACCACCACGCAGTATCCCGGTCATGCCTCCCCCTTGCCCGGTCCGGGCGCGACAGGGGGCGCAGCCAGCCACGCCAAGGTGGCGCCGGGCGAAATCGCCGTGGGGGTCGTCATCGGACGCGCCTCCGAATACTTCGACTTCTTCGTCTTCGGCATCGCCTGCGTGCTGGTGTTTCCACGGGTGTTTTTCCCGTTCGAACCGCAGCTCGAAGGCACGCTGTGGGCCTTTGTCATCTTCTCGTTCGCGTTCATCGCGCGTCCCATCGGCACGGCGGTGTCGATGGCGATCCAGCGGCGCTGGGGGCGCGGCACCAAGCTCACCATCGCGCTGTTCCTGCTGGGCACCGCCACGGTCGGCATGGCTTTCCTGCCGGGCTATAACGTCATCGGCTCGCATGCCATCGTGCTGCTGGCGGTGTTCCGCTGCCTGCAGGGGCTGGCCTTCGGCGGTTCCTGGGACGGGCTGCCGTCCTTGCTGGCCCTGAACGCGCCGCCCCAGCGCCGCGGCTGGTACGCGATGCTGGGCCAGCTGGGCGCGCCCATCGGCTTCATGATCGCCAGCGCGCTGTTCCTGTTCCTGCACCTGACGCTGACCGAGGCCGACTTTCTCGACTGGGGCTGGCGCTATCCGTTCTTCGTCGCCTTCGCCATCAACGTGGTGGCGCTGTTCGCGCGGCTGCGGCTGGTGCTGACCGAGGAATACACGCAACTGCTCGAAGAAGGCGAACTGGAACCCATCAGCACCACGCAGATGGTGCGCGAGCAGGGTTACAACCTGTTCCTGGGCGCGTTCGCGGCGCTGGCCAGTTATGCGCTGTTCCACCTGGTGACGGTGTTCCCGCTGTCGTGGATCGCGGTCAGCGCCACGCAGCAGATCTCCGATGTGCTGATCGTGCAGATCATCGGCGCGGGCGTGGGCATCCTGGGCACCATCGCCTCGGGCTGGATCGCCGACCGCATCGGCCGGCGCACCACGCTGGGCCTGCTGGCCGCGCTGATCGGCGTGTTCGCGTTGTTCACGCCATGGCTGCTGGGCGGCAGCCCCAAGGCGCAGGACGCGTTCATCCTGATCGGCTTCGCGCTGCTGGGGCTGTCGTACGGGCAGGCGTCGGGCACCGTCACGGCCAACTTCACCAAGCGCTTTCGCTATACCGGCGCCGCATTGACCACCGACATGGCCTGGCTGGTTGGCGCGGCCTTCGCGCCGCTGGTGGCGTTGGGGTTGTCGGCACGCTTCGGCCTGGTGGCGGTCAGCATCTACCTGCTGTCGGGCACCGCCTGCACGCTGCTGGCGCTGCGCATCAACAAGGCGCTGGAAACGCGTGACTGACGGGAAGAGGACGCCAGTACGCGGCAGCGACACGGGGACTTCGTTCAATTGGGCGCGCGCCCTGGTGCTGGGCGCGTTGCTGATCGCCATCGCCATGTATCGGCCGCTGGATCCGCAGGTCATTCCGGGCTGGTATCGCGCCGCGGGCGACGCGTTCTTCGTCATCGTATGCATGCTGGCCGCGGCGCTGGGCCGTGGCGCGGGCTTTCGCGATATCTGGTCGCGCGGCTTCGTCTCAGGTTTCCTGCTCTACAGCCCGGCCTGGCTGCAAGGCGGCACGCCGCCCGCGGCCGCGCCGTGGCTACCTACCTTGCTGGTCGGACTGTTGCTCGCCTGGCCCTTGCTGTGGCTGTGCGAGGCGCTGTGGTGGCGGCGCGGGCCGCGCGGCGCCTGATCCTGGAAAAGACCGCCGCGCCCGAGGGCGCGGCAGGCGTGGCGCGGAACCGCTGGTCCGGGCTGTCCGCCCGCGTCGCGCCGGTCAAGGCCGGCGACCCTGCCATCTGGCCGCGTCCACTCAGCCGGCGTAGCCTTCCAGCACATTGGCGACGTTGGTGCCGACCTCGGCCACCGCGTAGCCGCCTTCCATGGTGAACACCGTTGGCAGGCCCAGCCGGGCCAGTCGCGCGCCCACCTGCAGATAGTCGGCGCTGCGCAGCTTGAATTTCGAGATCGGATCGCCTTCGTAGGTGTCCACGCCCAGCGCGATCACCAGCGCGTCCGGCTTGAAGCGGCCGATGGCGGCCAGGCCCTGTTCCAGCGCCTCGGTCCAGACGGCAAAGTCGGTGCCCGCCGCCAGCGGCAGGTTCAGGTTGGCGCCCAGGCCGGCGCCCTGGCCGGGTTCGTCGGCATAGCCCAGGAAGAAGGGATATTCGGTGGTCGGGTCGCCATGCACCGACACGGTCAGCACGTCGCCGCGCTCGTAGAAGATGCTCTGCGTGCCGTTGCCGTGGTGGTAGTCGATGTCCAGCACCGCGACGCGTTCGGCGCCGGCCTCGCGCAGCGCCTGCGCCGCCAGGGCGGCGTTGTTCAGGAAGCAGTAGCCGCCGAAGAAGTCGGCGCCGGCGTGATGGCCGGGCGGGCGCGTCAGCGCCATGGCGGCGCGCGGACCGTGGCCGCCCGCGACCGCGCGCGCGGCGTCGATGGCGCAGGCCGCGCCGGCGGCGGCGGCTTCCCAGGTGCCCGACGTCAGCGGGCTGCCGCTGTCGAACGAGAACAGGCCGACGCGCGCGGCGAAGTTGCTGGGCGCGATGTCGTGGCGGAAGCCGCGCACCGGCCATACCGACGGCAGGATGTCGAGCTCGGCGTTGGCCGGGTCCAGCGCGATCCAGTCGGCCCAGGCGCGTTGCAGGAAGTCGACGTAGCGCGGGCTGTGCACGCGGCGGATCAGGTCCAGGTCGGGCGCGGCCGGCGCCCGCAGCGTGCCGATGCCGCGCTGGCGCAGGGCGTCCAGCACGTATTCGAGCCGGGCCGGGGTCTCGTGACAGGGCACCAGCTTGCCGCGGAACATTTCCTGGCGGCCATCGTGTTTGCCGTGGACGGGATTGTGGAAGATATGCACGGTAGCGTCTGTGGAAAGAGAGGAAGGGAAACTATAGCGGCCGCAGCGCGTACCAGGCGATGGCCGGCAGCTCGCGCAGGATCGAATACAGGTCGCGCGCCTCGGCGTAGCGGGGCGAGGCGCCGCCGACCTGTTGCACGCCATGGCGCTTGAGCGCCAGCATGGTGCGCGGCACATGGAAGTACTGCGTGATGGCCATGGCGCTGGCGTAGCCATGTTCGCGCATATAGGCGCTGGCGTGGGTGGCGGTGGCCCAGGTGTCGTTGCCGAGACTGTCGGCCACCACCTGGCCGGCCGGCACGCCGCGCGCGATCAGATAGTCGCGCATCACCGCCGCTTCGTCGTGGCCGGCCGGATCGACGCCGCCGCTGACGAACAGCACGCGGCAGCGCGCGGCGGCGTAGCAATCGTAGGCGCGGTCGAGCCGGGCGGCCAGGCGCGGCGACGGGCGGCCATCGGGCGCCACGGTGTTGCCCAACACCACCGCGACGTCGGCCTCAGGACCGTCCGCCAGCAAGCCGGCGGCGATCAGGGCGCAGGCGGCCAGCAGGACGGCCGCGCACAGGCCCGCGCCGATGGCGCGGGCGCGGCGGCGCCAATGGGAGGCGGGGGCTCTCATGCCTGCGGGCGGCGGCGCGGGACCGGGATCATTGCCGTTTGGGGAAGGGCAGGTCGACCTCGATGGCGTTCGAGTAGACCGGCCCGGTCGCGGCGGCTGGGTCGGTCAGCACCACCACCAGGCGGTAGCGGCCCGGCGCCAGGTCGGGGAAGAACGGCACGTATTGGCCGTTGCCGGCGCTGACGCGGTAGCCGAAGTCGCCACGGTCATCCTGGCGCCACAGCACCGGGTCGTCGGCCCATTGGGCGACATGGGGCGCCGTCGCGGGCGGGGCGGGCCGCGCCGCGCTGTCGCCGTACGCGGGCCGGGGCGGCGCGGCGGCGTCCTTTTCGGCGGGCGCCGCCAGCGTCACCGGGGGACGCTGGTACAGGGGTTGCAGCGTGCGGCGGTCCTGTGAGTCGATGAACAGCAGCCAGACGCGCGGCGATTGCAGGCGCACCGAACCGGGGCCGAGATTGCTCACGTGCAGCGTGAAGCGTCCGGCGGCTTCGTACAGCGTGGTGCCGAGGTGGCCGAACACCGACAGCGCCAGGCCGCTGGCGGGCGGGCGTTGCGGCGGCGCATAGCGGTGCTTGTCGATCAGCAGGTCGGCATAGCGGACCCACTTGGCCGGCGCATCCGCGTCCGCGCCGGCGAGGCGGACCTGCAGCCAGTGCGGCCGCAGCGCGATGATGTCGAGCCGGTCGCCCGCCTTGGCGGCCCGCGCCGACAGCGCCTGCACGTCGGGCGCGTCGTACAGGTCGAGCCGGTCGAAGGGCACCGTGCCGTTGCCGTCCAGCGGCCACCCGTCGCCGTCGATCGCGATGTCCGCCACCGTGCCGTCTTCATGGAAGCCGTAGGTCAGGTCGAAGGCCGTGTCCTCCAGGTCGAACAGGGCCTGGGCGGTCCACCGCAGCGGCCGCGCCGTGCCGTCGGCGCGCAGCGCGTAGTCTTCGGTGCCGTTGCGATCGGCGCCATAGCGGCAGCCCGTCGTGAATGCCGCCCGCCTGGCGTCGAATACCGGATTGACGAAGCGGTGGCACGGGCTGGCGTCGGGCGCCGGGTGGACGATTTCCTGGAACCGGCGCTCCTGGGGACGGTACAGGAACAGCCGGGCATGGACCTGGCCCGCGCCGCCGCTTTGCCCGATGACCAGGTCGCGATAGCCGTCGTGGTCGATGTCGGGCGTCTCGAACACGTCGACCGTCTCGTCGTCCAGGCGGGCAAGCGCTTGCGGGGCGCCCTTGCCGACGCGCGCGCTGACGCGTTGCTCCGCGGCGCCGTCGATGTTCACCACCGCCCGCAGGCCCGGCTTGATGTCGTAGGCATGGTCACGGGCCAGCGCGCCGGCGCTGAAGCCGGCCAGCACCGCCGCGAGCAGGAACATTTTCAAGGAAGCGCCTCCCGGATTTCTTCTCGGCGCATTATGCCCGAGCGGCGGCGCCGCGCGCGGGCCGGGCAGAGGGTCGCGGCGGCCGGAAGTTCCTGGGTAGAATCATCGGATAGCTTGCGATGCGCGTGCCATGAACCTTCCGTTCCCCATCCGACAAGAATGCCCGCCGGGCGCCTGTATGTGCGACCGCGAACGGCTGCTGGCCGATCCGGCGGCGGACGTGCGCATCCTGCGGCTCACCAAGGAAGAGGAAAAGCGCCTGGTGGCGCGGCTGGAGAACATCGCCAGCCTGGAAGACCTGCGCGCCATGCAGGGCCGCATGCAGGCGCAGTTGGGCATCGTGGTGCGCATCGTTCCCAGCGACAACGAGGTGCGCACCTCGCGCGGCATCGCCATCCAGCTCGACGACCAGCCCGGCCTGTGCCGCAAGACGCGCACCTCGATTCCCGCCGCCATCCGCCGCGGCTTCGACAACCGGCCCGAGATCGTCTATGCGCTGCTGAACGAGCGCGACCTGCTGCACGGCACTTAAGGGGGCTGTGCCCCCGCCACGCCGGCGCATCGTCCACCTCATGACGCCATGGCGCCGCGCGGATGCCCGCGCCCTTGCCGGCGGTCGCCGCCCGGCGGGGGGGCTATCGCGGCGGGCGCCGTTCAGTGCCCGCGGGGCACCGGGCAGGGCTTGAGCGGGGTGACCATGGCCGGCGCGCGGCCCGCTTCCGGCCGGGTGTCCAGCTTCTTGCCGCTGCGTGCGGGGTAGGCCAGCAGCACGGCGCTGCCGGGAGCCAGAGTGGGCGCGTTGGGGCCGCCATAGGCCACCGTCCAACCGCGCACCGCCAGCGGCGCGAGCGTGTATTGCAGCGCCGAGCCAGGCGAGACGTGCGCGACCTTGCCGGCGAACAACTCCTCTTGCCGGGTCTCGGCGCCATTGACGGATTGGTAGGTGGCGATGCTGACGAGCGCCGCCGATTCGCCATGGCGGGCCAGGATCGCCGTTTCGTAGCGGCCGGGCGGGATGGCGCCGAGGCTGACCGTGATGTTGTCGCGCGCCTGGCCGCCCGCATCCAGCCGCACGCCGGTGACCTCGGCGCGCGCCAGCGGCGCCGAGCCGGTGTTGCGGACCCGCACGCTGTACTGCCCGGACGTGCCGGTCAGCGTGCACACCTCGACGCCATAGGGCGGTGTGCTTGCTTGCGCGGACGCCGCCGCCAGGACGGCGGCGGGCAGGATGGCGGCGCGGAATAGTCGGGACGGCACGGTACGCTCCTGTCAGGAGGCAGCGCGCCGGGACGCCGCGTTGCCTGCCTTATTACACCACTTGGCGGCCGGGGTCGTCGCCCTGCGGGCGCTTGCCGGCCAGCCAGTGCAGGATCAGCGCCAGGATCAGCAGGGCGGCCATGATGAAGCCCCAGAACAGCCAGCCCAGCACCGCGATCCAGGTGCCCAGGCTGCCGGCCGCGGGCAGGACCTGGTTCAGCAGGTCCACCAGCCACACCAGCCCCGACTGCAGCGACTGGATCAGGCCGGCGTCGACCCAGGGGGCCGCCCACGCGGGCGCCTGCCACTGCGCCGAGCCGATCGCGGCGGCGCCCGGCACCTGGGTCGAGGCGATGGTCGCCAGCACCCAGTCCGCCAGCTGCAGCGTCAGCGCTACCAGGCCCGTCCATAACGCGGCCAGTACGGCGAAAGCGATCCAGATGATTTTCTTCATTGTTGCGGTACTCCGGTGATTCAGGAAAGAAACGCCACGATAGAGCGGAAACGGATTCTGAAAAACCAGCGTCTTTGTGACAATCATTAAGAAAAAACCGAAGTCTTGGCATGCGCCAGTATCTGCTGCACCAGCGGGTGGTGCTGCCCGCGCCGGTTGCGGATGCCGTGGATTTCCTCGTGCACGCTGTCGCAGCGCGCCAGCGGCCGCAGGCCGCGCAGCAGGCCGACGTCGTCACCGCCCAGGCGGCTGAGCGGGAACACGCCCAGGCCGCGCGCGGCGAACACCGACATCAACGCGCTGTCCTCGAACTCGCCGACCACGTTGGGCCGCAGGTCCTGTTCATTGAACCACCGGTCCAGCGTCTGGCGCAGCACCGAATGGCCGGTCGGCAGCAACACCGGCAGGCGCTCCAGGCAGCGGGGGAAGTCCTGCGTGTCGGCCTTGCGCACCAGCCGCGCCGGGCCGTACCAATCGACCGGCGAGGACACCAGCCGATCGCTGGTCAGGCGCAGGTTGGGGTTGGCGGGCGCGCCCTGGCCGGCCAGCACCAGGTCCAGGTGGTGGCGCGCCAGTTCGCCCAGCAGTTCCTCGACCTCGCCCTCGTGGCAGGTCAGGCGCAGGTCCGGGGTGTCCAGCACCGGCCCCAGCAGCGCGTGCGCGGCCAGCTTGGAGATGCCGTCCGACAGGCCCACCGACAGGCGGATCACCGGCTTGGTGGCGGCGGCGCGGACTTCCTGCGGCAGTTCCTGGCCGATCTGGAAGATCTCCTCGGCGCGGGCGAAAGCGGCCTGGCCGGCGTCGGTCAGGGCCACGCCGCGGCCCGCCGGGCGTAGCAGTTGGTGGCCCAGGTTCTTTTCCAGTTCGCGCACCTGGGCGCTGATGGTCTGGATGGCCATGTCGAGGCGCTCGGCGGCGCGCGAGAAGCCGCCTTCCTTGGCGACCATCCAGAAGTAATACAGGTGGCGGTAATTGAGCATGGCGATGTTCACTTCGGTTTTTTCGAACCATAACTCACTTTCAGGCTGATTTCTCCATCGGCCCGGGATCCGGATCATGAGGGCCTTCACACACAAGCGGGAACATCATGGAAGCCTTGCTCTCATTTCTACAAGCCGACTTCGCCGGCACGCCGGCCTGGAGCTGGCTGCTGTTCATCGGCATCGTCATCTCCCTGCTGGTCTTCGACCTGGGCGTGCTGCACAAGGAAGACCGCGAAATCGGCGTGCGCGAAAGCCTGTTGCTGTCGGCGGGTTACATCTCGGCCGCGTTGCTGTTCGGCGGCTGGGTCTGGTGGCAGATGGGCCCGGCCAGCGGCATGGCCTACTACACGGGCTTCCTGATCGAGAAATCGCTGTCGCTGGACAATGTGTTCGTGATCGCGCTGATCTTCAGTTTCTTCGCCATCCCGCGCCAGTTCCAGCACCGCGTGCTGTTCTGGGGCATCCTGGGAGTGATCGTGCTGCGCGCCATCATGATCGGCCTGGGCGCCGCGCTGGTCAGCAACTTCGGCTGGTTGATGTATCTGTTCGGCGCGTTCCTGGTGTTCACCGGCATCAAGATGTGGATGATCGCCGACCAGGAGCCGGACATCGCCACCAACCCGATCCTGAAGTTCCTCAAGCGCCGCATGCGCGTGACCGATGGCCTGCGCGGCAACGCCTTCTGGGTGCGCGAGCCGGATGCGGCCACCGGCAAGACGGTGCGCTGGGCCACGCCGCTGTTCCTGGCCCTGGTATTGATCGAGTTCGTGGACCTGTTGTTCGCGGTGGACTCGGTGCCGGCGATCTTCGCCATCACCACCGACCCGTTCATCGTGTACACCAGCAACATCTTCGCGATCCTGGGCCTGCGCGCGCTGTACTTCGCGCTGGCGGCGATGATCCATCGCTTCCACTACCTGAAGTACGCGCTGTCGCTGGTACTGGTGTTCATCGGCACGAAGATCTTCCTGGTCGGCTTCATCGGCAAGATTCCCGCCGTGGTGTCGCTGTCGGTGACCTTCGGCCTGATCGGCGGCGGCGTGCTGTTCTCGCTGTGGAAGACCCGCTCGGGGGCGTCGCAGCCTGAACTGAAGACCGAGTAAGCGCGTACGGCGCGTGTGAGGGGCCCGCCCATGGCGGGCCCTTTTTCATCGCCGAGCCGCCTCAAGATGAAAAAAGCCCCCTCGGGGGGCAGCAAGCCGAAGGCGCGGCGTGGGGGGCCTTTTTCATCGCCGAGCCGCCTCAAGATGAAAAAGCCCCCTCGGGGGCAGCAAGCCGAAGGCGCGGCGTGGGGGGCCTTGCTCACACGTCGGCGGCGGGGGCCGGATCAAGCGTGCGCATGAAGCCGATGATGGCCGCGGCGGCGGCCTCGGGCGCGGACTGCAACAGGCAGTGCGGCGCGTCGATGTCGACCAGGAGGGTCTGCGGCGCCAATTGCCTGACCAGCGCGGCGGCGGCGGGCGGCACCACGCGGTCGTGGCGCGCCCGCAGGTACAGCAGCGGCAGGCGCACGCCGGCAAATGCCGCGCGTTGGTCGGCGGCCATCACGGCCTGGAGGCGGGCCCGCATGACGGCGGGCGCCACCTGCGCGACGGCCCGGTCCAGCGCGGCGCGCAGCGCCGGCGTGCCATGGGCGCCCAGCAACAGGTGATGGAGGACCGCGCGCGGCAGCAGCGTGACCGGCAGCCAGTTGGCCAGCGGCCGCGCCAGGCCAAGCCGGGGATGCGGCGCGCGCACGAACGAGGCGCACAGGATCAGGCCGCGCAGGTTTGGCGGCGGCGCGGCGGCGATGGCGGCGCCCAGCGGTCCCGAGAAGGATTCGGCCAGCAGCACGAAGGGCGCCTGCGCGGGCAGGGCCTGGCGCACGCGCTGTTCGAGCGCGGGGTAACCGAGCGGCTCGCGTGCGGGATAGCGCAGCACCACGGGCGGTGGCGCGGGGGGCAGCGCGGACAGCAGCGGATCAAACAGATCGCCGGTGCCGTCCATGCCGGGCAACAGGACCAGCTGCGGGGGCATTCATCAGGTTCCGGAAGGGGGGAATAGCCGCATTCTGACAGGGTGTCGACATATCCTGTAAATATGAATGTGTAGCCATATATATATTTGTCATATGGAATGACGCGGCGTAGAGTGCGAAACGTACCCAGACCCACGCAAGGAGCCGCTATGACCTGGTCCGCCAAACAGTATTCCGCCTTTGAAAACGAACGCACCCGCCCGGTGCGCGACCTGGTTGCCGCTCTGCCGAACGAACAGGTCGGCCACGCGGTGGATCTGGGCTGCGGCCCCGGCAACTCCACCGAGGTGCTGGCCGCCCGCTACCCGCAGGCCAACGTGACCGGCATGGACAGCTCCGACGACATGGTGCAGGCGGCGCGCAAGCGCCTGCCGTCGATCGCGTTCGAACTGGCCGACATCGAAACCTGGAATCCGCCGCGCCAGTACGACGTGATCCTGGCCAACGCCGCGCTGCAGTGGGTGCCCGACCATGCGACCCTGTATCCGCGCCTGGTGGGCAAGCTGGCGCCGGGCGGCAGCCTGGCGGTGCAGACGCCGGACAACCTGGAAGAGCCGGCCCACAAGCTGGCGCGCCAGGTCGCCGCCGACGGCCCCTGGGCCGCCAGGATCGGCGGCGTCAAGCACCCGCCGCGCCACAGCGCCGCCTGGTACTACGAGCTGCTCAAGCCGCATTGCGGCCGACTGGACGTGTGGCGCACGACCTACATGCACCCGCTGGCCGGCGCGCAGGCGGTGGTGGAATGGTTCAAGGGCACGGCGCTGCGGCCCTATCTGAACAAGCTGGACGCTGATGAACAGGCGGCGTTCCTGGCGCGCTATCGGGACGAGATTGCGCGCGCCTATCCCGCGTTGGCCGATGGCACCGTGCTGCTGCCGTTCCCGCGGCTGTTCCTGGTGGCGGGTCCCAAGGACTGAAGCGGCGCGCCCGGTCCGCCGCGCCGCCGCGTGGCGCCGCGTCTTTCCAGGGCAACCGTGGCCCTAGGCCTTGTCGGCGAAGTAGCGCGCCGGCGTCTGCCCCAGCGTCTTGCGGAACATGGTGATGAAGGCGCTGACCGACTCGTAGCCCAGGTCTTCGGCGGTGCGCTGCACCGACACGCCCGACGACAACCGCTGCAGCGCCATGACGATATGCATCTGCTGGCGCCAGCGGCCGAAGCTCATGCCGACCTCCTGGCGCACCAGGCGCGCCAGCGTGCGTTCGCTCATGGCCAGGCGCCGGCCCCATTCGGCCGCGGTGCTGCGGTCGGCGGGATTGGCACGCAGCGACGCGGCAATCTCGCGCAGGCGCGGATGGTCGGACAGCGGCAGGTGCAACTGCTCGGTCGGCATCCGCGTCAACTGCTCGATCAGCACGGCGGCCAGGCGGCGGTTGGCGGGCAGGGCGGTGTCGGCCGGCGCCAGGTCGGCCAGGTGCGCCACCATTTCCCGCACCAGCGGCGTGATCGCCAGCGTGCAGCATTGCGTCGGCAGGCCGGGCGTGTCCGCCGGCACGAACAGGAAGCAGACCCGGCCGTTGTCGGTGACGCGGTTGCTGTGCGGCACGCCGCCGGGGATCCACACGCCGCAGCGCGGCGGCACCATCCACAGGCCCTGCGGCACGAAGCTGGTCACCCCGCCTTGCAGCGACAGCACCAACTGGCCCATGCGGTGGCGATGGGTGGGCGATTCGTGTTCGTTGCGGGCCGCCTCCACGCGCATGGCGTAGGTCCATTGCGTGGGCGTATCGGGATCGAAATAGGGGCTGTGGGCGTGCGGCGGATACATGGCGCGGCGCTGCCTTGGCTGAATTTAGGGATATCTTGTCATTATCTCGAAATTCAGCAGAGACGGCTTTGCCTAAGCTGACGGCATGATTCCTTCCGCTTCCTCCCCCGCTTCCCAACGCCCCGTTCTGCTGATCGTGGGCATCCTCTTCATCGCCATGGCGCTGCGCGCGCCGGTCACGGGCATGCCGCCGCTGGTCGGCCTGATCCGTGAACAGCTCGGCCTGTCGAATACCGCCGCCGGCATGCTGATCACGTTGCCGCTGCTGGCGTTCGCCATCGTTTCGCTGGTGTCGGCCGGCATGGCGCGTCGCCATGGCCTGGAGCGCACGCTGTTCGCCGCGCTGCTGCTGATCGGCGGCGGCATCGTGCTACGCAGCCAGGGCCAGACCTGGGCGCTGTATGCCGGCACGGCGGTCATCGGCTCGGGCATCGCCGTCGGCAACGTGCTGCTGCCCAGTCTGCTCAAGCGCGATTTCCCGCAGCGCGTGGCGGGCCTGACCTCGGCTTATGTGTTGACCATGAGCATCGCGGCCGGCGCCGCGTCGGCCCTGGCGGTGCCGCTGGCCAGCCTGGCGGGCGGCAGCTGGCGCTTTTCGGCGTTGTGCCTGCTGGTGATTCCCGTGGCCGGGGTGCTGCTGTGGCTGCCGCAACTGGCCAACCATACGCCGCCAGCCGCGTCCACCGCGCACGCGCCGCATGGCGGCCGGCTGTGGCATTCCGCGCTGGCCTGGCAGGTGACGCTTTACCTGGGCATCAATTCCTTCGTGTTCTACGTGGGCGTGAGCTGGCTGCCGGCGATCCTGCGCGATGCGGGCTACTCGGCCGAGCGCGCCGGCTCTTTGCACGGATTGCTGCAGCTGATGTCGGCCGGGCCGGCGCTGTTCCTGGCGCCGGTGGTGCGGCGCATGAAGGACCAGCGCGCGGCCGCGTTCTGCTCGGCGCTGTCCTCGCTGGTGGCGTTCGTCGGCTTGATCGTGGCGCCGGGCTGGGCCACGCTGTGGATCGTGTTGCTCGGCCTGGGCACGGGCGGCGGCATCATCCTGGGCCTGATGTTCGTGGGCCTGCGCGCCAGCCATGCGCAGCAGGCGGCGGCGCTGTCGGGCATGGCGCAGTGCGTCGGCTACCTGTTCGCGGCCAGCGGGCCGGCGCTGGTTGGCGCCCTGCACGACCGGCTGGGGGGCTGGTCCGCGGCGCTCGGGCTGTGCGCCGCATTGTGCCTGGCGATGGCGGGCTGCGGCCTGCTGGCGGGCCGCGCGATCCAGATCGGCGCGTTCCGCGCGCATCCGGCCCAGGCGCCGCGACGCGCGGCAGAGTGACGCCGGCGCACGCCGCTAGCGGCGCTTTCTAGCCGCCGGCCTGGGCGCGCCACAGGCGCACCAGGATGTCGGGCGCCTGCGCTTCCGGCACGTCGAAGGCGAGGCTGGCCGTATCGCCGCTGGCCGGATCGCGGAATGCCAGTTCCACATGGAAGTAGCGCTGGTCGCCACCCTGGGCGGCGCAATCCGGCGAGGCCAGCGGCGCGGTGCGCCGCAATGCCTCGCCGACCTCCTGCCGCAAGTCGGACGGGCAGGAGGTCAGGTCGATGCTGCGGGTGCGCGCCAGCCCGGGCAGGTAGGCCAGGCCGCCTTCGCGCGTCAGGCTGACGCGCAACGCGAGTTCGAGCGGAGGCAGGTCGATCATGGCTGGACGCCCACCACCGCCCAGGCGCCGGCGACGGCCTTGTGCGCGGCCTCGCCGTGCGCGCCGCGGGCCACGTCCAGCGTCAGGCGCGCGAACGCGGCAAAGTCGGCATCGTGGCGCAGCCGCTTGTCGCGCAGCGTGTCGTACCAGATGCGGCCGGCCACTTCCCAGGCCGGCCCCTTCAGGGCGGTCGCGGCCAGATAGAAGGCGCGGTTCGGAATGCCGGAGTTGATGTGCACGCCGCCATTGTCGTGCGGCGTATCGACGTAGCCGCTCATGTGCGCCGGCTGCGGATCCTTGCCCAGCACCGGGTCGTCGTAGGCGCTGCCGGGCTCGGCCATCGAACGCAGGGCGCGGGCCTGCACTTTCGGCAGGAACAGGCCCTGGCCCACCAGCCAGTCGGCTTCGCGCGCGTCCTGGCTCAGGGCGTATTGCTTGACCAGCGCGCCGAACACGTCGCAGAGCGATTCGTTGAGCGCGCCCGACTGGCCCTGGTAGGCCAGCGCCGCTTCGCTGTCGATGACGCCGTGCGTCAGTTCATGGCCGATGATGTCGACCGCCACGGTGAAGCGGTTGAACACTTCGCCATCGCCGTCGCCGAACACCATCTGCGAGCCATTCCAGAAGGCGTTGTCGTAGTCTTCGCCGTAATGCACGCTGCCCACCAGGGGCAGGCCCGCGCCATCGATCGAGTCGCGCTGATAGACATCGTGGAACAGCTTGTAGGTGGCGCCCAGGTGATCGTAGGCTTCATCCACCGCCGCGTCGCCGCTGGCCTTCGCGCCTTCGGCGCGCACCAGCTTGCCGGGCAGGGCGGTGGTGTTGGCCGCGTCGTGCACCGCGCGTTGCGGCGTGCCGACGGCAGCCGACGCGCGCGGCGCCGCCACCTGGGCCCGCGACGGCCGCGCCGCCATTTCACGCAATCCGCGCTGCTGCTGGTCGATGATGAGTGTCTTGACAGCCGGCATGCTGACACGCGCATCGGCGTGCTGCGCCAGACGGTCCAGGACATAGGGCGGAATCACGCCGATCAGGGGCGTGGACGCGGAGGGGCGCGGCATTGTCGATCTCCCTGTGAAGACATGGCGGACACGGCGCGCGGGCCGGGCCCGGGGCAGGCTTTACGGTAGCAGATAGGCCATGCGCGGGCGTAACAGTGTGCGGCCTGATGCTAGGAACGATAAACGGGCGCGCCGCGGCTCGACGGCCGTGGCGCGATCCGCTATCTTTCAGCGCGTCCCGCCTCCTTCCGCTTACGCTTCGAGACATCGCATGTCCGCCGACTACCGCATCCGCCATCTCGCGCTGACCGAGACCCACATCCTGCTGACGCTGGCCGACGGCCGCACGTTGCGCGAGCCGATCCGGCGGCATATCCGGCTGGAAAAGGCCAGCCCGGCCGAGCGCGAACAGTGGCAACTGGTGGACGACGACCATGGCGTGGTGTGGCCCGCGCTGCTGGCGCCTTCGGCCGCGGGCATGCTGAACGTGCGCGACCTGTTGTGGGACGCGCATTACGAGGGCGCGCTGGCGGCGCTGCGGGCGGTGGAGTGGAAGCTGGAAAGCCTGCCGCAGCGTGAGCAGGAGCTGGTTGCGCTGTGGCGCATGGAAGCCGACATCAACAACGGCGGTTTCATGCAGTTCCTGTGCAACTGGGGCGATCCGACCTGCCAGCTGGCGCTGCTGGCGCTGGGCAAGATCGGCGCGGCGCGCACGCGCGCCATCCTGGCGGACATGCGCGGCCTGGTCGATCGTTTCGAGGCCGCGCCCGAAGTGATCGAACTGAACGATATCTACGGCGCCATGACCGAGGCCGAGCAGGCGCGCCTGCATGCGCTGGACGAAGCCTACTTCGACTATCCGGACGACCTGGCGCGGCTGGGCCTGGCCTACTACGACTAGCCAGGCGGCCAGTCGATACGCTTCAGTCGAACACGCCCGCCAGCACGTCCGCGACGATGCCGGTGGCGATGGCGATCAGGATGAGGTCATTGCCGGCCACGCGCCACTCGTAACCGGGATGCACCGGCAGCCGGGCCAACATCGGGCCGGGCACCATCTTCTTGGCGATGCCCGGGGGCAGCGGTTTGCCGCGCGCCAGGTTCTTGCGGATGCCGGGCGGCAGGGAGCCATAGCCGGTGGCGCCAGCCTGCACCGCGTAGCCGCGCGCGGTCGAGATGCTGATGCCCGCGGTGCTCAGCGTGACGCTGACGTTGGTGTCGGCATCCTTGCCGTTGCCCTTGTTCTTGCCGCCGCTGTTGCCATTGCCCTTGTTGTTGCCATTGCCGTTGCCGTTGCCGGCGTGATCGGGCTTGCCGCGGTTTTCAGGCGGCGCCGACCAGGCGGGGGCGAGGAGGGTGGTACAGGCCAAGGCGGTCACGAAAATGGCGATCGAGCGGCGCATGATGGGCACCCGGAGTTAAGGCCCATGCAGCGTACCGCAATGCTGGAACGCGCACCATCTCCATTGGCAAGCGGTTTTTCCTATTGCAACAACCGTAACCTTTCACGCCGCTGACTCGGGCTAGAATCGCTCGCTTCTATTCCGGGGGGGAATGCCAGATGCGATATTTCCTGATCTTGGTGGGGGCGGCCGTGGTCGCCTATTTACTTGCGCGCGGCATCGCCGCCGTGCTCTCGGATCGTAAACGCAACAAATCAGAAAGGGACTGAAAGTGAAGCCGACCGACCTCCAGATCGTCAAGTCCGTCAAACCGCGCAGCCTGAAGGTGGCCATCATCACGGGCGTGCTGTTCGTGCTGATCCTGTGCCTGGCGTTCGGCTCGTGGTTCCAGGTGGACCAGGGCGAACGCGGCGTGGTGCTGCGCAACGGCAAGCTGGTGCGCGTGTCCGAGCCGGGCCTGGATTTCAAGACGCCCTTCATCGACAACGTGATGACGGTGTCGGTGCGCGACCACACTTTCGTGTTCGAGAAGCTCGAAGCCTATAGCTATGACCAGCAACCGGCCACGCTGCGCGTGTCGGTCACCTACCGCGTGCCGCCCGAGCACGTGGCCGAGCTGTATTCCGAGTACGGCACCATCAGCAACCTGCAGATGCGCGTGCTCGAACGCAAGACGCCCGACGCGGTCAAGAACGTGTTCGGCCAGTACACCGCGGTGCGCGCCATCCAGGAACGCCAGAAGCTGGGCCTGGACGTGAACAACGCCGTGCTCAAGACCATGGAAGGCGCGCCGGTGCAGGTGGTGGGCGTGCAGATCGAGGAAGTCGGTTTCTCGCAGGCCTACGAGCACTCGATCGAACAGCGCATGCTGGCGCAGGTGCAGATCGAGACTACCCGCCAGCAGAAGGAAACGGCGATGATCAACGCCGAGATCCAGGTGGTCAAGGCCAAGGCCGAAGCCGACGCGCGCCGCCAGCAGTTCACCGCCGAGGCCGACGGCATCCGCATGCGCGGCGAAGCCGAGGCCGCGTCGATCCGCGCCAAGGCCGAGGCGCTGGCCGCCAACACCAACCTGGTCAGCCTGAACGCGGTCGAGAAATGGGACGGCGTGCTGCCGTCGACCCAGGTGCCGGGCGCGGCGCTGCCGTTCATCGGCATCAAATAGCCGCGGCGTTGTCGCGTTGCGCGGGGGCCGGCTGCCGGCTCCGCGCGAACGCCATCATGGCGTCGCCGGACAGCGCCTTGCTGTAGACCCATCCCTGCACGATGATCTCGGCGCTTGATTCCAGCGCCGCCAGTTGCGCCGGCGTTTCCACCCCCTCCACGATGATCCGCAGGTCCAGCGCCTCGCAAAAGCGCAGCAGACCGCTCATGACCTGCGCCCCGCGCTCGCTGGCCTGCGCCAGCACGAAGCTGCGGTCGATCTTGACCGCGTCGATCTCGAACTGGTGCAGGTAGCTCAACGCCGAATAGCCGGTGCCGAAGTCGTCGATGTAGACCTTGCAGCCGATCGCGTGCAGCCGGTCGAAGGCGGTGTGCAGGGCCTGGGCGTCTTCCACCAGCGCGTCCTCGGTCAGTTCCACCGACACCTGGCCGCGGGCCTGCTCCAGCACCTTGACGAGCTTGTCCAGGTACGACTCCGAGGTCAGCGTGCCGCTGGTCACATTGACGGTCAGCGGCAGGGTGAATCCGGCCTTGCGCCACGCATGGCATTGCAGCACGGCCTGCTTTGCCACCCACAGATCCACTTCGCGCATCAGGTCGGCCTGCGCCAGCCAGCGCAGGAATTCCAGCGGCGCCTGTTGCGTGCCTTCCGGGCCGGTGGCGCGCAGCAGCGCCTCGCAGCCGGTGCAGCGGCCGCTGCGCAGCGACACCTGCGGCTGGTATTCGAGATAGAAGTCGTATTCGCTGATGGCGCGGATGCGCGAAATCTCGGCGCTGCGGCGCGCGCGGTTGGCATAGGTGGACACCACCGGGTCGTGCGCGAACAGCAGCGATTCTTCCTGCAATCGCGGGAAGGTGGTGTCTAGCGACTTGAAGTAGACGGTGGCGTCCGCCTTGCGCTGGCGCTCCAGCGCCACCACGAACGGCGCGTAGATGCAGGTGCCGAGCGCGATCAGGAACACCTGCAGCACCACGCCGCCGACGTGGCCGCCGGCGCCGAGATAGGCGTTGAGCAGCACCGGCGAGGTCAGCGGCAGGGTGACGCTGGCCGGCGCCATCCAGCCGGCCTGCACCGCGGCCAGCGCGATCAGCACATTGCAGACCGGCGCCAGGATGAACGGCAGCAGCAGGCGCGGATTGAGGATCAGCGGCAGGCCGAACAGCAGGATCTCGTTGACGTTCAGCAGCGACACCGGAATGCTGGCCAGGGCCAGCAGGCGCAGCGACTCGCTGCGCGAGAACAACAGGATGGCGGCCACCAGCGATAGCGTCGCGCCGGCCCCGCCGATGAAGACGAAGGCGCCCAGCAGCGTGCCGTTCAGGGCATACATGCCCTCGTAGCCGGCGGCGGCGCTGGCCGCGTTCAGCGCCGTGGCCTGGTCCAGTACGTCGATGACCGGTGACATCGCGTGGTAGCCATGGATGCCGAAGAACCAGAAGATGGAGTTCAACGCCGCCGTCACCGGCCCGGTGGTAAAGGGGCTTTCGAGCGAGGCCAGGTCCAGCGGGATGTCGAACTGCGCCACGCCCGGAATCCGCAGCAGGGCGCTGACCGCCAGCGCCACCACGCCCGCCGTCAGCACCCCCGGTATCACCATGTTGAGGGTGCCGCGCACGTTCTCGCCGATCAGGCCGTCCGGCGCCAGCCGGGTCCAGTGGCGCCGGTGCAGCCAGGCCAGCAGGGGCACGCTGCCCAGCGGCAGCAGGATGGCGATGCACAGGATAAGGGTGGCGGCGGCGTGCGGGTAGGGCGCCAGCAGTCCCTCGGCGATCACGACATACGACAGGCACAGGAATGCCGCCGGCAGGTTGGGCACGCGATAGCGGATCGACATCATGTAGCCGACCGAGGTGCTGACCAGGATCGGCATGACGGCGTTGAGCCGGGTATGCACGCCGGCCAGGATCTCGGCCACCGGCGCCGGCATCCCCAACTGGCGGGCCAGCACCGACAGCACCAGGAACAGCGCGGCCACCAGCAGGCATGGCATCGTCCAGAGCAGGCCTTCGCGGATGGCCCGTAGCGCGTTGGCGCTGGCCAGTGCCGCCAGCCGATCTTTCGGATAGCGCATGAAGCGGGATGTCGGCATACCGGTCTGCCCTAAAAAGCCCGTTACCGAGAGGGGTCTGCCGGGGCGCGGCCGTGTCGCCCGCCCCGGTTTGTAAGAATCCTTTGCTGCATCCTAGCGCCTGAGTTCCCGATTTAGCAATCGCGTTTCGGAAAAATCCTGGGGTTTCCCCTCTGTCAAGAATTGAAAAGCGGGCGCATCGTGCGCTTATCAGGAGACAGGCAACGCTATACGATCGAACGCGGACCTCGCGGGCCCGCGGCTTCAATACAGGCTGGATCAAGAGGGAGACAGGATGTCGCAGTTGGAATGGGTGTCCGGCGACACGACGCCGGAACGGCAGGGTTACTACGAAACGCGGTTCGATACGGGCGGCACCGCGATCACGCTGTACAGCGTACTGGGCTGGATGCCGGCCAAGGCGCCCGGCAACATGGTGAGCTGGCGCGCGTTGCCGCCGGCGGTCGAGCGCGAAGAGGCCGAGCGGCACATCCAGGAGTTGCGCGCGGCGCAGAGCCACGTGCCGATGGATTACTGAGGCGCGGACACGGGCGGACCGACCCGGCGGGCTTGCGGTAATGAGAATTGTTTGTAAAATCCGCAGCGTCGCCACCCTACGCCACCGGATCGCTCCATGTCCCGCCCCGCTTCGCCCCGCCCCGGATGGCTTGCCTGCTATGACGAGCTGATCGGCGCCTGGAGCCGCCGTTCGGGCAACCGGCATGACGCCGAGGATGCCGCGCACGATGCGATCGAACACCTGCTCCGGGCCGACGGCAGCGTGGCGGCCAAGGCGCGCGGCTATCTGTTCCAGGTTGCCGGCCATCGGCTGATCGACCGCTGGCGGCGCCAGCGGCGCGAGCAGCATGTGCCGCTGGATGAGCTGGGCGAGCACGACGAACCCGTGCAGGCCGACCCCGAAGCGCCGGTGCGCGCGGCGCGCCTGGCCGATGACCTGGCCCGGGTGCTGGCCGAGCTGCCCTCCAAGTGCCGCCAGGCCTTCGTGCTGAACCGCATCGAGGGCTGGACCCAGGCCGAGGTGGCCACCTACATGGGCCTGTCCAAGAATATGATTGAACGCTACGTCATGCGAGCGATCGAACACGTGCGGGAACGCCTGCGCGAACACAATCCGTGACGCAGTCTTCCTTCACTCCAGTTCCGCGCCACGGTGCGGGCGACAGCCGACGATGACCGAGTCCTTTTCCCGCGATGCCGACGATCCGCGCCAGCCCGCCACCGCCGCCTGGTGGTTTGCCCGCTGGCATTCGGGCGACATGACGCGGCGCGAGCGGCGCGCGTTTGCGCGCTGGCGCCGCGAGCAGCCGGACGCGGCGCGCGAGTTCGACCGCATGCAGCAACTGGGGCAGGTCGCCGGGCAACTGCCGCGCGAACGGGTGCGCGATCTGCTGGGCGGCGCGGTGCCGGCCCGTCCCTCCCGCCGCCGCATCACGGCGCCCCTGCGCATGGCCTTCGCCTGCGGAGCGCTGGCATTGGTGGCGCTGGTCACCTGGTGGAGCCTGCCGCGCGAGGCGCCTACCTACACCATGGTGGTGGGCGCCGATCGGGGCGAGCGCAAGCAGGTCACGCTGCCCGATGGCTCCGTGCTCGACATCAACGGCAATACGCTGGCCGAGGTCAAGTTTTACGCGGGCCGCCGCGAGATCGAGCTGCAAGGCGGCGAAATCCTCTTCAGCGTCAGCCCGGAGGCCGAACGTCCCTTCATCGTGCGCGCCGGCAGCGGCGACGTGCGTGTGACCGGCACCGTGTTCGACGTGCGGCGCGACGAGGACGTGGTGACCGTGCTGGTGCGATCCGGCACGGTGGAAGTCACCGGCGGCCATTGGTGGAATCTCGGCCTGGCGGTGCTGCGCGACGGACACGGCATCCGCGTGCCCGGCAGCGGCGCCATCGGCGTGCCGGCGCCCACCGATGTCGATACGGCATTGGCCTGGCAGACGGGCCGGGTGGTGTTCAAGAATGCGCCGCTGGCCGAGGTGGTCAGCGAAATGAACCGCTACCTGGCTACGCCGTTGCGCCTGGCCGATAGCAAGACCGGGCGCTTGCGCGTCTCGGCCTCGTTCAGCCTGGATCGCCCCGAGGCCCTGCTGGAAGCGCTGCCGGCGGTGGCGCCGGTGAAGCTGGCGCCGGCGGCGGACGGCGCCATCGACATCTCGGCGCGCTAGACGCTTGCGCCGTTACAAAATAATCGGGCCCGGCATTCAGGTTTTTTCGCAGCGGCATCGTTCTACCCAGGAAGGCGCGTCGCGCCGCGTCCCCCCGAAGGGACTTTCCTGTCGAACCGAAACCGCTGCTGATCGTGAATGCTCCTTCCAGGCGCCGCCCGTGCGCCACGCCCCGCTTTACCCTTTCCTCCCTGACGCTGTCGCTGGCCATGGCGACCGGCGCCTGCGGCGCGGCCCAGGCCCAGCCACAGACGCCCGCGGTCGCCGTCGACATCGCTCCGATGCCGCTGGGCGACGCGTTGTTGCAATGGGCCGCGCAGACTCGTCAGCGCGTGTTCTACGCGCCCGAGCTGGTGGCCGGTCTGCGCTCGCCGGGCCTGCGCATGAGCGGCAGTCCGGAGCAATCGCTGGCCCGCGTGTTGCAGGGGACCGGCGTGTCGTATCGCTGGCAGGGCGACAGCATCGTGCTGACGCGCGAGGGCGAGGAGGTGGCCAGCCTGTCGCCCGTGAAGGTGCTGGGCACCGGCGATCCCGCGGTGACAGAGGGATCGGGTTCCTACGCCACGCCGGCCACGTCGGCGGCCACCGGGCTGGCGCTGTCGCTGCGCGAAACGCCGCAGTCCGTCACGGTGGTGACGCGCCAGCGCATCGAGGACCAGAACCTGCGTTCGCTGGACGAGGTGATGGGCAACGTGGTGGGCGTGCAGGTGGTGGCAGAGGACAGCGACCGCACCGACTTCTGGTCGCGCGGCTTCTACATCGACAGCCTGCAATACGATGGCGTTCCCACCACGATCGGCCTGTCGATGTATGGCGAGTCGGACAATGATTCCATCATCTACGACCGCATCGAGGTGGTGCGCGGCGCCACCGGCCTGATGACCGGCGCGGGCAATCCGTCGGCCTCGATCAACCTGGTGCGCAAGCATGCCAACAGCCGCGAATTCACCGGTTCCGTCAACGTCGGCGCCGGCTCGTGGAACCAGTTCCGCAGTTCGCTCGACCTGAGCACGCCGCTGAACCAGGCGGGCACGGTGCGCGCGCGCATGGTGGCGCTGTACCAGAAAAAGGACTCCTACATCGATCTGTATCACGCCGACAAGAAGGTGTTCTACGGCGTGATCGATGCCGACCTGACGCCGTCGACCACGCTCAGCGTCGGCATGGACTCGCAGGACAAACGGCCGCGCGGCACCACCTGGGGTAGCCTGCCGGTGGTGTTCAGCGACGGCACGCCCACAGACTGGCGCCGCTCCAAGACCACCGCGGCGGACTGGACCTATTGGCACACCACGCAGCGCACCACGTTTGCCTCGCTCACGCACCGGTTCGACAACGACTGGGAGGCGAAGGCCGACTGGTCGTTGCGCAAGAGCAAGTACGACGCCAAGCTGCTGTATCTGTACGGCCAGCCCGACCGGGAAACCGGCGCCGGCCTGGGCGCGCTGCCCGGCTACTGGAATTCCTACGCGCAGCAGACCGCGCTGAACCTGCAGGTCAAGGGGCCGTTCCAGTTGCTGGGGCGTCGCCATGAGCTGGTGCTGGGCGCGATGCGCAGCCGTTACAGCGAGGATTTCTACAGCTATGGCCGCGCCGGCGCCATGCCGGACACGGGCTCGTTCTACGATTGGGATGGCAAGTATCCGCAGCCCGACTGGACCACCTCGACGCTGCGCGACACCGTGACGCATCAGCGCGGCGCCTATGCCGCGGCGCGCTGGTCGCTGAACGACAGCCTGACCCTCATCACCGGCGGCCGCTACGCGACCTGGCAATCGCGCTCCCCGACGCGCGACCAGAAGGACTCGCGCCTGATTCCCTACGCCGGCCTGGTGTACGACATCAACAGCACCTACTCGGCCTACGTCAGCTACACCGACATCTTCCAGCCGCAGGACTATCGCGACCGCAACGGCAATTACCTGGATCCGGTCGAGGGGCAGAACTACGAAGTGGGCGTCAAGGGCGAGTACCTGGACGGCAGGCTCAACGCATCGCTGGCGCTGTTCAAGGTCAAGGAAAGCAAGACGGGCGTGCCGGACGCCGGCTACATCGTGCCGGGATCGACCGACAGCGCCTACAAGACCGCCGACGGCGTGACCACGCGCGGCATCGAGATGGAAGTGACCGGCCAGATGGCGCCGGGCTGGAACACCACGCTGGGCGGCACGTACTACACCAGCCGCGACGTGCATGGCGTGTCGGTCAACACCGAGCGGCCGCGCGCCACGGCGATGCTGTTCACGACCTATCGCCTGC
Organism: Achromobacter ruhlandii; assembly: GCF_902859695.1. Classification (GTDB taxonomy): domain Bacteria; phylum Pseudomonadota; class Gammaproteobacteria; order Burkholderiales; family Burkholderiaceae_B; genus Achromobacter; species Achromobacter ruhlandii. The sequence continues at coordinate 155,452 of NZ_CADIJL010000006.1, forward strand.
CGGGCGCGTGGAGCAAGCTGACCCTGGGCGGCGGCGTCAATTGGCAGATCAGCACCTACACCAACGTGGAGCTGGACGAAGGCAGCGTCACCGCCAAGCAGAAGGCCTACGCGCTGTTCAACCTGATGGCGCGCTACGACTTCAATTCCCGCCTGTCGGCGCAATTGAACGTGAACAACCTGTTTGACAAGAAGTACTACCTGGGCGGCGTGGCCAATCAGGTGTATTACGGCGAACCGCGCAATGTGTTCCTCAACCTCAAGGCGACGTTCTAGCGGTGTCGGGGGTGAATGCCGTGCCTGCGCGGCATTCGCGTCTCCGTGGCGAGCGGGGAATCGGGAATCCGGAATGGGATAAAATAGTAACAATTCCCATTTAGATTCCACCGCGAGCCGCGCCGTGTCCTCGACCGAATCCCTGCCCACCGACGCCGTTACGCGGATCTACCAAGAGCATCACGGCTGGCTGTCCGTCTGGCTGCGCAAGAAGCTCGGCAACTCGTTCGATGCCGCCGACCTGGCGCACGACACTTTCGTGCGCCTGATGGCGGCGCGGGTGCGCGCCGGCGGCGGCGACGAGCCGCGCGCATTGCTCACCCATATCGCCAAGGGCCTGGTGGTGGACCACTGGCGCCGCCGCGCGCTGGAAGACGCCTACCAATGCGCGGCCGCGCAGCTGCCGCCGCGCGAGGTGCCGTCGCCGGAAGTGCGGGCGCTGATCCTGGAAACGCTGTACGCCATCGACGCCACCTTGCGCACGCTGCCCGCCAAGACCCGCGCCATCTTCCTGGCCTCGCAATTCGACGGCATGGCGTATGCCGATATCGCCCGCGCGCAGCGCGTGTCGCTGGCCACGGTCAAGCGCCACATGCAAAAAGCGCTGACGGCCTGCCTCATCGCCTACCAGGGGGGCGCCGCGTGAGCGCCACCCCGGATACGGCGGTCCTGGAAGAGGCCGCCGGCTGGCTGGTGCGCTTCCAGTCGGAGACCCTGTCGGCCGCGGACCGCGCCGCCTTCGAGCGCTGGCGCGGCCGCAGCGCGGCGCATGCCGCCGCCTGGGCCCGGGTGGAAGACATGCTGCGCAGCTTCGGACAGGTACCGCCCGATCTGGGCGCGCGCACGCTGCGGCAGCTGGAGCGGCCCGGCCGGCGCCAGGCGCTGCGCAGCGTGGCGGGCCTGCTGCTGCTGGGGCCGGCGGCCTGGCTGGCCTGGCGCGCATTGCCGTGGCACGAATGGAGCGCCGATGCGCGCACCGCCACCGGCGAGCAGCGCCGCATGCAACTGGCGGACGGCACCCGCCTGCTGCTGAACACCGCCACCGCCGTCGATATCCAGTACACCGCCGAGCAGCGCGTGATCTGGCTGCGCGCGGGCGAGATCCTGCTGACCACCGGCAAGGACCCGGCGCCGGTCCATCGGCCGTTCATCGTGCGCACCGCGCAGGGCTCGGTGCAGGCGCTGGGCACGCGCTTCATGGTGCGGGACGAGCGCGACGGCATCCGCGTCGCGGTGTTCGACGGCGCGGTGGCGATCCGGCCGGCCGCCAGCGACGCGCAGCGCGTGTTGCAGGCGGGACAGCAGACCGTGTTCGACGCGCAGCGGATCGGCCCCGAGTCGGCCGCCGACGCCGCGCTGGCGTCCTGGGAGGACGGCATGCTGGCCGCGCGCAACTGGCGCCTGGCCGACCTGGTGGCGGAACTGGCGCGCTACCGCCGCGGTTTCCTGCGTTGCGATCCGGCGGTGGCCGAGTTGCGCGTGTCGGGCGCCTTTCCCCTGAACGACATCGACGCCGGCCTGCGCCTGCTGGAGAAGACGCTGCCGGTGCGGATCCAGCGCATGACGCCGTACTGGGTCACCGTGGCGGCGCGCTGAGGGCGCGGCCGTTACAAATTAATCGCCGAGTCCCTGACACTTTTTCGGCCTTCGTCCGGTGTACCGGGTGAATCGTCGCGGCGCGACCGCGATGCCCCGCCCACGAAGAATCCCTCATGGCAAGCCGTTACTCCCGTTCCCTGTCCGTCCGCCGCGCGCGGACCTCATCGTCGTCCACGCGGGCCGCGGTGCGCGCCCTTGGCCTGGGCGTGGCGCTGGCGCTGGCGTCGGCGGCCTCGCAGCCGGCGCGCGCCGCCGATGCCGTCAGCGCGGCGAGCGGCAAGCCCTATGCGATTCCCGCCGGCCCGCTGGGCGACACGCTGGCCCGCTTCGCCGCCGCCGCCGGCGTGCCGCTGTCCTTCGATCCGGCCCTGCTGGCGGGCCAGCACAGTGACGGCCTGAACGGCGTCTACACGGTGCGCGAGGGCTTCGCGCGGCTGCTGTCGGGCTCCGGCTACGCGCTGGCGGAGCAGGGCGGCGGCGCCTATTCGCTGCGCAAGCTGCCGCCGCAGGGCGAGACCACGCTGCTGCCGAGCGTCGTGGTGACGGGCGCGGACGCGCATCCCTCGGCGCTGCCGGTCGCGTACACGGGCGGCCAGGTGGCGCGCGGCGGCCGGCTCGGCCTGTTGGGCAACCGCGATGTGATGGATACGCCGTTCAGCGTCGCCAACTACACCTCGGACCTCCTGGCCAACCGCCAGGCGGTGACGCTGGCCGACGCGCTGAACGTCGATTCCTCGGTGCGCTTCACCGGCCAGATCGGCGGCGTGACCGACTCGTTCTACATCCGCGGCTTTCCGATAGGCGAAGGCAACCTGGGCGAGATCGCCTTCGACGGCGTCTATGGCGTGGCGCCGAACTACCACGTGTTCACCGACTACATCGAGCGGGTCGAGGTGCTGAAGGGGCCGGCGGCGCTGCTGTACGGCATGTCGCCCAACAGCGGGGTGGGCGGCGTCATCAACATGGTGCCCAAGCGCTCGCTGCCGCAGGACCTGACGCGGGTGTCGGCCGATTACGCGGGGGCGTCGCAGTTCGGCGGCCGTGTCGACCTGAGCCGGCGCTTCGGTGACGACGGCGCCTGGGGCGTGCGCGTCAACGGCCTGCACCGCCAGGGCGACACGCCACTGGACAACCTGCATTCGCGCACCGACATCGGCGCGCTGTCGCTGGACTACCAGGGCGATAAGCTGCGCGCCTCGCTCGACCTGCTGATCCAGAACGAGAAGATCGACGCGCCCACGCGTCCGTTCCTGGTGGCGGCGGGCCTGCGCGTGCCGGACGCGCCGGACGGCCGCCGCAATGCGACGCAGCCGTGGAGCTGGTGGAAGTCCGAAGGCGAATCCGCGCTGCTGCGCGTCGAGTACGACATCAGCGACCGCCTGACGGTGTTCGCCGACGCGGGCGGCTCGAGCACCACCATCAACCGCCTGTCCGACCAGACGCCAACCCTCGTCAACGCCGCCGGCGACACGCTGGTGACCCCCAACCATTTCAAGTTCCAGGTCGATCGCAGCACCTACAACGCCGGCCTGCGCGCCAAGCTGGACACCGGTCCGGTGCGCCATGCCATCACCTTCATGGGCACGCTGTACAGCGACCGCAACGCCCAGGCCAGCGTGAACGGCACGGCGCTGTCGTCCAACATCTATCACCCGGTGACGCGACCCCGGCAGGACATCGCCGCGCCCGCCAGCGTGCCCAAGGTGTCGTCTTCGGACCTGAGCGGCTTCGCGCTGGCCGACACGCTGAGCGTGCTGGACGAGCGGGTCCAGTTGACGCTGGGCGCGCGCCAGCAGCGGGTCGAATCGCGCAACTTCAATGGCGTCACGGGCGCGCGCACCCTCAGCTACGACGAAAGCGCGATCACGCCGCTGGCTGGCCTGGTGCTCAAGCCGTGGCGGAACGTCTCGTTCTACGCCAACTACATCGAGGGCCTGAGCAAGGGCGACGTGGCGCCGGCCACCGCCACCAACGCCGGCCAGGTGTTCAAGCCGTACAAGTCCAAGCAAAAGGAAGTGGGCGTGAAGGTCGATTTCGACAGCGCCATGCTGACCCTGAGCGCCTTCGAGATCACCAAGCCCAGCGGCCAGCTGACGGGGGGCGTGTATGCGGCGGACAGCGAGCAACGCAACCGCGGCGTGGAACTGAACCTGTCGGGCGAGCCGCTGCGCGGCCTGCGCCTGCTGGGCGGCGTGACCTTCCTGGACGCCGAGCTGACGCGCACCAGCAACCCCGCCACGCGCGGCAACCAGCCCGTGGGCGTGCCGCGCTTCACCGCCAACCTGGGCGCGGAATGGGATACGCCCTGGGTCGCCGGGCTGACCCTGACCGGCGGCGTGATCCACACCGGCAAGGAATACGTCAATCAGGCCAACACGCAGTCGGTGCCCTCGTGGACCACGTTCGACCTGGGCGCGCGCTACGTCACGCGCATCGACGGCAAGGAAGTGACCCTGCGCGCCAATGTCGTCAACGTGTTCAACCGCGCCTATTGGTCGGGCGTGGCGTCCTACGGCACCATCTCGCAAGGCGTGCCGCGCACGCTGATGCTGTCGGCGTCGATGGACTTCTGAGGGGCCCGCGGCGGGCCGCCAGGCGGCCCGCGCGTAGCGGCTTGATCCGCCGGCGGCCTAGGTTGTGAGGATGCCGCGGATGCGCGCCAGGTTGTCGAGCGTGCTGCGCAGGTGCCGGGCCAGCGCCTGCGAGGCCTCTTCGTTGCGCTCGCGCTCCAGCAGGTCGAGGATTTCCAGGTGCTGCTCGCAATGCTGGCGATAGCGGCTGCGGTCCTGCATCGAGCGGTACGACAGCAGCCGCCGCACGCGGTTGACGCGCTTGATGGTGTCGATGAAGAACGGGTTGCCCGAGGCCTCCACCAGCGACTCGTGGAAGCGCACGCCGCGTTCGTGCAACTGGTCGGCGCTGTCGCTGTCGATGCCGCCGTCGAGCAGGTGGCGTTCGGCGGCGCGGCAGCGCGCCAGCACGGCCTTGTCGATGCGGTAGGTGGGTTCGAGCAGCGCGGCCGGTTCCAGCGCCAGGCGCAGGCGATACGACTGCAGCAGGCTGTCGGGCGTGGTCATCATCGACGAGAATTCCCAGCCGTAGCCGGGGCGCCGCTGGGCCCAGCCTTCTTGCGCCACGCGCGCCAGCAGCGCCTGGGTCTGCGCCTGCGTCAGGGCGTAGCGGGCGCGCAGCAGCGCTTCGCTGCACTGCATCGGCAGCGCGCCGCGCAGCAGTTCGTCGGCCAGCCGGAAATAGCTTTGCGTGACGACGTCGTCGGCGGCGGGCGGGGCCAGGTCCGCGCAGGTGCGCGCCAGGACCTCGTGGTCCAGCTGCAGGAAGTAGCCGCGGTTGGGCTTGCGCGCCACGATGCCGTGCCGCTCCAGCAGGCCAAGCGCGTCATTGACCGGCGAGCGCGACAGGCGCAGGCGGTCGGCCAGTTTCTGCGCGCTCAGGTGCGCGCCGCCGGTCAGGCGGTCCTGCCGGATCAGCTCCAGGATCTTGCTGGCGGTGTGGGTCTGCGCGCTCATGGGGAATGCAAAGTGGGACTCAGCCCGGCGGGGCCGTCTCGGACGGCGCCGAGGTCGCGGCGCCAAGCGTATCCGCGAGGATAGCCGGAATCACGCCGCCCATCCGCAGCAGATGCAGCTCCAGTTGGGTTTCGACCGCGGCGGTGGCCTGCAGGGCCTGCTCGCGGCCGTCGGCGCGCAACAGCCGCACCGCGACCGGCTGGCGCGGCGCCAGGCGCTGCGGCGGGCAATCGATCTCGAAGCGGTCGCCCGGCTGAATCGCCAGGCGGTGCGGCGTGACGCCCGCCGGCAGGCGCAGCGGCAGGATGCCCATGCCGATCAGGTTCGAGCGGTGGATGCGCTCGAAGCTGACCGCCAGCACCGCGCGGATGCCCAGCAGCCGCTGGCCCTTGGCGGCCCAGTCGCGCGAGGAGCCGGTGCCGAAGCGTTCGCCGGCCAGCAGCACCACCGCGTCGCCGTCGCGGCGGTAGCGCTCGGCGGCTTCCCAGATCGGTTCGATGGCGCCGCTGGGCGCATGCACGGTGTGGCCGACCGGGGCATCCGGGCACAGCAGGTTGGCCAGGCTCTTGCTGTAGAAGGCGGCCCGCATCATCACCTGCCAATTGCCGCGCCGCGACGCGAACACGTTCAGGTCATCGCGGTCGTCGCCTTGCGCCACCAGGAAGTCGGCGATCAGGCTGTCGGGCGGAATGGCGCTGGCGGGTGAAAGGTGGTCGGTGGTGACGTCGTCGCCCAACACCAGCAGCGGATGCGCGGCATAGCGGCCCAATTGGCTCGCCGGACCGGCCGCCGCGAACGGCGGGCGGCGCAGCGCGGTCGAGGCCGGATCCCACGGAAAGCGCGGCGTGGCGGGCGACTGCAAGGCCTGCCAGCCCGGATTGGCGCTGGCCGCCTGGAAGGCCCGCTGGAAGTCGTCGGCGCGCAGGCCGCGCGCCAGCGCCGCGTCGATCTCGCCGTCGTCTGGCCAGAGGTCGCGCAGGAACACGGGGCGGCCGTCGGCTCCGACCTGCACCGGTTCGCGCGCCAGGTCGCGCTCGGCGTCGCCGGCCAGCGCGAAGGCGATGACCAGCGGCGGCGACATCAGGAAGCCCAGGTCCAGGTCGGGGTGGATGCGGCCGGTGAAATTGCGGTTGCCGGACAGCACCGCCACCGGCCGAACGGCGCCGGCCGCCATGGCGTCGCGCACCATCGGGGGCAAGGGGCCGGAATTGCCGATACAGGTGGTGCAGCCATAGCCGACGATGCCGAAGCCCACCGCCTCCAGGTCGGCGAGCAGGCCGGCGCGGGCCAGGTAGTCGGCGGCGGCGGGCGAGCCGGGGCCGAGCGAGGTCTTGACCCAGGCGGGCGCCTTGAGCCCGGCGCGGCGCGCCTTGCGCGCCAGCAGCCCGGCCGCGACCAGCAGGCGCGGATCGGAGGTGTTGGTACAGCTGGTGATGGCGGCGATGGCGATGGCATGGCGCGGCAGCGGCGAAGCCGCCCGCGGCGCGAACCCGAGGCCCGCCAGGAGGGCGCGGGTCTGTTCGTAGGGATGCAGGTCCTGCGGCCGGGTGGGCCCGGCCACCCGCGTGCCCACCTGGTCCAGCGCGATCTCGACCACGCGCGTGTAGCGCGGCGTGGCCGCCGGATCCAGCGCCAGGCCGGCGCTGGCGGCATAGGCGCCCACCCGCGCCACGTGGGCCGGATCGCGACCGGTCTGGCGCAGGTAATCGAGCGTGGCCGCGTCGATGGGGAAATAGCCGGTGGTGGCGCCGTACTCCGGCGCCATGTTGGCCACCACGCAGCGGCTGCCGGCCGACAGGGTGGCGACGCCGGGACCGAAGAATTCCACGAACTCGCCCGACACGCCGATGGCGCGCAGGCGCTGGGTCACGGTCAGCGCCAGGTCGGTCGCGGTGACGCCGGCCGCCAGCGCGCCGCTCAGGCGCACGCCGATCACGTCGGGAATGCGCAGCAGGGTGGGCATGCCGAACATCACCGTCTGCGCCTCCAGCCCGCCCACGCCCCAGCCCAGCACGCCGATGCCGTTGATCATCGGCGTATGGCTGTCGGTGCCGATCATCATGTCCGGATGCAGCGCGCCGTCGTGTTCGCACACCACGGTCGCCAACTGTTCCAGGTTGAGGGTGTGCATGATGCCGGTGCCGGGCGGATGGATGCGCACGTTGGACAGCGCTTTCGAGGCCCAGCGCAGGAAACGGTAGCGCTCGGCGTTGCGGCGCAATTCCAGCGCCAGGTTGCTGGCGGCCGCATCCGGCCGCGCATAGGCCTGCACCGCCAGCGAATGATCCACCGACACGTCCACCGGCAGCACCGGGTTCAGCGCGCGCGGGTCCATGCCGGCCTCGTCCAGCGCGTCGCGCATGGCGGCGATATCCACCAGCGCGGGCGTGCTGGTGGTGTCGTGCATCAGCACGCGGCCTGGCTGGAAGGCGATCTCCGCTTCGCTGGTGCCATGCGCCAGCCACGCGAACAGCGCCGCCACGGCGTCGTCCCGCTCGGCGCCGCGCATGTTGCGCAAGGCGTTTTCCAGCAGCAGCCGCAGCACCACCGGCAGGCGCTGGAAGTCCGCGCCGTACTGGCCGGCCATGTCGATGTGAGTGTAGGCGACGCCGTCCAGCGTGAAGCCGGTGCGGCGGGGCGGGGTGTCGTCGGGGGTGTCCATGGCGGCTAGTTTTGCATATTGCATTGTTAAAATGCAATATAACTTTCGGCCGCATGCGCCGCGCTGCGGGGGGCGGCCGGCTGGCCCGGGCCGTCAGGACGGACCGGACAGCGGCAGCGACAGCCCCACGCGTACACCGCTGCGCACCCGGCTGATGGCGTGGCGCAGCGTGGCGCGGTAGTCGCCGTTGGCGCCCCGCACGGGCCGGTGCAGGGCCGCGATCAGGGCGGCGTCGCCGCGTGTCAGCGGCAGGACCATCGGGCGCGATTGCTGGCGGGGCCGCTGCTCGGTCATGACGAATTCGCCGCCGCTGAAGTCGCGCCCGGGGGCGGACAGCAACGCAACCAGATAGAACGGGAACCCTGCCTCGTCCGGCGCGTGGCGCAGGGGCTGGCAATCGTCCCGGCCCAGCCTGCTCAGGCTGGCCGGGCCCGCCGCCGTGGCAGCGGGGGCGGCGTGTCCCAACCGCCGCGCCCAGTTCCGCGCCAGGGGCGCCAGCCGTGCCTGCAGTGCGTCCTGCAGGGTGTCCAGGCCATGCGGCAGCGGCGGGGGCAGTGACCGGCAGGCGCCGCCCTCCGCGCCGCCCGGGACGGCGTGAGGATCGTCGAAGGCGCCCGCCAGCGCACTGGCCTGGGCGGGGCTGAACAGCGCGGGCAGCGGCGCCCAGCCCTCGGTATCGAGCTGTTCGAGAATGCGGGCCCAGTCGTAGCGGTCCAGCGGCAGGAGGTCGGCCGCGGTCATGGCGCCGCCGGGGCCGGGGCGGCGGGCATGCGCCACAGATACCAGGCGGCGATCGTGCGGTACGGGCGGAAGGCCTCGCCGATGGCGCGCATCCGCGCCGGCGACGGGGCCTGGTCCAGCCGCTTCAGGCGCCGGTAGCCCTCGCGCACGCCGAAGTCGTCCACTGGCAGGATGTCCATGCGCTCCAGCGTGTAGATCAGCAACATTTCCACGGTCCAGCGGCCTACGCCGCGCAGCGTCACCAGCCGTTCGATCAGGTCTTCGTCGCGCATGGCCAGCGCTTCCTCGCGCGAGGGGATCAGGCCGTCCAGGGCGGCCTGCGCGATGCCGCGGATGGTGGCCAGCTTGGACGCCGAAAAGCCGCAGGCGCGCTGGGCGTCGGGATCGGTGTCGAGCAGCGCGCGCGGCGCGGGAAAGGCCTGCCCGGGATACAGCGCCAGCAGGCGGCCGAGAATGGCGTCGCCGGCGCGCGCGTGCAGCTGCTGGTAGGCGATGGCGCGCACCAGCGCCTCGTACGGATCGCGCGCCGGCCGCGAGGCGTGGCGGCACGGGCCGATGGCGGCCACATGGCCAGCCCAGTCGGCATCCAGCGCCGCCAGGTGCCGGGCGGCGCGCGCGTACAGGGCGGGAACATCATCGACGGCGGCGGTTGTCGCGCGGACTGTCGGCGGTGTGGATTTCGCGGGGGAGGTCGGTGGCGTCATGGAAGGCTGTGCAATGAACGGAGGGCGGCTCAGGGGAGGCCTGGCCGCGATACAGCATAGCGAACCGCGCGGCCGCGCACACTCCGTTGCTTGCGCTCCGCCGCGCGGGCGGGTTGGCGCGGTGCAGTATGCTCTAGGGCTTCCCCGATCCCTCCTTTCCGCCATCCTCAATGACTGATTTTCCCTTTGACGCCGTGTTGTTCGACTGTGACGGCGTCCTGGTCGATTCCGAGCCGATCACCGCCCGCGTCCTGACCGAGATGCTGAACGAACTGGGCTGGGCCATCACCTTCGAAGAAGCCACGCGCATCTTCACCGGCAAGGCGGTGCGCGACGAGCTGCCCCTGATCCAGGCGCGTACCGGCGTGGCGCTGGCGCCCGAATGGTTCGCGCAGTTCCGCGAACGCCGCAATGGCGCGCTCGACCGCGAACTGCGCGAAATTCCCGGCGCGCCGGACGCGGTGCGCAGCCTGCACCAGACGCTGTCGGGCCGCATCGCGGTGGCGTCGGGCGCCGACCGCCGCAAGGTCGAGCTGCAACTGGCCAAGGTCGGCATCGCCGAGTGCTTCGGTGAACGGGTCTTCAGCGGCCACGAAATGCCGCGCAGCAAGCCGCATCCCGACGTCTATCTGGCCGCCGCCAGCGCGCTGGGCGTGGATCCGCGGCGCTGCGCCGTGGTCGAGGATACCGTCACCGGCGCCACCGCCGGCGTGGCGGCGGGCGCCACGGTGTTCGGCTACAGCCCGAGCGCCAACGGCCACAGCAGCGCCGAGGCGCTGCGCGAGGTCGGCGTGGCCCACGTGTTCACCGACATGGCGCAATTGCCGGGCCTGTTGGCCGGCTGGGCCGCGGCGCGCTGAGGCGCCGGACGCGTCAACGGCCGGCGTATTGCTCGCCGCCGTCCAGGTCGATCACCGTGCCACTGAGATAGCCCGCCCGCGGCGACGCGCCGAACACCACCATGTCGGCGACTTCCTCGGGCTCCATCAGGCGGCCGAAGGGCAGGTCGTTCAGGGTTTCCTGCCAGCGCGATGCATCGCCCCAGCGGGCCTGCGCGCGCTGCCTGGCCAGGGTCAGCACCCGGTCGGTGCGGGTGCGTGACGGGTTCACGCCGAACACGCGCACGCCGTGGCGCGGCCCGTCGCCGCCCAGGGCGCGGGTGAAGGCGATCAATGAGGCATTGGCGGCGGCGCCGCAGATGTAGTCGGCGCGCGGCGCCGAGCCGGCCATGCCGATGATGTTGGCGATGACGCCGGCGCCCGCCGCGCGCATCAGCGGATAGTAGTGGCGCGCCAGGTCGATGTAGCCATGCACTTTCAGGTCCCAGCCGGCGCGCCAGCGTTCGTCCTGCACCTGGTCCAGGGCGCCGCCGGGCACCGCGCCGGCGTTGTTGACCAGGATGTCGATCGCCCCGGTCTGTTGCAGCACCCGCGCCGCCGCGCCGGGCTGCGCCAGGTCGACCGCCAGGGTGCGCGCCGCGCGTCCGGTCTGCGCCTGGATCGCCTGCGCGGCGGCCCGCAGCGCCGCGTCGTCGCGCGCCGCCAGGATCGGTTCGGCGCCTTCCCGCGCAAAGGCCATGGCGCAGGCCAGGCCGATTCCCTTGGACGCGCCCGTGATCAGTACGCGCTTGCCATCCAGCTGCAAATCCATCCGTCGCTCCTCGTCGTGTCCGTCTCGATGCGGACCTGCCTGACGTTGTAAACCAGATGGGCGCCGCCGCGCCAGCGCGGCCCTGCTATGCTGGCTGCATCCACCTGCCGCGGGAGACAACGATGGCGGATATCTGGCTGGAAGTCTGGACCACCTTGCGCAGTGAATTCGCCGACATCCCCGATGTCGGCGAGGCCACCCGCATCGTGCTGCGCCTGGGCATGGCGGTATTGCTGGGCGGCCTGCTCGGCTATGAACGCGAGCGCAGCGGCAAGGCCGCCGGCCTGCGCACCCATATGCTGGTGGCGCTGGGCGCCGCGATCTTCGTGCTGGTGCCGCTGCAGAACGGCATGCAGGTCGGCGACCTGAGCCGGGTGCTGCAGGGCGTGATCGCCGGCATCGGTTTCCTGGGCGCGGGCGCCATCATCAAGCTCAGCGACGAGCGCGAGATCCGCGGCCTGACCACCTCGGCCAGCATCTGGATGACCGCCGCCATTGGCGTGGCCGCCGGCATGGGGCGCGAGGCCACCGCCGTGGCCAGCACGCTGATGGCGCTGTTCGTGCTGGCGGTGCTGCGGCGGGTCGAGGCGCGCATCGCGGCCAAGGACGACAAACGGCTGATCGAAAGCGACCGGCCCTGAGCCGCCGTCAGATCCAGACGTCGTTGGGGGCGCTGCGCTCGCCGCCCTGGTCGCCGGTGTTGAGCACGCCGCGCGGCTCGATCAGCATGGCCTGCACCGTTTGCGGCGCACACGGCTTGTGCTCCACGCCTTTGGGGATGACGGCCATTTCTCCCGGTCCCAGGTCGATATGGCCGTCGCGCAGGTCGATGCGCAGTTGGCCCGCCAGCACGATAAAGGTCTCGTCGGTATCGGCATGGGCATGCCACACGAATTCGCCGTGCAGCTTGACCAGCTTGAACTGGTAGTCGTTCATCTCGGCGATGACCTTGGGCATCCAGGGTTCCTGGATCAGCGACAGTTTGTGGGCCAGGTTGATGGCGGTGATGGCGGGCATGGCGGCTTCCTTGTGCGGCAATGAAAACCGCAGCTTAGGGGCCGGCGCGCGCGCGGTCTTGTACGTTTGTGCGAAACGCCGCGCATCAGCGGCGCAGGGTGCCGCGCCAGTGCGCGGGCGTCATGCCGAAGGCCTCGGCGTGGCGGCGCGTCAGGTGGCTCTGGTCGGTGAAGCCGGCGGCCAGCGCGGCCTGCGCCAGCGGCTCGCCCGCGGCAATCAGGCGCCGCGCCAGGTCAAGGCGGCGCAGCAAGGCGTAGCGGTACGGGCTGGTGCCGTACAGCGCGCGGAAGTCGCGCGAAAGGCGCCAGCGGTCGATGCCGGCGGCGCGCTCCAGGTCGTCCAGCGACACCGCCTGGCCGCGCGCGTCGTGGATGTACTGGCGCGCCCGCTCGCCGGCGGCATAGTCGGGCCGCGACCGGGCGGGGGCCTGGCCCGCGGCGGCGCACAGCGCCAGCGTCAGGTCGTATAGCGCGTCGTCCTCGCGCAGCGGATCGGTGGCGTCGGGGGCTTGCAACAGCGCGACGCAGGCCGCGCGCAGCCGCGCATCGTTGGAGACGCCGTCGCGCACGAAGGGCAGCGGACGGCCGCCCAGGATGCGCTGGATGAGCGCCGGCTGCACATAGGCCATGCGGTAGTGGAAGCCGGCGTCGGTGCCGGCCTGGCCATCGTGCGCCTCGTCGGGGTGCAGCACCAGCACGCCGCCCGGCAGGCTGTGCCGCAGGTCGCGGCGGTAGTGAAAGCTCTGCACGCCGGCCAGCGTGCAGCCGATGGCGTAGGTGTCATGCCGGTGCAGCCCGTAGCCGAGGCCGCCGAAGTAGGCTTCGATGCGCTCGAACCGGTCCGCCGGCGCTTGGCGCACGATCCAGTCGCGGGAGGCGGGACGAGCGGCCATGGCTATTTCAGCTGCACCAGCACGAACTCATTGCCGTACAGGTCGATGAAGTGCGCATAGATGGCGGCGGTGTCGTCCACCGGCTCCCGGGTGAAGCGCACGCCGCGCGCGGCGAAGCGTGCATGGTCGCGCGCCACGTCGTCGGTGTAGAACACGCCCACCGGCTGGCCGCCGGTCTGGTCGCCGACGCGGTCGCGCTGGGCCTGGGTCTGCGCCTGCAGCAGCCACACGCCCACCGACGGCTGTTCCGGCAGCCGCAGATGCACATAGCGCTGCGGGCCCACGGCCATGTCGACGAACACCTGCATGCCCAGCTTGTCCTGGTAGAAGGCGATGGCGGTGTCGTAATCGTTGACCAGCAGGACGAGGCGGCCCAGCGAATGCATGTCGGGACTCTTTTAAAAGTTAGGCTTGCGGCTATGCTAACCGGTCTTCATGGCGCGACTTCGCGCAGCAGGCGGAATCCGACCAGTGGATAGCGTGTTTCGGGGGTATTCCAGTTGCGGTACGCCGAACGCGTGTACAGCGCCCAGGTATGCCACGAGCCGCCGCGGCGCACCCGCACGTTGCCGCTGGCCGGGCCCTGAGGGTCGTCCTGGGGCGAGTGCGCGTAGTAGTCCTCGCCGTACCAATCGGCCACCCATTCCCATGCGTTGCCATGCATGTCGTACAGGCCGAAGGCGTTGGGCGCGTGGCTGGCGACGGGGGCGGTGAAGCGGTGGCCGTCGCTGCGCGCCGCCGCGTAGGTCCGCCATTTTGGCCAGAGCGGCGCCGCGTCCGCGTCGAAGGTGTTGGCCACGTCCGGCAGGGCGGCCGGGTCGTCGCCGTGCTGGTAGCGGCCCTGGCCGCCGGCGCGGGCGGCGTATTCCCATTCGGCTTCGGTCGGCAGCCGGTAGACCTGGCCTTCGCGCTGGCTCAGCCAGCGCGCCATGGCGGTGGCGTCGTTCCAGCTGACATTGACCACCGGATGCGTGTCGTCCTGGGCAAAGCCGGGGTTGCGCCAGGAGTAGCGGCGGTCGCGGCCTTCGAAAGCGTCGCCGCGTTCGGACGCGTCGGGATCATAGGCGGCGTTGTAGCCGTAGCCGCCCGTGCCGTCGGCCTCGGATTCCGGCACGTAGCCCGAGGCCTCCAGGAAGCGGCGGAACTGGCCCACGGTGACTTCGGTGGGCATCAGCAGGAAGGGCCGGGTGATGCGCACGGTGTGCACCGGCGCCTCGTCGAACAATTGCGTGAAGCGCTCGCTCGGGTATTGGGGATAGTCGCGCGCCAGCGCCTCGGGCGGTTCGTCGCTGCCCATGAGAAAGCTGCCGGCCGGCACCATGACGAATGGCATGCCCAGCGAATTCTCGGTGCGGGCCGGCGGTTCGGCGGCGCCGGCGGGCGGGCCGAGCAACGGGCACAGCAGGGCAAGGGCGAGGCTCAGGCGCATGGAATTCCCAAGGGCGGAAAAGGTGCCTGATAGTAGGCCGGCGCGCTGGCCGCCGCCAGTTCTGGTGAACCCGCATGGCCGCGCCTTGCGCCAGGCCGGCCTGGATGAGGGCCGGATCGGGGAGCGGCTGGCGCGGCGCGCCGTTTCAGCCGGCCTGGCGGATGGTGAAGTTGATCCGCACGCTGCCCAGCGTGGGATGGGGGCGGTCCTTGAGCGGTAGCACGCCGTGATAGCGCAGCCGATCGACGCCGCCCCACACCACCACATCGCCATGGAACAGTGGCACGTGCACGGCCCGGTCGCCGCGCGCGTGGCCGCCGAACAGGAACACCGCCGGCATGCCGAGCGACACCGAGACGATGGGCGCGCCGTAGTCGCGCTCGTCCTTGTCCTGGTGCAGCGACAGCCGTGAACCGGGCTGGTAGCGGTTGACCAGGCAGGCGTCCGGCGCGAAGCCGGGAAAGCCCGCCTCGCGCGCGGCCGCGCGCGCCAGCGTATCGAAGACCTCGGGCATGTCCGGCCATGGCAAGCCGGATAGCGGATCCTCGCGCGTGTAGCGATAGCCCTGTTCATCGCTGGTCCAGCCATGGCGGCCGCAGTTGGTCAGCGCCACCGACATCGGCAGGCCGCCGGGCGTGACCATGTGGCGAAACGGCGCCTGCCGGCGCACCGTGTTGACCCCGGCCAGCAGCGCCTGTGCCGCCGGCAGCGCATAGCCGCGCAGCACCACCGATTGCGCGCCGATGCTTTCGCGGCCGGTCTGCGCGATCTCTTCATCGTCGAACAGGTTCAGGCTGGTTCCCATATCAGGCCGCGTCGTGGAAGATCACGCCAAGCGTGTGGCGCCGCCCGTCGCGCAGCGCGCTGACGCCGTGGCGCATGGCCACGCGGCGCCAGCCGCGCGCGCCGGCCACCGGGCGTTGGTTGACGGTGAAGATCAGCGCGTCGCCCTGGCTCAGCGGCAACACCTCGGCCCGCTGGCCGGCGCTATCGGTTTCGGTCATGACGAATTCGCCGCCGGTGAAGTCCTCGCCCGGACGCGACAGCAGCACCGCCACCTGCAACGGGAAGGCGTGCTCGCCGTACAGGTCCTGGTGCAGGCAGTTGTAGTCGCCGGGCCCGTATTGCAGGATCAGCGGCGTCGGCCGGCGCTGGCCGGCCTGGTGGCAGCGCGCCAGGAAGGCGGCGTGCCCGGCCGGATACTCGACCGCGATGCCCATCTGCCGGTTCCAGCGGTTGGCGATCGGCGCCAGCCGCGGGTACAGCGCGGTGCGCAGGTTGTGCAGCAGGCGCGGCAGCGGATAGGCGAAGTATTTGTATTCGCCGCGGCCGAAGCCATGGCGGCTCATGACGATGCGGCTGCGGTAGCGATGCTCGTCCGCGTAGCCGGCCGCCAGCGCCTGGCACTGCGCGGGCGTGAGCAGGCCGGCGGCCACGGCGTGGCCGCGCGCGTCCAGGTCGGCGGCGATGCGGGTCCAGTCCAGGGTGTCGAGCTTGCTCATGGGAACGGCGGGGCAACGGAAGTCGGCGGACATCCAGTCTACCGCCGTCCCTGTCCGGCGCGAACTCCGTTGCTTGCGGTCACGCTACAGCAGCGATTCGATTGGCAGCAGCGACACGAACCAGACCGAAAAGCGCTGCCAGGCGGTGGTGCCCGGTTCGGTGTCGTGGCGGATGCGCTGGCCATCGCGCTGCTCCAGCCAGTACAGCGCGCCCTTGTCGTCCAGGCAGACGCGGTAGGCGGTGCGCGCAATGTCCTCGTCGAAGGCCTTGGCGATGTGGCGCGCCAGCGTCGGGCTGTCGATGACAAAGCCCAGTTCGGTATTCAGGCGCGCCGAACGCGGATCGAAATTGAACGAACCGACGAACACGCTGCGTCCGTCCACCGCGAAGGTCTTGGCATGCAGGCTCGATCCCGAGCTGCCGAACGGTCCCAGGCTCTTGTTGCGCTCGACCTCGCCCGGCTGCCGCTTCATCTCGAACAGCTCGACGCCGGCGGCCAGCAGGTCGCGGCGGCGCGAGGCGTAGCCGGAATGCACCACGGCCACGTCGGTGGCCTCCAGCGCGTTGGTCAGCACCCGCACCTTGACCCCGCGTTGCGCCATGGCCGCGAAGGCCTCGGTGCCGCTGGCGGTGGGCACGAAGTAGGGCGAGACCAGTTCGACGTCGGTGGCGGGCGTGCCGATGATGTCTTGCAGCTGGTGCGACAGCATGGCTTCGGGCGGGGCGGTGCCCAGGGTCTTGCGCGGATCGTCGCTGACCATGCGGGTCGGCGCCCATTCCAGCGCCAGCTCGCCGCGCAGCAGCTGCTGGATGAAGGGCAGCTGGCGCATGGCCTCGGCGTAGGCGGCGGCCTCGGGCGAGCGTTCCAGCGTGGTGGCCGTGCGCGCCAGCGCCGCCAGTTCGTCGGGGCCGGCCGGCTTGAGCAGCCGGTCCACCGGATAGGCCGATTCGCTGGCCCAATAGCGGTCGAAGTCGTTCGACACGTCCTGCACCGCGTCGCCCACGGCCAGCACGTCGAGGTCGGTGAACAGCACGCCGTCGGTGGCGCCGAAGTATTCGTCGCCGATATTGCGGCCGCCGACGATGGTGGCCTGGTTGTCGGCGGTGAACGACTTGTTGTGCATGCGCCGGTTCAGGCGGCGGAAGTCGGTCAGGTAGCCGATGAACTTGGGCCAGCGCACCACGAATGGGTTGTACAGGCGCACCTCGATGTTCGGGTGCGCATCCAGCGCCGCGAGCACCTTGTCCAGCCCGGCCGTGCCGTTATCGTCCAGCAGCAGCCGCACCCGCACGCCGCGATCGGCGGCCGCGTGCAGCGCTTCCAGCAGCAGCGTGCCGGTCAGGTCGTCGTGCCAGATGTAGTACTGCACGTCCAGGCTGCGCTGCGCGGCGCGCGCCAGCATCATGCGCGCGGCGAAGGCGTCGTGGGCGTCGGCCAGCGGATGGATGCCGGATTTACCCGGGTGTTGCGCGGCCAGCGGCGCGATGGCGCGGCCCAGCGCGGTGTCGCGGGCGGCGTCGGGCGCCAGCGCCTGCGAGGCGCTGCGTGATTCCAGGGGCGGCAGGCTGCAGCCCGTCAGGATGCCCAGGCAGAGGACGGTCATGGAGACGAATCGGGCTGTGTGCATACGCCGTATTGTGCCGAATTGTCGCCGTGCCCGGGAGGCGGCGCCGGACGCGGGGCAAGCCCGCCATTGATGAATTTTCAGATATGGGATAAATTCCCGAATATGGAAAACGCAACCGCTCCCGATGCCGACCTGGACCAGCGCCTGGCCGGCCGCCTCAAGACCCTGCGCCTCGAGCGCGGCTGGTCGCTGGATGAACTGGCCGGCCGTGCCGGCGTCAGCCGCGCCACCTTGTCACGCCTGGAAAACGCCGAGGTCAGTCCCACCGCCAGCGCGCTGGGAAAACTCTGCGGCGCCTATGGCATGACCATGTCGCGCCTGATGCGCATGGTCGAAGACGACTTCAACCCGTTGGTGCCGAGCGCGGCGCAGGCGCTGTGGGTCGATGGCGCCACCGGCTTCCGGCGCCGCTCGGTATCGCCGCCGTCGCAGAAGCTGGCCGGCGAGGTCCTGGCCTGCGAGTTGCCTCCCGCCACCCACATCGACTACCCGCAGTCACCGCGGGCCGGCCTGGAACACCACCTGGTCATGCTGGAAGGCGAACTGTCGATCCGCGTCGACGGCCAATCCCACACCCTCGCGCCCGGCGACTGCCTGCGCTACCAGCTCTACGGCGCCAGCGCCTTCGACACCCCGCCGCACAGCGGCGCCCGTTACCTGTTGTTCATCGTCTGAGTCCATCATGTCCACCGATACCCTTGCATTGAACCGCGTTACCGCGGATGAAGCCCACGCGTTGCTGCCCGGCCTGGGCGAACTGCTGCATGCCTGCGTGCAGGATGGCGCCAGCGTCAGTTTCGTGCTGCCCTTCGGCCCCGAGGCGGCGCGGGCATTCTGGCTTGACAAGGTGCTGCCGCCGCTCGAAAGCGGTGGATTGGTGCTGCTGGTGGCGATGGAGGCGGGGCGCGTGGCCGGCTCGGTGCAGCTGGACTGCGATACGCCGCCCAATCAACCGCACCGCGCCGAGATCCGCAAGTTGCTGGTGCATCCGGATTTCCGCCGCCGCGGCATCGCCCGCGCGCTGATGCAGGCGGCGGAGGCCGCCGCCGTCGAGGCCGGCCGCAGCCTGATCACGCTGGACACGCGCACTGGCGACAACGCCGAGCCGCTGTACACCTCGCTGGGGTATCACACGGTGGGCGTGATTCCGGGGTTCGCCCGCGATGCGCGCGATCCGTCGCGGCTGGACGGCACCACCATCATGTACAAACCGCTGTAGAACGCCCGGCGGGCGCCGGGCGCAAAGGGCCGCTCAGGCCAGCGGCTTGAGGCCCACGCTGTAGGGCGGGGCATTGCCGCGCGCGGCGGCTTTGATCTTCAGCATCGAACCGCCCGGCGTGAATTCGAATTCCTGGAACGGCACTTCGAACCACTGGTGAAAGCTGGTGCGCGAGAACTCCGGCACCCATACCTTGGGCCGCTTGGCGTCGCAGTGGAATTCCACCAGCGTGCGGTCGATGCCCAGCGGCCGGGTGTTGCCGATGCGGTAGCTGGCGCGCAGTTCGGCGCTTTCGGTGCGGCCGGGCTGCCAGGCCAGGCCGATGGACATCATGAATTGTTCGATCGCCTCAATGCCGCGATACATAGCTGACTCCGAATGCTGCCCCGCGCCGGCGCCGGCGGGAAACCGCCGCCCGAAAGGCGGGAAATAGCCGGATTATCCGCCATTCCCCGTTTTCCTGCCCGGCGGCGTCGGGCCGTGTCAGCCTCGCGCCGGTGGATTGGCGACGAAATTCAGGATGGCTGCGGCCACCGCCTGCGGCGCCTCGCGCTGCGGGAAATGGCCCACGCCATCGAGCACCCGGCGTTCGTAGCCGCCGCTGAAATAGTGCGACTTGCCTTCGGATGTGGCGGGCTGGTTGCAGGTGTCGGCGCCGCCGTGCAGCACCAGGGTCGGCACCGCCAGCCTTGGCGCCGGCGTCAGCCGCGCGCCATCCTGCGCGTACGCGGGATCGCCCGGCTCGAAGCCCCAGCGGTGGCGATAGGAATGCAACACCACGGCGGCCCAGTCGGGGTTGTCGAAGGCCTGCGCGGCCTCGGCGAATTCCTCCTCGGTATACCAGCCGGCCGGCGACCAGGTGTCCCACAGATAGCGGGTGAAGCCGCGCGCATCCTCGCGCACGGCAGCGGCGCCGCGCGGCGTGGCCATGAACCAGTGGTACCAGTAGTTGCGCGCCTGCGGTAGCGGCAGAACCTGCGCGGGATCGTTGGTGCCGTAGCCGATCGACAGCAGCACCAGTTGCGCGGCCGCGCCGGTGGCCAGGCCGCAGGCGTTGGCGGCGGCGCGCGCGCCCCAGTCATGGCCCGCCAGCAGCGGTTGTTCGAGGCCGAGGGCATCGATGAAATCCAGCAGGTCGCGGCCCAGCGCCGCCAGTTCGCCGCTGCGTGGCGTGGCCCGGTCCAGAAAACGGGTCGGGCCGAAGCCGCGCAGCGCCGGACACAACACGCGATAGCCTTCGGCGGCCAGCCGCTGCGCCACCGGGCGCCAGCCGGCCGGGCTGTCGGGCCAGCCATGCAGCAGCACGGCGCTGCGGGCGGCGCCGGGATTCCATTCGAGATAGGCGATTTCCAGCCTGGGGGTGCGGATCGTGCGGTAAGGGGTCATGGTGGCTTGTCCTGCCGATAGCGGAAGGCCCACGATAGCGGCGCGAGAAATCATGATTAGTGAATAATGCGCGTTTATTATCAAAGAATCGTGTATTGAGGCCGACCCCATGGATACCCCCGCGTCCCCCGCTGGCGCCGTGCTGGACCTGACCCTGCTGCGCACCTTTCTCGAAGTCGTGGACCACGGCGGTTTCGCGCTGGCGGCGGACGCGCTGGCGCTGACGCCGTCCGCGGTCAGCGGCCACATCAAGCGCCTCGAATCGGTCGCTGGCGTCGTCCTGCTCGAACGCACCACGCGCAGCTTCGAACTGACCGCCGCCGGCGAGACGCTCTACGCCTATGCGCGCAATATCGTCGAACTCGAACGCGAGGCCCGCGCCCGCCTGAGCGGGGCAGGCCTGAAGGGACGTTTGCGCGTCGGCGCATCGGAAGACTTCGCCGGCGCCTGGCTGGCCGAGGTATTGCAGGCATTCCATCGCGCGCACCCGGGAGCGTCCATCGAGCTGAAAGTGGGTGTGACGGGGGACCTGCTGCGCCAGCAGGCGCGCGGCAAGCTCGACGTGGTGTTCGGCAAGCAGTGCTCACTCGTGCGGGATGAAGGCGAACTGCTTTGGGAAGAAGAGCTGGTGTGGGCCTGGGGCGAAGACAAGGCCTGGATGCCGGGCGAGCGCGTGCCGCTGGCGGTGTTTCCCGAGCCCTGCGTCTACCGCGAAGCCGCCATTACGGCGCTGGGCAAGGCGCGGCGCGCGTGGTCGCCAGCGTTCGAAAGCGGCAGCATGGCCGGCTGCCTGGCGGCCGCGCAGGCAGGGTTCGCGGTGGCGCCGGTGGCGCGCAGCCAGCTGCGCCCGGGGCTGCGGGCGCTGTCGCGCGAGGACGGCTTGCCGGCGCTGCCGAATGCGCGCTTCTATGCCTTCGCGCGCTCGGCCGAAGCCGCCGTGCGGGCCCTGGTGGCGACGGTGCGGCAGACGGGCCAGCGACGCCGTTTCGCGCGTTGAGCCAAGGCCTTGCGTTGCCTCAATCGCCTTGATTGAGTAAACCAAATGGACGCCCGCCGCCGTGCCCCGCAATATGAGCCCCATGTCTTATATAAGACCGACGCAGCCGCCGCCGGTCTGGGCATTCGACTCAAAGGAATCATCATGGCGAATCTTCTCCTTGCATTGGTCACCGCCGAACTCTCTCTCTTCGGCGTCGACGCCGCCGCGCCGGTCACGCAACCGGTGGCGGATGCCGAGCCCGCCGGCAGCGCGCCGAGCTTCGACAGCGAGCACTACCGCAGCGCGCTGGGCTGATCCCGCCGCAGGCCGCCCCGGGGCGGGGCGCCGCGGCTGCCCCCGTCCCCCCGGCCTTCGGACAACGGCAAACCCGTAGAAATAGGCAGGTTTCACGCAAGAACGAGCCTGTGCGCGTCGATGCGCGATGCTTAATATCCCTCTCACGCTTGGGGTCGATGTGTTCCGCGTGAATCCGTGGGCGCCAGCGGGCCGCCGGCGTGTTGCCGGCCGCCGCAAGCAGAGGGAGATCGCATGAGCACCGAAAAAATCTGGTTTGTGACAGGCGCCGCCGGCGGCCTGGGCCTGGCGCTGGTCAGGATGCTGCTCGACCAGGGGCACAAGGTCGCGGCCACGTCGCGCGATGTCGATGCATTGATGGACGCGGTGGGCGCCAAGCTCGAAGGCCGCTTCCTGCCGCTGGAAGTGAATCTGGCCGACGAAGGCAGCGTGCGCCGCGCGATCGACACCACCGTGGCGGCGTTCGGTCGCATCGACGTGGTCGTCAACAACGCCGGGCATGGCCTGGCGGGCGCGCTGGAAACGCTGTCGGACGCCGAGCTGCGCGACAGCTTCGACATCAACGTCTTCGGCGTGCTGAATGTGGTGCGCGCGGTGATGCCGCGCCTGCGCGCGCAGCGCGCCGGCCACGTGTTCAACATCTCGTCGATCCTGGGTTTCGATGGCGGCAGCGCCGGCTGGGGCGCCTACAGCGGCGCCAAGTTCGCGGTCAGCGGGCTGAGCGAAACCTTGGCCCTGGAGGCCGCGCCGCATGGCGTGCGCGTGTCGCTGGTCTATCCCGGCGCGATGCGCGCGCCGGCGGACGGCGCGCGCCCCGAGGCGGGCGCGGGCCACGCCGCGTCCGGAGACCCGGCCAAGGCGGCGCGCGCGCTGATCCAGGCGGCGGACGCGCAATACGCGCCGCTGCATCTGTTCCTGGGCCGCGACGCCTTCGACCAGGCGCGCGCCAAGATCCAGTCGGTGCAGCAGGAACTGGCGCGCTGGCGCGAGATGTCGGTGTCGATCGGTTTCGTCGACGAACGGCGCCTGGCGGCCTGACCCCGCGCGGGCGCCTACCCGGCCAGGCCTTGCGCCACCTGGTAGGCGCCCAGCAGCGCCAGGCTGACCATGAAGCATTGCTTGAACGCGCGCGCCGACAGCCGGCCGCGCAACCATTGCCCCAGTGCCATCCCGGCCAGCGCCGGCGGCAGCATCAGCGCCGAGGCGCCGGCCGCGCCCGGGGAATAGCTGCCGTTCAGCCATAGCCCCGCCGCCAGGGCCACGGTGGACACCGTGAACGAGATGCCCATCGCCTGGATCAGGCCGTCCTTGCCGAGGTTCAGGGCCTGCAGGTATGGCACGGCGGGAATCACGAAAACCCCCGTCGCCGCGGTGATGAGGCCGGTCGCCATGCCCATCACCACGCCCAGCGCGCCCTCGTGGCGCGCCGGCACCGCCGGCGGCATGCCGAACAGGCCCCAGCCCGCATAGGCCACCAGCGCGATGCCCAGGCAGACACTGGCCCAATGGCCGGCGGGCGCGCCGAACCACGCCGCGCCGGCCAGGGTGCCCACGCACACGCCCGCCTGCAGCGTGGCGATGCGGCGCAACACCTGCATCAGCGTCGGCCATGGCCGCGCCTGCCACAGATTGGTGATGAGCGACGGCACGATCAGCAGCGCGGCGGCCTGCGCCGGCGCCATGACCAAGGCCAGCATGGCCATGGAAATGGTGGGCAGGCCCAACCCCACCACGCCCTTCACCACGCCCGCCAGCACGAAGACCGCGGCGGTCGCGGCCAGCAGCGCGGGCGTGCCCGCGCCCAGCAGGTCGTTGGCGCTCATGAGGCCTCGCAGTGCGCGGTGAGCGCGTCGCGTGGCCGGCCGAACAGGGCATAGGCGACGTCGTCGCCCGCGCCCTGGGCGGCCGCGCGCAGCAACCACAGGCGGCCTTCGCAAAGATCGGCGGACTGGCCGGCCCCATACAGGGCCGGGCCGCCGAGCAGCGCGATGCCGAGCATGCGTTGCGCCGGCGCATGGCCTGCGCGCGCCGCCGCCCGCAGCCAGGCCAGCATGGCGGGATAATCGCCCTGGGTCTGGGCCTCCAGCGCCAGCGCGTATTGCTGTACCGGCGTGGCGTAGGCCGACAGGACGCCGTTGGCTTCGGCAAGGCCTGAGGAATGCAGCGCCAGCGCCGCCACTAACGCCGCGCACCAGGCCGCGGCCCGGCGGCCGCCAAGGGAATTTTTCATGGGAATACCCCGCTTTCGATGGGTGGATGCGGGCATTCTGCGCCCGGGGTGGCGCCTGTCCCTATCGGGATCTGGCATAGGCGGCCTATGGAGCAGCCTGAGGCTGGCGTGCTACGCTTTTCGTCATGCGCTTCGACCTGACCGATCTGCGGCTTTTCCTCAATGTGCAGGAGACCGGCTCCATCACCGCCGGCGCGCGGCGTACGCACATGACGCTGGCGTCGGCCAGCGAGCGCATCCGCGGCATGGAGGAAACGCTGGGCGTGCCGCTGCTGCTGCGCGAACACCGGGGCGTGCAGGCCACGCCGGCGGGCCGCACGCTGGCGCATCACGCGCGCCTGGTCCTGGCGCAGATGGACCGCATGCGCGGCGAACTGGATCATTACGGCCAGGGGCTCAGGGGCCACGTGCGCGTGCTGTGCAACACCACCGCGCTAAGCGAATACCTGCCGGCGGTGCTGGGCGACTTCCTCAAGGATCACCCGCGCGTGTCGGTCGACCTCGAAGAACGTCTCAGCTACGAAATCGCCGATGCCCTGCGCGCCGGCACCTGCGACATCGGCGTGCTGGCCGATTCGACCGACCTGCATGGCCTGCACGTGCGGCGTTTTCGCCATGATCCGCTGGCGCTGGTGGTGCCGCCGGACCATCCCCTGGCGGGGCGCCAGACCGCGCTGCTGGCCGACGTGGCGGACGAGGAATTCGTCGGCCTTGTGGAAGGCAGCGCACTGCAGGAGCACATCGCGCATCATGCGCGCCGCAGTGGCAAGGTGCTGTCGTACCGCGTGCGCCTGCGCAGCTTCGACGCGGTCTGCCGCCTGGTGGGACAGGGGGTGGGCATCGCCATCATGCCGCGGGTCGCCGCCGTGCGCCATGGCCGCGCCGCCGGCGTGCGGCGGGTGGCGCTGGTGGATGACTGGGCGGTGCGCGACCTGGTGCTGTGCGTGCGCGGCGAGCTGCCGGCCTATGCCCAGCAACTGGTGGCCTACGCGTTGCGCGATGCGCCCCGCGCCCGAGGGCGGGCCGAGCCCGTTCCCGGTGAGGACAGGGGCTAGCTGGCGCGGCTCAACGCCCCGCCAGGCGCGACTCGCGCAAGTGGCCGCGTTCGAACCAGGACCCCGACGCCACGGCGGCCAGGATCACCAGGCCGTACAGGACCATGGCCAGCGCGGCGACCGCGAAGAACCAGGCCAGCGAACCGGTCAGGCGCAGCACCGCGCCGCCCGCGCCGATGGCGGTGGCCAGGCGCAGGACGCCGGCCCACAGCGGCCATTTCAAGCGCCCCGCGCCCTGCGAGGCGAAGTACATCGAGAAGCCCAGCGCGAAAAAGCCGTACACCGGCCCGACGATGCGCAGATAGGCGGCGCCCGCTTCCAGCATGTGGTCCTCGGCGCCGAACAGGCGCAGCCAGGATTCGGGAAACAGCGCGGCCGCCAGGCCGATGACCTCGGCCAGCGCGAACGCCATGGCGCCGCCGGTCAGCGCGATGCGCAGCGCCCGTTCGGGCTGGCCGGCGCCGATGTTGGCGCCGACCATCGCCACCATCGGCGCGCCGAGCCCGAACGCCAGCGGGATCATCAGGTATTCCAGCCGCACCGCGATGCCGTAGCCGGCCACCGCGGCGGTGCCGGCGTAGGCGCCCACCAGCGCCACCGTCAACGCCACCAGGCCGTTGGTCAGCAAGGGATTGAGCGTGGCCAGCGCGCCGACCCGCAGGATGCTGCGCATCAGGCTCAGGTGCAGGCGGCTGCGGGTCAGGCGCGCGGCATTGCGC
The DNA here is from genome assembly GCF_902859695.1 of Achromobacter ruhlandii. Lineage (GTDB taxonomy): Bacteria > Pseudomonadota > Gammaproteobacteria > Burkholderiales > Burkholderiaceae_B > Achromobacter > Achromobacter ruhlandii. Next base: position 180,982 of record NZ_CADIJL010000006.1, read on the forward strand.
CCGCTCAGGCAATAGCCGCCCAGCAGCAGCGTGCCTGCCGCGTAGTAACAGACCAGCGCCCAGCCGCCGCCCGCCACGCCCAGCGCCGGGAACGGGCCCCAGCCGAAGATCAGGCAGGGCGACAGCGGCACCAGCAATAGCGCGCCGCCGCAGATCACCGCGCCCGGCACCAGCATGTTGCCGGTGCCGCGGATGACGCTGGCGAAGGCGTTCATCAGCCACATCAGCACGATGCCGCCGAAGATGACATTGGAATAGGCCAGCGCCGCGTCCAGCGTCGCGCCGTCGGCGCCCAGGGCGCGATACAGCCGTGGACCGCAGGCCAGCAGCAGCACGCAGAACGCCAGGCCCAGCGCGGCGTTCAGGACCACCGCGTGCAGCACCAGCTGGTCGGCCTCCTGCTGCCGTCCCGCGCCCAGCGCGCGCGCCACCGCCGCCGAGATGCCGCCGCCCATCGCGCCCTGTGACATGTTCTGCATCAGCATCAGCACCGGCACCACCAGCGCCACCCCGGCCAGCACCGGCGTGCCCAGGCGCGCCAGGAACCAGGTTTCGATCAGGCCGGTGGCGGACTGCGCCAGCATCATCAGGATATTGGGCCACGCCAGCCGCGCCAGCGTGGGCGCGATCGGCGCGTGCAGCATCGCCTGCAGGCGCGCGTTGGCGGGGCGGGGCGTGGCGGCGGCGCGGGTGGCTGACATGGTCGGGGAAGCCAGAGGGAAGGGTGCGGAAAATTTACGTGCATATGCCAATAAATGTCAAGAATGCGCTAGACTCCGCTCTGGCGCGGCAGTAGCGTTATGAACTTGCCGTGCTCCCTGAACCCATCATGTCCGACGCCGATTCCTCCGCCATCCCCCCGGACCCGCTGATCTGCAACGGCGCTGCCTTGCGCAAGGCCACCCGGCGCGTCTCGCAGCTCTACGACACCGTGCTCGCGCCCTGCGGGCTGAAGGTGTCGCAGCATTCGATCCTGGTGCACATCGCGCGCGCCGGCACGCCGTCCATGACCGACCTGGCGCGCGCCATGGTGCTGGACCGTTCCGCCCTGGCGCACAACCTCAAGCCGCTCGAGCGCGACGGCTACGTGCGCATGGCGCGCGATGAGCGCGATGGCCGCAGCCGCCGCGTGGCCCTGACCGATGCCGGCCGCGCCAAGCTGGCCGAGTCCAAGCGCCTGTGGAAAGACGCACAGCGCCGCTTCGAGGCGGCCTATGGCGCCGAGCGCGCCGCCGCCTTGCGGCAGTCGCTGGCGGATATCTTCTCCGACGATTTCGCGCTGGCGTTCAGCCGCGGTTGAGCGCCGGCGCCCCGGGGGCGTCCGCGTTCCGCCCGCGACGCCCTGGGCTCAATCCCTGGCCACCTCGAAGTCCGGCGCTCGCGCCGTCAGCAGCGCGTGCCGCGCCGGGGCCTGCCACACTTCGGCCAGGGCCGCGCGCAGCGCCTCGGTCAGCCGCGCGATGTCGCGCGCGGCGTCGGCATGCAAGGCCTCGGCCACGATCAGCACCTCGCGCGTGCCGTCGTGCACCGCCGACAGGCCGCTCTGGCGATTGGTCCAGCGGCGCGCGTGCGCGCGGCCCTCGGGATCGGCATAGATGACTTCCCCCGGCTCGGGATGCTCGGTATCGCCGCCGAACGTGAGATAGCGCTCGGTGCCGTTGGCGTGGCGCACTTCCAGCGCCGATCCCAGGCGCTGCGCGTCCAGCGCCGCGACGGGAATCGCGTAGGCCATGGAGGCCGCATTGCACAGTTCGACCAGCGGATGCAGCGGCGGCATCGCCCCCTCCTTGCGCAAACGACGCAGCAGGGCCTCCGAAGCGCAGCGGTATTGCGTGGGCTTGACGCCCATGCTGGCGAATGCGCGGCGCCAGGCCTGGATCTCCGGCAGGTCGGATTCGCTGGCGCTGTCCAGGCGCAGGCGCGCCTGCCGCAGGAACGGCTCGGCCTGCGCGTCGACCCGCGCCTGCCGATGAATACCGCGCATATGCAGGGCCCCGACGGCCAGCTGGGGATAATCGCGCCAGATGGCGCTCGCGTGACGAAACAGCATGGCTTACCTCGTAATGGAGGCCGGCTTGCGGGTCCGGCCCAGGATCAGGACGGCGCCCAGCACGCAGGCCATGCCCGCGAGTTGGTGGCGCGACAGCGATTCATCCAGCAGCAGGGCCGCCAGCAGCACGGCCGAGACCGGCGCGATGGCGGTGAACAGGGCGGCTTCCGTGCCGGCAACACGCTGTGCGCCGGCGTACCACAGCACGAAGCCGGCCACGGTCGGCACCAGCGCGTAATAGGCTACCGCCAGCAGCGCCTCGGTGGAAAGCGCCAGCGTCCACGGCGCCTCCATCAGGCTGGCCGGCAGGCACACGGCCAGGCCCAGCGCGCACATCGCCGTCGATAGCGCCAGGGGCGGCAGCGGCACGCGCAGCCGCTTCTGCAGCAGGATGAACAATCCCTCGCACACCACCGCGCCCAGCACCAGCGCATTGCCGATCCACGAGCCGGCGCCCGGCGCCGCGGGGCCGGGCGTCATCAGCCATACGCCCGCCGCCGCCGTGGCGATGGCCAGCAGCGTGGCCTTGCCCGGCCGCTCGCCCAGCAGCGCGATGGCGATGGCGGCCGACACCAGCGGCAGGCTGCCCAGGATCACCCCGCCATCCACCGCCGAGGTCCGCCCAAGTCCGGCGATCAGCAGCGTGGTGTAGCCCACGCTGCCGGCGATGGCCTGCGCCGCCAGCAGCAGCCAGTCGCGACCGCCCAGGCGCGGCAAGCGCGTGCCGGTCAGCCACCCCAGCAGCGCGAAGCAGGGTAGCGCCAGCGCGAAACGCAGCGTGGTGGCGGTAAAGGGCGGCAGCCCCGCCGCGATGATCTTGCTGGCGACGACGGTGCTGCCCACCAGCGCCATGGCGGCGGCCAGGCAGGCATACCCTTGGGTTCGGTTCATGGAAAACGGCCGGAATCAGGACAAGGCCGCAGCGTAGGCGCGGGCGGCGCCCGGCGTCTTGAACGAAATTGCGGCGGATCAGCCGATCGCGCCGTCAGCGCGTGGCGGCCTGGGCGTAGCGGCCGGGCGACACGCCATAGGCGCGCGAGAACAGCCGCGTCATGTGGCTCTGGTCGGCAAAGCCGGCGGCCGCGGCGGCGTCGGCCAGCGCCATGCCCTGGCGCAGCAGGCGGCGCGCCAGCAGCAGGCGGCGCTGCATCTGGTACGCATGCGGCGTCATGCCGGTGGCGCGGCTGAAGGCGCGCAGCACCTGGAAACGGCTCAGGCCGCTGGCCCCGGCCAGATCGGCCAGCGACAGCGCGGCGGCGGGCGCGTCGTCGATCAGGCCGAGCGCGTGGCGGATGCCGGCGGGCACGCCGGGCCGAGGCGGGGGCGCCGCCTGGCGGCGGGCGCGCGCCAATACCCGCAACAACAGCGTGTCGCGCGCCAGCGGTTCGCCGCCGGCAATCGCCAGCGCGTACAGCGACAGCAGGTCGGCCGCCAGCACGGGCGCGTCCATCACCGGATGTTCGAACTCGAAGCTGGCGCCGCCCGGCAGCGCCTCGGCACTGTCGGCCACCACCGCCGCATCCAGGTACAGCATCTGCCAGGCTCGCTCGCCGCCGACCGGGGCGCCGTCATGCACTTCGCCGGGATTGACGGTGATCACCTGGCCCGGCCCCGCCTCGACCTGGCCGCGGCCGCTGTGCGACAGTTGCCCGCCCTGGCGCATCACGCCGATGCCGAACTGTTCGTGCGTGTGACGCGCAAACGCCCGCGCGCTGCGCGCGGCCACCGCCTGCACCCCGGGCAGGGCGCTGCGATGCATGACGAACGGGTTGGCGCGCATGGGCGGGCTCCGTGGTGTGCCGAAACGGGCGCGGGCGGCCTCAGGCCCGGCCGTGGCGGCTGAATACGTCGCGCAAGGCCGCCGCGAACAGGGCGTCGACATTGCGCCGCAAGCCGTCGGCGCGGGTGAACAGCGAAATCGGCGGCAAGGTCCAGTCGAAAGAATACGGCACGATCGCCGCGCCGGCGATACGCACCAGCTCGTCGGCGATGTCGGCCGGCAGGATCGACACGGCGCGGTCGCTGGCCACGATCATCTCGCCGATCAGTTTGGATGAATCGCTCTGCACCGAGGGCGTCGGCGGCGCCAGGCCGGCGCGCAGGAAGATGTCGGCCACCTGCTCGCGGATCGGGCTGTCCGGCGTGCCCAGGATCCAGTCCAGGTCGGCCAGCATGTTCCACTCCAGCCGCGCGCGGCCCAGCCGCGCCGCCAGGCGGCGGCTGGCGATCAGGCGCGGCGGCTGGTGATACAGCACTTCGAAGTCGATCTGGCCCAGGTCCACCGACGGCGTGGCCCAGCCCACCACCACGTCCAGCGTGTGGTCGCGCAACTGGCGCAGCAGGGCCGGCCCCTGGCCCTCATGGATGGTGGCGGTGATGCCGCGTCCTTGGGGCATGGTGCGGGCGATGGCGGCCGACAGCAATTGGCCCGAGACGAACGGGATCACGCCGATGTGCAGGTGGGCGGCCTGGCCGGCGGCCACGGCCTCCATTTCCTGCACCAGGTGGCCCAGGTCGTGCACCAGCGCGCGGGCCCGCGCCAGCACCACGGCGCCCAGGGGGGTGGGGGTCATGCCGCGCACGGAGCGTTCGAACAGCGGCACGTCGAACATGCTTTCCAGTTCGGCCAGCGCATTGGTCACGGCTGGCTGGCTGGTGGCCATGTGCTCGGCCACCCGGGTCAGGGAGCCGTGCTGCTCGATCTGCAGCAGCAGCATCAGATGCCGCATCTTGAGCCGCGAGGTCAGTTTCCGGAGCACCTCGTCCGGCGAAAACGGTGTCATAGACAAGGCATAAGAAAAAGGTGATGTGACAATATTAAATCCGAATGAACACCTTATGCCTGCCGCCCTAGAATTTTTCCTGTTCAAGACTAGGAGGCGCCGCCCCATGAATTCGCAAGCAGACCGCCAGGCCGCTCTGGATTACCACGAGTTTCCCACCCCGGGAAAGATCTCCGTCGTGGCGTCCAAGCCGCTCACCAACCAGCGTGACCTGGCCCTGGCGTACTCGCCCGGCGTGGCGGCGGCCTGCGAAGAAATCGTGACTGATCCGGCCAATGTGTTTCGCTACACCGGCCGCGGCAACCTGGTGGGGGTGATCTCCAACGGCACCGCGGTGCTGGGCCTGGGCAACATCGGCGCGCTGGCCTCCAAGCCGGTGATGGAAGGCAAGGCGGTGCTGTTCAAGAAGTTCGCCGGCCTGGACGTGTTCGACATCGAGATCAACGAAACCGATCCGGACAAGCTGGTCGAGATCATCGCCGGCCTGGAGCCGACCTTCGGCGGCATCAACCTCGAAGACATCAAGGCGCCCGAGTGCTTCACGGTCGAGCGCAAGCTGCGCGAGCGCATGAAGATCCCCGTCTTCCATGACGACCAGCACGGCACCGCCATCACCGTTTCCGCCGCCTTCATCAACGGCCTGAAGGTCGTGGGCAAGCAGATCGACAAGGTCAAGGTCGTCACGTCCGGCGCCGGCGCGGCCGCGCTGGCTTGTCTGGACCTGATGGTGGACCTGGGCCTGCCGCTGGAAAACATCTGGGTCACCGACATCGAGGGCGTGGTGTACGAGGGCCGCACCGTGCTGATGGATCCGGACAAGGCACGCTTCACGCAGAAGACCGACGCCCGCAAGCTGGCCGAAGTGATCGAGGGCGCGGACGTGTTCCTGGGCCTGTCGGCCGGCGGCGTGCTCAAGCCCGAGATGGTGGCCAAGATGGGCCCGCGCCCGCTGATCCTGGCGCTGGCCAACCCCACCCCGGAAATCCTGCCGGAAGTGGCGCACGGCGTGCGCGACGACGTCGTCATGGCAACCGGCCGTTCGGACTACCCGAACCAGGTCAACAACGTGCTGTGCTTCCCGTACATCTTCCGCGGCGCGCTGGACGTGGGCGCCACCACCATCACGCGTGAAATGGAAAAGGCGGCGGTCTACGCCATCGCCGAACTGGCCGAGGAAGAGCAGAACGAAGTGGTGGCCGCCGCCTACGGCACCTACGACATCTCGTTCGGCCCCGAGTACCTGATTCCCAAGCCGTTCGATCCGCGCCTGATCGTGCGCATCGCCCCGGCGGTGGCCAAGGCCGCCATGGAAGGCGGCGTGGCCACGCGCCCGCTGGCCGACCTGGAAGCCTACGAAGAGCAGCTGCAGCGGTTCGTCTACCACTCCGGCGCGTTCATGAAGCCGCTGTTCTCGGCGGCCAAGCGTATCGTGCGCAACGGCGGCAAGTCGCGCATCGTCTTCACCGAGGGCGAGGACGAACGCGTGCTGCGCGCGGTGCAGGTCATCGTCGACGAAGGCGTGGCGCGCCCGATCCTGGTGGGCCGTCCCGCCGTGCTGCTGTCGCGCATCGAGAAGTTCGGCCTGCGCCTGCGCCTGGGCGAGGATGTCGAAGTCACCAACCCGGAATACGACGAGCGCTTCCACCAGTACTGGACCACGTACTGGGAACTGATGTGCCGCCGCGGCATCACCAAGGAAATGGCGCGCGTGGAAATGCGCCGCCGCCTGACCCTGATCGGCGCGATGATGGTGCACCTGGGCGATGCCGACGGCATGGTCTGCGGCACGGTCGGCGCCTATCACGATCACCTGCGCTTCATCGACGAAGTGATCGGTCGCCGCCCGGGCGCCAACGTCTACGCCGCCATGAACATCCTGCTGCTCAACGAGCGCACGGTGGTGCTGGTGGACACGCACGTCAACGATGAGCCGACGGCCGAGCAGATCGCCGAGTTCACCATCGCCGCCGCCCGCGAAGTGGGCCGCATGTTCCTGGCGCCCAAGGTGGCGCTGCTGTCGCGCTCGAATTTCGGCTCGGGCAGCTCGGCCTCGGGCGCCAAGATGCGCCGCGCGCTGGAACTGGTGCGCGAAGCCGCGCCGGAACTGGAGATCGACGGCGAGATGCATGGCGACTGCGCGCTGGACGAAGCCCTGCGCTTGCGCATCCTGCCGTCCTCGACGCTCAAGGGCGAGGCCAACCTGCTGGTGTGCCCGAACGTGGACGCCGGCAACATCGCCTACAACCTGCTCAAGACGGCGGCCGGCGGCAACGTCGCGGTGGGCCCGATCCTGCTGGGCGCCAACGCGCCGGTGCACATCCTGACCTCCAGCTCGACCGTGCGCCGCATCATCAACATGACGGCCCTGACGGTGCTGGACGCCAACCGCGTCGAAGGCTGATCGCCACGCGCTCGCGCCCGGCCGCAAGGTAAAACGCCCGCGTCATCGCATGATGACGCGGGCGTTTTTTTATTGGCGGACCGCCTCGGGATGACGGGGCCCCTGGATGGGCCGCCCCAGCCGAAGGCGCTGCGCGATGAAACGGCTCTTGGCGCCGGCAAAGCCGGCCTCGGACTTAGTTGGCGCTGGCCTTCCAGGTGCCGTCGGGTTGCTTGCAGAACCAGAACTTCCAGGTTTCGGTGGTGCTGGTGCGCGCGAAATCGCCTTCCAGCAGGCGGCAGGTACGGTCGCCCGACGTGCTGGTCTGCAGCGGCGTGATCTTGGCCGTGATCGGCGCGGCCTTGCGCTTGGGCGTGCTGGACCAGTTGACGCTCTGGCCGTCGGCGGCGTTGTTCAGCGCTTCGGCCACCGCTTGGTGGAAGGCCGGCTTGTCCGCCTTGGAAATCTGGGTGATGAGGGCATTGTTCAGCATGACGGCGGGCGCCGCCAGGACCGGTCCGGACGTGACGCCGGCGGCGAGTGCGAAAGCGATGAGACGGATGGTTTTCATTGCGGGCTCCCTCGTTGTTGTCAAGGCTGCGTGGGCAACCTATTGATGGCTAGATGCGATGGTACGCGAAGCGCCCGCGTCTTGTCTCGGACCGTTTCCGCCCCGCGCCGGTCGGCTTGCGCGGACGCAAAAAAAGCCGCCCGGCAGGGGCGGCCAAGGTACAACAAGGGGAGGGGTAAATCGTCAGGCCGTGCTCAGTTGACGCGGTGGTAGGCGCCCGAGAACGGCAGGTCGTTGGGTTCGACGTTCGAGACCTGGCCGGCGGCCTTGGCGGTGGCCAGTTCGGCCTGCACTTGCGCGCGCGTCACGCCGGATTGGGGGGCGCCATACACACCCTGGAACGGCATGTCGTTGGGCTCGACATTCGAGACCTGGCCGGCGGCCTTGGCGGCGGCCAGCTCGGCCTGCACCTGGGCGCGGCTCGGGCCTTCATACGGGGTGCCGTAAACGCCCTGGAAGGGCACGTTGTTCGGTTCGATGTTCTGTCCGGCGTAGGCGCCGGCGCTCAGGGCGGCCAGGGACAGCAGCAGGGCAGAGGCAAGGGTCTTTTTCATGGTGAATCTCCGATTTCAGAAGCCTGGGAGCGAATCCGGCGGCCCATCCGTCGTGGTTCGTTGTTGTTTCCCGATGGCTCCATAGTGCGCCGGATATCACTAGGGATAAACCCGTATATCGGTAAAAGATTTTTCCATAAATGGAATGAATAAGTAATTTCGAGCAATTATTCTCCATCAATGGCAGCGATAGCCGGCGCAACGCCTTGCTGGGGCGCGGCGTGGAGCAGAGGAAATGGCACGGCCGTCGTGGCGATGCCACGCAGCCGGCAACAGGCGGCAGGCGATCCGGGCAGGCCGGGCCAGCTGTGGCGGGTGGTGGGGGGCAGACGGGAGCGACCGGGCGCCCTGGAGCGGCCGGGGTCAGTAGTGCGGCGGCAGTTCGTCGCGCAGGCTGCGGAACGGCGCCGCGCCCTCGGGCGCCTGCTGGCGCAGGTCGGCCACTTCGCGTTGCAGGCGGTCGATCTGCTGCTGCTGGCGCACGATGATCTGGTTCAGCTGTTCCAGCAGGTCGTCTGCGAAACTGGCCTTGACTTCCAGGTCCAGCAGCCGGCGTTCGATGTCTTGCGGATTTTCCATGGCGCTATTAGAACCCATTCCCCGCGCCGGCCCGCCGCGCCCCGGCTGTATCGACATTGTCCACATCCTGTGCGAGGCTCGGGGCTTGCTCATTGCGCGAGGTTTTCGATTGGCGAAGCAACGACGCCGGCCCGGCGGCCTGGCCAGCTCCTTCCTGCATGGCCTGCTCGGCATGGCGCCAGCCGTGACGGCGCTCGCCCAATCGCAGACGCCGCAGCAGCTGGCGCCGGTTGCGGTATCCGGCACGCGGATCGGCACGCCGCCGCTGGAAACCCCGGCTTCGGTCGACATCGTGGAGGGCGCGGCGATGCGGCGCGGCCAGCCGGGCATCAACTTGTCCGAAGGCCTGGCGGGCGTACCGGGCCTGCAGATCCAGAACCGCCAGAACTACGCGCAGGACCTGCAGATATCCAGCCGCGGCTTTGGCGCGCGTTCCACCTTCGGCGTGCGCGGGGTGCGCCTGTACGTGGACGGCATCCCGGCAACCATGCCGGACGGGCAGGGCCAGACCTCGAACATCGACATCGGCTCGCTCGACCGGGTGGAGGTGCTGCGCGGACCGTTCTCGGCGCTGTACGGCAATTCTTCGGGCGGGGTGATCCTGGCCTACACCGAAGACGGCGCCGTGCCGCCCGAAATCGGCGTCTCGGCCTGGGCCGGCGGCGATCGCACCTGGCGCTATGGCGCCAAGGCCTCCGGCACGTCCGGCGACATGGATTACGTGCTCGACCTGTCGCGCATGACCACCGACGGCTACCGCGACCACAGCGCCGCGCGCAAGAACCTGGGCAACGCCAAGCTGGGTGTACAGCTTGACGACGCCAGCCGCCTGACGATCGTGGCCAACAGTGTCGACCTGACGGCCCAGGATCCGCTCGGCCTGACGTACGCGCAGTTCCAGGACGCGCCGCGTAGCGCCGAGCTGGCGGCGCAGTACGACACGCGCAAGACCGTGCGCCAGACCCAGGGCGGGCTGGTCTACGAACGCCACGTCGACGGCGCCAACACGCTGCGCCTGATGCTGTACTACGGCCAGCGCGACACCACGCAGTTCCAGGCCATCCCGCCCGCGGCGCAGGCGGCGCCGACGCAGGCGGGCGGGGTGATCGACCTGCGCCGCCGCTATGGCGGGGCCGACCTGCGCTGGACCTCGGAACTGGGGCCGGCGGCGCGGCCCTTGACGCTGGTCGGCGGCTTCTCGTATGACACCCTGCGCGAGAACCGCCAGGGCTACCAGAACTACGTGGGCGACGGCGACAGCCGCCAGCTTGGCGTGCGGGGGGTATTGCGGCGCGACGAAACCAACACCGTCTATAACGCCGATCCCTACCTGCAGGCGTCCTGGCGCGCGGCGCCGCGCTGGACGCTGGATGCCGGCGTGCGCTACAGCACGGTGGCGTTCCGCTCGCGCGATCATTACCTCGCGCCGGGCAATGGCGATGACAGCGGCAGCGCGCGCTATCGCCGCGCGCTGCCGGTGGCCGCGGTGCGCTACCAGGCCGATCCGCGGACCTCGCTGTACGCCTCGTATGGGCGCGGCTTCGAGACCCCGACGCTCAATGAGCTGTCGTACCGGCCCGGCGGCCAGCCGGGCCTGAATTTCGCGCTGGCGCCAGCGCTCGGCACCCACGTCGAGGCCGGCGCCAAGACCGATCTGGCGGGCGGCCAACTGACCGCGGCCGTGTTCCGCGTGTCCACCGATGATGAAATCGTCGCGGCCGGCAGCACGGGCGGCCGCGCCACCTTCCGCAACGCCGGACGCACGCGCCGCGACGGCGTGGAACTGGGCTGGTCCAACCGCTTTGCCGGCCACTGGCGGGCGCAACTGGCCTACACCTGGCTCGATGCCCGCTATCGCGACGATGGCGGCGGCGCCATCCGCGCCGGCAACCGGATTCCCGGCATTGCCGGGCAGTCGGCCTATGCCTCGCTGGCCTGGACGCCGCCGCAGGGCTGGCAGGCCGGCATCGAGGCCCGCTACCTGAGCCGCCTGTATGCCGACGACGCCAACGACGCGGCCGCGCCGGGCTATGTGGTGGCGGCGCTGTCCACGGGCTACGTGAAGCAGGTGGGGCCGTGGGCGTTGAGCGCCTATGCGCGGATCGACAACCTGTTCGACCGGCGCTATGCCGGGTCGGTCATCGTCAACGAGAGCAATGGCCGCTACTACGAGCCGGCGCCCGGGCGGGCCGTGGGGCTGGGAGTTGGGGTGATCTATCGCCATTGAGGCTGGAATTCGTCGTCAGACGTCGCGACACGCGCTCAATGTCAAAAATGTCGGACGGTTTGCCGGGGCAACTATCGGGCGTTGCTCGATAGAACCGTTTCTTTTGGATCAGCCGGGAGCATTCATCGTGGCGGCAAAAAATAGGCGGATCCGCCTGGCTTGTAGGCGTACTCACCGCCTTTCTACTCCTGCCTGGGGCAGGTCACACGCAAGCTACGGGGCGTGGATGCAGGTTGCTCGATGGCGGCGGCATCGTAACGTTCAGCCTGCCGCCCTCGATCAGTTTCGCGCTCGATCACCAGTTCATTCCGGGCTTTCCCATTTACATCAGCAGTCCCTATGAATTCAGGTACCGTTGCACCAACAGTCCCAATTTAACGAGGCGGGCGGCCATCTCGATCCTGGGCGATTTCGGCCCGATCCGGCAAGCCTTGCGGGATGCATCGTTGAGCGTGGCGGTCGTCTATGACAGTCTTGAAAAGGGGATCTGGAATCCGGACCCCACGGCGGCAGCCTGTTCACCTTTTTTCAGCGTCGATGATCCGTATCAAGGCGACTCAGGGGAGCGCCTTGGGCGCATCTTCCTGCTCCTGTATGCCGAAAAATCCGTGACCCGCCCCTTGCGCGTGTTCCTGCCGCCCTCGTTCGCGTTCAAATTGATCGCTGACGAAACCGCCGGGGGCGATCCGGGCATCTTTCTCAATTCCACTGCCTCGCGCTTCCAGTTCATCCCCTCTTGCGTAGGCGCGGTCAACGTCGACAACACGGTCACCTTCGACACTGCCCTGACCACGGTCAACTACAACGGCAAGTTGCCGCAGGCCAAGCCGTTCAATGTAACGACCCGCATGAATAGTCCCGCCTGCCCGGGACTGGAGGGGTTGACCAGCCCGCCGTCCACCAACAACCCCCTGGACGAGTTGTATCTACGCACGGCGGTGGCGTTCTTGCCACAAAGCGGTGAGCGTACCGATCTTCTGGATCAGACGATCTATCTGAAGAATGCCGACGGCCAGGAAAACGGCCTGAAGCTGACCATCACCAATCAGGCCAATCAGACGGTTACGCTTGGCGCGCTTCCTGCCGATGACCACGGCACATTCCCCTGCCGCTACAACGGCAATCTAGGGGGGCTCCTGCATGGCGCCACGTTGTCGCAGACGCAGACGTATACCGCGCACCTGGAGCGAACCACCGCCGAATTGAAAGCCGGCAAGTTCAGCACCCAGGTGCTGGTCAAGGTGACCTGGTTCTGATCGGTCGCGCGCGAAGATTGCCTGACGCGGCGAGGTTCGGCTCAGGTCGTGGTGCCCGTGTCATAGCACCGCCCATGATCCTCGCAGTCCGCGCAGCCGGGCGCGGCGGCCAGGGGTAGGTCGGCATGCGCAAACGCGGCATAGGCCAGGAATTTCTTCCACCGCAGGTTTTGCGTATTGCGCGCCACCAGGCCGGGGTAGTGGCGGGTCAGCAGCGCGGTGACGTCCTCGCGGCCGCCCAGCCCCAGGTCGCGCCACAGGTGATCCGGGCGCAGGCAGGCGTGCGCCAGCACGCTGGTGACCCAGGGCGTGGTCGCGGCCGGTCCGCTGCAGGCGTCGAGCAGCATGCGCAGCAGGCGCGTGAAATCCGGCCGCGGGTTGGCCAGGCCGCGCGCCGCGTAGGCGAGCAATTGCGCCCGCAGGGCGGCAAGCGTCGCGTTTGAGCCTGCCTGCGCGTCGGGAAACAGGCTGGCGAGCACCCCGGCCAATTCGGCGGGAGCCAGGCCGGTGCGGGCCAGGTCGCCGTGCGCCAGGCTCTTGCCGATCACCGTGGCGAAAAAGCGCGCATCGGGCTGATCGGGCGACGCATGCGCCAACAGCGCACAGGCCAGGGCATCGATATCCCGGGCGGTGGGGGCGGCGATCAGGACGGCATCCATGGGCGGCTCGCGGTGCTAAGGTGAAAAATTCGTTATGAGCCGAAATATATAACGAATGGGGAAGAGAGGCGTCTGCGCCGCGTCAAACCTGCCGGGATCAAGGGCGCGGCCGTGCGCGGAAAGTGGGATGCGTCCGGGCGGCGTCAGGCCAGCCCGGGCCAGCTCGCCACTGCCACGCCCGCCGCCAACAGCAGGCACAGTGGCGAATAGACGCGGGTATCCAGGCGGGCGAAAGGGTCTTCGCCCTTGCGCTTGAAGAAACCGACGCAGCGAAAATCGCCGATGGCGCGCGCCAGCAGGCCCAGCGCCACGGCCATGCCCAGCCACGGCAGCCAGCGCTGGGGCGGCGCGGTCACCAGGCCGCCATTGGCGGCCGTGATCCAGGCGCAGCCGATCAGCGCCGCGGCCACGGCCAGCGTGCCCAGCGGCGACGGTCGGAACAGCGGTTGGCCATCCTGGATCGGCAGCGCCGCCCGGTGCGCCAGCCGCCCGCCGGCTGCCCAGTAGGCGTGCCACAGTCCGAGCACCACGAAGACGATGGCCGTGATGGCGGCGGCGATGGCTTGCATGCGGATTCCCGGGGGGCGATTCTGCGATGGCGCGAGTATGCCAAAGAAAGCAGCGCCGCGCTTCGTCAGGCCGCGGCCACGGCAGGGCGCAAAAAAAGCCGTCCCGATAGCGTGACGGCCTTCCAAAAAAACAGGCGCCTCGCGGCGCCTGTGTGTCGTCATTGGATGACGGGTCTTACATGGCGTGGCCCATGTTGACGTTCATGTTGTACAGCACCCAGGCCGAACCCCCGACGATGATGGCGATGATCATCACGGTGAAGACGAACGTGGCCAGGTTGTCGCGGGCCGATTTCGAAGCGCCCATGTGCAGGAAGTACACCAGCTGCACCAGCAGCTGGAGCACGCACAGCGCCACCACGCCGATGATGGTGATGGTGTGGGACAGCGCGCCGCTCATCACCAGGCCGAACGAGCCGAAGGTGAGCAGGAGCGAGAGCACGAAACCGATGATGTAGGACTTCAGGCTGCCGTGGTCGGCGGCGTGATCGTCGTGGCCGTGTGCGGCCGCAGCGGAGTGCGACATCAGAGGGCTCCCAGAAGATAGACGAAGGTGAAGACGCAGATCCAGACGATGTCCAGGAAGTGCCAGAACAGGCTCAGGCACGCCAGACGACGCTTGTTGATCGAGTCCAGGCCATGGCGGCGGATCATGTCGATCATGACGACGATCCAGATCAGGCCGAACGTCACGTGCAGGCCGTGCGTGCCGATCAGCGTGAAGAACGCCGACAGGTAGGCGCTGCGGCCGGGGCCCGCGCCTTCGGTGATCAGGTGATGGAATTCATAGACTTCCATCGCGATGAAGCCCGCGCCGAACAGGAACGTGACCATCAACCAGCCGATTGCGCGGCTCTTGTTGTTGGCGTGGACGTTCAGGTTGGCCATGCCGAAAGTGAAGCTCGAGAACAGCAGCAACAGGGTTTCGACCAGGACGAACTTCAGGTCGAAGAGTTCCTTGCCGGTGGGGCCGCCCGCGGTGGCGTTGGCCAGCACCGCGAACGTCGCGAACAGCACCGAAAAGATCAGCAAGTCGCTCATGAGGTAGACCCAGAAACCGAAAACGGTCTTGGATCCATCGTCATGGTGCGCGTGATCGTCGTGACCCGCGTGGGGGTGAGTGGCTACGGCTTGAATCATGGCTCAGGCGGCCTTCTGCATTTTTTCAAAGTGGGCGTTTTCGATGCGTTCGACTTCCGCGGCCGGGACCCAGTAGTCGACGTCGCGGTCATAGGCGCGGACGATGAACGAACCGATCATGCCGACGAAACCGACGATCGACAGCCACCAGATGTGCCAGATCAGGGCAAAGCACATGACCAGGCCGAACGCGCCGATGAAGACGCCGGCGGCGGTGTTCTTCGGCATGTGGATGTCTTCGTACTTGGCCGGGCGCTTGTAGGCCTTGCCGTTCTGCTTGTCTTCCCAGAACTGGTCCAGTTCATCGACGTGAGGAACGTGGGCGAAGTTGTAGAAAGGCGCGGGCGACGAGATCGACCATTCCAGGGTGCGGCCATCCCAGGGATCGCCGGTGATGTCCTGGTTCTGCTTGCGCTGGCGCACGGACACGAACACTTGCTGCAGCAGGAACCAGATGCCCAGCATGATCAGCGCGGCGCCGGCCAGGGCGACCAGCAGGTACGGCTGCCATTCGGGGTTGTCGTAGTGGTTCAGGCGACGCGTCATACCCTTGAAGCCCAGGATGTACAGGGGCATGAAGGCCAGGAAGAAGCCGACGAACCAGCAGTAGAACGAGTAGCGGCCCAGGCGTTCGTTCAGCTTGAAGCCGAAAGCCTTGGGGAACCAGTAGGTCATGCCGGCGATGCAACCGAACACCACGCCACCGATGATGGTGTTGTGGAAGTGGGCGATCAGGAACAGGCTGTTGTGCAGCACGAACGACACGCCGGGGATGGCCAGCATCACGCCGGTCATGCCACCGATGACGAACACCAGCATGAAGCCCAGCGTCCACAGCACCGGCGTGGTGATGCGCAGGCGGCCGCGGTAGATGGTGAACAGCCAGTTGAAGATCTTCGCGCCCGTCGGGATCGAGATGATCATCGTGGCGATGCCGAAGAACGCGTTGACGTTGGCCCCCGCGCCCATGGTGAAGAAGTGGTGCAGCCAGACCAGGAACGACAGCACGCCGATGGCGGCCGTGGCGTAGACCATGGACTTGTAGCCGAACAGGGTCTTGCGGGCGAACGTGGCGACCACTTCGGAGTACACGCCGAAGGCCGGCAGCACCAGGATGTAGACCTCGGGGTGGCCCCAGATCCAGATCAGGTTCACGTACATCATGACGTTGCCGCCCATGTCGTTCGTGAAGAAGTGCGTGCCCAGGTAGCGGTCCATCGTCAGCAGCGCCAGCGTGGCGGCCAGCACCGGGAAGGCGGCCACGATCAGGACGTTGGTGACCAGCGAGGTCCAGGTGAAGATCGGCATCTTCATCAGGGTCATGCCCGGCGCGCGCATGCGCAGGATGGTGACGATGAAGTTGATGCCGCTGAGTGTTGTTCCCAGCCCGGAGATCTGCAGCGCCCAGATGTAGTAATCCACCCCGACACTTGGGCTGTAGTCGAGCCCGGACAGCGGCGGATAGGCGAGCCAGCCGGTCGCGGCGAATTCACCGACGAACAGCGAGATCATCATCAGCGCGACGCCGGCGCCGAACAGCCAGAAGCTCAGCGAGTTCAGGAACGGGTAGGCCACGTCGCGGGCGCCGATCTGCAGCGGCACCACGATGTTCATCAGCCCGGTGATGAAGGGCATCGCCATGAAGAAAATCATGATGACGCCGTGGGCGGTGAAGATCTGGTCGTAGTGGTGCGGCGGCAGGAAGCCGGCGGAGTCGGCCGAGGCGACGGCCAACTGGGTACGCATCATGATGGCGTCGGCGAAGCCGCGCAGCAGCATGATCAGCGCGACGATGATGTACATCACGCCGATGCGCTTGTGGTCGACGGAGGTGAGCCATTCCGTCCAGAGGTACTTCCACTTGCGGAAGTAGGTGATGGCGCCGAAGACCGCTAGGCCTCCCAGGCACACGGCGGCCAGCGTGACCATGACGATGGGTTCATGGTACGGAATGGCCTCGAGGGTGAGTTTCCCGAGCATTATTGAGTCAATCCTGCGACAAGATTATTCGACGTGGGGGTGCACGTGGCGTCGTCGACGCCGGCCATCTTGGACATGGTGCTGCCCAGGATGTAGTCGAACATGGACGGCGGCACCGAGGCGTACTTGGCGACCGGGTTGTGTTCGCTGCGCTTGGTCAGTTCCTGGTACACCGCCGGGGTCAGCGCGGTGCCGGAAGCCTTGGCTTCCTTGACCCAGTTGTCGAAACCTTCCTGCGACGTGGCGATGGCCTTGAAGCGCATGCCGGAGAAGCCGGCGCCGCTGTAGTTGGCCGAGATGCCGGCGTAGGTGCCGGGTTCGCGCGCGTTCAGGTGCAGCTTGGTCTCCATGCCGGCCATCGAGTAGATCTGGCTGCCCAGCTGGGGGATGAAGAACGAGTTCATGACCGAGGCCGAGGTGATCCGGAAATTGACCGGGACGTCGACCGGGAAGGCGATCTCGTTGACCGTGGCGATGTCGTACTCGGGGTAGATGAACAGCCACTTCCAATCCAGCGACACCACCTCGATGGTGACCGGCTTGTGCTCGGAGACGAGCGGCTTGTAGGGATCGAGCGCGTGCGTGGAGCGCCAGGTGATCACGGCGAGGATCGCCACGATGATACATGGCACGGTCCAGACCACGACTTCGATCGCCGTGGAGTGGGCCCACTTGGGCTGGTAGTCGGCTTTGGTATTGGATGCGCGGTATTTCCAGGCAAACGTCAGGATCATGATGATGACCGGGATCACCACCAGGAGCATCAGACCGGTTGCCGTGAACAGCAGGGTCTTTTCCTGAGCGCCAATGTCTCCCTTGGGGGAGAGGATTTCCATGTTGCAGCCGCCAAGCAGCATGACCGCGCCGACGCCAAAAATGCGCGTAAGGGTCGCAAGGAGGGGGTGTTTCACGTACAGCCTTGGATGGAAGGTGGGAAATGCTGCGGAGCAGCAGACTGGAATGCTGCTAGGCAGCAACGTCCATCCTATCGGTTTGACCTGGGTCAAGCGTGCGACGAATGGTCGCATTGCCCAGCCGGCTTTTGCCCCCAAGGCCCCTGGTTAAGGGTTTTCCCAGGCGGGAGAGGGCTCCGCGGGGAAGGTGGGGGTGCGACGATATGTCGCACCCGCACAAAGCAGGATTGTTGCGATGTGTCGTATCCGCGCCAATCAGTCGACCAGGACCTCGCGTTCCGGCCCCGGTTTCTTGGCCAATTTGCGCTGCAGGGAGCGCCGGTGCATGCCCAGCAGGCGGGCGGCGGCCGAGACGTTGCCGCCGGTCTCGTGCAGGGCCTGGTGGATGTGTTCCCATTCTAGGCGGTGCAACGGCGTCATGGTGCTTTCGATGGTAACGGTTTCCGGCTTCACCAGGCCCAGGGTGCGCAGGATCATCGGCGCGGTGGCGGGCTTGGGCAGGTAGTCGTCGGCGCCGCGCTTGATGGCCTCGACCGCGGTGGCCACGCTGGCGTAGCCGGTGACCAGCAGGATGCGCATGTCGGCGCGCAGGGCTCGAAGGGGACGGATCAGGGTGAGGCCCGAATCCTCGCCCAGGCGCAGGTCGACCAGCGCGAAGGCGGGGCGGATCTCTTCGGCCACGCGCAGCGCCTCGGCGATGCCGGTGGCGGTTCGGGTTTCGAGGCCGCGGCGCGACAGGCTGCGCTGCAGGGTGCGCACGTAGAGCTCGTCGTCGTCGATCAGCAGGCCAAGATCGGTGGGATTCAACATATCAGGTCCCGGGAGTGCCGAGAGGCAAATAAAAACGGATGCGGGTGCCGCCGCCATCGGCCGCGGTCATGGTCATTTCGCCGCCCAGCTGCTCGACGGTGGCGTGCGACAGGGCCAGGCCGACGCCCAGGCCGCCGGGCTTGCCACTGTTGAACAGGCTGGTGGCCGGCAGTAGCGTGTGGTCGGGGTCGAAGCCGCCGCCATAGTCGCGCACTTCGCCGCGCAGGGCTCCATAACCGTATTCCAGGTGCAGGTCCACGCGCGGCTCGTTGGCGGCTTCGCCGGCATCGGCCGCGTTGTTCAGCAGGGCCTGCAGCAGGTGGGCGATGGCCGGATCGACCCGCAGGCTGGCGGGCAGCGTGCCCGACCGGCGCAGGTCGATGGTCGGCCGGATCAGGCGCCATTGCCCCACCACGCGCACCAGGTCCACGGCGGTTGGGACCGCCAGATTGCGAATCCGTTCCCGGCACAGGGCCAGCAGCTGGCTGAGCGTGGCGACGTCCTGCTTGAGGTCGGGCTCCTTGACCTCGGCGGCGATCTCGTCGGCCAGCAGGGTCATGGTGGCCAGCGGGGTGTTCAGTTCGTGCGCCATGGCGGCGGCGTGGGTGGCCAGGGCGACGATGCCCTCGTTGCGGGTGAAGCGCTCGCGCAGCCGCGCCAGTTCGCGCTCGCGCGCCCGCAGGTCGGCCGCCAGGCGGGTGGTGAACACCAGCACCACCACCACGGAAATCAGGAAGTTGGCGGCCAGGCCCCATAGCAGCAGGGTGTGGGTGTTGAGGTCGCCGCGCAGCGGCTGGCCGAAGATGGCGGCGGCGAAATAACCGGAGATGCCCGCCAGCGCCGCCGACAGCGCCCAGTTGCGCGGCAGCGCCAGCGCCGCCAGGGCGGTGAGGATCAGGAACATCATGCCGAACGGATTGCTCAGGCCGCCGCTCCAGCCCACCATCCAGGCCAGCACCGCCATGTCCACCAGCAAGTGGCCGAAAGCGGTGGCGTGGGACAGGTCGCGGCTGTGGCGCAGCCGCAGGCTGGCGTAGACGTTGAAGCCGATCAGCACGCCCACGCCGATCCACAGCGGCTCCAGCGGCAGGGCCAAGCCGAGCACGGCGCTGGCCACCAGGATGGTGGCGGCCTGGCCCGCGATGGCGAGCCAGCGCAGGCTGCAGAGGGTACGCAGGAAGGAAAAGGCGGAACTACCGGGCATATCCAGACACAGGGTTGCCGGTCTATCGCCGGCGGATCAGGCGCCCGGCTGCGCGGAACGCTGGCATCCGGGGCGGCGTGGGGCGCCGCGCTGCCGCCGGGCCCCGCGAGGCCGCCGGCGGCGGATGTGTGCTGGCATTGTATGAGGAATCAGGACGGACCGCAGGTTGCGGTGTGTCCCTTATTATTGAATGTCGGACCTGCCGCTGTGGGCCATGGGCATCGGCGGATAGCTTTCCTGGTCGGACGCCATCTGCCCTTGCATTTCGGCGGTCTGGAGTTCCTGTTCGACCTGGGCGCGGCTTTCCCCTGGGCCGGTGGCGGCGATGGCGGGCGGGTAGTCTTCCTGGCCGAAGGTGTATTGGCCATCGGCCTTGGACCGCGCCAGTTCCGCCGCGACCTGATCGGCGGTCTTGGCCGTCGGGGCGGGGTAGCTGACACGCCAGTCGCCGTACAGATCGCGCTTGTACTGGGCGGCCGGGGCCTGGGCCTGCTGGGCTTGCACGGTTGCGGCGGCGGTCAGGCCGGCGCAGAGCAACAAGGTGGCTGTCAATGTCTTCATGAAACGCTCCTGGCAATCAAAGCAAACGGCCTGAAGGCAGGCCGCGCCGTCGTCCCCGCTGCGGCTTGGGGGCGATTTCCTGGGATGCGGGCGATGCGCGCCGGAGCGTGGCGCGGCCGCGCTCCCGGCTTTTTCAATTCGACCGGGCGCGGGCCAAGGCGTTGCAGGAAACGTGGGTCGTCTTGCAAACAGCCATTTCAAGCTTGAAATACAGGTGTCAATCTGCTTGCGGGGATGTGGCCCCTGTATTTCACCGCAAGGCTTCAGTGCTTGTGTTCTCCGGCTGGCGCGGCCGCCGCCGACAGCGGGCGGGCCTCGGCCGTCACCGGCACGCGCCGTTGCTTGCCATCGGCGTCCTGCACCAGCAGCGTCAGCGCCACCGGGTCGCCCGCGGAGATCTGCCGGGCCAGGTCGATCAGCATGACGTGGTAGCCGCCCGGCTTGAGTTCCACCGGCTTGCCGGCGGGCAGGTCGATGGCGGACACCTGGCGCATCTTCATGACGTTGTCCTGCATCGCCATCTCGTGCACCTCGACGTGCCTGGCGGCGTCCGATTCGACGCCAACCAGGCGGGCGGCGGTCGGCGAGGTCAGGCGCATGAAGACGCCGGTGGCGTGTTGGCTGGGCACGGTGGCGCGGACCCAGGCGTCCTCCACCTTGAGCGAGGCGTCCTGGGCTACGGCGGGCGCGCCGGCCAGCGCCAGGGCGCCCAGGGCGAAGGCGGCGGCGAGGGATTTGAAGCGAGTCGTTTTCATCGGAAATTCCTTTTGTCTTGGCGTGGGGTCACAGCACGGTGCGCAGGTCGGCTGCGCATTCCTCGGCGCTTTGCTGGTGGCGCAGGGCCACGCGCAGCTTGCCTTCGGCGTCGATGACGTAGGTCAGGGCGGTGTGGTCCATGGTGTAGGACGAGCCGGTCGGCACCTTCTGGTAGAACACCTTGAACGATTGGGCGGCGGCGCGGGTCTGCTCGGCGTCGCCGCGCAGGCCGACGAACGCCGGGTCGAAGGCCTGCATGTAGGCCTGCAGGATCTCGGGCGTGTCGCGCTCCGGGTCCACGGTGATGAACAGCACCTGCAGCTTGGCGGCGTCGGCGCCCAGCAGGTTCTTGATCTCCAGCGCGCGGGTCAGCGCGGTGGGGCAGACGTCCGGGCATTGGGTGAAGCCGAAGAACAGCATCACGGTCTTGCCGCGATAGTCGGCCAGCTGGCGTTGCCGGCCTTCGGTGTCTTGTAGCTGGAAGTCGCCGGTGGGCATGCTGGACAGATCCATGCCGTTGATCTTGGGGGCGTCGGGCCCGCAGCCGGCCAGGGGCAGCAAGGCCAGGGCCGACAGCAGCCGGCGCCGGTCACGGTTGGGCGCCGACGGCGCGCCCAGGGGCGCGCGCGGGGGAAGGGAATGCATGAAAACCTCGTGGCTTGACGTTCGCGTGGGCGCGGCGGGGCCGCGCGTGAAGGCGGAGTCAGGCCAGGCGAGGCGGGGCGCGCGAGCCTAGCGGCGGCCCTTGGGCCGGTTGCACGGGCAGCGCGAGCGGGGCCGGCGCGGCCGGGGCGGGCCGGCCGCTGGCCAGCGCCAGCGGTGTGGTGGGCGAGGCGGGCGCGGGCGTGACGTGCGCCAGCAGGCCGAACGGACATTGCGCGCCGGTATCGGCATTGGAGTGGGCGCCGGCACCCGCGTCGCCCTTGCCGGCGGGCGAGAGCGCCAGCCGCAGCGTGGACAGGTCGCCGGCGGCCGAGCAGAAAGTGACCTCGATGCGGCCATCGTGCAGCGCGCGCGTGTCGGGCATGTAGCCCGCCGGCACCACCGCGCGCAGCAGCAGCGCCAGGAACGCCAGCCACAGCACGCCGCGGACGCGCACGGCGTCACGGGGGCGTGGAGGTCGGATCAAGGCGGACATGGGGCGATTGTAGGCCCTGTGGCCAGCGCGGTTCAGGTGTCGGGGTCCAGGCGCCGGATCAGGGCGATGTAGCGGCGCCGGGCCTGGTCAGCCGGCAGGCCGGCCAGCAGGCGCCAGGTGGTGTATTCGATCTGCTCGCGCACCGTGGCCGCGGCGGGGGGCTGGGCGGGGGCGTCGCCCTGCCGCGCCTGCCGCTCGTAGGCGTGCAGGCGGATGGCGACGCTGGTGGAGGGCGCCTGCGGCAAGGCCCGCAGTTCGATCACCGCGGCCTCGAATGCGTCCTCCAGTTCCGCGGCGGGGATGGCCAGCGTGGCCGGATCCATGGCGTCGCCTTCGGGCTCCAGGCCGCTGGCCACGGCCAGCCGCCGCCACAGCGCGTCTTCGGCGGCCGGGTCGGCGGCCTGCGAGGTGACCTTGACGATGCTGTTGTTGCGCAGGCGCAGCGTATGGGTGGAGGCGCCGCGGTGAATCGTGGCGCCGTCGCGCACCTGGAAGGTCAGCGGCACGGCGATGGCACGGCCAGCCAGCGCCGGCTGGCCGACGCTGTCGACCGTGAAGGTATTGCGCGAATAGTCCATCACGCGCGAGAACAGGTCGATCAGGCCGCCCCGGCCCTGGTAGGTGCCGCTCAGGGGGTTGTCGCCGTCTTCCTGCCAGACCACGTCTTCGGAGAACAATGGGAACAGCGCCTCGTACTGGCCCGACAGCAGCGCCTCGCGGTAGTGGCCGAGGATGCGCTCGATTTCGTCGCCGCTCATCGCGGCGGCGCGGCCCGGACGGGTGGTGTCGGGAGACTTGTCCATGAACCGCAGGATGTCGGCGGCGACCCGGTCGCGGTCGTTGTCCACGCAGATCATGTGGTAGCTGTTGTCCAGCAGCACCAGGCGGCTGTCGGCAATGGCGTCGTTCAGGAAATGGGCCGAGCGCACCGAGGTCAGTTCGTCCTCGTGCGCGTGGATGATCAGGCTGGGGCAGGTGATGGCGCTGAGCCCGCGCTGCACGAAGCGGCGCAGGCGGTCCACCTCGCGGATGCAGGCCAGCGGCACCCAGCGGTAGTGGAAATTCTCGCCGCGCTCGAACTTGGCCTTGACGATCGAACGGACCAGTTCATTCTTGATGCCGTAGGGCTCTTCCTCCTCGACCCGCATGCGCGCGGCCAGGCCGGGGATGCGATAGACCAGGTTGCGCAGGCCGCGATACCAGGGCGTGCTCCAGCCGTCGATGAAGACGGGCGCGGCCAGGCTCACCAGCTTGCCCTTGCGGTGCTCGACGCGCTTGCACAACTCCACCGCCAGCAGCGCGCCCAGGCACATGCCGACCACATGCAGCGTGTCGTGGCGTGCGGCCACTTCACGGTACTTGGCGGTGACGGCATCGATCCAGTCCTCGGCGCGCACCGGCAGCAGGTCCTCGGGCGTGGTGCCGTGGCCGGGCAGCGTCAGCGTGTGCGTCTCGATGCCGGCGCGCTTGAGGATCTTGTGCAGCGATCCCAGGTCGTACTGGGTCCCGCCCAAGCCGTGGATGAGCAGGGCGCCGGTGCTAGTGGACATCTGCCTGCTCGATTTCGCCCAGGCGCCACATGCCGGCGACGACGGCGACGCTGCCGTCGAAATCCTCCAGCGGCGAACCGCGGTCGCTGATCACGCGCCAGCCGCCGCCGGCGTGCGCGACACGGAACAGCAGCGGCGTGCGGTCTTGGGCGCCGGCGCGGCGCGCGGCCCAGTGCAGCGTCAGGCGCGCGCGGTCGTCCGGGTGGGCCAGGGCCAGCAGGGCGTCCAGGCTGGCAATGGCATTTGCCTGCACGCCCAGGGCGCCTTGCAGGTCGCCGGCCAGTTCGAGCGAGCCGTCGAACGGGTTGTAGCGGTACATCAGCTGGTGGCTGCCGGCCAGCGCCAGGTCGAAGCGGCCGCGCCACTGCTCGGCGTTTTCGAGTTCCTGCGCGCGGGCGGCGCGCAGCGTATTGACCAGCAGGATCAGCAGCGCGGTGACCACCAGGTAGACCTGGGTGGCCAGCAGCACGTGCCAATGGTCGTTGGCTTCGACGAACGGCCCTTCGCCCTGCGCGCTCTGGTACAGCGCCATCAGGGCCAGCGTGATGACGGCCAGGGTGCCGCCCGGCGCGCCCCATACCAGCGCGGTCAGCACCGCGAACACCAGCGGCAGATAGGTCAGTTCGAAGGTGACGACGTACGGCAGGTTCTTGATCATGTCGCCGTCGAAAGTCATGAAGGTCGACACGATCAGCGCGGCGTAGGCGATGACCCCCAGCACCAGGTCGCGCTTGCGCGGGCCGCCCGAGCGGCGCGGGCGGAAATGGGCCCATACCGTCAGGGCCGGCGCCACGATCAGGATGCCGGCCAGGTAGGCCGCGACCCAGGTGCGCAACCGCACCCAGGCATGCGCTTCCTGGGTCAGCCATAGCCAGCCGCCGCCCAGCAGCGCCGACAGGCCGGCGCCCGCCACCGCGCCGGCCAGCAGCGCCGCGACCAGGCCGAGTCCGCCCTCGCGCGGCGCCAGGCGCTGCACCGTCCAGGCCGCCAGCAAGCTGGACACGCTGGCGGTGATGGCGAACACCAGGGCGGTGGCGGGCTGGCCGCGCGTGAAGCTGGTCAGCACCAGTTGCGCGCAGAAGAAGGCGGCCAGCAGCAGCGGCCAGTTGCGGCGCTGGGTCAGCAGGTAGGCGCCCACCGCCACGCCGGGCGGCAGCCAGACGAACACGGCGTGGCTGACCGGATCGTTGAGCAGGCGCGAGAAGACGCCGCACAGCAGGTAGGGGATGGCCCACAGCAGGCAGTACAGGTTTCTTCGGGGCGCTTGGGGTGTTCCCATATCGTTCCTTGCAGACGCGGTAATCCATGGCGAGCGCGGCTCGCGGCGATCCGCGGGGTTATACAACACGGCCCGGCAGCGTCCGCGAAAGTTGCCGGCAGGCATACCGCCGTTCGAAAATCTTGGTACCCTTGGACGCAGTCGTGTCTCACTCCGTTCCAGGATTCAGTGCTCTCCTTGCCCGCCCAGACCCTGCCAGCCCCCGATTCCATTGCCGTTGCCGGGTTCGCCCGGGCTCGCCTGCCTGCCCGTGGCGTCATCCGGTCAGTCCGGCTGGCGCTGCTGGCCGCGTTGCTGGCGTTGCTGGCGGCGTGCGGCACGACCAAGGTCCAGCCCGGCTATTACCGGGTGCAGTCGGGCGACACGCTGACGCAGATCGCGCGCAAGCAAGGCACCAGCGTATCCAACCTGGCGCGCTGGAACAACCTGTCGAACACCAATGCGATCGAGGTGGGCCAGATGTTGCGGGTGGCGCCGCCGGCCGGCCAGGCCAGCACTTCCGCGCCTGCCACCTCGCGGCCCAAGGCCTCGGGCGGCTCGCGCGCGCCCGCCGCCAGCATGGGCAAGCGCCGCACCGCGCCGCCGGGGGCGATTTCCCTGGTGTGGCCGGCGCAGGGCAAGGTGACCCGCGGCTACGACGGTTCGGGGTCGAACGGCATCGTCATTTCCAATGCCACAGGCACGCCGGTGGTGGCGGCGGCGGCGGGCACCGTTGCCTATTCCGGCAGCGGCCTGCGCGGCTATGGGCATCTGGTGATCGTCAAGCATAACGCCAGCTTCCTCAGCATCTATGCCCACAACAGCAAGCTGCTGGTCAAGGAAGGCCAGCGCGTGAGCCAGGGGCAGAAAATCGCCGAAATGGGCAATAGCGACAGCAAGCAGGTGGGACTGTACTTCGAATTGCGCTACGACGGCCAGGCGGTCGACCCGGCCGGGTCGTTGCCCGGGAAGTAGGGGAGCCCCCACGCGGCGCGCGCTTTGCGCGCTTGCTGCCCCCCGAGGGGGCTGCCCGGCCTTCGGGCGGCCGGGCGGCCGGGCGGCTATTTTTTTGTGGCGGTGTTGTAAGGGGGCGGGCGCGCGCGATCGGGCTTGGCGCCTCCGAGGGGGCTGCCCGGGCTTCCGGCCGCCGGGCGGCTATTTTTTTGTGGCAGTGTTGTAAGGGGGCGGGCACGCGCGAGCGGGCTTGGCGCCTCCGAGGGGGGCTGCCCAGGCTTCGGGCGGCTGAGCGGCCGGGCGGTTTTTTTTTGTGGCGGTGTTGTAAAGGGCGGGCGTGCTCGATGGGGGCTTGGCGCCTCCATGGGAGGACTGCCCGGCCTTCGCCGGGCGCCGCCTCAGCCGATCTGGCCGGCGTCCTGCGTCAGCGTCGAGATGAATGTCGCGGTGCGCGGGTCGCGCGGGCGGGTGAAGAGGTCGCGCGAGGCGCCGGCTTCGACCACGTTGCCATCGAGCAGGAACACCGCTTCACGCGAGACGCTGGCGGCCAGGCGCAGGTCGTGCGTGGCCATGAGCATGGTCATGCCTTCGGCGGCCAGCTGGCGCAGCACGTCCACCACCTCGGCCGCCAGGCCGGGGTCGAGCGCCGAGGTCGGCTCGTCGCACAGCAGCACGCGGGGAGCGGGCGCCAGGGCGCGGGCGATCGCCACGCGCTGCTGCTGGCCGCCCGACAGATTGGCCGGCCAGGCCTCGGCCTTGTCCAGCATGTTGACCTTGCGCAGCAGCTCCTCGGCGCGGGCGCGGGCGCGGTCGGCCGGCCATTTCTGCACCGTCACCAATCCCTCCATCACGTTGCCGATGACGGTCTGGTGCGGAAACAGCTGGAAGTTCTGGAACACCATGCCGGTCTGCATGCGCACCCGCTGCACCTGGTCGCGCGAAAGCTTTTCGCCGGGCTCGAACTCGATCCGCTCGGGGCCGATCTCAAGCGTGCCGCGGTCGGGCACTTCCAGCAGGTTGACGCAGCGCAGCAGGGTGCTCTTGCCGCTGCCGGACGGGCCGATCAGGGCGGTGACGCTGCCTTCGGCGATGGCCACGTCGACCTGCTTGAGCACCAGGTTGCCGCCAAAGGACTTTTCGATCTTTTCCAGGCGGATCATCGGTTTTTCTCGGAAAACACCGCGTGCTGGCCGAAGCGCCGTTCCAGGCGCACCTGGGCGGCGGACAGCACCGAGCTGAACACCAGGTAGATCAGCGCGGCCTCGGTGTACAGGATCAGCGGTTCGTACGTGACGGCGGCGATGCGCTGGGCCGCCTGGAAGATCTCGGGCACCGTCAGCACGGCGGCCAGCGAGGTGTCCTTGACCAGCGCGATGAAGGAGTTCGACAGCGGCGGCACGGCCACCCGCGCGGCTTGCGGCAGCACGGTGCGGCGCAGCGCCTGGGCGCGCGTCATGCTCAGCGAATAGGCCGCTTCCCACTGGCCCTTGGAGATCGACTCGATGGCGCCGCGGATCACTTCGGAGTTGTAGGCGCCGACGTTCAGGGTGAAGCCGATCAGCGCGGCCGGCAGCGGGTCGAGCACCACGCCGACGCTGGGCAGGCCGTAGAAGATCACGAACAGCTGCACCAGCAGCGGCGTGCCGCGGATCAGCCAGACGTAGAAACGCACCAGCGCCACCAGCGGCGCCGGCCCGAACAGCCGGATCAGCGCCACCACGAAGGCCAGCGCCAGCCCCAGCGCGAACGACATCAATGTCAGCGGGACGGTGAACACCAGGCCGGCGTGCAGCAAGGGCCAGAACGAGTCGGCCATCAACTGCACCCAGGCCGGCACCGCCAGGGTGTCGACCTGGGACAGAACCCAGTCGGGCAGGACGTTGTGCAGCCAGGCGGGGAGCGTCATGGAGCGGGCCGCTTATTGCTGCGCCGACAGGTCCGTGCCGAAGTACTTGACCGAGATGGTCTTGTAGGTGCCGTCGGCCTTGATATCGGCCAGCGCCTTGTTGATGGCGGCCACCAGTTCGGGATTGTTCTTGCGCAGCAGCACGCCGGAGTTGCTGAATTCGGCGGCCTTGTCGGTGGCGGCGATCTTGACCTTGGCGTTGGGCTTCTGCTTCTTGAAGTCCAGGAACGACAGGTTGTCGTTGACGGTGGCCTCGACGCGGCCCGAGGTCAGCAGGTCGATGGCTTCGTTGAAGCCCTGCACCGCGACCACTTCCGCGCCATGGCTCTGCGCCAGCTTGCCGAAGTTGCTGGTGAGCGTGTTGGCGGACTTTTTGCCCTTCAGATCGGCGAACGACTTGATGGTGGTGTTGTCGTCGCGCACGATCAGCACGGCGGCCGACGAGATGTAGGGATCGGAGAAATCGTACTTGGCGCGGCGCGCGTCGGTGATGCCGACCTGGTTGATGACGGCGTCGTAGCGCTTGGCGTCGAGCCCGGCGATCAGGCCGTCCCACTTGCCTTCGACGAATTCGGCCTTGACGCCCAGGCGCTGGGCAATGGCGCGCCCAATGTCGACGTCAAAACCGGTAAGCTGGCCGGAGGCGTCGTGGAAGGTGAAGGGAGCGTAGGTGCCTTCGGTGCCGATCTTGAACACGCCGGCGGACTTGATCTGGTCCAGCCCCGACTGGGCGTGGGCGGTGGACAGGGCGGCGACCTGGACCAGGCCGGCGATGAACAACGAGCGCAAGAGTTTCATGGCAATGCTCCACGGATGAGGGATCACTGCGAAAGGCCCGCGCGGATCGCGCCGCCTTCCGGTGTAGCCGCACTCTAACAACGCGTCTATTTTTCCACAAAGCATAAGGAATAGTAAAAATATAGCGGCAAGTCATATGCGGTATTCGCGCCCCGGGCCGCCCGGCCCGGGGTTCATCCAGGCGGTATCCAGATGGAGACAGGCGTGCAACAACAGTGGAACAGGCGGGCTTTCATGATGGCGGCGGCGGGTGTCGCGGCGTCCGCAAGTGTCATGCCGGCGCACGGCGCCAACGGCCTGCGCCGGGTGCCCGGCGGCGGCAGCATCACCGACGTGGCCGGCCTCAAGGTCGGGCACTACACCGACACGCGGCGGCCGACCGGCTGCACGGTCATCATCGCCGAAGCGGGCGCCACCGGCGGCGTGGACGTGCGCGGCGCGGCGCCGGGCACGCGCGAGACGGACCTGCTCAATCCCGTCAACATGGTGGAAAAAGTGCATGCGGTGATGCTGGCCGGCGGCAGCGCCTTCGGCCTGGAGGCGGCCACCGGCGTCATGCGCTACCTGGAAGAACGCAAGATCGGCTTCGACGTGGGCGTGGCGCACGTGCCGATCGTGCCGGCCGCCATCCTGTTCGACCTGGGCGTGGGCGACGCCTCGATCCGGCCCGATGCCGCGGCCGGCTACCAGGCCTGCAAGGCGGCCAGCGCCAAGCCGCCGCAGGAGGGCAACGTTGGCGCCGGCGCCGGGGCGACGGTCGGCAAGCTGTACGGCGCCAAGCGCGCCATGAAGGGCGGCCTGGGCAGCGCCTCGCTGACCGTGGCGGGCGTCACGGTGGGCGCGATCGTCGCGGTCAATGCGGTGGGCGATGTGGTCGATCCGGCCACCGGCCACGTGCTGGCCGGCGCCCGCACCGCCGACGGCAAGATGTTGCTGGACACACGCGCGGCGATCCTGGCCGGCGACCTGCCGACCTCGATGCGCGAAGGCGCGGCCACCACCATCGGCCTGGTGGCGACCGACGTCAAGCTGACCAAGGCGCAGGCGCAGAAGATGGCGCAGACCGCGCACGACGGCCTGGCCCGCACCATCAACCCGATCCACACCATGCTCGACGGCGACACCGTGTTCGCGCTGGGCACGGGCGTCTCCAACAAGCCCGCCAACATGATGCTGCTGGGCGTGATGGCGGCCGAGGCGATGGCGATCGCCGTGCAGCGCGCCATCCTGGCGGCGCGTGCGCTGGAAGGCTATCCGGCGGCGGTGGATTTCATCGCCTGAGCGGCGCTTTCTTCCGGGTAATGGCGCGCCTGCGGGCAGGAACGCCATTTGCTGCCACCCCGTGTTCGTGCTGACCCCAAGCTGTCATATCGCGCCGGCATGATGGAAAGCGTCGGCGCACCGCCTGCGCGGGAGGGATGGCATGTACGAAGGAGAGCGCTTCAACGGAGCCACGCACCTGGCCGGCCTGGCCATGGCGGTGGCTGCTTCCGGGGCCCTGATCGCGCGGGCCGCTGAATTGAAAGTCGAGTGGCGCCAGACCGTGGCCTGCGCCGTGTTCGCGGCATCCATGATCGCCGTCTATGCCTCCTCGGTGCTGTATCACTGCTCGCGCGGACGCCGCAAGGCGCTGTGGGCCAAGGCCGACCACTGCGCCATCTACCTGCTGATCGCCGGCACCTACACGCCGCTGGCGTTCGTGCCGCCTGAACTGGGCTGGGGCGCCGCCATGGCGGTGGCGATCTGGCTGCTGGCGCTGTACGGCATCGGCCGCGAACTGTGGTGGGCGCGCGGGGCCGCGCCAGCCTTGCCGCTCTATCTGGCGATGGGCTGGCTGGGCGTGATGTGCGCGGCGCCCATCGCCGGCGCGCTGTCGGGCGCCGGGCTGGCCTGGCTGCTGGCCGGGGCCGCGCTCTATACGGTGGGCACGGTGTTCTACGCCAACGACAAGCGCTGGCGCCATGCCCACGGCATCTGGCATCTGTTCGTCATGGGCGGATCGGCCTGCCACTTCGTCACGGTGTTCGGCTTCCTGCGCCACGCCTGACGCGGGGCCGTCAGCGCCACGCCGCCAGCGGCAGCATGCCGCCGCGGTTCTTCACTTTCCGCATGACGATATGCGAACACAGGTCGCGCACGCCCGCGATCTTGCTGAGCTTGTCTTCCACGAACTGCGAGAAGGCCGCCAGGTTGCGGGTGCGCACCGTCAGGATGTAGTTGGAGGCGCCGGTGACGATGCTGGCCTCGGTGATCTCGTCATACAGGGCGATGCCGGCCAGGAATTCCTCGTGCCAGCCGGGCCGCGACTGATCCAGGGACACGTGCACGATGGCTTCCAGCTCGAACCCCAGCCGCTCGGCGTCGAGCACGGCGCGGTAGCCGCGCACGAAGCCGCCTTCCTCCAGCGCCCGCACCCGCCGCAGGCAGGCCGAGGGCGACAGGGCCACCTGCTCGGCCAAATCCTGGTTGCTGAGCTGGCTGTTCTCCTGCAGGCGGTAGAGAATGCGGTGGTCGATGGCGTCCAATTGCATGGTGCAATCCAATTCGAAAAAATGGTCTACAGCGCAATTTAATGCGAAATCCTAGGGTAAGCCACGCCTCGTTTTGCAAGTATTCGGCTTGGTCGCGCTGATAGTATGTAGCCAGCATATTGCCCGAAGGAGCTGTGAATGAACACCCGCGAAGCCTGCGTCGCCGCCGACCGGCAGGACCCCCTTGCGCCGCTGAAGGCGCGTTTCGACCTGCCGCCCGGCGTGCTCTATATGGATGGCAACTCGCTGGGCGTGATGCCGCGCGCCGCCGCCGCGCGCGCCGCCGAGGTCATCACCCAGGAATGGGGCACTGGCCTGATCCGCAGCTGGAACACCGCCGGCTGGTTCGAACTGCCGTCGCGGCTGGGCGACAAGCTGGCCGGCCTGCTCGGCGCGAAAGCGGGCGAACTGGTCATCACCGACACCACCTCGCTGAACATCTTCAAGGCGCTGGCGGCCAGCCTGCGCATCCAGCAGAAGCGCCAGCCCAAGCGCCGCGTGATCCTGTCCGAACGCGACAACTTTCCCACCGACCTGTACATGATCCAGGGCTTGATCGACCTGCTGCAGCAGGGCTACGAGATGCGCCTGATCGACGACGAGCTGCCGCTGGACCGGGCGCTGGACGAGGACGTGGCGGTGGTGCTGCTGTCGCACGTCAACTACCGCAGCGGGCAGATGCACGACATGGCCGCGGTCACGCGCCAGGCGCACGAGCGCGGCGCGCTGGTCATCTGGGACCTGGCGCACGCCGCCGGCGCGGTGCCGGTGGACCTGAATGGCGCCGACGCCGACTACGCCGTGGGCTGCACCTATAAATACCTGAACGGCGGCCCGGGCTCGCCGGCCTTCATCTGGGTGGCGCCGCGCCACATTCCCGATTTCTGGCAGCCGCTGTCGGGCTGGTGGGGTCACCAGCGTCCGTTCGACATGACGGTCGCCTACGAGCCGGCCGGCGGCATCCGCCGCTACCTGTGCGGCACCCAGCCGATCGTGTCGCTGGCCATGGTCGAATGCGGCCTGGACGTGGCGCGCGAGGCCGACATGGCCGAGGTGCGCAGGAAGTCGCTGGCGCTGGGCGACCTGTTCATCGCCCTGGTCGAGGAACGCTGCGCCGGCCATCCGCTGACGCTGGTGACGCCGCGCGACCATGCCCAGCGCGGCAGCCACGTGAGCCTGCGCCACCCGAACGGCTACGAGGTCATGCAGGCGCTGATCGCGCGCGGTCTGATTGGTGACTACCGCGAGCCCGAGGTGCTGCGTTTCGGCCTGACGCCGCTGTACTTCGGCTACGCCGACGTCTGGGACGCGGTCGAGATCCTGAAAGACGTGCTCGACAGCAAGGCCTGGGACAAGCCCGAGTTCAAGCAGCGTTCGGCCGTGACCTGACCTGCCGCGCACCGGCCCGAGCGACATCCAGCAAGAGAGCGCAGTACCGGAGGAGACAATGACACAACAACAAGGATTCGGCAGGATCGCCGAACGCGAGCAGGGGCTCAAGCGCCGCCTGACGTCCGGCCAGATGAGCATGATCGCGATCGGCGGGGCCATCGGCACCGGCCTGTTCCTGGGCAGCAAGTTCGCGATCGGCTTCGCCGGCCCCAGCGTCATCATCAGCTACGCCATCGGCGGACTCATCACGCTGCTGCTGATGGGCTGCCTGGCCGAGATGACGGTGGCGCATTCCACCTCGGGCTCGTTCGGCGCCTACGCCGAGCACTACATCGGCCCGCTGGCCGGCTTCCTGGTGCGCTACGCGTACTGGTCGTGCGTGGTGCTGGCGGTGGGCACCGAGGTCACCGCGGTGGCCGAGTACATGAAGTTCTGGTTCCCGTCGGTGCCCGGCTGGCAATGGGTCTGCCTGTTCTCGGCGGCGCTGATCTTCATCAACGCCATGAGCGTGAAGGCGTTCGGCACCATCGAGTACTGGTTCTCGACCATCAAGATCAGCGCCATCGTGGCGTTCATCATCCTGGGCGCCTACGTGGTCTGGGGCAATCCGCAATACGGCGCGGCGCAGTACACGGCGCACGGCGGCTTCTTCCCCAACGGCGTGTGGGGCATGTGGATCGCGGTGGTCATCTCGATCTTCAGCTACCTGAGCGTGGAGATGATCGCGGTGGCGGCGGGCGAGGCCGAGGCCCCCGAGCGCGCGGTGAAGAAGGCGTTCCGCGCCACCATCGTGCGGCTGGTGGTGTTCTACCTGCTGACGCTGGCGTTGATCCTGGCCATCGTGCCGTGGGACCAGGCCGGCAAGGGCGGCAGCCCGTTCGTGACGGTGATGGAAGCGGTGCAGGTGCCGTACGCGGCCGGCGTCATCAACTTCATCGTGCTGGTGGCGGCGCTGTCGGCCATGAACAGCCAGCTGTACATCACCACCCGCATGATGTTCAGCCTGTCGCGCGCCGGCCACGCGCCGGCGGCGCTGGGCAGGCTGACGCGCAGCGGCACGCCGCTGAACGCGCTGCTGCTGTCGACCAGCGGCATCGCCATCGCCACCGTGCTGAACGTGCTGTATCCGGAGACCTCGTTCACGCTGATGATGGCGATCTCGATGTTCGGCGCGCTGTTCACGTGGATGATGATCTTCGTCACGCACTACTTCTTCCGCCGCCGCTGGGCGCGCGAGGGCGGCGCGGCGCTGTCGTTCCGCATGCCGGGCTTTCCGCTGCTGACGCTGCTGGGCGCGGGCGCCATGCTGGCGATCCTGGTCACGACCTACTTCACCGGCGTGTTCAAGATGACGCTGGTGTTCGGCGTGCCGTTCCTGCTGGTGCTGGCGGCGCTGTATCTGCTGCTGTTCCGCAAGTCCGCCGAGGCGGTGGTGTTGCAGGCGCGGCAGCAGCGGTCCTAGCGGCCGCGCCCATCGGATGCGCGTGGCGTGGTGGCTGGCGGATGGCCGACAGCGGTCCCCACGCCGTGGCCCGACGGCGTGCTTCCGATAGGGCGGGCCGCGTTTCAGCCGGCGCCCGCGGCCTGGCGGATCGCCGCCAGCATGGCGCGGGCGCGCGCCGGCAACGAGCGCGATCCATACACCGCATGCATCTGCGGGGCCACGCCGCGCGCCGAGGTAGCGGTGTAGCCGGGGCAGACCCGCACCAGCGTGCCGCGGGCGATTTCCGGCGCGGCCGCCCAGTCGGCCAGCCGCGCGATGCCCACGCCCTGCAACGCCAGCGCCATCAGGCCGCTGCTGGTGCTGACCCGCACCGCCGGCTCGGCGTGCATGCGCACGATGCGCTTGTCGCGCCGCAGGTGCCAATCCTTCAATACGCGCGGACCGGTATGCATGATGAGCCGGTGCCGCGCCAGTTCCTCGGGTTCGCGCGGCAGGCCCATGCATGCCACGTAGTCCGGGCTGGCGCACAACAGCCGCTCGTAGGGCCACAGGCGCGCGCCCAGCAGATCGCTGGACGCCGGGAAGCCGCCGCGGATGGCGAAATCCAGGCCCTCGGCGATCGGGTCGATTGCCTTGTCGGTGTAGTGGATGTCCACCGTGACGCCCGGATGCTGGGCCGCGTAGCGGCGCAGCACGGCCGGTAGCAGGGTCACGCCCAGCAAGTCGGGCGCGGAGAAGCGCAGGCGGCCCTGGTCGCCTTGCTGGGCGTCGTGCAAGGCCTCGCGCGCCTGGCTTTCCAGGCGCAGCAGCTCGCGCGCGTATTCGAAGTAGCTTTCGCCTTGCGGCGTCAGCGCCACGCTGCTCTTGCTGCGCAACAGCAGCTGCGCGCCGACCTGGCGCTCCAGGGCCTGCACCGCGCGCGTGACGGCGCTGGGCGAGGCGCCCAGCGCGCGCGCCGCCAGCACGAAGCTCTGGCGTTCCGCGACGGCGCAGAACACCTGGTATTCCCATAGGGCGCCACGTTCCATGGCGATTCTCCATTGCAATTATCGCAACATGATATTGCAACGAGGACCGCCTGGGCGGACCTAGACTGCGGCCCTTCCCGACTCTTCGCCAGGTT
Organism: Achromobacter ruhlandii; assembly: GCF_902859695.1. Taxonomy (GTDB): domain Bacteria; phylum Pseudomonadota; class Gammaproteobacteria; order Burkholderiales; family Burkholderiaceae_B; genus Achromobacter; species Achromobacter ruhlandii. The sequence continues at coordinate 216,069 of NZ_CADIJL010000006.1, forward strand.
GACCGCCATGCACGACCCCCACTATTTCGACCCCCTCACCGGCGCGCGCCATGCGCTGGACGAGGCCCGCTGGTGTTCCGATGCGCGCACGCCGCTGATGATCTCGCCGCTGCCGGGCATCTCGCCCGACGACATCGACCGCCGCGAACGCTCGCTGTGGCGCTACCGGGCCGCGCTGCCCGGCGCCGTGACGCGCCCGGTATCGATGGGCGAGGGTTGCACGCCGATGGTGGAGCGCGCCTGGGGCTGGCTGCGGCCGCATTTCAAGCTGGAATGGTTCAACCCCACCTGCAGCTTCAAGGACCGTGGCGCCGCGGTAATGCTGTCGTGGCTGCGCCAGATCGGCATCGGCGCCATCGCCGAGGACAGTTCGGGCAATGGCGGCGCCGCCATCGCGGCGTACGGCGCGGCGGCGGGCATGGGCGTCACGATCTTCGCGCCGGCCTACACGTCCAGCGCCAAGGTGGCGCAGATCCGCGCGTTCGGCGCCAACGTGCAACTGGTGCAGGGGCCGCGCGAGAACGCCGAAACCGCCGCGATCGAGGCCGCCGCGCGGATCTTCTATGCCAGCCACAACTGGCAGCCGTTTTTCCTGCAGGGCACCAAGTCCATCGCCTACGAGATGTGGGAGGACTTCGGTTTCCAGGCGCCGGACAACGTGGTGATTCCGGCGGGCGCGGGCAGCAACGTGCTGGGCTGCGCCATCGGCTTTGCCGAGCTGCTGGCGGCCGGGCAGATCAAGCGCCTGCCGCGCCTGTTCGTGGCCCAGCCGCTGAACTGCTCGCCGCTGGACGCCAGCTTCCAGGCTGGCGTCGACACGCCGGTGGCGCGCGACGTGCTGCCGACCGTGGCCGAGGGCACCGCGATCAGGCAGCCGGTGCGCCTGCGCGAAGTGCTGCAGGCGATCCGCGCCAGCGGCGGCCAGACGGTGGCCGTGCCGGAGGCGGACATCATCGCCGCGGTGCGCAAGCTGGCGGCGATGGGGCTCTATGCCGAGCCCACCAGCGCCAGCGCCGCGGCGGCGCTGGACAGGCTGCGGGCGCGCGGCGCCATCCGCGATGCCGAGCGCACGGTGGTGCTGCTGACCGGCACCGGCATCAAGGCCACGCAGTTCATGACGGATCTGTACGCGGCGGCGTGACCGCCGCCGCGTCCGCCAGTAGATGGTCGAGCAGGCGGCGGGCGCGGGCGCTGAGGGTATCGCGCGATGGCACGCACAGCAGCAGCTCGCGCACGGCCCAGGCGTCGGACAGCGCCACCGGCGTCACCCTGAGCAGCTGGCGCATGCTGTTGGCCGTGGTTTCGGGCACGATGCCCACGCCCACGCCGGCCTCGACCAGCCGGCACATGGCGTCGAAGCTGCGCAACTGCACCCGCAGCTTGATGGGCTTGCCGACCACCAGCGCCTGCCGCGCCAGGAAGCGTTGCAGCGCGCTGCTGCGGTCGAGCCCGACGAAGTCCTCGTCCAGCACGTCGCGGAACGCGACCTCGGCCCGGTCCGCCAGCGCGTGGCCGGCCGGCACGATCAGCACGAAGCGGTCGGCGCGGTAGGCGTGGGTCTGCAGGGCGCCGGTGTCGACCGTGCCGGCGACGATGCCGATATCGGCAGAGCCGTCGGCGATGCACTCGACGATCTCGTCGCTCAGCATTTCCTGCAATTCGACGTTGATGCGCGGATGCGCCGCCAGGAAGCCGCTGAGCGCTTCGGGCAGGAAGGCGGTCAGCGCGTTGGTATTGGACAGCAGGCGCACCGAGCCGCCGAATTCGCCGGAGAAATCGGCCAGGTCGTCGCGCAGGCGGTCGGCCTGGGCCAGCATGACGCGGGCATGGGCGGCCAGCTTCAGGCCGGCCGGGGTGGGAATGACGCCCTGGCGGCGGCGCTCCAGCAGCGGCGCGCCGAGCGAGGCTTCGAGGTTGCGGATGCGGGCGCTGGCGGCGGCCAACGCCAGGTTGGCGCGGGCGGCGCCGTGGGTGATGCTGCCTGCCTGCACCACGTGCAGGAACAGCGCCAGGTCGGTCAGGTCGAAACGCATGGCGGCGAGCCTACGCGAGGCGCGCAGGCAGCCTCTGCGAATCGCGCATTTTCAGCGCGGGACAGGGTCCGTACACTGCGCCGATCCGTGTTCTCGTGGTGGTTTTTCCATGCATCTTGTCGCCTCCGGTTTTCCGATTCTACCCGCGCTGATCACCGCGATCACGATCGCGTTGTGGGCCTTTTCGCGGCTGCCTGAGTACCTGACGGCGCTGCTGTTCTTCAGCGCGGCCATGATCTTCGTGGCCGCGCCGCGCGAGGTGGTGTTCTCCGGGTTTTCGTCGGCGGCGTTCTGGCTGGTGCTGAGCGGCCATGTGCTGGGGCTGGCGCTGAAGTACACCGGCCTGGCCGACCGCATGGCGGGCGCGCTGTCGCGGCGCCTGTCGGGTTCGTATCCGAAGGTGGTGGCCGGCGTGGTGGCGCTGACCTACCTGCTGGCCTTCGTGATGCCGTCGAACATGGGCCGCATCGCGCTGCTGATGCCGATCGTGCTCGCCTATGCCGACCAGATCGGGCTGGTGGCGGGCCGTCGTGGACGCATTGGGCTGGCGCTGGCGGTGGGCTTCGGCACCTTCCAGCTGTCCACCTCCATCCTGCCGGCCAACGTGCCGAATCTGGTGATGGCCGGCAGCATCGAATCGAGCTATGGCCTGCAGCTGGGTTATCTGCCGTATCTGTGGCTGCATGCGCCGGTGCTGGGCATCCTGAAAGGCGCGGTGCTGGTGGCCTGTATTGCCTGGCTGTTCCGCGACACCCCCGAGGCGGCGCCGCCGGCGCCCGCCGCCCAACCCCTGTCGGCGGCGGAAAAGCGCCTGGCCGTGCTGCTGGGGCTGACGTTGCTGGGTTGGGTGACGGACGGATGGCACGGCGTGTCGCCGGCCTGGATCGGGCTGGCGTCGGCCTGTGTGTGTCTGTTGCCCAAGGTGGGTTTCGTCAGCGGCGAGCAGTTCGGCAAGGAAGTGAATTTCCGCACCGCGATCTACGTGGCGGGCATTCTGGGACTGGCGGCGATGGTGGCCGACAGCGGCCTGGGCGGCATCATCGGCCGCGCCCTGCTGGACTGGCTGCCGTTGTCGCCCGAGGCGCCGATGCAGAGCTTCTTTTCGCTGGTGGGACTGTCGGCGGCGCTGAACTTCGTGGTCACGGCCAACGGCGTGCCGGCCCTGTATACGCCGCTGGCCGAGACGCTGGCGCAGGCCTCGGGCTTTTCGCTGATGACGGTGCTGATGGCGCAGGTGGCCGGCTACGCCACCGTCATCATGCCGTACCAGGCCTCGCCCATTGTGGTGGCGATGGGCATGGGCCAGGTGCCGGCGCGCAGCGGCCTGGCGTTGAGCCTGCTGACCGCGCTGGTGTCGTTCGTGGCGCTGGTGCCGCTGGACTACCTGTGGTTCAGGCTCCTGGGAATGCTGGGATCGTGATCAGTTCGTCTTCGACGGCGGCGGGGGCGGGTTCTGGCGCCGGGGCGAACACCCGCAGGCGGTGGCCGTCGGGGTCGAGCGCGACGAAGGTGCGGCCGAAGTCCATGTTGGTGGGGGCCTGCAGGATCGGCAGGCCGCGCAGGCTCCAGTCGAGGTGGCGCTGGTTGAGCGCGTCGGCGTCGGGTACGGTGAAGGCCAGTTCGGTGCAGCCGCCGCGGCCGGCGGCGGCCGGTTCCACGGTGTGGCGCGACCACAGGCCCAGCATCAGGCCGGAGTCGAGCGCGAACAGGGCGAAGGTGGGCGAGCTTTCGACGGGCGGGCGGTTCAGCAGCGCGCTGTAGAACGCCGCGCTGGCCTCGGGCTTGTCGACGTAGAAAATGACGAAGTTCTTGGCGGACATGATGCGCTCCTGGTTGAATGAGCGCTCATCTTAGAGAGCCATGCTGTCAGATTTTGTCAGCAGTCTTCATGCCGATGTCGCACCCGCCGGCGCGCGGCGCACGCCAGGGATCAGCAGGGGTCGCCCTTGGCCGTATTGATGGCGCGCCACTCCTTGAGCAAGGCCTGGCGGCGGCGTGGATAGCGTTGCCCGGCTTCGAGCGTGGCGATGCGGTCGGTGCGGAAATGGCGGAAGTCCTGGCGCAGTTCGCACCAGGCCATGACGATGCGCACGCTGTCGAAAAATCCCAGGGCGAACGGCCAGATGACGCGTTCGGAATCGGCGCCCTTGTCGTCGCGGTAGGTGATGGCGATTTTCTGCTCGCCGCGGATGGCCTGGCGGATCAGCGACAGGTCGACCCGGTCGACCACCGCCCAGCTGCTGGGGCCGACCAGCAGCGGAATGGCGTCCAGTTCGTCGCGCAGTTCGCGCGGCAGCACCGCGCTGATCTTGGCCAGCGCGTTGGCGGCGGCCTGGCCCAGGCGCGGATCGGAACGGCCGGCCACCCAGCGGGTGCCCAGCACCAGGGCCTCGATCTCCTCGGTGCTGAACATCAGCGGCGGCAGCATGAAGCCGGGCCGCAGCACGTAGCCGATGCCAGGCTCGCCCTCGATCTCGGCGCCCTGCGCCTGCAGCGTGGCGATGTCGCGGTACAGCGTGCGCAGGCTGACGCCCAGGTCGGCGGCCAGGCGGTGGCCGCTGACGGGCAGGCGGTGGCAGCGCAGGGTCTGCAGCAGGTCCAGGAGGCGTTCGGTGCGGGACATGGGAGCGGGGGAGGGCGGGACGGCGTAATGCTGCCATGGAATGGCAGCAGCGGGAAGCCGCGGCCCGCCGTTCTTGATCCGGCCGTCCTCAACCCGGCAGCGCCGCCAGCCAGTCGTGCACCCGCCCGGCCAACTCCAGGCTGTTGCGGTCCATCATCAGCATGTGCGAGTTGCCGCGGATGCCCAGGTCGGGCAACGACAGCACCGTGACGCTGGCATGGCGCGCCGCGAATTCCCGCACCCGTGCGCGCATCCGCGGCCAGCGCGGATCGGTGTCCATGTGGTCGCCCATCACGACCAGCGTGGGAGTGTCGTAGCGGGCACCGGGCCCGAGGTCCGGGATGCTGGCCGGCTCCAGCGCCACCAGCGCGCGCACCCGCTCGGGCAGAGCGTGGGCGGCGCGGATGCCGAACACGCCGGCCTGCGAATGGCAGACCACGATGGCCGCGCCGATCCGCTCCAGGAAGGCCTGGTAGGCGCGCAGGATGGCGGCATCGGTGTGGACCCAGCGCGGCACCATCTGCGCGGCCAGCTCGTCGAACGCCTCCAGCGGGAATTGCGTGTCCGGGTAGGCGCTGCCGGGGCCGGGCCGGGTGCCCGGGCGGCCGATGCGAAAGCGCGTGTAGCAGTCCTCGCGCGCCTGCACCACCGGCGCGTCGGGCCAGACGTGCGGCGCGGCGCCGGCGCGGCCGCGTTCCACCGCGTCACACAGGTAGGCGTCCCAGCCGCGCCGCAGGAAATAGTGCAGCCAGCCCTGGCGGCCGTCCGGCGTGGTCTCCCAGGCCGCGCCGGTCATGCCGCCGCCATGCCAGAACGCCAGCGGCGGCCGGCCGCTGGCCGGCTCCGACAGGAAGTACTGCGCATACATCTGTTCGACGCGGTAGGTGCCGTTGGGATCCAGCGCCACCGGCTGGCCGCCTTCGGCCATGATCAGCTCGCGTCGCGGCAGGCCGCTGAGCGCCAGGTCGCGGCCGCCGACATGGAAGGCGCCCATGTCGCGCAGGCGGATCGGCGCCAGCGCCGCGCCGTCGTCCAGGGGCGCGGCCATCATTCGGCCTTGATGTGGTTGGTCTCGATGACCTGTTTCCACTTGGCCGTTTCGGTGGTGACGAAGCGGCCCAGGTCGGCGCGCGAGCCGGCGGCGGTCTCGACGCCCAATTCGCGCATCTTGGCCGCCACCTCGGGCGCCTGCAGCGCCTGGGCGAAGGCGTCGTGCAGCGTGTTCAGCACCGGGGCCGGGGTGCCGGCCGGCGCCATCACGCCGAACCAGGGCGTGATCAGGAAGTCGGGCACGCCGGCCTCGGCGAAGGTCGGCACGTCCGGAATCGCCGGGGCGCGCGCGGCGCTGGCCACGGCCAGGGCGCGCAGCTTGCCGGCGCGGATGTTGGCCAGCGAGGCCGGCAGGTTGTCGAAGTACATGTCGACCTGGCCGCCGAGCAGGTCGGCCGCCACCTGGCCGGCGCCCTTGTACGGGATGTGGGCCAGGTCGATGCCGGCGCGCTGCTTGAGCAGCTCGGTCGCCAGGTGGGCCGAGCCGCCGATGCCGGAGGAGGCCGAATTGAGCTTGCCGGGGTTGGCGCGGGCATACGCCAGCAGCGCCGGCAGCGTGTCGGCCGGCACTTTGGGATTGATCACCAGCACGCTCGGCACCGTGCCGATCATGGCGACGGGCGCGAAGTCCTTGACGATGTCGTAGGGCGCCGGCTGGTAGAGCGACGGCGCCACGGTGCAACCGAACGCGCACATCAGCAGCGTCTGGCCGTCGGGCGCGGCGCGCGCCACCGCCTGCGCGCCGATGTTGCCGCCGGCGCCGGCGCGGTTCTCGACGATCAGCGGCTGGCCGAGGCGCTTGGAAAGGTTGTCGCTGAGCAGGCGCGCCAGGATGTCGGGCGTGCCGCCGGCGGGGAAGGGCACTACCAGCGTGATCGGGCGGCTGGGGAAATCGGTGGCATGGGCCGCCAGCGGCAGGCAGGCGGCCAGCGCCAGCAGGGCGCGGCCGGCCCAGCGGGCCAGCACGGGGCGGATGCGCCGGGGCGCGGGAAGGTGGCGGGTGGGGCCCATGGTTGTCTCCGTAGCGGGCGGCCGGGTCGAAACGCCCGGTCCGTGGCGGACTGTAGCCAAGCCGGCCGCGCCTGCCCAATGCCGGCGGCGCAAGACCACCATATCGAATCCGGTATGGTTCTTTTCAGTCATTCAGTTACGGCATAGCATGGCGCCATGAGCGACCCCCACTCCTTGCCCTCGCTGCGCAGGCTCGACATGAACCTGCTGCTGACCTTCGACGTGCTGATGCGCACGCGCAGCGCCACCGCCAGCTCGCGCCTGCTGCACAAGACCCAGCCGGCCATCAGCCGCGACCTGGCGCGCCTGCGCCTGCGGCTGGAGGACCCGCTGCTGGTGGTGGTGAAGGGACGTTTCGTTCCGACCGAGCGGGCGCTGGAGCTGCACGCGTCGGTGCATGACGCGCTGGCGCAGATCGAGGCCGCGCTGCGCCCGCCCGAGGCCTTCGATCCGGCGCGCGCCGAAGGCGTGGTCAACATCGGCACCGGCGCGCACAGCGAAATCCTGCTGGCCGCGCCGCTGATCGAGCGGCTGCACCGCGCCGCGCCCGGCGTGACGCTGCGCTTCCAGTCGCTGCACGGCGATTTCGCGCCCGACGACCTGGAGGCCGAACGGCTGCATATCGCCATCGGCCTGTTCGGCAAGGTGCCGGCGCGCTTTCACCGCGATGCGCTGCACACCGACCGCCGCGTCTGCGTGCTGTCGGCGCGGCATCCCTGGGCCGGGCGCGGCGCCCTGACGCTGGCCGACCTGGGCGCCATCAAGTGGTTCGCGTTCGAGCAGATGTACGGCCGCGAGACGACCTTCGACCGGCTGCTCAAGCCGGGCGCCGGCCGCATGGCATTCTCGGCCTATCTGTCGGGCTTCGGCGTGGCGCCCTATGTGCTGGTGGAGACCGACTACGCCACCACCATGCCGGCCAGCGTGGCGCGGGCGCACTGCCGCCATTTCCCGCTGGCGATGCTGGAGATGCCAGCGCGCCTGCGGCGCATGGAACTGGCGATGGTGTGGGCGCGCCGCCAGCACGCCTCGCCGTTGCAGGCGTGGCTGCGCGGCCAGGTGCGCGACGTGCTGCGCGAGCGCCTGGCCGCCGACGTCCCGGCTTAGCGGGCGACCGGCTTGCCGGTGGCCACGTCGATGGCCGAGCCGTCTTCCAGGCTGACGCGGTAGATCTCGCGCAGCACGTTGCCGGCAAAGCCGATCTCGACGATGGACACGTCCTTGAAGGTGGCCTGGATGCCGTCGGGCAGCGCGGCGTTGAACTTGGCGGACTCCTGCTTCATGGCGTCGGCCAGGCGCGCGTCGTACGGCGTCATGCTGTAGACCAGCGTGGTGTGCGGGTTGTGGGCGCGCACTTCCTTGCCGTCCTTCATCACGTTGACGCCGCTCACGCCCATGGTCTTGACCAGCTCGCGGCCGGCATCGGCCATCTTGGCGTAGACCGGGCCGGTCACGCGCGGCAGCGGGCCGTCGCGCAGCGGCGCCAGGGCGGCGGTGGTCACGGTGTTGTAGGCCATCATGGCCTCGAAGCCCGCGCCGCTCTTGACCACGCCCAGGTCCAGCCACCAAGGGTGGCCCGCGCCCTTGGCGGCTTCGGTCGGATAGAAGTCCTTGAGCGTCACCTGCAGCGGCGCCGGCGGCTTGGGCAGCGCGCGCAGCATGCGCTGCGGCGTGGCGCTGTCGGCGCTGTGGATGTGGACCACGGTCACGTGCGGGATATTGGGCGTTGCGGCCTCGGTCTTCAGGCCCAGCGCCAGCAGGTCCTGCTTGAGCGTGCCGTTGACCTTGGCGTCCAGCACGGCGTTCACTTCCTTGGGCAGGCGGTACACCACGCCATAGGTGGTCTTGTGTTCACGGAAGGCGGGCTGCTCCAGCGCGCTGTTGTCGATGGGAGCGGCGAAGGCGGCCGAGAGGGTGGCCAGGGACAGGCCCAGGGCGGCCAGGGGCAAGACGCGTTTGATCATGGATTTTCCTTGTATGTTCAAGACCCGCGAGAGTCCGGTCCAGTGTGGCCACGCCGGATGTACGGCGTATTGCACCAGTCCAAAGAAATCCGATAGGCGGCCAAGCCGGGCCGATAGCTGCGCCCGGCTATAGCAGGAAGACGGCCGCCACGATCAGCAGCCCCAGCGCCAGGTTGACGCCGACCCAGCGGCGGATGCCCGCCATGGCCTGGCCGCCGCGCGGCCATTCCGACGCGGCCACCGCCGCGCGCAGGCGCGGATAGAGCGCGGCGCGGATGTAGCCATAGATGGCCGTCATCACCAGCCCGCCCGCGGCCATCACGGTCCAGGCGCGCGGCATGAAGAAGGCGCCGCCGCTGCGCGCGGCCTGGGCCGCCTCCTGGCCGATCATGAGCGCGCCGGTCGCCAGGATCAGCACGATGGCGGCCAGTACCGCGTTCAGGAAGGGGCCGAGCACCGCGTCCATCAGGCGCAGCCGTTGCGGCGGCTCCAGTCGTGCGGCCGCCGGCCGCAGGAAACAGTGGGCGAACAGCATGCCGCCGACCCACAGGATCACGGCCAGCAGGTGGATGAGTTTGAGCGCGCTGTAGAGCATGGTGTCGGGCTTCGGGAATGGCCCGCGTCGTCGCAATGTCGACGGCAAGGGCTGGCTGTGGGCGGTGGCCGCCGGGGAGATCCCGGCCGAATCTGTCCCCATCATATATCCGGCAGGGGCGCCGGCGGGCGTCTTGACGCGCATCAGGGGTTTCCATTTAGAATGAGATTGATTTTTATTTGTGATCAAGAAAGTTCGGGAGCCCACCGTGTCCAACCTTGCGCTAGCCTCCGGCGACGCCGTCCATCTGCTTTACCGCGCGCACCACGGATGGCTGCACAACTGGTTGCGGGGCAAGCTGGGCAATTCCTGCGACGCCGCCGATCTGGCCCAGGACACCTTCCTGCGCGTGCTGCGCCATCGCCAGGAACTCGACGCGCTGCGCGAACCGCGCGCCTACCTGACCACCATCGCCAAGCGCCTGCTGCTGAACCACCATCGGCGCCGTTCGCTCGAACTCGCCTACCTGGAGGCGCTGGCCGCCTTGCCCGAGGCGCAGGCGCCATCGCCCGAGCAACGCCTGCTCATCCTCGAAACATTGCAGGAAATCGACGAGATGCTGGCCGGCCTGGCGCGGCCGGCGCGGCAGGCGTTCCTGATGGCGCAGATCGAAGGCCTCAGCCACACCGAGATCGCCGCGCGGTTGAATGTGTCGACGCGCTCGGTGCATCGCTACATTGCCAAGGGATACGAACAATGCATCCTGGCGGTGATGTGAGCCTGTCGTGGGCGGCCGCGGCGCTGCCCGCGGTCGACCGCAAGGTCGCGCGCGAAGCGGCGCGCTGGTTGATGCGCCTGAGCTCCGAGCGGGCCACCGACGCCGACGTCCGCGCCTGCGCCCAATGGCGCGCCAGCAAGGCCGAACACGAGAACGCCTGGCAGCGCGCGCAGCGGGTCAATCAGCGCCTCGGGCTGGTCCCGGCGGCGCTGGGCATGGCGGCGCTGAACCGGCCCGAATCGGCCGGCCGGCGCGCGGCCGTCAAGACGCTGGCGGCGTTGGTCGTGGCCGGCCCGGCGGGCTGGGCCGCCTGGCGCGCCAGTCCGTTCGAATGGAGCGCCGACTACCGCAGCGCGGCCGGCGAGCAGCGCCAGGTGGCCCTGGGCGATGGGTCGTCCCTGCGCCTGAACACGGCCAGCGCCGTCGACGTGCTGTACGACGGCGACCTGCGGCTGGTGCGCCTGCGCGCCGGCGAGATCGCGGTCCACGCGGTGGCCGAGGCCGGCACCCATCCCCGCCCGTTCGTGGTCCGCACGCGGCTGGGCGATGTCCAGGCGCGGGCGGCGCGATTCTGCGTGCAGGACGCGGGCGCGGCGTGCCGCGTCAGCGTCCAGGAGGGCCGCGTCATGCTGGGCCGCGCCGGCGCCTGGGTGGCGCTGGCGGCGGGCGAGCAGGCCTGGCTGCGCGCCGGTGAGGTGCCGCGGCCCGAACCGGCCGATCCGCACGCCACCGACTGGATGCGTGGCGTGCTGCATGCCAGCGCCTGGCGCCTGGATGCGTTCGCGGCCGAATTGAGCCGTTATCGGCCGGGCGTGCTGCGTTGCGATCCGGCCGTGGCCGGGCTGCGGATTTCCGGCGCATTCCAATTGCATGACACCGACGCGGTGCTGGCGGCCCTGCCGTCCACGCTGCCGGTGCAGGTGCGCTATCGCAGCGCGTATTGGGTGACGATCCTGCCGCGCGTCGGCCAGGCTTGAATCGTCGCCGTTACAAAAAAACCGAGAGGGAGTTGTCCGGTTCGCATTTTTCCCGGGTCATGGTCAGTAGAGGCAGACGAATGCCGATACCCGTTGGATCGAAAGGACGACCATGGCTCATTTCCCCGCCAGCCGCGCGCGCGGCTATTCACTCAACCGAGAGGTTCCATGCCGACTGACCCGCCTGGCCCTGGCGCTGCGCATCGCCACCGCGCTGGCTGCCCCAGCCGTTGCGCTGTGGCCGGCCGCCGCCGCGCTGGCGCAGATCGCGCCGACCGAGCAGGCGCGCACCTACCGCATTCCGGCCGGCCCGCTGGCCGAGAACCTGTCGCGTTTCGCCGACAACGCCGGCGTCACGGTGCTGTTCGACGCGGCGCTGGTGGGCCAGCGGCGTGGCGCCGGCCTGAACGGGGATTACGCCGTGGCTGACGGCTTCGCCCGCCTGCTGGCCGGCAGCGGCCTGGCCGCGCGCGAGCGCAGCCCGGGCGTGTTCGTGCTGCAGGCGTTGCCGTCCCGCGGCGTGACGCAGCTGACACCGGTCACGGTCGAGGGCGAGGGCGCGGCGGTCACGCCGGCGTGGGAGACCCGCAGCGACCGCAAGCGCCTGGACGACGCGCAGGTGCGCGGTTGGAGCGACCTGGGCAAGCGCCTGGAACCGGGCGTGAACTTCAACCGCCAGAACAACAGCATCAACATTCGCGGGCTTGACCAGGATCGCGTGCTGACGCGGGTGGATGGCATCCGCCTGCCGTGGCTCGATGACGGCGCGCGCGGCGTCAAGGGCGGGCTGGAGGCGGTGGACTTCAATTCCCTGTCACGCCTGGACATCGTGCGCGGCGCCGACGCCAGCGCGGGCGGCTCGGGCGCCATCTCCGGCATGGCCGACCTGTACACGCTCGATCCCTCGGACCTGCTGAGCGACGGCAAGACCTTCGGCGCGCTGGCCAAGACCGACTACGACACCGCCGACAGCAGCTGGGGCGCCAACGCCGCGCTGGCCGGGCAGATCCACCGCAATACCTTCTGGCTGGTGCAGGCGGGCGTGCGCAACGGCCATGCGCTGGACAATCGCGGCGACGTCGGCGGCTACGGCCCGCGCCGCAGCGAACCCACGCCCGAAGACTATGACCAGCGCAGTTTCCTCCTCAAGCTGCAGCAGCGCGTCGAGGGCGGCCACCGCTTCGGCCTGACCGGCGAATACTTCAAGCGCAAGGCCACGCAGGACAGCATGTTCGAACAGGGGCCGGGCACCAGCTACCTGATCGGCGAGAACACCACCCGGAAGGAAACCGAGCGCCAGCGCGTGTCGCTCGATTATTCCTACAAGGCGCCCGCCGAGGGCGGCTGGATCGACAGCGCCACGGCGGTGGTGTACTGGCAGCGCATGCAGCTCGACAGCGCGCTCGATGGCGAACGCAGCCGCGATGCGCGCGCCAACATCATTCCCGGCGATCCGTTCAGCTATGGCTTCCCCAGTGGCGCCTACGGCCGCAACAACTCCATCCGCCAGACCATGTTCGGCGCCAATGGCGAACTGACCAAGCGGCTGGCGGGCAACACGGTGTCGCAGTTGTGGACCGTGGGCGGCGAGTGGTATGGCAACAAGACCGAGCAGAACTCCAGCGGCTACGACAACTGCCCCACCGTGCGGGCCGGCACGCCGGCGCCGTTCGGCCCGCGCACCTGCGACATGCTGCACACCAACCAGGCCGACGTGCCGCTGTCCAAGGGCAGCCAGTGGGCGCTGTGGATGTCGGACGAATTCAGCTTCGGCGATGGCCGCTACACCGTCATGCCGGCGCTGCGCTACGACCACTACGAGCAGAAGCCCAGGTCCACCGAAAGCTACGCCAGCAACCGCAACGGCGGCGTGTTGCCGCCCGAGAACAGCGGCGGGCGCTTCTCGCCCAAGCTGCTGACCACCTGGAAGGCGGCCGACGCGCTGAGCCTGTACGCGCAGTACGCCTATGGCTTCAAGGCGCCCAGCGCGACGCAGCTCTACACCAACTACGGCGGCCCCGGCACCTACCTGCGGGTCGGCAATCCCTACCTGAAGCCGGAAACCAGCAAGGGGTGGGAACTGGGCGCCAAGCTGGGTTCCGATTCGCTCGGCGGCGCGGTATCGTTCTTCGATAACCGCTACCAGAATTTCATCGACAGCAACGTGCCGCTGGATGCCAACTCGCCGCAATGGCAGCCGGGCTGGGCCGGGCAGTACCCGTTGGGCATCACCGGCAACGTCAACCGCGCCAAGGTGCGCATCTACGGCGCCGAGGCCAGCGCGCACTGGAAGTTCTCGCCGGGCTGGCGCACGTGGGGTTCGCTGGCGTGGGCCGTGGGCAAGGACGAAGGCACCGGCCAATACCTGAACTCGGTGGCGCCGCTGAAGGCGGTGCTGGGCGTGGGCTATGGCCGCGACGTGTGGGGCGTGGACGCGCTGCTGACGACCGCCCTGCGTCGCAACAAGGTCGAATACCCGGAGGCCGGCGCCTCGACGCCCAACCGCGACTTCCAGGCGCCCGGCTACGGCGTGGTGGACCTCATGGGCTACTGGCGGCCGACGGCGGTCAAGGGGCTGCAGGTGCAGGCTGGCGTGTTCAACCTGTTCGACAAGAAGTACTGGGAAGCGATCAACGTGCCGACCGCCGGCGCCACGGCCCTGCCGCGGCCGGTTGACTGGTACACGGAGCCGGGGCGCAGCCTGCGCGTCTCGCTGACTTATCAATACTGACCCGCGCTGCCGCCGCTGCGCGACAGCGGCGGCAGTCCTGATTTTCCATTCCGGCCGGAGAGACCGCAATGAACCAAGAAGTGAAGCATCCTGATTTCGCGACCCGCGCCGCCGAGCTGCGCGCCCGCAACGACGCGCTGGCGGCGTCCAGGCCCGGCCTGCGCGCCCGCAACCTGGCCCAGGAACTCGGCGTGTCCGAGGCCGAATGGGTCGCGGCCGGCTGTGGCGGCGTCAAGGCCACCGAACTGCACGGCCAGCCGCAGGAGATCTTCCGCGAACTGGGCACGCTGGGCCCGGTGATGGCCCTGACGCGCAATGACTGGTGCGTGCATGAGCGCCACGGCGCCTACCTGGACATCCAGGCCGACGGACCGGTCGGCCTGGTGCTGGGGCCTGACATCGACCTGCGCGTATTCTTCTCGTGCTGGAAGTCGGCCTGGGCGGTCGAGCAGGACGGCCGCCACAGCCTGCAGTTCTTCGACGGCGCGGGCGTGGCGGTGCACAAGGTCTACCGCACCGAAGCCACCGACGTCGCCGCGTATGACGCGCTGGTGGCCAGGTTCGCCGGCGCTTCGCGCTGGCCCGAGACCGCGCCCTATGCGCCCGCCGCCGACGCGCCGAGCGTCGAGGACAGCGCCCGGTGGCGCCAGGCCTGGCTGGGCATGCAGGACACGCACGAGTTCTTTCCGCTGCTGCGCAAGTTCAAGGTGTCGCGGCTGGCGGCGCTGGCCGCGGCCGGCGAAGACCTGGCGCAGACGGTGCCGGCGGAGTCGGTCGAGCGCATGCTGGAGTCGGCGGCGGCCAGCGGCCTGTCGATCATGTGCTTCGTGGGCAACCGCGGCATGATCCAGATCCACACCGGCCCGGTTCGGCAGTTGCGCCGCACCGGCCCGTGGTTCAACGTGCTGGATCCGACCTTCAACCTGCACCTGGACACCACCGCCATCGCGTCGGCCTGGGTGGTGAACAAACCCACCAGCGATGGCTGGGTGACGTCGCTGGAACTGTATTCGTCCAGCGGCGATCTGATCGCGCAGTTCTTCGGCGAGCGCAAGCCGGGCAAGCCGGAGCTGGCGGGGTGGCGTGAATTGATGTCGGGCCTGTGCCGCGTGCCGTTGGCCGCTTGAGGATGATGCAATGAAGAAATGGCTGGCGGTGGCGGCTTGGATGCTGGTGGCGGGCGCGCAGGCGGCGCCGCCCGAACGCGTGGTGACGCTGGGCGGCAGCGTGACCGAGATCGTTTACGGCCTGGGGCAGGGCGGCCGGCTGGTCGGCGACGACCAGTCCAGCCTGTACCCGGAGGCCGCGACCCGGTTGCCGCGCGTTGGCTATTACCGCGCGGTGCCGGTCGAAGGCGTACTTGCGCTCAAGCCCGACCTGGTGCTGGCCTCGGAGCAGGCCGGGCCGCCCGAGGCGCTCAAGCGCCTGGGCGAAGTCGGGGTGCGGCTGGTGAGCGTGCCGGACGCGCCGTCGGTCGATTCGCTCAAGGCGCGCATCCGCGCCGTGGCCGGCGCGCTGGACGTGGCGCCGGCCGGCGAGCAGATGGTGCGGGACGTGACGCGCGAGCTGGCCAAGGCCGAGGCCATGCCGGCCGCGCGCGCGCGGGCGCTGCTGCTGATCAACCGCAACGGCGCGCCGCAAGGCGCGGGGCGCGGCACCGCGGCGGCCGAAGTCATGCACCTGGCCGGGCTGGCCAACGTGCTGGACGGCCAGCAGGGCTACAAGCCGCTGTCGCCCGAGGCCATCGGCGCGCTGGCGCCCGACCTGATCATCATCACGCGCGAATCGCTGCAGGCCAGCGGCGGCCTCGATGGCTTTGCGCGCCTGCCCGGCAT
Source organism: Achromobacter ruhlandii (assembly GCF_902859695.1). Taxonomy (GTDB): domain Bacteria; phylum Pseudomonadota; class Gammaproteobacteria; order Burkholderiales; family Burkholderiaceae_B; genus Achromobacter; species Achromobacter ruhlandii. The sequence continues at coordinate 231,606 of NZ_CADIJL010000006.1, forward strand.
CGCGGTGACACAGGCCGCGGCGAAGCGGCGCATCATCGTCATGGACGACCTGCTGATCCTGGGGCTGGGGCCGCGCTTGCCGCAGGCGCTGATCCAGCTCAAGCAGGAGGCCGCGCATGCCATGGCGCGCTAGCCCGCCGCTGGCGCTGGTGTTGCTGGCTGTGGCGGTGGTGGCGGCGGTGCTGGCGGCCAGCGCCAGCGGCGCGGTCTCGATTCCGTTGCGCGAGCTGCCGGCGCTGTTGTGGGGCACGCCCACGCCGGAGCAGGCGCTGTGGCGCAACGTGCTGATCGACATCCGCCTGCCGCGGGTGCTGCTGGCGGTGGTGATGGGCGCGGGCCTGGCGATCTCGGGGGCGGCGCTGCAGGCGCTGTTCCGCAATCCGCTGGCCGAACCGGGGCTGATCGGCATTTCCGCTGGCGCTTCGCTGGGCGCGGTCAGCGCCATCGTGATGACGCCGGGCGGCTTCTGGTACACCGCGCCGGGCGCCTTCATCGGCAGCCTGGTCGCGACGCTGTCGGCCTATCTGGTGGGACGGCGCGTGCCGGGCGTGGCGGGGCTGCTGTTGGCGGGCGTGGCGATCACCGCCATCGCCTTCAGCCTGATCGGGCTGTTCACCTTCATGGCGTCCGACGCGCAACTGCGCGACCTGACTTTCTGGAACATGGGCAGCCTGGCCGGCGCCAGCTGGAAGCTGCTGGCCTTCCTGGGGCCGTGGGTGCTACTGCTGTCGCTCTGGCTGATGCGCCAGTGGCGCGTGATGAACGCGCTGCTGCTGGGCGAGCGCGAGGCCCAGCACCTGGGTTATTCGCTCAAGCAGGCGCGGGCGCGGCTGGTGCTGGCCTGCACCCTGATCGTCGGGCCGCTGGTGGCCGCCAGCGGCACCATCGTGTTCGTCGGGCTGGTGGTGCCGCACCTGGTGCGCATGACGCTGGGCGCCAACCATCGCCTGCTGCTGCCCGCCTGCCTGCTGGGCGGCGGGCTGGTGATGACGCTGGCGGACTGGCTGGCGCGCGTCGTGGTGGTGCCGGCCGAACTGCCGATCGGCCTGGTGACCGGGCTGGTGGGCGGCCCCTTCTTCCTGTGGCTGCTGGCGCGCGGCCGGAGGCACGGTTGATGCTGGCCGCCGAGAACCTGAGCCTGGCGCGCGACGGCAAGCGCATCCTGGACCGCGTGTCGCTGGCGATCCATCCCGGCGAAGTGGTGGGCCTGCTGGGCAGCAATGGCGCCGGCAAATCGACCCTGCTGGGCGCGCTGTCGGCCGAGCTGGGCGCGGATGGCGGCAGCCTGACGCTGGATGGGCGGGCGCTGGGCGGGATGCCGCCGCGCGAGCAGGCGCGCAAGCGCGCGGTGCTGCCGCAAAAGCCCGGGCTGACCTTCGACCTGGGCGTGCGCGAAGTGGTGGCAATGGGCGCCTATCCGTTTCCGGAACTGTCGCCGGCCGAGGTCGACGAACTGGCGCGGCAGGCGCTGGAATGGGCCGACGTCAGCCACCTGGATGGGCGTCGCTATCCGCAGCTGTCGGGCGGCGAGCAGCAGCGGGTGCAGTTCGCCCGCGTGCTGGTGCAATGCCGCGCGGCGCGCGCCCAGGGCGAAGCCCGCTACCTGCTGCTGGACGAACCGACCGCCAGCCTCGATCCCAAGCACCAGGCCGACCTGATGCGACGGGCGGCGCAGCTGGCGCACGAGGGCAACACGGGCGTGCTGGTGATCCTGCACGACATGAACCTGGCGGCGCGCTGGTGCGACCGCCTGCTGCTGCTGAGCGGCGGCCAGGCGGTGGCGCAGGGCACGCCGGCCGAGGTGCTGACGCCGGCCAACCTGTTCCTGGCGTACGGCATCCAGGCGCAGGTGATGCCGCATCCGTTGCAGGCGGACCGGTTGCTGGTGCTGATGGCTTGATGGGCGCCAGCCCCGCTAAAATGGGGCATCGCGGCGGCCGCGGCCGCCTTTTCCTCATCTACCGACAGGACTTAGTGTCATGCCTACTTTCGACGTCGTTTCCGAAGTCGACAAACACGAACTCACCAACGCCATCGACCAGGCCAACCGCGAGCTCGCCACCCGTTTCGATTTCAAGGGCACGGATGCGAAATTCGAACTGGATGGTTTCGTGGTGACGCAGGTGGCGTCGAGCGCGTTCCAGCTCAAGCAGATGCTGGACATCCTGCGCGGCCGGCTGTCGGCGCGCGGGATCGACGTGCGCTGCCTGGATGTGGCGGATCCGCTGGAGAATCTGGGCGGGGCGCGGCAGAAGATCACGGTGAAGCAGGGGATCGAGCAGCCGGTGGCCAAGAAGCTGATCGCGGCGATCAAGAACGCCAAGCTCAAGGTCGAGAGCCAGATCAACGGCGACAAGCTGCGGATCAGCGGGAAGAAGCGGGATGATCTGCAGACGGCGATTGCGTTGTTGAAGAAGACGGATGTGGATTTGCCGTTGCAGTTTGAGAATTTTCGGGACTGACTGGTTTGATGCGGCGGGCGCGTTCGTAGGCCGCCCGTTGCGCGGGGCGCCTGGGGGGTGGGCGCCCACGATTGCGGTCCGGAGCGTTCGCTCCGGACTTCCCCGTTGTCATCTTCGTCACAGCCTACGGCTGCTCCTTCAGATTCCCTCGGGCGCATCGAGGTTGCCCACCCCCAGGCGCCCCGCGCAACGGGCTACCGGCGTCTGGGTTTGCGGCGCTGTCAGGTCAGTGAGGGGGCGGAGAGATTTGCGTTGCCCGCAAAGACCGGCCGCGCGGGCGGCCGGTCTTTGCATACGCATTGTGCTGCGCCGAGGGGGTGTGCGCTGCGCGCTCGCGGGGGGGGCTAGAGGCTTTTCCGGAGATGCTGGGTTTTGGTCTTGTTGGGCTGGCCCATTGGGGTGACTCGCGCTTGCATGGCGGCACGGCCCGTTATTCCTTTTCAATCTCTTCAGTATTCCGCCCACAGATGCTGGGCCGCGTAGGCGCGCCAGGGGCGCCAGGCTTCGGCGCGGGCGAGGAGTTGGGCGGGGGTGTATTCGCGGGATTCGAGTTTTTCCAGGGCGCGGATCAGGCCGATGTCGGAGGCGGGGAAGGCGTCGGGTTCGCGCAGTTGGCGCAGGGCGATGTATTGGGCGGTCCATTCGCCGACGCCGCGGATTTCGCGCAGGCGGGCGACGGCGGTGTCGAGGCTGTTGGTGGTGTCGAACAGCCGCGGGTCGGCCAGGGCGGCGGCGGCGACGGCGGACAAGGTGGCGGCGCGGCTGCGGGGCATGCCGAGCGGGGCGAGGTCGACGGGGGCGACGGCGGCCGGCGTCGGGAACAGGTGGGTCAGATCGCCGTCGGGCTGCTCCAGGGGTTGGCCGTGGGCGGCGACGAGCTTGCCGGCGAGTTTGATGGCGGCGCCGACGGTGATCTGCTGGCCGAGGACGGCGCGCAGCGCCAGTTCGAAGCCGTCCCAGGCGCCGGGCACGCGCAGGCCCGGGCGGGCGGCGGTGAGGGCGGCCATGACGGGATCGTGGGCCAGTTGGAGCGCGAGCGCGGCGGGGTCGCTGGCCAGGTCGAAAACGCGGCGCAGCCGGGCGATGATGGTGGGCAGGGCATGCAGTTGGGGAAAACGGACGGTGGCCTGCAGCGCGTTGCCCGCGCCGGGTTCGACCCGCACGGTGCCCTGCGCGCCGTCCAGGCCGATGGTGCGCGTGTAGCTGTTGGCCGTGACCCGTTCGATGCCGGGGATGGCGCGCACGCGCAGGAAGTCGAGCATGGCGCTCCAGTCGTAGGGCGGGCGGTAGCGCAGCAGCAGTTTGATTTCGCCCTGCGGGCCGGCCGAGACGTCGGGCTTGCCGGAGCGGCGCAGTTCGCCCGGCGCGCGGCCGAACAAGGCCAGGAAGATCTCATTGAAGCGGCGGATGCTGCCGAAGCCGGCCGCGAATGCGATCTCGGCCATGGGCAGGCGGGTTTCGTGGATCAGTTGCTTGGCCAGCAGTACGCGCCGGGTCTGCGCCACGGCCACGGGCGACGCGCCCAGGTGCTGGCGGAACTGCCGCCGCAAGTGGCGCTCGCCGACGCCCAGGCGCGCGGCCAGGGCGTCGAGGCCGGCTTCGTCGAGCGCGCCGAGCTCGATCAGGCCGAGCGCGCGCGCGACGCTGTCGGGCAAATCGCGGGCGCGACCGGCGGCGGGCGCGGTTTCCGGGCGGCAGCGCAGGCAGGGGTGGAAGCCCGCTTCCTGCGCGGCTGCCGCCGTGGGGTAGAAGACGACATTGCGCGACAGCGGCGTGCGCGCCGGACAGACCGGGCGGCAGTAGATGCGCGTGGTCTTGACCGCGGTGAAGAAGCGGCCGTCGTAACGGGCGTCGCGCACGCGGATGGCGCTGTAGCAGGCGTCATGGTCGAGGTTCATGTGGTCCATGCTAGCGCCGTCGGCGGTCACGATCTAGCGGTTTTCGGACACTGTTGTCACGCGCATTGCCATGTCCGGAATCCGCCAGCGCGTTGCCGCCGGCCGCCCTATATTGGACGCGTCAACGCCACACCCGGAGCCCGCCATGCCTGTCCAGACCTTCACCCTAGAACGGGTCGCCACCCCCATCGGGAAGATGCTCGTGCTGACCGATGCCGGGCAATGCCTGCGCGCCGTCGATTGGGAGGATTACGAACCCCGCATGCATGCCCTGCTGCGCCGCCAGTATGGCAAAGGCGCGGTGAAAGTGGCCGATGCCGCGCGCGCCTCGGCGGCCAGCCGCGCCTTGCTGGCTTATTTCGATGGCCAGGTCGATGCGATCGACCCGTTGCAGGTGGCGCTGGGCGGCACCGATTTCCAGCGCCAGGTATGGCGCGCGCTGCGCGAAATCGAGCCGGGCGACACGGTCAGCTATGGCGCGCTGGCCGGGCGTATCGGCCGGGCATCGGCGGTGCGCGCCGTGGGCATGGCCAATGGGGCCAATCCGGTGGGGATCGTGGTGCCGTGCCACCGGGTCATCGGCGCCGATGCGTCGCTGACCGGCTACGGCGGCGGGCTGCATCGCAAGCGCTGGCTGCTGGAGCATGAGGCCTGCTGGCGCGCCGCGCGGGGCGCGTCGTTGGCGCGGGCCGCCTGAGGCGGCCGCAACGGCGGCGGGATGCCCGCGTCACATCGGCGCGGGCGGTCGCCGGATCGAGGCCGTCAGGCGCGGATCCAGCCGCGCGCGATGGGCAGGGCCAGCAGCCTGCGGTAGATGGCCTGCGACATGGCCGTGAGCGGCGCGCCGACGCGGCGCCAGACCGGCACGGCCAGCCCGGCGGCCACCGGCGCCAGCAGCAGGCCGCCGGCGATGTCCAGCGGGAAGTGCACGCCCAGATAGACCCGCGACAGCCCGACCACGGCCGCCAGCAGCAGCGTCGCATAGCCCCAGCCGGCCCAACGCCGGTCGAAGATCAGCGTGAACGCCAGCGTGGCGATGATGATGGTGTGGTTGCTGGGGAACGATGAGGTGGCCTTGTGGGCGAAGAAGGCCTGGCCCAGCCCGAGCACGAATGGCCGCGGATGCGGCCACAGCGCGCCGCACAGGTAGCTGATGCAGAGCGCGGCGCCGATGCCGACCAGTGCTTTGAGCACCAGGTCGCGCTGGGCCTGGGCGCCCCACAGCCAGAGCGCGGCCAGTACGATGGGCACCAGCAGGATCAGCCGATTGGCGACGAACAGGCCCGCCTGGATGCGCCATCCGGGGCTGGCCGGATCGGCGTTGATCAGGAGAAACAGGGACTGATTGAGAGGTTCCAGGAAATCCATGACGCGTCATCGGGGTGAAATTATTTCGTTGGGCGCGATGGTAGACCGGTTTGCCGTCAATTCCCTTGCAAAACGTGGCCGGATCCCGGGATTTACTTCTGGATGCGAATGTGGCTTTCCGTGGCACTTGCCGGCGGGCGGGGCAGGGACGCGGCGGCGCGGCCCGCGCGGGCCGGACCGCGACAGCCACGGGGCGGCCGCGCCGAGTCCGCCGCCACGGCGCTCACTTGGCGATGCGCTTGCCCTGCGCGTCGATCACCGCTTCGCCGTCTTCCTTGGTGAAGGCGCCTTGCTGCGGCGCGGGCAGGATGTCCAGCACCAGTTCGGACGGGCGGCACAGGCGCGCGCCCAGCGGGGTGCTGACGAAGGGGCGGTTCAGCAGGATCGGGTGGGCCTCGATGGCGTCCAGCAGGGCGTCGTCGCTCAGGGAGGTGTCATCCAGGCCGAGTTCGGCGTAGGGCGTGCCCTTTTCGCGCAGCGCGTCGCGCACGGTGATGCCGGCGCGCTTGAACAGCGCCTTCAGGTCGGCGCGCGAGGGCGGCGTTTCCAGGTACAGCACCACGGTCGGCTCGATGCCGGCATTGCGGATCATGGCCAGCGTGTTGCGCGAGGTGCCGCACTTGGGGTTGTGGTAGATGGTGACGTCGGACATGGCGCTTTCCTTGCGATGGTGCGGGGACAAGGCAGGAGCATAGTGCATTCCCGCCCGGTCCTCGCCGCCGCGCGGTTTCAGGCGCGCAGCTTGCGGCCCAGCCGGCGCCAGCCGATCACCACGCCGGTCAGGCTCAGGGCCACGCCGCCCAGGCTCAGGCACACCAGCAGGATGTCCCACAGCGGCCGCCGCGCCAGCAGGCCGGTCCAGTCCCAACTGTGCAGGAAGGCGAACAGCCAGCGGCTGGCGCGGTTGCCGCGGTCCTGCCGGCTCAGCACCTGGCCGGTGCGCGGGTCCAGGTAGACCCAGCTGGCCTGCGGGTCGTCGAACACCAGGCGCCACACCGGCAGCGGCTTCTCGATGTGGCCGAGCATGGCGTGCTCGTCGCGGCCGTAGTAGTAGAAGTCGTAGCGGTCCAGCACCTGCAGGTCCGTCAGCGTGGCGCCGGGCACCAGGCGCGCGGCGGCCGCGCGCAGGGCCACGGGGTCGAGCGTGACGGGCTGCGCGTCGGCGGCCGCCAGCAGTAGCGGCGCGGCCGGGTTGCTACGGGCCAGCACCAGGTCGCGGCCGTCGACGCGGGTCCAGCGCAGTTCGCGCGGCGCGGCGGGCAGGGCGGCGATCAGC